>JAPTHR010000001.1 GCA_029228645.1 Gammaproteobacteria bacterium Milos-ODIII6
GGCGGCGGTTGCGGGCGGGCGCACAAAGCCGGACGGCCTCGGCTGAGGATAAGTCGAACTGACTCACCGCCTGGGCCACATAGTGCTGCACAATCCGCCACAGGCGAGTGTCCGTGATCTGGATGATCCGGGCTGCAGCATTGACCGGCATCTCACGCACCAGCGTCATTGCGGCCTGCTCGAACAGCAGCGTGAACGCGCTGCCCTTGCGCGCCCAAGGGACTTCCACCAACTTCACGCCATGCTCCGGGCACTTCACGCGAGGCACCGAGGCATGCACATAGCAATGGTGCTGGAAGAAGTTCAGATGACGCCACGTCTTCTCCTGGAAATCATGGGCGGCGCAGGCCTTGCCACATTCAGGGCACGCGTACTTCGAGCCTCGTTCCGCCTTCACTTCAAGATGCAGCTCATGCGGATTCTTGTCCGTTTCGAGCCGCTGATCAACCAACTGCCAGGGCGCCTGTATGCCCAAGCCCAGTAGCAGAATCTCTTTGCTGTCCATCCCGGTTCCTCGCACTCAAATTCCCGGATACACTGGCATGGGTTTCAGGGTGAATTCCACTCGAAATAGCGAAGAGCCGCCTTGGAATGGTTATTCGGCAAAGCAAGTATCAGTTCTTTTCCGAACTCTAGGATTGTTTGGGATATCTTGTTGTTTGGGATCATTTTCGACAAGCTTCGGGACTATTGCAGCTAACTACTGATTATGTGGCTGGCGCCATAATTGACTTATGTTGCCAGCACCACAATTGAATTATACTGCCGTTTGTTCTACTCTTGTTCTCCAATGATTTGCTGCACACGGAGGTACGGTCATCATGGAGAAAATCTCTTCGGAACCGGACAAGGATCGCATCGGGCGTTTCTGGACCCGCTACATCGAGGTGATCCGGGCGTTCGGTGTCCCGCAGAAGGCGCAGCCCTGGTACCGCAAGCACGTCGAGCGATTCATTGACGCCCACCCCGATGTCCGTTTGGCCGATCATTCCGCGGAGTCGGTCAGCCGCTGGCTGGATGCGCAGGCCCGCGAGCCTGGCCTTACCGACTGGCAGTTCAGGCAGCGTGCCGACAGCCTGCGGCTGCTTTTCGCCCACTTTCTGCATGCCGACTGGGCCACGGGCTTCGACTGGGATCACTGGGTTCTGGGCGCGACGGCCCTGGGGGCCGACCACCCGACGCTGGCACGCACCTGGGAGATGATCGACAAGGCGGTGGAAGACCCTGACAATCCACTTGGCCTCCGCCACCCTGACTTGTACCGGAAGTTCCTGGCGGTGGTGCGGACAACGGGTTACTCGGTGAATACCGAGAAGACCTATCTCACCTGGATTAACCGCTACCTGCTTTTCCATCAGCACAAGGATCCTTTCACCCATCCGGAAAGGGAAGTCGCTTCTTTTTTAGAGCATCTTGCGCTGAAACGCAAAGTGGCAGCCGCCACCCAGGCATTGGCACTGAACGCCCTGGTGTTCTTTCATGCCAAGGTGTTGCAACGGCCCCTCGAGGATATCGGACCTTACCGTCGCTCCAGGCGCCCCAGGCGCCTGCCAACCGTTCTCAGCCCTTCAGAGGTCCAGGCGCTGTTCGCACACCTGACCGGGCGGGCCGCCCTCATGATTCGCCTGATGTATGGCACAGGTATGCGGGTCATGGAATGCGTGCGCCTGCGTGTAATGGATCTGGACTTCGACTATCGAAACATCATGGTACGCATGGGGAAGGGCGCAAAGGACCGTGCCGTCCCCATGCCCGACACCCTCCAGGGATTACTGAGGGAACAGGTTGAATTGGTTGCCGAACAACATGCTCAGGACCTGGAGGCAGGTTTCGGCAGCGTCTTCCTGCCCGATGCCCTGGCTCGAAAATATCCCAACGCCGATCGCGAGCTGCGCTGGCAGTATCTTTTCCCCGCCACGCGAATCGCACAGGATCCGAGAAGTGGCGAGATGCGCCGCCACCATATCCATCAAAGCGTCGTTCAGAAACAGGTAAAGGCTGCCGCGCGCCGCGCCGGTATCACCAAGCGCGTCACCAGCCATACCCTGCGCCACAGCTTCGCCACCCATCTGCTCGAAAGCGGCAGGGACATCCGTGTGATACAGGAGCTGCTCGGCCATGCGGACGTCAGCACCACCATGATCTATACGCATGTCATCCAGCGCGGCGGCCAAGGCGTGCGCAGCCCGTTGGACGCGCTTTGATAGAATCCGCGCATGCTGCAATTCGACCATGTCTCCCTTCGCCGCGGGCCACGCCTGCTTTTCGAAAACGCCACCTTCCAGGTCCACCCCGGGCAGAAGGTCGGCGTGACCGGCGCCAACGGCACCGGCAAGTCCAGCCTGTTCGCCATGGTGCTCGGCGGGCTGGGCGCCGACGCCGGCGACATTGCGCTGCCGCGTGACTGGGTGATCGCGCACTTGGCGCAGGAGATCGCCGCCACGCAACAGGAGGCAATCGAGTACGTGCTCGACGGCGATGCCGAACTCCGCCGCCTGCAGGCCGACCTGGCTTCTGCCGAGGCTGGCGACCAGGGCGAGCGCATCGCGCACCTGCACGCCGAGCTGGACCACATCGGCGGCTACCAGGCGACGGCGCGCGCGGCGCAGCTGATGGCCGGGCTGGGCTTCAGGCCCGCTGACGAACGGCGCCCGCTTTCCGATTTCTCCGGCGGCTGGCGCATGCGTCTCAACCTGGCGCGCACCCTGATGTGCCGCTCCGACCTGCTGCTACTGGACGAGCCGACCAACCACCTCGACCTGGACGCGGTCATCTGGCTGGAGAACTGGCTGAAGCAGTACCGCGGCACGCTGCTGTTGATCTCGCACGACCGCGACTTCCTCGACAGCGTGTGCAACCACATCCTGCACCTCGAGCAGCAGCGCGCCACGCTGTATGCCGGCAACTATTCCGGCTTCGAGCGCATCCGCGCCGAGCAGCTGGCCAACCAGCAGGCGGCGTTTGAAAAGCAGCAGCGCGAGATCGCGCACATGCACAGCTACGTCGAGCGCTTCCGCGCCAAGGCCACCAAGGCGCGCCAAGCGCAAAGCCGCATCAAGGCGCTCGAACGCATGGAGCGGATCGCACCCGCGCACGTCGACTCGCCCTTCCATTTCAGCTTCAAGCCGCCGCAAAAAAACCCGCACCCGCTGCTGCGCCTGGAGGGGTGCCGAGTCGGCTACGGCGATACGCTGATCCTCGAGCACGCCGACCTGGTGCTCACCCCGGGCGACCGCCTTGGCCTGCTCGGGCCCAACGGCGCCGGCAAGTCGACCCTGATCAAGCTGCTCGCCGGCGAGCTGGCGCCGCAGGCAGGCGAACGCATCGAGGCCCAGGACCTGGCCATCGGCTACTTCGCCCAGCACCAGCTCGAGCAGCTGCACCCGGAACACAGCCCGGTGGAACACCTGCAGCAGCTCGACCGCACCCTGGGCGAGCAGGCGGCACGCAACTTCCTCGGCGGCTTCGGCTTCGCCGGCGACAAGGCATTGGAGAAGGTCGGCCCCTTCTCCGGCGGCGAGAAGTCGCGCCTGGTGCTGGCGCTGCTGGTGTACCAGCGCCCCAATTTGCTGCTGCTCGACGAGCCGACCAACCACCTCGACCTGGAGATGCGCCAGGCGCTCGCGACCGCGCTGCAGGACTTCGAGGGCGCCATGGTAATCGTGTCGCACGACCGCCACCTGCTGCGCACCTGCTGTGACCGTCTGGAACTGGTGCATGCCGGCCGGGTGGAGGAGTTCGACGGCGATCTCGACAGCTACCCCGACTGGCTGGCACGCCAGAACCGGGCAGAAGCCACCAGCGCCCCCGCCGCCGCGGTGGTCCCGGTCGAGGACCGCAAGGCGCGCAAGCGGCGCGAGGCGGCGCAGCGCAAGCAGCTGCAGCCGCTCAAGCGCGCCCTGGAGAAGGCCGAGCAACGGCTCGAACAGGCGCAGCAGACACAGCAGGAACTGGAGCAGCAGCTGGCCGACAACAGCCTGTACGACCCGGCCAACAAGGCGCGCCTGACCGATCTGCTGGCGCAGAAGAAGGACATCGACACCCGGGTCGAGGACGCCGAGATGGAATGGCTGCGCGCCGCCGATGCGATCGAAACCGCCCAGGGGGAACTGGCCGATGTGGGATGAACGCTACGCCGCCGACGATTACTTCTACGGCACCGAGCCGAACGCCTTTTTGGCGGAATTCGCGCATCACCTGCCGGCGGGTCCGGTGCTCTGCCTGGCCGAGGGCGAGGGCCGCAATGCGGTCTTCGTGGCGGAGCGCGGGCACGCGGTGACCGCGATCGACAGTGCCGCCGAGGGCCGCAACAAGGCGCTGCGCCTGGCCGCGGAGCGCGGCGTCGAAATCGATTACCAAGTCGGCGACCTGGCGCACTTCGACCCGGGTCAGGACCGGTGGGCGGGAATCGTGTCGATCTTCGCCCACATGCCGCCGCCGTTGCGCAAGGCGCTGCACGCGCGCCTGCCCGCCGCGCTGCGTCCCGGCGGGGTGTTGCTGCTGGAGGCCTATACGCCGGAGCAGCTGGCGCACGGCACCGGCGGCCCGCCGGTCAAGGAGCTGATGATGGACGCGGACACGCTGCGCGCGGAACTGCCCGGCCTGGAGATCGTCGCCCTGCAGGAGGTCAAGCGCGAGGTCAACGAGGGGCGCGGCCACACCGGCACCGGCGCGGTGGTGCAGCTGATTGCAAGACGGCCCGATTGAGATGCCGCTGATCATTTCCCAACGGGTCAGCATCCCCGATCAGGAGATCGAGCTGTCCGGCATTCGCGCCCAGGGTGCGGGCGGACAGAACGTCAACAAGGTCTCAAGCGCGATCCATCTGCGCTTCGATATCCGCAACTCGTCCCTGCCCGACTTCTACAAGGAACGCCTGCTGCGCCTGCGCGACAGCCGTATCTCCACCGAGGGCGTGATCACCCTCAAGGCGCAACGCTACCGCACCCAGGAGCGCAATCGCGAGGACGCCCTCGAGCGGCTGGCGGAACTGATACGCAAGGCCGGGCAGGTGCAGAAGAAGCGCGTCGCGACCAGGCCGACGCGCGGTTCGAAGGAGCGGCGCCTGGACGAGAAGAAGCGCCGCTCGCAGCACAAGAAGCTGCGCGGCAAGGTGGATTACTGACCGCAAGGCCGGCCCTGGGCGCTAAAGGGAGCTTCCGTAGCTGCAGATTGCCCTTCGCTACCGCACGCGGGCCAAATCAAAACCGTATCGTAGGAGTGGCCTTGGCCGCGAACAGAACAGGTCCGACGCAGTTCGCACCACGGATGTTCGCGAGCAAGCTCGTTCCTACGGCACGCGGGCCAAATCAACCGTATCGATAGGAATGGCCTTGGCCGCGAACAGAACAGGTCCGACGCGGTTCGCACCAGGGATGTTCGCGAGCAAGCTCGCTCCTACGGCACGCGGGCCAAATCAACCGTATCGTAGGAGTGGCCTTGGCCGCGAACCGAACAGGCCCGATGCCGTTCGCACCACGGATGTTCGCGAGCAAGCTCGTTCCTACACCCGAGACGCAAAACCAGCCCCGTTCGTAGGAGCGGCCTTGGCCGCGAAGAAAACGGGCACTGATTCAAGAATCCACCGCTGTTCGCGAGCAAGCTCGCTCCTACCGCACGCGGGCCAAATCAACCGTATCTAATAGGAATGGCCTTGGCCGCGAACAGAACAGGTCCGATGCGGTTCGCACCACGGATGTTCGCGAGCAAGCTCGCTCCGGCATGGCGGTCGGAACAAGCGGGTCGCGTGGGATCGGCCTTGGCCGCGAAAGACAATCGTTAGGGGATCGGCGCGACTCACTGCGTTCGCAATATTCAGCGCTTGCGATGGAGTGCGCGCCCAAGGAAACTCTATCGCCTACGGCCAACACGTTTCGATATCCATGATTATCCCGGCACCAACCCATCGCACCGGTCTCCTGCTGGTGCTGATCCTGACCCTGTTCGCGACCGTCGTCAGCGCGGCCATCCAGACCGAGCTGGAACGCATCGAGGTCGAGATCCTCACCGAGGGTCTGGAGCACCCCTGGTCGCTCGCCTTCCTGCCGGACGGCCGCATGCTGGTGACCGAGCGTCCCGGCCGGCTGCGCCTGGTCGAGGCCGACGGCACTATCGACCCGCGTCCGATCGAAGGCCTCCCGCCGATCCGCGGCTATGGCCAGGGCGGCCTGCTGGACGTGGTCCTGCACCCGGACTTCGCGCACAACCGGCGGGTCTATTTCTCCTACGCCGAGCAAAATCCGCGCGGCTACGGCACCGCGGTCGCTTACGGCACCCTCGAGGGCCATCGCCTGCGCGATGTGCAGGTGATCTTCCGCCTCCAGCCCAAGACCGGCAAGACAGTGCATTTCGGCTCGCGCCTGGTATTCGACCGCGACGGCTATCTGTTCATCACCCTCGGCGATCGCGGCGCGCGCTACCGTGCCCAGGACCTGCGCGACCACGCGGGCTCACTGATCCGGCTGCACGACGACGGTCGCATCCCCGCCGACAATCCCTTCGTCGGGCGCGAGCGCGCCCTGCCGGAGATCTACAGCTACGGCCACCGCAACATGCAGGGCGCCGCAATGCACCCGGGCACGGGCCGCATCTGGACCCACGAACACGGACCGCAGGGCGGGGACGAGATCAACATACCGCAGCCGGGCAAGAACTACGGCTGGCCGGTGATCACCTACGGGGCGGAATACGTCAGTGGCTTGCGCATCGGCGAGGGCACCCACAAGCCCGGCATGCAGCAGCCGGTCCATTACTGGGTGCCGTCGATCGCGCCCTCCGGCATGGCCTTCTACGACGGCGGGCGCTTTCCCAACTGGCGCGGCGACCTGTTCGTCGGTTCGCTCAAGTTCCGCCTGCTGGTGCGCCTGCGCCTGGACGGCGGCAAAGTGGTCCACGAGGAGCGCCTGCTGGAGGATGAACTGGGGCGCATCCGCGATGTGCGCCAGGGGCCGGACGGCCTGCTCTACCTGTTGACCGACGCGGACAACGGCCGGCTGGTGCGCCTGACCCCGGCCGAATAGCGGGCACCGCTAACCGGCGCCGCCCTTGGGCGCGAGTTCGATCACGCCTTTTTTATCGAACCCGATCCCGCCGAAGCCGACGCCTCCGAGTCGCCCGCGCAGCCGGTAGCTGAGACCCTCGAACCGCTCGTTGCCCGCCAGCCCCAGCACCTGGCGAACCATCGCGGTGAACGGCACCGTAACCGGCACCGTGATCAGGGTCTCGCCGAAGCGCGGCACACTGCCCTGCTGGTTGCTGACGCCGCTGCCGAAGCCCTTGTCCTCGAGCTCGAGCTCGACGAACACGCCATCGAAGCTGATCGCGGTGTCGTTCGGGTTCTGCACCCGCAGCTTGACCGCGAAGCGCGCCTCCAGGCCCTCGTTCGGCAACGGCTCGATGCCGGCAATGCTGACCCGCACCGACTCGCGCTGCCCCAGGCTGGCACAGCCTGCCAGCAGGGCCATGGTGAGCAGCAACAAAACCCAGAGGGATGGACGCAGTGGCTTCATGTCGGACCTTTATCTCATCGAGCAAAATCGAAACTACCCTACACCCTGACCGCGGGGTGCGCACTCTCCATCAGGTTTGTATACACATTCCCCGACAATCGACTACACTGGTTACAAGTTTTCGGAAGGGGGTTCCCGCATGCAACAGGTTGTCCAACCCAGCCGCGAACGTCGCCACGGTCAGCCGGCGATACCGGAGCACGTCGACCGGCTGCTCACCTCCAGCCAACGCCAGGTTCTCGGCCAGGTCACCAGTTTCGGCTGGCGCCTGGCCTTTGTGCGACACCCCCTGCTGGAAGATCCCACCATCATCGTCACCCCGGACGGGGGCGCGAGCTACGCTGTCATCACCTCAGACGGCGAACTCGAATTCAGCGCCGAGCTGCAAGTCCGTCACTGAGCCGGCGCAGGGTTTCGACCCCCAGCTCCCGCATCCGTTCACGATTTCGGCGCGGTATCTCCGCCGGGTCCCCCGGCCAGCCTGCAAGCGCGCGGTTGAGCGAGGCCTGGCGCAGCAGGTGAAACACCGGGTAGGGCGAACGGTTGGTGTAGTGACTGGCGTCGTCGGGAGACTCCCCCTCGAACAGATAATCCGGATGAAAGCTCGCAATCTGCAGCTCCGTATCCAGCCCGAGTTCCTGCAACGCGTCCTCGCCCGCCGCAAGCACCTCGAGGTAGTCATCGAAATCCGCCAGGGCCAGCGGCACCACCAACAGGGTGGTCTCGACCTGCCCCGCCCCGACGGCGAGCAGACGCTCGACCTCCGCCAGGAGATCGCGGTAGGCGTCGTCAGTATTGCGCGCGCGGCTGCACACGAAGCGCACCGTCCCCGCGGCCAGGGGTTGCGCCGCAAACGGGCACAGACCCTCGCCGATCACCAGTTGCTCGACCCAGCGGCGCACCGCCCCGGCCGCCGGGCACGCCTCGCTCATGCCAGCACCTCGACCGCCTGGCCGATGTGCAGCTCTCCCTCGCCGCGATGCAGCAGGTTCTGCCCGAAGTAGACCTTGTTGTCGTCGCCACGGCGGTAGTCGGCGAGCACCTGCAACACCTCCGGGGTGCGCGCCGCGCTATCCGGATCGATACCCGGTATGGGGCAGCGCGAACAGGACTTGACCACCTCGAACTCGAGCATGCCAATGCGCAGGCGGCGCCATTCGTCCTCGGCGTGCGGGCTCGCCCCGCTGATCACCAGGTTGGGCCGGAAACGGCGCATGTCGACCGGGGTCCTCAGGCGGGCATTGAGGCCATCCAGGGATTCCTGGCTGATCAGCAGCAACGGGAAACCGTCTGCGAACCCGACCTGGTCACCTTCGCGCGCGTACTGCCTGTCCACCTGGCGCACCGCGGCGTCGGGCAATCGCACCAGGCGGCATTCGACACCGAGGAAGTCACTCAGCCAGCGATCCGCAGCGCCATCCACCAGTTCGCCTTCACAGACGTCCGACCACACCGTGACCGCGACGGTCCCGCCAGCAGAACCCTGCAGCGGAAGAGACAGCGCGGCCATCCCGGGGGCACGCAAAAGCAGTTCGTCCACCGCGAGCGCCGCGTCGATCAGCGCCATGCGCGGCTGTTGCCGCTGGGTGAGGAAACGTCCGCTGCTGTCGACCAGCATCCACTCCCGATCGCTGCGCGGGCCGCGTGGCCCGATCGCGAGGCGCTCGCAGGCGGTGCCGCGCAGCGATTTGACGGGATAACGCCACAGCCCGGACACCTTGAGTTGACTGCGCATGTTTGCTGCTCCGATGCTACTGACCCGGCACCCTTCGCCGTTGCTTGACGCATACCTTACCGTTCACACCCGGCACTGGCTATCATGCCCGGACCCTCACAACGAGATCGTCGCATGCTGTACTTCAACCCCAACTTCAACGTCGCCCGCCTGCCCGCGATCGAGTTCGCGCCCGGCGCCGTGGAGCGCCTGCCCGACATCATTGCGCGCTACGGCCGGCACGTCCTGCTGGTCACCGGACGGCGTTCCTTCCAGTCGACCCCGACCTGGTTCGAGCTGAACAAGCAGTTGCATGCGCGCGGGATCACCTGGCGCCCGGTGATCGTGGACGACGAGCCCTCGCCGGAACTGATCGATGCGGCGGTCGCCGAGCACCGCGGCGAGGCGCTGGATGTGGTCGTGGGGATCGGCGGCGGCAGCGTGCTGGATGCGGCCAAGGCCATCGCGGGCCTGCTGCGCACCGGGACTTCGGTCATGGACCATCTCGAGGGCGTCGGGCGCGGACTGCCCTACAGCGGGCCGGCGGCGCCGTTCATCGCGGTTCCGACCACCGCCGGCACCGGCTCGGAGGCAACCAAGAACGCGGTCCTGTCGCGCCGCGGCGCGGACGGCTTCAAGAAGTCCTTCCGCGACGAACAGCTGGTGGCGCAGGTGGCGGTGATCGACCCCGAGCTGCTGGCCAGCTGCAGCCCGGAGCTGCTCGCCGCGAACGGCATGGATGCCTTCACCCAGCTGCTCGAGTCCTGGGTGTCGCTGCGCGCCAGTCCCTTTACCGATGCGCTCGCCGGTTCCGGCATGCAGGCCTTCCGCGACGGTTTCTGGGACGCCTGGGAGAACAACGCCAAGGCACCGGACGGGCGCGCCCGCATGGCCTGGGCCTCGCTCGCCTCGGGCATCACCCTGGCGCAGGCCGGGCTGGGCTCGGTACATGGGCTGGCCTCGCCGCTGGGCGCCTTCTTCCCGATCCCGCACGGGGTGGTGTGCGGCACCCTGGTGGCGGAAGCAACCCGGGTGAACATCGAGGTCATGCGCCGCCGCGACCCGGACAACATCGCCCTGCAGAAGTATGCCGAGGCCGGGGTGATGCTGAGCGGCCAGCTCTATTCGAATGAGGAGCAGGCTCAGGACGGCCTGGTCGAACTGCTGACCCAGTGGACCGAGCGCCTGCAACTGCCGCGCCTGTCGCATTACGGCATGCAGGAGCGCGACTTCGATCGCGTGGTGGCCAACTGCCGCGGCGGCAGCATGCAGACCAACCCGATCAAGCTGAGCGACGACGAAGTGGCCGAGGTGCTGCAGGCGCGGCTCTGAGCCGCGTCATTTTTTACGCCCAGTCCACCAGGGATCGGATTGGCCTCATTCAGTGCCGGTGGTCTGAAACGGAAACGCACGGTTTGACCGCCGCCCGATCTCCAAGTCCAAATCACAAACCGATACTCACCCCGACCCCGCTGCCACTAGTCCCGACCCCGATGCTCCAGCGCACATCCGGACGCTGGCGCGCCGATCGGGCAGGCGGTGGCATGGCCCAGACCTGCAGGTCGTCACCCTGCAGGCGCGGCAACTGCCCCTGCAGGTCGCCTTCGCGGTAACGCAGTATGCCGGCATACTGCCCGCTTGCGGTGACCGGCAGGCCCACGCGCATCTCGGCGGGCTCGATGAACCCCTCCATCTCGAGCACGAAGCTGCCGCTGGCCGGCGAATCGAGCAGCGGTTTGCGTTTGCGGTCGAGCGGGTAGGACAGGATCTCGATCAGGGTGCGCTCGCGCAGGTTGGTGACCCTCAGCACCGTGCCGCCCCACACCAGGGACTCACCCTCGCCCGGTATCGCATGCCCGGAGAGCACCTGCTTCGGCGTCGCCTGGGTGGCCAGCGCCGGGTCGGGGCCATCGAGCGTGCTGCAGGCGGACAGCAGAAGAAGCGTCAGCAGCGGAAACAGCAATCGCAGCGCCATATCGACCTACCAGCAGTGCGGCCAGGGCCGTGGGTATCCCCAGGGCCAGAAGGGATCGCAGTAGAAGGGATCGCGGTGCCACGGCGGCTCCGGGGGTTCGACGTACTCTCCCCAGCGGTGATGCTCGGCAACCCGGACGACCGGATGGGCGTAAGGGTATTCGCCGACCCGCAGGGTCAGCAGGCCATCGAGGTGGCCGCTGACAGTCAGGCGCTGACCGGGCTTGAACTCGGCAGGATCGACGAAGCCCGGCAGTCGCGCCACGAAGCGGCGCGCCTCACCGCCACGGGGCTTCGGCTCGCCGTTGTCGAACAGGGGGCGGCGCAACACCACCACGTCGCTGTGGTTTGGACGGTTGACCACCGAGAGGATCTCGCCACCCCAACGCACCACCTTGTCCAGGGTGCCATCCGGGTCCTTCTGCACCTGGTCGACCGTCAGTGGTTCACCCACATCGATGCGGATGGAAGGCGGCAGATTGCTGGCGCAGCCCGCGAGCAGAAGTATGCCGAGAAGCAGGGGTGGAAAGGCAATGTGCATAAAGCTTAAGTCCTGCAAGCGGGTGCCAAGGTTCCGCGGATGCAGCCCAGTCTGCCGGTTTTGCCCCGTTCCAACCAGCAGGCGCAACCCGCGCAGCAACCGTTTGAATCAGCATTTGCTTATAATGTGCCTTTCCGACGACATCGCGCCGATCATGCCAGACAGCCTGGATTGCTGGATCTACAAAAGCCCCCGCAAGGACGAGATGTACCTCTACCTGGCGGCCGAAGACGACTTCGAGGTCGTGCCAGCCGAGTTGCTGGCCCTGTTCGGCACGCCGCAGGCGGTCATGCAGCTGGCGCTCAACGACGCGCGCCCACTCGCACGCGAGGACGTCGGGGACGTGATGCGCAACCTGCGCGAAAGAGGCTTTCACCTCCAGATGCCACCCAAACTCGTGCCCGATCTGTACCATGGTAACGAAGACTGAATCCGACAATGCCATCCTGCTGCTGACGATCAGCGGCCCCGACCACCCGGGCGTGACCTCGGCGTTCACCGATGCGCTTGCACAGCACGCGGTCAATATTCTCGACATCGGCCAGTCGGTTATCCACGAGCGCCTGTCGCTCGGCATGCTGCTCGAGATACCGGGTCGCGAGGACAGCGACGCGGTGCGCAAGGAACTGCTGTTCCTCGGGCACGAGCAGGGCCTGCAGCTGCACTTCACCCCGGTCACGTCGGACGACTACGAGCATTGGGTGCGCACCGAGGGGCGCCCGCGTTACATCGCGACCCTGTTCGGGCGCAAGCTGAGCGCGGCCAACATCAGCCACCTCAGCGCAGTGGCCGCGCGTCACGGGATGAACATCGACGGCATCACCCGCCTGTCCGGGCGTTTTTCACTGCGCGGCGACAACCCACACAAGCGCGCCTGCGTGGAGTTCTCCCTGCGTGGCGACACCGACGCCGAGCAACTGCGCCACGATCTGCTCGCGGTCACCCAGGACGACGAGGTGGACGTTGCCTTTCAGGAGGACGACCTGTTCCGGCGTCACCGCCGGCTGGTGGTGTTCGACATGGACTCGACCCTGATCCAGTGCGAGGTGATCGACGAGCTGGCGCGCGCCGCCGGCACCCATGCCGAGGTCGCGGCCATCACCGAGGCCGCCATGCGCGGCGAGATTCCCTTCAACGAGAGTTTCGAACGGCGCCTGGGCACGCTGCGCGGGCTGGACGTGGCGGTGCTCGAGGAGATCGCGCGCCGCCTGCCGATCACCGAGGGCGCGGACCGCCTGATCCAGACCCTCAAGCGGCTCGGCTACAAGGTGGGCATCCTGTCCGGCGGCTTCAGCTATTTCGCCAATCACCTCAAGGAGCGCTGGGGGCTGGACTGCGTCTCGGCCAACGAGCTGGATATCGAGGACGGACGCCTCACCGGCCGGGTCAAGGGCGAGATCGTCAACGGCGAGAAGAAGGCCGAGCTGCTGCAGCGCATGGCGGCCGACTACGGTATCGATATGCGTCAGACCGTGGCGGTGGGCGACGGCGCCAATGACCTGCCGATGCTCTCGCTCGCCGGTCTCGGGATCGCCTTTCACGCCAAGCCGGTGGTGCGCGAGAGCGCGCGCCACAGCATCTCGACCCTCGGCCTGGATGGCATCCTGTATCTTCTCGGGGTGAGAGACAGAGAGATCGCAACATGAAGACACCATTGATCCTTATCCTGCTCGTCGGCCTGGTGCTGGGCGCGATCTTTCTGTTCGCGCCGGCACCGGATCCGGAACTCACCCGCCATCGCACCGACCTGCCATGGCAGCTGACTCCGCTGCCTGACGGTGGGGTGCGCGTGTTCGATATCGAACTCGGCAGCGCCACCCTGCAGGATGCGATCGCCAAGTTCGGTCCGCCGGAGGGCGCGGCGGTGTTCCAACGCACGGCGGGTGGGTTCGACCTCGAGGTCTACTTCGGCAAGGTTGCGTTCGGCCCACTGAACGCGCGCGTCGTGACCCGGCTGGAGGCGGACACGGAGCAGAAGAAGGCACTCGCCGAGCAGGCCGCCAAGCGCGAATCCTCGCCCACCGGTGACTGGAAATTCCCGTTGCGCAGCGCCGGGATTGCAGACCTTCATGGCATGCGCCTGGATGCGATCAGCTATGTCCCGGGCACACGCCGCCTGGACCAGACTTTCTTTCTCGAGCGCTTCGGCCCCCCGGCGGCGCACTTGCCGGAGAACGAGAACGCACGCAGCTGGTTCTATCCCGACAAGGGACTTTCCATCCTGATCGACGAGAAGGGACCGGAGGTTCTGGAGTATGTGCCACCGCGCGACTTCCGCCTGCCGCCAGAGGCAACGCCCTACCCCTGATCGGTGATATCGACCAGCTGTTCACGCCGGGTGCTGGCAACCTGGATGACGCGCCGCATGGCCCGGGCCGGACAGGGAGAAAAACTTAGCGCGGATAGCCTGTGTAGGGCGGGCGCATCATCGGCGCATAACCGGCCGGATATACCGGCACCAGCATCATCGGCTGGCCGTTGATCACCTGGCGCGGCATGTTCTGCGCCGGGACCCAGGCCATGACCGGCGCCACCGGCCGCTGCATCGGGGGCCGCTGCACCTTCTTACTCGAACCGATCGGACAGAAAGAGGCCAGCGCCACCTGCGCCAGCCCGAGAAAGAAAATAAATGCCGTGATGCGCCAGAACCTGTTGTGCATTGCATGCTCCCGCTTGTTGCCATTGAGGATGCACCCGGACAACAGGACCGTAACGCGACCCCGAGGTGCCAGGGAAAGCTTAGGCCAAGCCGGCGACGAAAGGAACATGGACAGAAAAACGGTTCGGTCGGAGGGGGCTGTCAAGCCCGCCGGGCTGTCAGCCGCGCCGCACCAGCTCGTCCAGGCTTTCCTTGGCCGCGCGCCAGTCTTGGTCGGCAACGCGCCCCTGCGCCAGCAGCTCCATCAGACCATAGGCGAGCTGGCGCTCCTCCGCTGACAGGTCCTTGAGCTTGTCCAGTTTGAACAGGCAGCCCGCCTTCGGGAAAGCCAGGGTATTGATCAGCGCATACAGGGTGAGCGCGGCGGCGCTGTGCGGGTCGCGCCCGACCAGCTCGCTGATTCGTTGCAGGGTATCGTCGCTAGGCATTGATCCAGGCTCCCGTCGAGGGCTGCAGACTCGGGCTAATCAGGAAGAGACGATCAGGCGCTCTCGCGCCATCCCTGCAACAGCTCGATACAGGCGCTGTTGAGCGCGCGCGCGCGCTCCTCGGAATCCGCCTCGTTGTAGCAGCGCAGCTCCGGTGCATTGCCCGAGGGTCGCAGGTGCACCACTTCGCCCGACGCAAAGGTCATGCGCAGCCCGTCGGTCTGATCGATCGTCGCCAGCGGGCCGAGCGCCAGGGTGGCAAAAACCTGCTCGATCGCTTCGCTGCCGCCTTCGGCCAGCGCCTGGATACGCTCGCGGCTCAGCACGCTCGGGAACTCCTTGAGGCGGTCGCTGGCGGTGAAGCGCGGCGGCAGGTCGGCCATCAACTCGGACACACGGCGGCCTTGGCGGCGCGCCAGCATGAGCACCGAAAGGGCGACGATAACTGCATCGCGGGTGGGCAGCGCGGGCAGCAGCCGTCCTTGTCTTTCGATATCCATAGCCGTGAGAAAACCGCCATTGGCTTCGTAGCCGACCACGTTGCGCGCCCCCTGCGCGGCCAGTTGCTGCATGCCCTCTATCACGAAGGGAGAACCGATACGCGTGCGCAGGGTTCGCTCGAACCAGCCGCTGCGCTCGAGCACACTGTTGCTGCTGACCGGCGTGATCACCGCATCCGCGTGCAGGAAGTGCGCCGTCAGAACCCCCAGGACATCGCCGCGCAGCCACTCGCCCTGCTCGCTGCCGATCAGCGGGCGATCCCCGTCACCATCGGTGGAAACGATGATGTCGAAATTCTCCTGCTGCGCCCATTGCGCCGCCAGGCGCACATCCTCGGGTCGAACTGCCTCGGTATCCACCGGGACAAAAGCCTCGGAATGCCCGATCGGGATCACCTCTGCTCCAAGGCCCTGCAGGACCTCGGTCAACACCTCCGAGGCCACCGATGAGTGCTGGTAAAGCAGGACGCGCGCACCCTGGAGACACGCGGGCTCGAAGAAATCCAGGTAGCGGCTGACGAAGCCGCGGTGCGCGGAGCTGTCCACGGCTGGCAGCTGGAACTGATCGTTGGCAGCGCCGTGCTCATCGAACAGCGACTTGGGAAAGATCACGGTCTGTTCCCGGATCCCCTGCTCGTCCGCCTTCAGGATCTCACCCTGCGGGGTGTTGAACTTGATGCCGTTGCGATCGTCCGGGATGTGGCTGCCGGTCACCATCAGGCTGGCAACGCCCGAGCGCAAACCGAGATTTGCGACCGCCGGGGTAGGTATGCTGCCACCGTTGATCGGCAGGTATCCCACATCGCTGACCGCGCGCGCACAGGCCGCCATGATCCGGGGGGTGCTTGGGCGAAGATCGCCGCCGATGACCACCTCGTCACCGGGGTGGATGAGGTCCGCCTTCTCCAGGTACTGCAGAAACGCGGTGGTGTAGGCATAGCACACCCGGTCGGTCATGGCCTTGGCCAGGCCGCGCGCGCCGCTGGTGCCGAACCCCACCCCGCTGCGCTGCATCAGGTCGGCAATGCTCAGCTGCTCGTTCTTGTCGCCCATTCATCTTTTCCGGTCGCAACGATGCGGGGATTTTACCCCGATTGTCTGGCCGGCGTGGTGGCCAGGCGCGTCTGCCCGCCGTGCCCGCGCGATGCTGCACACAGGCTTCCCAGCTGAGTTAGAATGTCGTCAATCCCTCAGCCGGAGTGCCTACCGCATGCGAATCACCGGTTCCCTGACCGCCATCCTGATCACAGCCACCAGCGTAACCCTGGCCTCCGGGGAACAGCCATTCCGTATCCTCGCGCCGCAGGAAGTCACCCAGCACCGCGACATCCTGCGACAACTGCAGGGCGAAGAGCGGGAACAATACCGGGATGAGGTCTATCGGGACCTGGTGCAGCGCGCCCAGGCGCACGGCTACCGCATGCCGCCCACCCCACCATGGCAACAATCGCCACAGCGTCCGAACTTCCGGCCCGGCGCCCCTGCGCCGACAGCATCCGGGGCTGCCGCTGAGCCCTCTGTGCAAGCGGACCTCAGCGCTCCCAAGCCGGACATGCCTAAACTGGTAGCGCAACAGAAGCGCGTGATCGAAGAGGCAGTACAGCAGGAACTGGCGGAGCGGAGCCAGGCCAGCGCGGCGCAAGCCCCAGAGCCTGCTGCGGAGCCTGCCAAGAAGGCCAACTCCGCCACCGAAAGCTATCGCGAGAAAATGCGTCAACGTTTCGATGATTTCATGGCGCGCCGCGAGTCCCGCCAACACCAGGGAACGACAGCAGGGAGCGCGCCATCGCCGCAGCCGGGGTCAGCCGACGCCCCCGTGAGGACGCCCATGCCGCCCGCCCCGCCTTCAGTCGCCCAGCCGCCGGCGTACCCGATGCAACCGGCGCCCCCACGGATGATGCCGCCACGCTTCCCGGCACCGGCCTACCCGCAGCCGGCCTACCCGGCGCCGGGTTATCGACCGCAGCCCTACTTCCCGCAGCCGGCCTATCCGCAGGGCATGGCGCCACCCCCAGCGGCCTATCCCCCCCGGGCGCCCGGCTGGTACTGATCAGCGCACCTGGATGCCGTGTAATCCACAGCCCCCTTAAGCCGGATTTTAGAGTCCTCGATAGGGGATCCGTACCCCCCGGCTTTAGCCGGATTGTCTTTTTACCCCTTCCTCCTCCAGAGCCTTCTGCATGGCCGGGTGATCATCCCTTTATTGCAAGCGATGAGCCGTCAGGCGGTGCGCGTCCGGCAGGATCTTCGGGTCAAGGCGCTTCAGCAACCAGGCGCTTGATCCTGGCCACGTAGCCGCGTGTCTCTTTGGGTGAAAACGGGGCCACCTGCTTCCACTTCTTGACCTTGCCTTCCTTCTTGGCGGCGCGCTTGTAGGCCCGCAGCATGCGCCCGTGCCCCGCGTTGTAACTGCCAAACATGAACTTGAGGCGGTCGCCGGTGTTGAGGTCACTCTTGTCGCGCCACTTCCGGTAGAGCTGGCGGTCGTAGAAGATCGCGGCCGCGATATTCCAACGCGGCTCCTGGATGTTCTTCAGGATGGGGTTCTTCTTGCGCAGATCCTCGTAGGTGGACGGCATGATCTGCATGAGCCCGAGCGCCCCGACCGGGCTTTTCGCCTTGGGGTTGAGTCCCGATTCGGCGATCCCCTGCGCCTTGAACCAGTGCCAATCGACGTGCGGGCCGAAATAGTGCTTGGTGTACTTGCGGAAGAGATGGTCGTACTCGTCCGTCCAGTGGTCGTGCTTGACGTGCTTGATACCCTTGGTGCCGGCCCAGGCAAGGACCGGCACCAGTATCAGCAGCAGAGCCACCCACAGCCAACGCAGGCGCATGGCGTCAGTTGAGGCCCAGCCCGATGACCAAGCCCATGGCAACGCCGATGCCAATGAACATGCCCATGATCATCTGGCCCACGGCGGTGTTGCCGGCGGACAACTGCTCGGGTATCGAGAAATTCACGATGTGGCTGAAAACCTTGCAACCCAGCCACATGAACAGCAGCGTGAGCAGCCCACCCATGCAGGCGTACAGGATATTGAGGAAGAGGGGATCGATAGCGTCGCTCATTGCGCCTCCGGGGTTGATGGATCATCGCACGGGACCGCCATCCTTCCCGCCCGCGGCCATTCAGCATAAGTGCGATGCCGCCGCGGCTCAAGCCAAAGCCACGTTAAACCCTGTACCCGCTATGGACATCAGAAACCGCGTTCCCGCTTGATCCGTTCGTAGGCCTGCTTGATCTCGTGGGTCTTCTGCGCCGCCACGCGCATCATCTCCTCCGGCAGCCCCTTGGAAACCAGCTTGTCGGGGTGATGCCGACTGAGCAGTCGACGATAGGCCTTCTTGACCTGCGCATCGCTCGCGCCGGCATCGACGCCGAGTACCTGGTAGGCCTGCTCCAGGCCGGGCTGCCCCCCCTTGGAGCCCGCCCCGGAGCCGGCCGCCTCGAAGGCCGCGCCCACAAGCCCCTGCAGGCGCCGATACTCGACCTCGGATATCCCCAGCAGGTGGCAGATGCGCCGCAGCAGGGCATCCTCGCTGGCATGCAGACGGCCGTCGGCATACGCGGCCTGGAGTTGGATCTCGAGGAACATTGCCAGCAGGGTGGTGCGGCGGGCGCATTCCGCACGGAACTGCCGGACCACGTCCTCGAGCGGAAAGCCGGACTTCTTGCCCTCGTTGAACAGGCGGATGGCGGTCTTGCGCATGTCCGCGGACAGGTCCATCTGCCCCATGACCGTCTCGGCCAGGCGGATCTCTTCGGGCGAGACACGCCCGTCGGCCTTGACGACCGCGCCCATGACGCTGAAGGTCGCCGTGAAGAACGCCGTCTGGACCCGTTCCCGATCGCCGGGAGAGAAATCCCCTGGCGCAAAACCGCCCTCCGGGAGTCCCTTCAACCCCTTGTCGAAGTTGTGCCCGAGCGCCACACCCAGGATCGCGCCCAGGGGGCCGCCAAGCATGAAACCCAGCGCCCCGCCGACCAGTTTGCCCCACCAGCTCATAGTGCGCCTCCGCCGGTCATCGACTCAGGTACTCCTCATCGCGGAAGGACCAGACCCATTGTGGGCGCAGGGTCACAAGTACCGTGATGATGATGCCATTGAAGAAGGCCTCTGGGAAAAGCATCAGCGGGATCAGGATCATTACGTCGTCGCGCAGGGGTGGCCAGGCCTGTCCGGCCAACACCAACAAAGCAACCGTGGCCAATACCCCCATGGCTGCAACCAGCGCGCCGCAGAAGAAGGCATCCACAAAGACGTACACGAAGAAGTGCTTCGGCAGATAGGCCCGCACCAGCCCGAGGACCAGCTGGGTCAGGACCGCCGGCAGGATCACCAGCACCCAGAGGGTCGGAACCACGGAGGCCAACTCGTTGAGCCCGGCCACCACCAGCGCCAGCTGGGCCACCAGGCCCGCCAGCAACGCCAGCGACCATCCCCAGGCCAGGGTGATGAAGACCATCCCGGAGAGATGCCACACGATGCCCGCGTGCACATCGGTGCGCAGCGTCCACATCAGCATCAGGACCACGATACTGCCGAAATAGGCGCCGGATACGCCTTCCCGCGCCAGGCGCCCGAAGTCGGCCCAGCGAACGGCATACCAGTACAGCGGCGCAAGCGCGACAAGCATGCCCCACCACCAGGAATCGGAAAACAACTGCGAGGAGAGTTCCATAAGGGCTCCAGGACCTTCTGCCCGTCATGTGCGCCTGGGATTCTACCAGTTTGGCCCGTCATCCCCGCGCAAAATCGCCTCAGCCGGGAGGGTCAAGCCGCCCGGCCGGATGCCGCTAAGGAGGGGAGAGGAGCAAGCGAAGGAGACCCTCAATGATTCGTCACTACGACATCGTTACCGGAGAACGGATCGAACAAGCCGAGTCGGCGCCGACGCAGCGCGACCCGATCACCATCACGCCGGTGGAGGAACGCCTCGCGCGCTGGGAAGAGAGCCCCCGGCAGAGCACGGCAGTCCGCAGCGGCATGCCGCCGGACCTGCTCGACGCCGACATCGCGGGCTTGCTCAGAAACTGGCAGCACCCGGGGTCATAGCGCGGAGATATCCACGCGGATGCGCCCCTCGCTCACCTCGAGGGGCAGCGCGTCGAGGGATTGTCCGACACAGGGGCCGCGCAGGCAGTGGCCATCGCGCACCCGGAACAGCGCCCCGTGCAGGGCGCACTGGATGAAGCCGTTGTCGACATCCAGAAACTGGTGTGGCTGCCATTCCAGAGGCGCACCGGTATGCGGGCAGCGGTTACGGAAGGCCATCACCTGACCCTCCTTGCGTACCACGAAGAAGCTGGCGCCGGCGCCTTCACGCAGGGCGAATCCGCGGCTGCCGGGCTCATCGATGGACTCCAGCGGCCCGGCATCGAACCATTCACTCATAAACCCAGGCCCTCCCGGCCACACTGCTCGCCGGCGAGACGATTGGCCTGCGACAGCGCCTGCGCCATGGGCGCGCCCCGGGTGATCGCGTGCAGCAGTCCCGCGTTGAACACGTCGCCCGCTCCCAGGGTATCGATGACCCTGTCCGGACGATGCGCCTGCACGCGCACAATGTTGCCTTCGAAATCGCGCGCCAGGGCGCCTTGTTCGCCAAGGGTGCAGGTCGCCATGCCACCGCCAGGCAAGCCCTGCAGCAGCTCCTCAGGGCGCCCACCACGGGTGCGCAGATAATCGTTCGAGAACATCAACAGGTCGGCCTCGGCAAAAAGCCCTTCTATGCCCTCACGCGGCTTTTCGACCTCGAGTGACACCGGCATGCCACACATGCCGCGCGCACGCCCGAGCATGGGTTTCAACTGGTCCACCGCGCGTCCCTCGAAATGAACCCAGTCAAAGGCACGCAGATCGATGGCGTCGAAGGCCTCCGCCCTGTACTCGGGCAGGTCCCGATAGTGCACGATACTGCGGCTGCCGGTGGCGCGGCTGAGGGTGACATAGGAGGTCGGCATATGCGCACCCGGCACAACGGCCGCGTGACTTGTATCCACGCCATGCTGGGCGAAGGTCTCGGTTGCCAACCCGGCGTCCGGGCCGTCACCCAGGTTGCCCGCCCAGGCAGCCGCGTCTCCAAGCTGGGTGAGCATGATCGCGGTGTTGGCCGCATTACCACCGAGCCGGACCTGCTGCTGCAGCGCACGCACTTCGCTGTCCTCGGGTGGATAGCTGGCTACGTGATTGATGATGTCGATGGTCGCGATGCCCACGCACAGGATTCGCGGCATAGGTATCTTTTTACCCGAACAGAGAGCTGAAGAACTCACCCCGTCCCGCGACAAACGAAAGCACCTCGACCAACAGGATGACCGCCGCGCCACCGGCGACGGCGGGAACCAGCCTGGCAACCCAGGCTGCGCGCCCGAGGGTTTCGACGTCCAGGGGACGGGAGCCGAAGTCGGCACCTTCGTCCCTGACGTCGCCCAGGTCAAGTTCCAGTGCGTGCTGCTGCAGCTGCTTGAGTTCCTCCTCCAGCCGCGCCTGCGCATCGCGTGATGCCTTCTCGCCCTGTTGCGCGGTGCTTACCTCCTGCGAGACCTGTTCGAGCTGGATGCGCAGGCGATCGAGTTCGGCGTGGTTGTCCTCGAGCGAATCCTCGAGCTGATGCCGGGTTTCCTCGGCCTGCGCCAGGGCGGCCTGGCGCTCCTTGAGTGACTGCTGCACATCATGCAAGTCCTGACGCATTGCCTCGACATCGGCCGGGTCAGGACTGCTCGACAGACGCTCCCGGGCCTGGCGCAATTCGCTTCGCAGGGTCTCGATCTGCGCATGCAGGCCGTGCAGCTCACGTTCGTCTTCTTCCTGTGCAAGCTGGATATCCCTGGCCGAGCGAATCTGCTCCACGTACGCCTCCATGACGGCACGCAGTTCCTCCACCTCGGCCTGGCGTTGTTCGAGCCTGGAGACGAGCTGGGCGTTCTCTTCCTGCAGGATCGCATGCGCCTCACGTGTCTGCGTCAGGTCCGCCTGCACCTCGGCGAGTTGCTCCTCGAGCCCGCTGACACGCGTTTCGTCGAGCGCGGCCGGAGCCGCCTCCTGCGCTTGCGTGCACTGCAGCGCAGCGAGTTGCTCCTGCAGCCCGCCCATCTGCGCCTGCATCTCCGTTAGCTGCGCGTCACGCGCAGCCACCGCTTGCTCCCCCGTATCCAGCAGCGTCTGCAGATGCGCCACTTCGCCGCGCAGTGATTCGAGCTCGATATCCTTCTCGGCCGCTGCCGCTGAATCGTTCGCCGAAGGCTCCGCCGATGGCTCCCGGGTCACCGGGCCCGCAGCACGCACCTCCTCGAGATCACTCTGCGCCTGCTCCAGTTCGAGCCGCAGGCAGGTCACCTCCTCCTTGAGTTCTCCCCGCTCGCGGGCATGCTGATCCCTCTCGATCTCGCGATCCTGCATGACCTCGTTCAGGCGTTGAGCGATCTCCTCGAGGCTCTCGGCTGCAGACTCGGCGCGTTCGCGTTCGCCGATAAGCTCCCGCTCGGCCTTCTGCAGGCGGGATTGCAGTTTCTTGTCCAGACCCTCTATCTCGCGCATGCGATCCGCGAGTTCGGTTCGCTCCGATGTCAGCTGCTCGAGACTCGAGGTCAGCTCCTCCATCTCGGAGTAGGCCTTCTGCGCATCCGCAAGCGCGGCCTGCTTCTCCTCTTCCGTGGCGCGCAGCCGCTCGCGCGCGCTGTCCACGGCGCCGCGCAACTCCACCAGGTGCTCCTGTTTTTCCTGCTCGACGTCCTGAACCGAGGCCTCGGCTGCCTTGAGCTGATTCTCCAGTTCATGCGCCCGCCGCTCCGCCTCGAGCACACGCTGCTGCAGTTCGGACGACGCCTCGCTCGCCGCCACGTCGGCCGGCTTGGCAGTACCCGTTTGGGCCGCGCTCGGCTTCGGTTGCTCCTCGCGCAGGCGCTGCAGCCCGCCCTTCAGCATCGAGACATCGAAGCCCTGGTCGATCATCAGGTAGGCGGCCACGGCAGAGCGGCCGCCGCTGTTGCTGTACAGGACGTAATGCCGCTCCGGCGCCAGGCTTGACAGCTGGTAGCGCAGCGACTCGATCGGCAGGTTCACGCTGCCGGGAAAGTGGTCCTTCTCATACTCCCCGGGTGAACGCAGGTCGATCCACACCGCGCCCTTTTCGACCTTCTGCACCGCCTCGTCGAAGTCGATGTGTTTCGCCAGGGGGCTTTTGACCAACTCCAGGAAATCGCTTTTTGCCAGGCGCAGCACCTGACCCGCTGTCAGCATGGTAATAGTCGAGTTACGCGGCTTGTCCGACAGCAGCGCCTCCTCGCCGAAGGAATTGCCGGGACCGAGTTGTGCGATTTCCTGCGGCTGCTTGTCATCCGCATCGACGCGGGTGACCAGAGCGCGCCCCTGCACCAGCATGTAGAAATAGTCCCCGGGGTCGCCCTGGCGGATAATCTCCTCACCCTGCGGGACCTCGACTTCACTGATGCTCATCATGAGCCGCTGGATGTTGGAAGCGGGCAGTTGCTGCAGCACGGGCGAGCGCAGCAACAGGCTCATCCAGTCGTCGGAATCGACCTCTTCGAAATTATCGACCTCGTAAGCGACCTGATCGTTGCGCGCCAACAACTCGCTGATCCGGCGCGTATCGATGCACGCGACCCGCACCCGGGAGTCGGCTCGCACGCTGTTCTTGCGCGGCAGGACATGCGCGATCGGAAAACGCGCGCTCTCCTCGCCGGCGGCGACGCTGTCCACAACCTGTCCGCCTTCGAGCAGCGACACCTTGCCTTCCAGCAGGTAATAGTTCAGTTGCTCGGTGTCACCTTCCTGCAGCAGCACCGTATTCCTGGTAACCGTCTCGATCTGCAGCCCCTGAATCAAATCGGCAAAGACCTCTTCCGGCAGGGTATGAATCGGCACCATGTTGCGCAGGCGCTGAATATCCTTGACTGCAAAACCGGGCTTGAGAGGATCGACACTGGCCATTGAACAGCTATTTCCTTGCGTTTGAATCGGGAGGATGACAAACGACCCTCCGCGCGACGGCATAGACCGCGCAGCATTGCGCAGCCGGACTCAAGCGAGGATATCGACTGACCAACCGATTTCTTGATGGCGGCGGCATGCGCGCATACCGCATCCAGGAACCTGGCGGACCGCGCCGGATGCGAGGCCGCATTGCGCAGCCAAGAGTAGACAGAAATGCAACGAGAGCCCGTGAAAAGCGCTGTTTGTGCGAACCCTGCAGCAAAAATTGCGTGCCTTTTTGTTCTTACTTATTTTTTTCTGTGATATGTTTCAAACGGTTTCCACCAGACACCAGGAGTCAGACATGGCACTGAAAAAGAAGGTCGCAAAGAAGAAAGTGACCAAGAAAGCAGCAGCAGCCCCGGCCAAGAAGATCAAGGCCATCGGCACCAAGCAAACCAAGACCCAGGTGATCGCCAGCGTCGCCGAATCCACCGGCCTCAGCAAAGTCCAGGTGGCGAGCGTGTTCTCCGAGCTGGGCGACCTGATCACCGCTCACATGAAGCGTCGCGGATCGGGCGAGTTCACCATCCCGGACACCGGCGTCAAGGTCCGGCGCGTGAAGAAGCCCGCGCGCAAGTCACGCATGGGACGTAATCCCGCCACTGGCGAGCCGATGAAGATCGCGGCCAAGCCGGCTTCCACCGTGGTGCGCGTGTCCGCGCTGAAGGCGCTCAAGGACACCATCAACGCCTGAGCCGATCCAGTCGCCACTACAAAAACGCCGCTCGACGCGGCGTTTTTTTATTCCCATGAAGTCTGACAGGCACGCCCAACTCATCTACGTCCACGACCCGATGTGCAGCTGGTGCTGGGGGTTCCGTCCGACACTGACGGCACTGATCGATTCGCTTCCGCCCGCCATTCAGGTGCTGCGACTGCTCGGCGGCCTGGCCGCCGACAACGACGAGGTGATGGAGTACGCGCTGCAGGAGCGACTGCAGGCAACCTGGCGTCGCATTCAGGAGCACATCCCCGGCACCGAATTCAACTTCGACTTCTGGCGCGCCTGCGTGCCACGACGGTCCACCTACCCCGCCTGTCGGGCAGTCATCGCCGCCCGCGACCTCGACCCCGAAAAAGAAGATGCCATGATCCTTGCGATCCAGACCGCCTACTACACACGCGCGCTGAACCCTTCCGATACCGCGGTGCTCGAGCGCCTCGCAAGCGGGATCGGCCTGCATGCAGAACGGTTCTCCGAGAAATTGCGCGCGGCTTCGGTGGAGAAAACGCTGCAACAGGAGATCGCACTGACCCGAGCCATGGGCGTTCACAGCTTCCCCGCCCTGTTGCTTCGCCAAGGGGAGGGGGACCGGCCGATCCCGATCGACTATCGCCACGCGGACAACATGCTGGACAGCATTCAACGGTTTTTAGAGTCTCCTATTTGGGATCCGTAAAACCCGGCTTTAGCCGGATTGTCGTTTTACCCCTTCCCCCTCTGGAGGGGGAAGGTTGGGATGGGGGTGGCGTTCGGACAATGGCAGAGGTGTATCCCCACCCGTGGGGAGGGGATAGTCGGCCGGATGGCCGACCGATCCGGCTTTCAGCCGTAACCCGAAGCCACCGGCTTTAGCTGGTGGAGTATTCACACTAGGGAAACTCCCCTAATGCGCGAAGCGCGCCTTTTGGGCAAGATTGCACCACCCGATGCCAAGGTATTTTCCATGAACAAGATCCTTTACCCCCTGCTCGCCCTGATCCTCAGTGCCGGCCTGCAAGCCGCCCCAATACTCCAGGCCGAACAGGCACAGGCGCTGCCGCAGCCCGACAGCAGTCAGCGTTCACCCCTCGAACGGCTGCGCATCGGGGTTGAGAGCCTGATGGCGTTCATGAACCAGGAACCGATCCCGGCGACCTCCGCGGTGGCGCGCTACCTGGATCAGAACGTGGCGCCTCTCTTCGATTTCGATGCCATGGCGCGCTCTGCCGGTGGACGTATTTTCTACACCCTCAGTCCGCGCCAACGATCGGAGATGGCAGAGGAGATAAAACAACTGTTTCTTACCCGCCTCACCCTGGGGCTGGCCGGCTACGAGGGTCAACGGGTGCGCTTCCTGCGGCCGCGCTTCTCTCCGCGCGGGGACGAGGCCATGATCAGCATGGTGATCCTGAACCCGGGGCATTACCCGGCGCGCATCGATTTTCGGCTTGCGCCGCAGGATAACGACTGGCGTATCGTCGACCTGGCGGCAAACGGCACCAGCGCGGTGGTCTACTATCGCCAGATGATGGCGCAGGAAATGGCCCGCCTGAGTTACGAGCGCCGGCGCGCCTACATGCGAGCGCCGCGCTGGTAGCGCGCCGTTCGCCGATCGAGTGCATAGGCCGCCGGGCATTCGATCTTCGCGCATCCAGCACAAACCGGTAATCGCTGCATAAAATTCTGTGACTTGGCAAGCCGATCCGGCTCGCTCTAATGTTAGAGTCCGCTGAAATTATGTAAGTGCAGCGCAATCGCTGCACGGGAGCACGAGAATGGCCCAATACCGATCGTTGGATATGTACGCGCTGGACGGGGAAACCGCCCTGGACCGCCCCCGCCAGGATATGCGCGAGTCCGTCGACCTGAACGATCCCGCCCTCGAGGTGGTCACCAACCTGTCCAAGGTCGCGGCCATGACCATCAACCCCTGCGCCAGCATGGACAACGCCAACGAGCGCATGATCGCGGCCAATGTCCGGCTGCTGTTCGTGACCGACCAGTACTACAACGTCATGGGATTGGTCACCGCACGCGACATCACCGGGGAGCGCGCCGTCCTGTACATGCAGGAACACGGCGGCCGGCGCGAAGACATCATGGTGCGCGACATCATGACCCCGCGGCACAAGATCGAAGCCCTGGATTACGACGAACTGGTCACCGCCAAGGTCGGCGACGTCGTGGAGACCCTGCGCCGCATCGGCCGCCAGCACGCGCTGGTGATGAAGCGCGGCGAAGGCTCCAACATCAGCCGCATCGCCGGGGTCATATCGACCACCCAGGTGATCCAGCAGACCGGACAGCAGATCAACGTGATCGGCCTGCCCACCACCATTGCGGACCTCGCCGCGCTGCGTTGACAGCCTGCCGGGCCGCTCGGCCCGGTTCAAACCAGGGCGTTCCTGAGACGCTGTTGCAACTCCCCGGGCGTGCCACAGATCAGCACCTCGGGCACCTCGAACTTCTCGCTCAGTCGGGCATGATTCTCGAACCCGTAGGAGACGATCGTGGGGTGCATGCCGGAAGCCAGCGCGGCCGTATAGTCCTTGTGCTCATCGCCGCACACCAGGCAGCGCGCCGGGTTGACCTTGAATTGCCGCCGCACCGAATCGAACAGCTTCTGCTTGCCCTGCTTCAGTGGCAGGTGCATCAGGAAATCCATGGATTTCGGCGCCACACCCTCGCGTTCGAATAGACGGGCCAGCGTCTGCTCGGGCTCGTTGGTGATGTTGCGGGTGATGATGCCGACACGCACATCCGGGCGCTCGATCAAGTCGCGCAGCAAATCCGCCATGCCGGGAAACAACACCGCCTCCTCTCGGTAGACCTCGGTCAGGGTGTTCACCAGGCGACGACGGCGGGCGCGTGAGAACTGCTTGCGCAGATTGCCGGGGAACTCCTTGACCCCGCCGAGGTACTTGAAAAGGTTGTGCCGCTTCTGGAATCGCTCCAGGTCGCCTATCTGAAGGTCGTGCTGCTCGAAGGTGGCAGCAATGGCCTTGAAGGCGTCGATGGTGGTGCCATCGGCATCCAGAATCACCAGCCTGTCTTGACTGAACATACCCAGGTCCGTACTGCCGTTGCGGGGCGGAATGTTAGGCCTCGCATGTGACAAGTTGCGGACAGTGGCGCGAATCAGGGTCATGGAGCGCATGGCGGATCCAACCTGGGTAAAACGCCATGATTTACCAGGTCCACACCCAGCTCATGCCTCTGGCACAACGCCTTGGCAAGGGTCGGATTCGGGAAACCAACTGGGTTAAGGTTGTCGTCCTCCGATACCCTGTAGAGCGGCTTTGCCGGTACGCTAACATGTGGCCATGAAAGCCCAAACCACCCCACCCGACGCCACGCTTTATATCGCCACCGGCTGCGCCCACTGCCCGGCGGTGCTGCAGGCCTTGAGCGATCTTCTCAAGCAGGGCAGCATCGGTCGCCTGGAGGTCGTCAACATCGCGGTCCACCCCGAAATTGCACAGGAACACCGCATCCGCTCGGTCCCCTGGACCCGCATCGGACCCTTTACCCTGCACGGAAACCAGACGCCCGCCGAACTGCGCCGCTGGGTGGAACGCGCCGGCAGCGGGGAAGGCGCCGCGGACTACCTGGCCGAGCTGCTGGAGAACCAGCGCCTGCCCGAGGCGGTCGATCTTGCGCTCGAAGATGCCTCCTGGAGCAGGACTGCGGTGCGTATGCTGGGTGACCTGGAGACCCCGATGGGCGTGCGCATCGGTATCGGCGCGCTGCTCGAGGACCTCGCCGGGAAGGGCCACTACAAGGCGGTCGAACCGGAGTTGCGGGCCCTGCTGATA
Source organism: Gammaproteobacteria bacterium Milos-ODIII6 (assembly GCA_029228645.1). GTDB lineage: Bacteria > Pseudomonadota > Gammaproteobacteria > Chromatiales > Chromatiaceae > MONJU. Next base: position 28,842 of record JAPTHR010000001.1, read on the forward strand.
TCCCCGGATGCGCCGGTACGGGCGGATGCCGCCTATTATCTCGGCCTGAGCGCCAACCCCGAGGCCCGCGACTGGCTGGAGCCCCTGCTGCAGGATCCGGACGACGAGGTGCGCGAGATCGTGCGCGAGGCGCTCGAAGAGGCTTGAGCAGGCCGGCGCGAGCCGATGCCGCAAGAGCGGTTAAGATAGCGCCCATGCTGAGCACGCGCGACCAACAGATCATCCAGACCCATGCCGCCTTTATCTGCGCGGTGGCCGCCTGCGCGCGCAACCCGCAGGCGCAGACCCGTTTCCTGGAACTCCTGAAAACGGCCGAGGACAGTGGCTGGCATGCGCTCGTGAGCGCGCTACGCCGCATCGGCGACGGCCAGTCGGACCTCTCCGGAGTTGCCTTGGACGACGAGGACCGGGTGATCGCGGAGGCGGTCCTGCGCGGCCTGCAGGACCCGGCCACCCTGCCCGATCCGCAGCAGCGTCCGGATGGCCGCCTGGCCGCACCGGGCCTCGCGGGCATGATCCATGCCGCTGCGCGCGGGGACATGCAGGCGCTGGCCCTGATCGGCCAGATGGCCGAGCAGATGTCGCGCGCTGGCGGCGACATGGCGCGTATCGCCGGGGCAATCCGGCCGATGATCAACGGCGAGCGCGACCCGGCCACCCTGGGGAAAGGCATGGACACCCGCGGACAGCAGTTGTTGATCGCGATCCTCGAGGAACTGGAGCGTCTGGAGAAAGCACAGTGAACGATGCCCGCCTTTTTCTCGTGATCGGCGCCGCCGCGGGATTTCTGACCGTTCTGCTGGGCGCCTTCGGTGCGCACGGCCTGCGTGGCCTCATCAGCCCCGGGCTTTTCGAGGCCTACCAGACCGGCGTCATGTACCAGGGGCTGCATGCGCTCGCGCTGCTGGTGACCGGCCTGTTGATGGAACGCGACCCGCACATCGGGCTGCGCTGGGCCGGATGGGCCTTCGCCACCGGGATCCTGCTTTTCAGCGGCAGCCTGTATCTGATGGCGGCAATCGATATCCGTTGGCTGGGCATGATCACCCCGCTCGGCGGGCTCGCCTTCCTGCTCGGCTGGGGCCTTTTGTTCCGGAATCTGCTGCGCACCTGATGGACCTGCAGCACCTGCTGAACCGACTGGACAAGAGCCGCCAGCGGCTGGAGCGCTGGGCGCGCAAGGAAGGCCTGGAAGCCTGGCGCCTGTATGACCGCGACATGCCGGAATTCCCGCTCGCGATCGACCGCTATGGCCCCTGCCTGCATGTGCAGGTGTACGAACGGCGGCGACCCATGGAGGCCGAACAGGTGGAGGCCTTGCGCCTCGCGCTACTGGCGCACTTCAACTTGCAGCCGGTCCAGGTCGCGATCAAGACCCGACGACGCCAGCGCGGCCTGTCGCAATACGAAAAGCAGGCCGAACGGGCGCCCTCGTTCAAGGTCCGGGAGCGGGACTACCGTTTCGAGGTCAACCTGCACCGCTATCTGGATACCGGCCTGTTCCTGGATCACCGCGAGACCCGCCGGATGGTGGGCGAGCGCGCCGCCGAGGGCTCGTTCCTCAATCTGTTCGCCTACACCGGCAGCTTCAGCGTATACGCCGCCGGTGGCGGTGCGCGCCGCACCCTGAGCGTGGATCTGTCGCGCACCTACCAGGCATGGACCCGCCGCAACCTGGTGGCCAACGGCTTCGATGACGCCGAGCGACACCGCCTGGTGCAGGCCGACGTGGGGGCCTTCCTCGAGCGCATGCGCGCATCGCGGGCACGTTTCGACCTGATCGTGCTGGACCCGCCGAGCTTCTCCAATTCCAAGCGGATGCATTCGACCTTCGACGTGCAGCGCGACCAGCTGCCGCTGCTGCGTAACACACTGGACCGGCTCGCGCCCGGTGGCGAGCTGATCTTCTCCAACAACCGCCAGGGGTTCCGCCTCGACCCACGTGTCGCCGACTGGGCCGAGATCGAGGAGATCACCCCCCGGACCGTGCCGCCCGATTTCAGCCGCCACCGGCCGCACCGCTGCTGGCTGATGCGCGCCTGAGTAACGCATAATGCCGATCCGGCAAGCGGCTGAAGAAACAGGCACCGAAGGTATGCGCACACTCCTTTCAATACTGCTGTTACTGGCCCTGGGTACCAGGGCGCTGGCCGAGGTCAGCAGCGAGACCGTGTATTTCCTGCAGCCGGACGGGCAACGCTACCTGCTGATGCGCTCGATCCACTCGGACAGCCCCACGCACCGCTTCCACCTGCCCAAGGAGGTCCAGCTCGAGGATCTGCTGCACATCAGTCCGGCGCGCTACGACTGGGACGACACCGAAATGGATTTCAATGCCCTGAGCTTCGACAGTGGTGGCTTCAGCCTGCTGTATCCGGGCGAATTCGACACCCGCCAGCTGAACAAAGAGGGAGAGCTGGCGCGCTTCAGCAGCTGGGACGGCCGCAAGGATGCGCAGGGGCGCTATGGATTCTGGTACTCGCCAGGAAACTTCGATCACTACACCTTCACCTGGGTGGTGCCGGACAACATCGAGCTGACCCGTTACCGCAGCAACCGCGACGGCACCTGGATCAAGCGCACGCGCTCGGTGAGCTTCTACGCCGAGGACGCGAACAACCTGACCTTCGAGATCGACTTCCGGATAAAGACGCCGGCAACCGCGAGGAGCGGGTCCGCCATCGAGTCACCGCTTGCGGCGTCCCCGGAGTTCACTCCGCCAAAGCCCCCTCCATCCCAGGCGCCGTTTTTCAGCCGTCCGAAACCGAGGCATACGGCTCCTCAAGGGAGGAACGCCACAGAGGGTGATGGCGATGGGGACGGGGTCGCGAACGGCGCCGATCTTTGCCCGCGTACCCCACCCGGGGCCGAGGTTGATCGCGTCGGCTGTGCCCTGGACAACGATCGCGACGGCGTACCCGACGGCATCGACCGCTGCCTCGCCAGTCCCGATGGGGAGCCGGTCGATGTCAGCGGCTGTCCGGCATCATGAGGAACTGCGCGCGCCCGACCTGAGCAGCCCGCTGTTGCCTGGCACGGGGCGTGGTTCTCCGACCATCACCACGCGATTGCGCCCCTGTTCCTTGGCGAGGTAGACCCCCTGGTCGGCGATCGACAGCATCTCGTCAATGGATTCGCCGGGATTCAGGGTCGCCCCGATACTCACGCTCAGCAGCACCCGCTGACTGTCCGGCCCATAGAGCTCGATCGCCGCGATCTGCTCACGCAGGTAGTCGAGGCACTCGCGGGGGTCCTGGTCGATCTCCAGCACCTGGAGATAGACGAATTCCTCGCCGCCGAAACGTGCCGGGAATCCCTGCCTGCCGGACTGCGCTTGCAGCGCCTTGGCCATCGCGACCAGGGCGTCGTCGCCGGTCTGGTGGCCGTAGCTGTCGTTGATCTTCTTGAAGTGGTCGGCATCCAGCATCGCCACCAGCAGGCGCAACTCACCACTGCGCGCCTTGGCGTGCAACTCGGTCGCGCGCTGGAAGAAATAGCGGCGGTTGTAGAGCTTGGTCAGGTAGTCGCGGTTTGCGGCATCGCGCGCCTCGCGCACGTAACGCAGCATGTCCATGTTCTGATCGATGCGGCAGTACAGCTCCTCGGTCTCGAACGGCTTGGTCAGAAAGTCGTTTGCGCCCGATTTCAGGAACCGGGCCAGAACCCCTTTTTCATTCACCGCAGAGATACCGATGATCGCCAGATCGTCTGCATGGCGCGTGCGGCGCATTTCCTCGACCATCTCGAGGCCGTTCATGTCGGGCATGTTGTAGTCGGTCACCACCAGGCGGATATCGGAATTGCTCTGCAGCAGGCGCAGGCCCTCGCGGCCGTCTGCCGCCTGCAGGGTCTGGTAGCCGTGGTTGAACAACAGGCTGCACACATAGGCCCGCTGCGCGGCCGAATCGTCCACCACCAGCACCTGGCTGTCACGGTTCTCGATCATGCGCTCGACCAGGCGCACCACGATCCCGATACCGGCGAGGTGATTCTTGCTCACGTAGTCAGCGACCTGGCGCTGCAGGAAGTACTCGCGCTTCTCGTCGTCGACCGAGCTGGTCAGCACGATCACCGGGATGCCGAAAGACTGCACCAGTTCGACAATCTCGCCATCCGGCGCGTCCGGAAGGTTGAGGTCGAGCACCGCAACGAAAACCTCGCGTGCCGAAGACCGCAGGAACGCGCGCGCATCCTCGAGGGTGGTGACATGGGTGCACTCGAGATCGCGCAGCTGCTGGAACTGGCTGAGCAATACCGTGGCGATGGCACGGCTGTCCTCGACCAGTAAAACACGATTGCCCACACGGGGCTCCTGCAGGGTCTGGGCTGGCATGTTCATGGATTGTTTCCGGCCTGTCGCAGAGCGCGACCTGCACCGCCTCTATTGCAAAGTGACAACCGGATGACGGCCGGATTCAGTCGGACTTTAACCTCGGGGCCCGGGTTCGGATTCGATTACCGACTCCGCATCCTTATCTATAGGAGGTCCCGGCCCAGCAGGTAAGTGGTGCCATGCAGGCAAGCCTTGAGCTCGCGGAACAAGGGTTCCGCCTCGCGCGCCTCGATGCCGTTTGTGTGCAGCTTGTGGCGGTAGCGCTCGAGCATGTGCTGCGGCTCGAAATGCACGTAGCGCAGCAGCTCGTCGACGCTGTCGCCGCGCTCCGGCTCGCTCAGTCGATAGCCGCCCTGTCCATCCAGCGCCACGTTGACCGCATCGGTGTCACCGAACAGGTTGTGCATATCGCCCAGGATCTCCTGGTAGGCGCCGACCAGGAAGATACCGAGCAGATACGGCCTGCCATCGTCCGGATGCAGGCGCAGGGTCGATTCGACCCCATCCTGATCCACATACTGGGAGATGCAGCCGTCCGAGTCACAGGTCAGGTCGTGCACCAGCGCCGCGCGTGACGGCGGCTCCTGCAGGCGGTGCAGCGGCATCACCGGGAAGACCTGGTCGATCGCCCACATGTCCGGCAGGGACTGGAACAGGGAAAAGTTGCAGAAAACCCGTTCCGCCAGCATCTCGTTGAGCTCGTCCATCAGCTCGCGGTGACGCTTCGATCCGGGACTGAGGCGCAGGCGCACCTCGGCGGCGAGCGCGTACAGCAGCTGTTCCGCGTGCGCCCGTTCCGCCAATCCCGCCTCGCCCTGCTCGAACTGCTGCAGCGCCTGATCGAAGAGGTGGCGCGCTTCCTGCCAGACCAGCAGCGGGGTGCTGTGATCGATCCCGGCGCGCAGCTGCTGGAGCGCCTTGACCACCGGATGGGGATCCTGTTCCGCCGACGTGTCGGGCGCGGTCGAGGGCGCCTCGCGTTCGATCACCTCGGTCACCAGGACCGCATGATGCGCGCTCATGGCACGCCCGGATTCACTGAAGACCATGGGTTGCGGCAGCTCGAGTTGCTCGCAGCGCGAGGCGATCGCGCCCAGCACTTCGCGCGCATAACTTTGCAGGCTGTAGTTGATCGAACAGAAGTGGCGGCTGGCGCTCCCCTCGTAATCCACGCCGAGACCGCCACCGACGTCGATGATCTCGATCGGCGCGCCGGCCCGGCGCAGCTCCGCGTAAAAGCGCGCCGCCTCGGACACGCCGCGCCCGATATCCGCGATATCGGGTATCTGCGAACCGATATGCGAGTGCAGCAGGCGCATCTGCCCGAGCATGCCCGCGGCCTGGAGTTGCTCGACGAGTTCACCCAGCTGGGCCGCGGAGAGACCGAACTTGGAGCGTGCGCCACCGGAGTTCTGCCACTTGCCGCTGGCCACCGCGGACAACCTGACCCGCACCCCGAGGAGCGGCTCGATGCCGAGATCGCGCGACTCGTGCAGCACCATCGCCAGTTCCGAGGGCTTTTCGATCACCAGGTAGACCAGATGCCCGAGGCGCTGCCCGATCAGGGCGAGGCGAATGTACTCGCGGTCCTTGTAGCCGTTGCACACGATCACCCCACCGGGGGCAGAGGCTGCCAGCACCGCCATCAGCTCCGGCTTGCTGCCCGCCTCCAGGCCCACGCAGTCGCCGCCGACGGCGACGATCTGCTCGACCACGCTGCGCTGCTGGTTGACCTTGATCGGGTAGATCGCGCGGTAGGCGCCGCGGTAGCCGATTTCCTCGGCGGCCGAGCGGAAGGCTTCGCACAGGCTGCGCGCGCGGGTCGCAAGCAGGTCATTGAAGCGCAGCAGCACCGGCCAGCTCAGGCCCGCGGCCCGCACCGCCATGGCGATCGCATACAGGTCGAGTTCCTCCTCGTCGCGCAGGCGCGGACAGACGCTGACGTGCCCCTGCGGATTGATACCGAAGAAGCCCTCGCCCCAGTAGCGGATGCCGTAGTTTTGTTCGACCGCTTGGATCTTGGCCGGCATGTGTTGATCCCGTCAGGCTGTGCGCCATGCGCGTGCACGGCGGCGTACTCAAGAAGGCGCTATTGTAGCTGGCACAAGGGCGCGCTATCGTGCCGATCTCCTGAAATTTACGGCGATCACTGGCATGCCACTGGACGATAACTGGTTCTCGGAACAACACGCCGGCATCGGCTCGGCCTGGTCGGCGCGAATCAAGAAAAAGGTCTTCGATCAGCGCTCCCCCTACCAGCATGTCGAGGTGTATGACACCGAAGGCTTCGGCAAGCTCATGGTGATCGACGGCTGCACCATGGTCAGCACCCTGGAGAACTTTCTTTACCACGAGATGATGGCGCACCCGGTGTTGTTCACCCATCCGGACCCACGCCGGGTGGCGATCATCGGCGGCGGCGACTGCGGCACCCTGCGCGAGGTCCTGCGTCACCCCGGAGTCGAGCACTGCACCCAGATTGATATCGATGAGCTGGTCACGCGCGCATCCGAACTGCACTTCCCGGAGCTTTGCGAGGCCAACGACGACCCGCGCGCGGAGCTGCTGTTCATCGACGGGATCCAATGGATGCAGCAAGCCGAGGCGGGCTCACTGGACGTGATCATCGTCGACTCGACCGACCCGGTGGGGCCGGGTGAGGTCCTGTTCAGTACGGAATTCCTGACCGCCTGCCAGCGCGCGCTGGCGCCGGACGGCCTGATCGTGCAGCAGAGCGAATCACCGCTGGCGCACCTGGACCTGATCCAGGCGATGTATGCGCGCTTCGGGAGCGCGGGCTTCGGCGATACGCGCACCCTGTTCTTCCCGCAGCCGATCTATCCGACGGGCTGGTGGTCCGCCACCCTGGCGGGCCGGCACGGCAGCCTGCAACACTTCCGTGAGGCGGACGCGCGCAGCAAGCCCTTCGAAACCCGCTATTACAACGCCGACATCCATCACGCCGCCCTGGTGCAGCCGGAGTTCTTCCGCAAGGCGATCGGCGGATAAGGAGCCGCTTCAGCGGTGCGCCGGCTTCAGTTCGACACGCGCTCGAGGGTGACGAAGGTGTGCGGGATGCGATTGCGCTCATCGCTCGGCCCAGGCTCGCGCACGATTTCGCGCCACGCACTGCGGTCGAATTCCGGGAACCAGGCATCTCCCTCGGGCGCGATGTGCACCTCGGTCAGGTACAGGCGCGAGGCCAATGGCAGGCCCTGGTGATACAGCTCGGCGCCACCGACCAGCATGATCTCGGGCGCATCCGCGAAGCGTGCGAGCGCCTCCTCGAGCGAATGCGCCAGGATCGCGCCCTCGGCGCGGTAGTCGCGGTTGCGCGTGATCACCACGTGAGTGCGCCCGGGCAGCAGGCCGGGCAGCGACTCCCAGGTACGCCGCCCCATGACAATCGGCTTACCCAGGGTCAGCTTTTTGAAGTGCTGCAGATCGGCGGGCAGGTGCCAGGGCAGGCGGTTTTCGATGCCGATGACCCGATTGTCGGCCATCGCGGCTATCACGGAAAGGTTGGGCACCGGCGGCTGCATCGTTCGCTCAGACTGCCACCAGGCCCTTGATATGCGGGTGGTGCAAGTAGTCCAACAGTTCGAAATCCGAGTACTCGAAGGCAAACAGATCGCTCACCGCGGGATTGAGCCGCAACCGTGGCAGGGGGTAGGGGTCGCGCGTCAGCTGGAGCGCGATCTGCTCCTCGTGGTTGGAGTAGATATGCGCATCCCCGAGGGTATGGATGAATTCGCCGGGCTGCAGCCCGCACACCTGCGCGATCATCGAGGTGAGCAGCGCGTAACTTGCGATATTGAACGGCACCCCAAGGAAGATATCGGCGCTGCGCTGGTACAACTGGCAGGAGAGGCGCCCCTCGCTGACATAGAACTGGAAAAAGGCATGGCAGGGCGCCAGCGCCATACGGCCTTGCGCGACATTCGCCTGTGGCGACATGCGCTCGTCCGGCAGGTCAGCCGGATTCCAGGCCGAGACGATGATGCGTCGCGAGTCGGGGTTGCTCCGGATCTGCCTGAGCACCTCGCTGATCTGATCGAGGTGGCGGCCGTCGGGCGTGGGCCAACTGCGCCACTGGTAGCCATAGACCGGACCGAGTTCGCCGTTCGCATCGGCCCACTCGTCCCAGATGCTGACCCCATGCTCCTTGAGATAGCGGGTGCTGGTCTCGCCGCGCAGAAACCACAACAGCTCGTAGGCCACCGACTTGAAATGGATGCGCTTGGTGGTGACCAGGGGAAACCCCTGCGCGAGGTCGAAGCGCATCTGGTAACCGAACACCGAACGGGTACCGGTACCGGTACGGTCGCCCTTGAAAGCGCCGTACTCGCGGACGTGCCGCAACAGATCGAGGTACTGATTCATGTCTCTTCCTTGCGGGAGCCGGCGCGTACCAGCAGGAACAAGCCCAGCGCAATCATCGGCAGGGACAGCAACTGCCCCATGGTCAACCAGTCGAAGGCGAGATAACCGAGCTGACTATCGGGTATGCGCACAAACTCGATGGTGAAGCGAAACACGCCGTAGGCGAGCAGGAACAGGCCGGAGACGCGCCCGACTGCACGCGGCCTGGACGAGAACCACCACAGCAGCGCAAACAGCACGGCGCCCTCGAGCGCGGCCTCGTACAACTGGTTGGGATGCAGTGGCGGCGTGAGCGCGGTGCCGGGTTCCAGACCGAGCTTGTTTAGGCACAGGTCCGGTCGCGGCGCACAGGCGACCTGCATACCCCAGGGCAGTTGCGTGGGCGCACCCCACAGCTCGCCGTTGATGAAGTTCCCGATGCGGCCGGTCAGCAGCCCCAGTGGGACCAATGGGGCGACGAAATCGGTCAGCGCGAGAAACCGAATCCGCTCACGGCGCGCCAGCAACAACATGGCGACCAGGACCCCGAGCAGCCCGCCGTGAAAGGACATGCCGCCCTCCCACACACGCAGCAGCACCAGCGGGTCATGCAACCAGCGCGCGACATCATAGAATAGGATGTAGCCGACGCGCCCTCCCAGGATGACGCCCAGCGCACCGTAGAAGATGAGGTCCTCGACCCGCTGCGGGCCGAAGGGGGCCAGACCCTCGCGGGCCCGCGAACGCCCCAGCCACCATGCAGCGGCAAAGCCGAGCAGGTACATCAGGCCGTACCAGCGTAACGCCAGCGGGCCGATCTCGATGAGGGCCGGGTCGAACTCGGGGTAAAGCATGGCTGCGGAGTGTATGTCAGGGCCGGTGTAAAAACCATGGACACCCCTGAGCGCACCCGATAGGCTGAATCAAACCCTGGTGGTGTCCATGCTGCTGCTCATCCGTCTGCTTCTCTGGCTGCTGTTCCTCAGCCCCTTTGTAGCCGCTCTCCTGATCTGGCTGTCACTCTCCGCCGCCCCCCTGGTGCCGGAGCAACCATCCCTTTCCCATCAGGATATCGAACGCGCCAAGACCATCGTGGAGCAGCACCAGCATCAGCGTGGCGATGATCGGCCACTGAAACTGGAGCTGTCCGAGCGCGACCTGGAACTCGCCGGCACCTACCTGTTGCGCCGCCACGCCGAAACCAATCTCAGGATCAACATCCAGGACAATCGACTGCATGCCAAAGCTACCCTGCGGATACCCGGCTTCCCCAGCCGCCCCTATCTCAATCTGCAGCTGACGCTGCGCGATCAGGAAGGCCGACCCAACCTGGTCCACCTGCAGGTAAAGCAGCAGGTCCTGCCAAGAGAGCTCGCGAAAAACCTGCTCAACGAACTCCTGGTACGTCTCTATCAGACCGAGGAGTATCGCCTGGCCCGCAGCATCGTCGACCAGATACGCCTGCAGGACGGCAGGCTGTCGCTGCATTACCACTGGAACCCGGAGCTGGCACGCCGCGCGCGCGCCACCTTCCTCAAGGAGCCACCTTCGGCGCGCCAGGCGTACCGCGAGGAATTGCGACGCCTGCTGGCGCAACAGGGCCAGACCAGTCCGCCGCTCACGGCCCTGCTCGGGCCATTGTTTCAGCTCGCGCGCGCGCGCTCCCTGGAGGGTGACCCCGTTGCCGAGAACCGCGCCCTGCTCGCCGTGCTCGGCTACTGGGCCACAACCGGCGAGGGCCTGGCGACCCACCTGATCGGCCAGGACAGCGGACCGCCGCTGCGCTTCCGCGCGCGCCTCAACCGCCGCCGTGACCAGGCGCGCCACTTCCTCATCTCGGCTGCCCTGGCAGCCAACATCAACGACACCGCCGCCAGCCTCGCAGGCACCCTCAAGGAACTCGGGGATGCAGAGAAAGGCTCCGGGTTCAGCTTCATCGACCTCGCGGCGGATCGCGCCGGCACGCGTTTCGGACAGCTGGCGGTCGCCTCGACAGGGCTGGCAGAACGCCTGCAGGAGCGCATGGCCGCGGGCGTGAGCGATAAGGACATCGTGCCCGCCATCACGCAATTGAACGAAGGCGTGGACCTCGAGGAGTTCCGCAGGCGCTACGGAAATCCCGATTCAGCGCAATACCAGGACGTCCTCGAGAACATCGACCGGATGATCGATGCATGCCCGGTTTACAGGACTCTTGAATCCCCACCAGAGGCACAAGCCGTTAATTCCTGAAGTGTAAATACCCCTCAAGTTCATAAGCACATCGCCGCTAGAAAGTCCACACCCAAGTGGCATTAAAACCCCAATAGCACAACAACAGACGAGAGAGTTGGTTATGAGGCTGATGAGCATGAACGAACGCAACCGCGCCCCGATACACTTGCGCACCCTCGGAGAGAGGCTGCGCTACTGCAGGCGCCAGATGGGCTGGACCCAGGAGCAGCTGGCAGTGCAGGCGGGCACCAACCAGGCGGTGATTCAGAAGATCGAGAATGGCAAGAGTCTGCGTCCGCGAAAGATCGATGAGATTGCCTCGGTCCTGGACGTGAACCCGGCGTGGCTGATGTTTGGCGACGACAAGGCCACGCCACTGACGGATGAGGCGCGTGAACTGGCCGAGCTGTGGCTGCGCCTCTCGGATCGCGAACGCGAGCGTATCCTCGGCGAGGTGCGTCTGCTCGCGGGCAAACGCAACTTCTGAGCGGCCTGTTGAACGGCATCTGATCGACTGGTGCGATAGCCGGGACTGACTACATGCCCACCAAGACCCGCAGGAAGAATGCCTTGAGATACGCTGTTTCAGGAATCGCCGGATGAATGGGATGATCCGGTCCCTGCTGCCCGCTTTGCAGCAGCTGCAGGTAGCGATCGGCATGGCGCGCGGCCTGCTGTACTGTCCGCAGCAGGCCGTCCCGGTCCATGTGAAAAGAGCACGAGGCGGTCACCAGCAAACCCTCACGCCCCATTAGTGGCAACGCCGCCTCGTTGAGGCGCCGATAGGCCAGCATGCCCTGCTTCATGTCCTTGCGCCGCTTGATGAAGGCGGGCGGGTCGAGCACCACCACATCGAACTTCTCCCCCTTGGCCTTGAGCTCACGCAGGGCGCCGAAGGCGTCCGCCTGCAGGCTGCTGACGCGCTCCGCCACCTTGTTCAGGCGGGCGTTCTCCTCCACCCGCGCCAGCGCGTTCGCGGAGGCATCCACGCACACCACCTCACTGGCGCCACTGGCGGCCGCGCGCACACCCCAGGCACCGACATAGCTGCACACGTCCAGCACCCGTCGCCCCGCGACCTGCGGCATGAGCAGGTCGCGGTTGGCCGCCTGGTCGAAGAACCATCCGGTTTTCTGTCCGTCCATGGGCGATACCCGGAATTGACAGCCGCCCTCGATCACTTCCAGTTCCTCGGGCACCTCGCCGTACGCCGGCTCGATATAGCGCGGCAGGCCCTCCAGCTCGCGCACGGAGCTGTCGTTGCGCCACAGGATAGAGCGCGGCGACAGCACCTTGTTCAGGGCGGAGACGATCTCCTCGCGCAGGAGTTCCATCCCGGCTGTACCGATCTGCGCCACCAGGTGCTCGCCGTAGCGGTCGACGACCAGCCCGGGCAGGCCATCCGCATCGCCGAAAACCAGGCGGTAGTAAGGCTGGGCAAAGTAACGTTCGCGCAGTCCCAGCGCGATCTTCAGTCGATGCACCAGGAGCGACGCATCGATCGGGTGTTGTGGATCCCGACTGACAATGCGCGCACAGATGAGGGATTGCGGGTTGGCATAGGCGAACCCGAGAAAACGTCCGCGCGCATTTTCCAGCTGCACCTGTTCGCCAGGCGACAGCCCCTGCAGCGGCGTGGCCGCGGTGTCGATCTCGTTGGAATAGACCCACAGGTGGCCGGCGCGGACACGGCGATCCTGATTCGGTCGAAGGCGTAACACGTTCAGTTCCATGGGCGGATCACCGGTGCGGGGAAAGTCCGCCAGCAGTCTGTCGGACTTATCCGTTTGAAGCGAAAATTCGCGGATAGCGATCAAATGAGATTATCGGATGAGGAGAATAGTGGACCTATTTGACGAGTTCGATAAGGTCAGTTGATCGCTATCCGCGGATTTGCAGCCAAACAGCGTTAAGTCCGACAGACTGCTAGGGTAGCAGAAGGCGAATCCCCGCGACCGACTCAAGAGACTACAGACGAACGTCCGCAGCAAAGGTATCGCAGGCCTCGAGGGTGCCTTCCTTGAAACCGCGTGAGAACCAGCGCATGCGCTGCCCCGAGGAGCCATGCGTGAAGGAGTCCGGCGATACCCGGCCGCGCGCCTCGCGCTGCAGACGGTCGTCGCCGATGGCACTGGCGGCGTTCAGCCCTTCCTCGACATCACCCGCCTCCAGCAGTTGGCGGCTGCGGTCGGCATGATGCGCCCACACCCCGGCATAGCAATCGGCCTGCAGTTCCAGGCGCACCGACAGGCGATTGCCTGCTGCCTCGTCCAGCGAGCGGCGTGCCTGCTGGACGCGTCCGGAGGTCCCCAGCACGTTCTGCACGTGATGCCCGACCTCGTGCGCGATCACGTAGGCCTGGGCAAAATCGCCCGGCGCATCGTGGCGTTGCGCGAGCTCGTCGAAGAACCCCAGGTCCAGGTACACCCGGTCGTCGCCGGGGCAATAGAAGGGTCCCATCGCCGCATTTCCGGTGCCACAGGCGGATGGCACCGCATCGCGATACAGCACCAGGCGGGGATAGCGGTATTCCTCGCCGGCGCGTTCGAACAGCATCCGCCAGGTGTCTTCGGTATCGGCCAGCACGGTCTTGACGAAGGCGACCTGCTCACTCTCGGCCTCGGTATTCGCCGGCGCCGACGAGGTCGCCGCCGTGCGGGCCGGCATACCCATGCCCCCAAGCAGGCTGCCGAGGTTGCCGCCGAAAAGCAGGAAGGCCCCGACGGCGAGGGCGGCGATCAGCGTTCCCTTGGGTCCGAGCAGGCGCACCACCGCGGGCAGCAGGCGCAACATCCCGCCACCACCGAGCCGTCCCATGCCGCCGAGGCCGCTGCTCCTCTGGAAGCGGCGATCCTCGACATGACTGCTCTGCCTGCGACCTCGCCAGCGCATCTCATTCCCCCTTCAGAATTCCGGCCACTTTTTCCGCCAGATCGGCACCGCCCTTGTCACCCAGAAAGGTGACCACGACCGGGATGAAGCGCGCCACCAGGCTGCTGTCCATGCCCAGGCCGGAAAACCCGTTGGCCAGCTGCGCCAGTTTGGCCAGGCCGCCACCACCCATTGCCGACATCACGCCGCCCAGCAGGCCACCCGTGGCTGACCCGGGCTTGGGCGCGGACTCGACCAACGCGTCCGCCTCCGGCAATGCATCGCCGATGCGGGCGAAATCACCCGCCGGCAGACGCTCGCGCAAAAGGCCCAGGATCAGCCCCAGCCCGCCCTCTGCCTGACGGTCGTTTACACCCAGTTCCTGCGTCAGTTGTTGCACCAGTGCCATCATTGTATTGTCTCTCCGTTCACCTTCAAGGAGACCTCAGTTTAGAGGCCCCAGCGACGCGGCGGGTCGGCTCGGCGATGCCGAGCTCGTCGCCAAACAACGACAATTCAGCACACACCGGGAACGCGACACATGAGCGACAACAACATCCTGTTGGGCGGAAACGGCTCCCGCCAGATCCTCCTGGATGCCGGCATGGCCAACCGCCATGGCCTGATCACCGGCGCCACCGGCACCGGCAAGACCGTCACCCTGCAGGTGCTCGCGGAATCCTTTTCACGCCTCGGGGTGCCGGTGTTCGCGGCCGACATCAAGGGCGATCTCTCCGGCCTTGGGGGTCCGGGTTCAGCGCATCCCAAGGTGGACGAACGGACCGCTTACATCGGCATCGAGGGACACCGCTTCGAAGGCAATCCGATGCTGTTCTGGGATGTGTTCGGCAAAAAGGGCATGCCGCTGCGCACCACCGTGTCCGAGATGGGGCCGCTGCTGTTTGCCAACCTGCTGGAACTGAACGAGACCCAGGAGGGCATCCTGCACATCGCCTTCGCGGTCGCGGACGACGAGGGCCTGCTGCTGCTCGACCTCAAGGACCTGCGCAGCATGCTCAACTGGATCGCCGACAACGCCAAGGAGCTTGGGCGGCAATACGGCAATATCTCGCGCGCCAGCGTGAATGCGATTCTGCGCCGCCTGCTGATGCTGGAAGAGTCCGGTGGGGACCGTTTCTTCGGCGAGCCCGCGCTGCGCATCGAACACCTGATGCAGACCGATTTCTCCGGCCGCGGCGTGATCAGCCTGCTGGACGCCACCACCCTTTACCACTCGCCGCGCATCTACTCCACCTTCCTGCTGTGGCTGCTGTCCGAGTTGATGGAAGAGCTGCCCGAGCGCGGCGACGCGGATCGCCCGCGCCTGGTGTTTTTCTTCGATGAGGCACACCTGCTGTTCTCCACCGCGCCCAAGGCGCTGCTCGAGAAGATCGCGCAGGTCGTGCGCCTGATCCGATCCAAGGGGGTCGGGGTGTTCTTCATCACCCAGTACCCGAACGACGTCCCCGACGAGGTGATCGGTCAGCTCGGCAACCGTATCCAGCATGCCCTGCGCGCCTTCACGCCGAAAGACAAGAAGGCGGTCAAGGTCGCGGCCGACACCTTCCGCCCGAATCCCGCGTTCGACACATTTGAAGTGATCACCCAGCTCGGCGTGGGCGAGGCACTGATCTCCACCCTCGACGAAAAGGGCATCCCCGGCATGGTGGAGCGCACCCTGATGGCGCCGCCATCCTCGCGCATCGGCCCAATCGACGACGCTGAACGCCAGGCGCTGCTGGAGCGCTCTCCGGTCCGCAGTATCTACGCGCAAACGGTCGACCGCGAATCGGCTCACGAGTTACTGATCAAGCGCGAACAGGAACTGGAGGAGAAGCGGACCCGCGAGCTGCAGGCGGAAGAGGAACGCCTGCGCCGGGAGAAGGAAGAGAAAGAGGCCGAGCGCCAGAGCCGCAGCAGCGGCGGTGGGCGCCAGCGTCAGGGTATCGTCGAAGCGATGGCCAAGTCGGTGGCGCGCTCGGTCGGCTCGGCCCTGGGGCGGCGTATCGTAC
Source organism: Gammaproteobacteria bacterium Milos-ODIII6 (assembly GCA_029228645.1). Lineage (GTDB taxonomy): Bacteria > Pseudomonadota > Gammaproteobacteria > Chromatiales > Chromatiaceae > MONJU. Next base: position 44,634 of record JAPTHR010000001.1, read on the forward strand.
GTGGTATTCTGGGTTCCATCATCGGTCGGTAGCACCCTGACATGTCGCGCAAACCCCTGTTACTCCTCCCTCTGCTCGCAATCGCCGGTGGACTTTACTACTGGCAGTCACAGGCAAGCGATAGCGCCGGCGACGGCCAGTCCGTTCTGTATGGCAACGTGGAAATCCGCGAGGCGCAGCTGGCGTTCAATGGCAGCGAACACCTGGCCGAGGTACGGGTCGAGGAAGGTGACAGGGTGAAGGCCGGACAGGTACTGGCACGCCTGCACACAGAGCTGCTCAGGCGCACGCTCGAACAGGCCAGGGCCCAGTTGAACGCGCGCCAGGCACAGCTGGACAAGCTGCTTGCCGGCAGCCGGCCAGAAGAGATTGCCGCCGCCAAGGCAAGGCTGGATGCAGCGACCGCCCGCGCCCGTGCGGCACGCGATACCTGGCTGCGCCTGCAGTCGCTGCTCAAGCGCAAGCTGACCTCCACCGAAGAGGTCGAGGTCGCGCGCGCCAATGCCGAAGCCGCTGCCGCGGAGCGCGAGGCCAGTGCGCAGAACCTGAAGCTGTTGCAGGCTGGTGCGCGCGCGGAGGATATCGCCGCCGCGCGCGCTGAACTGGCATCTGCCAAGGCCGCTCTGGCGCTTGCCAGCCAACATCTGGCCGATGCCGAGCTGAAGGCACCACGCGACGGCATCATCCGCGATCGCCTGGCCGAACCCGGGGAATTTGTGACCCCGCAAAACCCGGTACTGACCCTGGCCTTTACCTCGCCGGTGTGGGTTCGCAGCTACCTGCCCGAGACCCTGCTGGGGCGCATCCAGCCCGGTACCCCGGTCACCATCCATACCGACAGTTACCCGGACAAGGCCTATCCGGGCTGGGTCGGCTTTATCTCGCCAAGCGCCGAGTTCACCCCCAAGAATGTCGAGACACCGGAGCTGCGCACCCGCCTGGTGTACGAAATGCGGGCATTCGCCTGCAACCCCGATGGCGAACTGCGTCTGGGCATGCCAGCGACGGTGCAGCTGGATCTCGATCGGGATCACGCTGCCGCTCAGGCCGGGCCACGCCGCTGCGGCGACTGACATGGACAGCATGGCCCTGCGCCTGCAGCAGGTCTCGCGAAGTTTCGGGGACGGCAATGCCGCGACCCGTGCCCTCGACGGGATATCGCTCGACATCCACTCCGGCGAGGTCACCGGTCTGATCGGTCCGGATGGCGCAGGCAAGACCACCCTGATGCGCCTGTGCGCCACCCTCCTGGCCCCCGACCAGGGCAGCGTGGAGGTGTTGGGTATCGATGCCCTCGCCGACCCCATCGCCGTGCAGTCGCGTATCGGCTACATGCCGCAGCGCTTTGGCCTGTACGAAGACCTGACCGTGCAGGAAAACCTCGACCTGTATGCCGACCTGCAGGGCCTGGCGGTTGCTCGCCGTGTGACACGCTACCGGGAGCTGATGGAGATGACCGGGCTGAGCCCTTTCACCGGGCGACTTGCCGGCAAGCTTTCCGGCGGCATGAAACAGAAGCTCGGCCTGGCCTGCGCCCTGCTGCGCGAACCGGAACTGCTTTTGCTCGACGAGGCGACCGTCGGGGTGGATCCGGTGTCGCGCCGTGAGCTGTGGCAGATCGTCTATCGACAGGTCCGCGAATACGGCATGAGCGTGTTGCTCAGCACCGCCTACCTGGACGAGGCGGAGCGCTGCGACCGGGTGGCCCTGCTGCACCAGGGTCGGCTCCTGGGCATGGACCGACCCGCTGCCTTCAGCGCTCCCCTCGACGGTGACTGCTATCGCCTTGACATCCCAAACGGGGTGTCCGCGCGCCGCCTGCAGCGCCGCCTGCAGGAACACCCCTCGATCGCGGATGCGCTGATCGAGGGCGAGACCCTGCGCGTAGTCACCTGGCCGGGGCAGGCACCGACGCCAGACCTCCTCGCACCTGAATTCACCGCACTGGCATTCACCCCGCTTGCTCCGCGTTTCGAGGATGCCTTCATCCGCCTGCTGCGCCGGCCGGAGGAAAAGCCCACACAGCTGCCATCCTTGAAACAGACCGGCACGCCAGCGGCACAGGATATCGTTATCCGGGCCGAGCACCTGGAAAGGCGATTTGGCGACTTTCTTGCGGTCAAGGGCATCAGCTTTGCGGTCAGGCGTGGTGAGATCTTCGGCCTGCTGGGCGCCAATGGTGCCGGCAAGTCGACCACCTTCCGCATGCTGTGCGGCCTGCTGCCGGTCAGCAGCGGGCATGTCTCGGTGGCCGGGCATGACCTGCGCCATGCAGCGGCCAGCGCCCGCCAGCGCCTGGGTTACATGGCGCAGCGCTTCTCCCTGTATGGCAACCTCACGGTACAACAGAACCTGCGGTTCTTCTCGGCCAGCTATGGTCTGCGCGGCGCCCGCCAGCGCGAACGCATCGATTGGGCACTGCAAAACTTCGAGCTCCGGCCCTTTGCCGGGCATAAGGCGATCGACCTTTCGCTGGGCTACAAACAGCGTCTGGCCTTCGCCGCGGCCTTGATGCACGAACCGGAGATCCTGTTTCTGGATGAGCCCACGTCCGGGGTGGACCCCATTGCGCGCCGTGAATTCTGGGCGCGCACCAACGCCCTGGCCGAGGCCGGCATCACCATCCTGGTGACCACCCACTTTATGGAGGAGGCCAACTACTGCGACAAGCTGGTGATCATGGCCGAGGGCGATATCCTGGCCGAGGGCACGCCCGCGCAGATCAAGCAGCAGGCACGTAGCCCGCAGCACCCCAATCCCAGCATGGAGGATGCCTTCATCACCTTGATCGAGGGCCACGAGGTGGCGGCATGAGCCGCCGCCTGGCCGACAGCCGGCGCCGCCTGCGCGGCATGGTACGCAAGGAATGGCTGCAGATCTGGCGCGACCCCTCCAGCATTGCGATCGCTTTCGTGTTGCCGGTGATCCTGCTGTTTCTGTTCGGCTACGGTGTGTCCCTGGATGCCAAGGATATCCGCCTCGGCCTGGTGGTCGAACAGATGGACAGCGACAGCCGCAACTTCGCCGAGTCGTTCGGCCGCTCAGACTATTTCATGCCGAGGTATTTTTCCGATATCCGGGAGGCGGAGCAGGCGCTCACCGAACGCCGCCTGGATGGCATCGTCTGGCTGCGCCATGATTTCAGCCAACGACTGCTCCAGCCCTCCCCTGCCGCGATCGCGGTGCGGGTGAATGGGGTCGACGCCAACGAGGCACGTATCACCGCGGGCTATATCCAGGGCGTGTGGTTTGGCTGGCTGGAAAAGTATGCGCGCGAGCATGGGCGCGAACTGGATACACCGGTACAACTGCAACAACGGGTCTGGTTCAACAGCGCGGTGATCAGCCGTCACTACCTGGTGCCAGGGCTGATCGCTATCATCATGACCCTGATCGGGTCGCTGCTGACATCGATGGTGATCGCCCGCGAATGGGAACGCGGCACCATGGAAGCCATGATGGCGACACCCCTGCGCATCCCCGAGGTACTGGCCGGCAAACTGATCCCCTATTTCGTCCTCGGCATGGCCGGCATGCTGTTTACCGTGGTCCTGGCCAAGGGACTGTTTGCCGTGCCATTGCGGGGCTCTTTCGGCGCCCTGCTGCTCTCCGGCGCACTGTTCATGCTGGTGGCGCTGGCGATGGGGTTGTTGATCTCGATTATCGCCAAGAACCAGTTCGTGGCCGGGCAGATCGCGATCATCGTGACCTTTCTACCGGCCTTCATCCTGTCCGGCTTCATCTTCGATATCGGCTCCATGCCGGCCCCCATCCAGCTGATCACCCACCTGGTGCCGGCACGTTACTTTGTCGCCATCCTGCAGACACTTTTCCTGGCGGGTGATATCTGGCCGGTCATCCTGCCCAACCTTGGCGCCATGGCGCTGATGCTGCTGGTCTTCATGATGATCATCCGGCGCAAGGCGCACAAGCGGATCGCATGAATACGCTCTGGCAACTGCTGGCCCTGGTGAACAAGGAATTTCTCGCCCTGTTGCGCGACCCGCGCAGCCGCCTGGTGTTGATCGCGCCCCCTATCGTTCAACTACTGGTATTCGGCTATGCCGCGACCTTCGACCTGAATGATGTGCCGGTTGCGGTGTACAACCAGGATCGGGGCAGTCTGTCGCGTGAACTGCTGGCGCGTATCGAGGGCTCACCGGCCTTCCATATTGCCTACCGGGTCACTCACGAGGAGCAACTGCGCCCCCTGATCGACCAACGCAAGGTCACCCTGGTACTGGCGATGGATGCGCAGTTCAGCCGCGATATCAGCCAGGGGCGTAGCGCCCATCTGCAGGCCCTGCTGGATGGACGCAACTCCAACAGCGCCCTGATCGCGCTGAGCTATCTGCGCAATATCCTGATCGATTTCAATCAACAGCAGCTGCAACGACAAGGTGGACCCACCCTCCCTGCAGCACTCAAAGTGCGCGCCTGGTACAACGAAAACATGGCCTCGCGCTGGTTTATCGTGCCCGGGATCGTTGGGCTGTTGCTGCTGGTGGTCACCCTGGTGGTGACCGCCCTGTCGATTGCGCGAGAACGCGAGGAGGGGACCTTCGATCAGCTGCTGGTAACCCCCCTGCATCCGTGGCAGATCCTGCTGGGCAAGTCGATCCCGGGACTGATCATTGGCCTGATCGAGGCCAGCTTTATCATCCTGTTGGCGGTGCTCTGGTTCGAGGTTCCGTTACGTGGCAGCATCGGCGCTCTGTACCTGGGCATCCTGCTGTTTCTGCTCTCGGCGGTCGGCGTTGGGCTGATGATCTCCGCCATCTCGGTCACCCAGCAGCAGGCGCTCCTGGGGGCTTTTTTATTCCTGGTCCCCGCAGTCATCCTGTCGGGCTTTGCCACGCCCATCGCGAACATGCCCGAGGTGGTGCAATGGCTGAGTTATCTCGACCCATTGCGCTATTTCCTGGTCATCGTGCGCGGGGTGTTTCTGGAGGGGGATGGGTATGCGCTGCTGTTGCATCAGTACTGGCCGATGGCGCTGATCGGGATCGTCTCCCTGCTGCTCGCCGGCTGGCTGGCGAGGCACCGCATGTACTGACCGGTCGCGATCACGCTCGATATGGCGCGATCTTGGCTCGCGGCGCGTGTTCCGCGAGCGCAACATTAAAAAACCGACAGCCGCACTCTCGGGTATTTTTGGCCACCCGGGATGCGCCTGCAACGGATGTTGCACACCAACCGGACACCCCATACGGCCCGTCCCGGCATTTCAAACCGGCCCCGCAGCGCACGCCAAATCCCCCACGCGGGACAGGTACAGACGGGGCAAAGGCAGCGCCTATGATCGCGTCATGAACACGCAACAGAACCACCTTGCGGCGGCTACCAGTCCCTACCTGCAACAGCACGCCGACAACCCGGTCCACTGGTGGCCCTGGTGCGAGCAGGCCCTGCAGGCGGCACGCACGCAGGACAAGCCGATCCTGCTGTCGATCGGCTATTCGGCCTGCCATTGGTGCCACGTGATGGCGCACGAGTCGTTCGAGGACCCGGAAACCGCGGCGCTGATGAATCGCCTGTTCATCAATATCAAGGTCGACCGCGAGGAGCGTCCCGATCTGGACAAGATCTACCAGACCGCCCACCAGCTGCTGGCACAGCGCCCGGGCGGCTGGCCCTTGACCGTGTTCCTGATGCCACAGGACCTGACCCCGTTCTTCGCCGGCACCTACTTTCCACCCGAGCCACGCCATGGCCTGCCCTCTTTCACCCAGGTGCTCGAATCGATCGACACCGCCTGGCGCGAGCAGCGCGAGGCCATCGAGGAGCAGAACCGTTCGATGCAGCAGGCACTGGCGCACATCAACCGCCCGGGCGACGGCGATATGCCGGATGCGGCGGTGATCGAACAGGCCCTGGTCCAGCTCGCGGAGGTTTACGACAAACGCCACGGCGGGATCGGCCAGGCACCCAAGTTCCCGCATCCGAGCACCCTCGAGTTCCTGCTGCGCCACGCCCTGCTCGAGGACCACGCGGGCGCGCGCGAGATGGCCCTGTTCACCCTCGAGCGCATGGCGGAAGGCGGCATCAACGACCAGCTCGGCGGCGGCTTCTGCCGCTACTCGGTGGACGAGCAGTGGATGATCCCCCACTTCGAGAAGATGCTCTACGACAACGGCCCGCTGCTCGCCCTGTATGCCGACGCCTGGCTCGCGGATGGCCAGCGGGCATTGTTCCGTCACGTCTGCCAGCGCACCGCGGAATGGGTCATGCGCGAGATGCAGTCGCCCGCGGGCGGCTACTTCTCCAGCCTGGATGCCGACAGCGAGGGCGAGGAGGGCCGCTTCTACGTCTGGACCCGGGAGGAAGTCGCCTCCCTGCTGGACGATGCCGAGTACCAAGTGTTCGCCGCCCGGTTCGGCCTGGACCGGGCGCCCAACTTCGAGGGGCGCTGGCATCTGCACGTGTTTCGGGATACCGCGGATCTCGCCCGCGCGCATGGGATGCAGCCGCAGGCGCTGCGCCGCCTGCTGCGCTCCGCGCGCGACAAACTGTTCGCGGCGCGGGAGCAGCGCGTACACCCGGAACGCGACGAAAAGATACTGACCAGCTGGAACGCGCTCATGATTCGCGGCATGGCGCGCGCCGGACGCCTGCTCGACGAGCCCGACTGGATCGAATCGGCCGGGGAGGCACTCGACTACCTGCGCCGCCACCACTGGCGCGACGGACGCCTGCTGGCCACCAGCCGGGATGGCGAGGCACAGCTGCACGCCTATCTCGACGACCACGCCTTCCTTCTGGACGCCATCCTGGAACTGCTGCAGGCGCGCTGGTCGGGCGAGGACCTCAGCCTGGCGGTGCAACTGGCCGACCTGCTACTGAGCCACTTCGAGGACCGCGAGCATGGCGGCTTCTGGTTCACTGCCGACGACCACGAGCCGCTGCCGGTGCGGAGCCGTCCGTTCAGTGACGATGCCATGCCCTCGGGGAATGCGGTGGCTGCCCACGCTTTGCAGCGTCTCGGATCGCTCCTCGCCGAGCCTCGATACCTGCGGGCGGCGGAACGTACCCTGGCCGCAGCTGGCGAAGAGATGCGCCAGTCGCCCTACAGCTGTACCGGCCTGCTGAGCGCGCTCCAGGAATGGCTGGACCCGCCCGAGACCCTGATCATCCGCGGTCGCGGCGAAGCGCTGGCCGAATGGCAGCAACAGGCGAACAGCCAGCCGCGCCCGACCCGGCAGGTATTCGCCATAGCGGACGATATCGCGCTGCCGCCGGCGCTATCGGACAAGGCGCCGGATTCCGCGGGACCGATCGCCTACCGCTGCATCGGCACCCGTTGCCTGCCCCCGGTGAGCAAGCTCGAGCAGCTCTGAACCCGCGTCCCGGACGCGCGCTCCGGACTCCGGCGTTACACTATCCCCTCTCGCCCCGGCAGCATTCGAAGGTACCATGAAGAAAATCGCTCTCGCCCTGCTGGCTTTGGCCAGCATCGCCCTCGGCCTCTGGTTCGGCCTGCAAGCCCCCACCCGGCAGAGTACGCCCAACCCCCTCGCCGTGGTCGGGGGCGATTTCACGCTCGCCTCCGAATCCGGCCCAGTCCGCCTGCAGGACTTCCGCGGCAAAGTCGTGCCAATCTATTTCGGGTACACCCGCTGCCCGGATGTCTGCATCACCTCATTGGGCAAGATTGCAATGGCGCTCAAGAGCATGACGGAAGAGGAACGCGAGCGTATCCAGCCGATCTTCATCAGCATCGATCCGGAACGCGACACCCCGGCGATCGCGCAGCAGTACGCGGAATTTTTCTACCCGGGGGCGATCGGCCTCAGCGGCACCCCGGAACAGATCGAGGAAGTCGCCGCGCGCTACTTCGTGATCTATCAAAAGGTTCAGCAGGAAGGCTCCGCGATGGCCTACACCATGGACCACTCCTCGGTCATCTACGTCATCGGGCCGGACGGAAAGACGCACGCCCTCGTGCACCACGTGGACGACGCCGAGACCCTGGTGAAGCAGTTGCGCAGCGCGCTCAACGACTCCCGGGACTGACCCGGGCCCGCCGACGGGTGGATAAGAATCCGGCGAAATACTTGACTAAAATACTTGGTAATTTTTCCGCGAGCGTCTATACCTTTCTCCAGGACGCGACAAAGCGCCCGTCACCCGCGGCCACTTGTCGGCGCGGGTAACGAATTTCCGGAAATCCTGGAGGAGCCAAGAGATGCAATTCACCAACCCGTTGATGACCGAAAACCTCAACCTGCCGGATGGTTTCAGCGACTGGAACGAGCAGCTGGCGATGGAGATCGCCAGGGAAGAGGGCATCGAGCTGAAGGACGAGCACTGGGAGGTCATCTACTTCCTGCGTAATCACTGCAAGAGCGAAGGTGCCTCGTGTAGCGCGCGACATGTCCTCAAGGCGCTGACCGAACGCTTTTACGAGCAGGGAGGGAAACGCTACCTCTACAAGCTGTTCCCGCACGGTCCGGTCTACCAGGCTGCGCAGATCGCGGGGCTTCCGATGCCGCCGAATACCGTGGACCTGTCATTCGGTACCGCGCACTGATCCGCAATCGGCCAAACTGAACAGCCGCCAAACGAGAAACCCCGGCCAGAGCCGGGGTTTCTTTTGGCGCGCCGGATAAAGAAAAAAGGGGATGGCGGGCCAATGGGGGCTGATTGGAGCGGGTGATGGGAATCGAACCCACGTATGCAGCTTGGGAAGCTGCCGTTCTACCATTGAACTACACCCGCAGTTGATCGCTTTTAACCGCGCCGTGCGCGCAGCATCCTCGCGCACGCACCCGGTCTGATTCAAACGTCGGCAAAGTATATCCGATACCCTCAACCCGCAGGCAGGCCGGGCAGAAATTTCTTTTCAGGTACAACGCTCGCCCACCTCCGATCACGCCGCCGGCCCGTCGCGGTAGATCGCCTCAATCTCCTGTGCGTGGCGCGTCAGGACGTCGCGTCGCTTGAGCTTGAGCGTTGGTGTCATGAGGCCATTTTCGATCCCCCAGGGATCCAGGGTGAGATGGACCCGCCGGATCCGGGCATAGCCGGGAAAATGCTGCAGTGCCTGTTTTATCCGGGACAAAACCGCCTTGTGCAGGCGTGCCTCGCGGAGCGCACCGGGGTCTTCGGGATCCAGCCCCTGCTCACGCGCGAACGCCGGCCAGCGCTCGCCGTTCAGCACGATCAGGGCACACAGGTAGGGGCGACCCTCGCCGACCACCATGACCTGTTCAAACAGGAGGTCCAGAGCGAGCGCCTGTTCCATGTCCCCCGGCGGGACCTTCTCGCCGTTGGACAGCACCAGGATGTCCTTGAGCCGGCCGGTGATGTACAGATGGCCGGACGCATCGATGCGTGCCTGGTCGCCGGTGTGCAGCCACCCATCTGGATCGATGGTTTGCGCGGTCGAGCGGCGATCGTTCCAGTAACCCTGCATGACCCCGGCCCCGCGCACGAGCAGTTCCTCATCGGCTCCGATCTTCAGCTGCACGCCGGGTAGCGGCAGCCCGACGCTGGCGGGGACGTTGTCCTGCAGCGGATTCGCACTGATCACCGGGGCGGTTTCTGTGAGGCCATAGCCCTGCACGATCGGCAGACCGAGGCCGATGAACAGGCGCGCCACCTCCTCGTTGAGTGCAGCGCCGCCGCTGACCGCCGCACGCAGGCGTCCACCGAGGGCGGCCAGGACCTTACGCGCCACCAGGCGCTGCAACAGCGGCCACAGCAGGAGTCGGGGCGACCAGCTGGCCCGACCCTGCTGATAGAGAAAGCGCTGCCAGCCGGTTGCGACCGCCGCATCGAAAAGCGTTTGCGCCAAGCCACCCTTCTGCGTCATCTGGTCGTGGATGCGCGCATACACCTTTTCGAAGATGCGTGGCACCGCGATCAGGAGGGTTGGGCGAATGCCCTTCAGGTCTTCTGCAAGCTGCGCCACCGAGCGCGCATAGGCAACCTGCGAGCCGGCCATGATCGGCAGGTAGTAGCCACCGGTGCGCTCGAGGGTGTGCGACAGGGGCAGGAAGGACAGGAAAATGTCTTCGCGGTAAACGTTCAGCATCTTCAGGCCGCCGTGTGCGACCGAGAGCATGTTGTGATGGCTCAGCATCACCCCCTTCGGCGGGCCGGTAGTGCCGGAGGTGTACACGATCGATGCCAGCGCATGCGGATCCGCCTGTGATCGCGGCGTCGGCAGCTCGTCCCCGGGCGCGGGCAACCAGTCGCCCACCACGCGCACTCGCCGGTCCCGCCGCTGCAGCTCGCGCGCCTGCGACCCATCCTCCAGTAACAGCACGGTTTTCAGGTGGCCGTCGGCGGGCAGGACCTCCGCCAGGCGTCGCCAACGGCCAGCATCCTGGACCAGCAGCAATCGGGTGCCCGACTGCTCCAGGATGTAGGCGATGTTTTCCGGACGGTCGTCGGTGTACAGGGGCACGGTCACGAGATCGAGGCCAAGCGCGGCCTGATCGAACATCACCCACTCGGGGCGGTTGCGCAGCTGCAGCGCGACCCGCTCACCCCGCTCCAGGTTTTCGCGACTCAGCGCCGCCCGCCAGCGCGCCACCTGCGCGGCCATTTCCGCCCAGGTCAGCTGTTGCCAGATGCGGGTCGCTTTTTCGAAATAGCGGTAGGCCGGACGGTCCGGGTCTCGCCGCACACGCACAGCAAACAGCCCGTCCAGGGTGACGGCCTCCTCCGGGTTGATCAGATCCTCTTGCTGTGAGCTCACGCGCCTCCCCGCTATCGCCCCAGGTCCTCGACAGGGCCAGAGTCTGGATACTCGAGTTTAGTGTAAGATTGGTGGTTGTTTATTCATCCTTATCCCTTCATGCAGATCCAGCTCAACGGCAAGCCCTTCGATGCCGCCAGCCCGTCGCTGGCGCAACTGATCGAGCAACTCGATCTCGCTGGCAAGCGCTACGCGGTCGAGGTCAATGAAGAGCTGGTTCCTCGCGCCGAACACGCCACCTATCAACTCAGCCCGGGCGACCGGGTCGAGATCGTGCAGGCCATCGGCGGGGGATGAGCTCAAGCGCACGGAAAACCATGACTGATTCGAACCAAGACCCCCTGATGATTGCCGGGCGGGAGTTCAACTCGCGTCTGCTGGTCGGCACCGGAAAATACCGCGACATGCAGGAAACGCGCGCGGCGATCGACGCCAGCGGCGCCGAGATCGTGACCATCGCGGTTCGCCGCACCAACCTCGGGCAGAACCCGGATGAGCCGAATATCCTGGATGTGCTGCCACCGAGCGAATTCACCTACCTGCCCAATACCGCCGGCTGTTACGACGCCAAGACCGCGGTCCGCACCTGCAAGCTGGCGCGCGAACTGCTCGACGGACACGACCTGGTAAAGCTCGAGGTCCTGGGCGACGAGAAGACCCTCTTCCCGGATGTGATTGCGACCATGCGGGCAGCCGAGGAGCTGATCGCGGACGGCTTCAAGATCATGGTCTATACCAACGATGACCCGATCATCGCACGCGAACTCGAGGCCATGGGTTGTGTCGCGGTAATGCCACTGGCGGCGCCGATCGGCTCCGGGCTGGGCGTCCGCAACAAGCTCAACATCCTGACCATCGTGGAAAACGCCAAGGTGCCGGTACTGGTCGACGCCGGCGTCGGCACTGCCTCGGATGCCGCGGTGGCGATGGAACTCGGCTGCGACGGGGTGCTCATGAACACCGCCATCGCGGCCGCGCAGAAGCCGGTCCTGATGGCCTCGGCGATGAAGAAGGCGATCGAGGCCGGACGCGAGGCCTTCCGCGCGGGACGCATGCCGGCGCGCCGCTACGCCTCGGCCTCGTCGCCGGTGGATGGGTTGTTCTTCAACTGAACAGATAACCGCCAAGGACGCAAAGAGCGCCAAGGGTGTTAACGATGTCTGCCATCCGCAATCGCCTCGGGCGGTCGAAACATACCCACAGGTACACGCTGACCGTGAGGGGATCGACAGGCCCTGTACCCTTTGCGAACTTCGCGTCCTTTGCGGTCAATGACTGACGGTAAGCCCTCGAATCCACCACAGCGCCCCATTCGCAGCTACGTGCTGCGCCAAGGCCGCCTGACCAAGGGACAGGAGCGGGCTTTCGAACGCCACTGGCCGCGCCTGGGCCTGGCTTATCAGGCGGCGGAACTGGACTTCGCGGCCGTATTCGGCAATCGCAACCCGGTCCACCTCGAGATCGGCTTCGGCAACGGCGAGTCGCTGGCCACGATGGCGCGTGACAACCCGGCGCAGAACTATATCGGTATCGAGGTACATCACCCCGGCGTCGGCCATCTGCTGATGAAGCTCGAGGAATACGGCTGCGACAATGTGCGTGTCTGTCGCCACGATGCGGTCGAGGTCCTGCGGGACATGGTCCCCGATCACTCCCTCGCCGGGGTGTACCTGTTCTTCCCCGATCCCTGGCACAAGAAACGCCATCACAAGCGGCGCATCCTGCAATCCGACTTCGTTGAATTGCTGGCGCGGAAGATCCAGGCGGGCGGCTTCCTGCATGCCGCGACCGACTGGGAAGACTACGCTCTGCACATGCTCGCGGTGTTGCACGGCTCGTCCGATTTCCACAATACCGCGGTCGAAGGCGACTTCGTGCCGCGACCCGACTACCGTCCCCTGACCCGCTTCGAGCAGCGCGGCCTGCGCCTCGGGCACGGCGTCTGGGACCTGATCTTCGAGCGCCGCTAGTGGCCAGCCTGCACGTGACCGGGCTGAAGGGCTCCGGCATCGGACCGCTCTCGCTGCAGGTCGGCGCAGGTGAAACCCTATGCATCCACGGCCCATCGGGGAGCGGCAAGACCCTGCTGCTGCGCGCTATCGCCGACCTGGATCCGAACAGTGGCGAGGTGGCTCTGGGCGATATGCGCCGCTCGGATATCCCGGCCCACCGGTGGCGCCGCGAGGTCATGTACCTCGCACCCGAGTCCCACTGGTGGGCGGATCGTGCCCGGCCGCATGCGCCGCAGTGGCCGCAAGACATGCTGCAGGCCCTCGAACTCGACAGCGGGGTGCTGGACCGCGAGATCCGCCAGCTCTCGAGCGGCGAACGGCAACGCCTGGCGCTCATCCGGGTGTTGGTGAGATCGCCGCGGGTGCTGCTCCTGGACGAGCCCACCGCCAATCTCGACCCGAACAATGTGGAGGCGGTCGAGCAGATGATCATGGACTACCGCGAACGGCATGCCGCGGCGGTGCTGTGGGTCAGTCACGACCCCGCGCAACGTGAACGCATCGCGACCCGATCGCGCCGCATGCAGCAGGGGCAGTTGCAGTGAACGACCCGGCCTTCATCCCGCTCGACAGCGGCGACCTCCTGATCGCCGCCGGCCTGCTGCTGCTCGCCGGGGTGCTGTCCTGGGCCCTGAGACTGGATGTGGAGCGCCGCCTGCTGATTGCCGCCGCGCGCAGCACGGTGCAGCTGCTGCTCCTGGGCCTGATACTGCACTCGATCTTCAGCACCCAGTCACTCTGGCTGATCATGCTGGTGATGAGCGTGATGCTCGCGGTGGCCGGCTACGAGGCCTGGTCGCGCCAGACCCGCCGCCTGAAGGGCTGGTGGGGTTACGGCACCGGCGCGCTGTCGATGCTGCTGTCCTCGGTCACCATCGCACTCATGAGCGTGAGCGTTATCCTGCAACCCACCCCCTGGTATCACCCCCAGTACCTGATCCCGCTGCTCGGCATGATGCTGGGCAATACCATGACCGGGATCGCGGTTGCGATGGACACCCTCGGACGGGAGGCCTGGAGCCGGCGCGGCGAGATAGAGGCCCGCCTGACCCTGGGCGAAATACCGGGGGCGGCGATCGGCGACATCCGGCGCGCCTCGCTGCGCGCCGGCCTGATTCCGATCATCAACTCCATGACCACCGCGGGCGTGGTCAGCCTGCCCGGCATGATGACTGGCCAGATTCTCGCGGGAGGCGCGCCCTTCGAGGCAGCCAAGTATCAACTGATGATCCTGTTCCTGATCGCGGCCGGTACAGCAATCGGATCGGCCAGCGCCGTCCTGATCATGTCGCACCGGCTGTTCGATGCGCGTGAACGGCTGCGCCTGGATCGGCTAAAGTAGCCGCTCAATCTCCGCAGCCACAAAACCACATGGCAACCGCTCTGGTCCTTCTCTCGCTGCTGTTCCTGGTCACCCTATTCTGGCTGGACAGCGCGCGCGCGCGCGAACTGGCGACCGGCTTGGCGAAGAAGCTGTGCGAGCGCCGCGGTCTGCAGTTGCTCGACGACACGGTGGTGCTGAGACGCATCGGGCTGCGTTGGGGGAAGGAGGGCATCCGCTTTCGGCGCATGTTCAGCTTCGACTTCAGCCGGGGCGATGGCGGCCGCCGCAGCGCCTACCTGATCCTGCTCGGCACCCGCGTGGAGCAATACGACCTTGGCCTGCCTTCGACAAACCAGGAGAAGCCGGACGCGCCGGAGGCGGAAACCGCCGCGCCGAGCACATCCGATGACAAGGATGCTGAGGGTGGCGACAACAAGGTCGTCCCGTTTCGACGCCCCCCGCGCAAATGAGCGCTACTTGACCACCTTGAGCGAGGGACGACCACCGCCCCTGGGACCATCCGGGCCCGGCGTGGGGTCGGTCGGCTCGTCGTCCTGTTGGTCCTCGTTCTCCACGTCGGGGAACAGCATGCCCTGCCCGTTCTCGCGCGAGTACACCCCCAGGACCGCGTCCGGGGGAAATATCACATCCATTGCGGTTCCGGAGAAACGGGCGTTGAAGCGGATCCACTCGTTTCCCAGGTCCAGGTCACGCACCGCGTTCGGGGAGAGGTTCAGCACGATCCGGCCATCCTCGACGAAATCGCGCGGCACCACGGCATCGGCGTGACCGGCATCCAGAAGAAAATAAGGCGTCTGGCCATTGTCGACCAGCCACTCGTACAACGCGCGTATCAGGTAGGGCCGGTTGGAGGTCATACCCGGCTCAGCCACCGCGCATCTCGCGCTCGGGCTCACTGAGGCTGCGGACAAAGCCCTGACGGGTAAACATCTGGGCTGCATAGGTGTTGATCTGCTTGCCGGCCGCGCCAGTGAACTCCACCCCTAGCATGGGCAGGCGCCACAGCAGCGGCGCCAGGGTTGCATCCACCAGGGTGTACTCCTCGCTCATGAAGAACGGGTGGGCTGCGAACACCGGGGCGGCCACGGTCAGCCCCTCCTTGAGTTGCTTGCGCGCCTTGGTGGCGTTCTTGCCACCGGCAAGAATCAGATCGACCAGCGGATACCAGTCGTTCTCGATCCGGGCCATATACTGGCGGGTGGTGGCGCGCGACACCGGATCGACCGGCAACAGCGGCGGGTGCGGGAAGCGCTCGTCGATGTACTCGCACAGGATACGCGCGTCGTACAGCGCCAGCTCGCGATCCACCAGCATCGGCAGGGTGCCGTAAGGGTTGAGGTCGATCACGTCCTCGGGCGGGTCCAGGGGATCGACGTCCTCGACATCGCAGGTCACGTTTTTTTCCGCCAGGACCAGGCGGACACGGTGACTCTGCAGGCTCGACGGGTCCGAAAAGAGGGTCATCACGGCCCTTCTGGCTGCCACTGCGCTCATACCTCACTTCTCCTTATCAACCGCTTTCGCTCCACCAGGTTATCTGGCAGACACGAAAAAGGCGCACAGTATAGCAAACTATGCGCCTCTCCCTTGTGGCCTGCTGAGTCGGGATCAGTGGACGTCTTTCCACCACTCCTTCTTCATCATGTAGGCAAGCACGGTGAAGATCACCAGGAACAACAGAACCCAAACGCCCATACGCTGGCGCTCGAGCTTGCTGGGCTCAGCCAGGTAGGCGAGGTAGGTGGTCAGATCACGCGCGACCTGATCGAACTCCGCCTCGGTCAGCTGACCGGGAACGGTCTTTTCAAAGCCGTGCACGACCTTCTCGATTTTGAGTCCGGGACCCTGCTGCTTGACCATCGCCTCGGCTTCGGCCTCGCTCTCGAAGGTGGCAAGCACCTCGGTACCCTGCTGTACCGCGTAGTGATACACGGGCTCCTTGATACCCTCGAGTTGCCACAGGATGTTGGGCATACCGACGTTCGGGAACACCGTATTGTTGACCCCAAGCGAACGCGACGGATCCGAATAGAAGCTCTTGAGGTAGGTGTAGATCCAGTCCTCGCTCCGCAGGCGCCCTTCCAGGGTCAGGTCCGGCGCCGGCGCACCGAAAGCCTGGGCGGCATAGGTGCTGGGCATCGCGATGGTCATCAGATCACCAACCTTGCTGTCAGCGAAGATCAGGTTTTCCCGGATCTGGGATTCGCTGAGTCCGACCTTGGTCATCAGCTTGTAGCGCGCATACTTGGCCGAATGACAGCCCATGCAGTAGTTGCTGAAGTACTTGGCGCCACGCTGGATGGCCGCCTCGTTGGTGAGGTCGATGTTGGCCTTCTCCAGCTTGACGTTGCCGCCCCCGGCGGCGAAGGCGCCCAGCGGGAGGAGCGCGATGGTGATTACCGCAATCAATTTTCTCATTTTGTCACCCTCTCCGGTACCGGCTTGGTTTTGTCGATCGAGGAGTACCAGGGCATCAACAGGAAGAACGCGAAGTAAATCCCGGTGAATATCTGGGCGAGCAGCGTCTTGGTCGGCGTGGACGACTGCAGGCCGAGATAGGCCAGCACCACGAAGGTCACCGCGAAGATCCCAAGGGCAAACTTGAAGATCGGCCCTTTATAACGAACCGACTTCACCGGCGACCGGTCCAGCCAGGGCAGGAAGAACATGATCAGGATGGATGCAAACATCACCACCACGCCCGGGAACTGCGAGTTGAACATCGGCGGGATCGCACGCAGCATCGCGTAGAAGGGGGTGAAGTACCACACAGGCGCGATGTGCTCCGGCGTCTTGAGCGGGTTTGCCGGCTCGAAGTTCGGGGCCTCGAGGAACAATCCCCCCATCGCCGGGGCGAAGAACAGCACCGCGCAGAAGAAGATCAGGAACATCCCGACACCGAAGACATCCTTGACCGAATAGTACGGGTGGAAGGGGATGCCATCAGCCGGCGCCTTGTCGCTCCAGCGGTTGCCCTTGGGGCCTTTCTTGATCTCGACACCGTCCGGGTTGTTCGACCCGACCTTGTGCAGCGCCACGATATGGATGAACACCAGGGCCGCGAGCACGAAGGGCAACAGGAAGTGCAGCGCAAAGAAGCGGTTCAGGGTCGCGTCAGAGATGACGAAGTCGCCACGGATCCAGACCGAGAGGTCCTCTCCCACGAAGGGCACTGCCGCGAACAGGTTGACGATGACCTGCGCGCCCCAATAGGACATCTGGCCCCAGGGCAGCAGGTAGCCGAAGAAGGCGGTAGCCATCATCACCAGGTAGATGATCAGCCCGATGATCCACAGGAGTTCACGTGGCTTGCGGTACGAGCCGTACATCAGGCCGCGGAACATGTGCAGATAGACGACAACGAAGAACGCGGAGGCACCGGTCGAATGCATGTACCGGATCAGCCAGCCGTAATTCATGTCGCGCATGATGTACTCGACCGAGGCGAAGGCCAGTTCCGCGTCCGGCTTGTAGGCCATCGCCAGCCAAACCCCGGTCACGATCTGGTTGACCAGGGCCAGCAGCGCCAGGGAACCGAAGAAATACCAGGAATTGAAGTTTTTCGGCGCGTAGTACTGGGCCAGGTGTTCGTTCCACACCTTGGTCAGCGGGTAGCGCTCATCGATCCAGTTCATCAGGCTCATGCGGCACCTCCTTCGCTGTCGACGCCGATCAGGATGAGGTCGTCGGACAGGTATGTGTGTGGCGGAATGACCAGGTTGGTCGGCGCGGGAACACCCTTGTAAACCCGCCCGGCCAGGTCAAAGCGCGAGCCGTGACAGGGACAGAAAAAGCCACCCTTCCAGTCCGGACCCAGATCCGCAGGCGCGACCTCGGGTCGGTAGGTCGGGGAGCAGCCAAGGTGGGTGCAGATACCGACGGCCACGAGGTACTCCGGCTTGATCGCACGGCTGGCGTTCTTGCAGTACTCCGGCTGCTGCGGAACCGCTGAGTCCGGATCGGCCAACTTGCCGTCGAGGGTTGCGAGATCTGCGAGGTTTTCCTCGGTGCGATGCACCACCCAGCACACCTTGCCGCGCCATTTCACCCGCAACAGGGCCCCCGGCTCCAGCCCGCTGACATCCGCCTCCTCGGGCGCGCCAGCGGCCTTGGCCCGCTCGGATGGGCTCCAGTTGGCGATGAACGGGACCACGGCGAACCCGGCGCCAACCGCACCGACCGCTGCCGTTGTTGCGGTGAGGAAGCGGCGCTTCTTGAGGTCTACGGCTTCTGCACTCATGAATCACTCCCGGCGGCCCGGGAAAAAGCAACCAGGGGGCTGCCCGGACCGGATCGATTAAGAATATTCTGAAATACCCCGGTGGGGCGCGATTTTGCGCCAAGCAGAAACCACGGTCAAGGTAGTGACATTTGTTTGTCTTGATCTCAAACAGGATTTTTCAGGTCGACGTAGTCATGCTGCAGGCCGAACTGCGCTGCGAGCCGCTCGCCGAGGGCGCGCACGCCGAAGCGTTCGGTCGCATGATGGCCCGCCGCGAGGTAGCTGATCCCCAGTTCATGGGCCTGGTGATAGGTCTGCTCCGAGACCTCGCCGCTGATGAAACCATCGAATCCAGCGGCAGCCGCCTCCGTGATATAGCCCTGCGCCGCGCCGGTGCACCAGGCCAGGCGCTCTATGACGCGGTCCTCGCCGATCAGGTCGACCGGGCGCTGCAGGGTCGCACCCAGGCGATCAGCGAGCACCGATGCCGGCTGCGGGCTGGCCAGCCCGCTCCCCCAGACCAGCGTTTTATCGGCCAGCGGCGCGCCCTGCAGGCCGAGCGCCCGGCCCAGGCCGGCGTTGTTGCCGACCTCGGGGTGGGCATCCAGCGGCAGGTGGTAGGCAAGCAGGCTGATGCCATGTGTCATCAACTGCCGGACCCGGCGTCCCTTCATCCCGGTCAACAGCGGCGATTCGCCGCGCCAGAAGTAGCCATGGTGCACCAGGAGCACATCCGCGTGCAGTTCGATGGCCGCCTCGATCAGCTGCAGGCTCGCGGTGACCCCGCTGACTATCCGCCTGACCTCGACCGAGGCCTCCACCTGCAGGCCATTCGGACAGTAGTCCTCAAAACCCGCCGCCCCCAGGAAGTCATCACACCAGGCCGCCAGTTGTCGAATATCCAATGCCACCCCCTCGAAAGCCCTATGACAGATCGTGCGCGATTCCGTAATCTATCGATCCCCACGCACCTTGATTGCTGTAATGAAACTCTACCGCCTGTTCACCTTCCTGTTCACCTCTGTTACCACCGGCCTGGCAGCTGCCCTGATCGTGCTGCTGCTGCGCCCGGACCTCTTTCAGGGCACCTGGCTGGGCGATGCCGGCGATCACACTGCCCTGGCAGGAAGCGGGAAAGGACCGGTGTCCTATGCCGATGCGGTCGCGCGCGCGGCACCCGCGGTAGTCAATGTGTACACCAGCAAGCTGACCCGGACATCCGTCAACCCGCTGTTCGAGGAGCCGCTGTTCAAACGCTTCTTCGGTGACAGCCTGAGCAAACCGACATACAGGCGGGAAAACAGCCTGGGATCGGGCGTCATCGTCAATGCCAACGGCTACATTCTGACCAACAATCATGTCATCAACGGTGCCAGCGAGATACAGGTGGTCCTGCGGGATGGACGCCAGTTCGCCGCGCGTGTCGTTGGCAGGGACCCCGAGACCGACCTCGCGGTGCTGCAGACCGCCGGTGGTGAACTGCCGATCGCCACCTTGGGGGATTCACGCCAACTGCGCGTGGGCGACGTGGTCATGGCGATCGGCAACCCCTTCGGGGTCGGCCAGACGGTCACCATGGGCATCGTCAGCGCCACCGGCCGCAGTGAACTCGGCATCAGCACGATCGAGAACTTCATTCAGACCGATGCCGCGATCAACCCCGGCAACTCGGGCGGCGCCCTGATCAATGCGCGCGGTGAAGTGGTCGGCATCAACACCGCCATCTTCTCGGACACCGGCGCCTCGCACGGCATCGGCTTCGCCGTACCGGTGCGCATCGCCAAGGTGGCACTGGAACAGATATCGCAACACGGTCGCGTGATTCGCGGCTGGATCGGGATCAGCGCGCAGGAAGTGACACCGGCCCTGGCAGAGTCGTTCGGCCTGCGACAGGCCGACGGCCTGCTGATCTCGGGGGTGCTGGAGGGCGGGCCGGCAGACAAGGTCGGCATCCGGCCAGGCGACCTGTTGTTGAAGGTCGAGGGCAAACCAGCCAACCGCGCCTCGCGGGTGCTGGACCTGATTGCGGGCCGCCAGCCCGGAGACGCCCTCACCCTGACCCTGGAGCGCGCCGGGAAGACGCTGGAGGTCGAGGTCCTGGTCGCCGAACGGCCGGCGGAGCAGTAGCGCGACGTGGGCTTCCTCGACCGCCTTTTCGGCCAGCAGCGGCGTCGCAACGACGTCGCGATCGAGATCGACATCCAGGCAGGGGTGCTGCAGCGCTGCGATGTCTGCCGCGCGGTCAGTGACAAGGGGCACGACGAGCGCCTGCCCAGCGCGGATACCATCGCGCACGCCCTGTTCGATCGTCAGGACCCGGCAGTGGCGGTATTCCAGGGTGATCGCAACGACCTGCTGGCGCGCCTCCGCAGCGTGCGCCGCGCAATTCCCTACAGCTGCATCTGCGAATCCAGCTGATCCCCCGGCGCTTGTTCAGCCCGCGACCTCGCCAAAGGCCTTCAGCAAGGCATCGTTCTCCTGCGGGGTGCCGACCGTGGGCCGCAGACAATCGCTCAGCAGCGGGTGAGCCCCGTGCATGTTCTTGATCAGGATGCCGCGCGCCTTCATGCCCTCGAACCACTCACCTGCCCGGCCCACCGGCGCGCGCAGCAACAGGAAGTTCGCATCCGAGCGATACACAGTGACCCCCGGCAATTCCGCAAGGGCCCGAGCGACGCGCTCGCGCTCGTCCCGGATATGAGCGGTCTGTTGGTCGAAAACGGCCTTGTGCCGCAGGGCGAAATCGGCGCTAACCTGGGTCAGCACGTTGATGTTGTACGGCAGGCGGACCTTGTCGAACTGATCCAGCCAGGCCGGAGGACCCGCCAGGAAACCGAGGCGCAGCCCGGCCAGGCCCATCTTGGACACGGTGCGCATCACCAGCAGGTTGTCGTGCTGCCCCAGGCGTGACATGAAACTGGCATCCGCAAAGGGCGCATAGGCCTCGTCGACCACCACCAGGCCAGGCGCGGCCTCGATGATCTCGAGCACGTGACTCTCGTCGAAAAGATTGCCCGTGGGGTTGTTCGGGTAGGCCAGGAACACCACTGCCGGCTGGTACTGATCCATGGCCTGTCTGATGGCCGAGACATCCAGCGAGAAGTCCTCCGCAGCCAGGGGCACACCGACATAGGGCATGCCGCAGTAGGTCGCGATCATGCGGTACATCACAAAGCCCGGGTCGACCGAGAGCACGCAGCGGCCAGGCCCCGAAAGGCTCATGCAGATCATCTGGATGATCTCGTCCGAACCGTTGCCCAGGATCAGGCGCATCCCCTCCGGCACCCCCATGCTTTCCGCCAGGCGCGCGGCGAGCTCGCCGGCGCTGGGGTCGGGATAGCGGTTGACGTCGGTTCCGCGGATCAGCTGCGCCCATTCGTCGCGCAACCCATCCGGCCAGGTGTAGGGGTTCTCCATGGCGTCCAGTTTGACCAGGCCGGTCGCGTCCTGCACGTGATAGGCGGACAGCGCCCGGATTTCGGGGCGGATCCAGTGAGAAACGAGCTCATTGAGGATGGAGTTCATAAGTGATTTCTTCTTTACCTCTGCCCGAAGCCTGTTCGGGTTCCGGTTCCCAGCAACGCTTCGTGGAATGGGTTCTTATTACTTTTGATCTGCCAAAAGTAACAAAGTAAACGCCATTGCATTGCGGTAGACGATCCAATCTTAACCGCCCGCTGCGAGAGTCGGCCGCACAACGGCACCCAACTCAATCCTTCAGTCGATACTCCGCCGACCTCGCATGCGCCTCCAGCCCCTCACCCCGCGCGAGCGTGGAGGCGGTCCGCCCAAGGGTGTCCGCGCCCTGCTCCGACACCATGATCAGGCTGGAGCGCTTCTGGAAGTCATACACCCCCAGCGGCGAGCTGAAGCGCGCGGTGCGCGAGGTCGGGAGCACGTGATTGGGTCCGGCGCAGTAATCGCCGAGCGGCTCGGAGGTGTGCCGCCCCATGAAGATGGCGCCGGCATGCCGGATCCTGTCGGAAAACGCCTGCGGATCGGCGAGCGAGAGCTCGAGGTGCTCGGGGGCGATATGGTTGGCGACTTCGGCCGCCTCGTCGAGATCGCGACAGTGGATCAGGGCCCCACGGGCGCGCAGCGCGGTCTCGATGATCTCGCGCCGTTGCATCTGTGGGAGGAGACGATCGATGCTCTGCTCCACCCTGGCGAGGAAGCCCGCATCCGGGCACAGCAGGATGGATTGCGCATCCTCGTCGTGCTCCGCCTGCGAGAACAGGTCCATCGCGACCCAGTCCGGGTCGGTGTGGCCGTCGCAGATAACCAGGATCTCGGAAGGACCGGCCACCATGTCGATGCCCACCTGGCCAAAAACGGTGCGTTTGGCGGTGGCCACGTAGATATTGCCAGGGCCGACGATCTTGTCCACCGGCGGCACCGACTCGGTCCCATAGGCCAGCGCCGCAACCGCCTGCGCCCCGCCGACCGCGAACACCTTGTCCACCCCGCACTCGTGCGCTGCCGCCAGCACCAGTTCGTTGAACTCGCCCTTCGGCGTGGGCACGACCATGACCAGTTCCTTTACGCCCGCGACCTTGGCCGGGAGAGCGTTCATCAGAACCGACGAGGGATAAGCGGCCTTGCCGCCGGGAACGTACAGACCGACCCGGTCGAGCGGGGTCACTTTCTGCCCGAGCACGGTGCCGTCTTCCTCGGTGTACTCCCAGCTGGCGAGCAGCTGGTGCTCGGCATAGGCGCGCACGCGGTTGGCCGCGTGCTGCAGCGCCTGCTGCTGCTCCTGAGAGATACGCTGCCAGGCCTGCTCGAGACGCTCGACCGGCACCTGCAGATCGGCTGCCGTATCCGCCTGCCAGCCATCAAATCGGTTGGTGAAGTCGATCAGGGCCTGATCCCCTCGCGCACGGATGTCGGCGATCACGTCCTGCACCACCTGATTGACCGCGCCATCCGAGACCGAGTCCCAGGCCAGTAAGGCATCCAGCTCGACTGCAAAGTCCGGGGCCGAGGTCGCCAGTTTTCTGATGTCTGCCATTGTCTTTTTCCCGCCGTATCGGAGCACTCCCTGCAGGGAGCCTCAATTCGCCTCGACCGCCTCGCGCATGTGCTCGACCAGCGCGGAGCAGTCGGGATGCTTCATCTTCCACGAGGCCTTGTTGACCACCAGGCGCGAGCTGATGTCATGCATGTACTCGAGGGGCACCAGGCCATTGGCCTTGAGGGTGTTACCCGATTCCACCAGATCCACGATAATGTCCGCCAGGCCGACGATGGGCGCCAGCTCCATGGAGCCGTACAGCTTTATGATCTCGACCTGCTGGCCGCGCGCGCCGAAGAACTCGCGCGCTGCGCGCACGTACTTTGTCGCCACCCGCAGGCGGCGCGGCGTCAGGTCTGCTCCGGGAAAACCGGCAACCCACATCTGGCAACGGGCAATACCAAGGTCGAGCGGCTCGTACAGCCCCTCGCCGCCGTGCTCCTGCAGAATGTCCTTGCCGGTCACCCCGAAATCCGCCGCCCCCCATTGCACGTAGGTGGGCACATCGGTGGCCCGGATTAGCACCAGCTTCACGTTTTCGTGATTGGTATCCAGGATGAGCTTGCGCGTCTTGTCCGCATCCTCGGCCGGCTCGATGCCGGCACGCGCGAGCAGCGGCAGGGTGTCCTTGAAGATGCGCCCCTTGGACAGGGCAATCGTGATGGGTGCAGAGAACTTCATTACTTCATCGTCCCGGTATCCGGTGAATACTGGCCCCAAGGCCACGCAGCTTTTCCTCGATGTTCTGGTAGCCGCGGTCGACATGATAGATGCGATCGACCAGGGTCTCCCCTTCGGCCACGAGTCCGGCCAGCACCAGGCTGGCGGAGGCGCGCAGGTCGGTGGCCATCACCGGGGCCCCGGTCAGGCGTTCGGTGCCGTTGCAGATCGCGGTGTTGCCTTCGAGCTTGATGCGCGCTCCCATGCGCTGCAGTTCCTGGACGTGCATGAAGCGGTTTTCGAAGACCGTTTCGGTGATCGTCCCCACCCCTTCGGCGACCGCGTTGAGCGCTGTGAACTGCGCCTGCATGTCCGTCGGGAAGGCCGGGTACGGTGCCGTGTGGAGATCGACCGACCGCGGCCGGCGACCCTGCATGTCCAGCTCGATCCAGTCCTCACCCGTGCTGATGTCAGCGCCCGCCTCGCGTAATTTCTGCAAGACCGCATCCAGCAGGGTCGGGTCGGTATCCCGGGTGCGCACGCGGCCACGCGTGATCGCCCCGGCCACCAGGAAAGTGCCGGTCTCGATGCGATCCGGCAGGACGTTGTACTCGGCGCCCTGCAGGCGTTCCACGCCCTCGATCTCAATCGTGGGGGTACCCGCGCCGGTCACCTTCGCGCCCATCGCATTGAGACAATTGGCCAGGTCGACAACCTCGGGCTCGCGCGCGGCATTTTCGATCACGCTGATCCCGTCCGCCAGCGCGGCCGCCATCATCAGGTTTTCCGTGCCGGTGACGGTCACGATGTCCATCACCAGGCGCGCGCCCTTCAGCCGCTGCGCGCGAGCCCGGATATAGCCGTTCTCCACCTCGATCTCGGCGCCCATGGCGCGCAGACCCTCGATGTGCAGATTGACCGGGCGCGAACCGATCGCGCAACCGCCGGGCAGGGAGACATCCGCGGTGCCGTAGCGCGCCAGCAGCGGCCCCAGCACCAGGATCGAGGCGCGCATGGTTTTGACCAGCTCGTAGGGGGCGACCGGGTTGTTGATATCCCTGGCATCCACCTCAATGCGCATTTTCTCGTCCACCAGCAGCTGCACCCCCATCTGGGCCAGCAGCTCCATGGTGGTGGTGATGTCCTGCAGATGAGGGATATTGCCGACCGTCATCGGCGTTTCCGATAACAGGGTTGCGGCCAGGATCGGCAACGCCGCGTTCTTGGCACCGGAGATGCGCACGTCGCCCGACAACCGCGCGCCGCCATTGATAATGAGCTTGTCCACTAGTCTCGCCCTACCCTCGAGAGGTGGCCGGCAGAGCCCGGCGCATGGCAATCAGCCGATTGTGCTGAAGCCCCGGTGTTCCCTGACGACCATGGTGCCCTCGAGCGGCTCTGGCATCGCTGTCCAGCAGGCCGGTTCAACCCGAAAGGCGTCGCAAAAGGGGGGCAATGATAAAGAAAAAACGGGGGAAGTGGGTATTCGCGCTCAGCGGCGCGGGGAGGACACACCCAGGATGTCGTCCAGATTGGACAGCACCGCCAGATCCATCAGGTCGGCGGGGAGGTCCTGCAGGACCAGCGACTTGTTGACCGAGCCAGCGGCCTGGACTGCCTCGAGCAATAGCGCCAGCGCCGCGCTGTTGCTCGAACTCACCTCCGCAAGGGACAGCTCGAGCTGCGGCTCCTGTTGGATCAGTCGCTGCAGTTGCGGCCAGATCTTCGGCACGCTGGAGAAATCGAGCTCACCCGACAGCTCGACCCTGCCTTGTGCCGGCTCGGACAGGCTGGCGGTTGCCATCAGGCCGCCTGCTCCTGCGGGTCACCGCGAAAGCCGATGGAATCGTTCTTGTCGGCCAGCGAGCGGATGAGATTTTCGATGCCGGCCGACATGCGCTTGGCGCGGTCCTTCTCGGTGGCAGCGCCCTCGGCGATGATGCGGGCAAAGGAACTGCGGTAGTTGGTCACCAGGCTGACGTTGTCGATCACGACATCGTAGACCAGCCAGTTGCCCTCGTCCCTCGACTTGAGTCGGTAGCTGATCGGGATCGGCGGGCCGCCCGAATTGGTGATGCGCGTCGGGACCGTCACGCTGGTCGCGTTCTCCTGCGAGCGCATCGGCGGGTACTCGATCTGCTGGCCCGAATAACCGAGCAAGGCAGTCGCGTAGGTACGCACCAGCAGCTCGCGGAACTCGACGATCAGGCGCTGCTGTTGCTGGGGGGTCGCCTGGCGCCAGAAACGGCCCATCGCCGAGCGGGTCATGCTCTCGAAATCGAAACGCGGCACCACGGTGCGCTCCACCAGCGGGTAGATCAGCGACGGACTCGCTTCCAGCTCGGCCTTGCGCGCCCCGACCTCGGACAGGACCGTTTCCGCCGTGTGACGCACCACCTGCTGCGGATCGGCGAATCCAGCGGACGCATCGGTTTTGGCCTCGGCCAAGCCCAACAGAGGCCACAAGAGCCCCAACAACCCAATCCACTTGAGTGCGAATTTCATTACGTCCCTTCCTTTGCCTTTCCAAATATGAACTGCCCGACCACCTCTTCCAGCACCAGTGCGGACTGGGTGACGGCGATCTCACTGCCCTCGGCGAGGGTGTCCTCGCTGCCACCCGGATCGAGTCCCACATACTGCTCGCCCAACAGGCCCGCAGTCAGGATCTTGGCGAAACTGTCTTCCGGTATCCGCTCGAGGTACTGCTCCTGGATACCCATCACCACCACGGCGCGGAAATCCTCGGCATCGTAACGGATACCTGTGACCCGTCCGACTTCCACCCCTGCTATCGTCACCGGCGCCTTGACCTTTAGTCCGCCGATGTTGTCGAAGCGGGCATTCACGTCGAAGGTCTCGCCAGTGTAGGCCGTGCCGAGATTGCTTACCTGCATTGCAAGGAAAAACAACGCCACCAGGCCCAGGGCCATGAAGACCCCGACCCAAATCTCAATCACCGTCTTCTTGTTCATTGCGCTTCCTGATTACAAGGTGGGTGTCAGCTGAACATCAAGGCCGTCAGCACGAAGTCGAGGCCGAGCACGGCGAGCGAGGAATGCACTACCGTGCGGGTGGTGGCCCGGCTCACGCCTTCTGATGTCGGCACACAATCGTAACCCTGGAATATCGCAATCCAGGTGCACACGAAACCGAACACGACCGACTTGATAACCCCGTTGATGATGTCCTCGCGAAAGTCGATCCCGTTCTGCATCCCGTTCCAGAATGCCCCCTGGTCGACGCTCAGCATGCCCCCACCGACCATCCAGCCGCCCATCACGCCGAGCATGCTGAACAGGGCTGCCAGCAGCGGCACGGACAGGAAGCCGGCGAAGAAACGCGGAGCCAGAACCCGGTGCTCGGGGTTGACCGCCATCATCTCGAGACCGGACAACTGCTCGGTGGCCTTCATCAGACCGATTTCCGCGGTGAGCGCGGAGCCCGCCCGTCCGGCAAACAGGAGCGCGGTAAGCACCGGTCCGAGCTCGCGCACCAGGGAGGCCGCCACCATCAGGCCGAGCGCCGTCTCTCCACCGAAGCGGGACAGGATGTAGAAGCCCTGCAAACCCAACACCATCCCCACGAACAAGCCGGCCACGGCGATGATCAGAATCGTCAACACGCCCACCGAAAACACCTGGTCGAGCAGCAGACGCGGCCGCCGCAGGATCTCGAGCAGGCCTCGCATCATCGACAACAGCAGCAGGTGGGCCCGCCCGAGGCGGGTCAATGCCTGCAGACCCCAGCCCCCGAGCTTCGCGAAGAACCCGATCACGCTGGCAACTCCAGGACATCCTCGCGCAGCGATGCGGCGGGGTAGTGGAACGGCACCGGCCCGTCCGGCAGCCCCTGGATGAACTGACGCGTCCAGTCGCCACCGCTCTCCTGCAGCTGCGCCGGAGAGCCGGATTCGACGACCCGGCCATTGGAGATGACGTGCACCTGGTCCGCGATCCGCAGCGTATCGGTCACATCGTGCGAAACCACGACGCTGCTGATTCGGGCGGCGTCGTTGAGCCGCCTGATGAGCTGCACCAGCACCCCCATGGAAATGGGGTCCTGCCCGGTGAACGGCTCGTCGTACATGATCATCATCGGGTCCAGGGCGATCGCGCGCGCCAGCGCAACCCGCCGCGCCATGCCACCGGAGAGCTCGCTCGGCATCAGGTCGCGCGCACCGCGCAGGCCCACGGCTTCGAGCTTGAGCAGCACGAGCTTGCGAATCATGGACTCGGTCAGGCCGGTGTGTTCGCGCAGTGGAAAGGCGACGTTTTCAAACACGCTCATGTCGGTCAGGAGCGCGCCGCTCTGGAACAGCATGCCCATGCGCATCCGCAAACGGTAGAGGTCGGGCGTCTTGAGCGCGTGCACGTTCTCGCCGTCGACCTCGACCGTGCCCTCGTCCGGGCGCAACTGGCCGCCAATCAGCTTGAGCAGGGTGGTCTTGCCCGTCCCCGAAGGACCCATGATGGCGGTGACCTTGCCGCGCGGGATATCCATGTCCACGCCATCGAAGATCCAGCGACTGCCTCGCCGGAAACGCAAGCCGCGGATGCGCACCAGGGGTGGCGTTGGGTCAATGTTCTCGGCTTTGCTCATGGGGCTCCGGACCGGCCTTCCTGGCCGAAAGAAACAGCGGCTAATTCTGATTTGGGTTCCCAGCAGCGTCAAGCTAATCAGGCCACCCCGAGCAGTTCCGCCAGGGTCAGCACCTCCCGCAGGCGCTCGGGCGTCTCGCCCTCTCCCGTCAACAGCAACGCGCCGGTATGCGCCGGCAGGGCCTGGAGACGATTGCGCAGCACGCGAAGATTCTCCCCGGCGATGTCCCAGCGACACAGTCGCGCCCCGCTGCGCGTCTCGATCCACTCCCCGCTGCTGACGGGCCGCCACTGCGGCACGGAGGCGGGCAGCCGTGGTTGTCCGTCGGCGAGCAGCACCCCACCGAGCCTGTCACCGAAGGCCCGCAAAAGTGCCGGCGGCAAGTCGCCACCGGGGTCTTCGAGGTAAAAGCGAAACCACGGCTCGCAGTCATCCAGCCACGCCGCGATCTGCGCGGGCGTCAGCGAAAGCCAGTCGGCCGCGGGCAGGAGCAGGCTCCCCGCGTCGTTGCTGTAAAACGCGAACTCCCATTCCTCGGGGAGATCTTCCGGGAAATACCTCCCCCGCCAGTGCGGGCAGGGCCAGCCGCACATGCCGAGCAGAAGCCGCCCGGGCTGGTTATCATCCGCCATCCGTTTTGATCCCGGGGTAGACCTTGTGGCGGACATCATAGCCTTCAAACGGCCCAAGGCGAGCGAACGGCACCGGGGCAAGAGCCTGTGCCGCCACGGACACCACAAATGGATCCTGGACAAGGAAAGCGTGTTCGACAGCAAACAGGGCCGTCTGGTGACCCGTTACCGCTGTGCTCGCTGCGGCAAGGTCAAGACAGAAGCCCGCTGATTACTGACCCGGCAAGCCGCCCTTGGACATGCCTGCAGGCATCACGCAAAATGCACCCCGCAGATCGCCCACCGCGGTGGCGCGCTTGCCGGCAAACCTGCCCTCACCCTGGCGAAAAGATTCTCAGAGACCACAGCATGTTGCTCGCATCCGGCGCAATCGTTCTGGGTTTGGTTCTTCTTGCCGGGGGGGCGGACCGGTTCGTGATGGGAGCGGCCTCGCTGGCGCGTAATCTCGGCGTTTCGCCGCTCCTGATCGGCCTCACCGTCGTCGGGCTCGGCACCTCGGCGCCGGAAATCCTGGTTTCCGCAATGGCAACGATGCAGGGCAACCCGGGGCTGGCCGTGGGCAATGCCGTGGGATCGAACATCGCCAACATCGGACTCATTCTCGGGGTCAGCGCGCTGGCTGCGCCGCTGATCGTCAAATCAACCGTGCTGCGAAGCGAGTACCCGCTGCTGCTACTGGTGAGCTTCGCGGTCTTCCTGCTGCTGATCGACGGCCACCTCGGCTACCTGGACGGTATCCTGATGCTCGTCGGCCTGTTCGCCACCCTGCTGGTGGTGATCAACATCGGCAGGCGACGGGCCGAAAACGATCCGCTGGAGCTGGAATTCGATAGCGAGATCCCGACCGACCTGAGCACGCTGGCGGCAGTACTGTGGTTGCTGGTCGGGCTGGCCCTGTTGCTGCTCGCCTCGCGTATGCTGGTCTGGGGTGCGGTCAGCATTGCCACGACCTTCGGGGTCAGCGACCTGGTGATCGGCCTGACCATCGTCGCGGTCGGCACCAGCCTGCCGGAGCTGGCAGCCAGTGTGGCCAGCAACCTCAAGGGTGAGGACGACATTGCGGTGGGCAACGTGATTGGCTCGAACATTTTCAACATGCTCGCGGTGCTGTGCCTACCGGGGCTTCTGGCCCCTTCGGCGATTCACGAGAGCGTCCTGATGCGCGACTTCCCGATCATGCTGGGGCTCACCATTGGACTCTATGTCCTGGGCCGCGGGCGCAAGGGCAATGGTCGCATCAGCCGCCTGGAAGGCAGCTTGCTGCTGACGTGCTTTGTCGCCTACCAGGGATGGTTGTATCTTGAAGCGCAACCGCGGCTGATGGGGGCCTGACATGCACGACGACCAGGAAAAAATGATCGAACTGGGCCGCACGGTGGTGGACATCGAGAACAGCGCGGTGGCGGCGCTGCGCGACCGCATCGGGGCTGAGTTTGCCGAGGCCTGTGCCGTCATGATGCAGTGCCGCGGCCGGGTGGTGGTCACCGGCATGGGCAAATCGGGGCATATTGGCGGCAAGATCGCCGCCACCCTGGCGAGTACCGGCACGCCCGCCTTTTTCGTCCATCCCGGCGAGGCCAGTCATGGCGACCTCGGCATGATCACCCCGGGAGACGTGGTAATGGCCTTGTCCAACTCCGGCGAGACCAGCGAGGTACTGACCATCCTGCCCCTGCTCAAGCGCATGGACATCCCATTGGTCGCCCTCACCGGCAATCGTCATTCGACGCTCGCGCGCGAGGCCGGCGTGCATCTCGACGTGGGCGTGCAGAAAGAGGCCTGCCCGCTGGACCTGGCCCCCACCGCCAGCACCACCGCGGCGCTGGTGATGGGGGACGCGCTCGCCATCGCCCTGCTCCAGGCGCGCGGCTTCACCCCCGAGGATTTCGCCCTCTCCCATCCCGGCGGCAGCCTTGGCAAACGCCTCCTGCTGCGGGTCCAGGACCTGATGCACAGCGGAGAGCGGCTGCCGGTGATCTCGGAACAAAGCTCGCTGCGCGACGCCCTCATGGAAATCACGGCCAAAGGGCTGGGGATGACCGCAGTCATCGATGCCCAGGAGCGGCTCAGCGGCATTTTCACCGATGGGGACCTCCGCCGCTGCTTCGATGCACGCCAGGACCTCACCCAGGCGCGCGTGGCGGACGTGATGACGCGCGGCGGCATTTCCATTCGCCATGACCACCTTGCCGCCGAGGCGGTCAAACTGATGGACGAGAAAAAGATCAATGCCCTGCTGGTGGTGGACGAACACGACCGGCTGGTGGGCGCGCTTAACATGCACGACCTGCTGAGGGCCGGCGTGGTCTAGGAAAGGTCTAAATGGCCAAATTCAGAGTTTCCATGAGGGATAGGCAGATGCAGGACATTCTCAAAAAGGCCGGCCAGATCCGCCTGGTGATCTTCGACGTCGACGGCGTGCTCACCGACGGCAGTCTCTTTCTGGGCGACGACGGCCAGGAATACAAGGCCTTCAACTCCAAGGACGGCCACGGCATGAAGATGCTGCAGGCCTCGGGAGTGGCGATTGCGATCATCACCGGGCGCAGCTCGGAAGTGGTGCGCATCCGGATGCACAGTCTCGGCATCCAGCACGTCTACCAGGGGGTGGAGAACAAGGCCGAGGCTTACGAGTTGCTGAAGAAGGAAATGCGCCTCGAGGACGAGCAGATCGCTTACGTCGGCGACGATGTGGTCGATCTGCCGGTCATGGTCCGGGTCGGCCTGGCGATCAGTGTCGCGGACGGTCACCACCTGGTCAGCCGGCATGCCCACTGGACCACCAGCCACGCCGGCGGGCGCGGCGCGGCGCGCGAGGTTTGCGAACTCCTCATGGACGCCCAGGGGAAGCTGCAAGCGGCGCTCGACGCCTACACCTGCTGACAATCCGTGCGCCATCCACGCGCCATCGCGGTTGTCCTCGTCCTGCTGGCCGGCGTCAGCTGGTGGCTGGTTAACCAGCCGCCCCCGCAGGAACCACCCTCGGCGCCGGCGCAGAGTTCGCTGCGCGAGGTGGATTACATCGTACGCGGGCTCGATTCCACCATCATGGCCCCGACCGGCCTGCCGGCACGCGCCCTGCAGGCCCGCGAACTGCGCCATTTTCCCGCGGACGACACCACCGAACTGGACCGGCCGGTTCTCACGGTGCACCAGAAAGAAGGCCCGCCCTGGCTGATCGAGTCCGATACCGGCTGGGTCTCCTCCGACGGGACCCTGGTATTGCTCAACGGGGAGGTCCACATCACCCGCGCAGCCGGTGCGGATAACCGTCCGGTTCGCCTGGATACCCGCAACCTGCGGGTGCAGCCCTACCAGGACTATGCGGAAACCGACGAACGGGTTAGGGTACGCAGCGGGAAAGACAGGGTCGATGCGACCGGCATGCAGGCCTGGCTGCGCTCCCCTGCCCGAATCAAACTATTGGCCGACGTCAAGGGACACCATGTACCACCGTAGCTTCCTCCTCCTGCTGCTTGCTCTGGGCGTCGCCAGCCACGCGCTGGCCCTGCCGGGCGACAAGGATCAACCGGTCGAACTGGCCGCAGACAGCGTCGACATGGACGAGAGTCAGGGCGTGTCCGTCTACCGCGGAAACGTGGACCTGCGCCAGGGCAGCATGCAGCTGCTCGCGGATGTGGTGACAGTGAAACACAGGGGACGCGCGCCCACCCAAATCACCGCGACCGGCAACCCGGTCCGCTTCAAGCAGGACACCGCCGAAGGGGTGGTCAGGGCGAAGGCGCAAAAGGCCGACTACGGGGTCGACGCGGAACTGCTGATACTGACCGACAAGGCCTCGCTCACTCGCGCCGGCAACACCATGAAGAGCGACCGCATCGTGTACGACCGCGTGCGCCACCAGGTCAAGGGCGGGGCCGCGGCAGAGGGCAAGAAGCGGGTCTTCATGACCCTGCAACCGGGCAAGTAGTGTGGTGAGTCAGGGATTGGTTACCTTCCAGCGACACTGTGCTGGCCCGAGGGGAGCCCCCCCAAATGGGCCAATCCTGGGTTGCAGTCCTTGGCAATGGCCTGCCATTCCCTGCAGACTGCGGCTTGCCTTGGCCCATTTGGGGGGCTCTGAATTGCAACCAATCCCTGACTCACCACACTAGATGTCGCAACTCGCCGCACATGGCCTGGTCAAGCGCTACCGCGGGCGGGATGTGGTCGCCGGCGTCTCGCTGCATCTCGACGCCGGCGAGGTGGTCGGCCTGCTGGGCCCCAACGGCGCCGGCAAGACCACCTGTTTCTACATGCTCGCCGGGCTGATCGCCCCCGACACCGGCCGGGTCACGATCGGCGACCGGGATGTCAGCGACAAGCCGATGCACCATCGCGCCCGCCTCGGGCTCGGTTACCTGGCACAGGAACCCTCCATCTTCCGTGGACTCAGCGTTGCCGACAACGTGCTCGCGGTCCTGGAACTGCGCGCGCAGTCGACCCGCAAGGAACGTGAACAACGCTGCGAACAGCTGCTGCACGAATTCGGCATCCACCATCTCGCAGCCAACCCGGCGCAGAGCCTGTCCGGCGGAGAGCGGCGGCGTCTCGAGATCGCTCGCGCGCTCGCTGCGAATCCTCGCTTCATCCTGCTGGATGAGCCCTTCGCGGGGATAGATCCGATTTCTGTCGTGGACATACAGCGCATCATTGCGCAGCTTGCCGAGGCGCGTATCGGCATACTGATTACGGACCACAACGTACGGGAGACCCTGGGGATCTGCGGGCGCGCCTACATCATGAACCGCGGCGCCGTCCTGGCCCAGGGCAATCCGGAGGCGATCCTCGCAGACCCCGAGGTGCGTTCCGTCTATCTCGGAGAGCATTTCACCCTGTGAGTACCCCCCCATCCCAACCTTCCCCCTCCAGAGAGGGAAGGGGTAGAACGACAATCCGGTTAAAGCCGGGGGGTTTACGGATCCCAAATAGTAGACTCTAAAACCGGCCCCGGTGACCGGCATGCCATTTGCTTCCCGGCCTTGTCTGCATACCCCGGATTTGCGCTAATATAGCTGTCAAAGCATCACATTCAAGATGTGTACCAAGCAGTTCGCCAGTTCCCGAATGAAACCTACTCTACAGCTCCGCCTCGGTCAGCAGCTGACCATGACTCCGCAATTGCAGCAGGCAATCAAGTTGCTGCAACTGTCCACCCTGGACCTCAAACAGGAAATCCAGGATGCGCTCGAGTCCAACCTGATGCTCGAGAGCGAGGAGGACCGCGCAGGCTCCGCCGAAGCCGAGACCCCTGCGGCGCCTGAAACCGATCGCAACAACGATTCGGCCAGCAACGACATCAACAACGAGCACGAAATACAGATCGAAGCCCAGAGCATGCCGGAAGACCTGCCGGTCGACACCGCCTGGGAGGATATCTACGACAGCGTTTCCGCCGCGCCGAGCGGAGGCAGCGCCAGCGCCGGGGATCCCGGCGACTACCTGGCACAACAGAGTGGCAACGAATCCCTGCACGACTACCTCACCTGGCAGATGCAGCTGTCACACTTTAGCGAGAGCGATGAGAGGATCGCCGAGGCCATCATCGACAGCATCGATGACAACGGCTACCTGCAGGCGGCCCTGGAGGACATTCTCTCGGCCGTGAACGACCCCGAGATCGAGATCGACGAGGTCGAGGCCGTACTGCACCGCATCCAGGCGTACGATCCACCCGGCGTTGCCGCGCGCGACCCGCGCGAATCGCTGCTGATCCAGGCGCGCCAACTGGGCAACGATTTCGACTCCAGGGAGCTGGTGATCGACATCCTGGCAGACTATTTCGACCTCCTGGCCAACGGTGACCAGGCCGGGCTGATGCGCAAGCTCAAGCTGACCGAAGAGGAATTGAGTGAGGCAGTGCTGCTGATCCGCTCGCTCAACCCCCATCCTGGAACCGCGATTCCCGGGCCGCCACCCGCGTACATCGAGCCCGACGTGTTCGTGAGCAAACGCGAGGGGCGCTGGGTCGTGGAGCTCAACCCGGAAGCCACGCCGCGGCTGCGGGTCAACTCGACCTACGCCGGCATGATCAAGCGCGCCGACAACAGCAGCGACAATGTGACCATGAAGAACCACCTGCAGGAGGCGCGCTGGTTCATCAAGAGCCTGCAGAGCCGAAACGAGACCCTGTTGAAGGTGGCCGGCGCGATCGTGCACTTTCAGCAGAATTTCTTCGATTTCGGGGAGGAGGCCATGAAGCCCCTGGTGCTGCGGGATATCGCCGAGGCCGTGGATATGCACGAGTCCACCATCTCCCGGGTCACCACCCAGAAGTACATGCACACGCCACGCGGAACCCTGGAATTCAAGTACTTTTTCTCCAGCCACGTGAGCACCAGCGGCGGTGGCGAGGCATCTGCAACCGCGATCCGCGCGCTGATCAAAAAGCTGGTGGCGGCGGAAAAGCCGGGCAAGCCCTTGTCAGACAATAAAATCGCTACCATCCTTGCTGAACAGGGGATAAAGGTCGCCCGCCGGACTGTTGCGAAGTACCGCGAATCCATGAATATCCCACCCTCTAACGAACGTAAGCGCCTCGCTTAGGCGCCCCAACCCAAGGAGAAGGTTATGCAATTGAACCTGACCGGCCACCACGTCGACATCACCGATTCCATGCGTAACTACGTGGAAGAGAAACTCGCGAAACTGACCCGCCACTTCGACCACGTGACCAATGTGCATGTCATCCTCAGCGTGGAAAAGCTGGAACAGAAGGCCGAAGCCACCATGCATCTCGCCGGTAACGATGTCTTTGCCGAGGCGGTCAATCAGGATATGTATGCCGCGATCGACGCGCTGATCGACAAGCTTGACCGTCAGGTTCTGAAACACAAGGAAAAACTCAAGAGCCACCGCGGCAACGGCCACCGTCCGCCGGCCGAGCCGGTCGAAACCTCCAGCTAGCACCTCCACACAGGGTTTCCCTATGCTTGACCAGGGCATCCTCGAACCAGGCGGCATCCGCCTGGACGACCCCTCCCCCAGCAAGAAGCGTGTGCTCGAGAGAGCTGCCCAGATCCTGTCGCGCGGCAACGGCGACATGGGGGTGGCCATTTTTGAACGGCTGCTGGAGCGCGAGCGCCTCGGCAGCACCGGGCTGGGTGGAGGGGTTGCCCTGCCGCACGCCCGGATGCCGGGATTGAGCCAGTCGCGGGCGGGATTCCTGCGGCTGGCGCGGCCGGTGGATTTCGACAGCGTCGACGGCAAACCGGTTGACCTCGTGTTCGCCCTGCTGGTGCCCGAGGACGCCACCGAGGAACACCTGAAACTGCTGGCCGAACTGGCCCGCCTCTTCCATGGCCAGAGCCTGCGCGAGGAATTGCGCAAGGCCGGCGTCGAGCAGGCATACAAGCTGCTCACCGAATCCAGCAACCACGATGCCGCGTAGCGTCCGGGTTGGTGATCTGTATGACTTCCTGAAGGAAAAACTGCAGTTTCGTCTGTGCGCCGGCCGGGCGGGCCTCGATCGCGCCCTGCTCGATCCGGAGCTGGACCCGGGCAGCTACATCATAGCGGGCCCGCTGACCTTCATTCGGCCGACGCGCATCCAGGTGGTCGGCAAGGCCGAGATCGAATACCTGGACGAACCCGGTCGGGACCGTGGCGAAACCCTGCGGCGGCTGTTCCGCGACCAGACCCGCGCGGTGATCCTGGTCGACAAGGTGGCGCCGGACCCGGATTTCGAGCGGCATGCCGATGGGGCCGGCATCCCCCTGATGTGCTCGCCCCTGCCGGACAAGGTGGTCCTCGACCACCTGCTTCACTTCGCCTCCATTCACCTGTCGGAGAAGACCACCCTGCACGGGGTCTTTCTCGAGGTGCTCGGCATGGGAGTTCTTATCACCGGGGATCCGGCTGTCGGCAAGAGCGAACTGGCCCTGGAACTGATTGCCCGCGGCAACCGCCTGATCGCAGACGATGCGCCCGAGTTCAACCGCATCGCTCCTGGAGTCATCAACGGTGCATGCCCGCGTGTGTTGAGCGACTTCCTCGAGGTGCGCGGCCTCGGGGTGATCAACATCCGCGCGATGTTCGGCGACAACGCCATCAAGCACAACAAGTACCTGCGCCTGATCGTGCACCTCAAGCGCATGAACGCCCAGCAGCTGGAAAGGATGGAGCGGCTGTCCGTCGATCGCCAGACGCGCAACGTGCTGGGCGAAGACATACCCCAGGTCACCATTCCGGTAGCGCCCGGCCGCAACCTCGCCATCCTGGTCGAATCAGCAGTGCGCAACCACCTCCTGAAACTGCAGGGTTACGAAGCCACCGAGGTGTTTATCGAGCGCCAGCAGGCGCTCCTGGCAGAGAACGATCCGGACTGAGCGAAGCCGCGCCGGCGAGCCCCGAATCTCCGTTCATGGCGATACCCGAAGGCCTATAATGCCGCCATGCAAAAAGAAAAAGCCAAACTCGTCGTAGTATCCGGCTTGTCCGGATCGGGTAAGAGTATCGCTCTGAACGCGCTCGAGGACAGCGGCTACAACTGCATCGACAACCTCCCGGTCAGCCTCTTCCAGGCGCTCGCGATGGACGTCATCGACCCCTCGTCCAGGTCGATGCATACCGCCATCGGCATCGATGCGCGCTCGCCGTGCCAGGAACTGGACAAGGTGCCGGAGATCATCCGCATGCTGCGCACGGACGGGGTCGAGTGCGAGGTTCTGTTCCTCGAGGCGGATACCGACATCCTCATCCAGCGCTTCAGCGAGACGCGCCGACGTCATCCACTGACCGACGAGACGCACGACCTCGAGTCGGCCATCGCGCAGGAGCGGCACATGCTGTCCCCGCTGGCCGAGAGCGCCGATCTCAGCATAGACACCTCGCGCACCACCTTGCACCAACTGCGCGAGATCATCCGCGATCGCGTCGCCGAAAGGCCGCACGGCGAGCTCTCGGTCATGCTGCAATCGTTTGGCTTCAAGCATGGCATGCCACGCAATGCCAACTTCGTTTTCGACGTGCGTTGCCTGCCCAATCCGCACTGGCACCCCGGCCTGCGCCCGCTCACCGGCAAGGACCAGGCGGTCGCCGAATTCCTCGAAGAGAGCGAATCGGTCAAGCGCATGCTGTACGACATCAACCAGTTTGCACTGCGCTGGATTCCCTGCTTCGAGGCCGAGGGCCGCAGCTACCTGAGCATCTCGATCGGCTGTACCGGCGGACAACACCGATCGGTCTACCTGGTCGAACAGATCGCCGCGTCCTTCAGGGAACAGGGGCGCGAGGTGCTGTGCATTCACCGGGAGTTGTCGTGAGCGTCGGCATCCTGCTCATCACCCACCCGGGCATCGGGAATGCCATACTCAGCGGCGCGCGCCGGATCGTGGTCGACTGCCCGCTGCGTGCCAAATGCCTGGAAGTCCCGATTGATGCCCCGCTCGAAAAAATAAGCTCGCAGGCTGCTGACATGACCCGCAGCCTCGACCAGGGAGACGGGGTTCTGATCCTCACGGATATCTTTGGCGCGACGCCCAACAACATCGCCCGCGGCCTCGAGGACGGCGAGCACGTGAGGGTGCTGGCAGGTCTCAGCCTGCCCATGCTGGTGCGCCTGTTCAACTACCCCGAAGAGGATCTCCCTCAGTTGTGCGCAACCGCAGCCACCGGAGCCAAGCGCGGGGTCGGCCCCTGCAACGGAGACTGACATGCAGGAAACCGAAGTCACCATCATCAACAAGCTCGGCCTGCACGCACGCGCCGCAGCCAGGCTGGTGAACACCGCGGGGGCCTTCGGCGCCGAAATCATCCTCAGCCGCAACGGGCAGGAGGTCAACGGCAAGAGCATCATGGGGGTCATGATGCTGGCCGCCGCGCGCGGGTCGACGGTCAGGATCCGCACCGCGGGCGAAGACGAACAGGCTGCCATACAGGCCCTGGTGGAACTGGTGAACGACCGCTTCGGGGAAGCGGAGTGATCGTCAGCTGCGTCGGCATCGGTATCGGTGCTGGTGCGCGCATCGCCATCGGGGAGGCCCACCTGCTGTGTCACGGCCCCGTTTGCGTGACCCCCAGCTGGATCAGCTCACCTCAGGTCGAGCAGGAGATCGCACGTTTCGAGCGGGCGCTGCAGGCGGCCTCGCAGCAACTCCTGGAAATTCGCGAGCAGATCCCGCCTGGCACCCCGGGGGAAATCGCGGAGTTCATCGACGCCCATCTCATGATGCTCCAGGACAACGCCATCAGCAGCGGCGTGAAAAGCCTGATCCGGGAGCGGCTCTCCGGGGCGGAATGGGCGCTGCAGCAACACCGCGACAATCTGGTCGGGGTGTTCGACCAGATGCAGGATGATTACCTGCGAACCCGCCGCGATGACCTCGATCACGTGGTCAGCCGCATTCAAAAGGTCCTGCTGGAGCAGCAGGAACCGCATATCAGCGACCTCCAGGGGCAGATCGTACTGGCCGAGGATCTGTCCCCGGCGGACGTGATCCTGCTGCACAACAGGGGCGTGATGGGCTTCGTCACCGAATACGGTGGCCCCATGTCGCACTCCGCCATCCTGGCGCGCAGCCTGGGCATTCCGGCGATCGTCGGCGCGCGTGGCGCCAGTCGCTGCCTGCGTCACGGCGAGCTGCTGATCCTGGACACCGACAATGGCTGCGTGCTGGCCAACTGCCCGCCTTCCCTGGTGAGCCGTTTCGAAGACCAGCGCGAGTTCGCACAGCAGCGGACCGCGATGCTCAGGCGCCAGAGTCACCAACCCGCACTCACCGCGGACGGGCAGCGTATCGAGCTGTTGGCCAACATCGAACTCGCCGAGGATGTGCTCGTGGCGACTGAAAACGGCGCTGACGGCATCGGCCTGTACCGTACCGAGTTCCTCTACATGAACCGGCGGGACCTGCCTGACGAGGAAGAACATTTCGAGACCTACAGCGCCGTCGTCCGGGGGGTGCAGGGTCATCCTGTGGTCATTCGCTCTCTCGACCTCGGGGCCGACAAACCGCTGCCCGGCCAGCAGGACGGCTCCGGTAGCGGCAACCCCGCGCTGGGCCTGCGCGCCATCCGCCTGTGTCTCAAGGAGCCGGAACTGTTCCGGCCTCAGCTGCGTGCCATCCTGCGCGCCTCCGCCCTTGGCGACGTGCGTCTGATGCTGCCGATGCTGACCAACCTGTGGGAGGTGGAACAGGCGCGCAGCATCATACGGCTGTGCATGCAGGAGCTCGAATCGGAAGGCCAGGCTTTCGATGCCGCGTTGCCGGTCGGTGGCATGATCGAGGTGCCGGCAGCAGCGTTGGCCGCGCCGGCTTTCGCCGCCGCGCTCGACTTCCTCTCGATCGGCACCAATGACCTGATCCAGTACACGCTCGCGATCGACCGTGTCGACGATGAGGTCAACTACCTGTATGACCCCTTCCACCCGGCCGTGCTGCAGCTGATCCGCCAGGTCATCGAAGCGGCCGACTCGGCGCAGGTGCCGGTCAGCATGTGCGGCGAGATGGCCGGGGACCTGCGCTTTCTGCCGCTCCTGCTTGGCATGGGGCTGCGCAGCTTCAGCATGCAGCCGGCCGCGCTACTCGACGTCAAGCAGCGAATCCGCGAATACGACGTCCCGACGCTGCGGACCAAAACGCGGAAACTGTTCGAAGACATCTACACTGCGGACCCTCTCACACTGTTGACCCATTGGCATCACCACTGAGCAGACCCCGGCGCGTATGGCTGATCCGTGAGCGGCGCTGTTACACTCGACGGCCTATACCCGCATAGGGATTTCCATTCGCATGAGCGCCCCCACAGAATCCACCAAAGACCAGCGCGTCACGCAGCTCCAGGAAATCCTTGACTCCGGTGTGCTGCGCCCGGCCGGGCGCCTGCTCAACAGCCTTGCCCCCGCGGAAATCGCGCACCTGCTCGAATCGCTGCCACCGGCACGCCGCGAGATACTCTGGAGCCTGGTCAAGCCGGAGTTTGAGGGCGAGATCCTGGTCGCCCTGAGCGACGAGGTGCGCGCCGACCTGGTCAAGGACCTGGATGCCGCCGGCTGGCTGGCAGTCACCGAAAACCTCGACCTGGACGACCTCACCGATCTGGTCCAGGACATGCCCGAAACCGTCGTACGCGAGGTCATGAGCGCGTTCGACGATCAGCATCGCAAGCGTCTCGAGGCGATGCTGTCCTACTCCGAGGATACAGCCGGCGGCCTCATGAACACCGACACGGTGACCATCCGCCCGGAGGTTACCCTGGACGTGGTACTGCGCTACCTGCGACGCTTGGGCGAGGAGATACCGGAGGAAACCGACGCGCTTTTCGTGGTCAACCGGGACGATGAATACCTCGGCGTGCTGCCGCTGTGGAAACTGGTCAGCGGCAACCCCGACGACACCGTGGCCGAGGTCATGAGCCTGGCCCTGAAGCCGCTGCGCATGGACATGGCCGACTCGGAGGTCGCGCGCTACTTCGAGACCCACGACATCAGCTCCGCTCCGGTGGTGGACGAACGCGGCAACCTGCTCGGGCGGATCACGGTCGATGATGTGGTCGACGTCATCCGCGAAGAGGGTGAACACCAGTTCATGGGGCGGGCCGGCCTGTCCGAGGAAGAGGACATGTTCGCGCCCGTGCTCACCAGCACCCGGCGGCGTGCGGTCTGGCTTGGCATCAACCTGCTGACCGCTTTCCTCGCCTCCTGGGTGATCGGCCAGTTCCAGGAAACCCTGGCAAAGTATGTCGCGCTCGCGGTCCTGATGCCGATCGTGGCCAGCATGGGCGGTATTGCCGGCAGCCAGACCCTGACCCTGGCCATCCGCGGGATCGCGCTCGGACAACTGACCGGCAAGAACGCGCGCGACCTGATGTTGAAGGAGCTCGCGGTGGGCGCGCTCAACGGGATCATCTGGGCCATCGTGGTGGGTGCCATCGCCGGGCTTTGGTTCGATAGCGCCCCGATCGCGGGCCTGATCGCGGTCGCCATCACCATCAACCTGCTGTTCGCGGCCTTCGCCGGCGCGCTACTGCCCCTGCTGCTCAAGCGCCTGGGAATCGACCCGGCACTGGCCGGGTCGGTACTGCTGACGACCGTGACCGACGTGGTCGGGTTTCTCGCCTTTCTCGGACTGGCATCCCTGCTCCTGATTTAGGCATCCCGGCCAGCCCGCGCGGGCAGCGGGCGCGAGCCGTTTTGCGGTATCCTTCGGCCTTTATTTTCGCAACCCCGAACAGCAAGCCAACCGCCCCATGGAACCGCAGTACCAACCGCAGAATATCGAACAGCAAGCGCAGGCCTACTGGGAGGAGCAGCAGGTCTTTCGCGCGCTCGAGGACTCATCGCGCGAGAAATTCTACTGCCTGTCGATGTTCCCCTATCCCTCCGGGCGCCTGCACATGGGGCATGTGCGCAACTACACCATCGGGGACGTCATCTCGCGCTACCAGCGCATGCTGGGAAAGAACGTGCTCCAGCCGATGGGCTGGGACGCCTTCGGCCTGCCCGCCGAGAACG
This sequence comes from Gammaproteobacteria bacterium Milos-ODIII6, assembly GCA_029228645.1. Lineage (GTDB taxonomy): Bacteria > Pseudomonadota > Gammaproteobacteria > Chromatiales > Chromatiaceae > MONJU. The sequence continues at coordinate 87,279 of JAPTHR010000001.1, forward strand.
CCGCCATCAAGCATGCCAAGCCGCCGGCGGAATGGACCCGCAGCAACATCGCCTACATGAAGGGCCAGCTCAAGCGTCTCGGATTCGGCTACGACTGGGGACGTGAGCTGGCCACCTGCGACCCGGATTACTACCGCTGGGAACAATGGCTGTTCACCCGCCTGGTGGAAAAAGGCCTGGCCTACCGCAAGACCGCGACGGTCAACTGGGACCCGGTCGACCAGACCGTACTGGCGAACGAGCAGGTCATCGACGGCAAGGGCTGGCGCTCCGGCGCGACGGTGGAAAAGCGCGATATCGAGCAATGGTTTCTCAAGATCACCGACTACGCCGGGGAATTGCTGCATGACCTCGACAAGTTGCAAGGTGGCTGGCCGGATGCCGTGCTCACCCAGCAGCGCAACTGGATCGGGCGCTCGGAAGGGGTCCAGGTGGTGTTCGGCGTGGCCGACTCGGACGAAACACTCGAGATATTCACCACCCGACCGGACACCCTGATGGGCGTCACCTACATGGCAGTCGCTGCCGAGCACCCGCTCGCGCTGCGCGCGGCTCCCGACAACCCGGAACTGGCGGACTTCATCGCGGAGTGCAAGCGCGGGGGCGTATCCGAAGCCGAACTCGAAACCATGGAGAAGCGAGGCTTCCCGCTGGGTATCGACGCGATTCATCCGGTCACCGGGGCGACGGTGCCGGTGTACGCCGCCAACTTCGTGCTGATGGGCTATGGCACGGGCGCGGTCATGGCCGTCCCCGCGCACGACCAGCGCGACTGGGAATTCGCACACAAGTACGGCATCCCCAGGAAACAGGTCATCTTCTGCCCCGATGGACACGACTGCAGCACCGAGCAGGCGGCATATACCGAGAAGGGCATCCTGGCCAACTCGGCGCCCTTCGACGGGCTGAGCTCCGAGGGTGCCTTCGACGCGATCGCAAACTGGTTGGAGAAGCACCGCAAGGGTGGCAAGCAGGTCCATTTCCGCCTGCGAGACTGGGGCGTCTCGCGGCAGCGTTACTGGGGCTGCCCGATCCCCATGATCCACAAGGCCGACGGCGCCGTGGTGCCGGCGGAGCATTTTCCGGTATCCCTGCCGGAGGACGTGCTCGTGGACGGCTCGGGTTCACCGCTCAAGAAGATGCCCGGTTTCTACGACCTCGGGAATGGCGATCAGCGCGAAACCGACACTTTCGACACGTTCTTCGAATCGAGCTGGTATTACGCGCGCTACTGCTGCCCCGACGCCAACGCCGCCATGCTGGACGAGCGGGCGCACTACTGGCTTCCGGTCGACCAGTATATCGGCGGGGTGGAGCACGCCATCCTGCACCTGCTGTATGCGCGCTTCTTCAACAAACTGATGCGGGACGAGGGCCTGGTTGAGAACGACGAGCCGTTCTCCCGCCTGTTGACCCAGGGCATGGTGATTGCGGAAACCTATTACCGTGAGAATCCGGACGGCTCCCGGGAATGGTTCAACCCCGCGGACGTGGATGTCGAGCGTGACGACAAGGGACGCACCCGGCATGCGACCCTGCGCAGCGACGGCCAGGCCGTCACGCCGGGCGGCGTCGAGAAGATGTCCAAGTCAAAGAACAACGGCATCGACCCGCAGGACCTGATCGACCGCTATGGCGCCGATACCGTGCGCCTCTACACCATGTTCACCGCGCCGCCGGAGCAGTCCCTGGAATGGTCAGACGAAGGCGTGGAAGGCGCACACCGCTTCCTCAAACGGCTCTGGGCCGTGGGCATGCGCCTTGCGGAAAATGGCGGGGACAGCCCGGGGACGCTCGCCATCGAGGATGTCCGGCGCGAGGTGCACGCCACCCTGAAAAAGGCGCTGTTCGACTTCGAGCGGCAACAGTACAACACGGTGGTTTCCGCCTGCATGAGCATGCTCAACGCACTCAACAAGCTCGGTAACGCCCCGGCGGAGCGCGAGGCGCTGCGCGAAGGGCTCGGCATCATGCTCCGTCTGCTCGCGCCGATCGCACCACATATCACGCATGCACTGTGGCGTGAGCTCGGGTTCGGCGATGACATCCTGCAGGCCGGCTGGCCGGAGGTGGACGAAGAAGCGCTGCGCCAGGATGCCATTGAGCTCGTGGTGCAGGTCAACGGCAAGGTACGTGGCAAAATCCAGGTCCCGGCCGAGGCCGACCGCGAGGCGGTCGAGGCGGCTGCCCTGGCGAACGGGAACGTGCAACGCTTCATCCAGGGGCAGACGGTACGCAAGGTGATCGTGGTGCCGGGCAAGCTGATCAACATCGTGGCCAACTGAGTAACAGGCCTCCAGGAGAACAAGTCGCAATGAAACCACCTGTCGCCAAGCTGGCACTCACAGTCATGCTGACCATCCTGCTGAGCGCATGCGGTTTTCAGCTGCGCGGCCACGTGGCGCAACTGACCGGCCTCGGACAGCCCTTGTTCATCAGCGGGGTGGAGCCCTACTCCGAGCTCGGGCGTGAGCTTGACGAGCAATTGCAGCAGGCGGGCATGCGCCTTACCAGCGAGCGCAACGAGGCTGCCTCCACACTTTTGATATCACAGGTTCGCAGCAGCGAACGCGTGCTTGGACTGGACGCGCGTAACCGTGCTGCCGAATACGAGCTGATGGATTCGCTGCGTTTCAGCCTGCGCGAGACAGGCCGCGGCGAACGCCTGCCGAAGCAGACCCTGCGCGTCACGCGCACCGTTTTCACGCCCCAGGACCAGGTCCTGGCTGGGCAACAGGAGACGCAGGCACTGCGCGAGGACATGCGCCGCGAATTGGTCAACCTGCTGATCCGACGCCTCTCCGTGCTCCTCTGAATGCGCCTGCGCGCGGAACAACTCTCGCGCCATCTGCAGGACACCCTCGCGCCCGCCTACCTGATCAGCGGTGACGAGCCGCTCCTGCTGGGCGAGGCGGCGGATGCCATTCGTAAGGCCGCGCGCGCCGCCGGGCACGATAACCGCGAGGTAATGGACGCTGGCAGCGGCTTCGATTGGAACACCCTGCTCGCCGAAGCCGCCAGCTTCTCTCTGTTCGCCGATAAAAAGATCATCGATCTGCGCATCCCCGGCGGCAAACCCGGCCGCGAAGGCGGCCAGGCGCTGGCCGAATACTGCGCCAACCCGCCACCCGACACCCTGCTGCTGCTGACCCTGCCGAAGCTCGATCGCCAGCAACAGAACAGCAAGTGGTTCAAGGCGATCGAAAAACTCGGGGTAGTGCTGCAGGTCTGGCCGATAGAGCAGGAAAAACTGCCCGCCTGGATCGAGCAGCGCATGCGCGCCGTCGGCCTGCAACCGACCCCGGATGCGGTCGCGCTGCTGGCCGAGCGGGTCGAAGGCAATCTGCTCGCCGCGCACCAGGAGATCGACAAGCTGCGTCTCCTGCATGAAGGCGGCCGTATCGATGCAGCCGCGCTGACCGAGGCGGTCGCCGACAGCGCGCGCTACGACGTATTCGACCTGGTTGACTCCGCCCTGCGCGCAGAGCTGCCGCGCAGTCTGCATATTCTCGAAGGCCTGCGGGGCGAAGGGATTGCCGCACCGATCGTATTGTGGGCCCTGCATCGCGAGATATCCCAGCTGGCCAGCATCGCCCTGGACAGCGCGCGCGGCTTGAGCACCGATCACGCCATGACACGCGCCAGGATCTGGGACAAACGCAAGCCGCTAGCCCGCCAGGCCCTGGCGCGGCTCAGGCCGACCCAATGGCTGGGACTGCTGGATGACTGCCAGGCCGTGGATAGCGCGATCAAGGGAGGCGACCCGCGCGACCCCTGGCTGCTGCTCGAGGAGATGCTGGTCGGGCTTTGTCGCAGCTGATCGCGGCATGCGACGCGTTCCCCGGACAGCAACGACGTTGGGTTGCGCAATTCCGGCTTCCGTATAATGCGCGTTTTCAACGCCGCAGATCCCGAAGACAATGAGCCAGACCGAAACCCGAATCTCCGACATTGGCGCCTACATGGCCGAACTCGGTCAGCGCGCCCGGGCCGCTTCACGCCGCCTCGCGGCAGCCGACAGCAACGCCAAGAACGCCGCTCTCAACGCGATTGCGGACGATCTCGAGGCCAACCGTGCCGCACTGATCGAGGAGAACCGAAGAGATCTCGAGGCCGGTCGGGCCAAGGGCCTGGATGCGGCCCTGCTGGATCGACTGGAACTGAACGACACGCGCATCGATAGCATGATCGAGGGCCTGCGCCAGATCGCGGCCCTGCCGGATCCGATCGGCGAGATCTCCAACCTGAAATACCGCCCCAGTGGCATCCAGGTGGGCCGCATGCGCGTTCCTCTGGGTGTGGTCGGGATCATCTACGAGTCGCGTCCGAACGTGACCGCGGACGCCGCCGCGCTGTGCCTCAAGTCCGGCAATGCGACCGTGCTGCGTGGTGGCTCGGAGGCCTTCCACTCCAACCAGGCCATTGCGGGCTGCATTCAACGCGGTCTCGAACACGCCGGCCTGCCCGCGCATGCGGTGCAGGTGCTGGCAACCACCGACCGCGCCGCGGTCGGCGCCATGATCACGCAGCCGGAGCACATCGACGTGATCATTCCGCGCGGTGGCAAGGGGCTGATCGAGCGCATCAGCGCCGAGGCCAGAGTGCCGGTGATCAAACACCTCGACGGCATCTGCCACGTGTACATCGATGACGAGGCCGATCCGCAGAAGGCCTTCGACGTGGCGATCAATGCCAAGACGCAGCGCTACGGCACCTGCAACACCATGGAGACGCTGCTGGTCAACGCCACCGTGGCCGAGGACATCCTGCCCTCTCTGGCGAAGGCCTATGCAGAGAAAGGCGTCGAGCTGCGCGGTTGCGAGGCCACCTGCGCCATTCTCGGTGACCGCTGTATCGCCGCCAGCGCGCAGGACTGGGACACCGAGTACCTCGCGCCGATCCTGTCCATCCGCGTGGTGGAAGCACTCGAAGACGCCATCGAGCACATCAACACCCACAGCTCGCAGCACACCGACAGCATCGTCACCGAGAACATCACCAAGGCCCGCCGCTTCCTGCGCGAGGTCGACTCCAGCTCGGTCATGGTGAACGCCTCGACCCGATTCGCCGACGGCTTCGAATACGGTCTTGGTGCAGAGATCGGCATCTCCACCGACAAGTTCCACGCGCGTGGCCCCGTGGGCCTGGAAGGACTCACCTCGGTGAAGTGGGTGGTACTTGGCGACGGACACATCAGGACCTGAACAAAATTCCTCCCCACCCCTGCCCTTCCCACAAGTGGGGAGGGTGCCAAAGAAACCCCTCCTCCACTTGTGAGTGGTGCCAAAGAAACCCCTCCTCCACTTGTGAGTGGTGCCAAAGAAACTCCACCCCCACTTGTGAGGGTGCCAAAGAAACCCCTCCCCCACTTGTGGGGGAGGTTGGGAGGGGGATAGCATCTTCACATGATCGGCATCCTCGGCGGCACCTTCGATCCCATCCATCACGGGCATCTGCGCATTGCGCTCGACGCGGTGGAAGGCCTGGCACTGAGCGAGGTCAGATTGATACCGCTGGCGCAGGCGGTGCACCGCGAACAGCCTGTCGCCAGCACACAGCAGCGGCTCGACATGCTGCGACTCGCCACTCGAAACCATCCCCTGTACACCCTGGACGACCGGGAAATCCGGCGTGGCGGACCCTCGTACATGGTCGATACCCTCGCGTCCCTGCAACGCGAGCTGCCCGGCGAGTCACTCTGCCTGCTGCTGGGATCGGACGCCTTCAACGGCTTCATGCGATGGCGCGACCCGGAGGGTATCCTGCGGCTCGCCAACCTGGCGGTGCTGCAGCGCCCGGGTTACCGGCTCCCGGAGGACGGCGCCCTGCGCCGACTCACCCGCGGGCACCAATGCGAGGCCGTCGAGCTCAACTCTCATGCAGCCGGTCGCATCGCTTTCCTGGAGGTCACCCAACTTGAGATCGCCGCCAGCGACATCCGCCAGCGCTTGCGCGACGGCCGAGACCCGTCCTGGCTGATGCCGCAGGCAGTGATTGACTATGTCGCGACCCACCGACTCTACCGTTGAAGACGTTCTATCGAGCGCCGCACTCACAGGTCCGCGCAATGGTTTAGAATTGAGCATGTCGAAGATCTTTCCGGATGCCCTATGCAGGTAGAAGAACTGCGCGACCTCGTGGTCGCGACCCTCGAAGACATGAAGGCCAAAGATATCAGCGTGATCGATGTGCGCGGCCGTACCGTCATTGCGGATTACCTCGTGATCGCCTCGGGCACCTCCGAGCGCCACGTGAAATCGACCGCCGAGGCGGTCGCCTTCAAGGCCAAGCAGGCCGGCGAGGCCGCCATAGGCGAAGAGGGTATCAAGGAAGGCGAATGGGCCCTGGTCGACCTCAACGGGGTGGTGGTACATGTCATGCAGGCGCGCGTGCGCGACTACTACCAGATCGAAAAGCTGTGGGAAGTCGACCCCAAAGCGGCCGAAAAACTGAGTAAGGAACGCGGCTGAATCCGGTTCACGTTCAGGGCCGCGCCCGCAAAGATGAACCTCCACCTGATCGCCATTGGCGACCGAATGCCTGCCTGGGTACAACAGGGATACACGGAGTACGCCAAGCGCCTGCCCTCCGAGTGTTCTCTCCGATTGCTTGAAATCGCCGCCGGCAAACGTGGCAAGAACGCGGACATCGCACGCATCCTGCGTGACGAGGGCGAACGCATGCTGGCTGCCATCCCCAAAGGGGCACGCGTGATCGCGCTCGAGGTCAAGGGGCGCAACTGGTCGACCGAACAACTGGCGCAACAACTGGACACCTGGATGGCGGGAGGCCAGGACGTGGCGTTGCTGGTCGGCGGCCCGGAAGGCCTCTCCGAGGCCGCTCGCGCGGCCGCGGCACAGCAATGGTCGCTCTCGCCACTGACCCTGCCTCATCCGATGGTGCGGGTGATCCTCGCAGAGCAGCTCTACCGCGCCTGGAGCATCCTGCGCAATCATCCCTATCACCGCGCCGGCTGATCCTCAACTTCTGCACGCGCAAGGCATGCTGATTCTCGCTTCCCAATCCCCACGCCGTGCGGAACTGCTGCAGCAGATCGGGGTCGCTTTTCGCTGCCTGCCGGCGGACATCGACGAGACGCCGCTTCAGGGTGAGTCGGCGAGGGATTACGTCCGGCGCATGGCGATCGACAAGGCTCGCGCGGTGCACGCCAGCCATCCCGGTGACATGGTGCTCGGATCCGACACGACCGTGGTTCTGGACGGCAGCATCCTGGGCAAGCCGGCGGACCGTGAACACGGCATCGCTCTATTGCAGCAACTCGCTGGAAAGACCCATCGGGTGCTGACCGGCGTGGCGCTGGTCCACGCCACGGTGGACTACGCGCTGAGCGAGAGCGAGGTACGCTTCCGCGCTATCGATCCGGTCGAAGCGGCGCGCTACTGGGAGAGTGGGGAACCGCAGGACAAGGCCGGTGGCTATGCGATCCAGGGGCTCGGCGCGGTGTTCGTGGAACGTATCTCCGGCAGCTATTCCGGGATCATGGGTCTGCCCCTTTTCGAGACCGCGCAGCTGCTCCGTGGCATCGGTCTGCAGCGACCTTGAGGGTGCTAGACTCCGCCCATGAGCGAAGAAATCCTGATCAACGTCACCCCACCCGAGACCCGCGTGGCCGTGGTCGAGAACGGTGTGGTCCAGGAGATCATCATCGAGCGCACCGGCAAGCGCGGCCTGGTGGGGAATATCTATAAGGGCAAGGTCTGCCGGGTACTGCCCGGGATGCAGGCGGCATTCGTCGACATCGGACTCGAACGGGCCGCCTTCCTGCACGCATCGGACATCCATACCAAAAGTGGCCACAGCGAGCTGATCACCGACCTGGTGCAGGAAGGCGGACAGATCGTGGTGCAGGTGGTCAAGGACCCGATCGGCAGCAAGGGCGCGCGCCTGACCACCAACATCTCCATCCCCTCGCGCTACATGGTGTTCATGCCGAACATGCACAGCGTGGGTGTCTCGCAGAAGATCGAGGACGAAGACGAGCGCAGTCGCCTGCGCGGCATCCTCGGCAGCTTCGCGGAGACTTCGGAGCTGCCGTCCGGGTTCATTGCCCGCACCGCCGCCGATAGCGCCAGCGAGGAGGCCCTGCAGCACGACATGGCGTTCCTGCAACGCCTGTGGGGATCGATCGTGGAGAAGGCGGTCACCGCCAAGGCGCTGGAGGTGATCCACGAGGACCTGCCGCTGGGGCTGCGCGCGCTGCGCGACCTGGTCGGGCCGGAAGTGGAGCGGGTACGTATCGACTCGCGCTCGACCTTCGAAAAGGCGCGCCAGTTCGCCTTCAAGTTTCTGCCCGACAGCGATGCCCAGATCGAGTATTACCCCGGTGAGCGGCCGGTGTTCGACCTGTACGGGGTGGAGGACGAGATCCAGAAGGCGCTCAGGCGCACCGTGGATCTCAAGTCCGGGGGCCACGTGGTCATCGATCAGACCGAGGCGATGACCACCATCGACGTCAACACCGGCGCCTTCGTCGGACACCGCACCCTCGAAGAGACCATCTTCAAGACCAACCTCGAGGCGGCGCAGGCGATCTGCCGCCAGCTGCGCCTGCGCAACCTGGGCGGGATCATCATCATCGATTTCATCGACATGACCGACCCGGAACACAAGCGCCAGGTGATCCGCGCGCTGGAGCGCTGCCTGGCGCGTGATCACGCCAAGACCCACATCACCGAGGTCTCGGCCCTGGGGCTGGTGGAGATGACACGCAAACGCACGCGCGAATCCCTGGAGCAGGTGATGTGCGAGGCCTGCCCCACCTGCAGCGGCCGCGGCACGATCAAAACGGTCGTGACCACCTGCTACGAAATCTTCCGCGAGATCCTGCGTGAGTGCCGCCAGTTCGATGTGGAGCAACTGCTGGTGCTGGCCGCCCCCGAGGTCATCGACCTGCTCCTGGACGAGGAGTCGCAAACGCTGGCGGAACTCGAACAGTTCATCGGCAAGCCAATCAAGCTGCAGGCCGAGGCACTCTACACACAGGAACAGTACGACGTCGTCCTGGTCTGATCGGGCATGAAACATGTCACCCGCTGGGGAGGTCGGCTGCTGCTGTTCGTGATCATCGCCTGGGGCGTACTCGCCCTGGCGGCCCGCATTGCCACCCCCTTGCTGGAATACGCGCACGACCCGCTCGCCAACTGGCTCGCGGAGCGGATCGGCCAGCCGGTACAGTTCGGCCGGATGCACGCCAGCTGGTGGGGGGTCGGTCCGCGCCTGAAGCTGGAGGATGTGCGCATTGGATCGGGCGACGATTCGGTCGCGCTGCAGAGCGTGAGCATCGACCTCAGCCACCTGAGCCTGTTGCGCGGGCGGCTGCTGGACGCCCTGCGGCTGACCCTGGACGGCATGCAACTGACCCTGGTGCGCGAGGCCGATCGGCGCATTCACCTGGCAGGCCTGCCCAGTTTCGCCAGGCGCGAAGCAACACAGGCCCCCGGGAGCGCGGGCGACGGGAACAGCGGGCTGCCCCTGCCGCGCCATCTGCGCCTGCGGCATACCCGGCTGCGCTGGCTCGACCATGTACGCGCAGCCGACGCGGTGGTGATCGACGACATCGACCTCGACCTGGTGCGCCGCGACCGGGACCTCGAGTTGCGCGCGCGCCTCAAGAGCGAACTCGGGAATGCCCGCTTCAGCGCCCGGATCACGGGCTTTCTGGGACAGGACAACTGGGATGGCAGCAGCTACCTGCAGGTGGAGGGGCTGCCACTGCGGCGACTCCTGTCCGCCTACCTGCCCGACCGGTACGAGATTCTGGCTGGACGGCTGCGCGGCGAGATCTGGCAGGAGTGGCGCCAGGCCACCGAGGTCAGCACCCGCGGTCGCTTCGCCCTGCGTGATCTGGACCTCCGTCTGGAGGCCGCCGAGCCACGCCGGTTTCAGGCCCGGACCATCGCAGGCGAGATCGATTACCGGCGTCGCTCCGAGGGGGAGTGGCGCCTGCTGCTGAACGAGCTGCGGCTGGATGCCGGGCGCGAGCTTCCCGAACAGGTGGCCGTACTCGCCATTCACCGTCAGCGCAGCGCGAGCGGACGGCAGTTCGAGGTAGGCGCCAACGGTCTGCCCGTGCGGATGCTCAGCGACCTGGCCGCGGTGCTGCCGCTGGACGCGCCGTTGGGCACTGCCCTGCAGGGGCTGCAACCGGATGGCACGGTCCGCGACCTGCGCCTCTCGCTCAGCATGGGCAAACAGCCCGCGTGGGCCGTGAATGCCAAGGTTCGCGATTTGTCGGTGCAGCCGTGGCGGTCGATACCCGCTATCGAGGGGCTCGATCTGCGCCTGTATGGCAGCTCCGAACAGGCCCGCCTGCAGCTCGAAGGCAAGGACCTGCGCATCGACGCGCAGCCCTTGTTTCGCGCGCCGCATACGGTCAATCGCCTGAGCGGCCATCTCGACTGGCAGCCGCGCGCCGATGGCTGGCTGCTGTTCAGCGACGATCTCGTCCTGAGCACGCCGAAGCTGCAAAGCTCGGCCTGGTTCGAGTACCACCACTCGGGCACCGAAGCGGGCAGTCTGCAGCTGCAGGCGCGGATCGAGTCGATCGACGTCGCCGCCGTGCATGACTACCTGCCCGCCGGGGTCATGAGCCCGAAACTGGTTCAGTGGCTGCAGCGTTCGCTCAGCAGCGGTCAGCTGCAGCAAACCGATGTCCTGATCAGTGGACCGCTGCAGGACTTCCCTTTCCACCGCACCTACAATGGCAGCTTCGAAATCGTGGGCCTGACGCGCGACACGCCGCTGCAATACAACCCGGACTGGCCCACACTGAGTGACCTGAGCGCGCGCCTCTTCTTCCACGGCAACAGCCTGGATATCGACCTCCTCGAGGGCCGGATTTTCGACAGCCGGTTCGTATACGCGCGGGCGCACATCGACAGCCTCGCGCCGACCAGCCCGCTGCGCATCGATGGACGCCTGCGCGGACCTCTGCAGGACCAGCTGCAGGTACTGCGACAACCCGCCCTGGTGAAGGATTTCGGACATATCGCGCGCCAACTGTCGGCCACTGGCGATGCCCTGCTGGACCTGAAACTGCAAATCCCGCTGAAGCGTGGGCACGCGCCCTACCAGCTCGACGGCACGCTCCGGTTCCTCAAAAACCGGCTTGCGCTGGCGGGCTGGGACCTGCAACTTGAGCAGGTTCAGGGTGACCTGAAGATCGGCCTGGATGCGATCCGGGCGAGCGGGCTCACGGGGACGGCGTTCGGCGCGCCGGTGAGCGTGGACGTCATTCCGAACGACGCCAGCACACGCATTCACGCGCGCACGGAATGGCCGGTATCGACGCTCCAGCAACGCTTTCCCAGACTGCCGCTACAGGCGGCCGCCGGTTCCGCCGAATTCGAACTGGACATCGCCATCCCGCGCGCCAGGACGAGCCCGGGAAAACCGGTGCAGATCGCCGTCTCCAGCGACCTCGAGGGAATCCGCCTGGACCTGCCCGAGCCCCTCGGTAAAACCGCCGGCGAGCAGCGCAGCCTGAAAGTGGACGTCCCGGTCGGCAACCGCACCGGGCCGATAAGAGTCCGCTACCACGCCGGTCGCCTGGACGCCGTGGTCAGTGGTGATGGCGAGCGTGCTGAGATCCGCTTTGACCGCGGCCGCAGCGAGCTGCCGGGAGAGCCCGGTTTGCGCGTGCTGGCGAAGCTGCCGCAGGTCGACCTTGCACAATGGCGGCGACTCTCGGCCCGCCTGCCGAAGGGCGACAAACCGCTGCCCTGGCGCCTCGAACTGGCCACCCCGTCACTGTCACTGGACGCCCTGACGTTCGCGGATATGCGGGTCGACGCGAGTGCCAGCAAGGGGAACGTCAATGCGCGCCTGGAGGGTCCCCAACTGGCGGGGGACATCCGCTACCGCGGCGGGACCCAGCCCATCCTGACAGCGGCAATCGAACGCCTTCACTTGTCGCTGCCCCCCCGGGAGGCGACACCCGGGCCCTTGCCCGATCCCGGCAGCGGCCCGGATCCACGTGCGCTGCCCAGAATCGACCTGCAGTGCAGCCGGTTGCGTCTCAACGATGCCGATCTGGGCGAGCTGGTCGTCTCGCTGCAGCCGATCGTCAGCGGCAGCCGGATCAAGAAAGTGTCGCTCGACGGCCCGGCGGGCAGGCTGCAGGCCGAGGGTCACTGGCAATGGAAAAACGCGCGCGCGCACACTCATCTGAACGGCGGCCTGCAATCGCCCGACCTGGGTGAACTGCTGCACGCCTTTGGTCAGCCGCGCCATATACAGGGGGCGGAAAGCAGCATCGAATTCGATCTCGACTGGCCGGGCAACCCGGCCCAGCTGCACCGGGCCACGCTGAATGGCTCCGTGGATCTCGAGATATCCGAGGGTCGCCTGTCCGAGATCGAACCCGGGGTCACGCGGGTGCTTGGCCTGCTCAGCCTGGATGCGCTGAAACGCCGCCTCAAATTCGACTTCGGTGACTTGCTCAAGCAGGGGTACAGCTTCGACCGCATCGACGGTCAGTTCGAACTGGACAAGGGCCAGGCAAACACCCGCGACCTGGTCGTCGACGGGCCCTCCGGAAAGATCGAGCTCGGGGGACGCATCGGCCTGGCTGAGCGGGACTTCGACCAGGTGGTCCAGGTCGCCCCAAAACTGGATGCGACCCTGATCATCGCCAGTACCATCGCGGGTGGGCCACTGGCCGGGGCAGCCACTTTCCTGGCGCAGCGTCTGCTGTCCGAGGAAGTCGACCGGATCAATCGCTTCGAGTATGCCGTTACCGGCACCTGGGACAACCCGCAGCTGACACCGCTGCAAAGCGGCGGGCCGCTGTCACAGCTCGTGCATGGTCTCAGTGGCCGCCGCGCGGAAGCAAAGACCCAGGTGCAGGAGGACGCCATCGACGAAACCCGAACCCGCCCGAAAAAGAACCTCCTGGAGAAGCTGCTCGGCAAGCGGGGCGAGCGGAAGAGTGGCGATTCCGCCACGGAATCGGCCTTCCCGGGGGGCGAATGAGTCCGCAAAATCCTTGCTATGATGAGCGCGCTTTCCCTGTTGTATACGCGAGTGCCCAATGAGCAGTAGCCCCGTCAAAGTCGCCGCCATTCAACTTGCCTCAGGCACGAATGTGAACGCCAACCTGCTGGCCACCGAGAAACTGCTCGAAGAAGCCGCGAAACAGGGCGTATCACTGGCGGTGCTGCCGGAGAATTTCGCCTTTCTCGGCGCCGACAGCGCCGATGCCCTGCCCTTCCGCGAGAACGAGGGAGACGGCCCGCTGCAGGAATTCCTGTCACGCCTCGCGGGGCGCCTCGGGCTCTGGATCGTCGGAGGCACTATCCCGCTCGAAGGCGTGGACCAGTCGCGCTGGCGGGCTGCCAGCCTGGTTTTCGACGACAGGGGACGCGAGGTCGCCCGCTACGACAAGCGCCACCTGTTCGACGTCAACCTGGTCGAGTCCGGAGAGCACTACAAGGAATCCGACACCATCGAGCCTGGTGACAAAGTGGTCGTGGTGGACACTCCCGCGGGCAAGCTCGGGCTTGCCGTCTGTTACGATCTGCGCTTTCCCGAACTGTTCCGCGCCATGCTCGACCAGGGCGCCGAAATTTTTTCCCTGCCCGCCGCCTTCACCGCGGTCACCGGGCGGGCCCACTGGGATGTGTTGGTGCGCGCCCGGGCCATCGAGAACCTCGCTTATGTGATTGCCGCCGCACAGGGCGGGTTTCACAACACGGGACGCGAGACCTACGGCCACAGCATGATCGTCGATCCGTGGGGTTCGGTGCTCGACCGCCGGGAGCGCGGCAACGGCCTTGCAATCGCGACCATCAATCCCGATTTCCAGACAAGCACCCGCCGCAATTTCCCCAGTCTTACGCACCGCCGACTGCGCTGCAAATGAACCAGGAAAACCGCTATGAATGACGCACTGCAGCTGGCCCAGGCCACCCTCCTGGATGCGCCCGGCCTGAGCGAGCAGGCCCTGTCACAGGTCATGGACCGCATGCTCTCCCGTCAGGTGGATGCCGCCGACATCTATTTCCAGTATTCGCGCCTGGAATCCTGGGTCCTCGAGGACGGGATCGTGCGCGAGGGCAACCACAGCATCGAGCAGGGTGCCGGTTTACGCGCGATGAGCGGAGAAAAGACCGGCTTCGCCTACACCGACGACCTCGCCCTGCCGCAACTGCTGGATGCCGCAGAGGCGGCGCGCGCGATTGCCCGCGCCGGCAGCAGCGGCAGCCAGGCCATCGCGAGGCGTGCAGCAGCCACCCCGCTGTATACGCCCACCAACCCGCTCACTTCGCTCAGCGAGCAGGAAAAACTCGAGCTTCTGCGACGCCTGGACGCGCAGGCGCGCGCGCTCGACCCACGCGTGCAACAGGTAATCGTGAGCCTGGTGGCAGTACATGACACGGTGCTGGTTATCGACAACGAGGGCCGCCTTGCCGGCGACGTTCGCCCGCTGGTAAGACTGAACGTGAACGTGATCGTGGAGCAAAACGGTCGGCGTGAACAGGGCAGCGCCGGCGGTGGCGCGCGCCGCGCCCTGGATTTTTTCCTCGAGGAGGACCGCGCCAACGACTATGCGCGCGAGGCCGTTCGGCAGGCGCTGGTCAACCTCGAGGCGGTTGACGCGCCCGCCGGGCTGCTGCCGGTCGTGCTCGGCCCGGGCTGGCCGGGGGTTCTGCTGCACGAGGCGGTCGGGCACGGTTTGGAGGGCGACTTCAATCGCAAGGGGACTTCAGCCTTCTCCGGCCGCATGGGCGAGCAGGTCGCATCACCGCTGTGTACCGTGGTCGACGACGGCACCCTGCCGGATCGGCGCGGCTCCCTCAGTGTCGATGATGAAGGCACCCCCACCCAGCAGACCGTGCTGATCGAAAACGGCGTGCTCAAGGGCTACATGCAGGACCGCATGAACGCCCGCCTGATGGGGGTAAATCCGACCGGCAACGGCCGGCGCGAATCCTACGCCCACCTGCCCATGCCGCGCATGACCAATACCTACATGCTGGCGGGCGAGCACGATCCGCAGGAGATCATCGCCTCGGTGGATCGCGGCCTGTACGCGGTCAACTTCGGCGGCGGCCAGGTCGACATCACCTCGGGCAAGTTCGTATTCTCTGCGAGTGAGGCCTACCTGATCGAGAAGGGCAAGGTCACGGCGCCGGTCAAGGGGGCCACCCTGATCGGCAACGGCCCCGAAGCCATGACCCGGATCAGCATGGTTGGAAACGACCTCGAGCTCGACTCGGGCATCGGCACCTGCGGCAAGGAAGGCCAAAGCGTGCCGGTCGGGGTGGGCCAGCCGACACTGCGGATCGACGAGTTGACCGTGGGGGGCACCGCCGCATGAGCCGCTACGACCTGTCCCAACTCCAGAATATCGTCACCGCACTGCTGGACGAGGCGCGCCGACAGGGCGCGACACAGGCAGAGGCGGGGGTACACGCACAGCAGGGCCTGGACGTCACGGTGCGCCTGGGCGAAACCGAAACCATCGAGCACACCAACGACCACGGTCTGGGCATCAGTGTCTACTTCGGTCAGCGCAAGGGCTCGGCCAACACCACCGATCTGCGCCCGGAAGCCATCCGCGAGACGGTCGCAGCGGCCTGCGGGATAGCGCGTCACACGGAGGAAGATCCGGCGGCAGGCCTGGCCGATGCGAAACTCATGATCCAGGAAGTACCGGATCTCGACCTCAACCACCCCTGGGACATCGACGCCCAGCAGGCGGCATCCCTCGCCCTTGAGTGCGAGGACGCGGCACGTGCTTTCGACCCGCGCATCGACAACTCCGAGGGCGCCAGCGTACACACTCAGAACAGCCTGTTCGTGTACGGCAACACGCACGGTTTCGTGGGCGGCTATCCGACCACGCGACACAGCCTCAGCTGCGCGGTCCTGGCGACCCAGGACGGCGAGATGCAACGCGACCACTGGTACACCACCAGCCGCCTCGCTGGAGAACTGGAAAGCGCGCGCTCGGTGGGCGAAGAAGCCGCGCGCCGCACCGTGGCCCGCCTCGGCAGTCGCAAGCCGGCGACCACCGAATGCCCCGTGATCTTCAAGGCCGACATCGCCACCAGCCTGATGCGCGCGCTGTTCGGCGCAATTCGCGGCTCGGCGCTGTACCGCAAGGCCAGCTTCCTGCTCAACCAACTCGGCGAACCGATCTTCCCCGACTGGGTCAACATCAGCGAGAACCCCCTGTTGATCCGCGGGCTGGCCAGCGCGCCATTCGATAACGAAGGGGTCGCCACGCGCGCCAACCAGATTATCGACGGTGGCGTCCTGCGCACCTATCTGCTGGACAGCTACTCGGGACGCAAGCTCGGCATGCAGTCCACCGGGCATGCCGGCGGCGTGCACAATGCCCGTATCGAAAACACCGGCGAGTCCCTGCAACAGCTGATGGAGCGCATCGAACGTGGGCTGATCGTGACCGAGCTCATGGGACAGGGCAGCAACCCGGTCACCGGTGACTATTCCCGCGGCGCGGCCGGTTACTGGGTGGAAGACGGCGAGATCGCCTACCCGGTATCGGAGTTCACGATCGCCGCGAACCTGCGCGACATGTTCAGCGGCCTGCTCGCCGTCGGCGGCGACAACCACATTCCGGGCAGCATCGACACCGGCTCCTGGCTGATCGAGCGCATGACGGTGGCGGGCAACTGACGCAGGGCATCAGGCTGGCCGCTACTCGCGCCGGCACTTCGGCAATCACTCAGCCGCGCAGAAGATGACCGCGGCGCAACCTCGGGAGACAGTGCATGCGCATCCTCCACACAATGCTACGCAGCGGCGACCTGCAGCGCTCCATCGACTTTTACACCGACGTACTCGGGATGCGCCTGTTGCGGCAGAAGGAATACCCGGACGGCAAGTTCACCTTGGCCTTCCTTGGCTACGGCGATGAATCCGAGCACACCGTGATCGAGCTCACCTACAACTGGGGGGTCGATCACTACGACCTGGGCAACGCCTTCGGGCACATCGCCATCGAGGTCGACGACGTATACCAGGCGACCGAACGCATCCGCGCAAAGGGTGGAAAGATCCTCCGGGACGCGGGGCCAATGAATGCCGGCAGCACCATCATCGCGTTTGTCGAAGACCCGGACGGCTACCCTATCGAGCTGATCGGGAAGAAGGCCTGAGCGTGACCGTCACCGGGCTTCGCGGCAGCCTACAATTTGAGACCGAGCGCCACCTGGCGCACGCCTGCGCGCTCTTTCCCCGCCTTGACCAACTCGGGAGCATCCGCATCCGGTTCGATCTGCAGGGCCGCGCGGCGGGACAGGCGCGCTTTACCCCATCCGGCGGCATCGAGATACGCTACAACCTGGCGATCGCCTCGCTCCAGCCGGAGCATTTCATGCGCGAGACGGTGCCGCACGAGGTCGCACACGTGGTGACCTGGTTACTGCATGGTCAACGGGTACGGCCACACGGCCGCGAGTGGCAGGCGGTAATGCGCCAGCTGGGCGTGAACAAGCCCCGGCGCTGCCATGACTTCGAGATGCCTCCGCTGCGACGCCAGCGCCGCTGGCCTTACAGCTGCGCCTGCAATACGCATCAACTCAGCACCACGCGCCACCGACGCGCGCAGCAGGGGACGCGCTACCAATGCAAGGCCTGCGGTACGACGCTGCAAAGCCTCGATGGCTGAACCCGCAGGAGCGGTAGCATGATCTGCGCCGGCGCGGCGCCGCACGGCCGCGCATAGGTAGGGGCCAATCAGCCCAGGCGTTGAACAGGTCTCAGGTCAGCGATGACTGCCCACTGACCTGGGTGTTGCAGCAACACCGCAGGCATCAACGGCGAACCCGCTTCTTGGCCACCTTCTTGGTTGCCTTCTTGGCTACCTTCTTGGTTGCCTTCTTGGCTACTTTCTTGGTGACAGTCTTTTTGGCCGGGGCCTTCTTCGCCACCGATTTCTTCTTGGCCACTTTCTTTGCGGCGGTTGCTTTCTTCGTGGCCGCCTTTTTCGGCACCACCTTTTTTGCGGCCGCCTTCTTGACCACCTTCTTTCTGCCGACCGCAACGGCGGCCTTCTTTGCGACCGCCTTCTTCGCGACCGCCTTCTTTGCGACCTTTTTGGTCACAATTTTTTTCTTCGCAAGCTTTTTGGTCATGGCTTTTTTCGTGGCCTTCTTTGTCACCTTTTTCTTGGCAGCCACCTTTTTCGCTACCTTCTTGGCGACGACTTTTTCGACCGCCGCCCTGGTTGCAGCCTTTTTCTTGGCAACCACTTTCTTGGCAGCTGCCTTTTTCACCGCCTTTTTGGGCTCGCCCTTCTTCGCAACGACCTTTTTCGCAACGACCTTCTTTGCCACCCCTTTCTTGGCGGCCTTGGGTCCAGCCGGCTTTCCTTTGGCTTTCCTCCCCTTGGTCGCCACGGGTTCGCCCGAGGTCTCTCCGCCAGCCGCCTCGGACTTGCTGACATCGGGAGCGACCACCTCGGGGCTGGGGGTGGCATCAATCAGGGCCTTCACCTTCTTCCAAAGCGGGCGGATCGCACCGCTCGCATCGAACCGATGGAGCTTGCCAGCCTGATCGTAGTACTGCAGCAACGGCCCCATCTGGCCGTCATACACACGCAGGCGGTTGCTGATCGTTTCCTCGTAGTCATGCGGGCGCCGCCGCACGCGGGCACCGCACTCATCGCAGACACCGTCCACCATCGGAGGATTGACGTACAGGTTGTACTCCGCGCCGCAGTGATCGCATTGGATCCTGCCCACCAGGCGCTCCATCAACTCGTCCATGTCGACGTCCAGCTTTATCACCAGGTCGATCGGCTTTGCGAGTTCGTCGAGCATGCTGTCGAGCACGTCCGCCTGGCCCGAATCCCTCGGCATGTCGACCAGGAGATAACCGGCGCTGAGATTCATCTTCGGCAGCTGGATACGCAGGAGTGCGAGCAAAAGCTCATCGGAAACCCGCGAGGCATCGCGTGCATCCGCCGCCAGACGGCCCAGTTCGCTCGATTCCGCGGCGACTGAGTCGACGATACCGGCCTGGGTAAGAATGGGAATCTTGTAGGCTTCGGCGATTTTTTTGGAGAGTTCCGCCTTGCCAGACCCCGGGGGGCCAAGAAGAACGATCCGCATGGTGACTCCTTGCAGCTCAGGCTTTTTCTTGTGATGGCCACGTTACGAGCGGCCCGGTCAAGCCGGCCGTTCGCGATAACGCTCCTCCCCGTTATCACCTCGCCAGACACGTGACTGCAGACTGTTTCAGGAAATTAGGATTTTCCTATAGGGGCATGCGTGTTTTGCATTGGCTGCCCCTTTCAGCCTTGTCTAAGCTAATCGCACATTTTTTGCCTTGTCAACGAAAGTCGCACTCTTTTAGCCCTTTTCGCGCAGATAAGCCCGGTTTTCTGCCGTTTTCGGGTCATTGAGCAACTTTTAGACAATCCGTGGGCAAACTCGCGAGAAGATACCCGCGCCGCAGCCTTCAACTCAGGTCCTCAGGGACGAGAATCCGGAAATCTCAGCCGGTGACTGCCACGGGCGATCGCTACCGACACGGCGCACGAATTCAACGATCTGCCCCTGCGTTCCCGGGCAAACTGGCCCGCATGCGCGGGCAAGATCGACACACCCAGTCAGAAAAACCTCAGGAGGTAATACATGAGTGGTAAAAATGCCTTTTACGCCCAGTCCGGCGGTGTCACCGCGGTAATCAACGCCTCGGCATGCGGCGTGATCGAGACCTGCCGCAAGCACGGCGACAAGATCGCCAATGTGTACGCCGGCCGCAATGGCATCATCGGGGCCCTGACCGAAGACCTCGTTGATACCAGCCAGGAATCGGCCGAGGACATCGCTGCCCTCAAGAGCACCCCGTCCGGGGCGTTTGGCTCGTGCCGCTTCAAGCTCAAGAGCCTGGAAGACAACAAGCGCGAATACGAGCGCCTGATCGAGATCTTCAAGGCGCACGACATCGGCTACTTCTTCTATAACGGCGGCGGCGACTCCGCGGATACCTGCTACAAGGTATCGCAGCTGTCGGAAAAAATGGGCTACCCGGTGCAGGCCATCCACGTGCCCAAGACGGTCGACAACGACCTGCCGATCACCGACAACTGCCCCGGTTTCGGTTCGGTCGCAAAGTACATCGCCGTGTCCACCCTCGAGGCCAGCTACGACGTGCGCTCCATGGCCGCCACCTCGACCAAGATCTTCGTGATCGAGGTCATGGGTCGTCATGCCGGCTGGATCGCCGCCGCCGGCGCCCTGGTCGAGGACTATGGCATCCCGGTAGTGACGCTGTTCCCCGAGGTCGAGTTCAACCAGGAAAAATTCCTCGAGGCCGTGGACGCCAAGGTCAAGGAGCACGGCTACTGCACCATCGTGGTCTCTGAAGGCTGCCATTGGCCCGACGGCAAATTCCTGGCCGAGCAGGGCACCCGCGATTCCTTCGGTCACGCCCAGCTGGGTGGCGCCGCACCGGTCGTGGCCAACATGATCAAAGACGCCCTGGGTTACAAGTTCCACTGGGCCGTGGCCGACTATCTGCAGCGCGCCGCCCGCCACCTGGCCTCGGAATCCGACGTCGACCAGGCCTACGCGCTGGGTGTTGCCGCGGTGGAAAAGGCCATCGAGGGCAAAAACTCGATCATGCCGACCGTGGTGCGGGAGTCCTCCTCACCCTATAAATGGAGCATCGGCGAGGCGCCACTGAGTGAGGTTGCCAACGTCGAGAAGATGATGCCCATGGACTTCATCACCGATGACGGTTTCGGCATCACCGACCAGTGCAAGGAGTACCTCTACCCGCTGATCAAGGGCGAGGCCTACCCGGCCTACGATGACAACGGCATGCCGAAGTACGTGACCCTCAAACTGAACGGCGTGGAGAAGAAGCTGCCGAAGTTCGAGCTGTAAGCGTCCGTTCCGTTTCAGCCCAAAAAGAACCCCGCCAACCGGCGGGGTTCTTTTTTGTCCGCCTGACGATGGTGCAGAGCGTTCGCAAACAACTGCCCTGGGCATGAAAAAGAGTATTGACATTTAATTAAATGCTTATATACTTCTCCCCATCGACCGGGCAGTTGGGTCGACATCAACTCCAACAGGGCTCGTGAGAGCCCGACTTTACAGAGAGACTCATCATGAAAAAGATCATCGCTATCGCAGCTGTCCTGGCCTCCACCTCCGCCTTCGCTTTCTTCGATTCCTCGAACGGCGGCACCAATGGCGCCTACAACGGCAACGGCGACTTCGTCGGTAACGGTTCGGGCGAAGGCGAAGCTACCTTCTCCATGGACTTCAAAGGTCGTGGCAAGGCAGACGGCGACTTCAAAGGCAACGGCGACACCGACGGTAACTGGTACGGCTACGGTTACGACCAGCCCTACGCCGGCTACGCTCCGTACGCCATGCCGCAGGCTCCGATGGCTCCGGCAGCCCAGTAATCCAGACACCGTCTGAGATTAAGGCCAAAAGGCCCCGCATCTTCGGATGCGGGGCCTTTTTTGTTCCCCGGACCATGGATAGACTCGCGTCATGCCAGGATTGATCACACGATTCGTCGGATTTGCCGGCACCGGTGCGATTGCAACCGGGATCCAATACACGATCCTTATCCTGCTGCACGAATTGCTCGGCGCTCCCGCGGTGATTGCCTCGGCCCTGGGTTATGCGATCGCGGCCGTCAGCAACTACCTGATGAAATACCATTGGGTATTCGCCAGTGACGCACACCACCGCGTAGCGGGACCCAGATACGCCCTTGTCTCCTTGACCGGACTGGGCCTCAATACCCTCCTGATGTACCTCGGCACAGAGACCCTCGGGCTGTACTACCTGCTCGCGCAGATCATCAGCACCCTGATCGTGTTGCTCTGGAACTTCACCGCGAACAGTATCTGGACGTTCAAGCCGCACACCGGGGGCGACTCCCCCAAGGCCTGAGCACATGCCCTGGCCTGTCCAAACCTCGCTCAACAGCGGCGCTAATGCGCGTATCGGAACTTTTTACACCGCTCAGCAGGGCGAGTTCCTAGAATACCCCCTTCCTTCCCGGTGAAAAAAACAACACAAGCCGGGTCAAATTTTCAGAAGGGGACTATGAGATGAGTACTGAACTGCTGTTTGCCTTGGCCAGCGCCCTGGTGGCGCTGGCGTATGGCGCCGTGTCCGTTAAATGGATACTGGCCCAACCGGACGGTAACGCGCGCATGAAAGAGATCGCGCTGGCCGTGCAGGAAGGCGCCAAGGCCTACCTCAACCGACAGTACAGCACGATCGCCATCGTGGGTGTGGTCCTCACTATCGTGCTGTTCATTTTCCTCGACTGGGCCACTGCGGTCGGCTTCGTCATCGGCGCGGTCCTGTCCGGCCTGGCCGGTTACATCGGCATGAACATCTCGGTCCGGTCCAACGTGCGTACCGCCGAGGCCGCCAACAAAGGGCTCAATGCGGCCCTCCAAGTCGCCTTCCGCGGCGGCGCCATCACCGGCCTGCTGGTGGTTGGCCTGGGTCTCCTCGGCGTTGCCGGCTACTATGCCGTGCTCGTCGCGATGGAGGTTGCGGACCCCTTGCACCCGCTCGTCGGCCTCGCCTTCGGCGGCTCGCTGATCTCGATCTTTGCCCGTCTCGGCGGCGGTATCTTCACCAAGGGCGCGGATGTGGGCGCCGACATCGTGGGCAAGGTCGAAGCCGGCATCCCCGAGGACGACCCGCGCAACCCGGCCGTAATCGCGGACAACGTGGGTGACAACGTGGGTGACTGTGCCGGCATGGCCGCCGACCTGTTCGAAACCTATGCGGTCACCGTGGTCGCGACCATGCTGCTTGGCGGACTGCTGATCGGCACCGAGGCCTCGGTGCTCTATCCGCTGGTGCTCGGCGGCGTATCGATCGTCGCTTCCGTGATCGGCACCTTCTTCGTCAAGGCGAGGGAGGGCGGCAAGATCATGAACGCCCTGTACCGCGGCCTGATCGTCGCCGGCGTGATCGCCGCGATCGGCTTCTGGTTCGTCACCGACGCCATGATGGGCGGTGGCGAAGAGGCGCGTCACCTGTACTACGCCGCGCTGATCGGCCTGGCGCTCACCGCCGCCATGGTGGTGATCACCGAGTATTACACCGCCACCGAGTTCAGCCCGGTGCGGCATATCGCAGAGGCTTCCACCACCGGTGACGGCACCAACGTGATCGCCGGTCTCGGCATCTCCATGAAGTCCACCGCGGCCCCGGTGCTGGCGGTATGCGCCTCGATCTGGGGTGCCTACGAACTGGCCGGCCTCTACGGTATCGCGATCGCCGCGACCTCGATGCTGTCCATGACCGGCATCATCGTGGCGCTGGACGCCTATGGCCCGATCACGGACAACGCCGGCGGTATCGCCGAGATGGCCGAGCTGGACGAGAAGATCCGCAACATCACCGACCCGCTGGATGCCGTCGGCAATACCACCAAGGCGGTCACAAAGGGCTATGCGATCGGCTCTGCCGGCCTCGCTGCCCTGGTGCTTTTCGCGGATTACACCCACACCCTGGAAAACAAGCTTGAAGCAATGGACCCCGCTACGCTTGCAAGCACATTGGAGGCATCTGGTTTCAAGTCGATAGCAGACTACTTGAGTTTCAGCTTATCTGATCCCATGGTTCTGATCGGCCTGTTCATCGGCGGCCTGGTGCCCTTCCTGTTCGGCGCGATGGCGATGGAAGCCGTCGGGCGCGCCGCCGGCGGCATCGTCAACGAGGTTCGCCGCCAGTTCCGCGAGAAGCCGGGCATCATGGACCACACCGAGAAGCCGGACTACGGCCGCGCGGTCGACATGCTGACCAAATCCGCGATCAAGGAGATGATCATCCCCTCGCTGCTGCCGATCGCGGTACCGGTGGCGGTCGGCCTGCTGCTCGGCCCGCAGGCCTTGGGCGGCCTGCTGATCGGCACCATCGTCACCGGCCTGTTCGTGGCCATCTCCATGACCACCGGTGGTGGCGCCTGGGACAACGCCAAGAAATACATCGAGGATGGCAACTTTGGCGGCAAGGGTTCCGATGCCCACAAGGCCGCCGTAACCGGTGACACCGTGGGCGACCCCTACAAGGACACCGCCGGTCCGGCAGTCAACCCGCTGATCAAGATCATCAATATCGTGGCGCTGCTGATCGTGCCGCTGTTGTAATCCGGCGCCTGCCGCAAAGCTCTCCCGGGATGGCCGCTACCGGCCCATCCCGGGGAAGATGCAAAGCCAAAGCCCCGCCCTTGCGGGGCTTTTTTACGCCCCGCGTTTACCGAACCGCTATACTTGCGCTCCTGTTAGAACACAAAGCGGAGACCTGCATGAACCTCGACCGCGTCAGCACCGGCGACGTACCGCACCAGATCAACGTGATCATCGAGATCCCGGCCCATTCGGACCCGGTCAAGTATGAGCTCGATAAAGAGACCGGCGCGATGTTCGTCGACCGTTTCATGTCGACCGCCATGTACTATCCCTGCAACTACGGCTATGTCCCACACACCCTCTCCGCAGACGGTGACCCGGTGGACGTGCTGGTACTGACTCCGCACCCGCTGATCTCGGGCTCGGTCATCAAATGCCGCCCCGTCGGGGTGCTCAAGATGACAGACGAGTCCGGGGACGACGCCAAGGTGCTGGCCGTGCCGGTAGACAAGCTGTGCAAGAGCTTCCGCGCCGTGGAGAGCTTCCGCGACCTCCCCGGCGATGTGCTCAACCGTATCTCGCACTTCTTCGAACACTACAAGGACCTGGACGAAGGCAAGTGGGTGCGGGTGGATGGCTGGTATGGCCTGGATGAGGCGAAGAAAGAGATCATGCAGAGCGTGCAGATGTACCAGGAAGCGCCCGAGAAACCGAATTTCTGAATCAGGGCCCTCCCCTATACCCCTTTTTGCATCACCAGCGGTATCGCGATGAAAGTCTGTATCCTGTCCGACAGCCACGACCACATTCCCCTCCTCGATGCCGCCGTGGCGGACGCCAAGGCTTCCGGGGCGGAGGCCGTGCTGCATGCCGGTGACCTGGTTGCCCCCAGCACGCTCCACTGCCTGGAGAAGTACGGCCTGCCGGTGCATGTCATCCATGGCAATAACACCGGCGACATGCATGCCCTGACGCGTCTCTCGCACAAGCCCGGCAGCATCGTCCGCTACCACGGTATGGATGCCGGTATCGAACTGGGCGGACGCACCATCTTCATCGTGCACTATCCGCATTACGCGCATGCCATGGCCGCCACCGGCGACTGGGACCTGGTCTGCTGCGGCCACAGCCACAAGGTCGAGATCGCCGAGCACAACAACTGCAAGGGCGGTATCACCTGGGTGGTCAATCCCGGCACCATCGGCGGTGTCGGCAGCGCCCCCGCGACCTGGATCCTCGGCGACCTGGATAACATGACCTTCGAGGTGCGCGAGGTGCCGAAAAGCCTGGAGTACCGTGACCGGGTCACAGCCAACGCATGAGCAAGCAGCTGACGCACTTCGATGAGCGCGGCCAGGCGCACATGGTGGATGTGGGTGGCAAGCAGGAAACCCACCGGGTGGCGGTCAGCAGTGGCGTCATCCGCATGCAGCCAGCCACCCTGCAACTGATCCGCGAGGGCGGGCACAAGAAAGGCGATGTCCTCGGGGTTGCGCGCATCGCGGGCATCATGGCGGCCAAGAAAACCGCCGAACTGGTGCCGCTGTGTCATCCGATCGCGCTGACCCACGTCTCGATCGAATTCGAGGCCGACAGCGACGCGTCCTGCATCCGCGCAGTGGCGCGTGCCGAGACCCGCTCCCAGACCGGGGTTGAAATGGAGGCGCTGTGCGCGGTCCAGAACGCCCTGCTGACGATTTACGACATGTGCAAGGCAGTCGATCGCGGCATGTTGATCGATGCCGTCTGCCTGGAGCACAAGACCGGCGGCAAGAGCGGGGAATGGAAACGCCCACGTTGAACAAGCACTACCGCCAGGCATGCTTTGTGACCAGCGCGGCCAAGCTCAAGCAGGCACCCCCGGATGAGGGCTGGGAGGTCGCCTTCGCCGGTCGCTCCAACGCCGGCAAATCCAGCGCCATCAATGCCCTTTGCGATCAGAAGGCGCTCGCCCGCACCAGCCGCACCCCGGGGCGGACGCAACTGCTCAACTTCTTCGAACTGGATGCGCAGCGGCGGCTGGTGGATCTGCCCGGCTACGGTTACGCCAAGGTCTCGGAAGACGTGAAGCGCGACTGGCAGGGCGCCCTGGCCGACTATCTGCAGACCCGGGAGTGCCTGCGCGGGCTGGTTCTGGTCATGGATGCCCGCCACCCCCTCAAGGACTATGACCTGCAGATGCTCGCCTGGGCGAACCAGATCCAGCTGCCGGTACATGTCCTTCTGACCAAGGCGGACAAGCTCAACCGCCAGCAGTCCGGCGCCGCCCTGGAGAAGGTGGAAGAGGCACTGCGCGAGTACAGCCGCGATTTCAGCGCGCAACTTTTCTCCGCCAGCAAACGCTGGGGCATTGCCGAGGCGCATGCCCGCCTGGATGGCTGGTTCGAGTTCGCTCCGGCTTGAGGGCCTGCGCGGGCCTGCAAGGACAGGTCCACGAACAAGCCGCCTCGAACGGTCCGATGGACACCTCCTCGAGAAAGAAAAGGCAATAAAAAACCCGCCGATAGGGGGTTCGGCGGGTCGAAGCTGCTCTCAGAGGGTAGTCAGAGTCTGCCGCAAGGGCAGGTCCGAGAGCAGGCCACCCCTTCCTTGGGGACGAGAAAACGGGAAGTAGCCGGATTCACGAACCTTATTCTTATCCAGGCGACAGCACCTTTGTGCGAAATGGTTCACATTTTGCCCGTTCCGGTCAAACCATCCGGCGAGCTCAGTGCGCCTGCTCCCAGTCATCACCGATACCGATATCGGCGACCAGCGGCACATCCAGTGCCGCCGCACCCTGCATGTGCTCGCGAATCCGGTCACAGGCATGGTCCAGCGCCTCCGGAGCCGCCTCGAGCACCAGCTCGTCGTGCACCTGCATCAGCAGGCGCACCGCCGGCCGCTCCTCCTGGATCCAGCCATCCACCGCAAGCATCGCGCGCTTGATGATGTCCGCTGCAGTGCCCTGCATGGGTGCATTGATCGCGGTGCGCTCCGCCCCGGCGCGACGCGCGCCGTTGCGTGAACGGATCTCCGGCAGGTACAGGCGACGTCCGAACAGGGTCTCCACGTAACCCTGCTCGCGCGCCTGCTCCCGGGTCTGCTGCATGAAATCCTGCACCCCGGGATAACGGGCAAAGTAGCGGTCGATGTAATCCTGCGCCTCGCCCCGCTCAATCCCCAGCTGTTTCGCCAGGCCGAACGCCGACATGCCGTAGATCAGGCCAAAATTGATCGCCTTGGCCGATCGCCGCTGCTCGGCGGTGACCGCCTCCGGGCTGTCCGCTCCGAACACCTCGGCCGCCGTGGCGCGATGGATGTCACGCCCCTCCGCGAAGGCCCGGGTCAGGCCCGGGTCGCCGGAGAGGTGCGCCATGATGCGCAGCTCGATCTGGGAGTAATCGGCCGCGATCATGCGCCAGCCCTGTTGCGGCACAAAGGCGCGCCGTATCAGCCGCCCCTCCTCGCTGCGCACCGGAATGTTCTGCAGGTTCGGATCCGAGGAACTCAGGCGTCCGGTCGCCGCCACCGCCTGGTGGTAGCTGGTATGCACCCGGCCGGTGGCCGGCTTGACCATCTCGGGCAGCTTGTCTGTGTAGGTCGACTTCAGCTTGGAAAGGCCACGATGCTCCAGGATGATGCGTGGCAGTTCATGCCCCTGCTCGGCCAGCTCCTGGAGCACGCTCTCGGCCGTGGAGGGGGCGCCTTTGGGGGTCTTCGCGACGACCGGCAGCCCCAGCTCCTCGAAAAATATCTGGCCGATCTGCTTGGGCGAACCCATGTTGAACTGCCGCCCCGCGACGGCGTAGGCCTGCTGCTCGAGTTCATGCATGCGCTCCGCCAGGCGCTGGCTCTGCTGCGCGAGCATGCCGGTGTCGATCCTCACGCCGGTTCGCTCCATGCGCGACAGAACAACGATCAGCGGCACCTCCAGCTCCTGCAGCAATGCTGCCAGGCGCTCCGCCTCCTGCAACCGGGGCCAAAGCGTCTGGTGCAGGCGCAGTGTGATGTCGGCGTCCTCCGCGGCATACGGCCCGGCCTGCTCGAGCGGAATCTGATCGAAGCTCAGTTGCTTGGCGCCCTTGCCCGCGATCTCCTCGAAGTGGGTGGTCTTGTGCTGCAGGTGCCGCTCGGCAAGCGAGTCGAGATCGTGCCGCCCGGTGCCGGCATCCAGCAGATAGGATTCGAGCATGGTATCGAACGCGATTCCGCGCAGCTCGATGCCGTGATTCGCGAGCACGTTCTTGTCGTACTTGATGTGCTGACCGATCAGGCGCGCGCGTTCGCCCTCGAGTAGCGGGCGCAATTGCTCCAACACCCATTCCCGCTCCAGCTGTTGCGGCGCGCCGGGGTAAGCGTGCGCCAAGGGCACATACGCCGCCTGATCCGGTGCGACACTGAAGGACACGCCCACGACCTCGGCCAGCATGTAATCGAGGCTGGTGGTCTCGGTATCGAAGGCGATGTATTCCGCCTTGCGCAGGCGCGCCAGCCAATCCTCGAAACGCTTTTTGTCAGTGACGATCTCGTAGTCGGTATCTGCCGGACTGTCAGCCGGGGCCGGCTGCTGCGCCGACTCACCCCGCTCCAGCGATGCGAGCAGGCGGCTGGCCCCCATGCGCCGGTAATGGGTGCGCAATGTATCTATGTCAGGCTCTCCCGGCGTCAGCTCGGCAACCGAAACCGCCAACTCCAGGTCGTGCCGGATTGCAGTGAGCTCCCGCGACAGGGACAGCTGCTCGAGGTTGGCGCGCAGACTGTCGCCGATCTTGCCCTTTATCTCGTCGGCGTGGGCCACGAGCTTGTCGATATCGCCGTACTCGCTGAGCCAGCGGGCGGCGGTCTTGGGACCGCACTTCGGAATGCCAGGGATGTTGTCGGCACTGTCACCGACCAATGCGAGATAGTCGATGATCTGTTCGGGTGCGACATCGAACTTGTCGATCACACCCTGACGATCGAGGAGCGTATCGGTCATGGTGTTGATCAGGGTCACATGTCCGTCGACCAGCTGCGCCATGTCCTTGTCACCGGTGGAAATCAGCACGTCCCTGCCCTGTGCACTGGCCTGGCGCGCCAGCGTCCCGATCACGTCATCCGCCTCGACCCCCTCCTCCATCAGCAGCGGCAGCCCCATGGCGCGCACGATCGCGTGCAGCGGCTCGATCTGTACCCGCAGGTCATCCGGCATCGGCGGCCGATGCGCCTTGTACTCGGCGTACATCTCGTCGCGAAAGGTCTTGCCGGGGGCATCGAATACGACTGCTATATTGACCGGTTGGTACTGATCGATGAGCTTGCGCAACATGTTGACCACACCGACGATGGCGCCGGTCGGTTCACCCTCGCTGTTGGTCAGTGGCGGCAGTGCATGGAAGGCGCGAAACAGATAGGACGAGCCGTCGACGAGAATGATCGGGGGTTGCGCGTTCATGCCGCGAGGATACTATGAAGAGAATATCCACGCGCCTCCCGGATCATGACCAGACCGTCACCGCAAACCCAGGGCCTGCTCCGTTTTCTCGACGCCACCCGCTACCTGGCCGAGTTCAAGAAGGGGCTGGTGGCGCACTTTGCCAACCCCAAACGGGTCCTGACCGTGTGCTTCCCGGTGGAGATGGACGACGGCTCGGTGCGCAGCTTTCTTGGCTACCGGGTCCTGCACAACAACGTGCTCGGCCCCGGCAAAGGCGGGCTGCGCTTCCATCCGGAGTTGACCCTCGAGGAAGTCAGCTCGATGGCGGCCCTGATGACCTGGAAATGCGCCCTCATCGGGGTCCCCTTCGGCGGCGCCAAAGGCGGGGTGGTTTGCGACACCAAGCAACTCTCGGACGGCGAACTGCGGCGTATTACGCGTCGCTTCATTTCCGAGCTGGGCGACAACATCGGCCCGCACACGGATATCCCGGCGCCGGACATGTACACCGACGAGAAGATCATGGCGCTGGTGTACGACACCTACGACACCATGCATCCCGGACGCAACAACCGCCCTGTCGTCACCGGCAAACCGATCGACCACGGTGGATCGCTGGGACGCCGCGACGCCACCGGAGCCGGGGTGGTGTTCGCCACCGAACAGTTCCTGCGCCTGCAGGGCTCCGACGTCAGCAAAGACCTCGGCGGCCAACGCATCGTGGTCCAGGGCTTCGGCAAGGTGGGATTGGCCGCGGCACAGCTCTTTGTCAGCCGCGGCGCCAAAGTCATCGGCGTGAGCGACTCCCAGGGCGGGATCATGAATCCGGACGGTATCGACCTGGAGGCGGCCGAGAGCTACAAACAAAGCACGGGATCGCTCAGCGGCATGCCCGGGACCAGCAACCTGAAGAACGAGGACCTGCTGCTGCTGGAGTGCGACATCCTGGTACCCGCTGCGACCGCCAGCCAGATCCACGCCAGCAACGCCGAGAAGCTCGCATGCCGCCTGGTCGTGGAGGCCGCCAACGACCCGGTCACCCCGGAGGCGGATATCATCCTCCAGGAGCGCGGCATACCGGTTCTACCGGACATCCTGGCGAATGCCGGCGGGGTGTGTGTCAGCTATTTCGAGTGGGTCCAGAACATCCAGAACCAGCGCTGGAGCGAGCAGGAGGTGACCCGCAGGCTGCGCCAGCGCATGCAGCAGGCGGTGGTGGCCGTACTGCAACGTCACCAGCAGATGCTGGAAAAACATCCGCACGACCCGCACGCCGGCATGCTGCGCACCGCGGCGCTCACCATGGCGATCGAAAACGTCACCTGCGCCACCCTGGAACGGGGCATCTGGCCCTGAGGGCCGCTGCCAGAAAATGGCGTTCGACCCGCATCCGGAGGTCCGCATGAAATCGACACGCAGGTTTGGCTTTTCGGGAATCCCGGTACTGGCACTGTGCGTGGTGCTCCTCAGCGGCTGCATCGGGGGCGCCACGGTGCGCGAGGATGGGCGCGTCAATCGATACATCGACCTGGTCGGTGGACGGATCGAGTTGCTCCAGCCCCTGCAGGTGCCCTCCGGCAAGGCGCGCGTTTTCCTGCAGAAAGGCAAGGTCCGCGCGGGCTTCGATTTCTACGCGCCACATTGCAGTTTCGAGATCCGGAGCGTCGACCACGACGGGATCAGCATCGCCCCGGACAACTTCGAGATAACGCGCGTCACCCACGAGATGACCGAAATCGTGCAGGCACGCACGCTGAGGGTCGCCGCGCTGCTCCTGAGTGGGGTGGACGATGACGGCATCTCGCAGTACTTCGAGGGCTATCACTTCCGCCTCAACTCGCCCGGACAGACGCAAGTCCTGCGGATGAGCTGTTTCGGGGTGCACGCCGAGCCGGGCGACCTGTGGCCGCCGACCCTGCGCGAGATCCGCGCCACGCTGGGCGACATCGCGCGTCTGTATCCGCCGGCCAACTGATCCGGCCTGCCAAACGGCGAACAGGAGTCGGAGGCGCGTTCAAATACCGCTAACGACGCCAGAAAGCGGGACTGAGCAGGACCAGCAGGGTGAAGATCTCGAGCCGCCCGAGCAGCATCGCAAACGCGAGGATCCACTTGCCGGTATCGTGCATGTCCGCATAGTTCGCCCCCACGCCCGCGAGGCCCGGCCCGAGGTTGTTGATGCATGCGGCAACCGCGCTGAAGGCGGTCATGAGGTCCAGCCCGGTGGCCGCCAAAGCCATGTACATGACGGTGAAGCTGGCAACGTACAGGGCGAAGAAGCCCCATACCGCCTCGATTACGCGCGGCGAGATGATCTTCTTCCCCAATCGCACCGGGATCAGCGCATTCGGATGGATCAGTCGGGTGATCTCGCGCATGCCCTGCTTGACCAGCAACAGCATCCGGATCACCTTGATTCCGCCACCCGTCGAGCCGGCGCAACCGCCGACGAAACTGGAGAACAGCAGCAGTATCCCCAGGAAGCTGGGCCAGGCATAGAAGGCATCGGTGGTAAACCCGGCCGTGGTCCCGATCGAGATCGTCTGGAACAGGCCATGCGTAAATGCCTCCTCCCAGGTCTCGTAGGTGCCGTAAAGACGCAGACTGACCACCACGATCAGGCTCACCAAGGCGAGTATCAGAACGTAGAAACGAAACTCCGAGTCACGCCAGTAGCCCTTGACGCTACGGCGCCGGAATGCCACGAAATGGAGCGAGAAATTGACCCCGGCAAGAAACATGAACACCACCGCGATCATGTCGATCAGCGGGCTGTTGAAATAGCCGATGCTCGCATCGTGGGTCGAGAATCCACCGATCGCCACGGTCGAGTAGGCATGGCTGAGCGCATCGAAGGGGTCCATGCCCGCGAGCCAGTAGGCGAGCCCGCAGGCCACGGTCAGGCCGAGATAGATGTACCACAGCGCCTTGGCGGTCTCGGTGATGCGCGGGGTCAGCTTGCTGTCCTTCATCGGACCGGGGGTTTCCGCACGGTACAGCTGCATGCCACCGATGCCGAGCATCGGCAGCACCGCCACGGCGAGGACCACGATACCCATGCCGCCCAGCCACTGCAGCTGTTGGCGGTAATACAGGATCGAGATCGGCAGCTCCTCGAGGTTGGTGATCACGGTCGCGCCGGTGGTCGTCAGCCCCGAGGCCGACTCGAACACCGCGTCGGTGAAGGAGAGATGCGGGTGCGGCGCCAGCACGAAGGGCAGCGCGCCGATCAGGGTCAGCACCGTCCAGAACATGACCACCACCACGAAGCCGTCACGGGTGCGCATCTCGCGCCTGACCCGCGCCACCGGCAGCCAGATCGCGATCCCGCCCAGCAGGGTCAGGCCGAAGGCGGTCAGGAAGGCGCCCAGGCTGCCATCCCCACTGAAGCCGGCAAACGCCATCGGTGGCAGCAGGGTGATGCTGAAGAGCATCATCAGGATGCCCAGGATGCGTTGTATCGAGGCGAAACGCATAACCTCAGAGGTAGCTCCAGCTCACCTGGAAGAGACGCTCCACCTCTTCGATCTTGCGCTTGTTCATGAGGAACAGGATCACGTGGTCTTCGGACTCGATCACCGTGTCATGGTGCGCCATGATCACCGTGTCGCCGCGCACGATGGCGCCGATGGATGCTCCCTCGGGCAGACGGATATCCTCGATCATGCGGCCGACCACTTTGGAATCGCCGGGTTTACCGTGCGCCACCGCCTCGATGGCCTCGGCGGCGCCACGCCGCAGGGAGTGCACCATGACCACATCGCCGCGCCGCACGTGGGTCAGGAGCGAACCGATGGTGGCGTGCTGCGGGGATATCGCGATATCCACGTTGCCCGACTGGACCAGGTCGACATAGGCGGCACGGTTGATCAGCGCCATCACCTTGCGTGCGCCGAGGCGCTTGGCGAGCATTGCCGAGAGGATGTTGACCTCGTCATCATTGGTGATCGCGCAGAACACGTCCGAGTCCTCGATGTTCTCCTCGCGCAACAGGTCCTCGTCGGCTGCATCCCCACACAGCACGATGGTGTCGCGCAGTTGTTCAGCGGCGCTCGCGGCGCATTCTGGATTCTGCTCGATCACCTTGACCCGGTAACGCCGCTCCAGGGCCGCCGCGAGACGGCGTCCGATATTGCCGCCACCGGCGAAGATCAGGCGTCGGAACGGTTTCTCGGCGCGGCGCAACTCGCGCATCACCGCCGGGATGTTCTGGGTGGCCGCAAGGAAGAACACCTCGTCGTCCGGCTCCACCACCGTATCGCCATGCGGCTCGATTGCCTGTCCCTTGCGATAAATCGCGGCCACCCTGGCCTCCCCACTCTTCAGGTGATCATTCAGGTCACGCAGCTCGTGTCCCACCAGGGGACCGCCGTAGTAGGCGCGCACCGCCACCAGGCGAACCAGCCCGCCGGCGAAATCCAGCACCTGCAGTGCGCCCGGATGTTCGATCAGACGCAGGATGTAGTCGGTGACCAGCTGTTCGGGGCTGATCAGCACATCGATCGGCAGCGCGTTCTGCGAAAACAGCGCCGGGTGCTTGAGGTACTCGGGGGCGCGCACGCGCGCGATCTTGGTGGGCGTATGAAACAGCGTCCAGGCGGCCTGGCAGGCGACCATGTTGGTCTCGTCGCTGTTGGTGACCGCAATGATCATGTCGGCGTCTTCGGCTCCGGCCTGGAGCAGGATCTGCGGGTGGGATGCCTGGCCCTGCACGGTACGGATATCCAGTCGGTCCTGCATCTCGCGCAGCAGGTCACCGTTATGGTCCACCACGGTGATGTCGTTCGCTTCCCGGGCGAGGTTCTGGGCCACGGTCGTGCCCACTTGCCCGGCCCCCAGGATGATAATTTTCATGCTTCTATCCGAACCCTTTTTAACCGCTATTCTAAGCGTCGCCGGACAGCATGGCTAACGCGGCGAACGGCCTTCCGCCAGCGGCTTGTTACCGCCCCCGGATCTCGATGCCACGATCCTTGAGTTTGCGGTACAGGTGGGTGCGCTCCATGCCCACGAC
This sequence comes from Gammaproteobacteria bacterium Milos-ODIII6, assembly GCA_029228645.1. Taxonomy (GTDB): domain Bacteria; phylum Pseudomonadota; class Gammaproteobacteria; order Chromatiales; family Chromatiaceae; genus MONJU. The sequence goes on from JAPTHR010000001.1 coordinate 121,809, forward strand.
CTTTGCCATCTGGGTGATATTGCCGTCGCTCTGATCGAAATGGTACTGCAGGTAGGCCTTTTCGAAGGCCTCGCGCGCCTCGCGCAAGGGCTGGTCGAGCGCCACGCCGGCAAACTGCGGCGCCCCCGGTTGCTGACCCTGAACCTCGCCCAGCGCCGCCCTGACCTCGTCCAGGCTGACCTCCGGGTCGCTGCCGAGAATCAGAACCCGCTGCACCAGGTTGATCAGTTCGCGCGTGTTGCCGGGCCAGTTGTGGTTGCGCAGGTAATTCTGCGCGGCCACCGAAAAATGCCGGTAGGGGAGCTTCTCGCGGGCCACCAGGCGGTCGACCGCGCTGTTCAGCAGCAGCGGGATGTCCTCAGGGCGTTCGCGTAGCGGCGGCACATTCACCGGGACCACGTTGAGCTGGAAGAACAGGTCCTCGCGAAACGCGCCCTTGTCGACCCGCTCCTGCAGATCGAAGCGGGTCGCTGCGACCACGCGCGCATCCAGGCGTACCGGCTCAGCGCCCCCGACGCGCAGGAAGGTCCCGGTGTCCAGGGCCGCCACCAGCTGCGCCTGCACCTCCAGGTCCATGTCCGCGACCTCATCCAGGAACAGCGTCCCGCCAGCGGCCTTCTCCAGGCGCCCGTACTGCACCTGCGCCCCGTCTTCACGTCCGAACAGCTCCAGCGCGGCGCCGCCCTGGGTGATACCGGTCACCCCGACATCCACGAAGGGACCGTCCTTGCGGGCGCTGTGGGCATGCAGGTAGCGTGCGATGGTTTCGCGCCCGCTGCCCGGCTCACCGGTGATCAGGACCCAGCTGTCATGCTGTGCGATGCGCTTGACCTGCTCGCGCAGGCGGATCATGACCTGGCTGTTGCCGCCGGGCTCGACCGTCTTCTCGCTGCCGCGGCGCAGCCCGAGGTTCTCCTGTGCGAGCCGGTGGGCCTCCAGCGCACGCTCCACGGTGAGCAGCAGCTTGGCCAGCGAGAGGGGTTTTTCCAGGAAGTCGTAGGCCCCCAGGCGGGTTGCCTCGACCGCGGTTTCGACCGTCCCATGGCCGGACATCATGATCACCGGGCACGGCAATTCGCCGGCCGCGGCCCACTCCTTGAGCAGGCTGATGCCATCGATATCCGGCATCCAGATATCCAGCAGGATCAGGTCGGGCCGGCGCTCGCGCAGGGCATGCCGGGCCTTTTCGCCGTTTTCCGCGGTCATCACCCGGTAGCCCTCGTCCGCCAGGATCTCGCTCACCAGTTCGCGAATGTCCGGCTCGTCATCCACCACCAGTACAAATGGCGCACTCATGCCTTCTCACCTTCACCTGTCAGCTGTTTCTCCCGCGACGGCGATTCCAGCGCGCGCAAAGGCAGGGAGACCACCATCCTGGCGCCCCCCTCGCGTCGGTTCTCCGCACGGATACTGCCGCCATGTTCACTCACGATGCGCTTCACGATCGCGAGCCCCAGGCCGGTACCTTTCTTCTTGCTCGTGACGTAAGGCTCGAAGACCTGGTCGATCACCTCCGGATCGAAGCCATTGCCGTCATCCTCGACCACGAGATCCACCCACTGGCGGCCACGCCGGTCCACCAGGGCCGTTTGCAACCATACCCGGGTTTTACCCTCGGGTCGCGATTCGAGGGCGTTCTTCACCAGGTTGTGCAACACCTGGCGCAGGCGCAGCGGATCGGCCTCGATGAGCGCTTCCCCCGCCCCTGGCTCGAAATGCACCCGGTGCGCGGGACCGGCGTACAGCTCCATGACCTCGGCGACCAGCTTGTCGACCGCCACCGGTCTCGGTTCCATCTTGCTCGGCCGCGCATAGTCGGAAAACTCGTTGACCATTGCCTTGAGCGCCTCGACCTGCTGCACGATGGTATTGGTCGCCCGGTCGAGCACGTCCGACTCCGCTGGCGCCATATGCGGCAGGTACTTGCGACGCAGGCGTTCCGCCGACAGCTGAATCGGGGTCAAGGGGTTCTTGATCTCGTGCGCCAGGCGGCGCGCCACTTCCCCCCAGGCCGCATCGCGCTGGGCCCGAAGGAGCTCGGTCACATCGTCGAATACCAGCACATGGCCGACTGCTTCGTCCTCCTGCAACTGCAGGGGTGAAATCTGGCACAACAGCACCTGGCGGCCCTCTTCGCGATACAGGGTGATCTCCACCCGTCCCTCGACCGAATCGTTTTCGGAATCGAACGCCTCGCCGACCACGTCCACGAAGTGGTTCAGGGCGGTATTCAACTGATCCAGATCCTTCAGGGGACGCCCCTCCATGAGCGAGACCGGCACCCGCAGAATCGTCCCCACGGCCGGGTTGGCGGTCTGGATCAGGCCCGATGCATCCAGCGCCATGACCCCCGAGGAAAGGGCTCCCAGCACGGTCTCGAGGTAGCGGTGCTGCGCCACCAGTTCGCGCCGACTGGCCTCCGCGAGGTTGCGCGCCTGGGCGATCCGGCGGGTCATCTGGTTGAACGAGTCGACCAGAAAGGCGAGCTCGTCCCTTACCCTCGGAATAGGCACCCGTACGTCGTACCGTCCTTCCGCGATCTCGCGCGTCGCCTCCGCGATCTGCTTGATCGGGCGCACCAGTTGGCGCGAGGTGTAGAACGCGCCCCAGGCCGCGGCGAACAGCCCGAGCAGGAGCACCAGGGACAGAGTCAAAGCGAAGCTGAACTTGATCGACCCGCGCAGATAGGCCCTTTCCCGGTACGCCTCGTAGGCGTCCTGTACGCGCTGGGTAAGGCTGCTGAGGTTCTCCGGCACAGCGTAGATCGCCTGCATCACCAATGGCCGCGCGCGCGGATCGACCACCATCACGCGCACCACCATGGAACCCTTCTTGAGCGGCACCAGGCTGACGAAATCGCGCCCCTCGCGCGACTGCTGCACCATGTGCGTGGTTGGCGGGCTGGGTGTCAGCACCTCCGGATTGCGGTGGCTCAAGGCCAGCACCTTGCCCTTCTGATCGAAGATGGCCACTTCGAAGGCCCCGGAGGTCTCGCGCATACTCCCCACGCCCAGCGTCAGCACCGCCGGGGAGGCGTCCTCCAGCGAGCCCAGGAGATCACGCGTCAGCTTGAGCTTTTCCCGCTTGTACAGGTCAAGCGACACCTTGCTCAGGGAGAGCGCGTCCTCCATGGCGCTGTCCACCTGGACATCGAACCAGCCGTCGATGCCGCGCGCGAGAAACTGCAGCGAGTAGATGTACACCACACCCACCGGGATCAGCGAGAGCACCGCGAACATCATCACCAGGCGGACATTGAGACGCGAGCCGGCAGCCTGGCGACGGTAGTCGCGATACAGTTGCCACAGGTTCCAGCCAACCAGCAGCACCAGCGCAATCAGGCCGAGCACGGTAAAGGCGAGCAGCGGCATGAACCAGGCGTCCAGCGCCTCGGAGCGCTGCACCGCGCTGCTCATCATGTGCAGCGAGGCGAGCAACAACACCACCAGCAGGCCGGTGGCGAAGAGGTCCAGCCGACGGCGTCTGTTCAGGGACGGATTTGCCATTCCCAGGGTTCCGCCTCGAGTTCCCATTCGCTGGAGAAATAGGCCTGCGGCCTGAGCGGCAATGGCAGCGCCTCCACGTCCAGATAACTTTCCAGGCGGATCAGGTACTCGTCCGCAGCGTCCAGCTTTGAGCGCTCAATCAGCGCCAGGTCACGAATGCGCCCCATGTATCGTTGCGCCGCCTCGCGAGTGGCAAACACCTGCCCATCCGGAATCTCCAGACTACGCACCTCGTACAGACCGGACAGCGGGCGGTGCCGCAGCACCGAGCTGAGACGAAACTCCACGACATCCGATTCCCAAAGCCAGGCGCCGGCGCGGCGCATCTGCACGTGCGTGACAAAGGTGAGCGGGACGCCGTTGTTAAGCGCTTCCCCCAGGGTTTGGGTCAGCTGGTACTGCACCTGCGCGTCCACGTAGATCCGGTCGTCCTCCCCCAGGGTGATGCTGACCTGGGAGAATTCCATGCCGGCCGACCATGCAGCGCCTGCCGCCAGGCATAAGGTCAACCACAGGCCCGCAATGCGCCGGCGATCAGCCATTCCTTTTCTCCAGAAGCGCGTAGTAAAAGCCATCCATTGTCAGCTCACCGGGGAGGGTCTGCCTGCCGACGGCGCGGGCGTGCCCCCAGTTTTTCGGCAGCTCAATGCTACGCGCATCGGGACAGCGCTGCAGGAACTGTTCGACCTGTTGCTCGTTTTCCTGCGGCAGCAGTGAGCAGGTGGCATACAACAGCCTGCCGCCGGGGCGCAGGCAGGGCCACAAGCCGTTCAGGATCTCGGCCTGGCGGCGCGCCAGCCGGTCGATGTCGCTACGCCGCCGCAGCAGGCGGATATCCGGATGGCGTCGCATCACGCCGGTGGCCGAACAGGGCGCATCCACCAGGATGCGATCGAAGCCCTTGCGTACCCACTCGGCGGGCGGACTTGCGGCATCACCGACCTCGAGGCGCGCGGTTCGGCCGATTCTTTCGAGGTTCTCCTGGACCCGCTCCAGGCGCTCCGCATCCACATCCAGCGCGACCAGCTCGAGTGCATCCGCGAGCTCCAGGACGTGCCCGGTCTTGCCGCCGGGGGCGGCGCAGGCATCCAGGATGGACTGCCCCTCGCGCACATCGAGCAGCTGCGCGGCCAGCTGCGCCCCGGCATCCTGCACCGATACCAGGCCCTGCAGAAAACCCGGTACGCGGGTGACCGCGAGCGGCTGCTCCAGTACCAGCGCGCCCGGCACCTCCGACAGGGTCTGCGCGGCGATGCCCGCTTCGGCGAGCTGCGCCAGGTAGTCGGACCTCGTCAGGCGCCGGGTATTCAGCCGCAGGGTCATGGGCGCGCGCTCCTGGAGGGCCGCCAGGATCACCGTAGCGTGTTCCGGCCACGCCTTTTGGATGGCGCGCACGAACCACTCCGGTTGCGCGAAACGCAGCTGTGGCTGTTCGCGCAGCTGGGCATGCAGAGCGGCGTCCGGGTTATCCAGGTCGCGCTGCAGCCCGCGCAGGATGCCGTTGACCAGCTTGCTGGCCCAGCCCTTGTCCAGGCGACGCGTCAGCTCGACCGCGGTGGACACCGCCGCATGCGGCGGCACGCGCGTGTGCATCAGCTGGTAGGCGCCCAGCAGCATGAGCAGCTCGACATCACGGTCACGCGCCCGCAGCGGCTTGCGCAGCCTGGCCGCCACGATCGCGTGCAACTGGTAGTACCAGCGGCACAGGCCATAGCTCAACTCGCTCGCGAGCGTGCGCTGCTGTTCCTCCAGGCCAGCGGCGGATTCCGCCAGGAGCGTATCCAGGGAGCGGCCGTCCAGAACCCCTGCCAGGTTCCGGATCGCCGCCAGGCGGGGATCATCGCTTGCTGTCATGCGTGCTGGTGAAGAAACTCACGCGCCCAGCTGGGTGCCCTGGATGGCATGCGCGTTGATGAAATCCTGCGCGTCCATGCTGCGCTTGCCGGGCAGCTGCAAGCGGGTGATGCGCAGCAGGCCGTCGCCGGTCGCCACGTCGATCCCGTCCCGTCCCGCGGCCATCACGGTGCCGGGCTCGGCGCATTCGCCGGGGATGGAAAGCGCATCCCAGATGCGCAGATTGGCGTCCTCGTAGCGGGTCTGCGCCACCGGCCAGGGGTTGAAGGCGCGCACCTGGCGCTCGATCTCGACCGCCGGCCGCTGCCAGTCGATCCAGGCCTCGGACTTGTCCAGCTTGTGCGCATAGACCGCCTCGGCATCGTTCTGCGCCTGCGCCGGAAGGGTGGCGCCGGCGATCCCGGGCAGGGCCTTCATCAGGGCGTCGGCGCCCAGCACAGAGAGGCGATCGTGCAGGCTGCCTCCGGTTTCGTCGGCGAGTATGGGGGTCTTCTCAACCAGGTACACCGGGCCGGTATCGAGGCCCTTTTCCATCTGCATGATCGCGACCCCGGTCTCGTCGTCACCGGCCTGGATGGCGCGCTGGATGGGTGCCGCGCCGCGCCAGCGCGGCAGGATCGAGGCGTGGATGTTGATGCAACCGAGACGGGGGGCCTGCAAAACCGACTCGGGCAGCAGCAGCCCATAGGCCACCACCACCATCAAATCGGCGCGATAGGACGCGAGGCGCTGTACATCCAGCGGGTCGCGGAAGTTGACCGGCTGTTCGACCGGGATACCGGTCTCGAGAGCGACCTCCTTGACCGGACTGGGGGCGAGCTTGCGGCCGCGGCCGGCCGGCCGGTCCGGTTGGGTGTAGACCGCGACCACCTCGTGCGGCGACTTGAGCAGGGCGCGCAGCGGCGGCACCGAGAACTCCGGGGTGCCGGCAAACAGAATGCGTAGGGCTTGTGTCATGGAAATCGGGAACCTGGTCGCAAATGCGGATTGGGAAGCGGGCTAAGCTGAAGCCTCAGATGACCGTGCCGACCGGTTCGGGCATGGCCTGGCGGGCCTCCTTCTCCAGCTTCTTGCGAATCCGCTGACGCTTGAGGTTTGACAGGTAGTCAACGAAGAGCTTGCCATCGAGGTGATCAATTTCGTGCTGAATGCATACTGCGAGGAGTCCGTCCGCATCCCGCTCGTAGGCGTTGCCGTCGCGACCGAGGGCGCGAAAGCGAATCCGGTCGGCACGCTTCACCTTCTCGTAGATGCCGGGCACGGAGAGGCAGCCTTCGTCCATCTCCTCGACCCCCTCGCGCTCGAGGATCTCGGGATTGATCAGGGTCAGCGGCTGGTTTCTCTCCTCGGAGATGTCGATCGTCACCACCCGCAGCGGCGCGTTGACCTGGATCGCGGCCAGGCCGATACCGGGGGCCTGGTACATGGTCTCGAACATGTCGTCCACCAGCTTGCGCACCCGCTCGTTCACTTCGCTGACCGGCTTGGCCTTGTTGCGTAAGCGGGGATCGGGAAAGTGCAGGATATCGAGAATCGCCATGAGACAGTCCGGGGTCTGTAGTAATGTTTCAAACTTCGTCGCCAGCCCGCTGTTTGCGCTAGACTTTCGGGCGCAAGCGGGCGGCAGTCGATAATCTGTTAATGATAACGCGAATGCCGCCGATTACGACCAGCGCGAACCGCGGATAACGTCCAGGGAATACCATGAAGAGAGTCCGTCTATTTTCTCGCCAACTCGCCCTCTCGTTGCTGATTGGCCTGTGGCTGGCCGTTCCGGCTGCAGCCGAAACCCTGCTGCGCTCGGATCACCCGACCCAGTACACGGTGCAGAAGGGAGACACCCTGTGGGACATCTCGGGCCGCTTCCTGCGCAGCCCCTGGCGCTGGCCGGAGATATGGAACGTCAACCCGCAGGTCGCCAACCCGCACCTGATCTTTCCGGGAGACCGGCTCGAGCTCGTCTACGTGGACGGACAGCCGCGCCTGCAACTCAGCCGCGGCGTGCTCAAGCTCTCGCCACAGGTACGCTCGCGGCCCTGGGACGGGGCCATTCCCACCATCCCGATCGGGGATATCAGCCCTTTCCTGTCGCGGCCCTACGTGCTCAATCCTGCACAGGCGGATGAGGCGCCTTACATCGTAAGCTTCGGTGAGGACCACATCATCGGCGGCACCGGGGTACGCGCTTATGTGCGTGCGCTGGACGAGAGCGGCGGCAAATACCACGTCGTGCGGCCGGGCGCGCCCTACCGGGAGGCCGACTCGGACGAAATCCTGGGTTACGAAGCAATCTACATCGGTACAGTGGAGGCCATGTCCAGCGGCGACCCGGCGACCGTGTACTTCAACAGCAGCGAGCGAGAGGCGATCCTGGGCGACCGCCTGATACCCTCCAGCGGAGACGTCAGCTGGGCCAATTTCATACCGCGACAACCCACCGGCGACGTCAGCGGTTCGATCATCGGGGTCAAGGGGGGCGTGGCCCAGATCGGCCAGTTCAACGTTGTGGTGCTGGACCGTGGCGCAGGTGACGGACTCAAACCCGGGCATGTGCTGCGCATCGATCAGCGCGGCGAGACCATCCGCGACGTGGTGACCCCGGATTCGCGCGACACCGTCAAGCTGCCCGACGAAGAGGCCGGCCTGCTGATGGTCTTCCGTACCTTCGAACGCATCAGCTTCGGCCTGGTGCTGAACGCGGTTCGCCCGATCCACGTGCTCGACCGGGTGCGAACCCCCTGATAGCCACGCCCGGGCGGAAGCGCCCGCCACAACCCGATAGGATCACGACATGGACGCTGTGATACCGGACCCCACCGAAAACGATGAACAGGCGCTCGCCTGGCTGGAATTGCTGCGCGCCCCCGGCCTGGGGCCACGCAGCCTGCTGCCGCTGCTGCAGCTACAGGCAGACCCACGCACCTTGCTCAACTCGCCGCCCCCCGAGACCCCGGAGAAAACACGCCGCGCGCTCGCGCAGACCGACCAGGAGCAGGCCCGGCGCGACCTGGACTGGCTCAGACAGACCGAGGTGCAACTGCTGACGGTCACCGCCCCGGACTACCCGGAGATGCTGCGCGAACTCGCCGACCCGCCGCTGGTCCTGTTCCTGCGTGGAGACGCCGCGCTCCTCAACCTGCCGCAACTCGCCATCGTGGGGAGCCGCAACGCCTCGACCGGCGGACTGGATAACGCGCGCCGCTTCGCCCGATTCCTGGCCGCGAGCGGCCTGATTATCACCAGCGGACTGGCGCAGGGGATCGACGCGGCCGCGCATCAAGGCGCCCTGGCGACCGGCCGCACGATCGCCGTGACCGGCACCGGCCTCGACCGTGTCTACCCCGCGCGCCACCGTGAGCTGGCCCACCGGATTGCCGCCGAGGGGCTGCTGGTAAGCGAGTTCCCCCCCGGCACGGCGCCCCTGCCGGGCAACTTCCCGCGGCGCAACCGGATCATCGCCGGCTTCTCCCTGGGCACCCTGGTCGTGGAGGCGGCGCTCAACAGCGGTTCACTGATCACCGCCCGGCTCGCCAGCGAAGCGGGTCGCGAGGTATTCGCCATCCCGGGCTCGATCCACAACCCACAGGCGCGCGGCTGCCACGCGCTGATACGTCAGGGGGCAAAGCTGGTCGAGACCGGCGAGCACGTCGTGGAGGAACTGGCTGCACAGCTCGGCCTACTGGCGGGCGCGGCGAACAGCCTGCCGCCGGAGCAGGCGCAGGAACCGGAATCGGCGGCCCTCGACCCGGATCACGAAGCGCTGCTGGAATTGATGGGATTTGACCCGATCAGCGCCGATCAGCTGGTATCGGAAAGCCATTACTCAGCTGCGGAAATCTCCTCCATGCTCCTATTGCTCGAACTTCAGGGTCATGTATCATCGGACCCCGGTGGGATGTTCACGCGACTTGGAAAATCAAGTATCTGAACCCACCTTCGGGCTAGTCGGTCTCTGTGTTAACAGGAGTCGAACCACACTCCGGGACATCCCGTCGCTCTCCTCACCAGGAAATCAAGCCGTGAACGAAAACCTCATCGACGTTCTGATTTACATCTATGAGAACTACATGGACAGCGAGGAATCCTCGTCCATGGACCAGATCACGCTGGAAGAGGAACTGTTGCAGGCCGGCTTCCAACAGGGCGAGGTCACCAAGGCCTTCGACTGGCTGGACGAACTGGCGTGGCGCCAGGGCAGCCTGGTCGAGTTTGGCAAGAAGGTGCCGAACCACTCCATGCGCATCTTCAGCGATCGCGAGCAGCAGAAAATAGACCTGGAAATCCAGGGGTTGTTGCTGACCCTGGAGCAGAGCGGAATCCTGGATCCCATGAGCCGCGAGCTGGTGATCGAACGCTGCATGGCGATCGAAAGCGAAGAGCTCTCCAGCGACGACGTCAAGTGGGTGGTGCTGCTGGTCCTGCTCAACCAGCCCGGGCAGGAAAACGCCTTCGCCCTGATGGAGGAGCTGGTCTATAACGGCGAGCCCCCTTACCTGCACTGAAGCCGCGGGATGATCGAGACAAGGCCCGGGCTGCACCCGGGCTTTTTTCTTGCAACTTCGGACATCCGGGCTTGACACCCTGCACGCCGGACGGCTATCGGTAAAAAAGGAACACCGCGGGCTCTGGCCCCGCCCCAACCCTTATTGAGAAAGCATGAATCTGGTTATCGTTGAGTCCCCGGCCAAAGCCAAGACAATCAAGAAGTACCTGGGCAAGGACTTCGAGGTGCTGGCCTCTTACGGTCACGTCCGCGACCTGGTGCCCAAGGAAGGCGCGGTCGATCCCGAGCAGCATTTCGCCATGAAATACCAGGTGATCGACCGCAACGACAAACACGTCAAGGCGATCACGAGCAAACTGAAGAATGCCGAGGCGCTCTACCTCGCGACCGACCCCGACCGCGAGGGCGAGGCCATCTCCTGGCACCTGCTGGAACTGCTCCAGAACCGCAAGGTGCTCAAGGACAAGGCGGTCCACCGGGTGGTATTCAACGAGATCACCAAGAAGGCGGTGCAGGACGCGGTCGCCAACCCGCGCGAGCTGTCCATGGACCTGGTCAATGCCCAGCAGGCGCGCCGCGCACTCGACTACCTGGTCGGCTTCAACCTCTCGCCGCTGTTGTGGAAGAAGATCCGCCGTGGCCTGTCCGCCGGACGCGTGCAGAGCCCGGCGCTGCGCCTGATATGCGAACGCGAGGACGAGATCGAGGCCTTCAAGGCGCGTGAGTACTGGACCATCGAGGCCGATACCGAGAAGGCCGGCCAGGCGTTCAGCGCCAAGTTGACCCACTTCGCGAACGAGAAACTCAGCCAGTTCTCGATCACCGACGGCGAACGCGCCGCCGAGGTCGAAAAAGTGCTGCTGGCCGCCACCGGCGCCGACAAGGCGGACAGCGGCACGCTCGATGTGCTCAAGGTCGAGAAGAAGCAGCGCAAGCGCAATCCCGCCGCGCCGTTCACGACCTCGACGCTGCAACAGGAAGCCTCGCGCAAGCTCGGCTTCACCGCCCAGCGCACCATGCGCATCGCCCAGCAGCTGTACGAGGGCGTCGACATCGGCGCCGGCGCGGTCGGCCTGATCACCTACATGCGGACCGACTCGGTCAACCTCGCCGACGAGGCGATCGCCGAGCTGCGCGGCTTCATCACCGACAAGTACGGCAAGGACCAGGTGCCGAAGACACCGCGCCAGTTCAAGACTAAGGCCAAGAACGCCCAGGAGGCGCACGAGGCCATTCGCCCGACCTCGGCGCTGAACGTGCCCGACGAGATCGCCAGGCACCTCGACAAGGACCAGCTCAAGCTGTACAGCCTGATCTGGAAACGCACCGTGGCCTGCCAGATGGTGCATGCGACCATTGATACCGTGGCCGCCGATCTCGGCGCCGGCGACGGCAACGTGTTCCGCGCCAACGGCTCCACCATCGCCAAGCCGGGGTTCATGCAGGTCTACCTCGAAGGCACCGACGACGCCAAGCCGGGCGACGGCGATGAAAAGATGCTGCCGCCGCTGACCGAGGGCGAGCAGATCACGCTGAACAAGATCCGCCCGGAACAGCACTTCACCGAGCCGCCGCCACGCTACAGCGAGGCCAGCCTGGTCAAGACGCTAGAGGAGCATGGCATCGGCCGGCCGTCGACCTACGCGTCGATCATCTCGACCCTGCAGGACCGTGAATACGTCGAACTGGAAAAGAAGCGCTTCTACCCGACCGACGTCGGGCGCGTGGTCAACAAGTTCCTGACCAACTACTTCAAGCAGTACGTCGACTACGACTTCACCGCGCGCCTGGAAGACGAGCTGGACGCGGTTTCGCGCGGCGAGGAGGAGTGGGTGCCACTGCTGGAGAAATTCTGGCAGCCGTTCAAGGACCGCATCGACCACACCCAGGAGAACGTACAGCGCTCGGACGTCACCCAGGAGAAGATCGACGAGAAGTGCCCCAAGTGCGGCGGCCAGCTGTCGATCCGACTCGGGCGCAACGGCCGCTTCATCGGCTGCACCAACTACCCCGAGTGCGACTACACGCGTAACCTCAACGACGATGCCGAGGCCTCGGCCGAACCGGAAAAGGTCGGGCGCGACTGCCCCGAGTGCGGCTCCGAGCTGGTCTTCAAGCAGGGGCGCTACGGCAAGTTCATCGGCTGCTCCGGCTACCCCAAGTGTCGCTTCATCGAACCGCTGGAAAAGCCCAAGGACACCGGTGTTAGCTGCCCCAAGTGCCACAAGGGCACCCTGATGCAGCGCAAGTCACGCCGCGGCAAGATCTTCTACTCCTGCTCGACCTACCCCAAGTGCGACTACGCGGTCTGGAACGAGCCGATCGCCGAGCCCTGCCCGCAGTGCGGCTGGCCGGTCCTGACGGTCAAGACCACCAAGCGGCGCGGCACCGAGAAGGTCTGCCCGCAGCAGGACTGCTCGTTCGCCGAGCCGTATGAACCGCCGGCCAGCGAGGAGGCCAAGGCCGAGTCATGATCTCGCCCTTCCGCCTGCGCGAGGCAGCGCGCATCATCCAGCACGGCGGGGTGGTGGCCTGCCCGACCGAGGCGGTCTACGGCCTGAGCTGCGACCCGCTCAACCCACGCGCGGTGATGCGCCTGCTGCGGCTCAAGCAGCGCCCGCTGGAGAAGGGCCTGATCCTGCTGGCCTCGCACATCGAACAATTGCGCCCCTTTGCCCTGCTCGAGGGTGAATGGATGCCGGCGGTGCGGGCCAGCTGGCCGGGGCCGGTGACCTGGCTGCTGCCGGCCCGACCGGCGCTGCCGAGCTGGATCAATGGCGGCCGCGACACGGTTGCCTGCCGCGTGAGCGCGCACCCCACCGCCGCCGCGCTGTGCGATGCGGCCGGACACGCCCTGGTATCGACCAGCGCCAACCTCGCCGGGCGCCCGCCGGCGCGCAGCCCGCTGCAGGTGCGCCTGCGCTGTCCCGGCAGCGACGCGATCCTGCACGACCGCCTCGGCGACCTGCGCCAGCCGACCCCGATCCGCGACCCGCGCAGCGGCGAGACCCACCGCGCGGGTTGAGCGCCAGCCTCCGTGTCTGTTCCAATGGCCCGATCCGAATAACACACCCGGCGCGCCTGGCAACGCACCGACCGAAAACAAACCCGGCAGGATTTCCTCACCATGAGCCAGCAACCCGACAGCACAGCGGTCAAGAACTACCTCCTGTCCCTGCAGGACAGCATCTGCGACTCCCTCGCCGAGGTGGACGGCAACGGCTTCCGCCAGGACGCCTGGGAGCGCGAACAGGGCGGTGGGGGACGCTCGCGGGTGCTCGAGGAAGGCCAGGTGTTCGAGAAAGCCGGGGTGAACTTCTCGCACGTGTACGGCGCCGGCCTGCCACCCTCGGCGACCGCCTCGCGCCCGGAGCTGGCCGGGCGCGGCTTCCAGGCCATGGGGGTGTCGCTGGTGATCCATCCGCGCAACCCCTATGTCCCGACCTCGCACGCCAACGTGCGCTTCTTCATCGCCGAGAAGGAAGGCGCCGAGCCGGTGTGGTGGTTCGGCGGCGGCTTCGACCTGACCCCCTACTACGGCAACCGCGAGGACGTCATCCATTGGCACCAGGCATCCAGGGACGCCTGCGAGCCCTTCGGCGCGGAAACCTATCCCAAGTACAAACAGTGGTGCGACGACTACTTCCACCTGAAACACCGCAACGAACCCCGCGGCGTGGGCGGGCTGTTCTTCGACGACCTCAACGCGCCCGACTTCGATACCGCCTTCGCCTTCATGCGCAGCGTCGGCGATCACTACCTCCCCGCCTACCGCCCGATCGTCGAGCGCCGCCTGGACACCCCCTATGGCGAGCGCGAGCGCAACTTCCAGCTGTACCGGCGCGGGCGCTACGTCGAGTTCAACCTGGTGTACGACCGCGGCACCATCTTCGGCCTGCAGACCGGCGGGCGCACAGAGTCCATCCTGATGTCGCTACCGCCGCTGGTCAGCTGGAAGTACGACTACCACCCCGAACCGGGCACCCCCGAAGCGGAGCTGTACGAGGTGTACCTGAAACCGCAGGACTGGCTGGGCGAGGGTTGACCGCCGCGCAGTCTGCGCATTCCCTGGCGGCACAACAGCCGGACTGGATTGACTGGCTACGGGGATATGGGATCATCGAATGATGGCCCCCGCACAGGAAGTGCTCGCCAACGGGGATAGCCGCTTGTTCATGGAGGAATAGTCCGTATGTCGAAACCGCACGACCACGGGTGCACGACCCGAAAATCCCAACGCCCCCCATACCCAAGGAGCGCTGTTTCGCGAGAAACGAGCCGGGCTCAGCGCAAGTCCGTGATTGCCGGACCGGCTTCATGCAGCCGCTGTCTGTCTCAGTGGTATGCAGGCGACTGCCGATCACCGGAATTCCGGCACATAGACAGAACCGTGTATCGGACCGTTAGGGCCAGAAATTGACAAATCCGCGCGCGTACATACACTGTAAGTATGATTACGTTCGAGTGGGATGAGGCGAAAAGCCGCTCAAATCTGAAGAAGCACGGTGTCTCTTTCGTGGAAGCGCGATCAGTGTTCTTCGATGAGTATGCGGTTCAGTTCTTTGATGACGAGCATTCGTCGGAAGAAGATCGTTTCGTCATGCTCGGTATGAGTAACCTAAGCCGCGTACTGGTGGTCTGTCACTGTGAAAGGGTGGGTGGCGAAATCATTCGCATCATCTCAGCTCGAAAAGCCACAAAAAAAGAACGCTGCTTTTACCCGCAAGGTGCGTCATGAAAGCCGAATACGATTTTTCGAAAATGAAGTCCCGAAAAAACCCATACGCCTCGAAGCTGAAGAAATCGGTAACCATTCGGCTTGGTGAGGATGTCATCGATTACTTCAAAGAAATGGCCGATGAAACGGGAATTCCCTACCAAAGCCTTATCAACCTGTATCTGCGAGATTGCGTCGCGCAGCATAGGGAGATTGATCTGAGTTGGCAGAAGAAAGCGCCCTAAAAGCGTTCCAGCGGCCCCGGATCATCGCTCAATCTTCTGCTTCCCCTCCGCTTGCCTGCCCGGCGTCCGCCTCGGCCGGCCTGAAGCGGAGTTCGATGAAGCGCCAGTAGGGGGCGTCCACGAACTCGACGGTCATCGATTCGTTCGACTGGCAACGCGCCAGCAACCCATCGAGAAACTCAATGGCTTCCGTGTCCAACACGGTGCCGGTCAGGTCCTCATTTTCGCGCAGGAACTCTGCATCGTCGTCACGCTTGACCACCCGGTAGCGTTCGGGAAAGCTGCTGTCTCGCTCGTCATGGATGAATATGTATTGCGGCATGGGATTCCGGCCTCGATAAAGAGTTTGTCTTTGCAGCCCTGAACAGTCGTCTAGCGTAACTGAACAGACCGCGGGTTACATTGGATACGACCCCTGCAAAAATGGCAGAAAACAGGGATGCAGGCATTTGATGCCCACTTCAGACACTGCAGGCGCCCGGGCAATTCCCTCCGCGCCCTTTGGCCCCGGTCCGCTATGACGGCGCAAGCACCTGATCCCACATGAAAAGCCGCATCCTGATCGCCGACTACGCCAACCCGAAGCACCGGCAGGACATTCCGCTGCTGCTGGATGCCTACGCCAAAGACCCCATGGGCGGGGGCAAACCCCTCGATCCGCAGGTGAAGCAACAACTGGTCGATCAGCTGGCCGGGATTCCGGGGGCTTTTTCCGTGCTCGCCTACCGGGATGACCGACCGGTCGGCCTGGTGAACTGTTTCCAGGGCTTCTCGACCTTTCAGGGCAAGCCCTTGATCAACATCCACGATGTGGTGGTGCTGGAGGAATTCCGCGGCATGGGCCTCAGCCAGCGGATGCTGGCCAGGGTGGAAGAGGTCGCCCGGGCAAGGCGATGCTGCAAGCTCACCCTCGAGGTGCTGAGCAACAACGAGGCGGCGAAGGCGGCCTACCGGCGCTGCGGCTTTTCCGACTACCGGCTCGACCCCGCTGCCGGCAACGCGCTGTTCTGGCAGAAGCCGCTGAAAGACGACTAGTGGGCTGCTTTCCGGCTTTCGGTCGAGCCCGGAAAAAGAACTAAACTTCCAAATTGATGAGAAATTGGTCTTAGCCGGAGGGCCTCGCCTATGAACGGACCGGTTTTGGTCAACCCGGGCAACCGGGTTCCCCTGCGGGAACGCCTGATCGTCGGCATTGCCGGCATCTTCCAGCTCCTGGTGATGTCGATCGTGGTGGTATCGATTGGCTATACGCTCTGGCTTGGCTGGGCCTTCAGCAGCCAGCTGAGACTGCTGCTTGACCACTGGGCCTGGTCGATCGCGATTTACCTGGCGACGGTATTGGGCATCGTGCTGCTGGCCATGCTGGTGCAGCGCTTCTGGCCACGCCTGATCCTCGGCGGCCCGGTCTACGGCGATCTTGGCGGAATACCGCGCCGCTCCTTCGATGCTGTGCTGCGGGCCCGTCCGCACATCCGGGTACAGCTGTTCGATCGCGACCAGGAGCCGGTCACCCGGTTCAACACCATCCAGAACCGCATGCTGCACGACATGCTGAAGGCCAATTACATGCATCTGAGCGGGGTGAGCGGCACCCCCGGACCGGAGATCGAGGCCGAATGGCACAAGGTCTGGGAGCGCGACATCCTCGACCGCCCGGTGGATGGCCAGACCCTGCGTGAGGCAGCCGATGTCGACCGGTTCGGTTTTTCCTACACCATGAACGTCCTGGTGCGCACCAACAACTTCATGCCGGTACTCACGATTCTGTTCTGGGCGGTCATCGTGGTACTCGTCTATCTGTACGCCAATGGCAGTCTCGATCTGATCACCACCGTGCAGGTCGGCCTGTTGCTCAGCCTGCTGCTGGCAGGCGCATGGCACGGGATCACACTGCACAGTCTCTCCGAGGTGCCGCTCACCTTTCAGTTGGGCATGCCCCTGCCCGAGCCGGCCGCGAGCGAGTTCGCCGCCGACATGCAGCGCCTCGAGGGTCACCGGGTACGGCCACGCAAGGTGGAGATCGCACCGACTTTCTATACGGTCTTCCGCAACTACCAGTCGCGTCTTCTGCTGAGCAGTGCCATGGCGGACGTGCTGGTCATGCTCCTGGTAATCGGCGCGATGCAAGGTCTGATCAGCCTGCTTGACGCGGGCTTCGCGCAGCAGGCCTGGGCATGGCACCAGGCGGCGCTGATCGGGATACTGGCTGCGGCCTTCACCCTGGCCGGGAGCTTTTATGTGTTCTCCCTGCTGATACAGTACTCGCGGGCATTGCTGGCCACCCTGATCGCATCTGGCCTGGCCGTGGCGCTGCCTTTCGTGCTGGAGTACCTGGTTGGCGATGCCGGAGAAACACTGAAACTGCGCGAGATACTTATCGCGGCCGGAAGCGCCCTGAGCGTGGCGCTGGTCACCTTCGTGACCTCCCGGGTCAAGAGTTCGCTGAGCTAGCTGTGTAAACCCAGCAGGTTGTTCACGCATGGCCGGCGGCTGACGGGCGGCGGCTGCGCGTGTCCGGGTAGGGGACAGAAACCGGATCGACAGCACGCCGAAAAGAGTCCACAGTGATTCGGCAAAAAGCCTTTTGGTGGCGGCAGGTCAGGCATCCCCACCCGGGAGATCGCGCTTTGGCCCCGGCGGCACGGGCAGGTAGAGCGGGACCCTTGAAGCCAACCCGGTCTTGCCGGAATAAGGAGGCCGGGACTGGATGCGTCGTCTACTCACGCTATCGCTGCGATACACACGCTCGGTGTTGGCATTGCTCAGCCTGCTCAGCGTGTGGAGCCTGTGGCACCTGCAGGACCTGCAGCTGGAGGTGTCTGCTCGCGGCATGATGGTGGACAACCCGCAGGCGCAGGAACTCTACGAGCGCTCCCTGCGCATCTTCGGTTCCGAGAATGCCACCATCGTCTACATTGAGGACCAGGACCTTTTCACGCCCGCCAAGCTGCAGGCGATCCGCGCCGCATTGCGCCGCATCGACACCTCCCCCCATGTGGTGCGCACGGTGAGCCTGTTCACACTGCGCCACCTGCGCACGGTGGACGGCTATATCTACACCAACGCCTATCTCAAGGACATCCCGGAGACCGCCGCCGAGCTCGAATCCATCAAGCAGGCCGCGCTGCGTAACCCGCTGGTCGTCGGCAACCTGCTCTCGGCCGATGCCCGGGCGATGGCGATCAACGTCTACTTCCAGGACGACGCCCACCTGCGGGGACGTTACGAAGACAAGCTCCAGGTGATCGACGAGGCGATCGCCCCACTCAACGAGATCATGGACAAGACCTTTCACCTGGGCGTACACACGGTCCGCCAGGAGATCACCAAACACATCTGGCGGGACCAGGTCGTGATCCTCCCCCTGGCGGTGCTGGTGTTGATCGCGACCCTGGCGCTGGCAGTGCGACGGATGTCGGCCGCGCTGATACCGCTGATCACGGCCGGGCTCAGCATCGTGTGGACCCTCGGGGCGATGGCTGCGCTGCAGATTCCCCTGAATCTGATGACCGCCATCGTCCCGGCGCTACTGATCATCATCGGCTCCACCGAGGACATCCACCTGGTCGCGGAATACTTTGCCGGGACCGGGAGAGGCCTTTCACGCGATCGCGCGCTGGCCCGAATGAGTCGCCAGATGGCGCTTGCCGTTGCGCTCACTTTCCTCACGACCTACCTTGGTTTCCTTTCGGTCAGCGTCAACGACCTCGAATTGTTGCGCCAGTTCGGACTGGTCTCCTCGTCTGCCCTGCTGTTGAACTTCCTGGCCACGGTGTTGCTGGTGCCGCTGCTACTGCGCACCCTGGATCGACAGGGCAGTTCATCTGCAAAGGCCTCGCCACAGCTCTTCGCCAACGCCGTCGCGGCGTTACAGGGCGCCTTGCGGCGCTACCGCGGCCTGGCCATCGCCACACTGTTGCTGATCACCCTTTTCGCCGCCTATGGCGCGTCCCGATTGCAGGTCAACAACAATGTCATGGATTATTTCAACGCGGATTCAGCGCTGGTGGCGCATGCCCGGCTGTTGAACGAAAAACTCTCCGGCATGAGCACCCTGTCAGTGGTGGTCTCAGGCACCGAAGGAACCTTTCTGCAGATTCCCTACCTGGAGGCGCTGCAGGACCTTCAGGATTACGCCCTGGAGACGGGTCATTTCGACAAGACATTTTCGTTCGCCGATTTCGTGGGCGTGATTCACGCCGGTATCGACGCCGAGTGGGACGAACCCGCCTACCTGCCGGAGAGCAGAGAGATCGTGGCCGAGTACATGTCGCTCATGGACCAGACGGCCTTCCGCCCCTTCGTGTCGCCCGACTTCAGCACCGCGCGCATCCTGATCCGGCACGACATCGAGTCTTCCCAGGCCCTTAACCGGGCGGTCGATCAGCTTCGCCAGTATGCCGCCACCTGGCTGGACCCCGGGATCAAGCTGGAGGTTACTGGCGAGAGCTACCTCAACAGCCAGGCGGTGGACCACATGGCCGCCGGTCAGGCGCGATCGCTGGCGCTCGCCTTTTTGGTCATTTTCGTGGTGGTCTCGCTGCTGTTCATCCACGTCAAGGCGGGACTCATCGCGGTCGCGGTGAACCTGTTCCCGATCGTGGTGTTGTTCGGCGTGATGGGCTGGGTCGGGCTGCCGATCGATACCGGTACCGCCATGATCGGCGCCATCACCATCGGGATCTGCGTCGATCACACCATGCACTTCCTGGTGCGTTATCAGCGCGTCTGCCAGCAGCAGGAAACCGAGTCGAACGCCTTGAGCATCACCCAGCGCCAGGAGGCCTTACCGATTGTCGCCACCGCTTTGTCGCTTGCCGCGGGCTTCGCCATCCTGGCGATGTCATCCTTTCCCCCGGTTTCCCACTTCGGGCTGTTGAGCGCCATGGTGATGCTCCTGGCACTGGTGGGCACCTTTGTGATTACGCCACTGATTCTGCGACGGACCCCACTGGTCAGCGTCTGGCATATCCTGTCGGTGCGCCTGCGCAGTGGCGTCATGGAAAACTGTGTCCTGTTCAGGGGCTTGCGGCGTTGGCAGGTGCGCAAGCTGATCGCCCTCAGCGATGTGCGCAAATACCGCAAGGACGAGGCCCTTTTCCGTCAGGGCCAGGATACCGAGGGCATGCTGATTCTGTTGAGCGGGGCGGCCGAGGTCTGGCACACGCGCCCGGATGGTTCCACTTACCAGGTAGGGACACTGTTCCCCGGAATGGGTTACGGCGAGTCCTCGCTGGTGACGCGGCAACTCGGCGGGGCCGACGTGGTTGCCACAAAACCGACCAAGGCGCTGCTCCTTGGCTGGCAGGGGGTGGCGAAAATCACGGCAACCTTTCCACGCATCGGCTCGCAGTTGTACAAGAACACCGCCGAGATCATTGCCCGCCGCGCAGAGCAGATGGAACCGGAGCGGCTGCGATTCCGCGATCAGCTCTCGGGTACCTACAGCGCCGCCTACTTCCAGAACATCCTCAGCTACCTGGTGAAATGCGCCAACCGATATGACCAGGATCTGGCCCTGATCCGACTGAACGTAGCGAATGACCTGCAGCCGGGGCCGCGGGACCAGAACGAGCCCCTGCACCAACTGGCACCGCAGATTGCAGCAGCCATTGCCGAGCATATCCGTGTTGCGGATGTCTTCACCCGTTGGAGTGATAAGCAGTACCTTTGCCTGATGACCAATACGGATCTCGCACAGGCCCAGTCGACTGCAAAACGCCTGCAGGCAGGGTTGGACGCCATCCACTGTGATCGCTGTCTGGAATTCGATCTCAAGGTTTTCGAACTGGATCCAGGGGAGACCTCCGAACATTTCCTGCAAAGGCTGGAAACCGCCTGAAAGTGCTGCCTCACCGGATCCGGATGTGACCTCGATCTGCCGCCACAGTCCAAGCACTTGACACCCATTACCCCTGGAGGACCCTAGGAGTCTGCGCGGTAGCAACGATCGAAGCGAAAAGGCGATAGGGATTATCAGGTCAGTTTATCGAACGAGACGAATAGTGGGCCTATTTAACGAGTTGGATAAGCTGAGATGATGATTCATGGCGCTTTTGCAGCAGATTGATTTCTGCCGCGCAGACTCCTAGTGGGCGGCCTGGGGATGAGTTTCCGGTTTTAGCATCGCGAACAGCCGGGCATGGCCCGGGCTTCAGTCGGTGGCGTGTTCGGAATGGTCGAGTAAAATCGGCGATCCCGCCCTGTTCTGCCGCTAAGGAACTGGATGCTACCCGCGGACTCGCTCGCAAGCTTCCTCCTGGCCTCGACGCTGCTCAGCATCGCCCCGGGTCCGGACAACCTGTTCGTGCTGACCCAGTCGGCGCTGTACGGCCGGCGCTCGGGACTGCTGATCACCCTTGGCCTGTGCAGCGGCCTGCTGGTGCATACCTCGGCGGTCGCCCTGGGCGTGGCCGCCCTGATCCAGGCCTCCGACATCGCCTTCAACCTGCTGCGCCTGGCCGGAGCGGGCTACCTGCTCTATCTCGCCTGGCTGGCCTTCGGTGCAGGATCGGCCGGCTTACGAGGCCCCGGCTCGACCCTGCACTCAGCCATGGCCCTGTACCGGCGCGGCATCGTCATGAACCTGACCAACCCCAAGGTGACCATCTTCTTTCTGGCCTTTCTGCCGCAGTTCGCCTCGCCCGAAGGTGGATCGATGGCCGTGCAGATCGGCCTGCTCGGGGCGCTGTTCATGCTCACCGCCTTTATCGTATTTTCCGCAATCGCCCTGCTTGCGGGCAGTTTGCGGCCGTGGCTGAACGATTCGCCCAAGGCCCAACGCGGCCTGAGCCGCCTGGCAGGAATCGTGTTCGTGCTGCTGGCGATGAAACTCGCCTTCGCAAATCCGCTGCCCGCCTGACGGCGAGGCAAAA
This sequence comes from Gammaproteobacteria bacterium Milos-ODIII6, assembly GCA_029228645.1. Classification (GTDB taxonomy): domain Bacteria; phylum Pseudomonadota; class Gammaproteobacteria; order Chromatiales; family Chromatiaceae; genus MONJU. The sequence goes on from JAPTHR010000001.1 coordinate 143,510, forward strand.
AAAAGGGCCTGTACGGGGAGGTAACAGGCCCGGAAAGCGCTATATCTAGCGCCAGAGGAGGATCCATGAAAAATGATCCAATCGCTGGGCTCAGATAACGGCGCATGCCTCTGGACCTTGATGAAATCCGGGAAAAGGGTTCCCCGGCTGGCGGCGGTCAGCGGCGGCCCTGTCAGGCCTGCAGGTGCTCGTTGAGCCAGTCATGTATCCAGTGCGATGCCCGCGAGCCACTGAATCGACCGCGTTCCTCACCGTCCTGGAACAGCATGATGGTGGGAAAGCCACGCAGTCGATAGTGTCCGGCCAGCTTCATGTTGTGGCCTTCGTCGACCTCCACCTTGGCCAGCCGGACCTCGCCCGCGAGCTCGTTGATCACCTTGGTGATATGCGGCGCAATGGCATGGCAGGGGGCGCACCAGTCGGCCCAGAAATCCACCAGCACGGGCGTCGCGCGACTGGCCTGAACAACCTTTGCGTCGAAGTCCTCGACATCGACATTGAAAATGAGATCCTGCATTCGATTCTCCCTCGGGCTTCACGACCGGCAGCGGGTCTTGAAAGCGGCGGATTATAAGGGATGACCGCTTTGTATTGGCTCGCACGAACCAGTAGCATTGCGCGACCCCAATCACCCGTTTTCGCCCATTCCGGGGCCCTCTGACAACGCCATGACCGACACTATCCGAATCGCCACCCGCAAATCCCCGCTGGCCATGTGGCAGGCAGAACACGTGGCCGAAGCCCTGCACAGCGCGCACCTCGGCATCCAGGTCGATATCCTGGGCATGAGCACCCAGGGCGACAAGATCCTGGACACCCCGCTGGCCAAGATCGGCGGCAAGGGTCTGTTCGTGAAGGAACTCGAGGCACGCATGCTCGAGGGCGATGCGGATATCGCGGTGCATTCGATGAAGGATGTTCCGGTGGACCTGCCGGAGGGCCTGCACCTGCCCGTGATCATGCAGCGCGAGGACCCGCGCGACGCCTTCGTCAGCAATGCGTACGCGAGCCTCGAGGACCTGCCCGAGGGCGCAGTGGTCGGCACCTCCAGCCTGCGTCGCCAGTGCCAGCTGGCCGACCGCCGCCCGGACCTGCAGATCAAGTCGCTGCGCGGCAACGTCAACACCCGCCTGCGCAAACTCGACGACGGCGAATACGATGCCGTCATCCTGGCAGCGGCCGGCTTGATCCGGCTGGGCTTCGGCGAACGCATCCGCAACGCGGTCGACCCCGCTGCCAGCCTGCCCGCGATCGGCCAGGGCGCGGTCGGTATCGAGTGCCGTGCGGATGACCCCAGGGTGAATGCCCTGCTGCAACCCCTGCACCACGCCGATAGCGCCGCCAGGGTGCGCGCGGAGCGGGCCATGAACGCGCGCCTCGAGGGCGGTTGCCAGGTCCCTATCGGCGGACACGCGGTCCTGCAGGATGACGAAATCTGGCTGCGCGGACTGGTCGGCACCGTGGACGGCAGCGAGATCATCCGCGCCGAGATCCGCGGCCCGCGCGAGGACGCCGAGTCGCTCGGCGTGGCGCTCGCCGAGGAGCTGCTGGCGCACGGCGCCGCCGACATCCTGAAAGCGCTCTACGCCGGGACATGAGCGCCCCGTACGCAAAGGCGAAGGCGAAGGCGAAAGCCAAGGCGAAATCACCCTGCAACCTGGATGGCCTGAACGTGCTGGTGACCCGCCCTGCCGAGCAGGCCGCGGCGTTCGCCGAACAGGTCTCGGCGGCACATGGCCGCCCGGTCAGCTTCCCGACGCTGGAAATCCTGGGACCGGAAGACAAGCAGGCCGTGCGCGCGCAATTCGACACCCTAGCCGCCGTGGATGTCGTGATCTTCGTCAGCGCCAACGCGGTGCGCTACGCCTTCCCTATGATGCCGGACAACATCCCGCTCGACCTGCAGGTCGCCGCCGTGGGCGCGGCGACCGCGCGCACCCTGGACGAATACGGCCTCGAGCCGACCCTGGTGCCCGAGCGTATGGACAGCGAGGGCCTGCTGGACCTGGCGGCGCTGCAGTCGGTCGAAGACAGGCGCATCCTGATCGTGCGCGGCAACGGCGGACGCGAGACCCTGCGCGAGGTGCTCGAATCGCGTGGCGCACGGGTCAGCTATGTCGAGGTCTACCGCCGCCAGCTGCCGCAGCGCAACCCCGCCAACCTGATCCGCAACTGGGACAGCCTGGTGGATGTGGTGACAGCCACCAGTGTGCAGATCCTCGACAACCTGTTCCAGCTGCTGGGTGAGCAGGGCAAACCCCTGTTGCACAGGACCCCACTGCTATCGGGCAGCGAACGGATTGCCGCGCAGGCGCGCGCCCTGGGGTGCCGCAAGGTCCTGGTGGCGCAATCCGCGCTGGACCAGGACATGCTGCGGGCACTGTGCGATTTCGCCGACAGCGGGGCATGATACAGAAGCGAGACGCCGGGCCACCGCCTTTGCTAGTCTTGCCAGCGAAAAGCGCACAACCGCCAGAAACAACAAATGAGCGACGATACAGAAAAGCCCGGTGTAGTCATCGACGTCACGCCGGAACCGGAGCAGCCGCCCCCCTCGGACGAACCGGCCCCGGAGCCGCAGGAGACGCAGGAGCCGCCCAGGCAGAAAAGCAGGGACAGCGGCAGCCGCCTGGCATTGATCATTGCCGCACTCGCACTGCTGCTGGTCGTTGCCGCGCTGGTGTTCGCCTACCGCTACACCCGCCAGGCCAGCGAGGACCTGGCCGCGGTCAATGCCAGCCTGAGCAACAGCCTGGCGCAGCAGGCATCCCTGCGGGAGCAACTGGGCAAGTCGGAACGTGCGGTCAGCGATCAGGCGCAACGCCTGCAGACGCAGCAACAGAAGCTGGAAGCGCAGCAAAAGTCGGTCGATGCGGCGCGTGAGTCCTTTACCCGCCAGGAACAGTTGCTGGAGCAGGAGCGCGAACGCATGCAGGCGCGCGAGGCCGAACTGCGCGCCAGCGTGGCGGACGTGCACAAGCGCGTTGGCGCCTCCGGCACCCAGTGGATGGTTTCGGAGGCCGAGTACCTGGCCCGCCTGGCCAACAACCGCATCAGCCTGGCGCGCGATGTGGGCACCGCGCGCGCGGCGCTGCTGCTGGCCGACCAGCGACTGCGCGATACCGGCGATCCCGGCTGGGACAGCGTGCGTCGCCAGATCGCGCGCGACCTCACGCTCCTGGACAGGATCGACATGCCGGATACGGTTGGCATCTCCGCGCGCCTGTCCAGCCTGGCCGAACAGGTGCCGCAGCTGACGCTCGCGCGCGCGACCCTTGGGGGAGCCAGCCGCAGCGAGAGCGAACCGAAGGTCGAGGGTGACCGCAGCCAGCGCAGCTGGGATACCCTGTTGAATGACCTCTGGGATGGGTTCAAGCAGACCGTGCGCATCCGGCGCAACGATCAGCCGGTGCAGGCCATGCTGCCCCCGGAGCAGCAGTACTTCCTGTACGAGAACCTGCGCCTGTACTTCGAGACCGCGAGACTCGCGCTCGCGCGTGGCGACAACAAGCTGTTCCGCGAGAGTCTCGCCACGATCGACGCCTGGCTGGATGCCCATTTCGATCCGACCGAGAAACTGACCCGGGTAATGCGCGACAGCGTCAGGGATCTCGCCAAGCTGGATATTTTCCCGCCCCTGCCAGACGTCAGCGCCTCGCTCAAGGCGCTCCAGATACGCCAGCAGCTGAACGCTGATCTTGCGCGTCCGCTCGCGGAGCCAGCGGAGCCCAGCTCGGAGCCAACGGATGAGTAAGCTTTTCAAGATCTGGCTGGTCGTCCTGCTCGGTGCCGTCGTCGGTATCCTGGTGGCGCGTGACAGCGGCTACGTGCTGTTGTCCCTCGGTGTCTATTCGGTCGAGATGAGCCTGGCGCTGCTGGCACTGCTGGTAGCAATCCTGTTCGTCGGCGTGTATTTCCTGGTGCGCACCCTGGTGCGTACCCGTCGTCTGCCTGCGGACATCCGGGACTGGCGCCACCGGCGCGCCGCGCACAAGGCGCAGGAGGCGATGACCCGCGGACTGCTGGAGATGTCCGAGGGCAACTGGCAAAGCGCGGAAAAACGTCTGGCCCGCTTTGCGGACCGATCCGAGACCCCGCTGCTCAACTACCTGGCGGCGGCACGCGCGGCGCAACTGCAGGGCGCGCACGAACGGCGCGACGCCTACATCCGCCTGGCACATGAACACATGCCGTCGGCCAATGTCGCGGTCAGTCTCACCCAGGCCGAACTGCAAATGGCCGATCACCAGCTGGAACAGGCCCTCACGACCCTGCGCCAGCTGCGCAGCGTCGCGCCGCGACACACCTATGTGCTGCGCCTGCTGCGCCGCCTGTATGAACAACTGGGCGACTGGGAGCATCTCAGTGAACTCATCCCGGAGCTGCGCCGCCGCAAGGTCGGCAGCGTGGAGGAGTTGCGCGAACTCGAGGTCAAGACCCATCGCGCGCTGCTCGACAACGCCTCGCTCAGCCGCGACGAGCGGGACCTGGGCAGAGCCTGGGCAGGGGTGCCCAGGCCACTGCGTGGTGACCCGCGCATGGTAGGCGACTATGCCGGTTATCTGCATGAGCGACAGCTCGACGAAGATGCCGAGAAACTCCTGCGCGACGCGCTCAAGCAGGGCTGGAATGCCGACCTGATCGAGCTCTACGGGCTGCTGAACTGCCCCAACCCCGGCCGCCACCTGGGACGCCTGGAGAAGTTCCTCAAGGACTATCCCGAAGACCCGACCCTGTTGCTCACCCTCGGGCGCATGAGCATGCGCGCGCAGCTGTGGGGCAAGGCGCGCGCCTACCTGGAGACCGCCATCACGCACAATGGACCCGTGGATGCCTACCGCGAGCTGGCGCGTCTGCTGGAACACATGGGCGAAGAGGACGCGGCACTGCAGCTGTATCGGCGCGCCCTCACCGACGGGAGCGACAAGAATGCCATTCCTCTGCCGGCGCAGATCGGCCAGCCGCCCGTCAGGCGCCCGGTGCTCGACGAGGACCTGGAGGTGCCGCCGCCACACGGCGCGGCCACGCCGGCAGGCAACAACCCCTAGCCCATGCAGTACCGTGACCTGCGCGACTTCGTCGCGCAACTGGAACATCGCGGGCAACTCAAACGCATCGCGACCGAAGTCGACCCCAACCTGGAGATGACCGAGATCTGCGACCGGGTGCTGCGCGCCAGTGGGCCGGCCGTGCTGTTCGAGAACCCCAGGGGATCGAACATACCGGTCCTGGCCAATCTTTTCGGCACACCCGAGCGCGTCGCCCTCGGCATGGGCGAGGAATCGGTCGAGGCGCTGCGCGAGGTAGGGCGGTTGCTCGCCATGCTCAAGGAGCCCGACCCACCCAAGGGCATGAAAGACGCCTGGAACAAGCTGCCGATCTTCAAGAAGGTGCTGGACATGGCGCCAAAGAAGATCCGCAACGCGGCCTGCCAGCAGAATACCCTCGAGGGGGATGCGGTCGATCTGGCTCGCATCCCGGTGCAGACCTGCTGGCCGGGAGACGCCGGGCCGTTGATCACCTGGGGCCTGGTGGTCACCCGCGGGCCGGACAAGCCGCGCCAGAACCTCGGTATCTACCGCATGCAGGTGATCGGCCGCAACCGCGTGATCATGCGCTGGCTGGCGCACCGTGGCGGGGCGCTCGACTTTCGCGAGTTCCAGCAGCAACACCCGGGCGAACCCTTCCCGGTCAGCGTGGCGCTGGGCGCGGACCCGGCCACCATCCTGGGTGCCGTGACCCCGGTACCGGACAGCCTGTCCGAGTACGCCTTCGCCGGCCTGCTGCGCGGCAGCCGCACCGAAGTGACAAAAAGCATCGGCAACGAACTGCAGGTGCCGGCGTCCGCGGAGTTCGTGCTCGAGGGCCATATCCACCCCGACGACATGGCCCCCGAAGGCCCCTTTGGCGATCACACCGGTTACTACAACGAAGTCGACAGCTTCCCGGTGTTTACCATCGACCGCATCACCCACCGCGACGAGCCGATCTACCACAGCACCTACACCGGGCGCCCGCCGGACGAGCCAGCCATCCTCGGGGTGGCGCTCAACGAGGTGTTCGTACCGCTGCTGCAGAAGCAGTTCCCCGAGATCACCGACTTCTATCTGCCGCCGGAGGGCTGCTCCTACCGCATGGCGGTGGTCAGCATGAAGAAGCAGTATCCGGGGCATGCCAAGCGGGTGATGTTCGGGGTCTGGTCCTTCCTGCGCCAGTTCATGTACACCAAGTTCGTTATCGTCACCGACGATGACGTCAACGTGCGCGACTGGAACGACGTCATCTGGGCCATGACCACCCGCATGGACCCGGCGCGCGACATCACGGTGGTCGAGAACACCCCGATCGACTATCTCGATTTCGCCTCGCCGGTCTCCGGGCTCGGCGGCAAGATCGGCATGGACGCGACCAACAAGCTGCCGGGCGAAACCGAGCGCGAGTGGGGGCGACCGATTCGCATGACCGAGGCGGTAAAGGAAAGGGTGGATGCGATCTGGGCGGAGTTGGGGCTGTAGCCCGAACATTTTGTCCTTGTTGGACGGTGCATGCGACGGCTGTTTGAGCCGAACAGACCTTGGGTTCCAGGCGGACAGAAGCCTGCGCTTGGAAAGCATGCAGCCAGTGGGTAATACTCCGGGATCGCTGTCAGCTTGCTGACCCCGGGGATTGTCCAGTATCCCGATCAATCGATGGAGAAACCGCAATGAACACGAAACTGTTCGGCCTCGTCTCACTGCTTGTGCTGGCTGTTCCTGGCTCGGTATTGGCGGGGAATGCCATGACGCCCTGGGGGGCGTTGAACGAATTCGGGCCGTGGGACAGCGAGGATCTGGTGCGTCAACAGCAGTCTCAGGCCCAGCCACAGTATCCAACGCGGCCCATTCGTAGCCCGCGTCAACGTCAAAAATTCAGCCAGCCAATCAACCAGGCAAGTGTCGATATCGATGCCCGTCTGACAGAGGCGCCCGTGTTTATCCAGAAGACGAATGCGGTAATCCTTTACGACGTCCAGATAAGGGCGCTCACGCCTGAATACAAAGCGATGTCGGTGGTCGGCTACCTGGCCAAGGCTGAACCTTCGAGCAACGACCGGCAGCTCGATTTGACCTGTGAGATAGAGAGCATGCGGCGATGGGACCGGGACCGCACCCGTGGTTGGGGAGTGCGGATCGCAGCCACTTTTCATGATGACAGCACCGAACAAAAGTTGAACGAAGCGAACACGGTCCTGATTGCGCATGGCGTTTGCTTTCCATCGATCGAAAAGCGCGGCCAGCTGGCCGCCCAGGGCGTCTACGAGTATCACGCCGCGTTCGTTTCCGAACTCGAAGGCAGCGAACAAGCCGGCGTGATGATGGAGATAGGCACCGGGCTGCGCTTCAATACGGCCGGCAACGGCTACTTCGAGCGTTCGCGTGTCGAGATGGCCCTGACAGCGCTCAATGACCGGGACAAGATCCGTATCGAATACAGGTAGGGCGGCCTGCGGGCACTCGCAGACACAGGTGCTTTGCTACCCGGGTGGCTCAGGATTTGCCCAAAGGCGTCCTCGATGCACGCGATGCCTGCCGACAGGCGCGCGCCCTTATCGATGTCAAATACCTGCTGAATAGGCGCTTCGGCGGTCCACTCTGCGCCGGTCACGCCGCCATCCCGCAGACGCAACAGAAGTTACCGCATTCCGGCTGATCCCTTCGAGCGCATGAAATAAGCACGCCCCTGGTCCGGTCCCATGTTCGCCCAACAGAAACCGTTCGGATGACGGAAGGACTGGAACACATGAACAGACGCCACTTCATTTACACCCTGGGAGGGCTTGCGGTAACGCCCGTGGTTTTCCTGCGTGCATCAGCTATTCAAGGAGATTCGGACATGGGCGGCGCAGGCAGGATCGTACGCAGCGAAAAGGAGTGGCGGAGCCTGCTCAGCGATGCACAGTTCCGCGTGCTTCGGAAAGAGGGCACGGAGCGGCCGTGGACCAGCCCGCTGAACGATGAAAAACGACCGGGCACCTATGTCTGCGCCGGATGCGAGCAGCCCTTGTTCAGCGCGCAACAGAAATTCGACAGCGGTACGGGATGGCCAAGTTTCTTCGATGTCATCGAGGATGCGGTGGATACCAAAACGGACTTCAAACTGATCCTGCCGCGCACCGAGTACCACTGCTCCCGATGCGGCGGCCACCAGGGCCACGTGTTCAAGGATGGCCCGGCGCCGACCGGCCTTCGTTATTGCAACAACGGGGTCGCCTTGAAGTTCATACCCGCGCAGGCCTAGATTTTGTCCCTGCGATCGACCGCGACGCTCCGCGGCGCTCTTTGGGTGCTCCTGGTCGCCGCTTTCGGCATGCCTGCGGCGGCAACGCGCTACCAAAGCCCGGATGCACAGGTCTCGGTTTTGGAGCTGTATACCTCGCATGGTTGCAGCAGCTGCCCGCCCGCGGATGCGTGGCTGAGCAAACTGGCGGACCGGCCCGGTCTGTGGCGCGATTTCATCCCGCTCGCCTGGCATGTGGACTACTGGGACGACCTGGGCTGGCCGGATCGTTTTGCCTCCAGGGCATTCAGTGAGCGACAGCGCCAATACGCCAGACAAGCGCATCTTTCCACGGTCTATACACCCGGATTCGTCCTGAGAGGCGAGGAATGGCGAGGGTGGTTCCGACGGCGCCCCCCGGCGTTGGCCTCCGAAGCGCTTGTCGGGAAGCTCTCCCTGGAGCTGCGCGATGATCTGCATGCACGAATCCTGTTCACCCCGCGCGAACCCACGCAGCCCTCTCGATTGACCGTCCACCTGGCCATCCTGGGATTCGGGCTGGCGACGGATGTCGGCGGCGGCGAGAACCGTGGCCGGCGGCTCGAGGAGGATTTCGTAGTGCTCGGTTATCGCTCCGCCAGAAATTCCTCCGCGTTGGCCGAATGGGATCTGGCGTTGCCGCAAGTCATACCCGCTCGAACCACGCGTCGGGCGATAGCCGCCTGGGTCAGCGTCGATACCGACCCCACCCCCCGGCAGGCCATCGGCGGCTGGCTCCCCGCGGAAATCGGGATACCTGAATTCGGGCAATCCCGGTAGGGATTGGCATAGCGGGCTTGGCGCAACGCACAGGGATCTCACGACCCGACAGCACGGGGACCCCTGCCTGCAATCCTCACTTGCACTCGCAGGTCGGCTTGGCTGTAATGCCCGAACATCATCCCGAGGAGTTTAGCGGTGTACAAGATCCTGTGTGTGAATGCCAAAGGGGGCTGTGGCAAGACGACCCTGGCTACCAATCTCGCGACCTGGTACGCGGACGAGGGCAGGCGCGTGGCGCTCGCCGATCACGATCCACAGAAGTCCAGTCTCGACTGGCTGAAGGCACGCGAGGACTACGAAGGGGTGCCGCTGATCGCCGGCATCGATGCACTCGCCGGAGAGCGCGCGGAGCGCAACACGGATGTAGAAATCAGCGATGCGCCGGCGCGCACCAGCGGGCCCGAACTGACAGCGCTGTTGCGGCGTGCCGACGTGCTGCTGGTCCCCGTGCTCCCCTCACCGATCGATATGCGCGCTGCAGCACGTTTCCTGGAGGAACTGATCGGCAGCGGGCGTGTCTCACGGGGACAGACACGCATCGCGCTGGTGGAGAACCGGGTGCGCGAGAACACGCGCATTTTCCACGTACTCGAGGACTTTCTGGGTCACTACCAAGTGCCCCTGCTGACCCATCTGCGCGAGAGCCAGAACTACATCAAGGCGGCGGAAACCGGGTTGGGCCTGTTCGAACTGGCACCCTCCGCGGTCGCGAGGGACGTGCAACTATGGGACCCCATCATCGACTGGCTGCGTTCCTGATCCTCGCCTGGCTGTCCGGCGGCAGCGCCGTGGCGGGCCAGGCGCATGTCCTGAAGGGCGAGATCACACGCCAGGACGACGGGCGCTATCACATCCAGGCAAGCCTGCGGCATGACGACAGCGGCTGGGATCATTACGCCAATCGCTGGGAGGTGCTGGGACCGAGCGGCGAAGTCATCGCGACACGTATCCTGGCGCACCCACACGTGCACGAGCAGCCGTTCACACGTGGGCTGTCCGATATCCCGATTCCACCCACCTGGACCTGGGTGCGGGTACGCGCGCATGACCTGGTGCATGGCTACGCCGGGCGGGAAGTGACGCTCAGCGTTCCCCGGCAATAAACCGTTCAGGGGGGTGTGGGAGCGAGCTTGCTCGCAAAGCGCAAACCGCAGGCGCCAGGACCCAATCATTCGCGGCCAAGGCCGCTCCTACAAGTCGGCATCAGCGCTGTGCGCAGGAGCGAGCTTGCTCGCGAAAGGCCATACGCAGGCACCAGGGCCGCTCCTGCGGCGGCGGCGGCGGCGGCGGCGGTCAAAGGTAGCGTGGCAGCAGGATCAGGCCCCAAACCAGCAACGCCATCGAGATACTCAACAGCACCGCGGCAGAGGCGACGTCCTTGGCCCGGCCGGACAATTTGTGGCGCTCCGGGCCGAAACGATCCACCGCCGCTTCGACCGCGGAATTCAACAGTTCCACGATCAGGACCAGTACCCAGCTGCTGACCAGCAGGGCTTTTTCGACCCCGCCCTGACCGAGCCACAGCCCCAAGGGGACGACAAACAGGGTGACCGCGATCTCCTGGCGGAACGCGGACTCATGCCGGTAGCAGGCCCTCAATCCCTTGAGCGAGTAGCCCAGCGCCCGCCAGGCCCGAAGCAGGCCCCGGTTCTCAAAGTATTCCGACATCGACCTGCAATCCGGCGGTCAACTGCCAGTCCACTTCAGGTTCAATTCGCGCGCCGCGCGCACGTCGTCGAGGCGTCGCACCGGTAAGGTATGAGGCGCGGCACGGACGGTGTCCGGCTCCTTCTCGGCCTCGCCCTGAATCGCGACCATCGCCTCGATGAAGCCGTCGAGCGCCTCCTTGGCCTCGCTCTCGGTCGGCTCCACCAGAAAGCACTCGGGCACCAGCAAGGGGAAGTAGGTGGTTGGCGCGTGGTAGCCGTAGTCGAGCAGACGCTTGGCAAAGTCCATCGCCGTGACCTCGAGTTCCCTCGCCTGTTTCTTGAGGGTAAGGATGAACTCGTGCGTGGCGCGACGCTCCGGATAGGCCAGTTGAAAGCCCGCCTCGCGCAGACGCGCGGCCATGTAATTCGCGTTCAGGGTCGCGTACTCGGCGACCCGCACCATGCCCTCGCGGCCGAGCATGCGTGCATACACCCAGGCACGCAGCAGCACCCCGGCATTACCGGCAAAGGTCATCAGCTTGCCGATGCTCTGCGGACGTTCCTTTTCGGTCAGCCAGTAGTAATCACCATAGCCGTCCTTTGCCACCATCGGCACCGGCAGGAAGGGTTTGAGACGTTCGGAAACACCGACCGGACCGGCGCCCGGACCGCCCCCGCCGTGCGGCGTGGAGAAGGTCTTGTGCAGGTTCATGTGGATGACATCGAAACCCATGTCGCCAGGCCGGCACTTGCCGAGGATGGCGTTGAGATTGGCGCCGTCGTAGTACAGCAGCCCGCCGGCCGCATGCACGATCGCTGCGATCTCCGCGATATTGCGCTCGAACACCCCCACGGTGGAGGGATTGGTGAGCATGATGCCTGCCGTCTGTGGACCGACCGTGGCGCGCAAGGCATCCAGGTCGACGTCCCCGTTGGGGCGCGTGGGTATCTCCTTGACCTTGTAACCGCACATGACCGCGGTTGCAGGGTTGGTGCCGTGCGCCGCATCCGGCACCACGATCTCGGTGCGCGCATGATCCCCTTTGGCCTCGTGATAGGCGCGGATCATGGCGACACCGGTGAACTCGCCCTGCGCCCCGGCGGCAGGCACCAGCGACACATCGTGCATCCCCGTGACTTCCTTGAGCATCTCCTGCAACTCGTACATGCAGGCGAGGAAGCCCTGGCTGTGCGATTCGGGCGCCAGTGGATGACGCGCCAGAAAACCGGGCAGCATCGCGAGGGCGTTGCAGGCCCGCGGGTTGTACTTCATGGTGCAGGAACCCAGTGGATAGAACTGGGTGTCGATCGAAAAGTTCTTTTGCGACAGGCGCGTGTAATGTCGCACCGTCTGCAGTTCAGAGACCTCCGGCAGAGCCGGTGGCTCCTGGCGCAGATACGCCTCCGGGATGCCACTCAATTGCGGCCGCGTTGCCGGCGCCTGGGCGCTCGCCCGACGACCGCTTCTCGATTGTTCGTGGATCAGCATCGCAAACGTCTCATGTTGCAAACGACAGACATATACCGGTTGCAGGGGCGAATTCGCTCGCGAACCGTTTCCCTTCGCGGCCAAGGCCGCTCCTACGAACCAGGCTGTTTTGACCTTCGGATCGTAGGAGCGAGCTTGCTCGCGAACCATTTCCCTTCGCGGCCAAGGCCGCCCCTACAAAACCAGGCTATTTTGACCTTCGGACCGTAGCAGCGAGCTTGCTCGCGAACCGCTTCCCTTCGCGGCCAAGGCCGCTCCTACGAACCAGGCTGTTTTGACCTTCGGATCGTAGCAGCGAGCTTGCTCGCGAACCGTTTCCCTTCGCGGCCAAGGCCGCTCCTACAAAACCAGGCTGTTTTGGCCTTCGTGTCGTAGCAGCGAGCTTGCTCGCGAACCGTTTCCCTTCGCGGCCAAGGCCGCTCCTACAAACCAGGCTGTTTTGACCTTCGCGCCGTAGGAGCGAGCTTGCTCGCGAACCGCTTCCCTTCGCGGCCAAGGCCGCCCCTACGAACCAAGCTATTTTGACCTTCGTGCCGTAGCAGCGAGCTTGCTCGCGAACCGTTTCCCTTCGCGGCCAAGGCCGCTCCTACGAACCAGGCTATTTTGACCTTCGGATCGTAGGAGCGAGCTTGCTCGCGAACCGTTTCCCTTCGCGGCCAAGGCCGCTCCTACAGCCTGGCAGGTCAGAATCTCAGCCCAGGGCCGCGATGGCGGCCTCGTAATCCGGCTCCTGCGCGATTTCCGGCACCAACTGGGTGTAGACGACCTTGTCGTTCTGATCCAGAACGACTACCGCACGCGCGGTGATTCCCGCGAGCGGGCCATCCTCGATGAGCACGCCGTAGTCCTTGGCGAACTTGCGCGAGCGCATCATCGACAGGGTCTTTACCAGGTCGGTGTTCTCGGCCGCGCAGAAGCGGCTCTGGGCGAACGGCAGATCGGCCGAGATCACCAGCACCACGACGTCGTCGCGTCCGCCGAGACGCTCGTTGAACACCTTGGTGGAGGTCGCGCAGACGCCGGTATCCAGGCTGGGAACGATGCTGAGCACCTTCATACGCCCGGCGAACTGCTCCAGCCCGACGTCGTTCAACTCAGCGTCGACCAGGGAAAAGGCCGGTGCTGCGGAGCCCACCCCGGGCAGATCCGCGTTGGTATGAAAAGGGTTTCCTTCGAGGGTAATCTCCGCCATCTCTATTCTCCTGTGGTCATTTGTTGATCCGGGTTCTGTCAAACACTAACTGTCGACACGGGGCCCCATGAATTGCGCCAGTTTGGCCGCATAATTTTCGATCTCTTCGCTGGTCCGCATCTCGGTGGCACACACCAGCAGGCTCTGACCCAACTCGGGGTAATCCTGCGAGAGATCAAAACCACCCAGCACGTCCTGCTCTGCGAGCGCCTTGAGGGCCTCCCCCACCGGCACACGCAAGCGAATCACCCGCTCGTGAAATGCCGGCCCATCGAACACCGCATCGACGCCATCGATCGCGGTCAGCTGTTGCACCAGGCTGTTGGTGTTCTGGTGACAGGTCGCCGCCACGCGCGCCAGGCCCTCAGCGCCCAGCAGCGACATGTGAATGGTCGCGGCGGTCACCAGCAAGCCCTGGTTGGTACAGATGTTGGAGGTCGCCTTGGAGCGCCGGATATGCTGCTCACGCGCCTGCAGGGTCAGCACATAGCCTGGCTTGCCGTCGAGATCGACCGTCTTGCCGATGATGCGGCCGGGCATCTGGCGCACCAGTTTGTCGCTACAGCACATGAATCCGAAATAGGGGCCACCGGAGGACAGGGGCGCACCCAGCGGTTGGCCCTCGCCAACCACGATGTCGGCACCGCCGCTGTTTTCATTCCGGCCCCACTGGCCCGGCGGTTTGAGCACCGCCATCGCAAGCGGGTTGACCACGCCGATCACGAGCATGCCGTTGGCATGCGCCCAGTCGGTCAACTCATCGACCGGCTCGAGCACGCCGAAGAAATTCGGCTGCGGGATGACCAGGGCTGCGAAATCCGCCCCGGCGTGTGTTTCCAGCACGGCACGGTCCAGCTGCCCGGAACGGGCATCGACAGGCACCTCGACCAGCTCGATGCCCTGGTTGCGGACGATGGTCTGGGCGACCTTGCGATAGGCGGGATGCAGGGTTCGCGGCAGCAGGATCCGACTGGACTTGGACTTGCGGTTGCCGCGTACCGCCATCAGGACCGCCTCGGCGACCGCACTGGCGCCGTCATACAGCGAGGCATTGGACACGTCCATGTCCATCAGCGCAGTCATCATCGACTGGTATTCGTACAACAGCTGCAGGGTCCCCTGGCTGGCCTCGGCCTGGTAGGGCGTGTAAGCGCTGTAGTACTCGCCCCGGGTGGTCAGTTCCCAGACCGCGGCGGGAATATGGTGGTCGTAGGCCCCGGCGCCAATAAAGCAGGCGGCCTGGCCATCGCGACGCGCACGCGCCTTCGCCAGCGTGCCAACGTCCATCTCGGACAGCCCCAGGGGAATGCCGCTCAGCTCGCGCGCGCGCAGCTCCGGAGGAATCTCGTCGAACAGCTGCGCAATGCTGTCGACCCCGATCGCAGCGAGCATCTGCTGCACTTCTTCTTCGGTATGGGGAATAAAGGGCATCAGCTCTACCTGCTCAGAACCTGCTGGGGTCGACTAACGGGGCAGCGCATGCCGGCGCATCCACGGCCGGCATGTCTCTCAATGGTCTTCGCTCTCGCAATGCTCGGCGTAGGCCTCGGCATCCATGAGTCCTTCCAGGTCTTCCCCTTCGACCGCCTTGAGCTTGAATATCCAACCGCCTTCGTAGGGGTCGCCGTTGATGGTCTCAGGCGCATCCGCCAGGGCTTCGTTGACCTCGATCACCTCACCGTTTATCGGACAGTAGATATCCGAGGCGGCCTTGACCGATTCAACCACCGCGCACTCGTCGCCGGTGACGAGTTCGGCCTCCACCTCCGGCAGTTCGACGAACACCAGATCGCCCAGAAGCTCCTGGGCGTGATCGCTGATACCCACGGCGACGACGCCATCGCCCTCGTCGCGCACCCATTCATGCGTCTTGGTGTACTTCAGATCACCAGGAATGTTGCTCATACTTTGAATCCTCCTGAATGCTTTCCCGCGCGCCTGACCAGAGAATCCGGCATGCGGGAGGAAATAGTGCAGGGAAAGGCTGTCAGTCAGACATCTATCTGCGACTGCCCATTGCGTACGAAAGGCATTTTAACCCGCCTCAGGGGCAACTTTCTGCCACGGATATCGACCGTCAGGCGGTCACCCGTGTCTGCCGCCAGGCGAGCCATCCCGATCGAACGATCCAGCGTGGGCGAGAAACCACCGGAGGTGATTTCACCCACCTCGCGCTCGCCGTCGAACAGCTTCTGATGCGAACGCAACACCCCGCGGTCCTCCAGGACGACACCACTGAAAACAGGCATGTCACCGCTGGCGCGTTGCGCCTCGAGCACCTCGCGCCCGATGAAATCGTGCTGGTCTGCCATCGCGACGGTCCAACCCAGGCCGGAGGCCAGCGGCGTGACGCTCTCGTCCATGTCCTGGCCATACAGGTTCATGCCGGCTTCCAGGCGCAGGGTGTCGCGCGCGCCCAGGCCACAGGGCCGAACCCCGACGCGCGCCAGGTCGCGCCACAGTGCCTCGGTCTCGCCCTCCGGGAGCACGATCTCGAAGCCGTCCTCACCCGTGTAGCCGGTGCGGGCCACGAACCAATGCCCGTCGCTGACTGCACTGAAGGGCTTCAGTGCGGCGGCCGCATCGCGCAGGGATTCGACCATCAGGCCGAGCGCCTTGTTACGCGCATGCGGCCCCTGCACCGCGATCATGCCGAGATCGAAACGCGGCCTTACCTCGACCCCGAAGGCGGGGGCCTGTTGCTGCAACCAGGCGATGTCCTTGTCGGTGGTGCCCGCGTTCACCACCATGCGGAACCAGTCCTCCGCCAGGTAGTAAACGATCAGGTCGTCGATCACCCCGCCGTCGGGATGCAGCATGCACGAGTAGAGCGCCTTGCCGGCCACCTGCAGCTTGGCCACGTCGTTCGCCAACAGGCGCGACAGAAACGCCCGCGCGCGCGCGCCGCGCAGGTCGACCACCGTCATGTGGCACACATCGAACATGCCCGCGTCCCGGCGCACCGCATGGTGTTCCTCGATCTGCGAGCCGTAGTGGACCGGCATGTCCCAGCCGCCGAAGGGCACCATGCGCGCGCCCATCTCCCGGTGCACGGCATTCAATACGGTCTTCCTGTCTGCGCTCATCCGGTCTCCCAAGGGTCTGTAGCTGGGCACGAAAAAAGGGCGGATGGCGTCGCTTGCCTGCCGGCATTCAACACCATCCGCCCCTCTGTCCGGTGACCTGAGAGTTTGGGAGCCGGGATGCGCGCGGCCTGAACCGGCCGGCACCCCGTCTCCTTTCCCCGTCGGTGGGCACCACAGGTGCCGCTCTCCAGAGCCCGGCCCGAGTCGACTGACTCCCACCCGCATGGTCCATTTTACCTGAGCGATTCCGGGCGGAATTTGCGCCTTCGGCGCTGTCCTGCGGACAGCCTCTCCCATGCGGACTCTGGTCCGGAGTCGGAACTATAGCGGGATATCGAGCCGGCCTCCAGTGCCCGGGCGGGGATCCACGCCCAGGACAGCCGCGCGGGCCTCACTACCTGCAATCGGGGTGATTACGCGCCAGGCTGGGTAACTCGATGCCTTGCCCCAAAGCAACACGCTCGAAGCCATGCCGCATGGCCGGGACGTGGTTGGCCAGCCCCAGGCCGAGATTGCGCAGCAGGTAGAGACCGGGATTGCTGTTGCTGAAAAGGTGCTTGAAACCGTCCATCGCGTACTGGACAGCGAGGTTGTGGCCCTTGCGCCCGCGTTCGTAGCGCCGCAGGACCCCCATTCCGCCCAACGGCTCGCCGGATTGCCGGGCTGCCGTCAGTACATCCGCGAGTACCCCGGCATCCAGCAGGCCCAGGTTGACACCCTGCCCGGCGAGCGGATGGATCACGTGCGCGGCATCCCCGACCAGCGCCAGACCCGGGCGCACGTAGGCATTCGCGTGCTGCAGCCGCAGCGGGAAGGCGGCGCGCTCGCCATCCAGTTGCAGCCGGCCACAGACCCCTTCGCTGGCGCGCGTGAGTCGCGCCTCGAACTGCGACCGCGGCAATTCGAGCAACTCGCGCGCCTCGTCCGGGCTGGTCGACCACACGATCGAGAAGCGCTCGCGTTCGAGCGGCAGCAAAGCCAATGGCCCACGCGGCATGAAGCGCTGCCACGCGGTCGCCGCGTTGCCCTGTTCGGCAAGCACCGTCGCCACCACTGCCTGCTGGTCATAATCGCGCCCGTGCTGGCCGATCCCGGCCAGTTCACGCAGGCGCGAGCGCGCTCCGTCGGCCGCCACCAGCAGCTGCGCGCTCAGGTCCGTACCGTCCTCGAAAAGCAGGCGCGCCGGGGAGTCCAGTTCGAGTGCACGCACGGTCTTGCCGCCGAGGTATTCCACTCCCGGCTGCGCATCGAGCTCGCGCCACAGCGCGGCCACGATCACCCGGTTCTCCACGATGTGCCCGAGATCCGGCTCGCCGATGTCGGCGGCATCGAAGCGGATCTCGCCACTGCCCTGCCGGTCCCAGACCCGCATGCGCTCGTAGGGGGTGACGCGCATCGCCTGCATATGCCGCCATGCCCCCAGGTTCTGCAGCATCACCTGCGAGGCGCGCGTGAGCGCCGATACCCGCGTGTCGTAGCCGGGCTGCGGCCAGTCGCGACTTGGCTCCTTGCGCTCCAGCAGCGCTACCCGCAGGCCGCCGAGCGCCGCCGCCAGCGCCACGCTGGCACCCACCATGCCGCCACCGACCACCGCGATGTCGAAGTCCGTCACTGTCATTGCGGCCTTCATCGCGGCGCCAGCCCCCGCGCCAGCCTGGGCAGGCGTCCGGCCAGTCCCATCGCGGCCCGGGCCAGGGCGTGCCGACCGAACGGCAGCAGATCCATCGCCAGCAGACCCAGGTTGCGACCGACGCGCAGCGGTGCGAGCGGGTTGCTGAACAGGCGCGCCAGCCCGTCGGTGCCGATGGCCACCTTGCGTTGCTCATCGTGACGCCAGCTCTCGTAGGCGCGCAGCACTTGCATGCTCCCGGGATCGCGCCCGTCCGCATGTGCTCGCAGGACTTCTTCGACCAGGGCAGCCACATCGCGCAGGCCGAGGTTGAAGCCCTGCCCGGCGATCGGGTGCAGGGTATGCGCCGCATTGCCGATGATCACCGTGCGCGGGCGCACCGACTCACGCACCCGCAGCAACTGCAGTGGATAACTGGCGCGACGCCCGACCCGCTCGAAGCGGCCGAGACGATGCCCGAAGCGCGCCTGGAAGGCCTGCACGAAGGCCGCATCATCCAGCGCCATGATCTCTTCCACCTGCTCGTCGCGCACCGTCCACACAACCGCGCAGCGCCCCTCGCTCATGGGCAGCAGCGCGACCGGGCCGCTATCGGTGAAACGCTCGTAGGCGACGTTGCGGTGCGGCCGCTGCGGCGTCACATTGGTCACGATCGCCGACTGCCCATAGCGCCACTGACGGATCGGCAGGCCGAGTTGCTCACGCACAAAGGAGCGCCCACCGTCTGCGCCAACCAGCAGGGCGGAGCGCAGCACACGTCGTTGATCCTCCTGTTCGATGGTCACGTGCGCACTGAACTCGTCCGCGGCAATTGCAACCACCTCGGCCGGCGCGATCCAGTCGACGTCCGCGCAATCGCGCAGCGCGCCGAGCAGCACCGACCCGAGCTGGCGCGCGGTGACCACGTACCCCAGCGCCGGCACGTCCTCTTCCTTGGCCGACAGGCGGGTAAAGCCGAAATGCCCTCGATCGGAGACATGGATGTCGCAGATCGGCTCTGCCTGCGGGGCGATCGCCGGCCACAGCCCGATGCCTTCGAAGATGCGGCGACTGCCATAGGCGAGCGCAATGCCACGATCGTCGTAACTGGCCTGACCGGGGTCCCCGGGCACATGCGCATCCACCAGCGCGAGACGCAGACCACGCCCGGACAGTGCGAGCGCCAGGCTGGCTCCGACCAGGCCACCCCCGACGATCAGCAGGTCGTAATCGCGGGCCTGGTTCATGCCATCAGCGCCTCGATGTCATCGATGGATTTCGGGACGTCCCGGGTGAGCACGTCCGGCTCGCCCTGGGTGACCAGGACATCGTCCTCGATTCGGATGCCGATAGCCTGCCACTTCTTGGCAACGCCGCGCATGCCCCGGGGGATGTAGAGGCCCGGCTCGACGGTCAGGACCATGCCCGGCTCCAGCTGGCGCCAGTGGCCATCGATTTTGTAATCGCCGACGTCATGCACGTCCATGCCCAGCCAGTGGCCAGTGCGATGCATGTAGAACTTGGTGTAGCTCTCGTTCTTCAGGGCCTTGGCGAGCGTGCCCTTGAGCAGGCCCAGTCGCAGCAGACCTTTGGTCAGGACGCGCACTGCCGCATCGTGCGGATCGTTCCAGTGATTGCCGGGCCGCACCTTGTCGATCGCCGCGAGCTGCGCATCCAGGACCAGCTGGTAGAGCGCCCGCTGCGGCTCGCTGAATCGCCCGTTGACCGGGAAGGTGCGGGTGATGTCGGAGGCATAGCACTCCAGTTCGCAGCCGGCGTCGATCAGCACCAGCTCACCGTCCCGGAGCTCGTCGCTGTTCTCGACGTAATGCAGCACGCAGCCATTGTTTCCGCCTCCGACGATGCTGGGATAGGCGAGTTCGCTTGCGCCGTGCATCTGGCAATGATGACTGAAGCGTGCCGCCAGCTGATACTCCATGTCGCCCGGACAACAGCTGCGCATCAGCTCCTTGTGTGCCGCGGCGGAAAGTTTCGCCGCGCGGCGCATCATCGCGACTTCGCTGCGACTCTTGTACAGGCGCATATCGTGCAGATAGTGATCCAGCGCGATGAACTCGGTGGGGGCGTGCACCCCGGCGCGCGAGCGCGCGCGCACCTGGTTGATCCAGCCCGAGACCCGCTGGTCGAAGTCGCTGTTGCAGCCCATGGCGTAGAACACGCGCTCGCGCTGCTCCAGCAGGCCCGGCAGGATGTCGTCCAGGTCACTGTAGGGGAAGGCATCGTCCGCGCCGTAGGTCTCGACCGCTCCCTCGAGCCCGGCGCGGCGCCCGTCCCAGAGCTCCCTGGCCGGGTCCCTTTCGCGACAGAACAGGATGTACTGGGCGTGCCTTCGCCCGGGCATGAGCACCGCCACCGCCTCGGGCTCGGGGAAGCCGGTGAGGTAGTAGAAGTCGCTGTCCGGGCGGAACGGCTGGAGCACATCACGATTGCGGACCTGCTCCAGCGAGGTCGGCAGAATCGCAATCGCATCGTCGCCGAGCATGTGCATCAGCTGACGGCGGCGGCGCGAGAACTCAGTGGATTTCATGCGATACCTCCCCGCTCGGCTGGCGAGCATGCATGTCCTCGTGAATCAGCATGGCGGCGACCCGCAGGTACTCCTCGATCTCGGCAATCGCGGCCTGTTCATCCTCGTCCGATGACTCCTCGGACACATCCAGGTTTCCGATCTCGTAGAAATCCTGCAGCGCCTCGCGTCCCTCCTGCGACAGGCGCGCCGAGGCCGCCTTCTCGCCAACCAACCCAAACCCGTAGAGAAAGCCCTGAGCCCAATCGCGCAGGGCCATGCCAAGGCGGTACTCCTCGCAATCCCCCGGTGGCAGGAACAGCTGCAGGCCGAAATCGAGCCCCTGCATGGCCTCGCTGGTGGCCCGGTAGAGGCTGTCGAGGCAGGTGCGACATTCCTGCGCGAGCGCATCGTCCGGATCGAGGTCGGCGTACATCGCGGTCGCCCAATGCTGGTCCGGGCCACCCACCCCTCCCGCGAGCAGGCCGACAGCGACCGCCTGGGCCTCGCTCGGAGAAAACGTCAGGTGGCAACGCCGCATGGCATCGAGACAGGCAATGTAGTCGGGATAATCGGAAACAGACACGGATCGATCGCAAGGCTTTCCAAGTAAACGCTAATGTTAGCACTGTGCACGTTGACCCGGCGCAGCACGTCTATCTATAGTTGGCCGGCAATGGCAAATACAGAGACATCGATCCAGGAACAGGACCTGCGCGCACTCGAAGTGCGCGTGGAGGAGCTCATTCGCGCCTGCACCCACCTCAAGGACGAGAACAAAACCCTGCGCGCGGAGCTGGAAATGCTCTCGCTCGAACGCGACAAGCTGCTCGAGAACAACGCCACCGCACGCATGCGCATGGAATCGCTGATCGACCGACTCAAGAGCCTGGAAATCGAATCGTGAACAGCAAACGCGACGCCGTGGCCGTCAATATTCTCGGCAAGGAATACCGCATCAGCTGCGATCCGGGCGAGGAGGAGGCGCTGCTGAAGTCTGCGAGGTATCTGGATGCCCGCATGAAAGAGATTCGCGGCAGCGGCAAGGTCATTGGCACCGACCGCATCGCGGTCATGGCTGCCCTCAACATCGCGCACGAGTTGCTGAACCGCGAGACCAATGCAGACGCCGCGGCCAACACCGCCAACAAGCGCATACGGGCGCTGCGCGAGCGCATCGAGATCGCGCTCAACGAAAGTACCCAGCTCGAACTCTGATACAGGACGCAACCCCTTTGAGCGTACCCTTGTACTGGCCGCATCATGGGTTTAGCCTTAAGCACAGGTATCCCCTGCGGTGTTCGACAGCGAGCCAGTTATTCCCTTGAGCCTATGCTTTATGCATCTCGGGGCTGTTTCACGGATTGCGGTGTGCATGTCCGCCCTGGAGCGGAAAGCCTGAAGCCCCGTTTCGGCCCCACTTGAACCTCTTGGTTCAAGGACCACGGCAAACATCGGCACAGGCGGGGGATACCCACCTCCATCTCTTCCGGCGCCTGTCTTGAACACCAACGAACTCCGCCGCGACCTTCGTCGCCGTCGCCGCTCCCTTTCGACCGCAGAACAGCAACGCGCCACGCTCGCCGTCACCGCCCGTGTTTCCTCACTGGAATCGTTCAGGCGCGCCACACGGATTGCCGCCTATGTCGGCAGCAAGGGCGAGCTGGACCCCATGCCGCTGCTGCATCTCGCTTTCAGCACGGGCAAGCGCTGCTACCTGCCGGTGCTGCACCCCTTCCTGACGGGACGCCTGTGGTTCGCCCCCTGGACTCCAACGACACCGATGCAGCTCAATCACTTCGATATCCCGGAACCCGTGTATCGGCCGGCCGAGATCTGCAAACCGCAATGGCTCGATATCATCATCACGCCGTTGCTCGGGTTCGACCCACAATGTCATCGGCTCGGCATGGGCGGCGGTTTTTATGACCGCACCCTGGCGCGATTGCGCAATTCAAATGCCACCAAGGGAACACTTCTTCTAGGCGTCGCACATGACATTCAAGAATGCGAACAGCTGGCGGTCGCGCCCTGGGACATCTCCCTAGATCACATCATTACGCCGCGCAGACACCACCGTTGTGAATCACATAACAAGCGCGCCAAGAGCGTTGATTAAAGTTCGCTT
This sequence comes from Gammaproteobacteria bacterium Milos-ODIII6, assembly GCA_029228645.1. Taxonomy (GTDB): domain Bacteria; phylum Pseudomonadota; class Gammaproteobacteria; order Chromatiales; family Chromatiaceae; genus MONJU. The sequence goes on from JAPTHR010000001.1 coordinate 166,268, forward strand.
TTGTCATGCCGTAAAAAACGCTGTAGCCAATCTGGCATTTTAATATTCCTTGTTTATACTCATGCCATGGTTTTAGTCACCTGTTTACTCGGAGGGGAGTGATGGCGTTAAAGAAAGTCGCGAAGAAAAAAGTCGCGAAGAAGAAGGCCGTAGCCAAAAAGAAAGTTACCAAGAAGAAGGTGGCTAAGAAGGTTGCCAAGAAAAAGGTAGCCAAGAAGGTGGCTAAAAAGAAGGTCGCCAAGAAAGTAGCGAAGAAGAAAGTCGCTAAAAAGAAGGTGGCCAAAAAGGTAGCGAAGAAAAAAGTCGCCAAGAAAAAGGTGGCTAAAAAGAAGGTCGCCAAAAAGGTAGCGAAGAAAAAAGTCGCCAAGAAGAAGGTAGCGAAGAAGAAAGTCGCCAGGAAGAAGGTTGGCAAAAAGGTGGCGAAGAAAAAAGTCGCCAAGAAGAAGGCGACGCCCAGGCCACGTAAGGTGACCCCCAGAAAGAAGGCCTCACGCAGGTAACACGCAAAAGCCCGGCATCGCCGGGCTTTTCTTTTTCCACTCCTTGCGTTCGAGGACCGAAACGCATCGTCACCCGCCAGAGGCGAACAGTCGATAGGCCGGGTTATCCGTCTCGTCGGTATATCGATAGCCCTCTTCCTTCATGAAGGACTCAAAGGCCTTGCGCTCACCGTCTTCCAGTTGAATGCCTACCAGCACCCGCCCATAAGCGGCGCCGTGATTGCGGTAATGGAACAGGCTGATGTTCCAGCCGCGCGATAATCCCGAGAGAAAATTCAACAAGGCGCCCGGCCGCTCCGGAAACACGAAGCGGTACACGCGCTCATGAAATGCCTGCGGCGCATGTCCACCCACCATATAACGGATGTGCAGCTTGGCGGTCTCGTTGTCGGTCATATCCACTACCGGGTAGCCCTTGCTCTGCAGGGTATGGATAAGCTTTTGCCGCTCTTCGTTACCCTCGCGTAACTCGACGCCACAAAACACCTGCGCATCGGATGCGTTCGCGTAACGATAGTTGAACTCGGTGACCCCTCGCTTGCCCAGCAGGCGGCAGAAACGCAGGAAGCTTCCAGGCCGCTCGGGGATCTGCACCGCCAGCAGGGCCTCGCGCTTCTCTCCGATCTCGGTGCGCTCGGCCACGTGGCGGAGTCGATCGAAGTTGATGTTCGCGCCGCTCAGGATCGCCACCAGGTCCCGCCCCTGCATGGGATTGTCCTCGAGATAACGCTTGATACCCGCTACCGCCAGCGCCCCGGCGGGCTCGGCCACGGAACGGGTATCGTCGTAGATGTCCTTGATCGCGGCACAGATCTGGTCAGTGCTGACCAGGACCACCTCATCCACCAGGTTGCGCGCGACGCGGAAAGTCTCCTTGCCGATCTGGCGCACCGCCACACCGTCAGCGAACAGCCCGACCTCTTTCAGGGTCACGCGACGCCCCGCCTTCATGGCGGCATGCAGGGTCGGGGCATCCTCCGGCTCGACCCCGATAACCCGGATGTCGGGGCGCACATGCTTCACGTAAGCCGCCACACCCGCGATCAGGCCACCGCCACCCACCGGCACGAAGATCGCCTCGATCGGATCGGCATGCTGGCGCAGGATCTCCATGCCGATGGTGCCCTGGCCGGCAATCACTTTCGGATCATCGAAGGGGTGGATGAAGCTCAGGCCGCTCTCTTGCGCCAGCTTGAGCGCGTATTCCTTGGCCTCGTCGTAGGAATCCCCGACCAGGACCGCCTTGCCCCCGAGGCGGCGCACCGCGTCGACCTTTATCCCCGGCGTGGTGGTCGGCATCACGATGGTCGCGGGCACGTGCAGTTTGTGCCCGGCCAGGGCCACGCCCTGGGCATGGTTACCCGCGGATGCCGCCACAACGCCACGCTTGCGCGCCTCCGCGTCCAGGCTGAAGATCTTGTTGTAGGCGCCGCGCAGCTTGAAGGAGAACACCTGCTGCGCGTCCTCGCGTTTGAGCAGGATGTTGTTGCCAAGCCGGTCGCTCAGGCGCGCCGCCTTCTCCAGCGGGCTCTCCCTGGCGACGTCATAGACGCGCGCCCGCAATATCTCCTCGATGTAACGCCTTGGCATGAAACAACATCCTGTGGCATGTAGCTGGGTGCACAATCATACGGGGCCGCCGCAATCCCGTCATGACCGCGTCATGGTCACCGACAGGTCGAATCTCCCGTCATTCACATAGGAGCGAGCTTGCTCGTGAATGAAGGTCGCTTGATCTCTTTCGGGATAGCCTCTTCGCGGCCAAGGCCGCTCCTACGGTACTGAAGTACATGACAGCGCGCCGGAATGACATATCACCAGAGAAAATGCTAACTTCCCCGGCCAGAATTCATTGCAGGACCAGCGAGATGAACCAGGACGAAATGAAAAAGCAGGCCGCACTGGCGGCAATCGAATACCTGCCGGACAGCGGCGTCATCGGCGTGGGCACAGGCTCCACCGTGAACCACTTCATCGATGCATTGGCCCCGATCAAGGGACACTTCGAGGGCGCTGTGTCGAGTTCAGATGCCTCCACCGAGCGGCTCAAGGCGATCGGCATCCCGGTCATCGACCTCAATGCGGCCGGCGAACTGGATATCTACGTCGACGGCGCGGATGAATCCAATCGCCACCTGCAGCTGATCAAGGGCGGCGGCGGCGCGCTGACGCGCGAAAAGATCATCGCCGCGGCGAGCAAGAAGTTCGTCTGCATCGCGGACGAGAGCAAACTGGTCGACGTCATGGGCAAGTTCCCGCTACCGGTCGAAGTCATCCCCATGGCGCGCAGTTACGTGGCGCGTGAACTGGTCAAGCTCGGCGGCAACCCGGTGTGGCGCGAAAACTTCGTGACCGACAACGGCAACCTCATCCTGGACGTGCACAACCTCGAGATCATGGAACCGGCCAAGCTCGAGACCACCATCAACCAGATCGTCGGCGTGGTGACGGTGGGCCTGTTCGCACATCGCGCCGCCGATGTACTGATTCTGGGCACACCCAACGGACCCAGGACGGTCAAGCCCTGAGGGCCGGCTCGCCCTTTATTTCCAAAGAGGGCCGGTTGGGACACCGCTGTTGTGGGAGCGAGCCTGCGCGCGAATGTTCGCGGCCAAGGCGGCACCTGAAGACCCGGGTGATGCCACAGCCACTCATTCAGGGGTCGGAGGCAAACCACGGGACTGGGGAAATGGGGCCAAGGCCTTGGATCGGTTTGACTCCGACCCCTGGCGTGGTCCCCGCCCTAACCCTCCCCACGAGTGTGCAGGGGATAGTCGACCGGGCAGCCTACGGAACCGGCTTTCAGCGGCAACAGGAGACACTGGCTTCAGAGCAGAACGCCAGCCGACCGCGCCGACTCGAACTATGACGCTACAAAATCCTAACCAGAGCAGCAACGACCGTGATACCGGCAACCAGCATACTGCCGAGGCGTAAGGTCAAGCGGTAGGTCAATCGCTCTTCCAGGGCAAGCAAATCCTGCCTGGTTGCGAGACGCTCCTCGATCAGCATTGCCTGAGTACTGGCCAAAACCTCGGCTTGCCCTTCCGGCATGCCTTCCTTTACCAAGCGCTTAATGAAATCGTGGGTATCAAACAGCATCGTACTCATCAACACGGATTCCTTTCCGTTAGTCATTCTTGTCGGTGAACTATAGATGACCCGCGCAACCCATGCCGGACCCCGCTGCTTGGTGAAATTCGCGGCCAAGGCCGCTCCTACAAATCGCGGTTAGAACCACCCTCTGCCGTAGGAGCCAGCTTGCTGGCGAACATTCGCGGCCAAGGCCGCTCCTACAAATCGTGGTTAGACCCCCCCCTTGCCGTAGGAGCCAGCTTGCTGGCGAATAGACATTCGGCTCGATGGATCAGAGCATCTTCACCAGGGTCGCGATCAAGCCAATCGCGACGACCATCCAGGCTCCTCGAGGAGTGAGGCCTGCGCAGATGCCAACACCTCGGCCTGCGCCTCCGGCATACCTGCAGCCGTCAGTTTCCTGTTGAAGTTGTGCGTATTAAAAATCATGGTGCTCATAGGGATTCCCTTCCTGAAAAACACGTTACGTAGTGAATAGTCTAATACAAAAAAAACGGGGCCCGAAGGCCCCGTTTTCGATCACAAGATCTAACCGAATCGATTAGAAGTCGTGGATCATGCCGATGCTGATCACGTCCTGCTCAGCCAGCGCGTCGCCAGCAACAGAGGTGACGGCTCCATCGGTGCTTGCGTAGGCCGCGTAGACCTTGGAACGCTTGCTGAAGGAGTGGGTCACCGCGAGACCAAGACCGTCGACGTCGGTAGCGCCCGTCTCAGAGTTGGCGTAGGTCAGGATAAGGGCATTGTTACCGAAGTTCGCCTTACCGGTGAGGGCCCACATTTCGGACTCAGCAGAGCCGACGGCAGCTTCCTGGTTCTGGTAAACGGCACCAACAGTGAACATGTCCATGGTGTAGCTTGCGCCGACGTTGTACATATCGTAAGCACCGTCGATGTCCTCATAGCCCACGCCAGCCTTCAGGCCACCGCCGCTATACATGAGGCCAGCAGACCAGTGATCGGTCAGGCTGTCATCGCCATCGGCCTCATTCGGGATCACGGCAATCGCGCCGGAGAAACCGCTGAACTTCGGCGAGATGTAGGCGATAACATTGGAAGAACGCGTTTCCTGCATGTTGGCAATACCAACGCCGCCGCCGGAGGTGATCTGGATGACCGAGCCAGCCAACAGCTCGGTGCCGGTCGCGTACAAAGCAACCTTTGCCGGGGTGTCGTGACGACCGGCCAGGACGGTACCGAAGCCACCGGCCAGACCGACGTAGGAGTTACGAGCCCCGCCAATGCCGGTACCACCGTCGATATCGTAAGCCATTTCGTACTTGAAGATGGCCTTCAGACCGTTGCCCAGGTCCTCGGAGCCCTTGATGCCCACGCGGGAACCACGGCTGTTGACGGTACCTTCCTCGGTGGTCGGCATGTCAGCGACGTCGATCTGGACGTGTGCCTTACCGTACAGGGTGGTGTCAGCGGCGCTGACAACCGGAGCAGCCATGACGGCCGCGATTGCTGCTGCAATAAGCTTTTTGTTCATTGAGAACTCCCGTTAGAGATAATAATTAGTAACAAGCGGGGAGGATAATAGTGGTCGATGCAACAGGATGCAAGCATTTTTTGCAAAAAAAATACGCTGGATTACCCTTTGTTGTGAAAATACCACACACCGCCGATCAGGGATTTAGCTGATCAAGCTCATTTCGAGCTTGTCGGGTCGCCTATACCTATATGTAATTACTGGTTTTTTATTCGCGGCCAAGGCCACTCCTACGACGGGAACCATCTCCGGGTGGCCATCGGCGCGCCCCTGACAGCAATCGATACCACTGCTCCGTAGGAGCCAGCTTGCTGGCGAATCGGTTCGCGGCCAAGGCCGCTCCTACGACGGGACCCATTTCCGGGTCGCAATCGCCCCCACCCCTGACAGCAATCGATACCACTGTTCCGTAGGAGCCAGCTTGCTGGCGAATCCGGTCGCGGCTAGAAAAGAAGATCACCCGCATATCAGAAACGCAAAAGGCCCCTCGCGAGGGGCCTTTGACATCCCGCCGGGGGGCGGGAGGCAATCGTTGTCGGTCGCCGGGATCAGCGCTTGGAGTACTGCGGACGCTTGCGCGCCTTGTGCAGACCGACCTTCTTACGCTCGACCATACGCGCGTCGCGGGTCAACAGACCGGCATGGCGCAGCGGGGCGCGCAGGGATTCGTCGAACTCGAGCAGGGCGCGGGCGATGCCGTGGCGGATGGCGCCGGCCTGGCCGGTGTTGCCGCCACCGGTCACGCTGACCTGCACGTCCAGCTTGTCGAGATTGTCGGTCAGGACCAGCGGCTGGCGGACCACCATGCGCGCGGTCTCGCGGCCGAAGAAGCGATCGAGCTCGCGGCCGTTAACGGTGATTTTGCCATTGCCCGGCGACAGATAGACGCGTGCGGCAGAAGTCTTGCGGCGGCCGGTTCCGTAATTTGCTTGGGTTGCCATGTTTCTAAACCTTAGATATCCAGCGGCTGGGGCTGTTGTGCCTGGTGGGTGTGCTCGGGGCCAGCGAAGATGCGCAGCTTCTTCATCATGGCGCGGCCAAGCGAGTTACGCGGCAACATGCCACGCACGGCGGTCTCGAGGACACGCTCCGGCGCTTTCTGCAGCAGCTTTTCCAGGCTGATGGACTTGAGGTTGCCGATATAACCGGTGTGATGGTGGTACATCTTGTCCTTCATCTTGTTACCGGTGACGGCAATCTTCTCCGCGTTGACCACGACGATGTAGTCGCCGGTATCGACGTGCGGGGTGAAGATCGGCTTGTGCTTGCCTTTGAGGCGACGCGCGATCTCGGAGGCGAGACGACCGAGGGTCTTGCCCTCGGCGTTCACGACAAACCAGTCGCGACGGACTTCGGCGGGTTTTGCGCTGACCGTGGTGTTCATTTTCCTGCTCCAACAGGGCCTGTGTTCAGGCTGACAAAAGCGGTTTCTCGTGGTTCCACGAAAGGGCGCGAATGTTACCGCCTGTTTGGGGAATTGGCAAGCGCCCCGCGTGATCAGGGGCAAATTCCGCCTTCAGGCCCGAATGCAGGACAAAAAAATAGCGTGGCGGGGAGCCACGCTAAACATAACCACCAAAGGAGGATGGAGGAGTACTGACTCGTCCGAATCAGTATGTAATTAGTTTATAATATTCTTTTCCGATGTCAACCCCCATTTCAAATCGGGACGTCAGCCGGGTGTCGCCAATTTGATACGGACTTCAGATCAACAGCCGCTCCACCCGGCGGCCGTGCACAAGATGCTCCTCGATGATCTCGTCCAGATCCTCGCGATCGATGTAGGTGTACCAAGTCTCCTCGGGGTAGATCACGATGACCGGACCCTGCTCGCAACGGTCGAGACAGCCGGCGCTGTTGATCCGGACCCTGCCGGCGCCGTGGACACCGAGTTCCTTGCAGCGTTGCTTGACGTATTCGCGCGCGCCCGGGGCGCCGCAATCGCCACACGACTGGCGGCCATCCTCGCGCTGGTTGGTACAGAAGAAAACGTGATACTCGAAATAACTCATAGCCTTTACCTGAGACTAACGCCATTTAGCCAGGGAGGGCATTATAGAGGTTTGGCCTCTGGCAGCATGATGACGAGCAACGGTTTGTTCGATTACGACCCCGGCGTTGAGCACTTCAGCCGCGGGGGTCGGAGTCGCGCTGCGCGACTCCGACCCCTGGGTGCGCCTTCGCGGCCAAGGCCGCTCCTACGCAGGGATCCGGCGCATTACCGTAGGAGCGAGCTTGCTCGCGAAAACCGGCAGCGGATTCGAGCCGCAAAGACGAATCCGGTCGCTGATCTTTCGCGRCCAAGGCCGCTCCTACGCAGGGATCYGGCGCATTACCGTAGGAGCGAGCTTGCTCGCGAAAACCGGCAGCGGGTCCAAGCCGCAAAGACGAATCCGGTCGCTGATCTTTCGCGGCCAAGGCCGCTCCTACGCAGGGATCCGGCGCATTACCGTAGGAGCGAGCTTGCTCGCGAAAACCGGCAGCGGGTCCGAGCCGCAAAGACGAACCCGGTCGCTGATGATTCGCGGCCAAGGCCGCTCCTACAGAAGAGCACCCCCGCCCTCGCGGGCCAGCACATCTTTCCGCACCGGGGCCACTCCCATGCCTGAACCGGACGCACGGGCAGACGCGCTGCGGGAGGCGGACCACTGCGTGAAATGCGGGCTGTGCCTGCCCCACTGTCCGACCTACCGCCTCTATCGCAACGAGAACGAATCCCCGCGCGGTCGGATCGCGCTCACCGAGGGCCTGCTCAGCGGCCGCCTGGCAGCAGACAAAGCCCTGCGAAGCCACATCGATCACTGCCTGTTGTGCCGCAACTGCGAGGTGCACTGCCCATCCGGCGTGCGTCTCGCGCCGATTATCGATGCCGCCCGAAATCTCGGTGCCGGCGGAGCCGGCCTCGCCGGGCTGATCGACAGCCCCCTCTTTCCCCCGGCGCGCCGCCTCGCCGCGGCACTGCACCTGCCGGGCGCACTCGGGCGGCTCGCGCGCGCGCTGCCGCGGACAAAACCGACCCCACGCTACGGCGTGCACAGCCCACGCACGGAACCCCGGGGCCGCATCAGTCTGCTGCTGGGCTGTGTCACCCGCGAGCAGCAATCCGGCGCGCTGGATGCCGCCGTGACACTACTGAATGGACTCGCTTATGCGGTCGACATTCCGCGCGGCCAGGTTTGCTGTGGCGCCTTGGCGGCCCACCAGGGGGATGCGGAGACGGCCTCCCGACAGGTGCGTGAAAACCGGGAGGTGTTTGCAAAGTCGGATACGGTGGTGTCGGTCGCGAGCGCCTGTGCACTGCAGCTGCACGAGGCGATGCCGGAGCGTCCGTCGATGGATATCGTCACCTTCCTGGCACGCGAACTGCCGCAAAGCGGGCTGCGCTTCGATCGCCCGGCGGGCGCCATCGCGCTGCACGTGCCGTGCAGCCTGCACAACGGGCTGCGCGAAACCGATTCCCTGTGGCGCCTGCTCAAGGTCCTGCCCGGGCAGCGGATCGAACTGATCGGCGAGCCCGGCGATTGCTGCGGCGCGGGCGGCGCCCAACTGCTCCGGCAGCGGCAGCAGGCGGAGACATTGCGCGCCCCGCTGATCGACCGATTGCGCAAACTGCAGCCGCGCTACCTGCTGAGCACCAATGTCGGCTGCGCCCTGCATCTCGCCGAGGGTTGCCTGGCACAGGGACTGGATACCGAGGTGCTCCATCCGGTCGAGCTGCTGGCGCGTCATCTCAAGCCCGAATATTTCACCAGTCGAACAACGCCTTTGTTGTAAGCATTTAAAACGCAGCGGATTTTCGCGCGATCCGTTGGCTATCGAAAAAGTACCGTTTGTATCCGGCGTCGTTCTATTCGGATTCCTGCGGTTTCTCGCTCGCTGTGGCTTGGCTTTCACTCAAGTCATAGCTACGGCTATGACTTTCCCTCCAAGCCGGCGCCACAACGGCTGCGAAACGCGCAGGCTCTCCGAATACTGGTCAAATATTCGGGCTAGCCTTGACGTACGCGGGGCGATCTAAGGACACTCCTTCAATCAACCAAGCCCTGGAAGCCGGACTCATGACCAATCGGGAATATTCAAGCGCTGACTCGCTGCTGCTCAACCTGGACAAGGCCCTGCGCACGCTCTTCGGGCGTCCACAGACCACGGGCCGGCGCAATCCGGGCGATCGCGAGCCGGAAGCCGATCTGGACGACCGGCAGCGCGACCACATCGGGCGCCTAATGCGCATCAATCACACCGGCGAGGTGTGCGCACAGGCCCTGTACCAGGGCCAGGCCCTGACCGCGCGCGACCCCGAAACGCGGGTGAGCATGGAGCAGTCCGCGACCGAAGAAAACGATCACCTCGCCTGGTGCGAGCAGCGCATGCAGGAGCTTGGCGGGCGTCCGAGCCTGCTCAACCCGCTGTGGTATGCGGGTTCGTTCACCATCGGCGCGGTCGCGGGGGCGATTGGCGACAAGTGGAGTCTTGGCTTCGTGGCGGAGACCGAGAAGCAGGTGGAGAGTCACCTCCAGTCACACCTGGACGAAGTCCCCCCCGATGACCGCCGCAGCCGCGCCATTCTGGAACAGATGAAGGTCGACGAGATCGAGCACGGCGAGAAGGCGCTCGCGCATGGTGGGGCCGAGCTGCCCGGGCCGATCAAGCTGGCGATGCAGCTGAGCTCGAAGGTCATGACCAAGTCGGTCTATCGCCTCTGACCTAGCGATGATCGCCTAGGGAGTCAGGCCGGGTGGTATTTCCGACTCAGCTCGTGCACTGCCTCGACCATCGCCCCGGCGTGTTCCGGCGGGATCTCGGGGTGGATGCCATGCCCAAGATTGAACACGTGCCCGGAGCCCTCGCCATAGCTGGCCAGGATACCCCCCACCGCGCGGCGGATCGCCTCGGGTGAGGCGTACAGGGTGCAGGGATCGAGGTTGCCCTGCAGGGCAACGCGGTCACCGACACGCGCGCGCGCCACGCCAATATCGATTGTCCAGTCCAGTCCGAGGGCGTCGCAGCCGGTGTCGGCCATCATCTCCAGCCACTGGCTGCCACCCTTGGTGAACAGGATCACCGGCACACGCCGGCCATCCGCCTCGCGCGTGAGACCCGCGACGATGCGCTGCATGTAATCCAGCGAGAAGGCCTTGTAGTCCGAGGTTGTCAGCGCGCCGCCCCAGGTATCGAACAGCATGACCGCCTGCGCGCCTGCGGCAATCTGGGCATTCAGGTAAGCGGTGACCGAGTCGGCGAGCTTGCCCAGGAGGGCGTGCATCAGGTCCGGCGAATCGAACATCATGCCCTTGGCGAGGGCGAAGTTCTTGGTGCTGCCACCCTCGACCATGTAGGTGGCGAGGGTCCAGGGGCTGCCGGAAAAACCGATCAGCGGCACCCGCCCGTTCAACTCGCGCCGGATGGTGCGCACAGCGTCCATGACGTAGCGCAGCTCCTGCTCCGGATCCGGCACGCCGAGCGCCTCGACCGCGGCGCGATCGCGCACCGGGCGCTCGAACTTGGGGCCCTCGCCCTCACCGAAGTACAGCCCGAGACCCATCGCGTCGGGAATGGTGAGGATGTCTGAAAAGAGAATGGCCGCATCCAGCGGGAAGCGTTCCAAGGGCTGCAGGGTAACCTCGCAGGCCAGCTCCGGGTTCTTGCACAGGTCGAGAAAACTGCCCGCCTTGGCGCGGGTGGCGCGGTACTCCGGCAGGTAACGCCCGGCCTGGCGCATCATCCACACCGGGGTCATGTCGACGGGCTGGCGCAGCAGGGCGCGCAGGAAACGATCGTTTTTCAGTTCAGACATTGATTAACCGCCAAGGACGCAAAGAGCGCCAAGTTTTTGGTGTTCACCGCGAAGCGCAGGAGCAAGAAGAGCCTCCTCCAACAGAACCAGCCCGGTTATCAGAGAAGTTGCTTCTTCGCGACCTTTGCGCCCTTTGCGGTTATCTTTGGTTTTTCTTATCGGGGCAGGTTCGAGCTGCCCATGAGGTACTCGTCGACCGCACGCGCGGCCTGGCGGCCCTCGAGGATCGCCCACACCACCAGCGACTGCCCACGGCGCACATCACCCGCGGCGAACACGCCCTCGACCGAGGTGTGGTAGGCGTGGTTGCCCTCGGTGCTGCCCTTGACGTTGCCGCGCGCATCCAGCTCGACGCCGAGCTCCTGGACCATGCCTTCATGCACCGGGTGGACGAAGCCCATCGCGAGGGTCACGAGGTCGGCCTTGATCTCGAATGCCGAATCCTCGACCTCGGACATCTGCCAGCGACCATTTGCATCCTTGTCCCAACGCACCAGGACGCATTTCAGAGCGCGCAGATTGCCTTCGTCGTCACCCAGGAATTCCTTGGTCAGGACATTCCAGAGACGCTCGCAACCCTCTTCCTGCGAGGTCGAGGTGCGCAGCTTGTTGGGCCAGTCCGGCCAGGTCAGACCCTTGTCCTCTTTCTCCGGCGGGCGATCGAGGATCTCGATCTGGGTGACCGACGCCGCGCCGTGGCGGTTGGAGGTACCGATGCAGTCGGAGCCGGTGTCGCCACCGCCGATAACCACCACGTGCTTGCCCTGCGCCGGAATGAGGTGATCGGCAGCACCGGCCACGCCTTGCACGGCCTTGCTGTTGGCGCGCAGGAAATCCATGGCGAATTCGACCCCTTTCAGGTCGCGTCCGGGTATCGGCAGATCGCGCGGCTTCTCCGAACCGGCGGCGAGCAGGACGGCATCGAAGTCGTCGATCAGCTGGCGCGCAGAGAGGTCCTCGCCGATTGCGGTATTGGCATGGAATTCGACCCCTTCGGCGCGCATCTGGGCGACACGACGGTCCAGCAGGCGCTTGTTCAGCTTGAAATCCGGAATGCCGTAGCGCAGCAGGCCGCCGATGCGATCCTGCTTTTCGTAGACAACGACGCTATGGCCGACGCGCGCCAGTTGCTGCGCGGCCGCCAAACCGGCGGGGCCGGAGCCGACCACCGCAACGCGCTTGCCGGTGCGGTGTCGTGCGACCTGCGGCTTGATCCAGCCCTCCTCCCAGGCCTTGTCCGCAATCGCGCATTCGATGGTCTTGATCGTGACCGGCTCGTCGGTGATGTTGAGCGTGCAGGACTCCTGGCACGGAGCCGGGCAGATCCGCCCCGTGACCTCCGGGAAGTTATTGGTCGAGTGCAGCACCTCGATGGCATCTTGCCACTGGCCGCGGTAAACCAGGTCGTTCCAGTCCGGAATGATGTTGTTCACCGGGCAACCCTGGTGACAGAAAGGAATACCGCAGTCCATGCAGCGCGCGCCCTGCAGACTGAGCTGCTCGTCACTCAGCGGAATGACGAATTCCTCGAAGTGGTTGACCCGATCCCCCACCGGCGCATAGGTGCGTTCCTGGCGCTCGACTTCTTTGAACCCTGTTGGTTTGCCCATTTTTGTTACCCGAACATCTGTAAACCGCAAAGGTCGCCAAGATACGCAAAGACCATGTCAGTAAAAGCTTTGCGCTCTTTGCGTCCTTAGCGGTTAATTATTCAAATCAAGCCGCCGACTTGGCTTTCTGCGCCTCGGCCATCTCCTGCAGGGCACGACGGTATTCCACCGGCATGACCTTGGTGAACCTGGGCAGGTACTGCGCCCAGTTATCGAGAATCCGCCTGGCCACGCTCGAGCCGGTGTGCTCGAGGTGCGCTTCGATCAACTGCCTCAGGCGAATCGCATCGAAACGCGTCATGTCGTGCGAGACATCGACCTTGCCATGGGTCTCGAGATCGCCTCCCTGATGACCCAGCAGCTCGAGCGCATCGTCCTCTTCCGCGATCGGCTCCAGTTCGACCTGCGCCAGGTTGCAGCGTTGCTCGAAGTCACCGGCCTCGTCCAGGACGTAGGCGACACCGCCGGACATGCCGGCCGCGAAGTTGCGCCCGGTCGGACCAAGCACCACCACGATGCCGCCGGTCATGTACTCGCAGCAGTGGTCCCCGGTACCCTCGATCACGGCGGTGGCGCCGGAGTTGCGTACCGCGAAGCGCTCACCGGCGACGCCGCGGAAATAGCACTCCCCGCTGACGGCGCCGAACAGCACGGTGTTGCCCACGATGACGTTTTCCTCGGCCGCCCCGATGCCGCTCTCGGGCGGTGGAGCAATGATCAACTTGCCCCCGGACAAGCCTTTGCCCACGTAATCGTTACCCTCCCCAGCGAGACGGATCGTCACCCCGTGCGCCACCCAGGCGCCGAAGGATTGACCGGCGGTACCGCGCGCATTGATCACGATGGTGTCATCGGGAAGCCCGGCGTAGCCGTACTTTTCCGCCACGCGGCCGGAGAGCATGGTGCCGAAGGTGCGATTGGTGTTCTCGATGTCGATATCGATGCTGACCGGCTCGCCCTGCTCCAGGGCCGGCGCCGCCAGCTCGATCAGGCGGTTGTCCAGCGCTTTGGCCAGGCCGTGGTCCTGGGTTTCGGAGCAGTACAGGGTGTCGCCCTCGGCCGGCTCGGGCTTCTGCAGCAGGCGGCTGTAATCCAGCCCGCGCGCCTTCCAGTGACTGATCGAGCGCCGCATATCGAGACGATCCCTCTGGCCGATCATCTCGCTGAAGGTACGGAAGCCCAGCCTGGACATCAGCTGGCGCACCTCTTCTGCGACGAAGAAGAAGTAATTGATCACGTGCTCCGGCTTGCCGGTGAAGCGCTTGCGCAATTCCGGATCCTGGGTTGCCACACCGACCGGGCAGGTGTTGAGGTGACACTTGCGCATCATGATGCAACCCTCGGCGATCAACGGCGCCGTGGCGAAGCCAATCTCGTCCGCACCCAGCAGGGCCGCTATGACCACGTCCCGGCCGGTACGCATGCCGCCGTCGGCCTGGACCGCGATACGCGAGCGCAAACGGTTCATTACCAGGGTCTGGTGGGTCTCGGCCAGGCCGATCTCCCAGGGCGACCCGGCATGCTTGATCGAGGTCAGTGGGGAGGCGCCGGTGCCGCCGTCATAGCCCGCGATGGTGACGTGGTCCGCATGCGCCTTGGATACGCCCGCCGCGACCGTGCCCACCCCGACCTCGGAAACCAGCTTGACGCTGATGCGCGACTTGGGCTGGACGTTCTTGAGGTCATGGATCAGCTGCGCCAGATCCTCGATCGAGTAGATGTCGTGATGCGGTGGCGGCGAAATCAGCCCGACCCCGGGGGTGGAATGACGCACCCGCGCGATCTGCTGGTTGACCTTGTGCCCCGGCAGCTGACCACCCTCGCCCGGCTTCGCGCCCTGCGCCATCTTGATCTGGATGTCGTCGGAGTTGACCAGGTACTCGGTGGTGACGCCGAAACGGCCCGAGGCCACCTGCTTGATGGCAGAACGCTCCGGGTTCATGGAGCCGTCTTCCAGAGGCATGAAACGCTCCGGCTCCTCGCCACCCTCGCCGGTATTCGACTTGCCACCGAGCGCGTTCATGGCGCGCGCCAGGGTGGAGTGCGCCTCGTAGGAAATGGAGCCGAAGGACATCGCCCCGGTGGCGAAGCGCTTCACGATTTCCCTGGCCGGCTCGACTTCGTCCAGCGGCACCGGCTTGTCCACGAAGCGGAAGTCCATCAGGCCACGCAGGGTAAGCAGACGTTGGTTCTGCTCGTTCACCAGACGCGAATATTCAGCGTAGGTGCGCGCGTCGTTGCCGCGCACGGCGTGCTGCAGCTTGGCGATGGTCTCTGGCGTCCAGATGTGGTCCTCGCCACGGATGCGGTAGGCATAGTCACCACCGACATCCAGGTGCTTGCGGTAGATCTGGGCGTTGCCGAAGGCATTCCGGTGCCAGCGCACGGCCTCGGCCGCCACCTCCTCCAGACCAATTCCTTCGATGGTGGTCGCGGTACCGGCGAAGTATTTCTCGACGAACTGGGTCGAAAGGCCGATCGCATCGAAAATCTGGGCGCCGCAGTAGGACTGGTAGGTGGAGATGCCCATCTTGGACATCACCTTGAACAGACCCTTGCCGACCGCCTTGATGTAGCGGCCGCAGGCCTCCTTGTATTGCGGCGCGCCATCGAGTTCCGGGAGCAGATCCTGGATGGTCTCGAATGCGAGATAGGGGTTGATTGCCTCGGCGCCGTATCCCGCCAGGGTAGCGAAGTGATGCACCTCGAGCGCCGCACCGGTCTCGATGACCAGCCCGGACTCGGTGCGCAGGCCGTGGTCGATGAGGTAATGATGGACCGCCGAAGTGGCCAGCAGGGCCGGGATCGCGACGTGGTCCGCATCCACCTTGCGGTCGGACAGAATCAGGATGTTGTAGCCGCCGTGGACCGCCTTTTCGGCGGCGCGGCACAATGCGGTCAGCGCCTGTCGCATGCCACGCTCGCCATTTTCGGCGGGATAGGTCATGTCCAGGGTGCAGGTGCGGAACGCGCTGCCAGCGGTGTCCTCGAGGTTTCGGATACGCTCCAGATCGACGTTGGTCAGCACCGGCTGGCGGCACTCCAGGCGCATGTTCGCGCCGCCCGACTTCTGGTCGAGCAGGTTCGGGCGCGGCCCGATCAGCGAAACCAGCGACATCACGATCTCTTCACGGATCGGGTCGATCGGCGGGTTGGTCACCTGCGCGAACAGCTGCTTGAAGTAGTTCGAGAGGTGCTTGGGTTTGCTCGAGAGCACCGCGGGAGGGTTGTCCGCCCCCATCGAGCCGACCGCTTCCATGCCGGTCATGAGCATCGGCGTGAGCAGAAACTTGATGTCTTCCTGGGTGTAACCGAAGGCCTGCTGGCGATCCAGCAGGGTGTCCTCGTCCGGGGCCATCACACCGATTGCCTCGGGCAGTTCGTTGAGACGGATCTGGGCCTGGTTGAGCCACTCCCGGTAGGGACGCGCCGAGGCCAGCGAGGCCTTGAGTTCAGCGTCGTCGATGATGCGCCCCTGTTCCATGTCGATCAGGAACATCTTGCCCGGCTGCAGGCGCCACTTCTTGACGATCTTTTCCTCGGGAATCTGCAGCACGCCCATCTCGGAACCCATGACCACCAGGTCGTCGTCGGTGATCAGGTAACGCGCCGGGCGCAGGCCGTTGCGATCCAGGGTCGCACCAATCTGGCGACCGTCGGTGAACGCCACCGCGGCGGGACCATCCCAGGGCTCCATCAGGGCGGCGTGGTATTCGTAGAAGGCGCGCCGTTCGGCGTCCATCTGCGGATTACCGGCCCAGGCCTCGGGGATCAGCATCATCATGGCGTGCGCCATGGAGTAACCACCCATGACCAGCAGTTCGAGCGCGTTGTCGAAACAGGCGGTGTCGGATTGGCCTTCCGGGATCAGCGGCCAGATCTTCTCCAGATCGTCGCCCAGGATCTCCGATGCCATGGAACTGCGCCGCGCGGCCATCCAGTTGACGTTGCCACGCACGGTGTTGATCTCGCCGTTGTGCGCGATCATGCGGAACGGGTGCGCCAGGTCCCAGGTCGGGAAGGTGTTGGTCGAGAAGCGCTGGTGGACCAACGCCAGCGCCGACACCATGCGTTCATCAGCAAGGTCGAGGTAATACTGCCCGACCTGACCGGCCAGCAGCATGCCCTTGTAGACCAGGGTGCGGGACGAAAAGGAGGAGAAATAAAATCCCTCCAGGCCTTCGAGGTGAAGCTTGCGGATGCGGTTGTCGATCTGCTTGCGGATCACGAACAGCTTGCGCTCGAAGGCATCCTGATCGGCGCAGTTGTCACCACGCCCGACGAACACCTGGCGCACAAACGGCTCGGAGGGAAGCACACTGTGACCGAGGCCGCTGTTGTCCACCGGCACATCGCGCCAGCCGAGCAGCTGCTGGCCCTCGCTGTCGACATAATCCGCGATGATTTCCTGGGCCTGGCGCCTGGCGCCTTCCGCCTGCGGCATGAAAACCATGCCGACCGCGTATTCCCCTTCCGGGGGCAATTCGAAATCGACAACTGCCCGGAGGAAGCCGTCCGGCATCTGCATCAGCAGGCCGGCGCCGTCACCCGCGCGCGGGTCGGCCCCGACAGCGCCACGGTGATGCAGCCGCTCCAGAATGGTCAAGCCCTGGCGAACAATCGCATGGCTCTTCTCGCCTTTGATGTGCGCGACAAAGCCGACGCCACAGGCGTCGTGCTCGTTCGCGGGGTCGTACAACCCTTTTTTGGGCGGCAGGGCACCGTCGTAACTCATCGCCAACCTCTTCTTCGCATGCTGAAACGGGCCAAACAGGTAACCCAGGCAGAAATATCCAGGTCCCATGGGGACGGGGCGGCCGGGCCAGTCTTCGCCCTGCGCGCACGGGGCACTCGGAGCCCCCGGACTGGCTAGGATAATGGATTACTTATATGTGGGCCAGCCCCATCAGCTCGCGCTGAGGGAGCACGCTTCGCCAGCGAGCCCGCTCCCACGACCACGCATAGCAGAATCGGGCGGGAGCGGCCCTGGCCGCGAAAACAAGGGTTCGAGCCGGCTCAGTCGAATAATTCGGCGTCAGCGAGAGGGGCACCCTCCCGGTCCTTGCCGGACAGTTTGGGGGCGTCATCCAGGAGAGGCCAGTCGATCCCCAGCGCGGGATCATCCCAGGCGAGAGTGCGTTCGTGCTCCGGGTACCAGTAGTCGGTGGTCTTGTACAGAAACTCCGCCGCCTCCGACATCACGTAAAACCCGTGCGCGAAACCCGGCGGAATCCACAGCATGCGCTTGTTCTCGGCCGAGAGTTGCACGCCGACCCATTGGCCAAAGGTGGCAGAGGATCGCCGCAGGTCGACTGCGACATCGAAAACCGAACCGACCACGGCGCGCACCAGTTTTCCCTGTGGCTGCTGGATCTGGTAGTGCAGCCCGCGCAGCACGCCCTGCTGCGAGCGTGAGTGATTGTCCTGGACAAACCCGGCCTGCAGGCCCTGCTCGGCCAGCGCACGCTGGTTCCAACTCTCGTAGAAGAAACCGCGCTCGTCGCCAAACACCCGTGGCTCGATCACGAGGATGTCGGGAATTTTGCTGGGCAAGACCTTCATGCCTGTTGCTCCTCGTCCAGCAGGGCGAGCAGGTAGCGACCGTAGCCACTCTTTTTCAACGGCTCGGCCAGGGCACACAACTGTTCCGCATTGAGCCAGCCGTTCTCAAAGGCGATCTCCTCCGGGCAGGCGATCTTGTAGCGCTGGCGCGCCTCGATCGTCTGCACGAAGTGCGAGGCTTCCAGCAGGCTTTCGTGGGTTCCGGTATCCAGCCAGGCAAAACCGCGGCTGAGCAGCTGCACCTGCAGATCACCCCGCTCCAGGTAGGCCTGGTTGACGCTGGTGATCTCGAGCTCGCCGCGGGCCGAGGGCTTGACCGCCTTTGCGATATCGATCACATCGTTGTCGTAGAAGTAGAGCCCGGTCACCGCGTAGCGACTCTTGGGGTTGTTCGGCTTTTCCTCGATCGAGAGCACCCGCCCCTGGGGGTCGAACTCCACCACGCCGAAGCGCTCGGGATCCTTGACCGCGTATCCGAACACGGTGGCCCCACCCGCCTGCCGGTCGGCATCGCGCAGCAGCCGGGTGAAGCCCTGACCGTAGAACAGGTTATCGCCCAGCACCAGGCAGACCGGGTCGTTGCCGATGAAGGACTCCCCGATCAGAAAGGCCTGCGCCAGGCCATCCGGGCTCGGCTGGACCGCATACTGCAGGTCGATGCCGAACTGGCTGCCATCCCCCAGCAGGCGCTGGAATCCGGCCTGGTCCTCCGGCGTCGTGATGATCAGCACGTCACGGATGCCAGTGAGCATCAGCACCGATAGCGGGTAGTAGATCAGTGGCTTGTCGTAGATCGGGAGCAGCTGCTTGGATACCCCCTGGGTGATCGGGTGCAGCCGCGAGCCGGTCCCACCGGCCAGTATGATCCCTTTGCGCCGGGTGTCCGACGCGCTGCCGTATTGGCTCATTTGGGTGTCAGCTCCTTGATTGTGCGGGTGACGCCCTCGCGCCAGTCCGGCATGCGCAGCCCGAAACCGGTCTCGATGCGATCCAGCGCCAGGCGCGAATTGTGCGGCCGTCTCGCAGGCGTGGAGAAGGCTTCCGAGCCGACCGGCACGATCGCCTCGTCGGGTACGCGGATACTCCAGCCCGCCTCGCGCGCGGCCTGGATAAGAAAACGGGCATAGCCATGCCAGGTGGTAACGCCGCCTGCGGCGAGGTGGTAGGTGCCGGCCAAGTCGGCGTCGTTCAGGACACCGCGGATCGCGTGCACGCTGGCGTCGGCGATCAGCTCCGCCCCGGTCGGAGCGCCGAACTGGTCATCGACCACCTCGAGCCGCTCGCGCTCCGACGCCAGGCGCAGCATGGTGTGCAGGAAATTCTTGCCGCGCGCGGCGTAGACCCACTGGGTGCGGAGGATCAGGTGGTCACCGGCGGCATGACGAATGGCCTGTTCACCCTCCCACTTGGTGCGGCCGTAGACGTTCAGTGGCGCGGCCGGATCGTCCTCGCGCCAAGCGACCTCGCCATCACCGGCGAAGATATAGTCGGTCGAGTAATGCACCAGGAGCGCACCCTGCGCGCGCGCGGCCTCGGCAAGCACCCCGGGCGCGGTCGCGTTGATCGCCCGCGCCTGCTCCGGCTCGGCCTCGGCCCGGTCGACCGCGGTGTAGGCCGCGGCATTGACGATCACGCGCGGCCGGACCTCGCTGACGGTGCGGCGCAGTCCCTGCAAATCGGCGAGGTCACCGCAGAGCCCGTTTGCCCCCTGGCGACCGAGCGCGATGACCGCTCCCAGGGGCGCAAGGGCGCGCTGCAACTCCCAGCCGACCTGGCCGTTCGCGCCCAGCAACAGGATACTCATGCGGTCAGTCACCCCCAACACCCAGACGTTCGCGCTGGTAGCTGCCGTCTTGCACCCGCTGGCACCAAACGGAGTTGTCCAGATACCACTGCACGGTCTTTCTCAGGCCCGTCTCGAACGTCTCGTCGGGAGTCCAGCCGAGATCGCGCTGGATCCTGCCCGCGTCGATCGCGTAGCGCAGATCATGTCCCGGGCGATCGGCCACGTGCGTGATCAGCTGGCGGTAAGGCGAATGTTGCGACGGCGCAAGCTCGTCGAGCAGCCCGCACAGCGCGTGCACCACCTCGATGTTCTGTTTCTCGTTGTGCCCGCCGATGTTGTAGGTCTCTCCGGGCAGGCCCTCGTTGAGCACCTGCCACAGGGCGCGCGCATGATCCTCGACGTGCAGCCAATCGCGCACCTGGCGACCCTCCCCATATACCGGCAGGGGCTTGCCTTCCAGGGCATTCAGGATCATCAGGGGAATGAGCTTTTCGGGAAACTGGTAGGGACCGTAGTTGTTGGAACAGTTGGTGATCAGCGTCGGCATGCCGTAGGTGCGACGCCAGGCGCGTACCAGGTGATCGGAACTCGCCTTGCTCGCCGAGTACGGCGAGCTCGGTGCGTATGGCGTCTCCTCGGTGAACAGCTCTTCCGGATCCTCCAGGTCACCGTAGACCTCGTCCGTGGAAACGTGATGAAAACGGAACGCCGCCTGACCCGCTTCGTCCAGCGAAGCCCAGTAGGCACGGGCCGCTTCCAGCAGGTTGTAGGTGCCGACGATGTTGGTCTGGATGAAATCGGCCGGTCCATCAATGGAGCGGTCCACGTGCGACTCCGCCGCCAGGTGCATGATCGCATCCGGGCGGTGTTCGGCAAACACGCGTTCCAGCTCGGCGGCATCGCAGATATCGACCTGCTCGAAATGGTAGCGTGGGTCCTGGTCGACGCCGTCGAGCGACTCCAGGTTGCCGGCATAGGTGAGCTTGTCCAAGTTGACCACCGTGGCGGTCTCATTGCGGATGATGTGACGGATGACCGCCGAACCGATGAAACCTGCGCCACCGGTAATCAGAACACTGCGCACTTGATCTCTCCTTACTCTAGAGCCGAATGGGCCTTGTAGCGCGCGATTCTTACCGCTCCGCGAGCTGTTGCTGGATGGACCCAAATGTTCTTGGCCACACGCCGCTGAGCGCCTTCGGCAGGTTGCGCCGCGCCGCCAACGCGCTGTCCCGGTCCGGGTAGTCGCCGGCAACCAGGGAGTGCCAGGGCTGGCCGCCGAGATCGCGCGCGAACACCGCATAAGGCCGGGTGATACCGTGCTTGCGGATGAAGCGGTCGATGGAGCTCCGGTCACGACTGCCAACCAGCTGCAGGGTGTAACGGCCGGGCGATCGGCTCCTTAACCAACCGAGCCCGGTGTCGCCTCTGGCCACCTTGAGTACCTTTTTCTCCGGCGGAGGCGGCTTCCCGGCTGCTTTGCGCTTCTCCGGGACCGTCGCTTGCGTCGCGGGCTCCGGGGTCTTCTCCACGGGGGCGCCCGCCGCCGGGCCTTCACCATCGGCGGGTGGCTGCGGTGGCTGCGGCGGCTGTTCGGCAGCCAGGATCGCGGCATCGATAACGGCGTCCAGGATCGGGTCGCTGGGCGCCTCCTGGCCGGCGTCCCTGTCCTCGGGC
The DNA here is from genome assembly GCA_029228645.1 of Gammaproteobacteria bacterium Milos-ODIII6. Lineage (GTDB taxonomy): Bacteria > Pseudomonadota > Gammaproteobacteria > Chromatiales > Chromatiaceae > MONJU. Next base: position 187,785 of record JAPTHR010000001.1, read on the forward strand.
GGGGCCGGGTCCGCAACCAAACCCGGCGCGGACTCGACCGGAGGCATCGCTCGCACCGCCGACCGGAAGTCTTCATCCGGCCGGGCAGTGCTGGCCGGGTCCATCGCTGCGCCTGCGGCTAGATCGGCCCCGGTCCCGGCGGCATCAACGACGCCGGATGCAGGCTCGCTGTCGATCGCCGGCTCCTCATCGACCAGCTCCACTCCATCCCCGGACGGCGCGAACAGGGCGTTGATGCGATCCTGGAAAAGCAGCACGAGCACCAGCAACAGCAGTAGCGAGGCGGCGATTCCAATCAGGCGCCAGTTCAGCGATGCACGCCGCGGCTCCAGCTGCTTCAGCCCTTTGGCCCCTGGCATGTTCGGTGGTGGCAGGCCGGCCAGGGCATCCAGCAGAGGACCCGGCTGCCCGCCGGAAGCGCGATGCAGGCTGGCAACCAGGCTTTCATCGAACACACCTTCCGAGCCACCTGCCTGCGCGCGCAGGAATGCCCGGCTCTGGTCCTCGGTGAATGCGGGGAGATCCACACACTGCAGCTGCAGATCGCCGAGGCCCAGGGTCGGACCGCCGTTCCCGAGCAGGACGATCCTTTGCCGGGCCGGGTCGAAGGATCTGAGCTGCTCCAGCTCTGCCGGGCCGAGTGTATCCGCATCGTCGATGATCCGGAGCGTCGGACGGTCGACCTGGGATTGAATCAGCAGATCCAGTTCGGAATCGCCGCTGACAAGTGGCCGCTGAGACGGCGCGCTGGGGGCACTCTCTATCGAGGCACCGTCTGCGCCGCTCTGCCAGGTGATCTCGTAGTCCGGCTCCAGGGTCGCCAGCAGCTGCTGCATGAAACGGGTCTTGCCGGCGCCACGCGGGCCGCGCAGATAGAGGACCGTCTCGGCGTTGTTTATCAGGTGGACCAGCAGCTGGGCACGCTCAGCCCGCTCCGGGGTCTCGAAATAGACGCTGCCGGTCATGCCTGGAATGCGCCCAGGGTCGCCTCGAGGGCGTCCGGCGGGAAGTCCTGCACAATGACCGCAGCCCCGATGCCCTGCAGCAGGACCAGGCGCAAACGCCCGGCAAGCACCTTTTTGTCGACCGCCATCAGGTCGAGGAATTGCTGCACACCGAGATCCTCGGGCGGACGGCAGGGCAGACCCGCCTTTTCGAGCAGCTCATCCACCCGACGGCGGTCCTGCTCGCTCAACCAACCGAGGCGCAGGGACATCTCGGCGGCCATCGCCATGCCGGCGCCAACCGCTTCGCCGTGCAGCCATTGGCCATAGCCCATGCCGGTTTCGATGGCGTGGCCAAAGGTATGGCCCAGGTTCAGTAGCGCACGCTGGCCGGCTTCTTTCTCGTCCGCTGCAACGATTGCGGCCTTATCGGCGCAGGAACGCTCGATGGCCTCCGCGAGCAAGGCCTTGTCGCGCTGCATGAGTCCCTCGATGTGGGTCTCCAGCCAGCTGAAGAATTCGGCATCGTTGATCAATCCGTACTTTATGACCTCGGCCATTCCGGCGGAAAGCTCGCGTTCGGGCAGGGTGTCCAGGGTGTCCGTATCCGCGATGACCACACGCGGTTGATGGAAAGCCCCAATCATGTTCTTGCCCAGGGGATGGTTCACACCGGTCTTGCCGCCCACCGAGGAGTCGACCTGGGACAACAGCGTGGTCGGCACCTGGATGAAATTCACCCCCCGCTGGTAACTGGCGGCGGCGAAGCCCGTCATGTCGCCCACCACTCCGCCACCGAGCGCCAGCAGGGTGCAGCTGCGATCGAAGCGATGCTGCAACAGGGCGGTATAGATGCGATCGAGCACCTCGAGCGTCTTGAACTGCTCGCCATCCGGCAGGATGACCTGTTCCACCTGGCAATCGCCCAGCCCGGGCAGCAACCGCTGCATGTAGAGCGGCGCGACCGTCTCGTTGCTGACCACCATGACCTGGCGCCCGCCTATGTAAGGCTGCAACAGCTCCGGCCGGCCGAGCAGGCCGTCACCGATGAAGATCGGGTAGGAGCGTTCTCCCAGATCGACCTCAAGCACCCGTTGTTCCGCCATGTGTTGCCTCTTTCGGTTCCCGGCCGATTGCGCGCATAACGCCTTTAAAGGGACGGCGCCAGGAAAATACTCAGGTAATTCGCTCGAGGATCTCGCGCGCAACGGCCGCGGCCGAACGCCCCTCGGTGGAAACCACGTAGTCCGCGGTTTCCCGGTAGAGCGGCTCCCGATCGCTCATCAGCTCCTTCAGGCTGGCGAGCGGATCGTCTGTCTGGATCAGGGGGCGCTTGCGGTCGCGGTAGGTTCGCTCGTACTGCTGCTCAGGCGAGCACTCCAGATAAACGACGATACCGCGCGCCGACAGGTTTTGCCGGTTGGCGGGGCGCACCACCGCGCCACCGCCCGTGGCCAGTACCCGTTGCTCGATCTGGGTGAGATCGTCGATGACGACTTCCTCCCGATCGCGAAACCCTTCCTCGCCTTCGTACTCGAATATGGTCGGAATATCGACCCCGGTGCGCGCCTGGATCTCCTGGTCGCTGTCGATGAATTCCAGGCCCAGCTGGTTCGCCAGCTGGCGCCCGATGGTGGTCTTGCCGGCACCCATCGGGCCGATCAGAAAAATGCGAGTTGGTTTGGCCATTATGTAAGGTTAATCCAAAAACAAAACGGCCAGGCGGGCCAATGGCACGCCTGGCCGGGGTCAGTTCATTTCAGCGCAGGGTGAGAGAGTCTTTCAGGATGCGCGGGGTGACGAAGATCAGTAGTTCGCTGTTACTGTCCTCGGTCTGCTCTCGCTTGAAGGCCCAGCCAACATAGGGAAGATCACCAAAGAAAGGCACCCTGCCAATGCTCGTCCCTTTACTCCGTTCGAACACACCCCCTAGGACCACTGTCTCACCATTGTCCACCAAAACGTTTGTCTTGGCTTCACGCCTGTCGAGCGGGATGGCACCGGTTATGGGATCCCGGTTGGCGAAATCAGGCTCGTCTTTCTGCACGACCAGGTCCATGATGATTCTGTCGTCCGGGGTTATTTGTGGAGTGACCTCGAGCTTCAACAGTGCTTCGATAAGCTCGGTGGTGGGTGTCCCATCAGCAGATCTCACCGTGTACGGGACTTCCTTACCCGTCCTTATGATGGCCGTGTTCTGGTCGGAGGTGATGATCCTGGGGCTGGATATCACCTCGCCTCTGCCTTCCTGTTGCATCGCGTCTATTTCGAGCGCCAGCAAGTGTGACCCGATCTTGCCCAACACAAAGTTGAGTACTGCGCCACTCGCACTGGGGCCTCGACCGATCGACGGAAGATTCACCAACAGGTTGTCAGCCGTAATCGCCCCGGTGCCCGGCACATCATTGTCCAGCACGTTGCCGCCAACCAGAAACTGGTTGTTGGTCGTTCCAACGTTCTGATCCGTCGCGGCCATACCCAACTTGACACCCAGATCCCTGGAAAAGTCATTATTCGCCAGGACGACGCGCGACTCGATCAACACCTGCCGCACCGGGATATCAAGCTTCCCGATCAACTCTCGAATCTCACCGAGCTTCGCCGCTGTGTCCTGAATCAGCAGAGAGTTGGTGCGGTCATCGACCGTGACATTACCTCGCTCGGTCAGCAGACGGTTCTCTCCACTCTTCATGAGCGCAGCGAGATCAGCCGCTTTTGCGTAGTTGATCTGGATGAGTTCTGAGCGTAATGGCGCGAGGGTTTCGATCTGCTGCCGTGATTCCAGCTCAAGTTTTTCCCGTGCCGCAATCTCCTCGGTCGGTGCAATCAGTATCACGTTATCGGTCTGGCGCTTGGACAAGCCCCGCGTCTTGAGAATGATGTCCATCGCCTGGTCCCAGGGGACGTTTTTCAAGCGAAGCGTAATACTTCCTCCGACGGTGTCGCTGATCACCATGTTCAGGCCGGTAAAATCGCCCAGAATCTGAAGCACCGAACGGACTTCGATGTCCTGAAAGTTGAGCGACAGGCGCTCCCCTTCGTAAACCTCTTGTTCCAGACGCTTCCTCTCTATCTCGACCCGGCTCAGGGCGCGAAACTCCACCGTGTAGGTGTTGTCCGTCTGGTAGGCGAGGTGCTCGAAATCGCCCTGGGTGGCAATCTCCATGCGCGTATTGCCGCCGTCGGGCCGGGTCACTATCTCCCTCACGGGCGTCGCAAAGTCAGTCACGTCCAGGGTGCGCGCCAGGGCGGGGGGCAATCCGGTGTCGAGCAGTTCCAGGATGATTTTGCCGCCCTCCTGACGCATGTCCACGACCACCGAGGGATCGCTCAGATCGATCTCCACCCGGCCCTCATCGGCAGGGCCGCGGCGGAAGTCGATGTTCGCAACCTGGTGGGAGCTTGCCACCGGGCGCGCCGAAGAAGACGCCGCCCCGGGCTTGCCTGCGGCCATTTGGGACGCACCCTCAGCGCCCCCGATATCGACCAGCAACTGCCGGCCTTCGGTACGGATTTCGTAAGGGACACTCTCGAGCAGGTTGATGACCACGCGGGTGCGGTCAGAGGCCTCTATCGCGGCCACGCTGCGCGCGACGCCGACCCCGATCGGGGTGACTTTGCGTTTCACGGCGCTGGTGGTCCCGGGCAGGTCGATCGCTATGCGCGCGGGGTTGTCAGTGGCGAAGGAAGCCGGGTTTTGCACACCCTCTGCCAGGGTCAGGCTGATCTGGACCCGGTTGCCTGGCAGCGTGGAGAAACCGATGTCGGTCAACTCGTTGGCCCAGAGCGCAGGCGAGCCGGTCATCATGGCGACCGCCAGCCAGGCCAGCAATCGGTTTTTAACTAACTTGAGGGATGACATGAAACTCTCCTAACTTACTCGCCAACCGCGAGGGCGACTTCCGCCTCTTGTTCCTGATAGCCGACGCCGATCTTGAGCATTTCGACCAGCTTGATCCGTTCCTCGGTGATCTCGACGATGCGGCCGTAGTTTCGGCCCATGTGATTGCCCGCAGTAACCCGGTGGATCGTGCCCTCACGCGTCTTGACCAGGGCCCAGGTCTGATCTTCCTGTTCCAGAGTGCCGACCATGCGCAAGCTGTCGAGCGGGAAGAACTCGAGCTCCTCCTTGCGCCGATTGAAGTCCGGCTGTATCCCGGAAGCGACCTCCGTCTGGACCTGCTCCTCTCCCTCGGTGTCAGGGGTGAAGGGCGGACGCCGGTCGCCCGACACGTACAGATAGGTCTCGACCTCGACTGGCTCGGGCGGTGGGCTGATCCCACTCGGGGGGCGCGCCTTGACCTCCTCAACGTAAGCCTGCAGGTCAGTCATGTCTTTGCCGGCGCAGCCACTCAGGAATACGACCAGCGCCGCGACAGGTAGCCAACGCATCATCCGCCTTCCTCATCCAGGTAGCGATAGGTCTTTGCCGTCGCCGTCATCGTCAGGGTCTCACCACCGGGTTTGGCACTACCGCCCCCACGAGCGCCGGAGATCGACACGTCGAAGATGGTCACGATACGCGGCAGGGACGACAGCCCGCTGACAAAATCGCCGAACTCGTGGTACTGACCCTTGACCCGCAAGCGGATCGGCAACTCGGCGTAGAACTCTTTCGGCTGCTCGCCCTGCGGCTGAAACAGCTCGAACTCCAGCCCGGAGGCAAGACCGGTCTGGGACACGTCCACCAACAAGGCGGCGACCTCCGTCTTGTTGGGGAGCTGGCGCAACATCGCACCGAAGGTTTCCTCCATCTCAGCAAGCTGCGCCCGGTAGGCCTCGAGATTGGCTGCCTTAGCCTGCTTGGTTTCGAACTCACCGCGCAAGTCCCGCTCGACCCTCTCGGCCGACTCCAGGCTGGTGTACTGCTCTTCGATAAGCAGGTAATAACCACCCACTGCGATGAGTACGCACAACAACAGGACCACGATCGACTTGACCAGCGCCGGCCAGTCACCGATGTTGTTGAAATCCAGGTCATTGAGCTCGTCGAGCGTCATAGGTCCTCCTCCGCCTTCGGCACCACCTGCTTCATGGTCAGGGAGAAGCTCGGCGAGGAATCCCTGTCCCCTCTCTGTTCGATGATGCGCAGGTTCGGCTGAGTCAGCCAGGGGCTGGCCTCGATGTTACGCATGTAGGCGGAGACCCTGGCATTGGACTCCGCTCGCCCCTGCACCGTGATGGTCTGACCACGCTGAACCATCGAACTGAGAAAAACACCTTCCGGCAGGGTGGTTATAAGTTCGTCGAACAGATGCACTACCAGGGGCCTTTGGCTCTGCAGACTGGTGACCACCTTCATGCGGGCTATGAGCTGATTGCGAACCTTCTCCAGTTCGCGAATCTCGCGGATCTGGTTGTTGACTCTCGCAATCTCCCCACGCAGGAATTCATTGCGCTGGTTCTGGTATTCGATCAGCGAGGCGTTGTATTGGAACCATGCCAGCACACCCACGGCGCTGAGAACGCCGGCGAGCAGCACCATGAAACCGAATTCGCGACGGCGCTGCGCCCTGAGCTTTTCTCGCCAGGGGAGGAGGTTGATATTGATCATGATCCCAAGCCTCCCTCAGTTGAAACTTCTCAGAGCGAGACCACAGGCAATCATCATTGCCGGGGCATCGTTGCTGAGCGCCTGTGGCTTGACCTTGGGCCCGACCGACATGTTCGCCAGAGGATTCGCGATCATGGTTTCAATACCGAGGCGCTCCTGAACCAGATCGTCGATCCCGGACACCGCGGCACAGCCACCCGCCAGGACCACCAGATCGACGTTGTTGTAGTTACTCGAGGAATAGAAAAACTGGATGGACCGGTTGACCTGCTGGACCATGGCCTCGCGGAAGGGGTCCAGCACTTCCGGCACGTAGTTGTCCGGCAGACCCCCCTGGCGCTTGGCCATGCCGGCCTCCTCCATCGACAGGCCGTAGCGCCGCTGGATCTCTTCGGTCAACTGGCGTCCCCCGAAGTTCTGCTCCCGGGTGTAGATGACACTGTTGTCGTAGAGAACATCCATCGTCGTGGTGGTGGCGCCTATATCGGCCACCGCCACGACAATGCCCTCGCCATTGTTCGGCCACTGTTCGGACAGCTGCGAGCAGGCGCGCTCCATCGCGTAGGCCTCGATGTCGACCAATTCGCAAGTGAGCCCGGCAATCTCCAGTGCCGCCACCCTGTCATCGACGTTCTCGCTGCGTGAGGCCGCCAGGAGCACATCCACCAGCTCGGCATTCTTACCGGAAGGGCCGAGTACCTGAAAATCGAGGTTGACCTCGTCGAGGGGATACGGGATGTACTGATCCGCCTCCAGTTCGATCTGTGCCTCCATCTCGCGCTCCGAGAGTGAAGCCGGCAGTGAGATCACCTTGGTAATGACCGCCGAACCGGATACCGCGACCGAGGCGTGCTTGGTGCGGGTTCCGGCCCTCTTGATGACCTTGCGCACACTCTCGCCGACCGCCTCGATGTTGGCGACGTTCTTCTCGACCACGGCATTCGGTGGCAGCGGTTCGACGGCGTAACTTTCTACGCGGTAACGCAGACCACCCCGTCCGGAGTGCTGACTGAGTTCCAACAGCTTCACCGCGGTGGAGCTGATATCGAGGCCCAACATCGCGGGTGTTTTTCTGGAAAAGAGGCCCATCAGATTAAAATTCCAGCGTCCTTTTGCTCTGCTTACCGGGATCGTGCGGGTAGCATTTTAGCGGGTCATTTAGGATTTTCTTTAATAATTCCTGCTAAGTATAAAGTCGAAGCGGTTTTTTTGTGAAACAAGCCATGTTTAGGCCCGGTCGGGAAAGGGCTTCGGACCGCACGCAGGTGCTTTTTTTGCCTAAGGAACCTCTGAAAAAGTCATGAGCCTCAATCTGTGACGCCAGAATCCGTCATTTCTTCGTTGCAAATCTTCGCAATAGCTCGCTATTACGTGCGATTTGCGCCTCGAACTGCCGAATTCTGATCGTCAATCTTTTCGGCCCAGACTTTCTCAGAGGCTCCCTAACCGAGGAAAAAGCGTCGTGACCCGGTAACACCCGCGGCACGGGCGCTCCGCAATAGCCGCACCGACGCAGTGCTACTATCCGCCCCCATGTCTCCCGGTCGATGCTCCTGTCGACCAACGCATTAGTAACGAGCCTATGGCCTGGTTGAGAAAACTGTTCAAATTCGGCCTCTTTCTGGCCCTCGCAGGTGCGCTGGTCGCCGCCATCAGCGCGGTCGGCGCCTATTTGTACATCAAGCCGAACCTGCCGGACATAGAGGAACTGCGGCGGATCCAGCTGCAGGTTCCACTCCGGATATTTAGCAGCGAAGGCCTTTTGATCGCCGAGTTCGGCGAGAAAAGACGCTCCCCGGTCACTTTTGGCGAACTGCCAGCGCGTATGGTGCAGGCATTCACCGCGGCCGAGGACTCGGCCTTCTTTTCCCATCCCGGGGTCGATATCCGCGGCCTGGCGCGTGCCGGCATCACCCTGCTGCTGACGGGCAAGCGCAAACAGGGTGGCAGCACCATCACCATGCAGGTCGCGCGGAATTTCTATCTTACGCGCAAGAAAACCTACCTGCGCAAGCTATACGAGATCTTTCTCGCCCTGGATATCGAGCAGAAGCTGAGCAAACAGGAGATCCTGGAACTCTACGTCAACAAGATCTACCTCGGCCACCGGGCCTACGGGGTCGGCGCGGCCGCGCGCGTCTATTACGGTAAGACGCTGGCGGAACTGGATCTGCCGGAAATCGCCATGATCGCCGGCCTGCCGAAGGCGCCCTCGGCTTACAACCCGGTGTCCAACCCGCCCCGCGCCTTGGCGCGCAGGAACTACGTCCTTGGGCGAATGCTGGATCTCGAGTACATCACTCCCGGGGAGCACGCCGCGGCCACCGCCGCGCCGGTCACGGCGAAACGTTACGCGCCGGACATCGAGGTCGAGGCCCCCTACGTCGCAGAGATGGTTCGCAGCGAGATCGTCTCGCGCTATGGCGACGATGCCTATACCAGCGGACTGGAGGTCCGCACGACGGTATCCGCCAACGCCCAGGATGCAGCGAACCGGGCCCTGCGAACCGCGCTGCGCGACTATACCGAGCGGCATGGCTACCGCGGGCCGCTCGATCAGGTGGAGGTCCCGGCCGATGCGGCAGAGTGGGACTCTCTGCTGGATGCCTATCCGACCGCGGGGGAACTCCTGCCTGCACTGGTGCTGGCCACCGAAGGCAAGACCGCAACCGCCTACCTCGGCGGGAACGGCACAGTCTCTCTCGACTGGGAGGGCCTGGCCTGGGCGAGACCCTACATCAGCAGCGACCGACGCGGCGCCACACCCAAACAGGCCGCGGATGTCCTGGCGCGCGGAGACGTGGTTTACCTGCGGCGCGCCCAGGCGGCGAAAGGCGAACCCTTCTGGCACCTCAGCCAGATGCCGCGCGTCTCCGGCGCCCTGGTCTCACTGCGGGCACAGGATGGGGCAACCCTGGCCCTGGTTGGCGGCTACGATTTTTTCAGCAGCAAGTTCAACCGCGCCACCCAGGCCTTGCGCCAGCCCGGCTCGGGCTTCAAGCCCATCATTTACTCGGCTGCACTGGAAAACGGATTTACCGTCGCCAGCCTGATCAATGATGCCCCGGTGGTGTTCGACGATCCAAGCCTGGAAGGCGCCTGGCGACCGGAGAACTACTCCGGGAAGTTTTTCGGTCCCACCCGCCTGCGCTACGCGCTGACCAAATCGCGCAATCTGGTGTCGATTCGCCTGCTGCGTAACATCGGCATCGAGACGGTCCTGGAGTATGCGGGCCGTTTTGGATTCGATCCGGACAGTCTGCCGCACAACCTCTCGCTCGCACTCGGCAGCGCGAACGTCACCCCGCAGCAGATGGCGCGCGCCTATGCCGCTCTCGCCAATGGCGGCTTCCTGGTCGAGCCCTACCTGATCGAGCGTATCGACCAGAACGGGGAGAATGTCTTCCAGGCCCAGCCGCTGTCTGCCTGCCCCGACTGTCCCTATGACCGGGAGAACGATAGCCTGCCCCTGCCGGGTGCAGAGGGTCAGGCAGCGCGCATCATCAGCCCACACAACCGTTACCTCGTGTACTCGATGTTGCAGGACGTCGTGCAACGGGGCACCGCCGTCAGGGCAAAGGTACTCAGGCGCGACGATATCGCCGGCAAGACCGGCACCACCAATGACCAGCGCGACGCCTGGTTCAACGGCTTCAACCAGTCGGTGGTGACGAATGTCTGGGTCGGCTTCGATGACAACAGCAAACTCGGTCGCGGCGAGGTCGGCGGCAAGGCCGCCCTGCCGGCGTGGATCGATTACATGCGGGTCGTGCTGAAGGACACGCCGGATGTTTCACCCGAGATGCCCGAAGGCATGGTCACTGCGAGGATCAATCCTGATACCGGACAGGCGGCATCCGCAGGCGACCAAAACGCCATCCTCGAGGTGTTCCAGGAAGGAACCGAACCGCTTCCGCCGTCAACCCCCAACGGGGTAGCCATCCCAAGCCTGGCCCCAGGGAGTGCGACCCAGCCGCTCGATCTTTTCTGAAAGGCTGTTCCCGCCGGATTCTCAGGCGCGCTGGTCGATGGGCAGGTAGTCTCTGCGGTCGGCACCCACGTACAACTGACGCGGCCGGCCGATGCGGTGCTTGGGGTCGTCCAGCATCTCCAGCCAGTGACTGACCCAGCCAGCGGTGCGCGCGATCGCAAACATCACGGTAAACATGCTCTCGGGGATGCCGAGCGCGCGGTAGATGATGCCGGAATAGAAATCGACGTTGGGATAGAGGCCCCGCTCCAGGAAGTAGTCGTCGTGCAGGGCGCGCTCTTCCAGGCGGCGGGCCAGTTCGAACAGCGGATTATTACTGTCCGCCAGTTTTTCCAGGACCTGGAGGCAGACCTCGCGGATGATCTTGGCGCGTGGATCGTAGTTCTTGTAGACGCGGTGACCGAAGCCCATCAGGCGGAAGGGGTCGTTCCTGTCCTTCGCCTTGTCGATGTACTTGTCGATCTGGCTGGCGTCGCCGATCTCCTCGAGCATGTCCAGAACCGCCTCGTTGGCGCCGCCGTGCGCCGGCCCCCAAAGCGACGCGACCCCGGCCGCGATACAGGCGAACGGGTTGGCCCCGGAGCTCCCGACCAGGCGTACCGAGGAGGTCGAGGCGTTCTGCTCGTGATCCGCATGCAGGATGAACAGCAGGTCCATGGCCCGCTCCGCCAACGGGTCGACGATGTATTCCTCGCACGGACGACTGAACATCATGCGCAGTAGATTGCCGACGTAGCTGAGGTCGTTGCGCGGGTAGACCACGGGCTCGCCCACATTATGCTTGTAGGCCGCCGCCGCAATGGTCGGCATCTTGGCGATCAGTCGGAATGCAGCAAGATGACGGTGGGCATCGTCGCGCATGTTGATCGAGTCATGATAGAAGCCCGATAGGGACCCGACCACGCCCACCATCATTGCCATCGGATGGGCGTCGTAGTGGAAGCCCTGGAAGAAACGCTGCAGCGACTGGTTGATCATGGTGTGGTGCATGACCATGTCGGTGAATTCATCCAGCTGGTCCACCTTTGGCAGCTCACCGTACATCAACAGGTGCGCAACCTCGAGGAATGTCGATTTGGCGGCCAGCTGCTCGATCGGGTAGCCGCGGTAACGCAGGATCCCCTTGTCGCCGTCGATGTAGGTTATCGCGCTGCTGCAACTCGCGGTGGACAGGAAACCGGGGTCAAAGGTGAACAGGCCGGCTTCTGCGTACAGCCTGGTGATATCCACGCTGTCGGGGCCGACGGAACCGGAGTGGACCGCCAGCTCGATCTTCCCCTCGCAGCCATCGCATTCGAGAAACGCTTTTTTATCGGACACGTATCCCCCTCGGCATCATCCGTTTGGTTCGTCGCAGACTATCACAGGCACCATTCAGCCAGTGCGGTCGGCCGGGACAGCCGGCAAACGCGCGATATCCTCCAGCACCCCTCCCGCAGAGGCCCTGAATGCCGCCGCCTCGACGTCATTGAGATCAAGCTCGATCACCCGCCGCAGGCCGGCGCGACTGAGGACGCAGGGAACCCCCATGGCGACATCCCGCTGCCCGTACTCGCCATTGAGCAAGGCCACGCAGGGAAGCAGCCGATTGCGGTGACGACTGATCGCATCGACCATCGCGGCAATCGAAGCACCCGGCGCAATGTAGGCACTCGAATTCTTGCGCAGTGCCAGGATCTCTGCGCCGCCATCCCGGGTCCGCTGCACGATCTCGGCCATGCGCTGATCGTCGATGAACTGGCTGACCGGCAGACCGTTGATGGTGCAGAAGCGCGCCACCGGGACCATGGAATCGCCGTGGCCGCCAAGCACGATGGTGGTGATATCGCGTGACGAAAAACCGGTTTCCATCGCGATGAAGGCCGCCATGCGCGAGGCATCCAGGACGCCCGCCTGTCCGAGCACCCGCTCACGCGGCCAGCCCGTGCGTTGCCAAGCCCGGTAGGTGAGCACGTCGACGGGGTTGGTGACCATGATGACGATGGCGTCGGGCGCATACTGCAGGATGTCGTCCACCACCCCGTCGATCACCCCGACGTTGACCTCGAGCACATCCGAACGCGACATGCCCGGTTTGCGCGCCACCCCCGCGGTGACCACGACCACTTCGGCGCCCGCCATGGCGGAGGGGTCATTGCTGCCGGTCACACGGGTGTCGAAATGGAAAAAAGGGGCCATCTGGGCGATGTCCAGAGCGACCCCCTGGGGGGCGTCCTCCCGGATATCGATCAGAACCACTTCGCGCGAGGTCTCCTGCTCCGCGAGTATCTGCGCGGCCGTCTCGCCTACCCGACCTGCACCGATGATGGCGACCTTCTGCATCTCTCAACCCCTTCACCGCGTGAACCCGAAATCTATCCGGTTTTTCTGCTTAAGTTAGCAGCGCTTCGGCAAAGGGGTATGGGGGTGAACCCTGTCGGCGGCCCTTCAGATCGGAGGGTAATGCGCCGGCCAGTCGCCGCGCGCCACACCGCTTTGGATTGCCGCACGCGCCACGGCGGGGGGCACCACCTTGCGCAGGCGCGGATCGAGCGGCTTGGGCAGGATGTAGTCCGGCCCGAACTGGAGCGACTCGACGCCATAGGCGGCCAGCACGCGTTCCGGCACCGGCTCATGGGTGAGCTCTTTGAGTGCATGCGCCGCAGCGATCTGCATCGCCTCGTTGATGCGTCTGGCGCGCACGTCCAGGGCACCACGGAAGATGAACGGGAAACCCAGCACGTTGTTGACCTGGTTCGGGTAATCAGAACGACCGGTCGCCATGATGAGGTCGTCACGCACGCCTTGCGCGACTTCGGGGCGGATCTCCGGCACCGGGTTGGACAGGGCGAACACCACCGGCTTGGGCGCCATGGATGCGAGCATGCCCTTGGTGATCAGGTCCGGCCCAGATACCCCGATGAAAACGTCCGCACCCGCCATTGCATCCTCGAGGGTGCGCTTGTCGGTCTCCGCGGCGACACCGAACTTGTAGGGGTTGAGGTCTTCGCGCCCGACGTGGATCACGCCCTTGCGGTCGATCATCAGGATATTGTTGCGGTGCGCGCCCATCGCGATCAGCAGTCGCGCTGAGGCAATGCCGGCGGCACCGGCGCCGAGGATCACGATCTGCGCGTCCTCCAGGCTCTTTTCCTGCAACTCGAGCGCGTTCAGCAAACCGGCCGCGATGATGATGGCGGTCCCGTGCTGATCATCGTGGAAAACCGGGATGTCCAGCTGCTCGATCAACGCCTGCTCGATCTCGAAACAGTGCGGGGCCGCGATATCCTCGAGATTGATGCCGCCGAAGGTCGGTGCAATACGCCGCACCACGTCCATGAACTCCTGGGGGGTATCGGCGTCCACCTCGATATCGAACACGTCGATGTCGGCAAAGTGCTTGAACAGGACGCCCTTTCCCTCCATCACCGGCTTGCCCGCGAGCGAGCCCACCCTGCCGAGACCGAGCACGGCGCTGCCATCGGTGATCACGGCCACCAGATTGCCCTTGGCGGTATAGCGATAGGCGTCGTCGGGGTTGGCGGCGATCCGGCGTACCGGTTCTGCGACGCCGGGCGTGTAGGCCAGGGAGAGGTCCCGCGAGGTCTCGGCAGGCTTGCTTACCTCGACCGAGATTTTTCCGGGGCGGGGTTTCGCATGGTATTCCAGGGCCGCCTGGTTGATCTCGAAATCAACGTCTTCTCTCGCATCGCCTTCGCTCATGGCATCGCTCCGTGTGCGTTACTGTTCGGGGCTGACCCGGAATGCCAGAAGGCGCCAGTTGGCGCCTTCCGTTTCAAATTGGGATTGGCTTGGCCCGGCCTCGCAGAGGCGGGCGAGCCTCAGCGGCGGAAACGCTTGTTGAACTTGTCCACGCGACCCGCCGTGTCCATGATCTTCTGCTGCCCGGTGTAGAACGGGTGACAGGCGGAGCAAACCTCGACACTCAGCTCGTTGTTGTCGTAGGTCGAACGGGTTTCGAAGGTGTTTCCGCAGCTGCAGGAAACTTTTACATCGTGATAGTTAGGATGAATGTCCGCTTTCATGTCCATCTCCGGCCATGGGGCCAAGTCTGAATTTGGTCAGGTTCCGCCGCCTCGGCTGAGCGGGCGGAGCGAAAGGACGCGGAATTTACAGCAAGGTCGGGCCATTTGCAAGCGCGCTGCGCGGCGCTATTCGGAGGACCGGGAGAACTCCAGGACATCCGCCTTGGTCAACGCCGGCCGGGACACCGGATCCATCGCCGCTCCGCCCGGAGCCATTCCGCCGAGTTCGGCCAGGCGCTTCTGCAGGCCGGCGTTCCCCAGGACGGTGTCCCACATCATGCGCGAGATCCGCAGGCAGGCGTTCATCGGCGTGCGGGCCATGCGGCGTTCCTGCTCGATGCGCCACTGCAGGCGGCGCATTCTTTGCTGCTGTGAGACGGGAAGATCCTGGATGCAGCGATCGATCGCGGCAAGCCGCATCTTCTCGAACGCGCCAGGGTCGCTATTCGCCAGCTCCGCCCATTCATCAAAGGTCTTGTCGCCAATCCTGATCTCTCGCATCCTCTTCGCCCTCCGGGAGATGCTGCCGGTCACCCTCGCGAGCGCAATCCGTGCAGCAGGCCATGCTCCGAAAAGTACCGTCTTGAGGGCAAGCTAGCACAGCAGAATTCGCCTGTCTCGCGGAATTAAATGGCTCTTTTCGGGACCGGGCTTCCCCACATTTTTATTTATTATTCATATGGTTACCGTCTATTTTGGCTGCGCGTCGGTTTCCTGACGCCAGATCATGGAACCGCTTGCATCGCGCATCTCCATGATGCGGTCGAGGCGCATCGGGAGTCGCTGCCCCTGTGAGATCAACACCAGGTACTCAGCGCCATCCCTGACCTCTGTATCCACAACCCGGCCTTCGATCTCCCTGCTGGCCTGGTCGTCATCGCGACAAAGCAGCAAGACCGGGGTGCGGTGCATTGCGATCACCTCCAGTTCGTCATATGCCCCGCAGCTGATCGGCCGGTACCCGGACATGGTAATTCCCAATGTAAGGTTTGGAGAAAAATGCAGATCGACCGAGAATAACAATCCTCGCAGGCTTGTGCGCCTGCGCGGCCCGGGGCGGAACGGTGGCAGCAGCCCTGCGCATACAAAACGAGCAAAACGATCCCATTACCCGGTTCCCAATGCTTCACCGTAGAATGCCCGAGCAAGCACATGCTGACCAATAACCCAGCGAAACATGGAGCGGTAAGGAAATGAATGCACGCCTGGCCAAAGCAGCCCTTTTTTCCCTTATGACCTTTTCCCTCGGGACGACCTCTGCCGAGGAAGGCAACCTGGTCACCCACATGGGGAACATGCAGACCTACATGCACAAGACAGCGCTGTCGCTGGATGCGCGCAATCCTGAGCTGGTGTACTTCTACACCCACGAGATCGAGGAAACCATTGGAGCCGTCAAGGAGATCGGGCGCTTCAAGGAGTACGACATCAAGGTCCTGATCGAGCATCTCCTGGTGCCCGAATTCGAGAAGTTCGAAGACCTGGTCAAGGCGCAGCAGCTCGATGAGGCGGACGTCCAGTTCAGCAAGCTGGTGAATGGCTGTAACAGCTGCCACGATGCGGTCAAGCGGGGTTACATCCGGATCCAGCGCGTGAGCGGGAATCCGTTCATGCAGGACTTTGGCAATTGACGCCCACCGGCACACCCGCCGCCCGAGGGCAGCTGAAAAGCTGCCCTTTTTTATCGACCTGGAGTCACCACCGACTGGGGATGCCGTTCCTGAGAGGTTCCGCAAAAAACCCGGGCAAAGGCGGGCATGGTCGTTAACACCTACCTGAAACTCGGCGGTTCGCTGGCGTGCGCGACCGCGATTTACCTGTTCTTCGAGGGCGCCCCCGCGTTGCGTATCGGTCTGGGCATTTTTACCCTGATTGCCCTGTTGTGGCTGACCGAGGCCTTCCACATCACCATTGTTGCCCTGCTGGTGCCGCTGCTGACGACAATCAGCGGGGTGTTCGAGCCGGCGCAGGCCTTCGGCGAGTTCGCCAATCCGATCGTGTTCCTGTTCCTCGGTGGATTCGCCCTCGCGGCGGTGATGCAGCGGCAGAAACTGGACCGGCTCATTGCGGCGCGGCTGCTACGACTCGCGGGTGGCAACGCGCGCCGCGCGGTGACGCTGATGTTCGGGGTCACCGCGCTCCTCTCAATGTGGATCTCGAACACCGCCACCACGGCGATGATGATGCCCCTGGCCCTCGGGATGCTCTGCAACACCCGCTACGAGGATAATCCCCGCAGCTACTGGTTCCTGCTCCTCGGCGTCGCTTATGCCGCCAACATCGGCGGCATCGGGACACTCGTGGGCAGCCCACCGAACGCAATAGCCGCGGCCAACGCCGGGATCAGCTTCGCTGACTGGTCGAGGATTGGCATCCCGGTGGTGCTCGTCGGGCTGCCATTGGTGCTTCTGCTTCTTTGGGTGACGTTCAAACCGGACCTCCCGGTATTTGCCGAAGCGGGGGATCAACCCACATCCCTGAGCACACAGCAGATACTGACCCTCGCGGTTTTCGGACTGAGCGTGCTTCTGTGGTTGTCGAGCCAGGCGCTGGCTCCTTTGCTGGGCATCGAAAAGGGTTTCGACTCGCTGGTGGCGATCCTGGCGATCATTCTGATCGCGGTCCTTCGCCTGGCGCACTGGCGTGACATACAGGAGACCGCCGACTGGGGCGTGCTGTTGTTGTTCGGCGGTGGCCTGACCCTTTCCGCGATGATGCAATCCACCGGGGTCAGCCTGTTCCTGGCCGAGTCGGTCGCCGAGTTGTTCGGCGAGGCGCCCCTGCTGCTATTGCTGCTGGCCATCAGCGCTCTGGTCGTGATGCTGACCGAGTTCACCAGCAACACCGCCAGCAGCGCGCTGCTGATTCCTGTTTTCCTGTCCGTGTGTGCCAGCATGGACCTGCCCCCGGTGCTGATATCGATGCTGATCGCGATCGGCGCCTCGTGCGCCTTCATGTTGCCGGTGGCGACACCGCCCAACGCGATCGTCTACGGCACAGGATTCGTTCCACAACGCGAGATGATCCGGGTGGGTGTGCGAATCAATCTGATCATGATCGTGCTACTCGCCAGCGGCGCCTGGCTGTTGGCGCGCTGACACAAGCCAGCAGCGGGGGCGACACCGGCCGGAAAGGACCCGTTGTCAGAGAGCCTAGACCGCATCCCCATCCGCGATCGAATGCGCCTCGGAGTGGGTCAGGTGGGGGTGGTTGCGCAGCACCAAACCGGCCTCGTGGAGAAACACAACCGCTTCCTGAAGGTTGCTGCGCAATGCCGGGTTGCCGCAATCCAGGTGACGCGCGAGTTCCTGGAGCGAGACCTCGACATGGTGATCCTTTACCGCCACCGGCATCTGCAGGCGTTCCGCCAGATTCAGGAACAAATCCAACGGCTGCTGGCCATCGCGCCGCTCGCTCCTGCCATGTGCGCGTTGCACGATGCCTTCGCCCTCCGGCCGCGGAGCCCTTTCGCGACAGGCCGCCAGCAGCACTTCGTCGACCTCCGCGCCTCCCATTTTGACCGTCTCGACAATGCGCACGATAGCGAGGCCGCGCTCCAACTCGGGGCTGTCGGCCAGCTGCCAGGCCATCAGCTCGCGCTGCAGCTCGTTCAGGTGGTTCGCCTTGTAGCCGACCATCGAGAAGCTCCGGTCGCTCACCAGGTTGCGCAAAAAGGCCTCTGTGGCAAAAAAATAGCGCGAGGTGTAATGAAAAAGCTCTTCCGCAAAACCTCCCCAGCCATTGTGGAAAGGCGGATAGTAGTGACCCTCTATGTGCCTGGCATCGGTCATAGCGCCTCCGTCAGTCCTCGACTGCCCGTTTCAGTTTAGGCCACTGCTCACAGGAGTGGCCGGGGCAGGGGCTTTTAGGGCTCCCTAAACGGCGATTGGCACAACACTGGGTCAGGCCGAGCAGAAGACGCCCCAGTACGGTGCAAAAAACCGACTTCGAGCCATCTGTCGGCTGTTTTACAGGATCGGGGCAAATTGCTTGCCAAGAACGGCGACTACGAGAGGATCATGCGGTTTCGAAGATCAACAGCAATTCGTTGAGGTATCGCAGACCCAATGGCGTGGGCCGCAGGTGATCGGCCTGCGGGGCAAGCAGTTCGCGCGCGCATGCCTGACTCAGCTGACCGGCAATCGTGTCCAGGGACAGGCCGGTCCGGTCCGGAAAAAAATGCGCCGGCACGCCGTCGATCAGCCGCAGGGCATTGAGCATGAACTCGATCGGAAGTTCCTCCCCCGTGAGCACGCGTTCGCTGGACCTCTGCCGATTCTCCTCCATGTAGGCCTTTGGGTGGCGAGGACGCATGCGGCGCACGATACGGCCGTCCGGCAGGGTGATCTTGGCGTGCGCCCCCGCTCCGATCCCGAGGTAATCGCCGAACTGCCAGTAGTTGACGTTGTGCCGGGCACGCTGCGCCTGGCGGGCAAACGCCGAGATTTCGTAGCGCTCGAACCCGCTCGACGCGAGCCTGTCCATCCCGGCATCCATGATGTCGCCAATATCATCGTCGTCCGGTAGCGGCGGCGGCCGCCGATGGAACAGCGTGTTGGGCTCGAGCGTGAGCTGGTACCAGGAGAGGTGTTCGGATTGCAGAGCGATCACGGCATCCAGGTCGGCGAGCGCCTCACGCAGGGATTGCCGCGGCAGACCGTACATCAGGTCGAGGTTGAGATTGTCGAACCCCGCGGCGCGCGCCAGGTCGACCGCCGCCAGGGCCTCGTTGCGGTCGTGTATTCGTCCCAATGCGGAGAGCTTGGCATCGTCCAGGCTCTGCACCCCGATCGAGAGACGATTTACTCCGGCCTTGCGGTATTCAGCGAAGTGGCTAGCCTCGGCGGCGCCAGGGTTCGCCTCCAGGGTGATCTCGGCGTCCGGGGCGAGAGGCAGCCGGCGATCGACCCCCTCGAGAAGCCTGCCGATCGCGCGCCCGGAGAACAGGCTGGGCGTGCCGCCGCCAATGAAGATCGTCTCGATCGAACGTCCCGCCGCATCCCCGACCTGCATCGCGAGGTCATTCAGCAGGGCAGCGACATACGCCTCTTCGGGCAGGGCCGCATCGGCCTGGTGCGAGTTGAAGTCGCAGTAGGGACATTTGCGCACGCACCAAGGGATATGGATGTACAGGCTGAGCGGCAGCCCCATTCAGTCGTCGTCCCGATGCGCCTGCAGGGTCCAGTGCTCCCCGGAGCAGGCCAGGCGCAGCTCGATCGGGCGGCAACAGACCGAACAGTCCTCGATATAGGACTGCTCGCCGGCCGAGGTGTCGACCTGGACCTCGATGGATTCACCGCAGTAGGGGCATTGAACGGTCTGCCAGTAGAGCGCCTGCATGCCGAATCTATGCCGGGCTGAGGTTGGCATAGGCGACCACCAGCCACTTGGCCCCGACGGCTTCGAAATTGACCTGCACCCGGGCGCCACTGCCCTGCCCTTCGGCGTTGAGCACCACGCCGGCGCCGAACTTGGGATGCTCCACGCGCTGGCCAAGCTCGAAGCCGGTCATCTCACGCGCAGCACCGAGCGAGCCGGCGGCCGGGGTGTAAGGCCGCGATACCTGCGGCCGGGCGCGCACTTCCTGGACGACGCCGGCCGGGATCTCGCGCAGGAAGCGCGACGGCAGCGGATAGGTCTCGGAACCGTGCAGGCGGCGGCTCTCCGCGTGGCAGAGATACAGCTGGCGCATGGCGCGGGTCATGCCCACGTAACAAAGGCGGCGCTCCTCCTCGAGGCGCTGCGGGTCCTCGGCGGACATGCTGTGCGGGAAAAGTCCCTCCTCCATGCCGCCGATGAACACCAGCGGAAATTCCAGGCCCTTCGCCGAATGCAGGGTCATCAGCTGCACGCTGTCCTCGTAGGCCTCCGCCTGGGTGTCGCCGGCCTCCAGCGCGGCATGCGCGAGAAAGGCATCCAGCTGGGAAAGGTCCTCCTGCTCGCCCTGGTAGTCGAACTGGCGCGCGGCATTGATCAGTTCATCCAGGTTCTCGATGCGGTCCTGGCCCTTGCCGTCGCGCGATTTCTGCAGGTGCTCGCGCAGCCGCGCACGGTGCAGGGCGACCTCGACCTGCTCAGCCAGGTCCAGGCCCTGCGCCTCCGCTGTGGCCTCGCCGATCAGCTCGATGAACCCGCGCAGGGCCCCGCCCGCCCGCGCGGTCATGCGGCCGCCGCGTAGCAGGTCCTCGCTGGCCTGCCACAGCGAGCAGCTGAAATCCCGCGCGTGCAGGCGGATGGCCTCGAGCGTCTTGGCCCCGATGCCACGCGGTGGCTGGTTGACCGCACGCTCGAACGATGGATCATCGTGCGGATTGGCGGTCAGGCGCAGATAGGCGAGCGCATCCTTGATCTCGGCGCGCTCGAAGAATTTCAGCCCACCGTATACCCGGTAGGGAATGGCCTGCTGGATCAGGGCCTCTTCGAACAGACGCGACTGCGCCGTGGTGCGGTACAGGATCGCCATCTCGGCGCGCGCCATGCCGTGATCGATCGCCTCGCGGATGCGATCGATCACGAATCGCGCTTCGTCCACCTCGTTGAAAGCGCCATACACCCGGATGGGCTCGCCCTCGCCGTCGTCGGTCCACAGCTGCTTGCCGAGTCGGGTGGGATTGTTCGCGATCACCGCGTTGGCCGCGCTCAGGATGTTGCCGCTGGAGCGGTAGTTCTGCTCCAGGCGAACGATCCGGGTATCGGGGTAGTGCGCCTGGAAATCCTGGATGTTCTCCACTCGGGCGCCGCGCCAGCCATAGATCGACTGGTCGTCGTCGCCCACGACGAAGAGGTTGTTGCGTGATCCCGCGAGCAGCCGCAGCCAGGCGTATTGGATGCTGTTGGTATCCTGGAACTCGTCCACCAGGATGGCGCCGAAACGCTCCTGGTAGTGCTGCAGGATGTCCGGCCGGTCACGCCACAGCTCATGCGCGCGCAGCAGCAACTCCGCGAAATCGACCACCCCGGCGCGCTGGCAGGCGGCTTCATACTCGCGGTAGATGGCAATCATCTGGCGCTGGTACGGGTCGCCGCCGTGATCCAGGTGATCGGCACGCAAGCCCTCGTCCTTCTGCTGGTTGATAAACCACTGCACCTGGCGTGGTGGCCACTTGGAGTCGTCCAGGTTCATCTCGCGGATGATGCGCTTCACCAGGCGGAACTGGTCGTCCGAGTCGAGTATCTGGAAGCCCTGCGGCAGGCCCGCCTCCTGCCAGTGCGCGCGCAGCAGCCGATGCGCCAGGCCATGGAAGGTGCCGACCCACATGCCGCCCACCGGCTGACCGAGGAGGGCCTCGATACGGTGCTTCATCTCGCGCGCGGCCTTGTTGGTGAAGGTGACCGCGAGAATACTCCAGGGCGACAGGCCCTCCACCTGGATCAGCCACGCGATGCGGTGCACCAGCACCCGGGTCTTGCCCGAACCGGCGCCGGCCAGGATCAGGGTGCTGCCGGGGGGAGCGGTGACGGCCTCGCGCTGCGCGTCATTCAGGCCTTCGATGATGTGGGTAACGTCCATGCCGCCATTGTACAGTGGCGATGGTGCGCAATTCCCGCACGCCGGGCAATCGGGTTAGCAGTCTGTCGGACTTATCCGTTTGAAGCGACTAATCCGCCAGGAGCGGATTGACCAGCTTTGCTGGCCCCGAAGGGGTGAAGGGCAGGATGCCCGGCATCAAATTCGCGGGAGCGAATCAAATGAGATTATCGGACGAGGAGAATAGTGGACCTATTTGACGAGTTCGATAAGGTCAGTTGATCGCTATCCGCGGATTTATGAAACACATCCTTGTGTTTCACCGCTACGCGGCTTGCGTGAAAACCTTTTCCTGAAAGGTTTTTGCAGCCAAACAGCGTTAAGTCCGACAGACTGCTAGTCGTGCTCCAGGGTGTAGATCAGCTCCACCGACTGGGTGGTGCCGCTGCGCGTTTCGACGCTGGCGCGCTCGGTCAGACGGTAGCGCAGCGACAGCACCGCGCTGGGGTCGAACAGGCCCTGGATGTAGCGCACGTACAGATCCGGGGTGAGGTACTTGCCGGCCACCAGCGCCGAACCCTCCAGCCCGGCATCGCTGTTCACCCCCAGCTCGTCCAGGCCGGACTCTTCCTGGATCGCGCGCAGCGCCGGCAGGGCCTTCTCCAGGCCCAGGCTGCCCGCGGCCGCCAGCAGCTGCGCCTGGTCGACGCCACCGCCAGCACCCATGGGGGCGCCATTCAGCAGATAGGACAGGGCATCGGTTTCCGAGGTCGGCGGCTCGGTGCGCACCCCGGTAACCGGTTTGCGCAGGCTGCCGCTGACTTCCAGGTAGGCCTTGACCTTGCCGTCGTTGGAAAGACGCAGCGCGCGCAGGTCGACCCCGGGGTTGTCGACCGGCCCGGCAAACAGTAACCGACCCTGCTCGATTCTCAGGTCCTGGCCCCAGGCCTTGTAGCGACCCTCCTGCAGATCGACGTTCCCGACCGCCTCGGCGTAGCCGGGCTGCAACTGCAAACCGAGCTTACCCTCCAGACGGGTGGTCAAGCCGAACCCCTTGAAGCGCACTTTGTCCCCGAGCTCCAGGGCCACCCTGCCGCTCACCTTGACAGCGGTCGGCTGCCCACGGCCGGTTTCTTTGCCGGCGTCCAGCAGGACCTCGTCACCCGAGACCGTGATCGCCCCGGCCGGCAGTTCGCGCACCTCGATGTCGGCCTCCGGCACCACCACCCGCCCTTTCACCTCGAGGACCTGCGTATTGCCTGCCAGCTGCAGGTCGGGGCTTACCAGGACCCGGGTATCCGGCAGACGCACCGCGACCACTCGCTCACCCTGTATGTTGAGCGACAGCGGCCAGCCCGCATCCGGCTCCAGCAGCACCCAGCCG
This sequence comes from Gammaproteobacteria bacterium Milos-ODIII6, assembly GCA_029228645.1. Classification (GTDB taxonomy): domain Bacteria; phylum Pseudomonadota; class Gammaproteobacteria; order Chromatiales; family Chromatiaceae; genus MONJU. Next base: position 211,151 of record JAPTHR010000001.1, read on the forward strand.
TCCAGGCTGAGATCCCCTTCGCCCTCTTTTTCCCCGGAGCGGGCGCCACCCGTGATCGTGAGACGGGTATCACCGCTACTCGCGAGGCGCACGCGCAAGTCCTCCAGGCGCAGACCGAGATCCGGGTATTCGAGGACCGTGTCGACGATGTTCAGCTCACCGGTGACGCGCGGTTGCTCGAGCGTGCCGCCGATCTGCGCGCTGGCATTGGCGGAGCCCGCCCGGATCTGGCCCTGCGGCACCAGCGCCGCGAGCGCCTGCAAATCGGGCAGCGAGGCCTCGACCGAACCCTGCAGGCGATCCGCTCCGCCCTTGGGGTTGGGTCGCGTCTCAATACTGAGACGCGCGCGCGCCTGCTCCTGCAATACCAGGCCGGCGTCCGCGCGCAGCGCGCCGTTCTGGTAATCCAGATCCACGCGCGCGTCGGAATAGCGCAGCTCGAGGGGTTCATCCTGGTCCCCGGTGCGCAGGATCAGGCGTCCGTCCGAGGGGACCAGGGATGCCTTGACCAGCGGACGATCTGCAGGTCCGCTCACCCTGGCCTCACCCGTGAGTTGGCCTTCGAGCAGGTAGTCGGGCGGCAACAGCACGGCCAGGTTATCCAGTTCCACTGCCTGCAGGCTGACCAGCGCGTCGACCGGACCGCTGGCGCGCCATTTCCCATTCAGGCAGACGCGCTGCGATGCCTGTACCAGGCACAGCGGCGCGAGGCGGGCACTCTGCGCAGCGAGCCGCAGCGGCGCGGGCGCTTCGTTGACCCACACCCCCTTGCCCAGGCCCTCGCTGCGCAGCTGCTGCAACCCGCCCTGCCAGGCCTGCCCGTCCCAGGCACCCTCGAGAATCAGGTCGAGCGCCGGCACGCCATCCTGCAGGGCGGCCGTGAGCCGGTGCCGCCCGGGAGCGCCCTCGAGACGCAGCTCCGCCCTGTCCCACTGTTGTTCGGCGACCACCAGCCCCCCGGCCACGAGCCGCACCAAGCCCTCGCCCGGGCGCCTGGACGGCCAGTCCAGGGCGATATCCAGTTGCTCGACACGCAGGTCCGCGTAGGCAAGGCGACTGCCGGCGAATTCCCCGCGCAGCTCAGGCTGAGCGGGCGTTCCCGAAATCCTGGCCTGCCCGTTGAGCTCTCCGGACAGGCCCGGCCAGAGCTGTGCGAGGTCCGGCGCCTTGGCCACGACGTCGAGATCGTATCCGGGCATCAGCTGGCCATCGGCGGTGAAATCGGCATCACCGCTGCTGACTTGCATGTCCTCGATAGCGATCCGGCCGGGCGCCAGGAGAATCTCGCCGCGCGCATCGAAGGGATAATCACGCAGCACGCCGTGCAGACGTCGCAGGCTGACCCGGCCGCTCGGCGCGTCGCCCTCCAGGCGGCCGCTGGCATCGGCCCGGAGGTCGAGGCGCCCGCTCCAGGGTTCGCCCAACAGCGCCGGGTCGAGCCCTTCGCCCTGCAGCGCCAGCTCCCAGCTGACGGTCGGGGAAAAGCCGACCCGGCCATTGGCGCGCAAGTGGCCGGCGGGGGTGGAAAGGGCCAGTGACGCGATTTCCACCCGGTCTGCGCGCAATGTCGCCTTGAGTTCGAGATCGCCCCGCGGGTAGGCCTGCAGGGCGAGATCGGCGCGCAGTTCGAGCGCGAGCGCATCCAGCGGACCGACCGCGCGGTAGCGCCCGGCCTCGCTCAGCGCCAGGCGCTCGCCCGCAACCGGCCAGCGAAGCCCCTGCCAGTCGCCGTCGACCTCTAGGCGCAGACCGGAATCGTCCTGCAGGCCGGTTACGCGCCCCCGCGAGGACAACACATAGGGGGCTGTCAGCTGGTGCTCGAAGGAAAGATCCGCCAGGTTGCCGTGCAGCCGGCCCCGCCCCGCAGAGGCTCCCAGCTCCGGCAGCTCGCCCTGCCAGTCGAAGTCGAACGCCAGCGGCATCAGGGTGTCATCCAGGGTCAGCTCGCCCTGTGTCTGCAGGCGCACACGGGGTTCCGCCAGGGTCAGCGCCAGCGCCTGTACGCGTAACTGGCGGTCGACTTCGAGGCTGGCGCTGATGTCCTCCAGGACCGTGCGCGATTCCCCGTCGCGGATCTCGAGGGCCGCGATCGCAACCTCCGGCAGCTGCAGCTGGAGCGGCAATGCCACTGTCGCCCCGCCGCCGTCCGACGGCTCGCCGGATCCGTCCAGTTCGACGACCAGGCGTCCCAGCCGCAGGCTGGCGATCTGCAGTTTGCGGTCCCGCAGGGCAGGCAGATGCCATGACCACTCGATCCCGTCCAGGGTCACCCGGGTCGCGTCATCCGCATAGACAACACCCCGCAGGCCCAGCCCCTGCCACAGGGTGCCCTCAAGCTGCTCAACGGCAAAGCCCGGCAGCACACGCGGCAGCATGTCCCGCAACAGCAGGCTGGCACCGGCGGTGGTACCACCCAGCCAGGCGATCCCCGCCAGGGTCAGGAGGAGCAGGGCCAGGACTATCCGCAGCAGCCAACGGATCACAAGCCGGTTCCGAAGGAGAAATGAATCCGGAACGTGTCATCGGCATCATCCCGGGGGAACCCGAGGTCGACCTTTACCGGGCCCACCGGGGTGTACCACCGTACCCCCACGCCCACACCGGTCTTGAGTTCCTCCTGCACGCTGTCGAAGGCATTACCGGCATCCGCAAAAACCGCTACACCCCAGTCCTGCGCGACCGGGTGCTCGTACTCCAGGCTCGCCACCACCAGGTTGGCGCCACCCGCGAGGTCGCCATCGGCATCGCTTGGCGCGAGCGACTCATACTCGTAGCCGCGCACACTCTGATCGCCGCCGGCGAAAAAGCGCAACGAGGTCGGGATATTGTCGAAATCGGTGGTCTGAATGGTGCCCAGTTCAATACGCGCGATACCGGTCCCGCTCCCCAAAGGACGCAGCCACTTGGCGCGTGCCTTGGCGCGCAGGAAGCTGGTGTCGGAGACGATCCCCTCGGCCGCTCCGCGCAACTCGAGTTCGAGATATCTTCCGGAACGTGGGCGGATCAGATCGTCCACGCGGCGGCGATCCCAGCGCAATCCCGGAATCAGCAGCAGGCTGTCGAACTCGCGCCCCTCGACAAATGAGGTCTCGTGCTGGAGGTCCAGCATCGCGGTCTCGTTCCAGGCGCCGCGCTTGCCGCTCAGGCGCGCGCCCAGGGTGACGGTGTCACTGCGGGTTTCGTCGGTATCCTCGAAGGCGAAACCGCCCTGCAGGTTGAGCCTCCGCCAACGACTCTCGTACAAGGGCACACGGTAGTCGAGTGTGCCCTCGGAGCGCACAGTCGACAGGCTGAGCTTGGCCCCGAACTGGTGCCCGAGGCGGTTGATGCGGCGGTTGTCGTACTCCGCGGAAAGGGTCACGCCCAGATCGCTGGAAAGCCCGGCGCCGAACTGATAGGCATGCCGCTTGCGCGCCACCAGGGTAATCCGCACCGGCAGGGTGTCGTCTCCCAGGCGGTCGGTCTCAGGGGTCACCTCCACGCGTTCGAAATAGCCGCTGTCGGCGAGGCTGCGGTAGGTCTCCTGGATCGCATCCGCACTGTATGCCTGCCCTTCCTGCAACTTCACCAGGCGCTGTATCAGCCTGTCGGCGTACGGCTGCTCCTCGATCTGCAGGGGCGCAATACGGAAGCGCGGACCGGAATCGAACACCAGGTCGATTGCGGCGGTTAGCCGGGTGGTATCCACCGCCAGCCGGCTTTCGGTCAACTGCGCGCGGAAGTAACCGCGCTCGCTGGCGAGACTGCGCAACTGCTGCTTGAGGCTTTCGTAGTGGCCGTGGTGCAGGGTATCGCCGACTTTTACCGGGAGTTCGGCACGCAGGCGCTCGAATTCCGGGTCCTCTCCGGCGTCGCCCCGAATGACCAGATCCAGGGTGTCCACCCGCACCGGTTCACCCGGCGCCACCTCGATACGCGCTTGCCAGCAGGTTTTCTGCCAATCGAGCTGCCGGGTGATGCCGGGTTGGTAATAGCCCAACGCCCGCAACGCGGCCCTGATCTCTTTCTCGGCATCGCGAAAGCGGCGTTTGACCCGCCACCTGGGTGCGTCGCAGGTCTCGCTCGCCAGGCCCAGCATGGCCAGCACATTCTGCCTCATCTCGCCTTGCAGGCCGGTCAGTTCGAGCTGCGCCCCCGTTGCCAGCTGGGAAAACGTTGCAGCGAACAAGGCCAGAAGGGGGAGCAGGCATTTTGCGCTGCGCTCGCCCGCCTTGCGGAATCGGAGATGGGTTTTCATGTGCGGAAATTGTACCTTGAGTGAAACTAACGCCGGTCAGCCGCCCTGTTTATTCAGAGACCGCCGTACAGACCCGACCGTCACGAAGTAAGTTCTCTGGATTTTCCGGCAGCCCTCACGCAGAATTTCCGCATCATGACCGATGACGACGACATCTTTGAAGGAAAACGCCTGATCCTGGTGGTCGAGGACGATCCCGATCACCTGATCCTGGTACAGCGTTGGTTGATCACGGCCGGTTACCTCGTCGATGGCGCCAGCCAGGGCCGCCAGGCGCTGGCCCGCATCGAGCAACAGCGACCCGACATGGTCATCACCGACTGGGCCATGGACGAGATGGACGGCCTGCAATTGCTGGAGCAGATCCACCTGCAGGACCCCCTCCTCCCGGTGCTCATGGTGAGTGGGGAGGCCGGCATTCCAGAGGCCCTGAGTGCGGTCGAGCACGGCGTGGTCGGTTTCATCGAAAAGCCAGTGCGGCGGGAGACGCTGCTGCGGGCAGTAGCTGACATCCTGGCACATTTGAGCACGCCCGGTGGGCATGCCGGCTCGGCGTTGGCGCGCTGCTTCGTACACCGCTCGCCGGCCATCACGGATCTGCTGCGGCGCGCCCAACAACTGCTCTCGGGGATGGCGCCGGTGCTGATCCGCGGGCCGGATGGCAGCGGTCGCCAGCACCTGGCGCGCTGCATCCACGCGGCCAGCGAGCGCCACGAGCAGCCCTTTGTCACCTTCAATTGCGGGGCGCTGCCGCAACAGCTGCTGGAAGCCGAGCTCTTCGGCTACCAGCGCGGCGACTTCACCGGCGCGACCGACAGCCATGCCGGCCTGCTGGAGCGCGCCCGCGGCGGCACCCTGTTGTTGCGGTCCATCGAGGAACTGCCGCTGCCATTGCAGGCACGCCTGGTACAGACCCTCGACGACGCTGCCCCTGATGGCGGCCCACAGGGCATCCGGCTGATCGCCACCTGTGCTGCGGATCCGGAGAAACTGGTGTGCGAGGGGCTTTTCAAGCAGGAACTGCTCTCCCGCCTCGGCGTCCCGCTCACCCTGGCACCGCTCAATCAACGGCATGAAGACGTGCCCGCGCTGGTAGAGCGCTTCCTGCAGGCACAGCACGAGGAACGGGGACAGCACAAACACTTCGCCACCGAGGCCCTGAAGCAGCTGATCCTGGCGGATTGGCCCGGCAACGTCAGCCAGCTGCGTCGCGTGGTGGATCACTGCTTCCTGATGACGCCCGGTGACACCATCCCGGCATCGGTGGTCAACGACGCGCTCGCCGGTCAGACCCAGGCGCCCCCCACCCTGGACGAGGCGCGCCTTGCCTTCGAGCGCCGCTATCTTGCCGGCATACTGCGCGCCACCAATGGCAATGTGACCAACGCGGCTCGGCTGGCGGGGCGCAACCGCACCGAGTTCTACAAGCTGCTGCATCGTCACGAACTGGATCCCGCCGCATTCCGCGGTAGTTGACGGACGTCGTTTTTCGGCGACGCCCTGGGCACTCCCAAGGCGCAGACGAAGCACGTTCGGTTGGTGCATAGTCCCCGATTCGCGTCGGGAGGCCGAAACCATGCATACAAGAACCATCCCGGTGGTCGAGGACTCGAACACCCAGCAACGGGTGCTGAGCGGCTAGCAGTCTGTCGGACTTATCCGTTTGAAGCGAAAATTCGCGGGAGCGAATCAAATGAGATTATCGGATGAGGAGAATAGTGGACCTATTTGACGAGTTCGATAAGGTCAGTTGATCGCTATCCGCGGATTTGCAGCCAAACAGCGTTAAGTCCGACAGACTGCTAACTTGCCGATTGCTCCGCCGAGGTGGTGCTGGCCGGGAACGGGCGCGAGGCGCTGGACCTGGCCGGATCACACCCACCCGACCTGGTACTCATGGACATCGACATGCCGGTCATGAACGGGCTGGATGCCTGCCGCCTGTTGCAGGGTGACCCACACACCGGGCATATGCCGGTCGTCATGCTCTCCTCCTGCCAGAGACCCGCCTCACGCCTGCGCGGCGCCAGCGGATACCTGACAAAACCGGTGACGCAACACCAGCTGTGCCATACACTCACAGCACTGCTTAAAGAAAATGGCTGAACACGCTGATTAGACTGGGAATGAAAGGCTGGGCGTGTTTTCCGAACCACCTCGAGAGGACGCCCCTATGGCCAAACGATCGCAGTCCCCCATCGATGTAAAAGAGACCGCCGCCAACAGTACCCCGGACAGCATGGAACAGATTCGGGAGATCCTGTTTGGCGAATACCAGCGGCGCGTGGATGCACGCCTGAACGACGCCCGAAGTGAACTGCAGCAGCTCCGCTCGGACGAGGACAGTGCACGAAAGACACTCGATGCCCGCCTGTCGGAACGACTGGACAAGCTCGACCAGGAGGCACGCGCCACCAGCCAGCAACTCGAAGCCAGCCTGTTGCAGGAGATTTCGGCGCTACGTAAAGCTTTGCAGCAGCGTGTCGATGACCTTCACACGGAGATGACAGCCGAGCACAAGCGCATGCAGGACGAGACCGATCGACAACTGGATCAACTTGAAACCGATAAGGTCGGCCGCGCAAAACTCGCCAGCCTGATGCGCCAGCTGGCAGACAGCCTGGACCCCGAGAGCGGGAACTGACTCCGTTCCGGCCATGACCCAGCCACCAACTCCAGATAACGCCCTGAATGCGCTCAAGAGCCTGCTCCTGGGCGAGGAGCGGCATCAGCTCGAAGAGATCAACGAGCGTCTCGAAGACCCGGAGTTGCGCAGCGAGGATTTCGCCGAGGTGCTGCCGGATGCGCTGCGCCGGAGCCAGGAAAACGGCGGGGACCTCGTCGATGCCCTCGAACCCCCGGTTACCCAGTGCATCCAGCGTTCGATAAACCGGGATCCGGACAATTTCGCGAATGCCCTCTACCCGGTCATGGGGCCGGCTATCCGACAGTCGATTGCGCATACGCTCAAGAGCCTAGTCGATAACATCAACCGCTCGCTGGAACAGAGCTTTTCCCTGCAGGGCCTCAAGTGGCGCCTGGAGGCCCGCCGTAGCGGCGTGCCTTTTGCCGAGGTGGTCGTGCGGCACACCCTCGAGTTTCGCGTGGAGCAGGTCTTCCTGATCCAACCGGGCAGTGGCCTGCTGATGAAACACGTGCAGGACGAGATCGCCGGCGAAAGCGACGCGGATGCGATTTCCGGCATGCTCACCGCAATCACCCAGTTCGTGAAGGACGCCTTCCAGGCAGAACAGCATGAGGGCCTGGAGACCGTCGCCCTGGGCGATCACACGGTCCTGCTGGTACACGGTCCGCACGCCTATCTGGCCGCAGTGGTGCGCGGCGTGGTGCCATCCGAGCTGCGCCAGCAATGCCAGCAGGTACTCGAGGACCTGCACCGCCGGTTTCGCGCGCGGCTTGCCGAGTTCGATGGCGACAGCGCCTCGCTCGACCCCCTGGTTCCCAGGCTGCAGCTGTGCCTGCAGTCGCGCGCCCGCGAAACGAAAGAAAAGAAGGGCCTGTCGCCGGCCTTGCTGATTGCCATCGCGATCGTTCTGATGCTGCTGGCGTGGTTTGGCTGGCATACCTGGCAGCAGCACCGCGAAGCCGAGGCATGGCGCGACCGCCAGGCACAGCTTGTCGAGTCGCTGGACAGCGAGCCTGGCATCATTGTGACCGACGTCGCCTACGGCGGTGAAAAACTGCAGTTGCGCGGCCTGCGCGATCCGCTCTCGCGCCCCGCTGCAGACCTGCTGACCGCCGCAGGGATCGCGCCCGATCAGGTGCAGATGCAGTGGCGCAGCTATCACGACCTCGACCCTCGCTTCGTCCTGCGGCGCGCGCGCCAGAAGCTGTCACCACCAGCGACGGTCAGTCTCGACCTGGAACATGGCATCCTGGTTGCGCGCGGCTATGCGGACCACAACTGGTTACAACGGGCCGAGCTGGTTGCCAGCGCGATGACCGGAATCAACGCCTTCGACGGTACTCAACTGGACAGCGTCGACGAGTACCTGCGCCAAGAGGCAAGCAGGCGCCTCTCGCCACCTGCAGAGGTCGAGCTGCGGGTGGAACAGCGAGTGGCCAGGCTCAGCGGCGTGGCACCGGCAGACTGGATAGATACCATCGAGCCACAGCTGGATTCGCTGCCGGAACTCTCGGGCATCGACAGGCGCGAATTGATCAGCACAGAACAGATCCAGTTCCAGCAGCTGCGCAGCCGGATCGAGAACGCCTCCGTGTATTTTCCGGAGCGCTCGGAACTGGGACAGGAGCAACAGGATGTACTCGCGCACATCGCCACCGACCTGCGGAACCTGGGGGCGCTCGGCGAGCGTATCCAGCGGCCTTTCGGCGTATTGCTGATCGGGAGTGCGGATGGCTTCGGACCGGCCACCCTGAACGCGCAACTGGCGCTGGAGCGGGCCCAGCAGGTGCGCGGGCAACTGGTCGCCCTTGGCCTTCCAGAGACGCTCTTCCAGCTCCAGACCCGTGTCGGGCAACTGCCCATCCTCGACCCCAACCTGCGCCGGACCGAATTCCGGATCCTGCCCAATGGAGACGAATGACCGTGCTGACGCGCAAGATCTGCATGATTGGCGACTTTGCCGTGGGCAAGACCAGCCTGGTGTCGCGCTTCGTGCGCAGCACCTTCTCGAGCGAGTATCACACCACCATCGGGGTGAAGGTCGACAGCAAACTGGTACACCTGTCCTCGGGCGACGACCTCAAGTTGATCCTCTGGGACATCGCCGGCAACGATGCCCTGAGCACGGTCGAACAGACCTATCTGCAGGGCGCGGCCGGGTTTCTGCTGGTGGCCGACTCGACCCGCCGGGAGACCCTGGATTCGGCCATCCGCCTCAAACAGCAGGCGGATAAACTCCTCAGCGAAAAGCCCTTCGTATTGGTGCTCAACAAGGTCGATCTGGACACCCGCTACGATCTGCCAACAGAGCGCCTGGCACAACTCGAGTCCGGCGGATGGAGCCAGGTGCGCGGTAGTGCCCTGTCGGGCGAAGGCGTCGAGCAGGCCTTTTCAAAACTCGGGGAAAAACTGGCGGTCATCCTATGAGCGAAGCAGGCAGTTCCCCCATAGACCGGCTCTCGGAGTTTCTCCAGGAACGCGCGGAGAAACGCAGCCACCCGCTGTTCCTCGTGGTCAACGACGACTTCGAACTGATCGATGCGCGTGGTGCTGCAGAGCACTACGGTTTCGGCCCCCTCAAACGCGGCCAGGACCTCGCTGAAAAGCTGTTGTTCCTGGTCGGCATGCAAACCAAGGGCGCCAGTATCACCACCCTGCCGGTGCTGGATATGGGTAACGGGGTCTTCGCCCAGGTGCACGCGGTGCGGGTACGCAACGGCTGGGGGCTGGCCTTCAGCGATACCACCGAACAGACCAGGCTACAGCATCAGTACCAGCAACTGGCGCACGACCTGGCGCTGGCGCAGCGGGAACTCACGAAGAAACACGCCGAGCTGGAGAAGGCCGACCGCCTCAAGAGCCAGTTCATTGGCCATATGTCGCACGAGTTCCGCACCCCGCTGTCGTCGGTTCTTGGGTTCGCCTCGCTTGCCTTCGAGGACCTCGGTGACGTCAACCGCCTGCAGCACGATCTGCATGCGATCCAGCGGGGCGGTAATTATCTTCTCTCCCTGGTGGACAACCTCCTCGATCAGGCGGTAATCGAAAACGACCGCCTCCTGATCAGGCCGGTCACCTGCAACGTGCAGCGGCTGCTGGACGAAATGGAAGAACTGTTTCACCCCACCGCCCGCCAAAAGGGACTTTCACTTGCCTGGTGGGTCGATTCCGAGCTGCCAGAGGGGGTTTGGCTGGACGAGATCCGGCTGCGCCAGGTACTGGTCAACCTGATCGGCAATGCCATCAAGTACACCCGTAAAGGGGGCATCACCGTTTCGCTGAACTGGGACAAGGAAATACTGGAAGTCACCGTCGAGGACACCGGCACCGGCATCCCGGCGGCGGACCTCGACAAGCTCTTTGAGCCCTTCAACCAGGGCTCCGGGGGCAACGGCGTCAAGCCGGGCGCCGGTCTCGGACTGACGATCAGCCGCTCTATCGTGGAGAGGATGGGAGGCGCCCTGACCCTGGAATCCGAGATGGGCAAGGGGACGGTCGCCAAATTCAGCGTGTCAGCGCCGGCGAGAAACAAGACCGGTGCCGCTAGCACACCTCTCAACGGGCTGACTATCCTGCTGCTGGAAGACGACCCGGATACGCGCGAACTGATCAGGATCTTTTTGCAGGGTGCCGGCGTGAACCTGAACGTCGCCCAGGATGAGAAGGAATGCGACATCCTGGTCAGCCGCAAACCCGATCTCATTCTCGTCCATCTGCTGGAAGAACCACAGCACCGGCTGTTGTTGAGCCGCCTGCGCAAGGCCGGCTATCAAGGGCCGGTGGTGGCTGTCGGATCGGAGGATCAGGAAGGTCTTCACCTCAGGATACTGCAGGAAGGCTACGCCGCGCTGCTGACCAAGCCGATCAGGCGCAGCGAACTGATCGAACGACTGGGCGACACCCTGGCAAACCCGGCCTGAGCGGGATCGCCGCTCTTCGAAACACCCCGAGCCACGTCTTTCCCAAAGGCGCCCCTTTTCGTTACCCGCTCGCAGGCGTCGCGCCGCGCGCCAGGCGCTTTTGCCCGAGCCGGAACACCAGCGCGAGCAGAGCCGGCATGAAGGTCAGGGTAACGATCATCGAGAACAGCAGCCCGAACAGCACGATCGCACCCAGGCCACGATAAAGCTCGCTGCCGGCACCCGGGTTGAACACCAGCGGTGACAACCCGGCGATCGTGGTCACCGTCGACATCAGGATGGGACGGAGCCGGATCCGGACCGCATCGGTCACCGAATCCACGATGCTCATGCCCCTCTTTTTCAGGTTGGATGCGGCCAGTTCGACGATCAGTATCGGATTGTTGACCACCGTCCCGATCAAGACCAGGAAGCCCAGCATGGTGATCATGTCGAAAGGCTGGCTGATGGGGTAGAGACCGATTTTGTCCAGATTCCCGCCCACCAGGTTGAGCAGGTACAGCCCGGCGACACCGCCGCTGATGCCGATCGGCAGGCTGGTCATGATCAGGAGCGGATAGCCCCAGTGCGAGAACACCGCGACCATCAGCAAATAGGCCACCAGAATGGCGACCATGAAATTGCCGAACAGCGCGTCCCGGGTTGCGGCCAGCTGATCGCTGGCGCCACTGAGTTCGAGCGCTATCTCGGGTGGCAGCTCGCCGGAGGCCTTCATCCCGAGGATGATCTCTTCGGTCACCTTCTGCACCCCGGCCTCGAGCGGCACGTCCCGCGGCGGGATGACGCTGAGGGTGATGGTGCGATCCCCGTCGACGCGACGGATGGTTTCGGTGTTGACTGTTTCCCGCAGGGTTGCGATCGCGCTGAGCGGGACCACCCCGCCGCGCGGTGAATACAGCATGATCGATTCGAGGTCCTCGGGACGCTCGATATTCCCCTCGGTGGAATAGAGAAACATATCGATCTCGTCATCGTCGATGAAGAACTCGTCCACGAAGGCGCCATCCGAGTAGGCCCAGAGGGCGTATCCCAGGCTGCCCGTATCGATACCCAGTTCAGCTGCCCGCTCCCAGTCGGGATGCACCTCGAGCATGGGTTGACCCATGCTGAGATTGGATGGCTCCGGACGCACCCGGGGATTGTCGAACACCTGCTTGGACTTGAGAAAGACTTTCAGGCCGGCCGCGAATAGCACCTCCAGATCGGGGCCGCTGATATCGATATTGATGCTGCGCGTACCACCGAAGTTGCCCGAGAAGATCGAACCCTTGGAAGAGAAAGACCTCAGCCCCGGCAACTCGCTGGTCCGGTCGCTGGCGATCTTCAGAAGCGCGTCGGTGTGGCGCCGGTCGGCGATCCCGCGGACCGAGAAAACCCGGCCGCTGCTGACGAAGCCGACCGAGAAAGTGAGCGCCGGGATGGCGCTTTCACCGCTCGCATACAGTGCGGGGTCCGCGCCGATCTGCGGGACGAAGGCGCTCTCCACTGCGTGATAGTTCTGCTTCATGATGTCGATGTTGTAGCCCGGCGGGGCAAACATCATGGTGAAGACCTTGGCCTCCTCACCCTCTGGCAGGTACTCGGTTTGCGGTGTCAGGAAATACAGGATCGCGCCGGCACCCATGAGCACCGCAACGATCACTGCCAAGGGGCGCGCGACCCCCGCCACCAGCCAGTGGACCATCGAGAGCACCCGCCGGGAGAAGGCCGCGCCGATCCGATCCAGAAAGGACCGGGTTTCTCGGCCGGTCTGCGAAACGGTAAGGAAGCGTCCGCTGGCTGCCGGCACCAGGGTGATCGCCACCAGCATGGACATCAGGATGGAGGCGGATATCGCGATCGCGATATCGGAATAGAGTTGGCCGGCTTCCTCGCGGATGAAGATCACCGGCAGGAAGACGCATACCGTGGTCAGGGTGGAGGCCAGTACCGCCGGCCAGACCTCGGTGACCCCGAGCAGGGCCGCCTGCATGCGTCGGGTCCCGTTGCTGAGGTGCCGGTAGATGTTCTCGGCAACAACGATATTGTTATCCAGGGTCATCCCGATCGCGAAGGCGACCCCGGCCAGTGAGACCACGTTGATGGTGCGACCGGTGATCAACAGCCCGAGAAAGGCGGCCACTGCACAGATGGGGATCGCGAGCGCGCCGATCACCGTTCCCGACCCGGAGCGCAGGAACAGAAACAGCACCAGTACCGCCAGACCTGCACCGATCGCGAGATTGCGCTGCACCACCTTCACCGCGTCGGTCACGTAGACGACGTCATCCGAGTTCAGTACCAGTTCCAAACCTTTGCTTTTGAGCAGGCCGGCATTCAATTCGGCCACCTTGGCCGTCATGTCGCGTTTGATCTGGATGACGTTGGTACCGATCTGGCGATTGATCGCAAAGGCCAGCTGCGGTTTTCCCGAGGCATAGGCAAAGGAGCGAACCTCCGCAAAACCCAGCTCCGCGTGGCCGAGGTCGCGCAAGCGCACGAAAACCCCGTCGCGCTCGGCGACAACCAGGTTGTTGAGCTCCTCCACCGTCTGGAAGCGGCCGATGGTGCGCAGCAGATAACGGCGCTTGCCACTGTCGAGATCACCGCCGGAGACGTCCCGGTTGCGTGCGCGGATCGCGTTGCGCACGTCCAGCAGCTGCAGTTGGCGTTCGGCCAGTTTGACCGGGTCAATCAGGATACGGATCTGTCGCTCGGCGCCGCCCCACAGCCTGACGTCGGAAACACCGGCCACCCGCTCCATCGGCCTTTTGACATACTCCTCGGCCCAGTCGTACAGCGCCACGATATCGTCTTCGGAGAAGTCGCCAGTGAGCGGAGACAGACGGTAGTACATGAAAGAGTTGGAAGAGAAGGACTCGGCCTTGATACTCGGCTGACGCACGTTCTCCGGATAGCCGTCGACCTGCGAGAGCGCGTTGTTGACGTTCAACAGCGCCTCTTCGATCGAGATGGTGTAGGGGAACTCGAGCTCGATCTCCGCCTCGCCGGTATTTGCGGTGGAGATCATGCGCTCCAGGCCGGGTATGCGGGTGAGATACTGTTCCTGCTCGATGACGATCTCTTTCTCGACATCCTGGGGAGACGCCCCCGGCCAACTGGTGGAGACCTTGATCAGGCGCGCATCGAGATCGGGGATCATCTGCACCGGCACGCTGAAGATCGCGAGCACACCGAACAGCGACAGGATCAGGATAGCGACCGCGAGAATGACCGGCTTTTCGATGGCGAAGCGGAACATTCCCCGATCCTATTCCGTTGCCTGCTTGGGCAGCACCGCCTGGCCGGGGCGGAGATTCTCGTTGCCCAGCAGAACGATGCGATCACCCGCCGCGAGGGTGCTCTGCAGGACCTCGACCCGGCTACCCTGGGTGCGCCCCCGAAACAAAGTGACAGGCTCGACCTTGTGCTGCCCGCCAGATTCGATCACCCGCCACACGATCCGTTGACCGTCGGGCTTGAGCACGATCGCATCCTGTGGCACCAGCAGCGCCTTCGACTCGCTGCCGGCGAGTTCGATGAATATCCGCGCAGACATGCCGACCGCGATGCGATGCTCGCGATTGTCCAGTTCAATGAGCAGGGGAAAGCTGCGGGTATCCCGGTTTCCCACCGCAACGAGGGCGGAAGGCCTGGCGTGACGCGTCTCGCCCGGGAGGGCGTCAAACTCTATTCGAAGATCCGAATCCCTGGCGATGCGTCCGTAATAGCGCTGCGGCAACGACCCCCGTATCCGGATCCGATCCAGGTCGACCAGGCGCACCACCGCATCATCCTGTTTGACCCACTGCCCCGCTTCGACCCGCTGCTGCGCGACGACACCGGTGAAGGGTGCACTCAGGGTGTGGCGCGACAACAGCTCCCGAAAGCGTCTCAGCTCGGCGCGCTGCCGGTCGACCGATGCCTGGGCCGCCTCCTCGTCCGCGACAGCGGAAGCGAGCGATGTGGTGGCGACCGCGTTGCGCTCGAGAAGTGATTGATACTCGGCCTTGAGTCGCACCGCATCCTTGTGTCGTGCGATGGCCTCCTCGAGGCGCGCCTGTGCCGCGGCCACCTCGATTTCGGCGATCGCGGAATCCAGGGTGAGGACCCTGTTGCCGGCCTCGACAAAGTCCCCCTCGGTGACGAAGAGTTGCTCGACCACACCGGCGACACGCGGGGAGAGCGCCGTTTCACGCAATGCCTCCGCGCTGCCCAGCAGCGGTATTTCCTCGCGCAGCGTCTCGGCGATCACCTCGGTGACCGTGACCGGGCTGGGCTTCTCCGTGGCCCCCAGGACCAGGGGCAACAAAAAAATGCTCAACGCTATCGCAAGCTTCATCCTGCCCCCAATAATTTCGCGTGAGACGGCTCCCACAGAACCCGCCGGCAAAGAAAGGGTTCCCTGCTGGAAAACCTGTCCCGCCAGAGTGTAGCCGAGGCGCGCGTCAGTCTATCGTGCGGAGACGCCTTGGGGGTGTTGTGGAAATGCGGGCCTGACGACACCGGGCCGAGCCATCTTTTTCCGGCAGCGCGGGGAAAAAGCGAGCCCGCGGCTGCCCTGGATGGGTGCGTTCAAGGTGACGAGGAAGACCGGCAGCAAGCCTTGTGCTCGGACGAGCCGGGCCGAGGCCCTGACTCGCGCCGGACAATTCGCTACTCCACGGTCACCGACTTGGCCAGATTGCGCGGCTGATCCACGTCCGTCCCCTTGAGCACCGCCACGTGATAGGCGAGTAACTGCAGGGGCACGCTATAGACGATCGGCGAGGTGCTGGGGAAGATGTCGTCGAGGGTCAGGTTCTGGTAGCGATCGAGCCCGATGCGGACCTTGTGATCGCTGAACAGGAACAGTTCACCGCCGCGCGCGCGCACCTCCTGCAGGTTGGAGAGGACCTTCTCCAGTAGCGGGTCGTCCGGCAACGCGCATATCACCGGCATGCGCTCGTCCACCAGGGCAAGTGGACCGTGCTTGAGTTCCCCAGCCGGATAGGCCTCCGCATGGATGTAGGAGATCTCCTTCAGTTTGAGCGCTCCCTCCAGGGCCACCGGGAAAAACGGGCCGCGGCCGAGGAACAGGGCGTTGTCCAGGGAGCGGAAGGACTGCGCCATCGCCTCGATCCGGTCGCTCAGACCGAGAGCGACCTCGACCTGACGCGGCAATGCCTCGAGCTCCTCGACCAGTACGCGCTCCTGGGCCTCACTCAGGCCGCGGCGGCGCCCCAAAGCGATGGCCAGCAGGCGCAGCGCCACCAGCTGGGTGGTGAAGGCCTTGGTCGAGGCCACCCCGATTTCCGGTCCGGCCCGGGTCATCAGCGCGACGTCGGACTCGCGCACCAGCGAACTCTCCGGGACATTGCAGATGGTCAGGCTGCCGAGGTAGCCACCACGCTGCGCCGCGCGCAGCGCCGCCAGGGTATCGGCGGTCTCGCCGGACTGCGAGATACTCACAAACAGGGTGTCTTCGGGCACCATGACCCGGCGGTAGCGGTATTCGCTCGCCACCTCGACGTTGCAGGGAACACCCATATCCTCGAGCCAGTAACGCGCGACAAGACCGGCATGGTAGCTGGTACCGCAGGCGATGATGTGCACCGCCTTGGCCTGGTCCAGGAGCGCCGTGGCGATGTGACCGAAGCTCTCCTCCAGCAGGCGGCCCTTGTGGATGCGTCCCTCCAGGGTCTCGGCGATGACCGCCGGCTGCTCGAAGATCTCCTTGAGCATGTAGTGCGCATAAGGGCCCTTGTCAGTCGTTGAGGCGGACATTTCCGAGACGCGCGGCTCCCGCTCCACGGGCGCACCCGCCGCATCGTAAACACGTACCTCTGCGCGGCTGATCTCGGCCATGTCGCCCTCTTCGAGAAACAAGAACCGCTGCGTCACGGGCAACAGCGCGAACACGTCCGAGGCGATGAAATTCTCACCCTCCCCCAGGCCGACCACCAGCGGGCTGCCGGAGCGGGCCACCACCATGTGGTCGGGATCACCCGGACTGATAACCGCCATGCCATAGGCGCCAACCAGCTGCGCCCGGGCCGCCTGGACCGCCTCGAACAGCGACATCCCCTGATCGACCAGGTCGGCAAGCAGGTGGGCGATGACCTCGGTATCGGTTTCGGACTGGAACTGGTAACCACGGGATTCCAGCTCGGCGCGCAGCTCGGCGTGGTTCTCGATGATGCCGTTGTGCACGACCGCGATGCGTTCACCACTCATGTGTGGATGGGCGTTGCGCTCCGCGGGCATGCCGTGGGTCGCCCAACGGGTGTGTGCGATCCCGAGTTGGCCGTCGACCGAGCCACCGTCGAGCATCTTCTGCAGCTCGGCCACCTTGCCGACCGAGCGGATGCGCTGCAGGCCGTTGCCGTCGCGGCGTACCGCGATACCGGCCGAGTCGTAACCCCGGTACTCGAGTCGCTTCAACCCGTCCAATAGAATGGGGGTGACGTCACGCTGCGCGATGGCACCTACGATACCGCACATGATCCTTTTCCTCTGAAGGGGGCATACCAAACATTAGCGGGAGGGAAATAGAATTCTTGAGTTCCTTGTCGGGCCTGTCGGGCCTGTCGAGTCCTTTCGCCGGGGGAGACGGTTCTGGCGCTATTTCTTGGGCGTCTTGGCAGGACGCTGCCAGCTGGGGATGGTCGTCTGGCGCGCCCGGGTGAGGGTGAGTTGGCCCGCTGGAGCATCCTTGCCGATGACCGAACCGGCGCCAATGGTCGCGCCCGCCCCGACAGTCACAGGGGCCACCAGCGCCGTGTTGGAGCCGATGAATGCGCTGTCACCGATCACGGTGCGGTGCTTGTTGGCGCCGTCGTAGTTGCAGGTAATCGTCCCGGCGCCCATGTTCACCCCGGCGCCGATATCGCTGTCGCCGACGTAGCTGAGGTGATTGACCTTGGAGCCCTCGCCGATTTCCGATTGCTTGATCTCGACAAAGTTGCCGACGTGGTTGTGCCCGGCCAGGTTCGCACCCGGGCGCAACCGGGAAAACGGACCGACTCGACTGCCGGCGCCAATCTGCGCCTGTTCGATCACACAGTTCTCGAGGATGTGCACGTCGTCGTGAATCCGGCTGTCGCGCAACACGCTGTTGGCCCCGACGCGGACATTGTCGCCAAGGATGACCTCTCCCTCGACGATGACGTTGACATCGAGGACGCAATCGCGACCATGTCGCAGGGTGCCACGCACATCGACCCGGGCAGGGTCGCGCAGGGTCAAGCCCTGCAGCATCAGTTGCTCGGCCTGACGCCACTGCAAGGCGCGCTCGAGGGTGGCGAGCTGAGCGCGGTTATTGACCCCTTCGGCCTCGACGCGATCGCCCGGATGCACAACAGCCAAGGGAACCTGCTCGGCGACCGCCATCGCCAGGACATCGGTCAGGTAGAACTCCCCCTGGGCATTGTCGTTCTCGAGGCGCTCGAGCCAAGCGCGCAGGCGTTCTGCCGGCAGGGACATGATCCCGGTGTTGATCTCCTGGATGAGCAGCTGTTCCGGCGTGGCGTCTTTCTGTTCCACGATGGAGTGGACCGCGCCGTTCCCATCCCGTTGGATGCGTCCATAGCCGCTCGGATCGTCCAGGGTCACGGTCAGCAGACCAAAACCACCCGCCGCCTCGGCAATCAGTTCAGCGAGGGTGGCGTGCGTGATCAGGGGCACATCGCCGTACAACACCAGGACCTGGTCGACTCCATCGAGATGGGGCATGGCCTGCTCGAGCGCATGCCCGGTACCCAGCTGCTCAGCCTGCTCCGCCCAGACCAGGTCCTCTCCGGGAATGGCGTCCCGCACCTGCTCCCCTCCGTGCCCGAAAACCACGACGATATGTTGCGGGTCGAGCGCGCGGGCTGTATCGATGACATGCTGCAGCAGTGGCCGGTCCGCGAGCGTGTGCAGGACCTTGGGCAGACTGGACTTCATGCGGGTACCCTGACCCGCGGCGAGTATCACGATACCGAGTTTCATGCTCGCTCCACTGGAGGATTCAGTTGATAGTCGGGTGTGGCGGCGTCTGTTCGGAGTGGATCCCCGAGACCTTGTCCTCACCGGGGGTGGCGTCACGCACCTCGACGATCCGCACCCGGATGGTCAGCGTTTTGCCGGCCAGCGGGTGATTGCCATCCACGGTAAGCGTCTCACCGCTGATGTCGGTGACATAGAAGTTTTTGACCTCGCCGTCCTCACTCTGCATCGGGACCTCTGCACCGAGATGGTGGTACTGCGGTGGGACGTTTTCGAGGTCATCAGAGAAGGTCAGCGAAGGATCACGTTCACCGTAGGCATCCTGCGGCCGGAGATGGACTTCGACCTCGTCGCCCACGGACTTGCCCTGCACCGCCTGGTCCATATTGCCAATCAGTTCGGTATCGCTGCCGTACACGAAGCCGAGTGGCTTGTCGTGCTGTTCGATCAGCTCCCCCCGATCGTCCAGGATCGTGTAGACGAGAGCAACGAACTTGCCCGGCCTGACAGTCTGCTCACTCATACAACGACACCATGCAATCAAACGAAAAGGGCAATTGGAAAAGGCCCTGCGGGCCAGCCGTCAGAGCCTTCGAGTCTAGCAAGATGCGAAGTCGCTTACCTGATTTTGCGCAGGCGCTCGATCGCCCGCAGCTGCGCCACCGCGTCCGCGAGTTCCGCTTGGGCCTTCGCCAGATCCATGTCCGCCGCCTGGTTGGCCAAGGCATCCTCCGCGCGACGCTTGGCCTCCATGGCAGCCGCCTCATCCAGGTCGGCCGCACGCACCCCGGTGTCTGCCAGGACCGTCACCCGGAAAGGCTGCACCTCGATCAAGCCACCGGAGACGTAGAAGTGCGCCTGCGGCTTGCCAGCACCGCGCTCCACCCGGACTTCGCCCGGCTTCAGGCGGGTAACCAGCGGGGCATGCCGCGGGGCAACCCCGATCTCGCCCATGATGGCTGGCGCGAACACCATCTCGCCCTCGCCACTGAAGAGATGGCCTTCGGCGCTCACGATGTCGACATGTATGGTCATTGCCATCGTCTTTTCTCCTGTACGCAGCTAGACGCAGATGGGATACCGTCAGCGCTTACTGCGCTGCCTTGGCCACAGCCTCGTCAATGTTGCCGCACATGTAGAAGGCCTGTTCCGGCAGGTGATCGTACTCACCCGCGAGGATCGCCTTGAAGTTGGCGATGGTCTCTTTCAGGGTGACGTACTTGCCCGGTGCGCCGGTGAACACCTCGGCGACGAAGAACGGCTGCGAAAGGAAGCGCTGGATTTTACGTGCGCGCTGCACGACCAGCTTGTCGTCCTCGGACAGCTCGTCCATACCCAGGATCGCGATGATGTCCTTGAGTTCCTTGTAGCGTTGCAATACGCCCTGAACGCCGCGCGCCACTTCGTAGTGCTCCTGGCCGACCAAGTGCGGATCCAGGATGCGCGAGGTGGAATCGAGCGGATCCACCGCGGGATAGATGCCCAGTTCCGCGACCTGGCGGGACAACACCAGGGTGGCGTCGAGGTGCGCAAAGGTGGTCGCGGGGGACGGGTCGGTAAGGTCGTCCGCCGGTACATAAACGGCCTGGAAGGAGGTGATCGAACCGGTCTTGGTGGAAGTGATCCGCTCCTGCAGAACGCCCATCTCTTCCGCCAGGGTCGGCTGGTAGCCCACCGCGGAGGGCATACGGCCGAGCAGTGCAGAGACCTCGGTGCCGGCCAGAGTGTAGCGATAGATGTTGTCGACGAACATCAGCACGTCACGCCCTTCGTCGCGGAAGAACTCCGCCATGGTCAGTCCGGTCAGGGCCACACGCAGGCGGTTGCCGGGCGGCTCGTTCATCTGGCCGTAAACCAGCGCCACCTTGTCGAGTACGCCGCCCTCGGTCATTTCGTGGTAGAAGTCGTTACCCTCGCGGGTACGCTCGCCCACCCCCGCGAACACCGAGAAACCGGAGTGTTCGACCGCGATGTTGCGGATCAGCTCCATCAGGGTGACCGTCTTGCCGACACCGGCGCCGCCGAACAGGCCGACCTTTCCGCCCTTCTGGATCGGCATGATCAGGTCGATGACCTTGATTCCGGTTTCCAACACGTCGGTAGTGGAGGCCTGGTCTTCAAGACGCGGCGCCGCGCGGTGAATCGGCATGCGCTCTTGCGTGCCAATGTCGCCGGCTTCGTCGATCGGGTTGCCGAGTACGTCCATGATGCGACCCAGGGTCGCCTGGCCCACCGGCACCTGTATGGGCGCTCCGGTGTTGCTCGCCTCGACGCCGCGCTTGAGTCCGTCGGTCGAACCCATGGCGATGGTACGCACCACGCCGTCCCCCAGCTGTTGCTGCACCTCGAGCGTCAGACCCACTGATTCTATCTTCAGCGCATCGTAAATCTTTGGCATATGACCCCGTTCGAACTGAACGTCGACCACTGCGCCGATAATTTCGACGACCTTACCCGTGCTCATTGGCGTTTCCTCTCACTCTTCCGCGACCGGGGCCGCGCTGAATTCCAAAATTCTGTCAATCCGCCCCTCAGGACGAGACGGCTGCAGCACCACCCACGATCTCGGAGATCTCCTGGGTGATCGCCGCCTGACGCGCCTTGTTGTAGATCAGCTGCAACTCGTCGATCAGGTCGCCGGCATTGTCCGTGGCGGCCTTCATGGCGACCATCCGCGCGGACTGCTCGCAGGCGCCGTTCTCGACCACCGCCTGGTAGGCAATGGATTCGATGTAGCGCACCAGCATGTCGTCAAGCACGTGCCTGGCGTCGGGCTCGTAGATATAGTCCCAGTGATGCTTGAGGTCCTCGGCATTTTCGCCGGGAGGCAAGGGCACCAACTGCAGCACCGTCGAATCCTGGGTCATGGTATTGACGAAATGGTTGTAGGCCAGCCGGATCTCGTCCAGTTCACCGTTGAGGTACGCGTCCAGCATCACCTTGACCGTTCCGACCAACTGCTCGATATGCGGCGAGTCGCCCAGGTGGGTAACCTGTGCCTTGACGCCGCCGCCCACACGCCGGAAGAAACCAAGCGCCTTGTTGCCGATCAGGCAGTAGCTGACCTCTGTGCCATCGTTGCTCAGGGCGCGTATTTCCTTGACCAGGCGCCGAAACAGGTTGGAGTTGAGGCCCCCGCACAGGCCACGGTCTGAGGATACGATGATGTAACCGATCCGCTTGACCTCGCGTGGGTTCATGAAGGGGTGCTTGTACTCCGGGTTCGCCAGGGCCACATGCCCTATCACCTGGCGCATCTTCTCCGCGTAGGGGCGCGAGGCCTCCATGCGCTCCTGTGCCTTACGCATTTTCGCGGCGGCGACCATCTCCATGGCACTCGTGATCTTCTGAGTGCTCTTGACGGAGGCAATCTTGGTGCGAATCTCTTTTGCGCCTGCCATGTTGGACCTTTTATCTCCGAATTAACCGCAAAGGCCGCAAAGAACGCGAAGATAGCGCTAATAATACTTTGCGCTCTTCGCGTGCTTGGCGGTTTTCTTTACCAAGTATGGTTGGCCTTGAAGTCCTTCAGCGCCTGGTGGAACTTGGACTCGATATCGTCGTTCCAGTCAGCGCTCTTGTTCACTTCGGCAACCAGTTCCGCCTGGTTGGCGTTCATGTAGCTGTGCAGCGCTGCCTCGAAATCGACGACTTTGGTGGTGTCGACGTCATCCAGGTAACCCTCGTTGGCGGCGAACAGCGAGATCGCCATCTCGCAGGTCGACAGCGGGGTGTACTGCGGCTGCTTCATCAGCTCGGTAACACGCTTGCCGCGCTCGAGTTGCTGCCGGGTGGCCTCGTCCAGGTCGGAAGCGAACTGTGAGAACGCCGCCAGTTCGCGGTATTGCGCCAACGCCAGGCGGACACCGCCGCCGAGCTTTTTGATGATCTTGGTCTGGGCGGAGCCACCGACACGCGATACCGAGAGACCGGCGTTGATTGCCGGGCGCATACCCGCCGCAAACAAGTCGGACTCGAGGAAGATCTGGCCGTCGGTGATCGAGATCACGTTGGTCGGGACGAACGCGGACACGTCGCCTGCCTGGGTCTCGATGATCGGCAACGCGGTCAGGGAACCGGTCTGACCTTTCACTTCACCATTGGTGAACTTCTCCACATAGTCGGCGTTGACCCGGGATGCGCGCTCCAGCAGACGCGAGTGCAGGTAGAAGACGTCACCCGGGTAGGCTTCACGGCCCGGCGGACGACGCAACAGCAGGGATACCTGCCGGTAGGCCCACGCCTGCTTGGTCAGGTCGTCGAATATGATCAGGGCATCTTCACCGCGGTCGCGGTAATACTCACCCATGGTGCAACCCGAGTATGGCGCGATGAACTGCATCGCAGCCGAATCGGCCGCCGGGGCAGCGACGATGGTGGTGTGCTCCATGGCACCGTGCTCTTCCAGCTTGCGCACGAGGCCAGCGATGGTCGAGTTCTTCTGACCGATCGCCACGTAGACGCACTTAATGCCAGTGCCCTTCTGGTTGATGATCGCATCGATCGCGATAGCGGACTTGCCGGTCTGGCGGTCGCCGATGATCAGTTCACGCTGGCCGCGGCCAACCGGGACCATGGCGTCGATCGCCTTGATGCCGGTCTGGACCGGCTGGTCAACGGACTTCCGATCGATGACGCCCGGAGCGATCTGTTCGATCGGCGAAGAGGTCTTGGTCTCGATCGGGCCCTTGCCGTCCATCGGGTTGCCCAGGGCGTCTACGACGCGGCCAAGCAGTTCGGGTCCGGTCGGCACTTCAAGCACCTTGCCGGTGCACTTGACCGGATCACCTTCGGTGATGTTCTTGTAATCGCCCAGCACGACCGCGCCGACTGAATCACGCTCGAGGTTCAGTGCGAGGCCGTAAACGCCACCGGGGAATTCCAGCATCTCGTAGGACATGACGTCCGCCAGACCATGGACGCGAACGATACCGTCGGTAACCGATACCACGGTGCCTTCGTTATGAGCTTCAGTGGAGAGATCGAATTTCTCGATCTTGCTCTTGATCAGCTCGCTGATTTCTGAGGGATTCAGTTGCATGCTTGCTTACCCTGTTAGATTCCTAAATCGTGCGCCAGCTGCCCGAGCTGACCGGAAACCGAACCGTCGATGACCATGTCGCCGGCTCTCAGGCGGAAACCGCCGATCAGGTCCGGCTGGACCTCGCTGGTGATACGGACTTCGCGGCCCAGCTTGGCCTTGAGTGCATCCGACAGGCGCTGTTCCTGTGCCGGCTTGAGATCGAAGGCGGTGCTGACGTAAACGTCGATGGTGCCCTCGTGTTCCGCCTTGAGCCGCTCGAACGCGTCGGCAATCTCGGAGACGACCCCGAGGCGACCGTTGCCCGCCAGCAGCTTGACCAGGTTCTGCCCTTCGTCATTCAGATGACCACCACCGATCTCGAGCATCAGCTCGCGCTTGTCATCGGCGGTCAGCCGCGGATTGGCCAGCAGCCCGGACAAGGCCGGGTCTTTGGCTGCCGTTCCCAGCAGGCCGAGCATGTCGGACCACAGGTCCAGCTTGTCCATTTCGACCGCACGCCGGAATACGGCTTCGGCATACGGTCGGGCGATAGTTGTAGCGTCTCCAGCCATGGGCCTGCCTTAGATCTGGTTGGCGACAGCTTCGACGATGTCTTTGTGCGCGTCTGCGTCAATCTCTTTGCGCAGGATCTTTTCCGCACCGGCAAGTGCCAGTTCGGCCACCTTGGAACGCAATTGCTCGCGCGCCTTGTTGGACTCCTGCTCGATCTCAGCTTTCGCGGCAGCCAGTTGGCGGGCGCCCTCTTCCTGCGCCTTGCCCTTAGCTTCCTCGACAATCATCACTGCCTGCTTCTCGGCGTTGGCCTTTATCTCGGCTGCCTGTTGTTTGGCCTCGAGCAGCACCTTTTTGGCGCGTTCCTGCGCCAGCTCCTGCTCGTGGGCTCCACGTTCGGCGGCCGCCAGGCCATCGGCAATCTTGGCTTTACGCTCGTCCATTGCCCTGACCAGCGGGGGCCACACAAACTTCATGGTGAACCAAACGAACACCGCGAAGGACACCAGCTGGGCAATAAGTGTCAGGTTGATATTCATCCCGAAACCTCGTTCAGACGAGAATTGATTCGATGTCTGTCATGCGGCCTGTCAGAGCGCAAACATGACATACATACCCAGGCCCACAGCGATCATGGGTACCGCGTCGGTAAGACCCATGACGATGAAGAACTGGGTACGGAGCATCGGAATCAGCTCCGGCTGACGTGCGGCGCCTTCCAGAAAGCGGCCACCGAGCACACCGATGCCGATTGCGGCGCCGACAGCGCCAAGGCCCAGCATGAGTGCAGCTGCGATGATGAGCAGAGCTTGTGCCATTTCCATGATTGTCTCCCGTTAGTTCAATCAGGTGGTAGTTAACGAATTCGTGGGTTAGTGATGTTCGGCGTGCGCCATGTCCAGGTAAACGATGGTCAGGGTCATGAAGATGAACGCCTGCAGGGTAATGACCAGTATGTGGAACACAGCCCACACGAACTGCAGCGCCCCGCCGAAGATGCCTATCAACCAACCGCCACCGTACATCAAAGCGATCAGGATGAAGATCATCTCGCCGGCGTACATGTTGCCGAACAGACGCAGCGAGAGTGATATCGGCTTGGCGAGCAGGTTGACGCCCTCCAGCACGAGATTGACCAGGGTGGTGAACGGCTTGAGCAGCATGTTGTCGGTCTGGAAGGGCATCCCGGTGAGCTCGCCGACGAAACCGCCAACACCCTTGATCCTGATGCTGTAGAAAATGATCAGCGCGAACACCCCGAGCGCCAGAGCGAAGGTGGTATTCGGGTCGGTGGTCGGCACGATTTTCATGTAGTGCACCCCGGCAAGGCTGAACAGCCAGGGAACCAGATCGACCGGCACGAGGTCCATCAGGTTCATGAGGAACACCCAACAGAAGATGGTCAGCGCCAGTGGAGCGACCAGGTCATTCCTGCCGGAGAACGAGCCGCGCACGCTGTCGTTGACGAAATCGACCAGCAATTCGACGAAATTCTGCAGCCCCGTGGGTACGCCCGCGGTGGCTTTCTGCGCCGCCTTGAGAAAGTAGAACGAGAAGAAGGTGGCCAACCCTATCGACCACAATACGGTGTCGACGTGAATGGCCCAGAAGCCCATCTCAGTGGCTTCTTGCGCGGAGTGCGCGAGCATCCAGCCGTGTTCCGGATGATTGCCGAAGGTGAGGTTGGTCAGGTGATGCTTGATGTACTCAGCAGAGGTGAGTTCAGTACCAGCCATTATTCATCTCTCAACTGGCGATCCGGTTCGCCAGTAGCGGGGGTAAAACCTGTACGACCAAGAAGGCGCCAAAAACAGCGACCGGGTTGATGTCCTGCAACACCTTCATCGCAATCGCGAAGACCAGGACGACGATGGCGATCTTGATCACCTCTCCACCGTAGAACCGGGCAACGATCCGACCCGGCTCCTTCGCCCGGTAAGGCCCGAAGACCCAGAGCGCCAGCATCGCATTTCCGAGCCAGGCTGCAAAGCCCCCGATCAGCACATCGCGCGCGATCTGCAACCCGAACAAGCTCGCCAGGAGGGCGATCACCACGGAGGTGAGCACTTGCGCGAGCACCAATCGGCCGGCCCGACGAGCATCCAAATTGTGCATGCGCCACTCCGTGCAAGATCGCAAACGACCCTCTCGAAGCGGGGCGCAGTATAAGCATCCACTGTAATAAGGTCAAACGATACTTTGATAAAAAAGTCGCGGGTCAGGTCCCGAACGGATCGCGCAACCCCAGCCTACTTGATGTGGGCAAGTATTCCCTCCAGCTCGTCGAGACTGTTGTAGCTGATCTCCAACCGCCCTTTGCCGCCGGCGCCTTGTTTGAGCGCCACCTTCGCGCCGAGGCGATCCGTAAGATCCTCGAGGAGACGCCGGATGTCGGGATCCTGTTCTGCGGCTGGCGGCCTGCTTTCCGCATGCCGGGTATTCAGCAGGCGCCGGACGAGCGCTTCCGCCTCGCGCACCGAGAGGCCCTTGCGCGCGACGTCTGCGGCGGCCTGCGCCTGTTGCGGCGCGCTTTTGAGCGCCAGCAGAGCGCGCGCGTGTCCCATCTCGATGGCGCCTTCCTCGAGCAGGGTCTTCACCGCCGGGTCAAGTTCGAGCAGACGAATCAGGTTGGTAACCGTGGTGCGCG
This sequence comes from Gammaproteobacteria bacterium Milos-ODIII6, assembly GCA_029228645.1. Classification (GTDB taxonomy): domain Bacteria; phylum Pseudomonadota; class Gammaproteobacteria; order Chromatiales; family Chromatiaceae; genus MONJU. Next base: position 238,085 of record JAPTHR010000001.1, read on the forward strand.
ATTTCCCCACCGCCTGGGCAACCTGTTGGTGGGTCAGGCTGAACTCCTCGAGGAGGCGATGCATGGCGCCCGCCTCTTCCAGGGGGTTGAGATCGTCACGCTGGATATTCTCGATAAGCGCCATCGCCATGGCGGCCTGGTCGTCCACCTGGCGCACCACCACCGGAACCTGCTCCAGCCCGGCCAACTGCGCGGCGCGCCAGCGTCGCTCACCGGCCACGATCTCGTACATCTCCGGACCGGTTCGACGCACCACGATCGGCTGCACCATTCCCTGGGCAACGATCGAGTCCGCCAGTTCACGCAGCTTGTCTTCGTCAAAGAAGCGCCGCGGCTGATAGCGTCCGCGCTGGATCCGGTCGACCGGCAGGGCAGACGGCTCCCCCGTGGGGGCAGCGGGCTCCGTGGTTTCCGATTCTTGCGCGGGCTGCCCGGGTTGCGCGCCACCCAGGAGCGCGTCCAACCCACGGCCCAAGCCTCGTTTTTTCGCCATGATGCGGTGGTCTATGCAGGTGCAGTTCGGGGTTGATGGCGGCGGGCCATCTCGCTGGCGAGGGCCATGTAACTGATGGCGCCGCGCGAGGCCTTATCATACAGCATCACCGGGAGGCCGTGACTGGGGGCCTCGGCCACGCGTACGTTGCGCGGGATGATGGTCCGGAAGACCTTGCTCTCGAAGTGACTGATCAGCTGTCCGGAGACGTCATTGGCGAGATTGTTGCGCGGGTCGTGCATGGTACGGACGATACCCTCGAGCTCCAGTTGCGGATTGCGGTGGGAGCGGATCTGGTCGATGGTCTCGAGCAGGGACGAGAGCCCCTCGAGCGCGTAGTACTCGGTCTGGATCGGTACGAGCACCCCGTCAGCAGCGACCAATGCATTCAGGGTCAGCATGTTGAGCGAGGGCGGACAGTCGATGAGGATGAAGTCGTAATCCGCTTTCACCCCTTCGAGCGCGAGCGCGAGACGTTTTTCACGCAGTGGTATGTCGAGCAGCTTGACCTCTGCCGCGGTCAGGTCGGCATTCGACGGCAACACGTCGAACAGACTGTTGACGCTCGGCTTGATCGCCTCACGTGCCGGCATTTCCCCGAGCAGGACCTCGAGGACCGAGTGATCCAGCTCGTATTTATCCACCCCGCAGCCCATGGTCGCGTTGCCCTGGGGATCGAGGTCGATCAGCAATACCTTTCTCTTCATGTCCGCCAGCGAGGCAGCGAGATTCACTGCCGTGGTGGTCTTGCCCACCCCGCCCTTTTGATTCGCTACACAGATGACGCGTCCCATGAACGGAGTCCGTTGGTTATGCCGGGCCGGACATGATAGCGATCCTCATGCGGGTTGACCATGCGCCAGGGCATCCTGCGGGCCAATCAGAACGAGGTTGCGCTCACCCTGCTCGGCCGGCACCTTGAGACGCTCGACCCGGTAGCCCATGCCCGCCGGGATGATTCGCGGTTCCAGCTCCGCCAGGCCACTCTTCATCGCCGCCCAGATTCCCGCAGGGGCGCGCAGATGGGCGGTCAGGGCGAGCATCTCTTCGAGGTCGGCGAATGCCCGGGAGAGGATGATGTCGAAGCCGTCCGGGTCGCTCATTGCCTCGACCCGCTGCTGGCGCACGCTGACGTTGTCCAGATCGAGTTGCATGATCGCCTGGCGCACGAAACGGACCTTCTTGCCGTTCGAGTCCAACAACACGAAACGATGCTCCGGCAGCGCAATCGCCAGGGGAATGCCCGGCAATCCGGCACCGGTGCCGACATCCAGAACACGCGGACCACGCACCCAGGGAAGGATGGAAAGGCTGTCGAGCAGCTGGCGCGAAACCATGCGCTGCGGGTCTCTGACCGCGGTCAGGTTGAAGGCACGGTTCCACTTCTCCAGCAGGGCGAGGTAGTCGAGCAGGCGTTGTTGTTGTGCCGCTGAAAGCGCCAGGCCCAGCTCTGCCAAGCCCTCGCGCAACTGGCGCTGCCACTGTTCATGGTCGGCGGGTGAAGGGTCCTTTCTCGGCATCATGGCGCCCATTATCCGGGATCGACCGTGCCCGGCGATACCCTTGGCGCAACCCGGCAGGGCTGGCGATTCGTTTCGCTGCGTGCGAGCGCTGGGCGGTCGCGCGGTGACAGGCTCCTAGCGGGTGAAGACCCAGGTGTCGCCCTTCGACAGCGATTCGTTCCAGGCGTATCCGGCGTAGTCGAAGCCCTTGATGTCTTCCGGATTATCGATCCGGTCGCGAATGATGTAGCGGCTCATCAGGCCGCGCGCCTTCTTGGCGAAAATGCCGATCATCCTGTAGCCGTCGTCGCGCTTTTCCTTGAACTGCGGGGTGATGATGCGTCCGTGCAGGTTTTTCGGCTTGACCGACTTGAAGTATTCGTTGGAAGCGAGGTTGACGAGTACATCATCGCCTTGCGCGGCCAGTTGCTCGTTCAGTCCCGCGGTGATGATGTCGCCCCAGAACGCATACAGGTTCCTGCCGCGCGGATTCTCCAGCGCGGTGCCCATCTCGAGTCGATAGGGCAGCATCAGGTCGAGTGGGCGCAACAGCCCGTACAGGCCGGACAGCATGCGCAGATGCTGCTGGGCGAAATCGATATCGGCTTTGCTCAGGCTGTCCGCATCCAACCCGGCGTAGACATCCCCCCTGAACGCGAACAGCGCCTGCTTGCCGTTGTCCTTGCTGATCCTGGCTGTCCATGCCTGGTAGCGGTCGTAGTTGAGCCGCGCCAGCTTGTCGCTGAGTTTCATCAGGTCTGCAATCTGCGCGACCGAATAGCCGCGCAGGATGTCGATCAGCTGCTGCGACTCTCCGAGCAGGGCCGGCATGCTGGTTTTCTCCACAGGCGCGGGGTTGTCGTAATCGAGTTTCTTGGCGGGCGAAATGACAATAAGCACAGCAGTCTCCGTCGCCTGTTCAGGCAGAACGCTTTTTAAGGTGAATCAATAACAGCGAAAGCGCGGCAGGGGTCACGCCCGGTATGCGCCCGGCCTGTCCGATGGTCTCCGGCCTCTGGCGGGCCAGCTTCTCGCTGACCTCTGCAGATAGCCCCTTCACATTGGCGTAGTCGAGATCACCGGGCAGGCGGGTCGCCTCCGCCCGCTGGGCGCGTTCGACCTCGTCACGCTGACGCTCGATGTAACCGGAGTACTTGGCCTGGATCTCGACCTGTTCGGTTACCTGTTCGCGCAGGGTATCGGACAGCTTCGCCTCCCCCACCATCGGCAGTGCGCAGACGCGTGCATAATCGGTCTGCGGACGCGCGATCAGGTCCAGTGCCCGGGCCTCCTTGCGCAACACGTCCCCGAGCAGGCGGGTCGCCTCTGCTTCCTCGATGGCCTCCGGGCGCACCCAGGTGTCGCGCAGACGCTGTTGCTCGCGCTCGATGGCCTCGCGTTTACGGCTGAAAAACGCCCACTGGTGATCACCCACCAGCCCCAGCTGGTGGCCCTTCTCGGTCAGGCGGAGGTCGGCATTGTCCTCGCGCAGCATCAGGCGGTACTCGGCGCGCGAGGTGAACATGCGGTAGGGCTCCTGGGTGCCGCGCGTGGTCAGGTCATCGACCAGCACGCCGAGATAGGCCTCGTCGCGGCGCGGACACCAGGGCTCGCGTTCGAGCACCTGCAACGCCGCGTTGGCCCCGGCCAGGAGGCCCTGGGCAGCGGCTTCCTCATAGCCGGTGGTGCCGTTGATCTGGCCGGCGAAGAACAATCCCCGGATGAATCGGGTCTCGAGCGAGGATTTCAGGTCGCGCGGGTCGAAAAAGTCGTATTCGATCGCATACCCGGGTCGCATGATGCGCGCGTGCTCGAACCCCCGCATCGAGCGCACCAGCTTCCACTGCACGTCGAACGGCAGCGAGGTCGATATGCCGTTGGGGTAGAGTTCGTTACTGGTCAGTCCCTCGGGTTCGATGAATATCTGGTGGGAATCCTTGTCCGCGAAGCGCACCACCTTGTCTTCGATGGAAGGGCAGTAGCGCGGACCCACGCCCTCGATCACGCCGGTGTACATCGGTGAACGGGACATGCCCTCACGGATGATGTCATGGGTGCGTTCGTTGGTACGGGTGATGTGGCAGGGCAGCTGCCGGGGGTGATCTTCGCGTCGCCCCATGAACGAGAACACCGGTGCCGGTTCGTCTCCGGGCTGTTCCTCGAGTGCCTCGAAATCGACCGACCGCCGGTCGATGCGCGGCGGCGTCCCGGTCTTGAGGCGCTCCACATTGAACGGCATCTCGCGCAGGCGGTCGGCAAGCGCGTTACTCGGCGGGTCCCCGGCGCGGCCGCCCTGGTAGTTCTCCAAACCGATGTGGATGCGCCCGCCAAGGAAGGTCCCCACCGTAAGCACCACGGCCTTGCCACAGAACTTCAACCCCATCTGGGTCACCACGCCGGTCACGCGGTCGCCCCGCACGATAAGGTCCTCCACCGCCTGTTGGAAGATATCCAGGTTGCGCTGGTTCTCCAGGGCCTCGCGGACCGCGGCCTTGTACAGCACCCGGTCCGCCTGGGCTCGCGTGGCGCGCACGGCCGGACCTTTGCGCGAATTCAGGGTCCGGAACTGGATGCCGCCCCGGTCCGCGGCGCGCGCCATGAGGCCGCCCAGGGCGTCGATCTCTTTCACCAGGTGGCCCTTGCCGATCCCCCCGATGGCGGGGTTGCAGCTCATCGCGCCGAGGGTGTCCAGGTTGTGGGTCAGCAGAAGAGTGCGCACCCCCATGCGGGCGGACGCGAGCGCCGCCTCGGTGCCGGCATGGCCGCCACCGATGACTATGACCTCGTAGCTGTCCGCATGAAACATTCGCCTGTCCCCCGTGAAACCCTCACATTTTAGCAATACCGGCCGCTATATAGCCCTGATCAGTGAATTGATTGTGTAAACTGTTGCCAGACTTGACTGGCTGTGAGTCATCGTGATCTACGGAAGGTTCCGGTTTATCCCTGCTCAGGCTTATTCAATGGCAGGCATGCCTCCCCCGCACCGCCCTTGTGGCGCCTCATCTCCACGCTTGTGGGCCGGTGACCGCCTTTTTCCCCGAGTTCTAACCAAGGTACCCGGCTATGCATGATCCGCTGGAACTGGGCAGACTTGGAGATGTGGTCGACGCGCTCAACGATGTCATCGTGGGCAAGCGGGAGGCCGTCGAGCTGGCGGTTTGTTGCCTTCTGGCGCGAGGACATCTGCTGATCGAGGATGTCCCGGGGGTCGGCAAGACCACGCTCGCGCATGCCCTCGCCAAAGTCCTGGGCCTGGAATACCAGCGGGTCCAGTTCACCAGCGACATGCTGCCGGCGGACATCCTCGGCGTTTCGATCTACGACCGCGAGGACGGCGCCTTCCATTTTCACAAGGGGCCGGTGTTCACCCAACTGCTCCTGGCGGACGAGATCAACCGCGCCACGCCCAAGACCCAAAGTGCACTCCTGGAGGCCATGGAGGAGGGGCAGGTAACCGCGGAAGGCGAGACTTACCTGCTCCCGGAACCGTTTTTCGTGGTCGCCACGCAGAATCCTCTGCACCAGATCGGTACCTATCCGCTCCCCGAATCCCAGCTGGATCGCTTTCTCATGCGGGTCGCCATTGGTTACCCCGATCAGGCTTCGGAACGACGCCTGCTGATGGAGGGAGACCGACGCTCGCTGCTGGCGCAACTGGTCCCGCTCGCGGGCATCGAGCACCTGCACGCCTGGCAGGCGGCGGTAGAGCAGGTGCACTGTGCACCGGCGCTGGTCGATTACGTCCAGGCCCTGCTCCAGCACAGCCGCTATTCCGGCAGTTGGCATACCGGCCTGTCGCCGCGCGCCGGGCTTGGCCTGATTCGCGCCGCGCGTGCCTGGGCGCTGTTGCACGATCGCCGCCAGGTGATTCCGGAGCACGTACAGGCCGTCCTGTCGGCGGTAGCCGGCCATCGGCTCGGAGATCACCAGGGCAGCGATCCGGTTCGCGCCCTCCTGGAGGCGGTAGCGGTACCGTGAACGCGCTGCGCCGGCGTTTCTACCGGATGTTGCGTCGCCAGCGCCTGACCACGACTGCACCGGCGCGCATCGGTCGCAGGCACATCTATATCCTGCCGACGCGTTATGGCTGGCTGTTCGCGCTGCTGCTGGTGCTGATGCTGGTCGCCTCGCTGAACTACGACAACAACCCCGCCTACCTGCTCACTTTCCTGCTGTTCAGCCTGGCCGCCAACGGCATGTACTTCACCTGGCGGAATCTGTATGGACTGGAATTGCGCCTGCGTTCGCCGGAACCGGTCTTCGCCGGAGAAAATCTGACGCTCCACTTGCAACCTTCGCAGGGATCACGCCCGGCGCTGGCATTCTGTATCGCCGGACAGGTGTTCCTGCACGACCTGGAGAAAATCAGTGCGCCGGTCGGGCTGCGAATACCCGCTTTGGAACGCGGCTGGATGCAGCCCGGTGAGCTCGAGATCACGAGTAGTTATCCGCTCGGGCTTTTTCGCGCCTGGTCGATTCTGGAGCTGGCCGAAGTGCTGGTCTATCCCCGTCCGGCGGCCGAGGCGGAACTGCCCCCGGACGGGATGGGCGAGCAGGACGACAAGGCATCCGAACAGGAGGGTGACGAGGAGTTCTATGCACTGCGCGACTTCAGGCCCGGGGATCCCCTGTCGCACATCCATTGGAAGGGGCTGGCGCGGGAACGCGGGCTGATGACCAAGCAGTTCAGCGGCCCGGGCGTGGAGGAACCCGTCGTGATCGATTGGGCGGGATTCGCACCGCATGACACCGAAACCCGTCTGTCGCTGATGACCCGCCTGGTCATCGATGCCGAACAGGCCGGACGCGCCTATGGCTTGTCACTTCCCGATACGCTGATCGACCCGGCGCTCGGTACCCGCCAGTTGCATCGTTGCCTGCAGGCGCTGGCGCTGTTTCGTAAGAGGCGGGCATGACGAGGCTGAGCGACACACTCAACGATATACCCCTGGGCTCGCGCCAGGTCGGCGGCCTGGTGCTGCTTCTGGCAGCGGCAATTATTCCGCATGCCGCCAACCTCGGGGTCCCGTTCATCCTGTTCTTTCTGGTCACCGCGCTGTGGCGCCTGGGCAGCGTGCGCTGGCACACCGGACTGCCCGGGAAATGGCTGTTGCTGCTGCTGATGCTGGTTGGCCTGGGGCTGGTATTCAGCAATATCTCACTGCGTGACGGCCGACTCGCCGGGACCGCCCTGCTGATCGTGATGCTGGGACTGAAGCTGCTCGAGCTGAAAAGTCACCGCGATATGTATATCTGCATCTTTCTTGGCTACTTCGTGGTTCTGACCCAGTTTCTGTTCAATACCAGCCTGTGGCTGGCGCTTTACCTGTTTGCGCTTTCCCTGCTGTTGACCGGTCTGCTGGTCGGGATCAACCGATGCCGCTTCGACGCGCGTGCGATCCTTGCCTCTGCCTCGATCCAGATCGGTGTTGCCCTGCCCCTGGCACTGCTGCTGTTCGTGCTTTTCCCGCGTCTCGACTCTCCCCTCTGGGCGATAAAACTGCACGACGATACCGCTTTCACCGGGATATCCGGAGACATCCGCCTCGGGGATATCGGCCAACTGAGCCAATCCAAAGCGCTCGCCTTTCGCGCGGATTTCGATGCTGACCCACCGCTACCCGCGTACCTTTACTGGCGTGGACCCGTGTTGTGGAAGTTCGACGGCCGGACCTGGACGGCGGGAGAGGATCGCAAGCCGACGCGCTCGGTCGAGGTCGACCCGGAATCACGGATCGACTACGAGATCACCCTCGAACCCAGCGGACAAAAATGGGTATTCGCCCTCGACATACCGACGGACTTCCCCGACAGGCTGAGACTCAACCAGCACAGGCAACTGCTCAGCGCCGAGCCGATCGAGAAACGCTCCCTGTACCGCCTCAGTTCGCACATCCGTTACCGTCTGGATGAACTGAGCGCAGCGCAACGCGAGCAGGGTCTGCAGCTGCCCGACAGAGTCGGTGTGAGGACCCGTGCGCTCGCCGCCAGCTGGCGGGATCGCCACCCGCAGGACGACCGCGCTGTGCTCGCCGAAGCGTTGCGCTTTTTCAACCAGGAGGCCTTCGTCTACACCTTGTCTCCAGGCGTACTGGACGAGGATCCGGTCGAGCAATTCCTGTTCGAAAACCGGCGTGGCTTCTGTGAGCACTATGCCAGCGGCTTCACCGTCCTGATGCGCCTCGCCGGAATTCCTGCGCGCGTGGTGGCGGGTTACCAGGGCGGCAGCCGCAATCCCCTCGGCGGCAGTCTGAGCGTATACCAGTCGGATGCGCATGCCTGGTCCGAGGTATGGCTCGACGGGGAGGGCTGGGTGCGGGTCGATCCAACCGCCGCGGTGGCGCCGGAACGGGTGGAGAACTCCATTGATATCGCGGGTTCCGCGCAAGGGGGCCGGGTCATTTTCGACTCCGCCTCGGTCAATTGGCTGAAACGCTTCGTCCGGGGCGGCGGTTGGATGGTGGATGCGATCGAGTTCAACTGGAATCGCTGGGTGCTGGGGTTCAATCCTGAAAGGCAGAAAAGCCTGATGCAGCGGGTTGGTCTGTCGCAGCTTGGGCATTATGCGCCTGCCGTGGTGCTCTCTGTGCTGCTGACGGTGGCGCTGGTCGTGGTCTTTTTCCTCGGCCGACGTTACCGTGGCATCGAGGCACGCGATCCCCTCAGAAGGGATTGGAACCGCTTCCTCGCCAAGCTTCGCCGTGCCGGTCTGGATCTCCCCCCCTGGCTTGGACCGGAGGCCGTACTCGGGCGGGCCGAGGAACGCTGGCCGAGGCATGCCAATGATCTTCGTGAAATCACCCGCCGCTACGTACAGCTGCGCTACGGGACGCTGAGTAGCCCGGTCTACCGCAAACAGTTGCGCACCCAGATCAGGCAATTGCGGATCAGTTGAAGCCCTCCACAGAGATTTCGCTCCGGCCAAGATAGCGGCTCGCGAAATCGGCGAGTTGCGCGCTATTCCCTGAAGTGAAAAGACGCAGGCGCGGCATGCCGGCGGGTGCAGGGGTCACTTGCGGCGGGCAACCCAAACGACGCTCCAGTTCGGCGCTGACGGCCGAGCCCGGATCGATTATTCGCGCGGTTTTTCCTACTACTTCTCCTATCTGGTTTTCTATTATCGGAAAGTGAGTGCACGCTAACACCCACGTATCGATGCCCTTGTCGCGCAAGGGGGCCAGATCGCGGGCCACCTGCTCGGCGAAACCCGGCTGCAAGTGAAGACCCGCCTCGATCGACTCGATCCAGTGATGAGGCGCGAGTTCATACAGGTCGATGCCGCCAGCGTGGCGCTCTCGCAGATCCGCATAGCGGCTGCTCGCGAGCGTGGTCGCGGTTGCCAGGACAGCCACCCGTCCGCTCTCGCTGAGTGCGCCAGCCGGCTTCAGCGCGGGCTCCATCGCGACCACCGGAATCGTGAGTTGCGCCCGAATCCTCTCTGCGGCCAACGCTGTCGCGGTATTGCACGCGATGACCAGCGCCCCGGCGCCCTGGGCCTGCAACCAGCGTGCAATATATAGTGAGCGATCACTTACCCAGCTGGCTTCTTTTTTCCCGTACGGAGCGTGGGCCGAATCGGCGACATACAGAAAATCCGCGTGTGGCAACCGCGCCATCGCATGGCGCAGCACGCTGAGGCCTCCCAAGCCCGAGTCGAAAAAGCCTATAGCGGTCATTTTCCGATACAGAAACTGGAGAAGATCTCCCCGAGCAGGTCATCCGCCGAGAATTCACCCGTGATCTCGCCGAGCGACATTTGCGCCTGCCGCAGGTCTTCCGCCAAAAGCTCACCGGAAAAGCTTTGATGCAAGGCCGCACTGCCCGCCGCGAGGTGCGCATGGGTTCGTTCCAGGGCCTCGAGATGGCGACGACGCGCCAGAAATTCGCCCTCGGCGCCCTGCACCAGGCCCATGCTCGAGCATAGGTGGTCCCGCAGTTCACCGACGCCGGCGCCGCTGCGCGCACTGATACGGACTTCGCTCGTGTCGTCGACCCGGTGCAGTCCCGGGGCAGCCCCGCTGCGATCCACCTTGTTGTGAACGAAGGTAACCGGAACGCCGGGCGGCAGGAGGGATGGATCGAAAGCACTGTGCTGGGGATCCGCATCCCCGTCATACACCCAAAGAATTCGATCAGCGACCTCGATCTCCTGTTGCGCGCGCTCCACCCCGATACGTTCGACCTGGTCCATGGTTTCGCGCAGACCCGCGGTATCAACCAGGTGCACCGGCATGCCATTGATCTGAATGTGCTCGCGCAACACGTCGCGCGTGGTGCCCGGGACATCCGTGACGATGGCCCTCTCCGATCCGGCCAACGCATTCAGCAGGCTCGACTTGCCGGCGTTCGGCAGACCGGCAATGACCAGCGTCATGCCATCCCGAAGAACGCGGCCCTGCTGCGCCGACTGCTGCAACGATTGCAGCTCCGCGATCAGGTCTTTCAGATCACCTTGCACCCGACCATCGGCGAGGAAATCGATTTCCTCTTCCGGAAAATCGATCGCGGCCTCCACGTACATGCGCAGCCGGACCAGGCCCTCGAGCAGATGATGTACGCGCTCGGAGAACTCACCCTCCAGCGATCGAACCGCAAGGCGCGCCGCGGTGCGGGTTTCACTGTCGATCAGGTCCGCGATCGCCTCTGCCTGGGCGAGGTCGAGTTTACCGTTGAGGAAGGCCCGTTCGCTGAATTCGCCGGGGCGCGCAAGACGGGCGCCGAGTTCAGCGCAACGCTCCAGCAGCATGTCCATGACCACTGGACCACCGTGGCCCTGCAGCTCAACCACATCCTCGCCGGTAAACGAATGCGGGGCCTCGAAGCCCAACAGCAGGCCTTCGTCGATCACCCCACCATCGGCACTGCAGAAACGCACGAGTTGCGCGGCACGCGCGATCGGAGCCCGGCCGCTGATGACGCCGCCGATATGCAACGCCTGTGGACCGGAAATGCGCACGATGCCAATACCACCACGACCCGGGGGAGTGGCAACGGCCGCGATCGTGTCGACGACCGGTTGAATCAACTTCGGTTCAGGCCTTTGCGCCCTGCTCAATACGCCGGGTGATGACCCACTGCTGGGCTATCGAGAGCACATTGTTCACGACCCAGTACAACACCAGGCCAGCAGGGAAGAACGCGAACATGATGCCGAACACGAGCGGCAGATACATCAGTATCTTTGCCTGCATGGGGTCCGGGGGAGCCGGGTTGAGCTTCTGCTGGACGAACATCGAGGCCGCCATGATCACCGGGAGCACGAAATAGGGATCCTTCACCGACAGGTCCTGAATCCACAGGATCCAGGGCGCCTGGCGCATCTCCACATTTTCGAGCAACACCCAGTAGAGGGCGATGAAGAAAGGAATCTGGACCAGCATCGGGAGGCAACCACCCAATGGGTTGATCTTCTCCTTTTTATAGATGTCCATCATCGCCTGTTGCATGCGCTGCTTATCGTCTCCATAGCGGTCCTTGAGTGCCTGGATACGCGGGCCCAGCTTGCGCATATTGGCCATGGAGCGGTAACTGGTCTCCGAGAGCTTGTAGAACGCCAGTTTGATCAACACCGTGAAAATAATGATCGTCCAGCCCCAGTTTCCGATGAAGGCGTTGATCTGCTCCAGGATCCAATGAATGGGCTTGGCCAGAACCACCAGCCACCCATAGTCCACGGTCAGATCCAGTCCCTCGGCAAGCGGGCGCAATTCAGTCGTAAGCTTGGGACCGATCATGACGGTACCCTGGAAGACGCCCTCTTCACCGCTCTCGATGACTTTGCCCGGGGTGTAACTGCCGAGAAGATAGCGCCCGTCGGTGGCGCCCTTGCCGTAGAAATGGGTACTTTCCCCGCGAGGAGGAATGAAGGCGGCAAGGAAGTAATGCTGAATCATTGCAATCCAGCCGTCGGTGACATCCTCGTTGGGTTGACCGTCAGCCAGCTCGTCGAAAGAGAACTTGCGGTATTTCTCCTCCGGTGAGTACGCCGTTCCACCGGTAAAGGTGTACATGAACATGTTGCCAGAGTCGGTTGGCTCGCCGCGCTTTATCTGGCGGTACTCTCTACCCGTCCAGGCTGTCGAAGAACCGTTTTCGACAATATGTTGCAGATCGAAGGAATGCAGTCCGCGCCGGAAAGTGTAACGTTTGATGACCCGCACGCCATCCGCCGAAGTCCAGCGGAAGTCGACCACCAGCGAGTCGTCTTTCTCGCTCAACTGGTACTCGTTGGCCGCCGTATCGAACAGGGCCTCGTGCGTGGGCGCACGACCCTTTTCCGCAGACAACAGGCCACTCTGAGCGATGAAGAAGTCGGCAGGATCCTGGCTCATCAAGCGGATCTTGGTATCCGGCTGTTGCACCGATACCGGGTAACGCACCAGCCGGACCTCGATGATCGTTCCACCACGCCGATCGATGAGAAGGTCGAAAGAATCGGTACGCACACGGACGGGCGATGCGGAAGGTACCGCTTTGTCCGCTGGTAGCGGGGATACTGCCAGATCCTGCAAGGGCACGGTCGGCGTATCCGCCGCCACCGGAACTTCAGAACCAGTCTGCGATTGCGTTTGCGCAGCACGTTGCTGCGGAACGACATAATCTTCCTGCCAGGCCTCCCACAGGAGGAGCGAGATAAAGGCCAGGGTCATGATCAGAATCAGACGAATATTATCCATTGACGGGGTCTTCTGACTTGGAGGTTCTGCGAATATGTCCCGGCGATGACGTTCGAACGATATCGGCGGAAGAAGCGAAGGAGCGCGAAGTTTAAGGTACCGGCCGCCCAGTGTCATTCTCACCGGGGGCTTGTTCCCGGAGGCGCTCGAAATGAGAGGCGAGCGAGCGACGAAGTCTGCAATTGTCGGTTGACCCGACCACGGCCCGAGCCATCACCACGTAATCCATCGACTGCCCACTCGCCGGAATCACTTGCGTGCGGAAATACTCCCGTACGAGACGTTTTATCCGGTTGCGTTGCACAGCGTGCCGCAGCTGTTTCTTGGCGATGGCCAAACCCAGCCTGGAAACGCCGGCATCGGTTCCGGTAGACCTTGCCAACACCGTGAAGTATCGATCCGATGAGCGGAAGGGTCGTTCGAAAACCCGAGCATAGTCCCCGGGTGTCAGTAGGCGATATGCACGCGAAAAGGCCTGGAACGGCTGCACGCCACTCCCGGCCTTGCAGGAATCGAGTGGTCGATTCTTATCGGATGGTGACAGCTTCGATCAGGGCGCGAGACGGGCGCGGCCCTTGGCACGGCGAGCATTGATGATCTTGCGGCCGTTACGGGTTGCCATACGGGCACGGAACCCGTGGGTGCGTACGCGCTTGAGATTGCTCGGTTGGAACGTGCGTTTCATGATCCCTTCCCAGAATTTGATTCTTCACACAGAATTTCTGTAGTAAACCCACCACACTTGCACAGTGGGCGGGAAAGGCGGGGGAAATTAATGGATTATGCTTATGTTGTCAATCCCTGGCCTGGAAAGCCCGGCTCCCTGTAAACGATCGGAGACACCTTCGCAGGGTGAGCCGGATGATTAAAGCAATTTTTTGATAGTGAATACGTACTTACATTTTGAATTCGGGCATAAGGCGTTTTTCCGATATCGACATCTGTGGATAACTTATCCTTTCGCGTCTAGAATCGGGCGTTCGTAAACCGTGACCGGTCAGGGTTGAAACATCGCTCGATCCACGGCTGGTTCGCTATTGCCCCGATGTTTCAACATTCCTGCGCTTGATCATGCCCGTCAAATCAATCGTCGGATTGCTTTTTGGGCATCTGATTCCCATTGCACACTGAGAAATCTGAACATACACGTGAACACGAACACCTGGGACTGTCTGCTCAAGCACCTCGCTCGCGATATACCCGAGCAGCAGTTCAACACCTGGATACGTCCCCTCCAATGCGTGCAAAACGAGGATCGCCTGCGGCTGATGGCGCCGAATGCGTTCGTGCTCGACTGGGTCAAAAAGAATTACCTCGAACGCCTGCGCAGCTACCTGAACGATAGCGGCTGCATCGGCGCCGCCTCGATAAGCCTGGAAATCGGCAGCGCACCCAGGAACGAGATACCCGCTGCACCGTCTGACGGTTCGGCTGGTGTAGCCGTTCGCTCTGCCACGAGCAGCACAAATTCAGGTGCTGTTTCAAACGGATACGGGAGACCGCTGCAAACCGCTGATCGAACGCCCGCCGCCGATGACCTACCGTCCACCAACCAGGAATTCAACTTCGACACCTTTGTAGAGGGCAAATCCAACCAGTTGGCGCGCGCAGCTGGCATACAGGTCGGAGAAAACCCGGGACGGATGTACAACCCGCTATTTATCTACGGCGGTGTCGGACTTGGCAAGACGCACCTGATGCACGCCGTGGGAAACCTGATCAAGCACAACGATCCAACCGCCCGGGTCATGTACATGCATTCGGAGAGCTTCGTCGCGGGAATGGTGAAGGCTCTGCAACACGGTACCATCGAGAATTACAAACGCCACGTTCGCAGCGTTAACGCCCTGCTGATCGATGATGTCCAGTTTTTTGCCGGTAAAGAACGATCACAGGAGGAATTCTTTCATACCTTCAATGCGCTTTTCGAGACTCGCCAGCAGATCATACTCACCAGCGATCGCTTCCCCAAGGAAGTGGAGGGTCTCGAAGACCGTTTGAAATCCCGCTTCGGTTGGGGTCTCACCGTCTCAATCGATCCCCCCGATCTGGAAACACGTGTTGCCATACTGATGAGTAAATCGCTGCAGTTGTTCAACATCGAGCTGCCTAGCGAGGTCGCTTTCTTCATCGGCAAACACGTGCGTTCCAATATTCGTGAACTCGAAGGCGCGCTGCGACGGATCAATGCCAATGCCCAGTTCACCGGCAATGAGATCTCGGTGGATTTCGCCAGGGAGGCCTTGCGTGACATGATCGACGCGCAAGCCAGAATGGTTACCCTGGACAATATCCAGAAAACCGTGGCGGAGTACTTCAAGATTAGGGTTTCGGACCTGCTTTCGAGCAAGCGAAACCGTACGATCGCCCGGCCGCGTCAGATAGCCATGGCTCTTTCCAAGGAACTCACTAACCATAGCCTCCCGGAAATCGGCGATTCCTTTGGAGGCAGGGATCACACGACCGTCCTCTACGCGACCCGGCGTATAGCCGAATTACGCGAGGCCGATGTGCGTGTGGCCGAGGATTACAACAACCTGTTGAGAACCCTGAGTAGCTGATGTTCAAAAACTGGGTGAAAAAGACCAGAGCCCCAAGGGGCCACTTTTATCCACAGCCAGGCCACAGGCCACTGAACGCTAACCCAGAGACTAAAATTTGAGCTAACTCAATGTAAAAAAAAGAAAAAAGACCGTAAACTGGAGTTACTCAGGTGCCTAATAATAATAATAAGTTTTTTAAATAAAAGATATTTTAATTAAGAGGTATCGGAATTCACCAAAATGAAGATAACCGCCAACAGAGAAGATTTGCTCTCCCCCCTTCTGAGTGCCGGTAGTGTGGTTGAAAGGAGGCAAACGCTACCCATCCTGGCAAACATGCTTATCAAGGTAAGCGATGGCAAGGTCAGTTTTACTGCCACCGATCTGGAGGTCGAACTGACGACGATCGCGCAGGGCTCTGCGGACGGGAATATCGAGTTCACTCTGCCCGCCCGCAAGTTGATCGATATCTGCAAGGCTTTACCGGAAAATGCCGAGATAGTGCTCGAGGTCGCTGCGGAAAAAGCCACGCTGCGTTCAGGCCGGGGCCGCTACACCATGGGTATATTGCCGGCGCAGGATTACCCCAGTATCGAGCCCTCCGCAGCGAGCGACGAATTCGAACTGCCTGAATCCGTGCTGAAAAGGCTCATTGAAAAAACCGCCTTCGCGATGGCGCAGCAGGACGTCCGCTACTATCTCAACGGGCTGTTGCTTGAAATATCCGGACAACGTATCCGCGCTGTCGCAACGGACGGGCACCGCCTGGCGATCTGCGACAGTCCCTTCGAAAACGAGGCTGGCGCGGATATTCAGGTGATACTGCCACGTAAAGCCGTTATCGAACTGGGCCGCTTGCTGAGTGACAGGGAAGACGCATTGCATCTCCAAGTCAGCAACAGTCATGTTCGAATACAGTTTGGAAATACGTTGTTCACGACCAAGCTGATCGACGGACGTTTCCCGGATTACGAAAGGGTCATGCCAGCCGGCGAGGTTCGTAATCTCCAGGCTGAAAAGAATCAATTGAGACAATCTTTGGCGCGAACAGCGATCCTTTCCAACGAAAAATACCGTGGAATACGCTTCCGGCTCTCCAAAGGGTTACTCCACTTACAGGCGCACAATCCGGAACAGGACGAGGCAGAGGAGGAACTGGAGGTGGATTACGAGGGGGAAGAACTCAACATCGGTTTCAATGTCGGTTACCTGCTCGATGTCCTGAATGTTCTGGAAACTGAAAAGGTAAACATAGCGCTGATCGATTCCAATTCGAGTACCTTGGTCACGCAGACAGATTCGCAGGAATGCCGTTACGTGGTGATGCCGATGCGACTTTGAACCGCAGGAGCGGGTGAGAAATTGAATCCACGGGGCGTCGCAAAAACGTCCCTTTTTTTTGCATGTATACCCATTTAGAAATAGAAAACCTGCGAATCATCTCCAAGGCGGTTTTTCAACCATCGTCAGGGTTGAATGCCATCATGGGATCAAATGGCGCCGGCAAGACCACGCTCCTGGAAGCCGCCTATTTACTCGCGGTGGGACGGAGTTTCCGCAGTCGTGAAATAACTCCACTGATCCGTCAGGGCACAGAGTGCGTAAGGCTTATTGGCAGATTCGTCGATTCCAACGAAAACAGGCATGTCATCGGCATGCAGAAGGACCGAACAAGCCTGGCGGTTCGGTTCGATGGACGCGCTAGCGTCAAGCGTTCAGAGATTCTTCAATTGCTCCCGGTTCACTATATCGGTTCGGATCCACAGGAATTGTTGACCGGCACACCGGAACTTCGACGATCGTTTCTAGACGGCGGGATGTTTCACGTGGAACCAAAACACCTGAAGACGCTTCAAGGCTACATGCGTGTGTTGGCCCAGAGAAATGCCAGCTTGAGGAGCGGCCGGGGTGATCCTTCCAGTTGGAACCCGCAATTGATCAGTTTTGCGGCGATTCTCGATGAGGCCCGGGCCGATTACATCGCCGCACTTGGGGGTTTGGTCTCCGAGATCCTGGCAGACTGGGCTTTGGATCTGGGACTTGAAATCGAGTATCGCCGAGGGTGGAGTAAAAAGCTGGGTTTTGAGGAGGCCTTGCAACGATCCGAGGAGAATGACCGGACCCGTCTGCACACGACTATCGGTCCGCACCGGGCGGATATCCTCGTGACCGTGCACAGCCTGAGAGGGGGGAAAATACTTTCGCGGGGCCAGATGAAAATGGTCGTACTCGCCATGTATCTCGCCCAAGCGCAACTCAATGCGGCCCACGGCAGGGGATTGGGCGTACTGCTGTTCGATGATTTCGCAGCTGAACTCGACCGGGGAAACCGGGAAAAAGCGTTATCCAGTATCGAAGCGCACTACTCCCAAGTCATAACGACGGTTCTGGACCCGGGTGAGCTGTTGGGCAGAACGGGAATCACCCTGTTTCACGTGGAACATGGCACCCTGACCGAAGCCTAGTGCGTAACGCTTGGCGGATGGCTTTTACCCGTTTTTTTCTCTATGCCCCCCGCCTTCAGCGCGTTGAACGTATCCCCCGCTCAGTGCCTGGCAGAATGTATAATGTCTGCTTCCCTCAGCCTAAACCTGCCCTTAATGACCGAAAACACATACGACTCCTCTGCGATTAAGGTTCTCAAAGGCCTCGACGCCGTTCGAAAGCGCCCTGGAATGTACATCGGGGATACGGATGACGGTACGGGTTTGCATCACCTGGTTTTCGAGGTGGTGGACAACTCCATAGACGAGGCGCTTGCCGGGCATTGTTCCGAAATCAGGGTGGTGATCCACGACGATACCTCGGTGACAGTTTCCGACAACGGTCGCGGTATCCCGGTTGGAATACATGAAGAGGAGGGGCGATCTGCAGCGGAAGTCATTCTCACGGTACTGCATGCGGGCGGTAAATTCGACGATAACTCGTACAAGGTCTCCGGCGGCCTGCATGGGGTGGGGGTGTCAGTCGTCAATGCCCTATCCGAGTTGCTCGAACTCGAAATCAAGCGCGAGGGCCACCTATACAAACAGGTTTATCATCTGGGCGTGCCACAGGCGCCCCTTGCCGAGGTCGAAGACTCCGATGCGACAGGCACCAGCATCCGTTTTCTGCCGAGCAAGGAGATATTCTCGGATACCGAATTTCACTATGAAATCCTTGCGAAGCGATTGAGGGAATTGTCTTTTTTGAATTCCGGCGTGCGCATTGCGCTGCGCGACGAGCGCACCGGGAAAGAGGATGTGTTTGAGTACGAAGGTGGCATAAGAGCCTTCGTTGAACACCTCAACCGCAACAAGACCCCATTGCACCAACGCGTCTTCCACTTCACTGCGGAACGCAACGATGTTGGCGTGGAACTCGCATTGCAGTGGAACGAGTCCTATCAGGAAAATATCTTCTGTTTCACCAACAATATCCCGCAGCGTGATGGTGGAACCCACCTGGCCGGTTTTCGCGCGGGTCTGACCCGTACCCTGAACAATTACATCGAAGGCGAGGGATTGGCCCGTAAACAGAAGGTGAATACGACGGGAGACGATGCCCGCGAGGGTTTGACGGCGGTGCTCTCTGTGAAAGTTCCTGATCCGAAATTCTCCTCGCAAACCAAAGACAAGCTGGTTTCGTCCGAGGTAAAAGCGGTAGTCGAGTCGCTTATTGTTGAAAAACTTGGAGAATTTCTGATTGAAAACCCCGCGGAAGCGAAGATTGTCGCGGGCAAAATGATAGAGGCGGCGCGGGCACGCGAAGCGGCCCGTAAGGCCCGCGAGATGACGCGCCGTAAAGGCGTCCTGGACGTGGCGGGCCTGCCGGGGAAATTGGCGGATTGTCAGGAAAAGGATCCCTCTCTCTCCGAACTCTATCTGGTCGAGGGCGATTCCGCTGGCGGTTCAGCGAAACAGGGCCGTGACCGCCGCACGCAGGCGATTCTTCCTCTGAAAGGCAAGATCCTCAATGTGGAGAAGGCGAGATTCGACAAGATGTTGTCTTCCGCAGAGGTCGGCACACTGATTACAGCGCTCGGTTGCGGCATCGGGCGTGAAGAATTTGACCCGGATAAATTGCGCTACCACCGCATCATCATCATGACCGATGCGGACGTGGACGGCGCGCATATTCGGACGCTGTTGCTGACGTTCTTCTATCGTCAGATGCCCGAGTTGATCGAGCGTGGTCACATCTACATCGCCCAGCCACCGTTGTACAAGGTAAAAAAGGGGAAGCAGGAGACGTATCTGAAAGATGACCCCGCACTGAATTCCTATCTCCTGCGCAGTGCGCTCGATGGCGCGACGCTGCACGTGAGTGCCGCGTCCCCTCCCCTGTCGGATGCTGCCCTGGAAAATCTGGCCAAGGAATTCGTCACGGTTGCCAGCATACAACGCCGCCTGGGGCGTTTGTACGATGACAAATTCGTTCAGCGACTGTTATACATGCCGCGCGTCAGCGAGGAACTGCTTCAGGATAAGGCGCGTTTCGAGGATTGGCTGCGGGAACTGGAAGGACGCCTGCAACTGGATGGCAGTGTCGCCGAGCAATACAGCCTGAAGCTCGAAGATGCCTCGCAAGAGAAGTCTGCCATGTTGTGCCTGGAAAAATGGACCCACGGGATCGCGATGGAACGCCTGATACCCCTCGAGTTTTTCCACAGCGTGGACTATCGAAAGATTGCGGACCTGGGCGAACAGCTGATCGATCTGCTGGCGGACGACGCGTTTATCAAACGGGGCGAAAAGGAGAGGCCGGTTGCCAGTTTCGAGGAGGCCCTCGCCTGGCTGATGGAAGAGGCGAAAAGGGGTCAGCACATCCAGCGTTATAAAGGGCTGGGAGAAATGAACCCCGAACAGCTTTGGGAAACGACCATGGACCCGGCGACACGTCGCCTGCTGCAAGTGAATATAGAGGACGCGGTTGGTTCGGACGAAATCTTCACCACCCTCATGGGAGATCTGGTCGAACCCCGGCGCGACTTCATAGAGCGCAATGCGCTCACCGTGGAAAATCTGGATATCTGATCTGAGCGTTTAAAACTCCACCGAGTTATCCACAGATTTATCTACAATTTTTCAAGGGTCCGGCTTTACCGGTCATGGGTTCAGTTTTCTTGCGGTGAAACCGTCATAGTAACGATAGTAAACGATTACTTATGGATAAGTTCATGATTTATCTATCTTTTCCATTTCGTTCTCTATCCAATCCTCGACTTCCGCAATAATCTGCGCTGCACTCTTGCCATGGGTCTCGATTGCTGATCCGATCCGAACCTGGATGGTACCCGGGTACTTCTTCACACCTCTTCTTTTCCAGTAGACACCGGCATTATGGGCGATGGGGATGATCGGGAAACCGGACTTTTCTCCCAGTACCGCGCCGCCAATACCGTACTTCCCCCGTTCCCCCGGGGCGGTGCGCGTTCCCTCGGGAAATATAACCACGAGTCTATCCGCCTCGAGGGCCTTTTTGCCTTCCTTGATCACCTTGATGACGGCCTTGCGTCCGATTTTGCGATCGATCGGTATCGCCCTTACGGCGACAAGGGCACGGCCGAAGATCGGAATGTTCAGCAGTTCCTGCTTCAGCACCCAGGACTGGTGCGGCGCAAGCAGGCCGCGCAGAGAGATAGTCTCCCAGGTGGACTGATGCTTTGACATGATGATCGCCCCGGAACAGGGAAGATTTTCGCCGCCGACAATATTGATCCGCAGACCGCAGATAACCCGTTGCAACCAGATATTCACTTTGCCCCAATGAGTCGCTATCCGGTCGCAGGTTTCAGTGGATACGAACGCCTGCAACAGGACGATCGCGAGGCCGTGCGTCAGCACGCTGAGAGCCATCAGGAAGAAATAGAGGACCGAGCGAAGCAGGATCATGATTTGGCGATGTCGTCTGCGGCAGCCAACAGGTTTGCGGCTGTTCTTACGTTGGTTTGGAGAGGCAAGTCCGCGGCATCGGCGCGCGCGAGAATAGCTGTGGCCCCGCAATCAAGGGCGCCCTGGACCAGGTCCGGATCGTGGCAAACCACCGCGGTGTGTTCCAGGGGAATGGAAAAACGCGCCGCGATGTCCTCCACCAGTTCGCGGGCGTGGTTCTGTTTTGAAAGGGATTCGTCGGGGTCATAAATAAACAGACCATCCAGATGCCCTCCCCTTCTTGCCAACAGCTGCTGCAGACGGGCATGCGTCTGGTTAAGCGTTTCGATAGGCAGGTTCTTGGCCGCTGGCTGGGCGTGTTTTACCGTGACTGCGATCCGCATCCCGCTATGGTTGAGGCGTGCGATTGCTTCCAGGCTGCCCGGGAGTGGCGTCAGTTGCTCGGCAGTGGCCACGTCGCCCGGGAGCCGTTCACAGATGACGCCGTCGCGTTCGATAATGACCAGCTGGTATGTTGCGCCGCGCATCCTCAATCCATATCCCGGAATTCGGATACCCGGATACGGCCGTTGACCATGCGGGATTCGCGTTGCATCAGCTTTTCCATCTTGTCCCAAAAGGCCCTTTTCAGGTCAAACTCCGCTGCGATCCCTGTACCCATCAGGAGAATCAGAAGATCTGCGACTTCTTCAGATAGTGAGTCCTTACTTTTACCCTTGGTCACGCAGCTGGCTATCTCACCCAGTTCCTCGGTCATCAGTGCGACGCGGTAGTTCAACTCCTCGCCGCCCGTATTGGGGAAATCGTGTTTGTCGTGGAAGGCCTGAACCGCGGCGAGCATGGCATCCCAGGAATCCTGATTTGAAGAGTCTGTGGGCATGCTGAAATGTCTATGACTGCAGTTCAGAAATATCCGCCACCTGCAGAAACAGTGATTGCAGAGACGCAAGTAACGCCAGGCGGTTGGCGCGCACGGCCGGGTCGTCGGTCATCACCATGACGTCATCGAAGAACCGGTCTACCGATGTACGCAGCTGCGCCAGTGTCTTCAAAGCCCCAGTATAGTCCCCGCTCTGCAGCAGTGGCCTGACGTCGATCTCCCTGTCGGCCACCTGTGATGCGAGCGCAGATTCCGCCTCAGCTTCAAACAGGCCGGGCTCGATCTTGCGCGGGATTTCGCCCTCGACTTTCTTCAGGATATTTCCGATCCGCTTGTTGGCCGAAGCCAGCGCCTCGGCCTCCGGCAGGTTCCGAAAGTGTGCTACTGCCGCCACGCGTTGTTCGAAGTCCGCCAAGGTCGTCGGCTTGACTGCCGCGACGGCGTCGAACAGGTCGCCTTTGATCTGGCGCTCCGCATACAGGCCCCGCAGACGTTCGAGCATGAAATGCTCCACGTGATCCACGACGTCATGATCCTGTATGTGCGAGCCGAGTTGCTCGCGCGATTGTTCCAGCAGCTCGCGCAACCCGATGTTAAGTGAGTGCTCACTTAGAATTCTCAAGGCGCCCAAGGCTGCTCTTCTGAGAGCGAACGGATCCTTGTCTCCGGTTGGTTTCATGCCGATACCGAATATCCCGGTGAGCGTATCAATACGCTCGGCGAGCGCGATGGCGATACCGGTGGGCGTCTGCGGGATACGGTCCCCGGAGAAGCGCGGCATATAGAACTCATCCAGGGCCTGTGCAAGCTCCGGGTCCTCGCCATCGCGACCCGCCTGGTAGCGTCCCATGATCCCCTGCATACTCGGGAACTCGTAAACCGTCTCTGTCATGAGGTCGCAGCGGCTGAGTTGACCGGCGCGATGGGCCAATTCGGGATCGGCCGCGGTCCGTTCCGCGATCCAGACCGCCAGGGCCGCCACACGTTGGGACTTGTCGAACATCGAGCCCAGGTCTTTCTGGAACACGACCTCGCGCAGCGAATCGATACGGGCGCCAAGAGTTTTCTTGCCGTCCTGCTCCCAGAAGAACATCGCATCGGCAAGACGAGGACGCACTACCCGCTCATTGCCTTCCCGAATCACCTCGGGCTGGCTACTCTCGACGTTGGCGATGGTGATGAAATGATTCATCAGGCGGCCGCTCCGGTCGAACACCGGGAAATACTTCTGGTTGGTCTTCATGGTGGTGACCAATGCCTCGTGCGGCACTTCCAGAAAACGCTCCTCGAAGCTCCCCAGGATCGGCACCGGCCACTCATTAAGCGCCGTCACTTCATCCAGAAGCTCGTCGTCCAGGCCAGCCGCGCCACCCAGTTGCCGCGCAGATGCTTCGACTTGCTCCTTTATACGCGCACGCCGTTCTTCAAAGTGAGCAATTACTTTCCCTTGCTCCCTCAGGACATCGGCGTAGTCAGAGGGGTTCTCCAGAGTGATCGGCTCGGGGTGATGAAAGCGGTGGCCGTGCGTCACCCGACCGGCAGGCGCCTCGAGCAGGGTGCATTCCACCAGCTCCTGACCGTGCAGGAAAACCAGCCAATGCACCGGGCGTACGAATTGCGCCTCGAGGTCGCCCCAACGCATTCGCTTGGGAATCGGCAGGCGCGCGAGTGCCTGTTCCGCAATCTCCGGCAGTAGCGCCGATGCCGGTTTGCCGCTTTCATGCACCTGGTAGACGAGCCACTCGCCCTTCCCGGTTTGCTGTCGCTCGAGCTGGTCGACGGTGGTCCCGCAAGAGCGTGCAAAGCCCTCGGCGGCTTTGGTCGCCCTGCCCTCGGCGTCGAAGGCCGCCTTCACCGCGGGTCCGCGGCGTGCAACATCGCGATCCGGCTGTTGCCGATCGAGGTCCCGGACCAACAATCCCAACCTGCGCGGGGCGGCGAAGCTGCTTACCTCAGCATGGGTCAGTTGCGCCGCCTGTAAACCGGCGACAAATTCGCGGGTTAAAGCCTGAGACAGGTTCTTCAATGCGGTTGGCGGCAGCTCTTCGGTGCCGAGCTCGAATAACAGGTCGGCTTTCTCAACCATTGGCCACCTCCCGGGAAGCGGCCTTCAACATCGGGAAACCGAGTTTTTCCCGCGCGTCGTAATAGGCCTGGGCGACCGCCCTGGCAAGGGCCCTTACCCGCAGGATAAAGCGCTGACGTTCAGTCACCGATATCGCGTGTCGCGCATCCAGCAGGTTGAAAGCATGCGAGGCCTTGAGCACCTGCTCATAGGCCGGAAGCGGCAGACCCAGCTCGATCAGGCGCTGCGAGTCTTTCTCGCACTGGTCGAACAGACCAAACAGGAAGTCGGTGTCCGCGTGTTCGAAGTTGTACGCCGATTGCTCCACCTCGTTTTGGTGGAACACATCGCGATAGGTGACAGGGCCCTGCGGGCCGACTGTCCAGACCAGATCGAAAACCGATTCGACACCCTGCAGGTACATCGCTATCCGCTCCAGTCCGTAGGTGATTTCCCCACTCACGGGGCGACAGTCGAGTCCCCCAACCTGCTGGAAGTAGGTGAACTGGGTCACCTCCATGCCGTTCAGCCAGACCTCCCAGCCAAGCCCCCACGCCCCCAGCGTCGGGGATTCCCAATTGTCCTCAACGAAGCGGATATCGTGTACCAGAGGATCGATACCGAGCATTTGCAGGGATCCGAGGTAGAGATCCTGAATATCCAGCGGCGAGGGCTTCATGATCACCTGGAACTGGTAGTAGTGCTGCAGGCGATTCGGATTCTCGCCATAGCGGCCATCGGTGGGTCGACGTGATGGCTGCACGTAGGCGGCATGCCAGGGCTCGGGCCCGATGGCGCGCAGGAAGGTTGCCGTGTGAAAGGTGCCTGCGCCCATCTCCATATCGTATGGTTGCAGGATGACGCAGCCCTGCTCGGCCCAGTATTGCTGCAACGCAAACACGAGCCCCTGGAAGGTGGATACATCCGTACCTTGGGTCATGATGATGAGTTTCTCGTTGGCTGATTTGGGGCCGCACGAAGCGCACCGCCCACGCAGTAAAAAACGGGGATTATACAGGCTCGATTGAGACCCTCGCTTATAATGGGATGCTTTCGGTGGACGAATCCCATACCCGCTAACCATGACCAGAAAGCGCAGCGCATTGGCTCTTATCTCCGGTGGCCTCGATTCCCTGCTGGCGGCACGCGTCATGCAGGATCAGGGCATCCATGTGGAAGGGGTCAACTATTTCACCGGCTTCTGCGTCGAAGGCCATACCCACGCGATTCGCCGCAAGGATCAGGAAAGGCCCAAGCGCAACAATGCGCTGTGGGTGGCGGAGCAACTCGGCGTCAAGCTCCACATCGTGGATGTCGTGCAAGAATACAAACAGGTGGTGTTCAACCCCCGCTACGGTTACGGCGCCCATCTCAATCCCTGTCTCGATTGCAAGGTCTTCATGGTCAAAAAGGCACTGGAGTGGATCGAGGCCAATGATTTCGACTTCGTCGTGACCGGCGAGGTTGTCGGCCAGAGACCGAAGTCACAACGCAAGGCTACCCTGCCACTCGTGCAACAGGACTCCGGCATTGGTGATCGCCTTCTGCGGCCACTGAGCGCCAGGAAACTCCCCGCAACCCTGCCCGAGCGCGAGGGTTGGGTGAACCGCGAGATGCTGTATGACTTCTCCGGACGGTCGCGCAAACCGCAAATGGCGTTGGCCGCTCAGTATGGTTTCGAGGACTATGCGCAACCCTCGGGCGGCTGCTGTTTTCTCACCGACGAAAGCTACTCGGTCAAACTGCGTGACTTGTGGCAGGCGCGCGGTCAGCGCGAATACGAGCTCGATGACATCATGCTGCTCAAGGTCGGCAGGCATATCCGCCCTGCCCCGGGTTTCAAGCTGATCGTGGCGCGCGAGGAGGGTGAAAGCCGCTTCATGCACGGTTACCGTAAACTCTATCCGCATCTGATACCCGTCAGCCACGGTGGCCCGCTCGCGCTGATCGATGGTGAATACGATGCCGGTGGCCTGGAATTGAGCGCGCGTATCGTCGCGCGCTACAGCCAGGGCAGAAACGCGCAGCAGGTGGATCTCGAATACACCGACGCGAAAGGAGAAATCAGCAGATTGACCGTTGCCCCTCTGCCGGACGACGAGGTGAACAGCGATTGGATACTCTGATCGCGGCGACAGCTTCCGCTTGCGCCGGAAAAGAGGCGTGGATCGGGAAAACCTCACGCGCCTTCGAACCGTCGGCTTGCGCAACATATAATCCGGAAACCCACCCAAGTTTCAACTGGTGCAACCAATGAATGTCCGACGCGTCCTCGACTGCCACCGCCTTCTCTGCCCTATGCCGGTTATCCGGGTACAGGACGAGGTCGCGTGCATGCAGCCCGGCGAAGAACTGCAAGCCGTTTGCACCGACCCCGGAGTGATGCACGACATCCCGGCCTGGTGCCGCATCAATGGGCACGAGGTGGTGGAACAACGGCAGCGCGACGATGAATACGTCGTGGTTGTTCGCGTCGGGGAGGCAATCTGATGGGCGGACACCATCATCATCAGCAGGGTGTTCTTGGCGAACGGAGCCGAGCGACGCAGCGGGTCACCCTGGTGGGCGCCGTGGTCAACCTGGTGCTGTCTGCAGTCAAGCTGATGGTGGGGACGATAGCGGGTTCCGCTGCGCTGGTCGCGGATGGTATTCATTCGCTCTCCGATCTGGCGTCGGATGCGCTGGTCCTGTTTGCCGCAAAGCATGCCGGCGAAGCACCGGATGAAGAGCATCCGTATGGGCATGGACGGTTTGAGACCGCGGCAACCATGGGCCTGGGGATCCTGCTGGGTATCGTATCTCTGGGCATCGTGTGGGATGCGGTTGAACGCGCAGCGGGTGGTGCACATATCATTCCGGGGCAACTCGCCATTTATGCGGCGGTCTTTTCGATCCTGGCAAACGAAGGGCTCTACTGGTACACCATTGTGGTGGCGCGCCGGGTGAATTCCGACATGTTGCGCGCCAATGCCTGGCACCATCGCAGCGATGCCATTTCCTCGATTGTCGTCCTGGTCGGGATCGTCGGCGCCATGATCGGCTGGCCCTACCTGGACTCGGTCGCCGCAGTGATCGTCGGCGCGATGGTCGCCAAGATCGGTTGGGATCTCGGCAGTGAAGCGGTCAAGGAACTGGTCGATGCGGCTCTCGATCCGGAGGAGGTGAAGAAGGCGTACGAGACCATCGTTGCGGTGGATGGGGTCCGCTCGGTGCATCTGCTTCGCACGAGACGTCATGGCCACCAGGCCTCGGCGGATGTGCATGTCCAGGTGGACCCGCGACTATCCGTTTCCGAGGGGCATATGATCAGCCAGGCAGTTGAAGATGAACTCAAGGCGGCGGTTGAGGCGATTAACGACGTTACCGTGCATATAGACCCGGAAGACGATGAGGAAGCCCCTCCCTGCCGTGGTCTTCCTTTACGCAAGGATGCACGTCGTCAACTGGAAGCCGTCTGGCCGCCCTTGCCAAAGGGTCATCGCCTGGTTCTGCATTACCTCGGTGGCCATATCGAGGTCGAACTGATTCTGCCGATAGCCGAGTATGAGGACGAAGAGACGACACGCCGGCTGCAGCAACGCCTGCAGGAAGCAATGAAAGGCTTGTCGTCTTTCGGGCGACTGTCGATTCTTTACGCCAAGTGACGGCGTGCGCCTGTTGCAGCCGAAAAGACCGTCAATCCTGTTAAGTTGACACGTTGATATTTTCACCAGTCGCTACTGGTTAAACGGAATCACTATGCTCAAGTTCCAGCAGCCGCCGAAAGAATACGGTGACATCTTCCAGGATGACACTGATCGCCCACTGCCGGAGGTGCTCAATCCCAATACGCGCTACGTTTTTCTCAGCACCCTTGCGAAGGGAGGCAAGTCGATCATCCGTACCTGCCGAGACATGCACCTGTCTCGAGTAGTGGTCTACAAGAGCCTGCGCTCGGAGTTCAAGGACGATCCCATCGAGCAGCGTCGCCTGTTGCGCGAAGCTCGGGTTATGGCGCTGCTACAGCATCCGAATACAGTCCCGGTCTACGAGATTGGCCGCGACCGTAAGGGACGCATTTATTTCACAATGAAGCTGGTACATGGTTACACCCTGCGGGAGATCATGGATTACCGCGAACGTTATGACCTGACCCAGTTGATCGAGGTCATCGAGCAGGTTGCGCATGCCTTGAGTTATGCCCATGCGCACGGGGTTGCGCACCGCGACATCAAGCCGGAAAACATCCTCGTCGGGCCTTTTGGCGAGGTTCTGCTGTTTGACTGGGGGCTGGCCAAGGTGTGGAGAAAAGATGGCACTGCCGCGGAAG
This sequence comes from Gammaproteobacteria bacterium Milos-ODIII6, assembly GCA_029228645.1. Lineage (GTDB taxonomy): Bacteria > Pseudomonadota > Gammaproteobacteria > Chromatiales > Chromatiaceae > MONJU. The sequence continues at coordinate 266,429 of JAPTHR010000001.1, forward strand.
AGCCGGAGCCGGGCACGACGGTTGCCGGATCCAACAAGACGCTTACCGGACATGGCAAGCTGCAGGGTACCCTGATCTACATGTCGCCGGAGCAGATGCGCCGTGACCCGGATATCAGTTTCGGTACCGATGTCTACAGCCTTGGCGCGGTGTTGTACGAACTGCTGGCCGGGCAGGTTCCGTTCAACGCGGAGCATGCCTACGAGGTAATCGAGGCGGTTGGAAACCGGGAACCGGAGAAGCCGTCGGCTGTCAGCAGATATCCGGTGCCCCGCATACTGGAAAACCTGGTCATGCGGTGCTTGCGAAAAGAACCTGAAAAGCGGCCGGATATGAAGGAGTTTATCCAGGTTCTTCAGGAGGACTGGGCACGCGAACTGTTGCGCTGACCGCTCTGCGCATTGCCGGGACGCGAGCGCAAAAAACCGGAGCGAACAAGTCGCTCCGGTTCTGCTCACTTTCCCTTAGCGATGAAGTTAAGCCAACGCTTCCTTGGTCACTTTCACGATAATCGCTGCGACCTTGTACGGGTCAGCGTTGGAGGCCGGACGGCGGTCTTCGAGGCGACCCTTCCAACCCTCTTCCGCGGTCTGGATCGGAATGCGGATGGAGGCGCCACGGTCTGATACACCGTAGCTGTACTGGTCGATCGACTGGGTTTCGTGCCTGCCGGTCAAACGCTGCTCGTTGTGTGCGCCATAAACAGCGATGCAAGCACTGATGTGCTTGCCGAACTCTTCACAGATTTTGGTAAAGATTTCCTCTTTCCCTTCTTCACGCATGGGGCCATTGGAGAAGTTGGCGTGCATGCCGGAGCCGTTCCAGTCGGTGTCGCCCAGCGGCTTGGGGTGCCAGTCGACGGCAAGGTCGTACTTCTCGGCGGTACGTTCGAGCAGGTAGCGGGCCAGCCAGATTTCGTCACCGGCGCGCTTGGCGCTCTTGGAGAAGCACTGAAATTCCCACTGGCCGGCAGCCACTTCAGCGTTGATGCCTTCCACGTTCAGACCGGCTTCGAGGCACATATCGAGGTGCTCTTCGATCAGATCGCGGCTATAGGCGTTGCGTGCACCGACCGAGCAGTAGTAAGGGCCCTGCGGCGGCGGGTAACCACCCGGGGGGAAGCCGGGCGGCAGGTTGGTAGTCGGATCCCAGAGGAAGTATTCCTGTTCGAAACCGAACCAGAAGTCCTCGTCATCGGAGTCGATGGTGGCGCGGCCATTGGACTCGTGCGGCGTTCCGTCCGCGTTCAGGACCTCGGTCATGATCAGGTAGGAGTTCTTGCGGCCCGGATCGGGAATGACCATGACCGGCTTCAACAGACAGTCGGAGGCATTGCCCTCGGCCTGCTCGGTTGAGCTACCGTCAAACGACCACATCGGACATTCTTCCAGGGTGCCGCCGAAGTCATTGCGGACCAAGGTTTTACTGCGCAGGCTCTGGGTCGGCTTGTAGCCGTCCAGCCAAATGTATTCCAACTTCGTCTTCATAAGAAATAACTCTCCAACTTGGTTCTGTTTTCGGGCCGAGGCCCACCAAAATAATCTACCAACGGGGTGAGCGATGCACTGTCAGTGTGCGCCCCTCTGCCGTTTCCGGGTCGGGCGCACAAAAACGGTGCACTGTGGTCGCAGCTTCAATCCAGCCAGTGGCTATAGCCTTCTCTCGAGAGAGGACTTCAGAGCCGGTTTGTCGCTGCGACACGAAGCCTCTGTTATCCGTAATCGCCCGGATTGAGTAGCTTCCGCGGACCGTTTGGATCCGGTCTGGACATCTCATCGACTTGCCGATAATTGTCCACACGCCCTATTTCAAGCAATTGGTATGCCACTAAAAGCCAGGATTCCGCTATGACCCGCCGGAATACGGCTCCTGCCGGGGCCCGGGTGTTGGCCTGGTTCGATGCGCCCTCCATTAAGGAGCCTCTGAGAAAGTCTGGGCCGAAAAGATTGACGATCAGAATTCGGCAGTTCGAGGCGCAAATCGCACGTAATAGCGAGCTACGAGGTGAATCGCGCTTGCGCGAGAGAAGGCGCCCTGGGGTGTTGCGAAGATTTGCAACGAAGAAATGACGGATTCTGGCGTCACAGATTGAGGCTCATGACTTTTTCAGAGGTTCCTTAAGCACTTCCCTGTTGCTTTCCACCCGGGCAGGCCGACCCGTGCCTTGAGGGAAATCGCTCTTCCGCGAGCGGCTGTTCATGCGCTTCTATTGTGCTGTCGGAAACTGCCATAATTGCCCCCGTTTGGCGTGACACCATCTCTGCGCAACGAAACGATGTCACTGGTAAACGTCCAGCCTTTGGGTTGAAATCCCAGGTAGCAGCCGCTGACCTTTCGGTAGATCGGCCGGGATATTGAATCCGCTGTTTTACAGCCACTATTAACCACAATTTGGAGATCGAGAATGGGCGCAAAAAAAGTCCTGAAGATGATCGAGGAAAACGACGTAAAATGGGTCGACTTCCGTTTCACCGACACCCGCGGCAAAGAGCAGCACGTGACCGTGCCTGCCAGTACCATCGAAGAAGACCTGTTTGAAGACGGCAAGATGTTCGACGGTTCGTCGATTGCCGGCTGGAAAGGTATCAACGAGTCCGACATGATCCTGATGCCGGAATCCTCGACCGCCGTTCTCGATCCGTTCACCGACGACGCCACCCTCAACCTGCGCTGTGACATCCTCGAACCGTCCACCATGGAAGGTTACGAGCGGGACCCCCGTTCCGTGGCCAAGCGCGCCGAGGCCTACCTGGAGTCAACCGGTATCGGGGATGCGGCCTACTTCGGCCCGGAGCCCGAGTTCTTCATCCTCGACGATGTGCGCTGGAGCGTCGACATGTCGGGCAGCATGGTCAAGATCGATTCCGATGAGGCCGAATGGAACTCGGAGAAGGTCTACGAGGACGGCAACATCGGCCACCGTCCCACCGTGAAGGGCGGTTACTTCCCGGTTCCGCCGGTCGACTCCCTGCACGATCTGCGTGGTGCAATGTGCCAGGCGATGGAAGAAATGGGTGTCGAGGTGGAGGTTCACCACCACGAGGTGGCCACCGCGGGTCAGTGTGAGATCGGCACCAAATTCAACACCCTGGTGAAGCGCGCCGACTGGACCCAGATCCAGAAGTACTGCACCTGGAATGTTGCACACGCCTACGGCAAGACGGCGACCTTCATGCCCAAGCCGATCGTCGGCGACAATGGCTCCGGTATGCACGTTCACCAGTCGATCTTCAAAGATGGTGAGAACATGTTCGCCGGCGACCAGTACGGTGGCCTGTCCGAGACCGCGCTCTACTACATCGGCGGCATCATCAAGCACGCGCGCGCGCTGAACGCGTTTTGCAATGCATCCACCAACTCTTACAAGCGCCTGGTTCCGGGCTTCGAGGCGCCGGTCATGCTGGCCTACTCGGCACGCAACCGCTCTGCCTCGATCCGTATCCCGTGGGTTTCCGGTCCGAAGGGCCGTCGCGTCGAGGTCCGCTTCCCGGATCCGACCGCCAACCCCTACCTGGCCTTCTCCGCCATGTTGATGGCCGGTCTGGACGGCATCCAGAACAAGATCCATCCGGGGGATGCCGCGGACAAGGACCTGTATGACCTGCCGGCCGAGGAGGCGCTGGCCATTCCGACCGTTTGTCATAGCCTGGACATGGCGTTGGAGGCCCTGGATGCGGACCGCGAATTCCTCACGGCAGGCGGCGTGTTCACCAATGATCTGATCGATGGCTTCATCGACCTCAAGATGGAAGAGGTCACGCAACTGCGCATGACCACTCACCCGATTGAGTTCGATATGTACTTCAGCCTGTAAGCCGGGCGGGCCCGACTCTGTCGGGCCCTATCCGAAAGCCGCGGTTTGCACCGCGGCTTTTTTCGTTCCAGGCTGGATCGGCCACATCGTCCCGGCGGCTAACCCGCATCGATCACCGGTCGAACCGAGGCATCGGCAATAAGGTTTATTTTTTAGGTGTTACCAAACTTCACCTGGCCAGCTTGTATTAACGCGCTGTTCTATGTGGTTTTTGCAACGATCTGGCCGGCGCATCTTGAACGATCCCTCTCAAACCATAGCCAGCTATGCTTCTTCGCGCGATCGTTCAATCTGCTTGCCCACATCGCCCCAAAATTCCACATCCCGGTGAGCGATGCGGGCTAAGTCTTGGAACCCCCAGGCAGGTGCACTATCCTCGCTACATCACCTGCATGAATAGCCGCGAGTACATCATGGCGCTCCCCCAATGGCTGGCCGTCGCCTTCCTGGTCATCCCCCTCTTACCCCGCCCCGCCCAGGCCGTGATCTGCAAGACGGTCGATGAGAATGGCGTGGTCAGCTACACGGATACGCCCTCGAACCAGTGCGTCAACCCGGTCAAGCTGCGGGGTTACTCCAGCTATCCTCCGCGGCAGATCGACTCGCCTGTGAACGGCAATGGGAACGCGCCGGTGCCGGAATCGGGGGCGGTGGGCGAGTTCGCGGGCTACAGTGTCCTGCGAATAGTGCAACCGAGTAACAATGCCACGGTCCGCAGCAACGAAGGCAAAGTCCCGGTGCAGATCAGTCTGCAACCGGCCTTGCAGGCGGGACACAGCATAAGGTTGATCCTGGACGGCCAGTCCGCCGGTGCGCCGATCAACTCGACGGATATCGTTCTGAGCGGTATCGATCGCGGAACCCACCAACTGGCGGCAGAGGTACTGGACGAAAATGGGACTTCTGTCGGTTCGATGAACGCGGTCGTCTTTACCCTGCAGCGCGCGGTGCAGGATGCGGACGAGGCGCCAGCCACACCCGGTGGTTATGAGCCGGATTATGAGTCCGGTGGGCGCTATGTTCCCCCCAGCGGGGGAATCCCGCAGTCGCCGGGAAGCAGTCCTGACTTCAGCCCGAACTACGACCGTTCCTACAATACGGACTTTGCACCGGGGAACAATTATGCGCCGCAACCGGGTGGCGTTCCCCAAGCGCCGGCGGGCAGTCCGGCCTACCGGCCGAATTTCAACCGGTAGCCCGCCCCATTATGGTGCATAATTCGGACGATGAATCGTCGCGGCCTCGGTCACCACCCTAAAGATAGCAAGTAACACCCTGTTCTCAATGATTTTTGGTGTCGCTTTGCTGGTTTTCTCCAGATGGCCCGATATTTGCTCCAAGTCTGGTCATGACCACCATGCGCTGCCCCGAAACCGAGATTCTCGACAACCTGGCTACCGGTGTGGTGGTGTTCGATGAGAACCTCAAGGTCTCCTACCTCAATCAAATGGCAGAGGGCCTGCTTGGGATCAGCGCACGCCATGTGGTGGGGCAATACCCGGAATCCCATATCCTGTGTGATGGCAAGGAGCTGTCGGTCCTGGTGCGGCTGGCGCGGGAAGATCAGATCATCAGCCGCCGCAGCGCGAGTCTCACGCGCGCCGACCGGCAGGTCATTACCGTCGATTGCGTGATAACCCATATTGGAGAGGAGCACGCGAACACCATCGTGGAGATCAACCAGGTCGATCGTCAGCTGCGCATGCACCGGGAGACGCAATTGATTTCGCAGCAGGCGGCGACCCGGGATCTGCTGCGTGGGCTGGCCCACGAGATCAAGAATCCGCTCGGCGGTCTGCGCGGCGCGGCGCAGCTGCTGGCGGCCGAACTGCCGGATCCGGAACTCGAGGAATATACCGGGATCATTATTGCGGAAGCGGACCGGCTCAAGTCGCTGGTGGACAATATGCTCGGTCCGAACCAGCGACCGGAGTACCGCCCTCTCAATATCCACCACGTCCTGGAACGTGTGAGGAATCTTATTCTCGCCGAATATGGAGGCGATAATGTCGCCATCTTGCGTGATTATGACCCAAGTATCCCCGAACTTGTCGGCGACATGAACCAGCTCATTCAGGCGGTTCTGAACATCGTGCGCAATGCGGTGCGCGCGGTTCAGGGTTGCGCCGAGCCACGGATCCGGTTGGCGACACGGATCGCAAGGAATTTCACCATCGGCGATATCCGTTATCGCCTGGTCGCTCGGGTGGAGATCCGGGATAACGGCCCGGGTATCCCGGAGCAACTGCGGGAAACCCTGTTTTTACCCATGGTGACCTCTGGCGAGGGCATGGGATTGGGCCTGTCGATCGCGCAATCGCTGGTCACGCAGCACAAGGGATTGATCGAATGCCGGAGTCGCCCGGGGAACACCGTTTTTACCATCTTGTTACCGCTGCCCGAGTGAGCAGCGTGCAGGAGCAGTAGCAGGAGCCGGAACATGAAAAGTTCAAGTCAGGTGTGGGTCATCGACGATGACCGCTCGATTCGATGGGTGCTGGAGAAGGCCCTCGAGAAAGCGGGTATCGGTGTGCGTTCCTTCAGCAAGGCCGAAGGGGTGTTGGCGGCGCTTGCAGACGAAGAGCCGGACGCCATCCTTTCGGACATTCGTATGCCGGGTATGGACGGGATCACCCTGCTCGAGCGCATCAAGGAGCACCATTCCGACCTGCCCGTGATCATCATGACCGCGCATTCCGACCTGGACAGCGCGGTATCCGCTTACCACAGTGGCGCTTTCGAGTATCTGCCCAAGCCATTTGACGTCACCGAGGCGGTCGACCAGGTCAAGCGGGCCTGCCGCGTCCGCCGGGAGCGTCTGGTGGAGAAGGCGGAGCCCGCCGATGAGCACACCGAGATCATCGGTGAGGCGCCTGCCATGCAGGAGGTTTTCCGTGCCATCGGGCGTCTCGCCCGCTCCAACATCACGGTTTTGATCAACGGCGAGTCGGGTACCGGCAAGGAGTTGGTCGCGCACGCGCTGCACCGCCACAGCCCGCGTGCCAATGGGCCTTTCATTGCGCTCAATATGGCAGCGATTCCACACGACCTGCTCGAATCCGAGTTGTTCGGACATGAGAAGGGCGCATTCACGGGCGCTCAGAGCCGGCGTGTCGGCCGCTTCGAACAGGCCGATGGGGGCACCCTGTTCCTGGACGAAATCGGTGATATGCCAGCAGAGCTGCAGACCCGCTTACTGCGCGTGCTCGCGGATGGCGAGTTCTACCGTGTCGGCGGACACGAGCCGGTCAAGGTGGACGTCCGCATCATCGCGGCGACCCACCAGGATCTGGAGCAACTGGTTTCGGAAGGACGCTTCCGGGAAGACCTGTTCCACCGCTTGAACGTGATCCGGATCCATATTCCGTCGCTGCGCGAGCGCGCCGAGGATATCCCGCTGCTGATGGAGCATTTTCTCAAGGAGGCGGCCCGAGAGCTCGGCGTTGAAGCCAAGGAGTTACTGCCCGAGACAGCGGCGCTGCTGACCCGCTTCGAATGGCGGGGAAACGTGCGTCAATTGGAAAACACCGCGCGCTGGCTCACCGTCATGGGGTCGGGCCGGGAGATCCATCCCGAGGATTTGCCGCCGGAGCTCAAGCAGGCGTCCGACCGGGAGCCGCACGACAGTGATTGGCGCGAGGTATTCAAGGCCTGGGTCCGCTCCTCGCTGGCCAATGGTGAGACCGACCTGCTCGGACAGGCGCTGCCGACGTTTGAGACCATCCTGATCCAGAGCGCGCTCGAGCACACCGGCGGGCGACGTCAGGATGCGGCGCGCCTGTTGGGCTGGGGGCGCAATACCCTGACCCGGAAGATCAAGGAGCTGGGGCTCGAAAGCGAACACCGGGAGGCCGGCTGACCTGCTAATCCGCGGGTATTCAGGCGGATGCTGCTGCGTATAATCCGTCCTGGTTCTTCAACAGCGGATGAAGCAATGGACAGTACGAGCATCGATCTGGTGGGTTCGCGTATCGTTGGTGTCGAGACCGAAGGAGACAGCGTGCGGGTCCGTTTCGAGCCGGCTTACCTGATAAAGACGATGACCGGTTCGGTCGAGCGCACGCGCTGGTGGCAGAATGGCGAACTGGTCTTCAACGAGGCTCAGTTGGAGGATTCGGCGGTGCGCGACGCGCTTCCGGCGGATTGCGACGGCGGCGATGTCTCGGAGAATATCTACACTTACAGGGACATGTTGCCAGTGCCGCTGGAAAGCGCGGGGCAGGCCTCGTGTGCACTCAAACTCAAGGGTAGTGAGCACTTACTTAAAGTCACGGGTCACGGCGTCAGCCTGCAACTCGAGGACGTCGCCAAGTACATCGAACATCTGCGCCCCACGCAGAGTGCAGGTTAGCAGTCTGTCGGGCCCCGTTCAGGCGCTCAGGAGCGACAGGGTCTCCTGGAGTTCGGAGCGGGCTTCTTCCAGAACGGCATCCACCTTTTCCGGCTCGAGGGAGATTTTCTGGTAGGCGGGTAGCGTGACCCCGCTTTCATCGCCAGCCTGGCGACCAATCGTCTCCAGGTCGACGTGGTGGCGTGCGACCGTCACAAGGTCACCCAGGTCACAGGGGCCTTCGTGGGTGCGATACGGGTCATCCCCGGCAGACTCCACCAGTACCTTGGGGAAGCCCCAGTAGGTCAGAATCATCTTGCCAACAGAACCCTTCAGATGATCCATCACGTCCAGCAGGCTTTCGGCATCCTCCGCGAGGCCGGGATAGTCGCGCGCGTTGGTTATGATCGCGACGCTGCCAATATTGTGCATCAGCCCTGCGAGCAGGGCCGTTTCCGGGTCGGTGGTATTGCAGTTCGAGGCGAGCACGCGGCAGATGGCCCCGACCTCGCGGGCGTGATCCCACTGGTCTTTCATCAGGCGGTTCAATGAGGGGGAGTTGCATCTGAACAGCTCCCTGAGGGCAAAGGTGATGACCAGGCTGTGGGTGTTGCGCAGCCCGATGCGAGCAATCGCATCGGGCAGGCTGGATATCGTGGTGCGACCCGCGTAGCGGGCGCTGTTCGCCACCCGGATCAGCTTGGCGGCGATCACCGGGTCATTCTCGATCACGCGCGCGATATGTTTAGCGTCTGCATGGTCCTCGTTGACCGCACGACCGACCAGAATCGCCACTTCCGGCAGGCTGGGGAGCAACAGCTTGTTGCTCTTGAGGTCCTCGTAAATCTGGAAAGCGATGTGGTCGCCCTCGACCTCGGCGTCGTTTTCCGGCTCCTCCACGACGTGATAGGCCCCGATATCCGGGCTCGCGGAAGATTGACTCGGCGTCAGTAAATCCGATGGCACCACCAGATAAGCCACCTGGGTCTTGGCAATCACCTCGAAGCGGCTGGGTCGCAGTCGGGCTAGGGGCGATCGCGCCGACTCCTCTTCCGCGGAGATCGTCCGTTCGCCGCCGTCCGCCGCCTTGAGTACCAGCGTGCCACGCAACACGTATAGCAGGCTGTCCTCATCGTCTCCGAGGGAGAGCAGGCGTTTTCCGGGTGGTGCCTGTTCGATCACCAGTTGGCCGGCCAATTGCAGCAAGAACGGGTAATCGAGCTCGGCGAGCGGGTGAAAATGCCGAAGTTGGGCGACTTCGGGGTGATTGTGCGACGAGGCGGTATTGAGCATGATGCCGGCTCCAGATAAGGCTGCCCAATTTATCGGCCTGGCGCGGCTTTCCTGAAGAGTCGGGCACTGGAAACGAAAAAACCCGCCATTGGCGGGTCTTTTTAGGCGTCAAGCCCGGGATCGCTCAGGGGTGAGACCCAACGATCTGGTGAGAAAGATCCACCACGCGCATGGCTTTTTCCATGTATATCTCGCGATAGTCTTTCAGCAGGCCTTCCTGGCTGTAGTAGTACTCCTTGCCCGAGATGCCACCATCGTGTTCACGATCGATGAACTTCTTTTGCAGCTCGAGCATTTCCTCGATCAGCTTGTTCTTCTCGGCTTTCAGTGCTTCTACGTCGCTCATGGTATTTCTCCGAACGTCGTTGCAGGGACGTGACCGGGATTGATCACGCGAAACGAATATAGCATAGCTCTAATATGCGGGGTAGGGGAGTGCTCGCCTCTGGCCACGGAGGCCCCTGGCGGGGCGTTCAACACCCGCAGGCGGGAGCGCGGCTGCCATTGAGCTGCAATGCCCCGGTGACCTGAGACACCCGCTCGAGGCCATGCCGGTCAAGATAATCGACGATTCCCTGATTGATCTTCGGCAGAATCAGCGGGTCGTAGAAAAGGGCGGTTCCTACGCCCACGGCGCTCGCCCCGGCGAGCAGGAACTCGATCGCGTCCTCCGCGCACGTGACCCCACCCTGGCCAATGATGGGTACCGCGTGATCCCGTGCCACCTGGTAGACCTGGTGGGTCTTGAGCACCGCGATGGGTTTGATCGCCGGGCCCGACAGGCCGCCCTGGTTGTTCCCGATGAAGGGTTGCCGGGCCTCGATGTCGATCGCCATACCCATGAGCGTGTTGATCACGGCAAACGCATCCGTGCCGGCTTCGATGCAACGCCGCGCGTTTTCCGCGATATCCGTCTGATTGGGAGACAGTTTCGTGATCAGGGGCTTGCGTGTGACCTTGCGGCAGGCCGCCACAACGCGAGCGGACATGTCCGGATCGTTGCCGAATGCCACGCCGCCTTCCTTGACGTTCGGGCAGGAGATATTGATCTCGATGGCATCGATCGGCGAGTCGTCGAACAGCCGGGTCACCTCGGTGTACTCCTCGATCGTCGAGCCCGAGACGTTCGCGATGAAGCGGGTCTCGTCGAAATCGAGCGTCGGGAGTATCTCCCGGACCACTTTGGCGACCCCGGGGTTTTGCAGTCCGATCGCGTTGAGCATGCCGGCGGGCGTTTCGAATACCCGGTGGGCCGGGTTTCCGGGGCGATTGCTGCCGGTGGTGCCCTTGAGGCACACGGCACCGGCATCGCGGTTGGAGAAACCCTGCACCCGTGTGTACTCTTCGCCAAACCCGACGCAACCGGAGAGCAGCACCAGCGGGCTGTCGAAATCCATGCCACAGAATTGCAGGTGCAGGCGCGGATCGGTGGTTGTCATCAGCCGGAGTCTTCCTCGAGGTGTTTCACGTCATTCTGTATCAGCCGGAGATTCCGCCGAATACCGGCAATATCATACGCCTGTGCGCCAATACCGGCAGCCATCTCCACCTGATCGAACCGCTCGGGTTCGCCTGGGAGGACAAGCGCCTGCGCCGCGCGGGCCTGGATTATCACGAATTTGCCAGGGTGATGCGATACCCGGATCTCCCCGCTTGTCTCGGCGAGATCGCGCCGGAACGGGTGTTTGCAGTCTCGACCCGCGGAGCGCGCCGCTATCACGAGGTCGATTACCAGGCGGGAGACGCTTTTCTTTTCGGCCCCGAGACGCGCGGATTGCCGCAGGCCGAACTGGATGCGTTGCCGCCAGAGCAGCGCATCAGATTGCCGATGCGGCCCGGCCAGCGTAGCCTCAATCTCTCCAACAGTGTGGCGATCCTGCTGTATGAAGCCTGGCGGCAGCAGGGCTTCTCCGGGGGGGAATGAGAGCTTCAGCCGGCTTTGTGGTCGGCGACGCGATCAACCCAACAAGCGAAACAGCAGAATATCCGCGGGCGCACGCGCTTGCGCAGAGCCTGGGGCATGCGGCTGTTCGGCAGACACACCAGTAGGTGGTCGCGAAACTTGAGCGAAAAGGTTTTTCGAATTGCTTTGAGCACGGTTGGTGTTCCCTGGAAACCGGAGCATATTAGCTAATACTAATATTTAGGTCAAGGCCTGCATCGATGAGGTTTCCGGTCGTTGCCGGCGTGACAACAGCCTGTGTACCGCTTCCCGTGGATCGAGACCCTCGAAAAGCACCGCGGCGGTCTGTTCGGTTATCGGCATTTCCACCCCGAGTTCCCGGGACTTCTGTCTAACCTCGCGCGCGGTCAGGATGCCCTCGACCTCCTGCCCGATCTCCTTGCGCGCCTGTTCGATGGTCTTGCCACTGGCCAATGCCAGCCCCATGCGTCGGTTGCGCGACTGGTCGTCGGTGCAGGTAAGCACCAGGTCGCCCAGGCCGGCCAACCCCATGAAGGTATCCATGTGTCCGCCGAGCTGCATTCCCAGGCGCGAGATCTCGGAAAGCCCGCGCGTGATCAGCGCGGCACGCGCATTCGCGCCGAACCCGAGTCCGTCCGAGATGCCGGCCGCAATGGCCATCACGTTCTTGCAGGCGCCCCCCACCTGGACCCCAACAAGATCCTGAGAGGTGTAAGCGCGGAAATGCCGGCTACCCAGATAAGCGGCCAGCCGGGAGGCATGCTCTTTCCGGGTTGAGGCAACGGTGATCGCCGTCGGCAGACCACGAGCGACCTCCGCGGCGAAGGTCGGACCGGAAATAACCGCCAGCGCCGTACCGGGAAAAAAACGCGCAGCGACGTCACCGAGGAGGGCCCCGGATTCCGGATCGAAGCCCTTGCTGGCCCAACTCAGCGAGGACAGGTCAGGGCGGATGGCGGCGATCTGCTGACACACATTTGCGAATGCGTGGCTGGGAACGACGACAAGCACCTCGTCGGCATCCTGCAGAGCGGTGGCGAGGTCGCTGCTGAGGCGCAGGCGCTCGGGGAAAGCGATGCCCGGCAGATAATGGCGGTTCTCGCGGTCCTGAACGAGCGTCTCGATCTCTTCGGCGGTGTGACCCCACAGGACCACGGGCTGGCGGGATGCAAGCTCAATCGCGAGCGCGGTGCCCCAGGAGCCTGCTCCGAGGACCGCGATCGTGTCGTCGCGATGATCCAAGGTCAGTGCGTTTCCTCTGAGGACTTCTGCTTCTGTGCCGCGACCTGCTGTGCGTACATCGCCTCGAAATTCACCGGCTGCAGGACGAACGGCGCAAAAGTGCCACGCGTCGTCAGATCTGAAACGACTTCGCGCGCATAGGCGAACAGCGCATTCGGCGCCCCGATACCGAGGAGCGGTCCGAGCTGTTCCTGCGGGATGTTTTTCGCGAGGAAGATGCCGGCCTGCTGGACTTCGACCAGATAGACACTGTTGTCTTCGTGCTTGGCTTCGACGTTGACCGTGAGGACAACCTCGTAGTTGGTCTCGTCAAGGGCGTTGATCTCGGTCTTGATGCCAACATTGACTTGCGGGGTCCAGTTCTCCACGAACACCTTCGGCGCGTTGGGCGATTCGAAGGAGATGTCCTTGGTGTAGATGCGCTGAATGGCGAATTGTGGTTCGTTTTGTTGCTCTTCGGACATTGGGCAATCCCGTCGTTTACTTGCGTTTTACCGGTTGCCCGGCGTTTTCCCAGGCGAGCATGCCGCCACGGAGGTTGAATACCTGCTCGAAACCGGCCTTGCGCAGCGTGCTGCACGCGGCCTGTGAACGTGAGCCACTGCGGCACACCGCAATGATCGGCCTTTGTTTGTGTTTCTCCAGTTTCTGCAGCTGGTTGCTGAGTCCGTTCAGGGGAACGTTTTCGGCATTCAGGATGTGTCCGTCCGAGAACTCTTTCATGGAGCGTATATCGAGCACCAACGCATCTTCGTGATTGATCTTGAGGGTCGCGTCCATCGGGTCGATGTTCAACTTGCCCCCGGGATTGCTGACCAGGTTCCAGGTCAACGCACCGAGGGTGATCAGAAAGGCACTTACCAGCCAGATGTGGTTACCGGCGAACTCGAGATACTGTTCCATCTTTTCAAGACTTCCTCATGACAGAAAACGGGATGCCGTGGCGATCCCGTTTTCCCTCGTTTCAAGAAAAACCCGCCACTGGGCGGGCGTCGGCTCAGTGGCCGCTGGAGCAGAAGACTTCCCGCATCATCCCGATCAGGGCCAGGGTGCGATTGTCACTCACTTTGTAAAAGACGCGGTTGGCATCTTTTCGGGACGTGAGGATACCCTTATCGCGCAGGATCGCAAGATGCTGGGAGATGTTGCTTTGCGAGGTGCCAACCTGCTCGACGATATCCTGGACGCTGACCTCCTGGTCACCCAGGGTGCAGAGTATCTTCAGCCGCAACGGGTGCGACATGGCCTTGAGCGAGCGTGAGGCGCGATCGATGTCGGCGTCTCCCTCGAGCAAGGTGTAGTCGTGGTCTGTATCCGCGTTCACAACACTCACGTCCTCAATTGTAAAACTCATCACTAGCCGTACCCCCATGCTGCTTTAATCGGTAGTGCAAAAACACTCTCGTATTCTCGTTATCGTGTTAACTCGGCCAGACGCCGGTAAGGGCAGGTGAAAACCCCACCGAATTTCTCCGCAGACCGCCTCTTGCGCACAGGCTCGAGAGGGCGATGATCAGAGTTTCGCAAATTTATTCTTTAATTATCGACCCGGGATTTAACCGAAAAATCCCCAGCGTTGCGAACTCTTTTCTTTAATTGTCACCAAAATGTGGTTTATTTGAGCGCACATGCGCCATTCGCCGCTGCGATGCCGGATGTGGTTTAATTAGGTGCTGTCGCCCGGGTCGAAGTCGTCCCCGGGGGGATGGCAAGAAATCCATATTTTTCATGTAGTTGAGGTCGTGCCCTATGATGGCGGCGACCCTTGGTGAAGCGCTGTCATGGACTGCAAGGTGAGACCGGCCGTATTGCTGATACTGGATGGCTGGGGTTTGAGTGACAAAACCGAATTCAATGCCATTGCGGCAGCGGAAAAACCGCGCTGGGATCGCCTCTGGTCAGCGTATCCGCACACCGCATTGCGCACTTCAGGGTCGGCGGTCGGCCTGCCGGGTGGCCAGATGGGCAATTCCGAGGTCGGTCACCTCAACCTCGGCTCCGGGCGGGTGGTCTACCAGGAATTCACCCGTGTCAGCCGTTCCATACGCACCGGCTCCTTTTTCAACAACCTCACCCTGACGGGCGCGGTGGATCTGGCCAAGGCCAGCGGTAAAACCGTGCACATCCTCGGCCTGCTGTCCCCCGGTGGCGTACACAGTCACGAAGGCCAGATTCACGCGATGGTCAAACTGGCGCTGGAGCGGGGTGCTCGCACGGTCGTACATGCCTTTCTGGACGGGCGTGATATGCCGCCCAAATCGGCCGAGGCCTCGCTGAAGAAGCTCGAGGAGGTCTTCCAGGCCGAGGGCGGCGGACGGCTGGCGACCCTGATTGGCCGTTATTTCGCGATGGACCGGGATCATCGCTGGGACCGCATCAAGAAAGCCTACGATCTGATCACCACAGGCCGGGGCGGTTATGCCTATGCCGACAGTATCAGCGCTTTGCAGGCGGCCTACGAGCGCGGTGAAACGGACGAGTTCGTTTCCCCTAGCTGTATCGGTGAGCCGTACCCGGTGGTCGACGGGGACGTGATTATCAACATGAACTACCGTTCCGACAGGGCGCGCCAGATCACCCGTCCTTTCATCGAGCCGGGGTTCGACTGCTTCGAACGCGAGGCGACGCCCAAGGTGGCGCAGTATGTCTCCCTGACCCAGTACAACAAGCAGTTCGATATCCCGGTGGCTTATCCGCCGGAGCGCCTGCGCAATACCTTCGGCGAATACATCTCGAAGCTCGGCCTGCACCAGTTGCGCATCGCCGAAACGGAGAAGTACGCGCACGTGACCTTCTTCTTCAACGGCGGCGTGGAAGAGCCCTACGAGGGAGAGGACAGGATCCTGGTGCCGTCCCCGCGGGTGGCAACCTATGATCTGCAACCGGAGATGAGCGCGCCTGAAGTGACCGACAGGTTGGTCGAAGCCATCCAAAGTGGCAGCTACGATGCCATTATCTGCAACTACGCGAATGGCGACATGGTCGGCCACACTGGCAATTGCGAGGCGGCCGTGCAGGCCATCGAAGTGCTCGACGAGTGTGTCGGTCGGGTAGTGGACGCTACTCTCGCGGCCGGCGGCGAACTTCTTATTACCGCCGATCATGGCAACGCGGAACAAATGCGCGACCCGGAAATCGACCAACCCTATACCGCGCATACCACCAACCTCGTCCCCCTCATCTACGTTGGGCGGCAGGCCGATACGCTGCTCGAAAACGGGGCCTTGTGCGATGTGGCGCCGACCCTGCTCGAGATAATGGGGTTGTCGCAACCTCCGGAAATGACCGGTCGATCCCTGTTTGGAGATGCCGACTGACGCCCGCATGGACAGCTTCCGCTACAGCCTGGAGAAAGGCGGCCGGAGGCCCAACCGGCCGCCTTTTTTTGTGCTCCTGTTGCTACTCCTGCTGGCGCAGGGACCTCCGACCCCGTCAGCTGCCGCTGCGCAGGCGCCTGCCAGCCCAAAACAACGCCAGGCCGAGTTGCAACAGTTGCGCCAGCGGATCGGCCAACTTCAGGCGGAGATCTCGAGCAAAGAAGGCAAGCAGTCCGAACTCGGACAGCGCCTGCAGGAGAGCGAGCGCGAGATCGGCGTCATCGCGAGAGGGCTGCGGGTCCTGGGCGGCCGCCTGGAGCGCCAGGCAGAGCGTTTGCGCGCACTGCATGATCAGGAGGAGGGTCAGTCGCACGCCCTGGAAAGGGAGCGTGAACTCCTGGCGCAACAGGTTCGTTCGGCTTACGTCGTCGGACGCCAGGAGCAGTTCAGAATCCTGCTCAACCAGCAGGACCCGGCGGTGCTCACCCGGACCCTGGCCTACTACGATTATCTGAACCGCGAACGTGCGCGTCGCATGCAGGCGATCCGAAGGCAACTGGATGATTTGGCCAGTACGCGGGCCGAGATTGGCACCCAGCAAAGCCGCCTCGAGAAGCTGCAGGAGCAACAGCAGGCGCAGAAACAATCCCTGGAACAGGAGCAGCTGGCCCGCCGCGGGGTGCTTTTGGCCCTCGCGGGCGAGCTCAAGGATCAGTCGCTCCAGCTGGAGCGTCTGCGCAAGGACGAGCAGCAGCTCGACAGTCTGTTACGCGGGCTCCAGGACGCGCTCGCGGACGTGTCCGCTGGCCCAGTCGAACAGCTTCCGTTCGCCAAGGTTCGCGGCAAGCTGGAGTGGCCGGTTCGGGGCAGGATCCGGCATTCCTTCGGTGAAACCAAGATCGGTAAGCTCGAATGGGATGGTGTTATGATCGGCACGCCGGAGGGTAGCGAAATCAGGGCGGTGCACGCGGGCCGGATTGCGTTTGCCGACTGGTTACGGGGTTTCGGCCTGCTCCTGATCATCGATCATGGCGACGGTTTTATGACCCTCTACGGACATAACCAGAGCCTGTTCAAGGAGGCGGGTGACTGGGTCGACGCGGGGGAGCCGGTCGCGGCCGCCGGCAACACGGGTGGACAGAAGAAGAGCGGTGTCTATTTCGCAATCCGGCGTCATGGCAAGGCCATCGATCCACAGCAGTGGTGTCGCCGCACAAAGGGAAAATCCGTTGGCTAATACTTTTAAGCCGTTGAACCTGATTCTGGCCGCCGTTCTGGCTCTGTTTGCCCCTCTCTCACTGCAAGCCAAGGAACCGTCCGAGGCGACATCGACCCTGCCGGTCGAGGAGCTGCGCGTCTTCGCCGAGGTCTTCAGCCGGATAAAGAAGGACTACGTCGAACCGGTAGAGGACCGCGAACTGCTGCGCGATGCCATTCGCGGCATGCTGAGCGGTTTAGACCCGCATTCCGCCTACCTCGACGAAGAGGAATTCAACGAACTGCGCGTCGGCACCAGTGGCGAGTTCGGCGGCCTCGGGATCGAGGTTGGCATGGAGGACGGCTTCATCAAGGTGATCGCCCCGATCGACGACACCCCCGCGCAACGGGCGGGCGTCGAGGCCGGGGATCTGATCATCCGAATCGATGATCAGGCGGTCAAGGGTCTGAGCCTGGATGAGGCGGTCAAGCTCATGCGCGGCAAGCCGGGCACCGAGGTCGAGCTGCAGATCCTGCGAGAGGGGCGCGAAGCGCCGTTCAAGGTGACCCTCGAGCGCGCCATCATCAAGACGGTCAGTGTCAAGTCGCGCATGCTGGAACCCGGCTACGCCTATATCCGCCTGTCCCAGTTCCAGTCGCGCAGCACGGATGACCTGCTCAAGGCCGTGGAGGATATGCAGCAGGATTCCAAGGATCAGCTCAAGGGCCTGATCCTGGACCTGCGCAACAACCCCGGTGGCGTGCTGCAGGCGGCGGTTGGGGTCGCTGATGCCTTCCTCGAGAGCGGTGCGATCGTTTACACCGAGGGACGGGTGGACGACTCCCAGCTCAATTTCGAGGCCTCGCCGGATGACGTCCTGCAGGGTGCGCCGCTCGTGGTCCTGGTCAACGGTGGCTCGGCATCGGCGTCCGAGATCGTGGCCGGCGCCCTGCAGGATCATCGCCGCGCGGTGATCATGGGTCAGCCCACCTTCGGCAAGGGTTCGGTCCAGTCGATTGTGCCGGTCAACGAGAAGACGGCCATCAAGCTGACCACCGCGCGTTACTTCACTCCCAACGGCCGCTCCATCCAGGCGGAGGGGATAGTTCCGGACATCATCCTGCAGAACCTCACCGTGGCCAAGGCGGAGGGTGAACAAGCGACCCTGAAAGAGGCGCAACTCGTGGATCATCTCGACAATAATTCCAATGGCAGCGAGCCCAAGACCCCGATGAAAAACAACAAACCCAAGCGCCCTGAAAAACTGGATAAGGCAGACGAAAAACTACCCCTTGCCCAGCGGGACTACGCCCTGAGCGAGGCCCTCAACCTGCTCAAGGGGCTGGCGATCCTCAGTGACCGGGAGGGCACGTGATGCGGGTTCTGCTTGCCGCGTTGTTCCTCGCCACCACCGGACTGGCCCGGGCAGAGGCCTATCTCGCGATCATCATCGACGATCTTGGGCACAGCTATGCACGCGCACAGGCGGTGCTCGACCTTCCCAAGCCGGTCACCGTTTCGGTCCTGCCGCGTCTGGCCTGGAGTCGCACCATCGCCCTCGAGGCACACGCTCAGGGGCGCGAAAGCATGCTGCACCAGCCGATGACATCAATCAGGCATCTGCCCCTCGGCCCCGGCGCACTGACCCCGGAGCACAGCAGCAGGGATATGGATGAGGTACTCAAGACAAACCTCGCTTCGGTGCCGCACGCCGCCGGCGTCAACAATCACATGGGTAGCCTGCTGACTGGAAAAGAGCGCAGCATGAGTGGGTTCATGTCGGCGTTGCGCGGCCAGGGCGGGCTGTACTTCGTCGACAGCCGCACCGGGATCATGTCCCGGGCGGCGCAAAAGGCCCACCTGGCCGGCCTGTCCACCGCACGCCGGGACGTCTTCCTGGACAACGAGAGAGACCCGCTTCAGATTCGCCAACGCCTGCTTGAGGCGGTCAACGTGGCCCGCCTCAAGGGCACCGCGGTCGCGATCGGTCACCCCCACCCGGAGACGATCGAGGTATTGGCGGCGGAATTGCCGAAGCTTGCCGAGCACAATGTCGAGCTGGTCCCCGTTTCCCGACTGATAGCACTGCAGAGGAGAACCAAGGTATGGCGCGCGTCCTCGTCCCCCTTGCCGAAGGTTGCGAAGAGCTCGAAGCCGTCACCATCATCGACCTGCTGCGAAGAGCCGGTATCGAGGTGACCACCGCCGGCCTGCTGGAAGGTCCGGTCAAATGCAGCCGCGGGGTCGTGCTGCTCCCCGATACCACCCTGGAGGAGGCTCTGCGCGATGCCTATGACATGGTCGTGCTGCCCGGCGGCCTGCCGGGCGCCGATCATCTGAAGGCCGATCCGCGCATTGCCCAACTCCTGCGCGACATGCTGGACCGTGATGCCTTCACCGCGGCGATTTGCGCTGCGCCCAAGGTGCTCGCGCACGCCGGCCTGTTGCAGGGTCGCGAGGCGACCGCCTACCCTGGGGTGCTGCAGGCGGAGGATCTGCCCGAGACCCGCCTGTCCGAACAGGCGGTCGTGCGGGATGGCAAGCTCATCACCTCGCGCGGCCCGGGAACCGCCATGGACTTTGCGCTGGCACTGATCGAGGCGCTCGAGGGCAGCGAAAAACGCGAGGCCGTGGAAGGGCCGCTGGTGCGAGCCTGAGGCATCGCTTGGATGGTCATGATTCCGGGCTTATACATGCGCAAGAAGCACCTGCTACCAATCATCCTGATCGCGATCGTGCTGTCATTGCCTCTGTTGGCCAAAGGGGTCATGCACCTGCGAGTGAAGCAGGCCATGGATGACCTGGTCGCTGCATCGGCCGACCGGTTTGAGATCAGCTACGGCGCGATCGATACCGAACTGCGGGGTGCCGCCTCGGTTTCCGACATCCGCATCCGTCCGGTGCAGGTGCAGGCAGCGATCGAGGTGGGGCGGGTGCGCCTCGCAAGCGACGATCCGCTGGCCTTCATGATTCCGGACAGTTGGCGAGGAAGGCAGCAGCCGCAGCTTCCGGACAAGCTGCAACTGGTCGCCGAACAAATCCGGATTCCTCTCGAGACCGCCGTGCAGGAGGCGTTGCGCCAGCAAGCGGGGCCGCTGCAGCAGTTCGCTTCGCAGGGCTGTGCGAGCTTCAATGTCGATCCGATGCAGTTGCGTGCCATGGGGTTCGATTCCCTCACCCTGGGGCTTGATCTCGACTACCGCTTCTACCCCGCGGACGAGACGCTCGAACTGGGCTTCCGTTTCGATCTCGAACAGATCGAGTCGGTCGCCCTGTCGCTACGTCTCAACGGCCTGGCGCCACAGATGGTTGAGCTGGAACAGCTGGCCGCACTGCGTTTCGCCATGGCGGACCTGCGGGTTCGCCTGGAGCCCGCTTTCGGCCAGCGCTTTCTCGCGCACTGCGCGGCCGAGGAGGGCGTTCCCGAGGAGGTCTACCGGGAAAAACTGCTCCAGGGCCTGCGCGATAACCTGAGCGAGTCGGGCGTCTCGATCGGCGAGGAGCTGCAGGGCGCGCTCTCCCAGTATTACCTGGAATGGGGCGATATCCGCATTTATATCAAGCCGGAACAACCGCTGGCCCTGCTGCAGCTGGCCGCCGTGGAGCCCGCCAGGCTGGTGCAGACCCTGGGCGTCAGCTTGTTCGTCAATGAGCGCCTGATACAGGACCTCGGTATCCGGCTTGACCGGGATCGTGAAGATGCGCCGGGTGAGACCCAGCCGAGCGGGACTGCCCGCCACACGCTGGTGCGTGAGTTCAAGCCGGTTTCCCGCGAGAGCCTGGGCCAGTACCAGGGTCGGGTGGTGCGCATCCACCCCGAGGGACAGCCGGTGAGAGAAGGTGTGCTGACCACGATCGTCGATGGCGTGGCCCAGGTTCGACGCCGTACCCGGGGTGGATCGGTGACCAGCCACGTGCCGCTGAACAGTATCGCCCGGGTGGAAGTGGAGCAGGTAAGGACGGTGCCTGCGGAGTAAACCCCGACTGGTGAATTGTTCGGGCTATTTGTTTCTCAGCAAGGCGTGCAGCAGCAGCGCCAGGCCGGTCCCGCTCGAAGCCAGCGCCAGCACCCCGTTGCCGAGCTGCGGCAACAGTGGCGTTTGTGCAAGGTGGAGCAGCACGCCGGCGAGCAACAGGCTGGCGCCCGCGATCGCCTGGCGCGTGCCCTGTTGGCCGCTGCGTATCTGTTCCTGGATGGCCAGCAGCGCCGCGCTTTGCAGCTCTCTGTCGCGACCACCCTCGGCGACGCGCTTGAGCGCGCGATAGGCGAGATGGGGGATCTCCGGCAGCTGCTCCGACATTGCCGGGAGCGCCTTCTCGACCCGTTTGGAAAACGCGCGTGGACCCACCTGTTGCGCCATCCAGCGCTCCATGAAGGGCTTGGCCGTATTCCAGAGGTCCAGTTCCGGGTATAGCTGGCGCCCCAGTCCCTCGATATTCAGCAGGGTCTTCTGCAAAAGCACCAGCTGCGGCTGTACCTCCATATCGAAGCGGCGCGCTGTCTGGAACAGGCGCAGCAGGAAGTGCCCGAAAGAGATCTGGCTGATTGGTTTTTCCCAGATCGGCTCGCTCACCGCGCGTATCGCGCTCTCGAATTCGTGCACCCGGGTCGTAGCGGGCACCCAGCCGGATTCGACGTGCAGCTCGGCCACCCGGCGGTAGTCGCGGTGAAAGAAGGCCAGCAGGTTTTCCGCCAGGTAACGCTGGTCCTGGGTGGTCAGGGTCCCCATGATGCCGAAGTCGACCCCGATATAGCGACCGTCCGGGGCAACGAAGATGTTGCCCGGGTGCATGTCCGCGTGAAAGAAGTTGTCGCGGAACACCTGGGTGAAAAAGATTTCAACGCCCCTCCGGCCGAGCATGCCGAGATCGATACCGGCGCGCTTGAGCTCGTCGATCTGATCGACCGGTATCCCGTAGATACGCTCCTGCACCATCACGTCGCTACGGGTGTAGTCCCAATAGATCTGCGGCACGTACAGCAGCTCGCTGTTGGCGAAGTTACGCCTCAAAAGGGCGCAGTTGGCGGCCTCGCGCGCCAGGTCGAGCTCATCGTGGATGGTCTTGTCGTACTCCTCGACCACCTCTACCGGTCGCAGGCGGCGCGCTTCGCTGGAGTAGCGACGCGCCATGCGCGCCACGGTATAGAGCAGGTCGATGTCCCGGCGTATGACTTTCCGTATTCCCGGGCGAACCACCTTGACCACGACCTCGGTGCCATCGTGCAGGCGCGCCGCGTGTACCTGGGCGATGGAGGCAGAGGCGAGCGGTTCCAGGCTGAACTCGGCGAACAGGGTCCCGACCGGTTCCCCCAGGGATTTTTCCACGATCGTTCTGGCCTGCTCGCCCGGGAACGGAGGCACCTGGTCCTGCAGACGGGACAGTTCTTCCGCGATGTCGTCAGGCAGCAGGTCGCGTCGGGTCGAGAGTATCTGCCCGAACTTGACGTACAGCGGGCCGAGATCCTCGAGAGCCTCGCGGATGCGGACGCCTCTGGGTGCCGCGCGAACGCGTCGGGTGAGACGGAAGGGCGAAAGATAGCGCAGAAAGCGGATTGGCCGAAACAGATGAGCGGCCAGGATGATCTCATCCAGGCCGTGACGCATCAGCACCCAGGTGATATGCGCGACCCGCAGACCTTCACGGAGCGGGATCATGCGCTTTCGTTATCCAGCAGTCGAATACGGGCGGCGAGTCTTTCCACGTCGTCGCGCAGGGTCTCGACGTCGCGTATCCAGTCCTCGATCTCGAAGGCATGCGGCAGCAGTCGCGCCTCTTCGGTGAGGTACTCGGAAAGATTCTGCTGCGCCAGCTTGAGCGTTCTCTGTGCCTGGTCGCGCGTGTCGCGGCCGAAGCGGGCGAGTGCATGTGCGGTGACGTCGCCGACGTAACGTGACAGCTGCTCCTCCCAATCGATCTGCAGATTGCCGAGCACCTCGCTGAAGCGGTGCGCCAGTTCCGTGTCCCCGGAGATCGCGACATGTCCTGCAAACAGCTGCGCCGGCCCCTGCTGCCTGTCGGAGGCCCGCATCAGGTCGAGCGGGCTGCCTTCGATACGACAATCGGCTTGCCCTTCGTAACTACCCTGCAGCTGCAATCGCCCGTGCTGATCCGGAATGAAGTAGAAAGTGATAGCGGTACCGCGCAGCGCGATCGCGATTACCCGACCATGCCATTCCGCGAAGCGCTGCGCCGCGACCGGGTCGAGCGAAACGACGCGGTTGATCAGGTCTTCGAGGGTTTCCAGGGCTAGCTCGCGCGCACTCATCCCGCGTTTAAAGCTTGAAGCCCCGATGAACTGCCACGATGCCACCCGTCAGGTTGTGCACATCGCAGCGTTCGAAGCCGGCATCTTCCATCATGCCCTTGAGTGTTTCCTGGTCGGGGTGCATGCGGATGGACTCCGCAAGATAGCGGTAGCTGTCCGGGTCGTTCGCGACCAGGCGTCCCATCCGGGGCAGTACCCCGAAAGAATAGGCATCATAGATTTTCTGCAACGGTTTGCTGGTGGGCTTGGAGAACTCGAGCACCAGCGCCCGTCCACCCGGCTTGAGAGCCCGGAACATGCTTTGCAGGGCGCGCTCCTTGTGGGTGACATTGCGCAAGCCGAAGGCGATGGTAATGAGATCGAGGCTGTCGTCCGCGAGCGGGAGTTGCTCAGCGTCGATCTGCGCATAGGCAATATTGCCGACATGTCCGCGGTCGGCCATCCGGTCGCGGCCGACACTGAGCATACTCGCGTTGATGTCGGACATGACCACCAGGCCTTGCGGGCCAACCAGGCCGGCGAAGCGGTCGGCGAGGTCGCCGGTGCCGGAGGCGAGGTCGAGGATGACCTGACCGGTGCGCACGCCCGCGAGTTCGATTGCGAAGCGCTTCCAGAGACGATGCACGCCGAACGACATGAGATCGTTCATCAGGTCGTACTTGTTCGCGACCGAATCGAACACGCCCCTCACCAGGCTGGCCTTGTCGCCGCTGGGAACAGTCTTGAAACCGAAGTGCGTGGAGTCGCGCTCGCTCATGCTGGACGGGTCTCGTATGCGTGCCTCAGGAGGCGGGTTCCTTGCGGGTGTAGCCCTTCTCCTTGAGTTCCTCGAGATAGGCGGCCCACAGGTCGTCGTAGTTCTTGCCCAAATTGTACAGGGTTTCCCAGGAGTAGATGCCGGTGTTGTGCTGGTCGTCGAAGTACAGCTGGACCGCATAGTTGCCGACCGGCTCGATGCGCTCGACGTTGACGTTTTCCTTGCCCAGTGGCACCTGGCGCTGACCCGGTCCATGCCCCATGACCTCGGCCGAGGGTGAGTAGACACGCAGATACTCGGCGGGGAGTTTGAAGTTGGCGCCGTCCTCGAAGGAGATCTCGAGCACCCGCGACATACGATGCAGGTTCAGTTCGGTGGGGTTGGGGGTGTTCAGCATGGTTCGGTTCCGTTCGTGGATTGCCTGAATGGGGCGATATTCTGGCCGAGCGCGCACGGATTTTCACCCCGTGCGGCCGGAGGTAGAAAGCGCGCCGTGCAAGCAACTCTCCCCGCTAAAGAGGGGAGGGCCGGGCTGCTGGCGTCAGGCGATGGTCACGTCATCACTGAGGTAGACGTCCTGGATCGCGTTCAGTAGTTCCACCCCCTCGCCCATGGAGCGTTGGAAGGCCTTGCGTCCCGAGATCATGCCCATGCCGCCGGCGCGCTTGTTGATCACCGCGGTGCGCACCGCCTGGGCGAGGTCGCCGGCGCCGGAGGATGCGCCGCCGGAATTGATCAGGCCGGCGCGGCCCATATAGCAGTTGGCCACCTGGTAGCGCACCAGGTCGATCGGATGCTCGCTGGTCAGATCCTCGTAGACCTTCGGGTGGGTCTTGCCGAACTTGATCGCGTTATAGCCCCCGTTACCCTCGGCCTGCTTCTGTTTGACGATATCGGCACCGATGGTAGCCGCGAGGTGGTTCGCCTGGCCGGTCAGGTCGGCGGCGGTGTGGTAGTCCGTGCCGTCGTGCTTGAAGGCATTGTTGCGCAGGTAGGCCCACAGCACGGTCACCATGCCGAGCTCATGCGCGTGCTCGAAGGCCTCGCTGATCTCCTGGATCTGGCGGCGCGACTCGGGCGATCCGTAATAAATGGTGGCGCCAACCGCGACCGCACCCATGTCAAAGGCCTGGTCCACGGAGGCGAACAGGGTCTGGTCGTAGAAATTGGGGTAGCTGAGGATCTCGTTGTGGTTGATCTTGACCAGGAAAGGGATCTTGTGGGCGTACTTGCGCGCCACCGACTGCAGCACGCCAAAGGTGGAGGCGACCGCATTGCAGCCGCCCTCTATCGCCAGCTCACAGATGTTGGCCGGGTCGAAGTAGAGCGGGTTGGGTGCGAAGGAAGCCCCGGCGGAGTGTTCCACGCCCTGGTCGACCGGCAGGAGCGAGAGGTAACCGCTACCGCCGAGACGCCCGTGGTTGAACAGGCATTGCATGTTGCGCAGCACCCCCGGGCTGAGATCCTTG
Source organism: Gammaproteobacteria bacterium Milos-ODIII6 (assembly GCA_029228645.1). Classification (GTDB taxonomy): domain Bacteria; phylum Pseudomonadota; class Gammaproteobacteria; order Chromatiales; family Chromatiaceae; genus MONJU. The sequence continues at coordinate 292,041 of JAPTHR010000001.1, forward strand.
GGTGCTACCACGCGGTCGACGTAGTCCGCGCCCGGCAGCTGCAGGGCATCGCTCGCGATCGTGGAGCAGGAGTGTTCGAGCAGGCTTTGCGCCTCGTCGCCGAGCAGTAGGGAAATATCGGTCATGTGCAGGTTCTCCTGGATGAGTACGTCTGAAACCCAGTGTCGGTCCGTCACATGAAACCACGGTTACCGTGATTGCCGGACACCCGGGGAGCTATCCCCGCCATGCCGGCGTGCCACGCGCCGGATGAATCAAGACTACAGGATATAGCGGCTCAGGTCCTCGTTCTCGGAGAGTGCTTCGAGGTTGCGGCTGACCAGCTCGGCATCGATCGTGACCGTCTGTTCCCGGTAGTGCGGCGCCATGAACGAGACCTCTTCCAGGAGCCGCTCCATGACCGTGTGCAGCCGGCGCGCGCCGATGTTTTCGGTCCGCTCGTTGACCTGCCAGGCGATCTCTGCGATCCGCCGCACCCCGTCCGGAGTGAACTCCAGCTGCACACCCTCGGTCGCCATGAGCGCCTGGTATTGCTCGGTGAGCGAGGCGTCCGGTTCGGTCAGGATGCGCACGAAATCGTCGCTGTTGAGCGCATTCAGTTCCACCCGGATAGGCAGGCGCCCCTGCAGCTCCGGGATCAGGTCGGACGGCTTGCTCAGGTGAAACGCGCCCGAGGCGATGAACAGAATGTGATCGGTGCGCACCATGCCCTGCTTGGTCGAGACCGTGCAGCCCTCCACCAGCGGCAGGAGATCGCGCTGTACGCCCTCGCGCGAGATATCGGCGCCCTGCGCTTCGGCGCGGCTGGTAACCTTGTCCAGCTCGTCCAGGAACACGATCCCGTTCTGTTCCACCATCTCGACCGCGCGCAGCTTCAGCTCTTCCTCGTTGACGCGCTTGGCCGCCTCATCGTCGGTCAGCATCTTGAGTGCATCGCGGATTCGCAGCTTCTGCTTGCGTGTGCGGCCGCTGCCCATGTTCTGGAACAGGCCCTGCAGCTGGCTGGTCATTTCCTCCATCCCGGGCGGGGCCATGATCTCCACACCCATTGGAGAGGCGGATGTTTCCACTTCGATTTCCTTGTCGTCCAGCTCGCCGGCGCGCAGCTTGGCGCGGAATTTCTCGCGCGTCGCGCTGCTTTCCGCGGGCCTGGCTTCCTCCTCCCAGGAGCTGGTCCGGGGAGGCGGCAGCAGAATGTCGAGGACACGGTCTTCCGCGGCCAGGTGCGCGACGTCGCGTACCTTGTCCATCTCCTGTTCGCGCACCATCTTCACTGCACTGTCGGACAGATCGCGGATAATCGAATCGACCTCGCGCCCGACATAGCCGACCTCGGTAAACTTGGTGGCCTCGACCTTGATGAAAGGCGCATTGGCGAGCTTGGCCAGGCGGCGTGCGATTTCGGTCTTGCCCACCCCGGTGGGCCCGATCATGAGGATGTTCTTGGGCGTTATTTCGTTGCGCAGGGAGGCCTCCACACGGCTGCGTCGCCAGCGGTTGCGCAAAGCAATCGCGACCGAGCGCTTGGCTTCCTGCTGCCCGACAATGTGCTTGTCGAGCTCCTGCACGATGGCTTCCGGGGTGATGTCAGACATTGCTGTCGAGTTCCTCGATGACTAGGTTGTGATTGGTGTAGACGCAGATGTCGGCGGCGATCGACAACCCACGCTGCACGATCTCGCGTGCCGGGAGGTCAGTGGTGTCGAGCATCGCGCGTGCCGCCGCCTGGGCGTAACTGCCACCAGAGCCGATGGCCATCAGACTGTCTTCCGGCTCGACCACGTCCCCGGTCCCGGTGAGAATCAGTGACGCCTCCGGATCGGCAACCACCAGGAGCGCCTCGAGACGGCGCAGCATGCGGTCAGTGCGCCAGTCCTTGGCCAGTTCCACCGCTGCCCGCGTGAGCTGACCGGAGTGCTTTTCCAGTTTTCCCTCGAAGCGCTCGAACAAGGTAAAGGCGTCCGCCGTGGCGCCGGCGAAGCCGGCCAGCACCTGGCCCTTGTAGAGTCGCCGCACCTTGCGGGCATTGCCCTTCATGACGGTGTTGCCCATCGAGACCTGGCCATCGCCGCCAACGACGACCTTGCCGTTGCGGCGGACCGATAGAATGGTTGTTCCGAGGATTTGCTGCACGCGCGCTCCCGATGCTGGAGAAAGACGTGGATTTTAGCTTATCCGCGGTCCGGTTGGTCTTTGGGGATCGCGGGGTGATCCGGGCGTGGCCGGTCGAGGTGATATCCCTGCGCCATATTGACCCCGAAGCGGTCGAGCATCCGCAGGACCGCCTCGCTGTCGACGAACTCGGCCACGGTGACCTTGCGCAGGCCGGTGGCGACATCCAGCATGGCGCGCAGGAATATCTGGTTTTCGGGATTATTGGGCAGGTCGTGGATGAACTGGCCGTCGATCTTGAGCACGTCGGCATTGATATGCTTCAGATAGGCGAAGGAGGAAAAGCCGGAGCCGAAGTCGTCCAGGCAGACCCGGCAGCCTGTCTGGTGCAGGGCCTCGATGAAGCGCTGCGCATCCTGGACGTCGGATACCGCCGCGGTCTCGGTCAGTTCGATCATCAGGCGTTCCGGTTCCACCGCGTTTTGCGACAGCCAGCGGCGAATCCGTTGCGGCAGCGAGGGGTCGTCGAAGGACCGGCCGGAGATGTTGACCGCGACCGCCGGCATCTCGACGTGACGTCCCAACAACTCGATCACGTTGCGCAGCACCCATTGGTCGATCGCCAGGATCTTGCCGTTCTTCTCGGCAAACGGGATGAACTGCCCCGGCATGAAGAGCTTGCCCTCCTGGTCTGTATCCCGCAGCCTCACGAGCGCCTCGAGGTGCGCGAGGGAGCGGTCCGCGACGCGATACACGCCCTGGTAGTGCAGTTCGAACAGGTCGTGCTCCAGGCCATGCTCTATCCGCTGGGTCCAGTTCATGTGCGCCATCATGGTGACCGAGGCGTCCCGTTCGCGGTCGTAAAGCGACCAGGTGTTCTTGCCCTGGGCCTTGGCCTGATACATGGCGGCATCCGCCTGCGCGATCAGGACCTCCGGATCCTGGGTCATGTCGGGATAGATCGCGATCCCGACACTGGTGGTCATGCGGATGTTCTGTGTCTGGAAGCGGAAGGGTATGCGCGCGACCGCGGTGACAATGCGCTGGGCCAGTTGCTTTACCTCGTCGAGGTCCTCGTCGATCAGGGTGATCACGGCGAATTCATCGCCACCGAGGCGGGCGAACACGTCGTTCTTGCGAATCACCTTGCCCAGCTCGCCCGCGATGCGGGTCAGTACGGTGTCGCCTTCACGATGTCCGTAGCTGTCGTTGATGAGCTTGAATTCATCCAGATCGAAGTAGAGCAGGGCGAATTGGTGCTTGAAGCGTTTTGCGAGGCCGATCATGCGTTCCATCTCGGTCTGAAAGCGGTGCCGGTTGTACAGTCCGGTCAGCGAATCGCGTTCTGCGAGATAGATCAGTTGTTCCGCGGTCTGACGATCGTGGGTGACGTCCTCGTACAGCCACAGGCGACCGATGGGAATACCCTCTCGGTCCTGCACCGGGTAGGAGACCTGCGCCAGCGTGCGCCCATCGCTCAGCTCGATCTCGTCCAGGCGGTCGACAGTCTCCGCCAGTTTGGCCGACCCCAGCAGGCGTGGCGGGCTGTCCGTCTCTCCGATCAGCTGGTGCCGGAATCGCTCGATCACCGCTTCAACGGACAGGTCCACGAGATTGTCCTGTGGCTCGAGTCCCCACATCTCGCGGAAAGCGGGGTTCACGAACTCGACCCGCCGGTCCGAGGTTTCGAACAGGATGCCGATACTCATCGCGGACAACAAGGCGCGAAAACGCGCCTGCTGTTGGTCCGAGTGGCGGCGCAATTCCCGCTCACGCGCCTCGCCGGTGCGCAGCTCCTCGAGCGTCTGTTTCACGACTTCCTGCGAGCGGATTCTTTCGGTGACATCAATGAAGGAGGCGCGCTTGCCTCGCGGTACGCCGGCGCTATCCAGAACCGGCTGCCAGTAGACGGCGAGGCTCACCCTGGCTCCGTCCTTGCGTCTCAGGATGCACTCGTGGTTCTCGCCTCCCTCCTCCTGCAACAGCTGTTGCCAGTCGGAGGGGGTCCGGGTGGTATCGTCGGGGAACAGCGGCTGCGGGAAATCCTGCATCGCCAGTAGCTCTTCCGCCGAGTAGCCGGTCACCCGCTGGGCCGATGGGTTGGTCCAGATCAGGTGGTTGGCGTGGTCGAGCCATATCTCCCAGGCGAAGGTGTGGTCTGCGATCGCACGCAGGCGGGCCTTCTCTTGCTCATGCCCCTGAATACGTTCCTGCAGGGCCCGCACCATGCCATTGAAGGACTCGGCCAGGCGTCCGATTTCGTCCCTCGCGCCGCGCGTGTCCACCGTCAGGAGCTCGCCCCGGGAGACGGCCTGCGCCGCGACGTCGAGCCGCCGCAGCCGCCGCGTGTAGTACCACAGGATCAGCCCGATGAGGATTGTGGACAGGATCAGGTAAAGAATCCCGGTCAGCAGGGTTGAGCCGGTCAGTTGTTGTTTGAAGCGGTGCAGCGGCGAGAGCTGGATCCCGAACCGGACGCGCCCCACCTCCTCGCCGGCGAGGCGCACCGGGAAGCTGTCGCCCTGGGGCTCCCCGGCGCCTGCGGCGTGCTCCAAGGCAGCGGCGGGATCGCCTACCCGCACCAGGGTCTTGCCATCGGGATCGGACACCACGAGATAAGTAATCAAGGGGTTGTCCGCGTGGATCTGGAAGCTTCGCTGGCGCAGTGCGCCGATATCCTCGGCGAACAGGGCGGGCGCCAAGGCGTTGTTGATCAGCGACTCCATTGGCTCGGTCAGGCGCTCGAACTGTGCATGCGCGTAGCCGCTGAGTGCCTGCTGCAGGCCTGTCGCGAGCGCGAGTATCACTATCCCCTGCATCACCAGGATCAGGATCAGGATACGGGCGGCAAGCGGGATATGACGACGTCCTGGGTCCGTGCTCACGGGATTCCTGCGCTCCTGATCCTTTCGAGGAAGACGTCGAGCTGCGCATTATCCTGGGCGCTGGGCTCGCGCAGGCCCTCCAGGCCGGTTGCAGTGAAGTAGGCCTCTCCCTGGGGGCTATTCCCGAAACTGAACAGCGCATCGCGGATCCTGTCCTGGACCTCCGCGGGCAGTTCGCTGTGCAGCAATACGGCGAAGCCGGGAATGGATTTCGATTCGCCGATGATCTGCAGCTTTCCCTTTCCCGGGACCTGGTAGCGTAACCAGGTTGGCAGGCCCACCGCGGCCGCATCCGCCTCGCCACGCAGGACGGCAAACAGGGCCTTGTCGTGCGATGGCTTGGCCAGCAGTTGCAGCCTGCCACGTGCAGGCAGGCCGATACCTTCGAGTGTATCGAGCGCCAGGTGATGAATGATTGCCTGTGGCGGCGGCAGCGCCAGAACCTTGCCGGTGAGCGCATCCAGCCCATTCAGGCCAGAGTCGATCCGGGCCACGAATACCGCGCGGGAACGATTGCGGGTAAAGCCCAACAAGCGGTAGCCATGTTCCTTTTGCGCAGTGCGGCCAAGGTGCGGCGCGGTGATCAGCACATCGTAGCGACCCGCTGCGGTGCGTTCGATGAAGCGATCGAAGTCGGGCGCGGAAACCAGTCGGGTCGGCTGACCGGTCGCCTCCTGCAGAAAATCCTTGAGCGGCTTGTGCAGACGCACCAGCTGTTCCGGCGAATGGTAGGGAAAAACGCCCATGCGAAGCTGGCCCCCGGGAGACGCAAGCGCGTGCAGACCGAGTGACAGCAGCGTGACAGTGAAAAGAAGTTTCTTCAGGAGCATATCCCTGCCACCGAGTCGTCCTAGCGACGCCGTTTTCGTGCCCTTGGGTGGGACTTGTCGTAGACCTGCGCGAGATGCTGGAAGTCCAGGTGAGTATAGACTTGGGTAGTGCTTATATCGGCGTGCCCAAGAAGCTCTTGAACGGCGCGCAGGTCGCCAGAGGACTCGAGCAGGTGACTGGCGAAAGAGTGTCGCAGCATATGCGGATGGACGTGGCGCGGCATCCCTTGCTGGCGCGCCTGCAGCGCAACCCGCTGTTCAATGGCCCGCCGGCTCAGGCGCGAGCCGCGCTGGCTGACGAACAGGGCGGTTTCTCCCTCCCGGGCAAGCTGCGGACGTACCCGCAGCCAGGCATCGATGGCCGCGAGCGCCTTGGATCCGATCGGTACACGCCGGGTCTTTGCTCCCTTGCCAGTGATTTCGAGGAGACCATCCGAGGTCTGCACTTGGGCCACGTCGAGCATCGCCAGTTCGCTGAGGCGCAAACCGCTGGAATAGAACAGCTCGAGGGCGGCCAGGTCGCGCTGATCGAGGGGACTGCTCTCCCGGATTTCCATCAGCCGACCGACCTGGTCCACGTCGAGCGTGGCCGGCAGCCGCCGTCCGCTCCGGGGCGCGCGCATCCCCTCAGCGGGGTTACCCGGGACGCGCCTCTCGCGCAGGAGAAAGCGGAATATGCCGCGCAAGGCGGACAGTTGGCGAGCCAGGCTGGTACCCGAGATGCCGCTGCGATGCCGCTCTGCGCTGAAGCGCCGGATCTGCTGTTGTGCAACCGGCTCCCAGGCGGGGCATTGCTGCTGCTCGCACCAGTCGAGGTAGCCGCCGATGTCACGCCGGTAGGCATCCAGGGTGCGTGCCGAGAGGCGGCGCTCGAAGCGCAGGTAGTCGAGGTAGTCCTGCAGCCAGCTGCGGTCTGCAGAGGCGGGCATGGGAGTCAGGTGCCCGGGCTGGAAACCGCCACCAGGGTGGCGCTGACGATGTCGGCCAGGCGGTGCAGGAAATCCACGCTCTTGCCGGAACTGAAGCGATCCGGATCGTGGCTGCCGATCGCCAGTATTCCGACCAGGGGCGCGGCGTGCAGGGGTATGAGGGCCACCGAGCCGGTTTCTCCCGCCTGGGCTCCGAAGAGATACTCCATCTGCTCTGCAGGCAGGGGACCGCAGTTCGGGCGCTCCTTCTGAATGAAATCCCGGAACATCGCCGGTCCCGCCTCGCCGGCATGGGCCGCCAGCTCGTCCCCGGAGAACAGCTTCATTTCGACCGCATCCGCCCCGAACAGGTTGCGCAACTCGTCCTGCAGGGTATTCAGTACTTCGTCGAAGCTGCGGGTTTCGATCAGGGCGAGCGTCAGTCGATGCAGGCGCTTGACGAGCGCATCGTTCTCGCGCGCGATCTGTACCAGGGATTCGAGTTGAGCGCGGTAGCTACGGTTCTGTTCACGCAGGGTACGCACCTGGCGTTCGATCAGGGAGACCGCGTCGCCGGTGGGGTGGGGGATATCTATCTGCGCCAGCACCTCGGGGTGGTGCACCAGGAAATCGGGATGAGCGACAAGGAATTCCACAACCTGCTCTCCCAGGCCGTCCTGCGCAAGCTGCTTGTCATCCTGTCCGAGACTCATAAATCGATCTTACCTTCGAAGACCTCCACGGCCGGGCCGGTCATCCATACGGGTTCGCTTTCTCCCGGCCAGCTTATCACAAGATCCCCGCCCGGAAGGTGGACCAGCACGCGCTCGTCCAGCAGGCCTCGCAGGCGCCCGGCCACGACTGCCGCACAGGCGCCGGTGCCACAGGCAAGGGTCTCGCCGGCGCCACGTTCGTACACGCGCAGGTCGATTTCGTCACGCGCGCGAACGTGCATGAATCCGACGTTGACCCGTTGTGGAAAAGCCGGGTGGGATTCGAGCACCGGACCGAGCTCCTGAACCGGGGCCTGGTCGACGCTATCGACCACGAGCACCGCGTGCGGGTTGCCCATCGACACGGCGCTGAACTCGACCACCCGTTCCGCTATTGCCAGGCGGTAAACCGTTGCGCGATGGCCGGCCTCGAAGGGCAGGGACCTTGGCTCCAGCGCCGGGGCGCCCATATTCACTTTCACCTGCTCGTCCTCGAGCACGTGCAACTCGATCGGGCCGGCTGCCGTTCCCACCGGAATGACCGTCTTGCTGGTCAGGCCATGGCTGCGTACGAAGCGCGCGAAGCAGCGTGCCCCGTTACCGCACTGCTCGACTTCGGAACCGTCCGCGTTGAAGATCCGGTAAAAGAAGTCAGTACCCGGCTCCCGCGGTGGCTCCACCAGCAGAACCTGATCGCATCCCACGCCGAAGCGACGGTCGGCGAGTCGGCGTATCTGCTGCGGACTGAGAGCCAGGCCCGATCGGGTCGCGTCGAATACGATGAAATCGTTGCCCAGGCCCTGCATTTTGCTAAACGAATATTTCATGCAGAAAGTCTATCATTGGCATGTTGGCCGGCAGCAGTGCCGCACTGACCGCGTCAGGCAGGCATGTTTGGCTATGCCCCAAACATGGCGCCCGGCGGCCGAAGTGTCCTGTCTCTGTTTGTGCGGCAAACCTATCCTCCGCCACTGTATTCCGACTTCGCAAGGAACATCCCATGAGCAGTACCAAAGACGAAACCGAATCCACCTCTGGCAAGAAGAAAGTCGCCAGCAAGAAAGCGACCAGCAAGAAAGTCACTCAGAAAAAGACCGCCAAGAAAAAAGTCGCCAAAAAGAAAGTTGCCAAAAAGAAAGTCGCTGTGGCGAAAAAGACGGTAGCAAAGAAGGCCACCAGCAAGAAGGCGGTAGCCGGCAAACCGGCACCGCGCAAAAAGGCCGCCAGGAAGGTTGCTGCAAAAGCGCGCGCAAGGAAAACCATCAGTTATGCGGAATACCGCGGACGGGTCGCCATGGCGGCGTACTACATCGCGGAGCAGCGCCTGTTCGAGCATGGCCTACCGGAAGAGGATTGGCTCGCGGCGGAGCAGCAGATACAGGCAGCGCTGGCCGCAGAAGGGATTGTCATTGAGTAGCGCGCGGGTCGTTTTCGTGCGCGCGATCAACCAGGGGGGAGCAGAATGAAAAAACTACTCGTGTTGCTGTTTTTGTTGTTGTTATTGGCCGCCGCAGCGCCGCCGCTGGCTTACTGGGTCGGCCTGGACAACACGGTTGGCCGACCTGTTCCCCCGAACGTGCCGTATGACAATGTGGATGCCGGCAGGGTCTGGCTGGAGCGCAAGGAAGCGCTTCCGGTACAACTGCGACCGATCACGCCCTGGCACTGGTATGAACTGCTGTGGTGCTCGCGCAAGGACGACAAGCCAGAGGACTTCCTCACCTGCGGCGACCGGTATCCCGGGCTGCGTGCATCCGGCTTCGTGGCCAAGGAATACCTGATCGAGAACAGCAAGCAGAGCGGGCTGCTGTGGCGCTACGTGTCACGCACCGCGCTGACGATCTGGATAACGCAGAACTGGAACGAACGCGATCTCGTGGCCGAGCTCATTCGCTTGCGCAAACTGGGACGATGAGCGTTTCGCAGCCGTTGCGGAGCCGGTCTGGGCGGCGCGATCATCCCGGATACTCAGGGCAGTAGGGATTCGCCAGCGAACAGCTCGGCGACTGTCTCGCGACGTCGCACCAGGTGGGCCGAATCGCCATCGACCATCACCTCGGCCGCGCGTGGCCGCGTGTTGTAGTTCGAGGCCATGCTGAAGCCGTAGGCGCCCGCGGACCGAATCGCGAGCAGGCTGCCCTCGCGCAGGCGCAGGGAACGGTCCTTGCCAAGGAAGTCGCCGGTCTCGCAGATGGGCCCGACCAGGTCGTATTTCGCCTCCACTCCCTCCGGTTCCTGTTCGACCGGGAGAATGGTCTGCCACGCCTGGTAGAGCGAAGGACGGATGAGATCGTTCATGGCCGCGTCGATGATGGCGAAGTTGTGGCTCTCGGTGTGCTTGAGGTACTCGACCCGCGTCAGGAGCACGCCCGCATTGGCTGCGATGGCGCGACCGGGTTCGATGAGCAGTTCGTACGGCGCATCACCGAGGCGCGCCGCAAGCGCTTGGGCATATTCATCGGGTTGCGGAGGCTGCTCATCCCTGTAACGCACCCCGAGGCCCCCGCCGAGATCGATATGTTCGATCCTGATTCCCTCGTTTTGCAGTCGTTCCACCAGTGCCAGGACGCGGTCCAGCGCATCCAGGAAGGGGGCGAGGTCGGTCAACTGCGAGCCGATATGGCAGTCGATGCCGGCGACATGGATATTGGGCAGTTCGCTGGCGCGTTGGTAGATCCGCAGGGCTTCGTTGATCTCGATACCGAACTTGTTTTCCTTCAGCCCGGTGGAGATGTACGGGTGGGTCTTCGCATCCACGTCCGGATTCACTCGCAGGGATACCGGGGCGACCTTGTCCATTTCCGCCGCCACCCTGTTGAGACGCTCCAGCTCGGCCTCCGACTCGACGTTGAAACAGCGGATCCCCAGTTCCAGGGCGCGTCGCATCTCCGGCCCGCTCTTGCCCACGCCCGAGAACACCACTCGCGAGGGGTCACCGCCCGCCGCGATCACCCGCTCCAGCTCACCGCCGGAGACGATGTCAAAGCCGGATCCGAGGCGCGCCAGAACATTCAGCACCGCGAGATTGGAATTCGCTTTGACCGCGAAACAGACCAGATGGGCGCGGCCCGAGAAGGCCTTGTCGAACGCCCGCCAGTGTCGCTCCAGGGTCGCTCGCGAGTAGACGTAGCAAGGGGTACCATATCGTTCGGCGATATTTCGCAGAGGTACGTCCTCGGCAAACAGTTCGCCGTCCCGATACGCGAAGTGGTCCATCAGTCGTCCGCCTGCTGCTGCGGTTCGTCCGGCAGGAACAGCGGGCCTTTCTGTCCGCAGCCGGTCAGCAACAGAATGGCGGCGAGCAGTGCCGTGGCGAGGATAGGGCGCATCTATAGTTCCGCTAACTGGATCGGGCGCTGAGTATAACGCTGTTTTCAGGGTCGAAAGAGCTGGGGGAGGAATGACAGACAATCCGGATCCACCGATCGTGATCGATCCCCACACGCCGGTCCGGTCCTGCGTCATCTGGTTGCATGGCCTCGGTGCCGACGGGCATGACTTCGAGCCCATCGTCGCTCAACTGCGCCTGCCGGAAGCGCTCGGCGTTCGCTTCGTTTTTCCACATGCTCCAGTGCGCGCTGTAACCATCAACGGCGGCTACCGCATGCGCGCCTGGTACGACATCGGCTCGCCCGATCTGGAGGTCGACCCCGACTTCGACGGTATCAGCGATTCCGGGGCCTACCTGGAGGAACTGATCGAGCAGCAACGGGAGCAGGGCATTCCGCTCGAGCGCCTGGTCGTGGGGGGGTTCTCCCAGGGCGGGGTGGTTGCGCTCCAGACGGCGCTGCAGATGGACGCCAAACCGGCCGGTGTGCTCGCCCTGTCAACCTACCTGGCGGAGCCGTCCGGTGACGGCGCCGGCCTGCAGGTATTCCAGGCGCATGGCAACCGCGACACGGTGGTATCGATCGCGGCCGCGCAGCGTGCCCGTGCGGTCCTCGAGGCCTTGGGAGCAGATGTGAGCTGGCGGGAATACCCCATGGCGCACGCCGTCCACCCGCAGGAGGTATCCGATATCAGCCGTTGGTTGAGGGAGCGTCTGGCCTGACTTGAGGGCCTCTCAGTTGCTCGCCTGCCAACTGCCGTCGGACTCGCGGCAGGCGGTGCCGTAGACCGTCTCCCGACGGCCGTCTATCCAGGCCTCGGTGCTGTACTCGCGGCAGGGCTGGGCATCCTCGTAGTAGGTTCGGGTCGGGGTCACAGCGTAGTCGTGGCCGGTGTCGGGATTGGACCAGCTGACGGTGCTGTTGGTCGGCGATTTTTCCAGTGCTTGGGCGGCATGGTAACGATCGCTGTCGTCCATTGCCTGCCCGAGTTTGCCGCCGAGATACCCACCAAGCATGGTGCCGGCGATGGTCGCGGCCACACGTCCCGACCCGCTGCCGACACGGTTGCCGAGCACGCCCCCGGCAACCCCACCGAGCACCTGTCCGACCTGTTCCTGTGTGGTCTGGCACCCGCTGAGTGCCACTGTGGCCGCGAGCATGCCGGCGAAAAGAAACTTTTGTGAACGCATCGCTGTTTCCTGCATTGACTGGGTTGGGTATGCAAGGATATTACCTTTGCTGCCCCCGGGGTTCGCTCGCGATGTGATTTGTGGTGCATCCCTGCGGCGTCATGTGGGGCCGATGAGATGCGTACAAGCGCCTTATCCGCGGCCAAGCCGGGCGGCCTGGTTGAGCCGCTGTTCGATGCGCACCTTGAAGCGCAGCAGGTCCGCGACCGTCAGCGAAGCATCCAGCGTCAGTTCCCCGGCCATGACGCCGGTCAGGTAGAACGGGTAGTTCTTGTCCCCTCGACGCAGTCCCTTGAGATACGCGGTGACCTCGGAAAATATCTTTTGGCCGAGCGCCACCGAGTTGAATTCGCGTTCCCCGGACATCAGGCTGAATCCATCCTGCCAGGGGCCCTTGGGGCCGGTGCTGAGGATCAGTTCAGTGTACTGGCGGGTGTTCTGTTGCGGTGGGCGGACCCGTTTTGCATCCCATTCATTGCCACTTCGGGTGATCCGGATGTACTCCGGCGTGGAATCCTGGCCCTTGTCCAGCACGGGGCCATGCCATTCCCTGACGGTGCTGAAAAAGCGCTCCAGTTGAACCAGGAAATGCGCCTCACCGGCGTTTTGCAGTTGTTGCGTGATTACCTTGCCGCCGGCATCCAGGATATAGGCGTGCAGGTTGCGATGGTCAGGGTGGTAACAGATCTGCGTCCGCCCCGGTTTGTTCAGTCGCAGGATGGCCGCGAGTAAGGAAACCTCCGGCCCGGCCGCATCGATCTCGGTGTGCCGAAAAGTCTCGTCATGCTCGCCAAGAAAATTCAGCAGGTCGCCGGTGTTTCCGATGGGGTGATGCCCGAACTGGGCGCGCATGCGCTGAATCGCATGGAATTCCTCTCCGACCTGCAGGATGTAGCGCGCGTTGTCGTCCTGCTCGTGAAAATACTTCAGCAGACGCTCCCCCAAGGCGCTGACACGACGAGCGATGCTGATGCCATGGCCCGGGGTATCGCAGAAACAGGCCAGAGAGTCTGGTTCCGTCTGGTGCACGAACAGCTCGAGGTGTCGACACAACATGTCCAGCAGACCGCTGGCGCCAGTGTGATGGGAAACGTGCAGTTCACCCCAGTTGTTCGCATGCACATGGTCGACCTGTGCCACCAGGTTGAGGCGGCGCGTGCCAAAACTCAGGGGGTCGCCCCGTTCGCTGACCCTCAGCAGTCCATTCATCAGATGCGGAGCGGATTCGAGGGCGTTGATCACCACCAGCGCGCGCTGTCCGCGAGCCGCCTGCGAGAATGCCTCGAGACCGGCCGTCTTGCGACTGCTGGCGGGAAAGTGTTGCCCCAGTACCCGCAGGATGTGGAGGTGCTCCTGTGTCTCGACAGCTGCGCTGTCCGTGCCCAGGTCGAAGCGTGTGCCCTTGTCGATGACCTGGTTGGCGCTCAACCAGGCGAGCAGCTCGACGAAGCTGGCGGTTGTCTTGATCGGCTCGTTTTCCTCTGCTGGCGGGGCCAGGAAACACTGCCAGGCGCTGCCCTCGGGGTCCCGCCGCAGCCACACGACTTCCTGGTGAATATCCTTGGATATGCCTGGATTGACGCTGTCAATTTTGCCCGGGCGCCTTTCCAGCGCGGAATAGAGTTTTCTGCCGAGCAGCGAGAGTTCGCGGGTGTCGATCTCATGCATCATGTCCTGCTCGCGCGCGAACGCTGTCAGGAGGCGGTAAACGCGGGTCAGTTCGGTAACCAGCTTGCCGCGTTCCTCCATGACGCGCCCGAGCTTCCATTCGTTGACCCGGTCCAGGTTGATGAATTCGCCCTCGTCCCAGCCCCACTCCTGGCAAAGGCTCTGCAATATCGGGGTCTTCCAGTTCTCACGTGCGCGGCTCAGGCGGGCGCCGCTCTTGATATAGAAGGCGCGCCGGGCCAGCTCCAGCCGTTGCCGGTCGCCCTCGGCCTGCAGGTGCCGTTCGATCCTGCGCATCATCAACAGGTAGGGGTCGACATCGATTGCGGTCAGTTCGTCCTCACCCTGGTAGAGCGCGTTCGCCTCTTCCGCGACCCACCGGACATTCGGAAACTCGCTGGCGAAGGATTCGAACAGGAGAAGTTTGAGGAGCGACTTGTAGGGGACCCGGATGCCCTTGAACAGCTGCCAGTGGGCGGCACTGAAAAACTCCGCGGGACTGATCTCGTCCAGGCCGCCGAAGTCCAGCCAGTCGTCCTCCTGAACCAGCCCCCGGCTGAGCAGTCCCGCCGCGTAGCTGTGGTAGTCCAGGTCCCGTTCCGGTGGAACGATCCACCACAGGGGCGGGCGGCCGGCAAGCAGCAGCCCGGTGCGGTAAAACTCTTCCAGGAGCAGATGGTGTTGGGTATTGCCGCTGCTCTCGTCGGACAGGGCATTGTGCTGCCGCTGGCGGAAACCTTCCGCATGCAGCACGAAGAAGTGCACCTCCAGACCCCGCTCGGCGGCAACTGCCTCGAGCAACCGGGTCTTCTCCTCCAGGATCGCCAGTTGTGCCGGCGTGAGTTGCGGGTGATGGCAGACCCAGATATCGAAATCGCTGCTGCGCTCCTGGGCAAGCGTCCCGGAGCTGCCGATCAGGTACAGGCCGAGAATCGGCCAGTAACGCTGCGCGCGCTGCTCCCTCTTCATGCTATGGGCATACTGCCGCACCGAGAGGAGGGTATAGCGGTCCGGCTCGTAGCTGGCGATGCCAGCGGGTACGTCGCCTTCGAGGTAACCGGGCAGCGCGGGGTGGTTGACGTGGAGGAGGAAGGGCAGCAGGCGCAGGAACTCGCCCTGCTCCCAACTGAGCGCGTCGTGGATATAGCGCAAGCGCTCCTGCGTGATTTGCCCGCGGCGTTTCAGGACACGCTGGATGTCCTTGCGTGAGGGTGCGTCAAAGGCGATCTCGACGGCTGCTTCACGCATCGTTCAAATCGCTGCCGGCGGCCTGCAGCAGGGTGCGTAAATCGTCGCCTTTCCCCCACACGGCGAGGCCGAATTCGAGTGCTGGAGAGAATCCTTCCAGCGGCGAGGGCAGTTGCAGGTCGGCCAGATCAGCCTGGATCTTGCTGATCAGTTGTTGTGCATCCGGGCGGGTCGTCTCCGGCAGTATCACCAGGAAGGTGTTGTCTTCCCAGCGGCCGATCTGGTCGACCCAGCGCAGGCGATCGCGTAGAAAACGCGAAATCGCGAGGATCAGGGTATCGGCGCTCCTTGGCATCGGCTCGACGCGCGCTTCCTGCAGCTTCGACTGCACCAGCAGGACAGTGAGTGGATTGTTGTAACGTCGGCTGCGCGAGATCTGCAGGTCCAGCGCCTGGCGGATGGCGCGTTGATTCGGCAGCCCGGTCAGATTGTCGTTCAGGCGCAGGTCCCGGAGCTGACGATGCAATGACTGGTTTTCTTCCTGCAGCGATTTCTCCAGGGTCACATCCTGCACAGCCAGAACGGTCTTGTCCCCCATCGGGTCGCGCTGCGAGCGCAGCCAGTAGGATCGTCCTGTCGGGCCGGTCCACCGAACCGGCTCCGGACAGCCGGCCAGCCAGGTCTTTGCCGTCGTTGGCAGTGATTCGGACAGACTCCCGGTGAGCGACTCGACGCTCGCGCCCAGGATGCGCGCGAATGCGCTGTTGATCCATTCGAAACGGCCGTCGACATCGAGAAGCGCCAGGGCGCAACTGGATTCCATGTCCGGGGGCGGGGCCTCGGCAGGGCGTACCGAATGAAACATTGCTCGCATTTCTCCTCGTGAGTCGGCTTCTCGGCTGTGTGGCGGCCGGGAGGCCGGATTCTTGAGCCAGAGAGGCGCTGAGGAAGCGCAGGGAATGGCGTGGTTTCAAGGCGAGCTGGCGGAAGGTCCGGGCCAGCACCTGAAACACAGTTGCTGCTAATCGTATTCGTCGGCCCGGCGGGCGTCGCCGCGGACCTTGTCGCGGGGATATCGCTGCTCGTTGATTTCCATCTTGCGGTAGGCGGCGTCGAGGAGGTCGACGTCGAGGCGTTCGGCGAGGCGTACCAGGTAGATCAGGATATCGGCCATCTCCAGGGCGACGGCCTCCTTCTTGTCCGGGTCCAGGTTCGCGCTCTGTTCCTCCCTCAGCCATTGGAAATGCTCGAGGAGCTCGCCCGATTCGGCGGTCAATGCCATGCTCAGGTTTTTGGGCGAATGAAACTGCTCCCAGTCACGGGTGCGTGCGAATTCCTTCAACTGGCGGCTTAGGTCATCCAGGCTGTGGTGCGACATCGTGGGGTTTCGGCTGTGGCGAGCTGTCCAATACAGGATTCTAAACAGATGGCAGGCCAGGGTTGTAATATTAGTAAAAAATAATATACTAATCGGCGAAGTATCCCGGTTTCGGTGCGCCTGCTGGCGGTATACACTCGGCCCACCGTTGACCACCCTTACGTTTCTAATTGGAGATAACCATGAAAAAGTTTGCTGCAGTTTCCATCGCTGCGCTGATGTTGGCGGGTGCCCCGGCGCACGCCTTCTTCGACGACAATGACAAGTACTCCGATCCGGAGTGCTGGTACAACCCGGACTGTAACCCTTACGACCCGTGGGATCCGCGTTACTGGATGGAAGAGATGGAAAGCTTCTGGGACGACGATGACGATTATGGCTACGGCGGCTACGGTGGCCCGATGGGTATGCCCTACGGTGGTCCGATGGGTGGTCCGATGGGTGGGCCTTACGGCCGTCCGATGATGCCTTACGGCGGTATGCCCGGTGGTATGCCTGGTGCGATGCCTTACGGCGCTCCTGCGATGCCTTATGGTGCCCCGGCGCCTGCTCCGCGTGCTCCTGCTGCTGCACCGGCTCCGGCTGCTCCTTACGGTATGCCTTACCGTCCGCAGATGCCGGCCCCGTACGCTGCTCCGCGTCCGGCCCCGGCTCCGGCTCCGGCTCCGGCCAGCAAGTGATCAGCTGATCCGGTACAAAAGAAGCCCGGCATTCGCCGGGCTTTTTTTTGCCTTTGGATCAGGGCTTCAGGCGCTTACCACCAGCCAAATCCCCGGAAACCCACGTGACAGCCTTCGCAGGTGGCGGAGAGGTTATTGAACTTCTCCCAAACCGAAGGATCCACGGCCACCTTGGTGCACGCCTCGTCGCCCTTCTTGCAGCTGAAGGCCGCGTCACGCTTGGGCAGCATGATGGCGTTTTCCGGCTTGGGTTGGATGACCAGCGCTTTTGCGAGTTCACCCGCAGCGACGCTCAGGTTGTCGGCGTAGCCTTTGAAGGCATCCTGGTTCTGCCACACGCTGGGCATGGCACGCGAGCCGGACGTGACCACAGCGCCAGGATGAAAGTTTCGGGACAGCTTGATCCCCGAACCTGACTGGATCATGCGCGCCAGTTGAACGGCCTCGCTGCGATCGAAACCCTTGCCACCGTAGAGCATTGCCGACAGTTCGTTGAGGGCGTCCTGGTGGTCGCTCATCATGTCCTGACGGTTCATCTTGAGGGAATGCCGGTCATAGCTCGACAGGCGCGGCGGCAGGTAGTAACCGCCACCAGGCGGTCCGTACATGGGGGCACCCCACCCCGGGTAGTAATCGTCATCCCCGAAATCGAAGGAAAACGCATAGGCGCCGGCGGCGCTCAGCAGGGTGGCGCCGAGGGCGCCGCGAAGCAGGCTCTTTTTTAAGTCTCGCATCTCGGGTTTTCTCCGTACTGCAGCTTGAAGTGGCCCACTTCTCCGTGCCCGGTTTTGTGGGCCTTGTATAAACGCTTTTGCTATCGAGCCAAGTATAGCTGGTCCACGTTCTGCGGGCTCCGGGCCGATACGTTTCAGGAGCGCTCGCGGCGCTTGGTGATGGTCTCTCCGCCGACCCCCCAGTTGTCGGTCGAAACCTCTTCCACAATCACCCAGGTCGCGCCCGGGTTCTTACCCAGTGTCTCCGCGACGGCCGCGGTCACGCGCTCGATCAATTCGGCCTTCTGCTCTGCCGGAATCTGATCTTCTTTCAGGACCTTTATCGTGACCAGTGGCATCTTATGCGCCTTCCTGCAGGCGTTGGCGTGCCTCGCGGATCGCTTCGCGCACTTGCTCCGGGGCGGTGCCCCCGATGTGCTTGCGCGCCGCAACCGAGCCCTCGAGGGTAAGACAATCGAACACGTCCGCCTCGATGCGGTCACTGAATTCACGCAGTTCATCCAGGCTCAGATCGGCCAGGTCGCAGCCTTTCTGCACGCAATAGGCCACGGAGCGTCCCACCACCTCGTGCGCGTCCCGGAAAGGCAGCCCCTGGCGTACCAGGTAGTCGGCCAGGTCGGTTGCCGTGGCGAAGCCCTGCAGGGCGGCGGCGCGCATCCGTTCGGGGTTGCAGCTGATCGCCGGGATCATGTCAGCGAACACCTTGAGCGAGCCGCGCAGATTGTCCACCGTATCGAAGAGCGGCTCCTTGTCCTCCTGGTTGTCCTTGTTGTAGGCAAGCGGTTGGGACTTCATCAGGGTCAGCAGGGCCATGAGGTGACCGTATACCCGTCCCGTCTTGCCGCGGATCAGTTCCGGTACGTCCGGGTTCTTCTTCTGCGGCATGATGGAAGAGCCGGTGCAGAAACTGTCCGACAGCGTGACAAAGCCGAACTGCGCCGAGCTCCAGATGATCAGCTCCTCGCTCATGCGCGACAGGTGCATCATCAGGATGCTGGCGGCGGCGCTGAACTCGATCGCGAAATCGCGATCCGAGACCGCGTCCAGCGAATTGCGGCAGGGTCCATCGAAGCCGAGCAGGCTGGCCGTGAATTCCCGGTCGATCGGGTAAGTGGTGCCGGCCAGGGCGGCGGCGCCGAGCGGCATCCGGTTCATCCGCTGACGGCAATCCTGCAGTCGCGACCCGTCGCGTTCGAGCATCTCGAACCAGGCCATCATGTGATGCCCGAAGGTAATCGGTTGCGCGGTCTGCAGATGGGTGAAGCCGGGCAGAATGGTCTCCGCCTCACGCTCCGCGATATCCAGCAGCGCCCGCTGCAGGCGCTGCAGCTCGCTCTCGAGCTGCTGTAACTCCTGGCGCAGCCAGAGGCGCACATCGGTAGCGACCTGGTCATTGCGCGAACGGCCGGTGTGCAGCTTTTTGCCCGCCTCGCCAATGGCTTCGGTCAGCGCGGCCTCGATGTTCATGTGTACATCCTCGAGTTCGACCGACCAGTCGAAATCTCCGTTCTCGATACGATCGAGGATGAGGTTGAGGCCCTTGACGATGGCGGTGCGCTCGTCTTCGCTGAGAATGCCCTGACGCGCCAGCATGGTGGCATGCGCGATCGAGCCCTGGATGTCCTGGGGCGCGAGGCGCTGGTCGAACTCGACCGAGGCGGTGAAGGCCTCGACGAAGGCATCCGTGGGTTCGGTGAAGCGCCCGGCCCAGAGTTTCTTGTCGCTCATGGATCTGTCTGTCTGCGTCTCAAAGGCCCCGATTATACCGTTGCCGCGGTTGTTAAACCGGCAAACATCCGCTGGCCGGGTCAATCTATACTCTGTGCATGTCTGGGCTTGCGGGTAAACAGGGCTTTCTCCCCAATTTCTGCGATATCCGCTTGCTGTTCGCCTGGGTGCTGACCGCGGAGCTGCTGGCGATCGTGCTGTCGCTTGCCGCGCTGCCCCAGGATTTCTGGCAGACGCTCAGCCTGCGCTCGCTGTTCGTGCAATGGGTCGCGCTGATGCTGGCGCTGATCCTGTGCCTAGGGCGCCGCCACATCAATCGCCTCGGTCACTGGGGCGCCGGCCTGGTCGCCTGGCTGATTGTCCTGGTCCTGACCCTCGGCGTGCATCTCGCAGCGCAATACCTGCTGCACGGGGTGTGGGGCCTGAGTCCGGCCACCCTGGCCCCCGCGCTGGCGATCGCCGCCATCGTGAGCGCCGTGGCCCTGCGTTACCTGTATGAGCTGCATCGCCACCAGGAGCGGGAACTGGCCGAGGCGCGCGCCCGGGCGCAGGCGCTGCAGGCGCGCATCCGGCCGCATTTCCTGTTCAACAGCATGAACACCATTGCCAGCCTGACGCATGTCGATCCCGACCTGGCGGAGGAGGTGGTGCAGGATCTCTCCGATCTCTTTCGCGCCAGCCTGGCGCATGCCGACCGCCTTTCGACCCTCGAAGAGGAGCTGGCGCTGACACGCGGCTACCTGCGCATCGAGCAGCAGCGACTCGGGTCGCGCCTGCGGATCACCTGGGATCTGGACGATCTGCCGCTGGATGTGCGCGTTCCGCCGCTGCTGTTGCAGCCGCTCCTGGAAAACGCGGTCTATCACGGTATCGAGCCGGCGGTTGAAGGCGGCGACATCGTCGTTGCCGGTCGCTTTCGCAAGGGCGTGGTCAACATCAGTGTGAGCAACACCCTGGCAGAAAAAGGCGATGCAGGGCGGCGCGAAGGGCACCAGATGGCGCAGGCAAACGTCGCCGATCGCCTGTCTGCCTTTTTCGGCGACGGCGCCGGGATGCGCGTCGGCGAGGTGGACGGACGCTACCAGGTGCGACTGTTTTTCCCCGCCAGTGGAGCGCAGGAGTGAAGGTGCTGATTGCCGATGACGAACTCCCCGCGCGGCGCCGCCTGGTCGCGATGCTGCGCGAGCTCGATCCCGACGTCGAGATCGTCGCCGAGGCGGGTGACGGCGCCAGCGCGTTGCAGCTTGCAAGCGAACTCCGGCCGGATCTCGCCCTGCTCGATATCCGCATGCCGGGTATGGATGGCATCCAGGCCGCGCTGCGCATGGCCGAGTTGCCGCGGGTGCCCACGATCGTGTTTGTCAGTGCCTACGATGAGTACGCCCTCGCCGCGTTCGAGGCCAACGCCATCGATTACCTGCTCAAGCCGGTGCGCAGGGAGCGCCTGCGCAACGCGCTCGAAAAAGCCTGTGTGTTTACCCAGGTCCAACGCGAGGCCCTGCGCGATGCGCTTCCCGGGTTGCCCGTTACCCAGGCAGGAAGCCTGCAGCGCATCCCTCTGCAGGAGATCATCTGTCTGCGTGCCGACAGCAAGTATGTCGAGGTCTGCCACACCGGCGGCATCGCCCTGAGCGATACCTCGCTCAAGGCCATCGAGGAGCAATACCCCGAGCGCTTCCTGCGTATCCACCGGAATGCCCTGGTGGACCCGCGCCGGGCGCGCCTGTTGCGCCCGCGGGGAAGTGGCATGGTCCTGGAAATGGAGGGCCTGGACAGGCCGTTGGAGGTCAGCCGGCGACACCTCCCGGAGGTCCGTCGGATGCTCAGGTCCTGAAACGCCGCCAGTTTGGGGCTCGCGACCCCCGGGAATCCGGTGTCAGGTGTCAGGTACCAGCCCGGACAGGACCATATCGGTGTAACCGACGATCCCTACGACCTCGCCGTGGTCGATCACTGGCGCACGCGCGATCCCGAAATTCTCGAACAGGCGCGCGCAGTAGCGGATGTCCATCTGCGGTGACACCGAGAGCACCGGCTTGGTCATGATCTCGTACAGGTTGACCCGTTCGGGGGCGCGATCACGCGCCAACACCTGCTTGGCAATGTCGGAATAGCCGACGAAGCCGAATTCATCATTCTGGTCACGTTTGCGCACCAGCAGGCACTTGGTCTCCGGGTGCTTGGCTTCGCGCAGGGCCTCGGCCACGGTGGCCATGCCGTCGATCATGTCGAATCCGGTCTTCATCACGTCGCGCACGCGCATGATCTTTGTATGAGTGCTCATATCTCTTCCTCCACGACTTCCTGCAGACGTACAACCTGTTGCGTGATACCCACCGCATCCTCCACGTCGATCTGGAAGGCGATGCCGGTGCCTGGTTCCTCTTCAAAGTGCCCCTCGGTCTCGATGGTCTCGAGAATGTATCTGGCGAGGTGTTCCTCCACCAGGAACATGATCACGTCGCGCTGGGTCTCGAGGTCCAATCCGAGGAAGGTCTTGGTCCCTTTGAGTCCCTCACCGCGTGCATTGGTGATCACCGTGGCGCCGGTCGCACCCGCCTCGCGGGCAGCCTTCATGACTCGGTCGGTCTTACTATCTTCGATAAACGTTATCAGCAGCTTGAAGTGCATCGATATATTCCTGGTTAACTGGAACGACGGCGCGCCCGCCACTCGGCGAGTTGGGCATAGGCGATAACCGAAATAATGGGAAAAAGACTGGCAAAGGCGATCAGGCCGAAACCGTCCAGGGCCGCGCTGCGCCCCGGAACCGTGCTGGCCAGGCCAAGGCCAAGCGCCGCCACCAGCGGCACGGTGACAGTGGAGGTTGTGACGCCGCCGGAATCGTAGGCCAGCGCCACGATCGCACGCGGTGCAAACACCGTCTGGATCACCACCACCAGGTAACCGACGATGATGTACCAGTGCAGCGGCGTGCCGGTGATGATGCGGAAGACGCCCAGCGTGATCCCCAGCGCGACCCCGATGGCCACCGCGACGCGCAGACCCCAGACGCCAATGCCGCCGCCTGAAACCTCGTTGGCCTTGATCGCCACCGCCAACAGGGAAGGCTCGGCGATGGTGGTGGAGAAACCGATCGCCAGGGCGAACAGGTAGACCCAGCCATACGAAGTCCAGTCGATGCTACTGGCATCGATGGGCGCGCCATCACCAAAAAGGAAGGCCGGATCGGTCAGCTGGGTGGCCATCAGTTTGCCGAGCGGGAAAAGCGCCATTTCCAGCCCCACAAGGAAAAATGCAAGACCAATCAGGACGTAGACAAAGCCGGTAATCACCTGGCGCATATGCGGGATCGGACGGCGCAGGACCACCAGCTGGAAACCGAACAGGATGGCCGCGATGGGCAACACGTCGCGTACGGTGGCGACCAGGGTTTGAAATAGCTGCTCGATCATCTGCTGATCACCATTCCGTAGCCCATGACGAACATCATGGGGGTTAGCGAGGCAAACGCGATCAGACCAAAGCCGTCGATCATGGGGTTGCGGCCCTTGATCGAACTCGCCAGGCCGACGCCGAGTGCAGTGACCAGCGGCACCGTGATGGTGGAGGTCGTCACGCCGCCGGAATCGTACGCGATGCCGATGATCTCTTCCGGCGCGAACCCGGTCATGATGATCACGCCGATGTATCCGCCGATGATCAGGTATTGGATCGGCCAGCCGCGCACGATGCGCAGTACGCCAACCAGGATGGCGATGCCAACCGAGAAGGCCACGGTGTAGCGCAGCCCGAGCGCATAGGCTTCGCGGTGCTCTTCGTCGGCCTCGATCAGCCCGGCCTCGACGGCCACGTGTGCCGCCTCATCCGCGACCGCTATCAGGGCCGGTTCCGCGACGGTGGTGCCGAATCCGAGCGCAAACGCGAATGCCAACAGCCAGCTCAGGCTGCCCTTGCGCGCAAAGGCATAGGCCATGCTCTCGCCGATCGGGAAAAGACCCATCTCCAAACCACGCACGAACAGGGTCAAGCCGATCACCACGAAAAAGGCGCCGATCAGGATGTCGAGCAGGTTGGGGATGGGCTGTTGCAGGACGGCCAGCTGGAAGAAGCCTATCACCAGCACGATCGGAGCGAGGTCGCGCAGGCTGTCGACCATTGCCTTGATGAAAGCCCGCAGGGATTTCAAATAACTACTCCGTTTACGCCTTTTCCCACGTCCATGCGCGGCCAGTGGGGGATGGGCAGATGCGCATAGGTTACCGAAAAAAAATCCTACGCCATATGGGTTCAGCTTAAACGGGTCTAGAATAAGGCGTCTCCGTGACAACCCCAGTTTGCAGAGCCAATCCAAAAGGAACCGGCATGACCCGAGACACCCAGGCCTTCGGCGGTTTTCCGTTCACCCGCATGCGGCGCATGCGTCGCGACGATTTCTCGCGCCGTCTGATGCGCGAGACCACCCTCACCCCGGATGACTTTATCTACCCTGTGTTCGTCCTTGAGGGCGAAAACTTGAGGGAGCCGGTGGATTCCATGCCGGGTGTCGAGCGCATGAGTATCGATCTGCTGATCCGGGAGGCGAAAGAGGTCGCAGCCCTGGGTGTGCCGGCCATCGCGCTGTTCCCGGTCACCCCGCCCGAAGCCAAGAGCGAGGATGCGGCCGAGGCCTTCAATCCGGATGGCCTGGCGCAGCGCGCGGTAAAGGCGCTCAAGGATGCACTGCCGGAGCTGGGTGTGATCACCGACGTGGCGCTGGATCCCTTCACCACGCATGGGCAGGATGGCCTGATCGATGCCAGCGGCTATGTCATGAACGATGAGACGGTCGAGGTCCTGGTCAAGCAGGCGCTTTCGCATGCCGAGGCCGGCGCGGACGTGGTGGCGCCCTCGGACATGATGGATGGCCGCATCGGCGAGATCCGTGACGGCCTGGAAGAGGAAGGGCACATCCACACCCGCATCCTGGCCTACTCGGCCAAGTACGCCTCGTCCTACTACGGCCCCTTCCGCGATGCGGTCGGTTCGGCCGCCAACCTCGGCAAGGGCAACAAGTTCACCTACCAGCAGGATCCGGCCAACTCGGACGAGGCGCTGCGCGAGGTGGCGCTCGACCTGGCCGAAGGTGCGGACATGGTGATGGTCAAGCCGGGCATGCCCTATCTCGATGTGGTGCGCCGGGTGAAAGACCAGTTCGGCGTGCCGACCTATGTCTACCAGGTCAGCGGCGAGTACGCCATGCACATGGCCGCGGCGCAGAACGGCTGGCTGGACGAGAAGGCCGTGGTCCTGGAATCGCTGGTATGCATCAAGCGCGCTGGTGCCGACGGCATCCTCACCTATTTCGCCAAGCAGGCAGCGCGGTGGCTGAATGACTGACCGGTATGCGGTGATCGGCAACCCGGTCGAACACTCGAAGTCCCCCCTTATCCACGCGGCCTTTGCCAGGCAGACGAATCAGGACCTGGAATACGATCGCATCCTGGGTGACCCGGAGGATTTCGCCGCGGACGTGCGGCGTTTTATCGAGCAGGGCGGGCGTGGTTTGAACGTCACCGTGCCCTTCAAGGAGCAGGCGTTCCAGCTTGCGACGGAACTCTCGGAACGCGCCCGGCGCGCGGGGGCGGTCAACACCCTCAGCTTCAGCGAGGGACGCATCCGTGGCGAAAACACCGACGGCGCTGGACTGGTGCGTGATCTGGGCTGCAACCAGCACTTCAATTTCAATGGCGCCCGTATCCTGCTGCTTGGCGCGGGTGGCGCCTCGCGCGGGGTCCTGTTTCCCCTGCTGCACGAGAATCCCGCAGCGATCACCATTGCCAACCGCACTGCGTCCAGGGCGGTGGATCTCGCCGCACTCGCCGGGGATGAGCGCGTCCACGGCTGCGGGCTGGAGGCGCTCTCCGGCCACACCTTCGATCTGATCATCAACGGCACCGCCGCCGGCCTGCAGGGCGAAGTCCCTCCCATCCCGGACGACTGCCTCGCCGCGGGTGGTTGGACCTACGACATGATGTACGCGGCGGAACCCACCGCTTTCGTGCGCTGGGGTCAGGCGCATGCGGCGGCCCGTGCGCTCGACGGCCTCGGCATGCTGGTCGAGCAGGCCGCCGAATCGTTTTACATCTGGCGCGGCGTGATGCCGGACACCGCGGCGGTCATGGAAATGCTGCGCCGCTGAGCGACAGAAGCCCGGAATCAGGAGTCACCCCGAAATGAGTCTTCACAAAGAACACAGGACCCACCGAGTCGGATGGTTGCGAGCCGCCGTGCTCGGAGCAAACGACGGCATCGTATCCACCGCGAGTCTTGTCATTGGCGTTGCGGCGGCTGACACCGCTCACCAGAGCGTCCTCCTGGCGGGTATTGCCGGCCTGGTGGCCGGCGCCATGTCGATGGCGGCAGGCGAGTATGTCTCTGTGAGCTCACAGTCTGACACTGAGAAGGCTGACCTCGAGATGGAGAAGCGTTCGCTCGAAAAAAACTGGGACTACGAGCGGGATGAATTAACGAAAATCTATATCGAGCGGGGCCTGACGCCGCAACTGGCGGATGAGGTTTCCGCGCAACTGATGGCGCATGATGCACTGGAAACACATGCCCGGGACGAGATTGGAATAACCCAGGGTGGGAAAGCCCGCCCGATACAGGCCGCTCTGGCATCTGCCGGAACATTCACGCTTGGCGCGGCGCTCCCCTTGCTGGCCGCCTGGATGGCCCCCCTTGCCGACCTGATAGCTTCGGTCGCGGGCCTTTCGATTGTTTTCCTCGCGGTCCTGGGCGGAGTTGCCGCCCGTGCAGGTGGCGCTCCAGTCGTCAAGGCATCGCTTAGAGTGGGTTTTTGGGGTGCCCTGGCAATGGCGATGACTGCGGCTGTGGGGCATTTGTTCGGAGTCGTTGCGTGACCCCCTTGCCTGTCCAGCCAGGGAATGGCCATGGCCGGGGCTCCGGATCATGCGGCTGAACGATTTGGTTGGTAAAAATATGATTCACGTCCTGTTACGCATCGCTGTCTGGGTTGCCGTTTTTGGCATTGGCTATCTGGTCTTCGGTCCCCAGCTTTTCGATTCGTCGGACAAGGCCAATCCCTTCGGCAGCGAGAAAATCCTGTATCTGCCGCCGGTCAAGGCGGAGCGCGAAATCGAGTACGAAAAGCGGCTCGAGCAAAGAAGCCTGGACCGCGACGAGGCCGCGGAATACCGGGCGCTCGTCAAGCAGAGGCAGTCGAATTTCTGGGCCAATCAAGGGCTCTCCGTGGAAGATGCCCTGGCGGGGTTCGAAACCCAGCGCAAGGAGCGTCTCATCGGAATATTGGCGGAAAGGGGTTTGTCAGGTGACGAGATCGCGATTTTCCTGGCGGTCGTAGAACGCGACCATGCGGCCCTGTTGGCCGATCGCTAGCGAAGCGTCCGGCGAGAGCAAATGGCCGTAGAGTCGCTTTACCTGGCGGCCGCGGATGCGATTCTCCTGACCCACGTCCTGTTTGTCGCCTTCGTCATGCTTGGCCTGGTCTCGATCTTTGTCGGTCGATGGCTGTCGTGGGGGTGGGTCAGAAATTTCCGGTTCCGGTCGCTGCACCTGTTGGCGATCTCAATCGTTGTGCTGCAAGCCTGGATGGGTGCGGTTTGCCCGCTCACCCGTTGGGAAACGCAGCTGCGCAGGTCGGTAGGGGGAGCAGGCTACGATGGTTCCTTCGTCCAGTATTGGCTGCAGGCCATCCTCTACTACGAGGCCCCGGATTGGGTGTTTATCCTTGCTTACACTGTGTTCGGCGGGCTGGTTGTCGCCAGTTGGTTCATCGTTCCGCCAAAGCGCCGGGGATGATGCCGGGTGGATAAGACCGTGCTCAGGTCCGCAGCGACGGTCAGCCGGGCAGCTGGTTTTCGATTCACTGTTTGCAAAAAACCGTCGTAGCTGCACGACGGTTGGTAGCCAAACAGCCATATAAGAACCTTATAAACTACTGATGTTGACGCCGGCGCCCTCGCCAGTGGCAGCAATCAGGCAGACTGGAAGTCGACCTGGCCGGGTGCACGGGCCACTTCTTCGGACTGTCCTTTCTCAAACAGATGTTTTTCCGGAGTATCCCATGCAGTCCAGGAAGTTGTTCCTCATGACCGGCGCCGCCGCCACGGTCGCCGCCTTTTATGCCTACGGCGCCGCGCCTGTCGCGAGCATGCCGCAGCAGTCGATGACCACTCTGCCGAATGCCCAGCCGGGTGAGTGCTACGCCAAGGTGGTCGTGCCGCCGCAGTACAGCACCAAGATGGTCGAGGTCGTGGCTCAGGAAGCGAGCGTGCGCTATGAGCCCATCCCCGCCGAATACAGCATGACGGAACAGAAGGTCCTGGTAAAAGACGCCGCCAGGAATATCGTGGCTTTGCCGGCTGTCTACGAGACCGTGCAGAAAACCGTCGAGCTTGAACCTGCCCGCCGTACCTGGCTGTCGGGACGGTCCTTCCGGGCCGAGCCTGCCAGTCGCACAGTGCTCGATGCGATCACCGCAAGCGGTATCAAGCTGGACGAACAAGCCGGTGGTAGCTGCCTCAGCGAGTACTACCTGCCAGCCCAGTACCAGAGCGAGCCGGTGAAGGTCCTCAAGACGGCCGCCTATGAGCAGATCGAAGTGATCCCGGCCCAGTACGACTGGGTCGAGGAGAAGGTCCTGGTGAAAGAGGCCAGCAAGCAGGTCCTCGAGGTCCCGGCGGTGTACGAGACGGTGTCCGAACAGATCCTGGTCAGCCCGGCCACCACCCAGTGGAAGCAGGGCGCCGGAGCCTACCAGAAGCTTGACCACGCGACCGGCGAAATCATGTGCCTGGTCGAGGTGCCCGCGCAGTACAAGACGGTGACCCGCAAGGTGCTCAAGACGCCGGCGACCACCAGGGAAGTCGAGGTCCCGGCCGAATACGCCGTCCAGCGCGTATTGAAGCTGGTGAAGCCGGCGCAGGAGCGGCGCGTCCGGATCGAGCCGACCTACCACACCCTCAACAAGATGGTGAAGGTCGCCGACGAGCGTTACCTGTGGCAGCCCGACAAGCTGTTCACCCCGGATAATGCACGCGCCACCGGCCAGAGCGTGTGTCTGAGCGAAACTGCCGCCAAGGTCGCGACGGTGGAGCAGGTGCAGGTCAAGGCAGCGGCGACAACACAGGTGGTCGAGGTGCCCGCGGAATATCGCACCGTCGCGGTACGTAAGCTGGTCAAGCCAGCACAATCCCGCAAGGTCGAGGTCCCGGCCGTGGTCGAGACCGTGGCCAAGCAGGTCAAGATCGGCGAGCAGCGCTCGGAGTGGCGCCAGGTTCTGTGCGAGACCAACACCACCCCCGAAGTGGTGAAGCAGCTGCAAGGAGCTTTGAATAAGGCCGGCTTCGACCCCGGTCCTGCCAATGGCCGTGTGGACAGCCGCACCCTCCAGGCCGTGGATGACTTCCAACGCAGCAAGGGCCTCGAGCGAGGGGGGCTGACCCTGAGCACGCTTAAGGCGCTGGGTGTGAAGATCTGACACCTGTTTCGGTTGTTCGCGCCGTGGCTGGCCCTGTAACCAGGGCCGGCCATTTTTTATATAAGACTCCCGATGTTTGGCATTCCTGTCCTGGCATGGCGATACTTGGCGTTACAGGAATCAATGCACGAGGCAGGAAATGAGTGGTTGCTGTGACAATGACTGTTCGATCGATGCGCTGCGCGATCGCCAGCGCGGAACGCTCCGGGCTGTACTTGCGATCAACGCGGTCATGTTCCTGGTCATCGTGATGGCCGCTTTGTATGCCCATTCCTCGGCATTGCTGGCCGACAGCCTCGACAATCTCGGTGATGCCCTGACCTATGCGCTCAGCCTGTATGTGGTTTCGCGCGGCGCAGGCGCCAAGGCGCGGGTGGCGCTTTTCAAGGGCATTCTCATTCTTGTTGCCGCCCTGGCGGTTGGCGCGCAGCTCATCTACAAGCTGTATGTGCCCTCGATGCCGGTGTTCGAAATCATGGGTGCGTTCAGTCTGCTCGCCCTGGCAGCCAATACCTTGTGTCTCTACCTGCTGTGGCGTCACCGCCATGACGATGTGAACATGAGCTCGGTCTGGGAGTGTTCGCGCAACGACGTTGCGGCGAACCTTGCGGTGCTCCTGGCCGCTGGTGGTGTCTGGCTGACCGCAGCGGCGTGGCCGGATACCGTTGTGGCGATCGGTCTGTTGCTGCTCCTGTTGCGCTCGGCGATGCGCGTGATTTCCGGCGCGATGGCAGAGTTGCGTGCTGCCGCTTGACCATTTGGGATTATCATTCCGGTTTTGCGGGGCAGCATACGTGTCCGATCCCGCAACCACCTCTCCCAGCAGGGACGTCTCATGAGTGATCCAAGCCCGCACGACTGGACCTATCGCGCCCTCGTTCTCGGGGTCGTGGCAGTGGCGTTGCTGTTTGGCCTGTGGTTGTGGCGTTCCATCGGTAGTGACGGCGGCGCGGACGAGTACCCGATATCCTGGTTCATCATCGGTGCCGCGATAATGGGTTCGGTCGCCAACGAGTCCTATCGCCGCGCCGGCCTGCTGCACCCGACGACCGGGCGCATTGCCGCCTACCTGTGCTGGAAGAGCGCCGTCTCGATCATCTTCGCCTTTCTTCTCTACCTGATGCTGGTCGCGGGCCTCATCGGTGGTGACATGTTCCCCAAGTTCGTCGCCCGCCCCCTGCCGGAGGGCACCTACTGGAACATGCAGCGATTCCTGACCGACGTCGAACCCGCGACCCACAGGGACATTGCCAAGATCCTGGTGTGGAGCTTCATCGCCGGCTATGCCGAGCGGTTCGTGCCCAACCTTGTGGGTAGGATCATCAAATCGGTCGAGCAGGAAGGTGCGGGACGCCAGGCGTAGCCATGGGAGGCTTCCCGCGCCTGCTGCCAGCGTTCGATCCGCGAATGAACCGCTGGTGCGGAAGCGGCGAGCCAAGGACTCGCCGGTCTGAGCGGCTCCTTAGGGCTTGCGCGGATGGCGGGGTATAGCGTTGATGGGCGATCGCCCGTTGTTGCAAAGTGACTCGTTTATGACATCGAGAGTCATACAGATGATCCTGTCGCGATACGATGCCGGCAAGCTCGGCGGCATGATCGCTTAAGTCCCTCCAGCCGGTACCAGCTTCGGCAGGCTTGTTCTGCTCATGGATAGCGGCAGCCGGCTGGGTTCGAATTCCGGAGAGACCGCATATGAACAGTTCGATCAATTTCGGCCTGATGCTGATCAATCTTCTCGGCGGCCTGGCGCTGTTTCTGTACGGCATGCACAAGATGACCGAGGCGCTCAAGACCCTGGCGGGCGAGCGGGTCAAGGATATCCTCGCCAGGCTCACCACCAATCGCTTCAGCGCCGCCTTCGCCGGCGCCTCGGTGACCGCAATCATTCAGTCCTCGTCCATAACGACCGTGCTGATGGTCGGTTTCATCACCGCTGGCGTGATGACCTTCCAGCAATCGATCGGCGTCATTCTGGGTGCCAACGTGGGTACCACCATCACCGCCCAGATCATCGCCTTCAAGGTCACCAAGGCGGCCCTGTTTCTGATCGCGGCCGGCTTTTTCACCGAGATCCTGGCCAGGACACCGCGAATCAAACACCTTGGGGTGATGCTCATGGGCTTAGGGATGTTGTTCTTCGGCATGGAACTGATGAGCCAGGCCACCGCCCCCTTGCGCAACTACGAGCCCTTCATGACCCTGATGCAGGAGATGAAGAATCCGCTGCTCGGGGTGCTGGTGGGCGCGGTCTTCACCGCCCTGGTGCAGAGTTCCTCCGCGACCACTGGCATCGTGATCGTGATGGCCAGCCAGGGGCTGATCAGCCTGGAAACCGGTATCGCCCTGGTGCTGGGTTCCAACATCGGCACCTGCGTTACCGCCTGGATATCCTCTATCGGCAAACCGCGTGAGGCGATGCAGGCCGCCATGGCGCATGTTGTTTTCAACGTCTCCGGTGTACTGCTGTTCGTCGGGTTCATCCCCTATTTCGCGGACCTGGTGCGCGCGATCTCGCCCATGGCACACGAGCTTTCCGGGGTGGAACGGCTGGCTGCGGAAACACCCCGCCAGCTGGCCAACGCGCACACCGTGTTCAATATCTTCAACCTGGTGTTGTTCCTGGGCTTCACCAACACCCTGGCCCGCCTGGTGCTGCGGATTGTTCCGCCCTTGCCGGCGGAGCCCGTGCCGGAAACGGTACCGGCCTACCTGGACAAGATGTACCTGGCGCAGCCGGCCATGGCGCTGGACCGGGTCCGTCTCGAGCTCGCGCGGGTGGGCGAGAAGGTATTGGGCATGATCAAGGACAGTTTTCCGACTCTGTTGGTGGGCACGCGTGAGCGCGTTGTTTCCTTGCAGCGGCGTGACGAGGAAATCGATGCCCTGACCGATGCGATCGTGCTCTACCTGCGCAAGCTGTCTACCGGTGACCTGGTCGATCCTCAGCCGGCCTACCTGCAACAGTTCCTGGGTACGGCCAATTATCTGGAAAACATCGCCGATGTGATCGAAACCGGGATCGCAGCGGACAGTTTCAAGCGTCTGGACAGGGGCTGGACCATCAACGAGGACACGGAAGAACTCCTGCGGGACGTCTATAAGGAGCTTTACCTCGCGGCCCAGACTACTTTCGAGGCGGTTGCCGAGAATAACGAGGACAAGGCGAAGGAGGTCATGGCCTCCAAGGCGCATTTCAACGGCCTGATCGAGCGTGCGCGCGGCCATCTTTACGTACAGCTGCGCAGCCAGGAGCCGGATCAACTCCAGGACTACAAGCTGGAAACGAATACGCTGGAGAACTTCAAGCGTATCCACAACATGCTGCGCGCGATCTGTAAGATGACCCTGAACCAGGCAGCGTCCGCTGACGAGAACAGCCCCAAGGAACCCTTGCCGGAGGCGGTGGAGAAAAGTGAGTGATGTTGTATCGAACCGTGCAGTGAGGGGTCGTCATGACTGAGTTGTTCACCTGGATTGGAATCGTGTTCTGCGTGAGTCAATCCGCGATGTTCTCTGGCCTGAACCTCGCGGTGTTCAGTCTCAACCGACTCAATCTCGAGGTCGAGGTCGAGGGGGGCAACAAGTCGGCCATGCGGGTGCTCAAGCTGCGCCAGGACTCGAATTTCGTGCTGACCACCATCCTCTGGGGCAATGTCGGCATCAACGTGCTGTTGACCCTGCTATCGGATTCCGTGCTCGCGGGGCTGGCGGCCTTTTTCTTCTCCACCTTCGCGATCACGATATTCGGCGAGATCATTCCGCAGGCGTATTTCTCGCGCAACGCCATGAAGATGGCCTCGCTGCTGGCGCCGGCGCTTCGGTTTTACCAGGTCGTTCTCTATCCGGTGGCGCGCCCATCGGCACTGGTACTGGATGCCTGGCTGGGCAAAGAGGCCATCCAGTACTACCGGGAGAGCGAGCTGAAGGACATCATCCTGCACCATCTCAAGGCCGAGGAATCAGAGATGGAGCATGCCGAGGCGATGGGAGCCCTGAACTTCCTCAGTATCGACGACATGCCGGTGGAGGACGAGGGTGTACCGGTCGACCAGAGGAGCGTCATTTCCCTGCCCGTGGAAAACGGTGATCTGGTGTTCCCGGATTTCCAGGGCTCGATTCAGGACGAGTTCCTGCGCACCATCGAGCGCTCGGGCAAGCCGTGGGCGATTCTGACAGACCCGGATGGCAAGCCGAAGCAGGTCATGGATGTGGATGGCTTTCTGCGACATGCGCTGTTTCACCGTCACGAGACCAAACCCAAGGCCTTTTGCCACAAGCCGATCGTGGTGCGGGACCGCAAGCAGACCCTCGGGGATGTCATCCTGCGGCTGCGCCTGGACAGGGCGGCGGTCGACGACGAGATGATTTCGCATGACGTGATCATCGTCTGGGATGAGGCACCCCGGATCATCACTGGTGCGGATCTGCTCGGGCGGCTGATGCAGGGCATTGCGAAGCCCGGTGCGGAACCCGAGCGTGTCTTGAAAAAGAAGAAGCTGGCAGCCGGGCCAGAGACCTAACCCGGCTGAGTCTGTCGGTATTGGCGGTTCGGCCGGGTCAAGCGGCCTTTCAGGAGTTGGGAAATGCTCTACTTTGCTTATGGCTCCAACATGTCCCAGCGGCGTCTGCGCGCGCGTGTGCCGTCTGCCGAGCTCATTTCCCTGGCCAACCTGGAGCGACATGCCATGCGCTTCCACAAGTGCGGTCGTGACGGCTCGGCGAAGTGCGATGCCCACCACACCGGCGATTCCGGCGATTCGGTCATCGGCGTGGTGTTCCGAATAGATCCGGGGCATCGACACCATTTGGATGCCGCTGAGGGCCTGGGCAATGGCTATGAGAGCAAGTCGGTCGAGCTGCTCACCCCCGGGGGCACTCTGCTCGAGGCCTTCACCTATTACGCGACAGCGATCGACACGCAGCTCAAGCCCTACTCCTGGTATCACGAGCATGTGTTGCGCGGCTGCCGCGAAAATGCCCTGCCGGACAGCTATGTTCGTCGAATCGAGTCCATCGCCTGCATTCAGGACGACTATGCCCTGAGGGCAAGCCGGGAGCTCGCGATCTATCGCTGAGCGCTTTCGGAGATCACAGCTGGCGGTGTTGCCGGGAAAGCCCGGCTTGCTTCCGCTTTGGTAGCGCGGTTGAAAAGACGCGCCGATAGTTCCTAGAATCCGGGGTCCGGTAAAACCTATCTGCTGGATCCATTATTTAAACCAAGGAGTATCGCCATGGCGCACGCACTGCCCGCGCTGCCTTACGAAATGAATGCCCTGGAGCCCGTGATTTCCAAGGAGACCCTGGAGTATCACTACGGCAAGCACCACAACACCTACGTGACCAACCTGAACGGTCTGATTCCCGGCACCGAGTTCGAAGGCATGTCGCTGGAAGACATCATCCTGAAGTCGTCCGGTGGGGTGTTCAACAACGCGGCACAGGTTTGGAACCACACCTTCTACTGGAATTGCCTGAGCCCGAACGGCGGGGGCGAGCCGCAGGGTGAACTCGCGGAAGCGATCAACAGCACCTTCGGCTCCTTCGATGCGTTCAAGGAGGCCTTCAGCAAGTCCGCGGCCACCAACTTCGGTTCCGGCTGGACCTGGCTGGTGAAGAACGCCGATGGCAGCATCGAGATCTTCAACACCTCGAATGCCGGCACCCCGATGACCGAGGGCAAGACCGCGCTGCTGACCGTCGATGTGTGGGAACACGCCTATTACGTCGACTACCGCAACGCGCGTCCAAAGTACCTGGAAGAGATCTGGAAACTGATCAACTGGGACTTCGTGGCCGCCAACTACGCCGGCTGACCGACCGCTCAGTCGAAACGAAAAAGCCCGTCATTACTGACGGGCTTTTTTGTATCGGCGGGTGTCGACCGGCTCCGATATTCTTACTTCGGCGGCCACGGGTCTTCCGGGGGCGCGGTCTGGAGGGGTACGGGCACGCCCTGTTGCTGCTGTTGCTGGCCCTCGGCGGCGCCGTTCCAGGGGATGGCAGGCAGGTTGAGAAAGGCCTGGCGTATGCCGGTGTTCCAGGCGCTGCGCAGGCTCAGCAGGTAGGGCTGCTGTTCTTCGAAGCGGCAGTGGCAGTTCAGGCGGAACTGGTTCTTGTGATAGGTCGCGACCTCGAACGGCGGGCCGACCGTGATGTTCGAGCGCGCCGTGCCGTCCAGCGACACCAGGCAGAGTTGCGCGCCCTGGTCGAGCGAGAGCTTGTAATCCACGATCCGGTCGATCGCGGGCTTGCCATACTTGCTCTCGCCGATCTGCAGGTACGGGGTCTCGCGTGAGGCCGCTATGTAATTACCCTGCGGGTAGATCATGCACAGGCCATGTTCCTGGCCGGCTATCTGTCCGCCCAGCAGCAGGGTGGTCTCGCCACTGACGCCGGAGCCGGCGAGGGCATTCGCATGTTCCCGCTGCACCTTCTGGCTGATGCGCCCGAGGTACTCGGCGGCCTCGAAGAGATAGTTCACGGTCGCCAGGTTGGGGCCGGCAGTGGGC
Organism: Gammaproteobacteria bacterium Milos-ODIII6; assembly: GCA_029228645.1. Taxonomy (GTDB): domain Bacteria; phylum Pseudomonadota; class Gammaproteobacteria; order Chromatiales; family Chromatiaceae; genus MONJU. The sequence continues at coordinate 327,359 of JAPTHR010000001.1, forward strand.
TGTTCGAGGTCACGCGAGATGTGGTTGATCACCTCCTGCGTGGTTGCCAGGTTGCCGGCTGAGAGAATCACGAACAGCCGGTCCGGCGCAGGCGTGAAGGTGTGCATCTTGCTGTAGGTGGTGACGTAGTCCACCCCGGCATTGGTGCGCGAGTCAGAGGCGAATACGAGACCGTCTTCGAGATAAAGTGCAACGCAATAGGTCATGGGGACACCGGCTGTTCTGACTGCAGTGATTATCCCGACTCCGGGCATTCACGCAAGTGACATTATTCAGACGTGAGCAGTCTCTTCCCCCGAGGCCATACTTCGTTATGATCGCACTCCTGTGCCTCTTGGCTTGCATCCTGCATACGGTATCGGGGTCAAGCCACCATTCGACCCGCCGGAGAGAAGTTACCGATGTCCATCCATGTCGCGCTGCATCACAAGACCGAGTACCGCTTCGACCGGCCGGTGTCCCTGTCGCCCCACGTCATCCGGCTGCGTCCGGCGCCGCATACGCGCACCCCGGTCCACCAGTATTCCCTGAAGATCGAGCCGAAGACCCATTTCATCAACTGGCAGCAGGACCCCTTCGGTAATTACCTGGCGCGCCTGGTGTTCCCCGAGAAGACCCGCAAGTTTTCGGTCGAGGTCGGGGTCGTGGCGGAGATGGTCGCGATCAACCCGTTCGATTTCTTCCTCGAGGAATACGCCGAGCACTACCCGTTCGAGTACAAGCCGCAGCTGCGCAAGGAACTGAAGCCCTATTTCGAATACAGCGAGAGCGGCCCGCGTCTGACCCGCTGGCTGGAGAGCGTGCCGCGCGAGCGCAAGCACATGGTCAACTTCCTGTTCGACCTGAATGCGCGCCTGTCCGAGGAGATCGATTACACGGTGCGTATGGAGGTCGGCATTCAGACCTGCGAGGAGACCCTGCAGCTGGCGCGTGGCTCCTGTCGGGACTCCGCCTGGCTGCTGGTGCAGATCATGCGTCACCTCGGTCTCGCCGCGCGCTTCGTCTCCGGTTACCTGGTCCAGCTGGCGCCCGACCAGAAGGCGCTGGATGGTCCCTCCGGTCCGGAGAAGGACTTCACCGACCTGCATGCCTGGACCGAGGTCTACGTGCCGGGCGCCGGCTGGATCGGCCTGGACCCGACCTCGGGCCTGTACGCGGGTGAGGGCCACATCCCGCTGGCGTGCACCCCCGACCCCGGCAGCGCGGCCCCCATCGAGGGGGCGACCGGCAAGTGCGAGGTCGAGTTCGCTTTCGTCAACGAGGTGACCCGCTTCCGTGAGGATCCGCGGGTCACGCTGCCCTACTCGGAGGAGCAGTGGGAAGGTGTCACGCGCCTTGGCGCCATTGTGGAGGAGGCCCTGGAGGGCGGCGACGTGCGCCTGACCATGGGCGGCGAGCCAACCTTCGTCTCGATCGACGACATGGATGGTGACGAATGGAACATCGCCGCGCTCGGACCACACAAGCGCGAACGTGCCGAGGTCCTGTTGCGCCGCCTGTGGCGGCGCTTCGCCCCCGGTGGCGCGCTGCACCACGGCCAGGGCAAGTGGTACCCCGGCGAGCCCTTGCCACGCTGGGCATTGAGCGCCTACTGGCGCCGGGATGGCCAGCCGGTCTGGCGGGATACCGCGCTGCAGTCCGATCCGACCCAGCCCGGGCAGGCGGACGAGACCCACGCGGCGGCGTTCGTGCGATCCCTGGCGAAACGCCTGCGTCTGCCTGAGGCCAATGCCCTGCCGGGATTCGAGGACGGGCTCTACTACATGTGGAAGGAGGGCACCCTGCCGGAGAATGTGGACGTGCTCGACAGCCGCCTGGCCGACCCCCTGGAGCGGGAACGCCTGCGGCGCCTGTTCGAGCGCGGTCTGGACAAGGTGGTGGGCTATGCCCTGCCGGTCGCGTGGGAGCCGGTCGGGGAGCGCTGGGTCAGCTCGGCGTGGCGCTTCCGGCGCGAGCACATGTTCCTGGTCCCGGGCGATTCGCCGATGGGCTTACGCCTGCCGCTGGACTCGCTCCTGTGGGAGGCAGAGGGGCTACGTCAGAAGATCCTGCCGGCCGACCCCTTCGAAGAACCTGGCCGCCTGCCGGGCGATGTCAGCCAGCGCTACAGCCGTTTCGAGGAGGCCCCGCCAGAGGTGCACGGGCTGCAGGAACAGCCGGTGGCCGATACCGGGCATGAGGATACGCCGCACACCTTTGTTCGCAGCGCCATCTGTTTCGAGCCGCGCGATGGCCACCTGCACGTGTTCATGCCGCCGCTGACGCAGCTGTCGAACTGGCTCGAAATGGTTGCCGCAATCGAGGCCACCGCGGCCGCATTGAAACAGCCGATCGTGCTGGAAGGCTATCCGGCACCCTACGACGCGCGCCTGCAGCGCCTCTCGGTTACCCCCGATCCGGGTGTCATCGAGGTCAACGTTCATCCGGCGCAAAACTGGAAGGAACTGGTGGATCACACCGAGGCGCTCTACGACGAGGCCCGTCAGTCGCGCCTCGGCACCGAGAAGTTCATGCTGGACGGCCGCCATACCGGTACCGGCGGCGGCAACCACGTGACCCTGGGTGGACCCACGCCCGGCGACAGTCCCATGCTGCGCCGTCCGCAGGTGCTGGCCAGCCTGCTGCGCTACTGGCAGAACCACCCCTCGCTCTCCTACCTGTTCTCCGGCATGTTCGTCGGGCCCACATCGCAGGCCCCACGCGTCGACGAGGCCCGCGACGAGAGTCTGTACGAGCTGGAAATCGCCCTCCAGCAACTGCCGCCGGGACAGGTGCCCTCGCCCTGGGTGATCGACCGGGTGCTGCGCAACCTGCTGGCGGATATCACCGGCAACACCCACCGCGCCGAGTTCTGCATCGACAAGCTGTACTCGCCCGATTCATCCACCGGGCGTCTTGGCCTGGTCGAGTTTCGTGGTTTCGAGATGCCGCCCCATCCTCGCATGTCGCTGGTGCAGAACCTGCTCCTGCGCACACTGGTGGCGCGCTTCTGGGAGCAGCCCTACGAGCAGCCACTGGTGCGCTGGAACACCGAACTGCACGACCGCTTCATGCTGCCGCACTACACCGAGCGCGATGTCGCCGATGTGGTCGCCGACCTGCAGCGCTGGGGCTATCCTTTTGAGAAGGCGTGGCTCGAACCCTTCCTCGAATTCCGTTACCCGCGCTACGGCACCATGAACATCGGCGACATCGAACTGGAGCTGCGCTTCGCGATCGAGCCCTGGAACGTCCTCGGCGAAGAGGTCACCGGGCAGGGCACCGCGCGCTTCGTGGATTCCTCGGTCGAGCGTCTCCAGGTGCGGGTCAATGGCATGACCGATTCGCGCCATTTTGTGGCATGTAACGGCCGTCGTGTGCCATTACGGTGCACGGGTGAGCGAGGCGAATTCGTCGCAGGCGTCCGCTACAAGGCCTGGAACCCTCCTTCCGGTCTGCATCCGACCATCCCCTTGGATGCCCCGCTGCGCTTCGATCTGATCGATGCCTGGAGCCGGCGTTCCCTGGGCGGTTGCACCTATCACGTGGAGCACCCGGGCGGCCGTAATGCCGAGGATTATCCGGTGAATGCGAACGCCGCCGAATCCCGCCGCCTGGCACGATTCTGGCAACATGGACACACCCCCGGCGAAGTGGATCCGCCGGCAGAAGAGCGCAGCGGTGACCATCCCTACACGCTTGACCTGCGCCGCAATCGAGGCTGAGGACGAATGACCATAAATCTTAGTGAGTACCAGACCGAGGGCTTCTTCGACGAGATGCTGGTGCGGCCCAATCGGGCGCGTAGCCATTCCAAGGAGCTGGCGCAGTTCCTGCGCAAGATGGACGAGGACGAACTCGAGGCGCGCCAGGTGGCCGCGGATCTCGCGATAAAGGAGATGGGTGTCACCTTCACGGTATACAGCGCCGAGCAGGGGGGCATGATCGATCGCGCCTGGCCGTTCGACATCATCCCGCGGATCATCCCGCAGGATGAGTGGCAACGCACCGAGCAGGGCCTGATCCAGCGGGTCAAGGCGATCAACATGTTCATCAACGACCTGTACAACGAGCAGCAGATCGTACGCGATGGCGTCTTCCCGGAAGAGGTCCTGGCCGAATCCAAGAACTTCCGCGAGCAGTGCGTCGGCGTAAAGCCGGCGATGGGAATCTGGGCGCACATCTGCGGATCGGACCTGGTGCGTGATGCCGACGGCACCCTGTACGTGCTGGAGGACAATCTGCGGGTTCCGTCCGGCGTGTCCTACATGCTCGAGAACCGGCAGATATCCAAGCGTGTCGTGCCAGAGCTGTTCGATACCTATGCGCCGCTGCCGGTGGACGACTACCCGACCAATCTTTTCGAGATGCTGGTCTCGATCTCGCCACGCAAGATCAAGCGACCGACGATCGCGGTGCTCACGCCCGGTATCTACAACTCCGCGTATTTCGAGCATGCCTATCTCGCGCAGCAGATGGGCGCGAGCCTGGTGCAGGGTTCCGACCTGTTCGTCGACAAGGATGACGTGGTCCAGATGCGCACCATCAACGGCCCGCAGCAGGTGGACGTGATCTACCGCCGGATCGACGACGAGTTCATGGACCCGGAGGTGTTCAACCCCGACTCCATGCTCGGCGTGCCCGGCCTGATGCGGGCATGGAAGGCCGGCCATGTGGGGCTGGCCAACGCCCCGGGCGCCGGGGTCGCGGACGACAAGGTGGTGTACGCCTTCGTCCCCGAAATCATCCGTTACTACCTGGACGAGGAGCCACTGATTCCGAACGTGCCGACCTACCGCTGCATGTACCCGGAGGAGCGTGAGTACGTCCTCGAGCACATCGCCGAGCTGGTGGTCAAGCCGGCCAACGAGTCGGGTGGCTACGGCATGCTGATCGGGCCGCGCGCCACGCGCGCCGAGCGCGAAGAGTTTGTCAAACTGATCAACGCCAACCCGCGCAATTACATCGCCCAACCGACCCTGCAGATATCAACCGTTCCCACGGTCGTGGGCAAGGGCGTGGAGCCACGCCACGTGGACCTGCGTCCATTCATTTTGAGCGGCAAGAAGACCACTGTGACCACCGGCGGTTTGACCCGGGTAGCCCTGCGCAGAGGTTCCCTGGTGGTCAATTCCTCGCAGGGGGGTGGTTCCCAGGACACCTGGATCGTGGAGAGCTGACATGTTATCGAGAGTGGCAGAGACGATTTACTGGCTCGGACGCTACGTCGAGCGCGCCGAGAACACCGCGCGCCTGTTGCGCGTCAATGCGCAACTGGTGATGGATACCCCGCGCGGTGTCAGCCCTGGCTGGGAGCCGCTGATCCAGATCGCGGGCCTGCAGGACAGATTCGCGCAATGCTGCGATGACGCGAACGAACGCAATGTGGTGCGTTATCTCATCGGCGCGGGCGACGTCCCGGGCTCGATACTGTTCTCCCTGGGAGCGGCGCGCGAGAACGCCCGGACGGTGCGCGAGATCCTGCCGCGTAGCGCCTGGGAGTCGCTCAACGAGCTCTACTGGTATTCCAAGGACCACGCTCAACAGGGCGTGAGCAAGAAGGGTCGCGACGCCTACCTGGACGCGGTGATCCGCGGTTCACAGGAACTGCAGGGCGTGTTCGCCTCGGTGATGTACCGTGACGATGCGCACCGATTCCTGCGTATCGGGCGCAGCCTGGAACGTGCGGACATGACCACGCGCATCATCGATGTGCGCTCCACCGACCTGTTCGACGAGGAGCAGATCGAATCCCAGACCCTGGATGCGCTGCAGTGGATCAGCGTGCTCAAGTCATTGTCCGGCTACCAGAGCTACCGCCGGGTGCGCGAAACCCGGGTGCGGCGCAGCGAGGTCCTGGCCTTCCTGTTGCAGGACCCGGCCTTCCCCCGCTCGGTCGCGCACTGCCTCAACGGCGTGGAGGAAAGCATCGGCGGGGTCGGCAACGGCCAGCGGGTATTGCGCCGACTGCGCACGGTTATCCGCAAGACCACTTCGCTGAACGTGGTGAAGCTGAGCCAGCAGGAGCTGCACAAGTTCCTCGACGACGTTCAACTCGGCGTGATGCGGGTCCACCAGGAAGTGGCGAACACGTATTTCCTGCTGCAGTACGACACCAGCCAGAGCCAGAGCCAGAGCCAGAGCCAGGTGCAGGTGGCCGGTTAGCGTCCTGTTCCCCTGCCCTGGTGTGCTTCGGCCAGGCGCACGTAATGCGCCGCGGAATAGGCCAGGTACTCGCGCTCCCGGTCGCTCAGCGGACGCACACGGCGCGCCGGTGAGCCGGTGTAGAGATAGCCGCTCTCGAGCACCTTGCCGCCGGGTACCAGCGCCTTGGCGCCGAGCATGACTCCGGTTCGATCACCGCGCGGTCGAGTATCACCGCGCCCATGCCGATCAGGCACAGGTCGCCGATCGTGCAGCCGTGCAACACCACGCTGTGCCCCACGGTCACCTGATCGCCGACGATCAATGGCGTGCCGCCCGGCAGATACGCGCTGTCGTGGCTGTTGTGCAGCACGCTGTTGTCCTGGATGTTGCTCTCTGCGCCGACGCGAATGCGGTTCACATCGCCGCGAATCACCACCCCCGGCCAGATGCTGCTGCGCTCGCCGATATGCACGTCACCAATGACAGTGCAGCGCGGATCGAGGTAGGCCGAGGCGGCAATCCGGGGATGCTGTTCACGGAACGGACGGATATCTGCCATGCGGGTGCCCAGAGCGGTGCCAATGCCGCCATAATAGCGTCAATGTTCAAGAGGCGACGGCGTGCGCCGATAACGCCTGCGGCAGGTCCGCGCGGTCCTGCCGCTTCCGAAACCCAAAACGCGAGAGGCCCAATGGATACCTCCACGATCGTCACCCTTGTCATCCTGGCCGTGCTGATCGGCTATGCGATCCTGATCTACAACAGCCTGGTCGCGCTCAAGCATGCGGTCAGCCAGGCATGGTCGAATATCGACGTTCTGCTCAAGCAGCGCCACGACGAGCTGCCCAAGCTGGTCGAGACCTGCAAGCAGTACATGAAGCACGAGCGCGAGACCCTGGAGCGGGTGATGCAGGCGCGTTCCGCGGTGCATGACGCGCAGGCGCGTGGCGACGTGGGCGGCCTGGGCGAGGCAGAAGGCGTGTTGCGCCTCGGTCTCGGGCAGCTGTTCGCGGTCGCCGAGGCCTACCCGGATCTCAAGGCAAACGAAAGCTTCCGCCAGCTGCAGACGCGCATCAGCGCGCTCGAGAACAGCATTGCCGACCGGCGTGAGTTCTACAACGCGGCGGTCAACAACAACAACGTGCGCATCGAGCAGTTCCCTGACCTCATCATCGCGCGCCTGCTCAACTTCAAGGCGGCCGAGCTGCTCGAGTTCAGCGAGGCGGAAAAGGCGGACGTCAACCTGGGCAGCCTTTTCGGCTGAAGCATGTCGGCCAACTGGCTCGCGTCTGTCCAGCAGTGGCCGACCGGTCTGCTGATTTTCATCGGGGTGGTCGGCCTGGTGGCGTTGTTCGTCGGGTTCTCCGCGCTGCGCCGCTACCGCCTGATCGAAGACGTCCCGACCGCCAAGGTGCGCTCGGCGCACCAGGGCTACGTCGAACTGCGTGGTGTTGCCGCTGCCCTGCCGGGCGAGCCGATCGTCGCACCCCTGACCCAGACGCACTGCTGCTGGTTCAGCTACCGGGTCGAACACCGGGCGGACAAGGGCTGGCGCACGCTGCACAGCTCCACCAGCGACGGCCTGTTCCTGCTGCGCGATGAGACCGGTGAATGCGTCATCGATCCGGATGGCGCCGAGGTCGACAGCGCCCACAGCCAGACCTGGTACGGGGATGCCGGGTCCGGTGTCCCGGGAATGCATCGGCTCGAGCGCGAAATGGGCCTGGGCCTGCGCGTCGCAACCCGGGTGTTGAGCCACACCAGCGCGTTTGTTGGAGACAACCACCGTTTCTCCGAACAGATCATCCTGGAGGGGGATCCGCTGTATGCCATCGGTGAGTTCCGCTCCCTGGACGACAGCGATTTCTCGGAAAGTGAGCGCGCCCGGATGCTCGAGCTGCTGCGTGAATGGAAGGCGAACCCCGAGACCCTGCGTGCGCGTTTCGATCATGACCGCAACGGGGTGATCGACCAGCGCGAATGGGAGCATGCCCGCCAGGTCGCCGCGGAGAGGGCCAGGGAGGAACTCGCCGAGGCGCGCACCGACACCCATGTGCACCTCCTGCGCCGGCCCAGGGATCGGCTCTTCCTGATCGCAAACCGCGAGCAGCCAGTCCTCATCCGGCGGCTGCGCTGGCGGGCAGGCATCGGTCTCGGGGTGTTTGGCGTGGCGCTGATGTTGCTCGCCGTGGCCTTCGCCGGACAGCAACTGGGCGCGTAGCAGCGAGCTTGCTCGCGAAGAGCAATCCGCAGGCACCCAGGCCTAATCCTTCGCGGCCAAGGCCGCTCCCACGAAAAGTGGCTTGATCGATCACCGGGACTCGTAGCAGCGAGCTTGCTCGCGAAGAGCAATCCGCAGGCGCCGAGGCTTAATCCTTCGCGGCCAAGGCCGCTCCCACGAAAAGTGGCTTGATCGATCACCGGGGCGCGTAGCAGCGAGCTTGCTCGCGAAGAGCAATCCGTAGGCACCCAGGCTTAATCTTCGCGGCCAGGGCCGCTCCTACGAAAAATGGCTTGATCGATCACCGGGGCGCGTAGCAGCGAGCTTGCTCGCGAAGAGCAATCCGCAGGCACCCAGGCCTAATCCTTCGCGGCCAAGGCCGCTCCCACGAAAAGTGGCTTGATCGGATGCCGGGACGCGTAGCAGCGAGCTTGCTCGCGAAGAGCAATCCGCAGGCGCCGAGGCTTAATCCTTCGCGGCCAAGGCCGCTCCCACGAAAAGTGGCTTGATCGATCACCGGGGCGCGTAGCAGCGAGCTTGCTCGCGAAGGGCGGCTCTATTGAAGGGTCCGCAACCGGCTCCTTCGCGGCCAGGGCCGCTCCCACGAAAAGTGGCTTGATCGATCACCGGGGCGCGTAGCAGCGAGCTTGCTCGCGAAGAGCAATCCGCAGGCACCCAGGCTGAATCCTTCGCGGCCAAGGCCGCTCCTACGATTTGAGGCCTGGCCGTCTCCATTAGTTTGTGAGCACTTGTGCAGAACCCCAGTCGCTGCCCGGGAAAGTCCAGCAGCTATCGTGTAAAAATAGTCGCCCCTGATACGGAGATTTCCACGCGCATGAACGACAATCCGCTGCTGCAGTTCGAAGAGCTGCCCCCGTTTGCCCACATCGAGCCGGAACACGTGGAGCCCGCGATCGATTTCCTTCTCGCAGAGAATCGTCGCCGCATCGCGGAGCTGATCGACGGGCTCGACCAGCCGACCTGGGAGAACCTGATCGAACCGCTGGAGGAATGGGATGACGAGCTCGACCGCGCCTGGTCGCCGGTCTCGCACATGAACTCAGTGGTCAACTCCGACGCGCTGCGGGCCGTCTACAATGCCTGTCTGCCGAAGCTGTCCGAGTACTCGACCGAGATCGGTCATAACGAGGGTCTCTACCTCGCGTACAAAAAACTGGCCGACTCCGACCAGGCGCTCGATCCGGACCAGCGCAAGGTGCTGGAAAACGCACTGCGCGACTTCCACCTGGCGGGTATCGACCTGCCGCCCGAGCGCAAGGCGCGTTTCAAGGAGATCTCGCAAAAGCTGTCCCAACTCACCAGCCGTTACTCGGAGAACGTCCTGGACTGCACCAATGCCTGGGAGAAGCGAATCGGGGATGTCGGGCAGCTCGCGGGCCTGCCCGAGTCAGCGCTCGAGCTGGCGCGCCAGACCGCCGGGCAGCGCGATTACGAGGGCTGGCTGTTGACCCTCGACTACCCTTCCTATTTCCCGGTGATGACCTACGCGGATGACCGCGAGCTGCGGCGCGAGGTCTACCAGGCTTACAACACGCGCGCCTCGGAGCAGGGTCCGCACGATCGCAAGTTCGACAACAGCGCCATCATGGAGGAGATCCTGGCGTTGCGCCACGAGTTGGCGCAGCTGTTGGGCTTCGCGAATTACGCCGAGCTCTCGCTGGCGACCAAGATGGCGAAGTCGAGCGACGAAGTGATGCACTTTCTGCACGACCTGGCGGGACGCTCGCATCCACAGGCTGAGCGGGAGCTGGCCGAGCTGCGCGAGTACGCCGCCTCGCTCGGGCATGACGACCTGCAGCCCTGGGATGCGGCCTACTTCAGCGAGAAACTGCGCCAGCAGCGCTACAACATCAGCCAGGAGGAGGTGAAACCCTACTTCCCGGAGACGCGCGTCATCCCCGGCATGTTCGAGGTAGTCGGGCGGCTGTATGGCGTCAGCTTCTGCGAGGTGGAGGGCGTCGAGGCCTGGCACCCGGACGTCAGGTTCTACGAAATACGCGAGTCGGACGGGCGCGTGCGCGGCCAGTTCTATTTCGATCTGTATGCGCGTCCCAACAAGCGCGGTGGCGCCTGGATGGACACCTGCCAGTCACGCATGGTGGTGCGCGAGCGCTGCCAGATCCCGGTCGCCTACATGACCTGTAACTTCACTCCGCCGGTGGGGGACAAGCCGGCGCTGTTGACCCACGACGAGGTCGAGACCCTGTTCCACGAGTTCGGTCACGGCCTGCACCACATGCTCACGCGCATCGATCACCCCGAGATTGCCGGCATCGCCGGCGTGGCCTGGGATGCGGTCGAGCTGCCATCCCAGTTCATGGAGAACTTCTGCTGGCAGCGTGAGGCGCTGAATCTGATTTCCGGGCACTACCAGACCGGGGAAGCCATTCCGGATGAAATGTTCGAGCGCATGCTCGCGGCCAAGAACTTCCAGTCGGCCATGATGATGGTGCGTCAGCTGGAGTTCTCGATGTTTGATTTCCGCATCCACCTCGAGTACGACCCGGCCCGCGGCGGACACATCTACGAGATTCTCGACCAGGTGCGGGACGAGGTCGCGGTCATTCGGCCACCGGCCTGGAACCGCTTCCCGCACGGCTTCTCGCACATCTTCGCGGGCGGCTATGCCGCCGGCTACTACAGCTACAAGTGGGCCGAGGTGTTGTCCGCGGATGCTTTCTCGCTGTTCGAGGAGCGCGGCGTGTTCGACGCCGAGACCGGGCGCGCCTTCCTCGAGAACATCCTCGAGCGTGGCGGCTCGCGCGATGCGGCGGAGCTGTTCCGCGCCTTCCGCGGGCGCGAGCCGGAGATCGACGCCCTGCTGCGGCACTCCGGCATCGCGGCCTGACAGTCAGGGCGGGGGCCACGGGCATGAAGCCATTCCTGATCGCGCTGCTGATGCTCTTCAGCATGCTCGCCGGTGCGGCGCATATCACCGACAAGCTGGTGGTTGGGCTGTATGCGGACAAGGAGCTGGGCGGCGAACCACTGCAGTTGCTCACCAGTGGCACGCCGGTCGAGGTGTTGCAGGAGGGCAAGGGCGTGCTCCGGGTCAGGCTTGCCGATGACACCCGCGGCTGGCTCGAGACGCGCTATGTCTCGGAAGAGAAGCCGGCCGCGATGAAGCTGCTGGAGGCGCAGGCCGAGCTGCGTACGCTGCGCTCGCGCCTCGACCCGGATGGGACGGCCACAGCGGCGGAGCCAGGCAACCCCACCGCGAGCGCAGAGCGGGTATACGCCGGCCTGGCCTTGAACAAGGCCAAGGCCCGCATCGCCGAGCTCGAGGCGCAACTGGGTGACCTGCCACGTCTGGTCGAGGCCGGGCGTGAACTGGAACAGGCAAGGGAGCGTCTCGCCCGGATTCACGCCCTGGTGGCAGCCGATGGCGCCTCCGGGCAGGCGCTCAGAGAAACCCCCGCCTTCTGGCGGCCTTACCTTGCCTGGGGGCTGGGTGGTCTGATGGCGGTGCTGGGTTTCGTCTCGGGTGTGGCCTTTATCGGGTACCGCATCCGGCGCCGCTACGGTGACCTCCACCTGTAGTGGCGTGAGTCTGCAAGGGGGTGCGATTCAGCGCCCACTCAATCGGTAAGGACAAGCACGGGTGACTATTTGTCGCGCGTCTCGGCGGCGTATTCGAAAGAGTCGTAATGCATCTGTCCCTCCGGCACGCCCTTGGCAAGAAAGGCGTCCCGCGCCGACTTCACCATGATCGGTGGCCCAGCCATGTAGATGTCGTAGTCCGGCAGATTGGGTATGTCGGCCAGCACGGCCTCGTGGACGAAGCCGGTGCGCCCCTCCCAATTCGCGCCCGGTTCGGAGAGAACCGGGACGAAATCGAAGTTGCTGTGCGCTTTGGCCCATTCCGCGGGCAGATCCGGCAGGTACAGGTCCTCGTGCGAGCGCACCCCCCAGTAGAGCCTCATCGGGCGGGTGGTGCCCTTGTTGAAGCTGTGTTCGATCTGGCCCTTGAGTGGCGCGAAGCCGGTGCCGCCCCCGATGAACAACCAGGGACGCGCACTGTCATCGTCGAGCACGAAGGTGCCGAGCGGCGCCTCGATGCGCAGAATCGCCTTGTCCTGCATCTGGCCGAAGGCCCAGTCGGTGAACTTGCCGCCGTCGACATGCCGGATATGCAGTTCGATCAGCTTGTCGTCCTCCGGTGCGTTGGCGATGGAGAACGCGCGCTTGCTCCCGTCGGCAAGTATGAAGTCGAGGTACTGGCCGGCACGGAACTGCAGGCGCTGATCCTCTGGCAGCTTGAGCCACAGGCGGATCACGTCATGCGCCAGGTGATCGATCCTCTCGACGCGGCAGGGCAGGATACGGGGCTCGATGTCGGCGGCGCTTTCCACCTCGCGAACCTGCAGGGTCAGGTCGGATTGCGGAAAGCCGACGCATGGCAGGCACTTTTCGTCCGATTCCATCTCCAGCGCTTCCGGCGGACCGTCCGGGTAGTCGATCTGGCCTTCGACCAGGTTGGCCATGCACGATCCACAGCGACCGCTGCGGCAGCCGTAGGGCAGGCCAACGCCAAGGCGGACCGCGGCGTCGAGTACGCTTTCGCCGTCCTGCACGACGAATTTCCTGCCACTGGGGCTGAGAGTCACTTCAAAGCTCATGGTGTCCTGGCACGTTCTTGATGGGATAATGCTGCATTGTCTGTGATCGGGAAGGTCAATTAAACCCGTTGGTGCCATGTTAATCGTTGGTTGCGGCTATGTAGGACAGCGCGTCGCCGCGCGCGCGCAGCAGGAAGGGATCGCGGTAAGCGGCGTGGTGCGCAGCAAGGTCTCTGCCGCGCGCCTGGCTGAGCTTGGCATCGACAGCCTGTGCGTCGACCTCGAACACCAGCGCCTGCCGGCGGGCTCCACCCGCGACGAGGACGTCTTCTATTTCGCGCCCCCACCACCGGAAGGTGAGCACGACACCGGTATGCAGCGCTTTCTCGAGGGCCTCGCGCAGAGCGGGCAGCCGCGCCGGATACTGTATGTCAGTACCACTGGGGTATACGGCGACTGCCATGGCGAATGGGTCGACGAGACCCGACCCGCCCATCCGCAGGTCGACCGCGCGCGTCGTCGCTGGCACGCCGAGCAGCTGCTGCGCGGCTGGCGCGATGCCAGCGGCGGCGAGCTGGTGATCCTGCGCGTGGCAGGCATCTATGGCCCGGGCCGGCTGCCCCTCGCGAGACTGAAAAAAAACCTGCCCATGGTCGCCGAGGCGGATGCCCCCTGGACCAACCGGATTCATGTCGACGACCTGGTAGAGACCTGCCTGCGCGGCATGCAGCGGGGCGTGGATGGCGAGGTCTACAATGCCTGCGATGGCCACCCCGGGAACATGACCGATTACTTCAACCGTGTAGCCGATTTCGCGGGCCTGCCGCGGCCACCCCTGGTGGACCTCGATCAGGCCGGCGCGACACTGTCACCGGGGATGCTCTCCTACCTTGCCGAATCGCGGCGCCTGAGCAATCGCAAGCTGCGCGAACAGCTGGGCGTGGTGCTGCGCTACCCGACCCTGGACGAGGGCCTGCCGGCCTGTTTCGACGGTTCCTGAGTCATTCGCGAGCTAGCTCGCTGCTACGAAACCGTATCGGAAAGAATCCGGTAGCGCATAAAAAACCCGAGGCCAAGGCCTCGGGTTTTTCGATCAGTCTGACCGGGTGGCGATCAGTACAGATAACCGGGGTTGCCGGCACTCGCCTGAGAAGCGGCCTGTTCCTGTGCGGCCTGCGCCTGGAACTTGGCATCGCGGGCGATGCCGATGGCCTTGCCGAAGTTGCCTTCTTTGGCGGCTGCTTCCGCCTTCTTCAGCATCTTTCCGGTATCGCGCCAGGCATTGCCCATGCTCTTGGCTTTCTTCAATTCGGCACTTGCCGCCGCGTAGGCCGCGTCGAAGTCGGCCTGCGATGCGGCGAATGCGCCGGAAGAGATAGCCAGGGCGGCGGCGGCGGCCGCGCTGAGCAGGGTTTTCTTAATCGAAGTCATCATGGCTTCTCCTGTTCCTCTATTGGGTGGATTCAGTATTGTGGTTTATTCAGTTTGGCCAGACGGCCATTAGCGCCCGCTGCCTGCGGATCTTACCTACATAAGTTAACATCATCTCCGCACTTTTCACCAGCATGATTTTCGAGGAATTTGCATGACCGCGCTCATCTCCGGGTCAATGGCCTACGACACCATCATGGTGTTCCAGGATCACTTCAAGAACCACATTCTGCCGGAACAGGTACACATCCTGAATGTATCCTTCCTGGTGCCCGAGATGCGGCGCAACTTTGGCGGTTGTGCCGGCAACATTGCCTACAATCTCATGCTCTTGGGTGGCGATGGCATCCCGATGGCGACAGTGGGAGAGGATTTCGCTCCATATGCCCGCTGGATGGAGGAAAAGGGTGTTTCGCGCGCCGGGCTGCGCGAGATCGAGGGCGAGTTCACCGCGCAGGCCTTCATCACCACCGATCAGGACGATAACCAGATCACCGCCTTCCACCCGGGGGCCATGAATCATGCCCATCTCAGCAGGGTGGGTGATTTTCAGGACATATCGATTGGCATCGTGTCGCCCGATGGTCGCCAGGGCATGATCGATCACGCCCAGCAGTTCGCCGAGGCCGGCATACCGTTCATCTTCGACCCGGGCCAGGGCATGCCGATGTTCGATGGCGATGACCTGCTGCGCTTTGCCGAGCAGGCGACCTGGCTGGCGTTCAACGACTACGAGGCGCGCCTCATGGAGGAACGTACTGGCCTGAGCATGGAAAAACTCGCCGAGCGGGTGGAGGCCGTGATCGTTACGCGCGGCGGTGAGGGCTCAATTATTTACACGGGCAACAAGCACCTCAAAATTCCGACCGCGGCGGCAAGCAAACTTGCCGACCCCACCGGCTGCGGCGATGCCTATCGCGGGGGGCTGCTGTATGGCCTGATGCAGGGCATGGACTGGGAGCTGATCGGCCGCGTCGCTTCGCTCATGGGCGCGATGAAAATCGAGCAACAGGGTCCGCAGAACCACCACTTCGGGCGCGATGAGTTCGAGCATCGATTCCACGAGTCCTTCGGTTTCAGCCTCTGACCGGGTTCCCGGCGGCCGCGGCCTGCATGCCTTGCATGGTCTAAAGCGTCCGCGGCGAATGGATGCCCAGACGGGCGAGATGCGCTGCGAGCGGTGTTTGCGCGCTCAGTCTGCTGCCCTGCGGCCAATGCACGCTGCGCGCCAGGCGCGTCGCGATCGGGGCTATGACCTCGCCGCGCTCCCCGACCACCGCGAGCACGCCCCATTCGGTGGGGATGATTTCGCCGTGAAAGCGCGTCGAATCGATGGGGATGGGGCTGTCGGCGTGTTCTCCGGGCATCATGAAAGCGGTTACCGGGCCTTGTTCACCACTCAGCACCAGGTGTACGCCGGTGCGCTTGCGCATCACGCACTCGGCTGCGAAGCGCACCGGCCCAAGGTCACCCACCAACTCGGCCCCAAAACGCGCCAGGACCGCACGTACCCGATCGGGTGATGCGGGTCCGGGTTCGCGCAGGTGGCCTGCTTCGTCCTCGATATGGTGGATCACACTCCGCGCCAGGAGCATGTTTCCTCTCGCCTGCTGTTGGTCGAAGAGCATGAACATGCTGATCGAGATCCCGATCAAGAGGCTCGCGGCGGCGCTCATCCAGACACGACGCACGTAACCGGAGCGGCGCTCCATGCGCGCGCCGAGACGGATATTCTCGGCCAGTTCCGGGGGCGGCGCGGGTGCGTTCAGCAGACTGCGCAGGGAAGCCTCCTGCTGCCGGATGCGGGCTGCGTAGTGCGCACATTCGGCGCAACCGGATTCGTGTTGCAGGAGCTCCGGCTCGGCCCGGTAGGGGTCCTGGAGCAGTAGTCGACGGAATTCAAGGCAGTCCATGCTGCTTCTCCCTGCCTTCTTCATCCAGCCTGTCGCGCAGCATCTTGCGGGCACGGAACAGGCGGGTCAGTACAGTGTTCGGTTTCAATGACAGCATCCGGCCGATTTCCTTGCAGCTGAAGCCACCGATGACCTGCAGCAACAGGGGTTCGCGATACTGTTCGTCCAGTTGATCGAGCGCGCGGCGCAGGGCAAAGGCCTCGGTGCGGGTATCGTAGCCCTGGACCGGGACCTCAGGCAGCAGGTGCGGATCGCGTACCTCCGGGCGCTGGCGTTCGTAGAGGCGAGCGTGCTCGTTGCGCAGGATGGTATAAAGCCAGGCCCTGGCGGTCTTGATGTCCCGTAGGGTCTGCTGCGAGCGCCATGCCCGCAGAAAGGTTTCCTGGACCAGATCCTGTGCCACGTCCTGGTTGCGGCACAGGCCGAGGGCATAGCGATAGAGCTCCGGGGAGAGCGCACCTACCAGGGTGTCGAAGTGTTTGCTCAATGCTGCCATACCCGTAAGACCGCTCAGGTGGACAGGTTATTGCACAGGCCACGAAAAAAAGCCCGCACTGAGGCGGGCAACACTACCTTGGAGGGGAAGTATCAGGGTTTGATGTAGACGAAACCTTCGTGTTGCAGCTTAGCCAGCTCTGCCACGCCGCTGGGAACGATATCGGCTTCATCAACGTCGTACAGGTCGTTGTCCATGCTGACCTTGCGTCCGCGCACGGTATTGGCGCATACCTTGAAACTGACATTCTGCTGCTTGAGTCCGTCGATTCGCGCGGCCATCTGATCGTCGGCATTGGCATGCTTGAACTTCGGCAGCCGCTCCAGGGCCTCGGGCACAATCAGCAGCGCCAGGCCGTTGCCGTGCATCACCACCCGCACTTCAAGGTTCTCCGCTCCGACCGCGTTGATGTGATTCTGGATGTTGCGCAGCGCCGCCGCCTGCAACTTCGGGTCATCGTAATTGACGTGATAGACGACCTTCTGTTTGCTGTAGCCTTCCTCCACGGCCGCCTGGCTGGCGGGCATGAAAAACGCAAACAGCAGCGCGACAAAGGGGTATACGTACTTCTTCATAATTCAAATCCTCACTATCTCTATTTTGATGGTTGGTTTTTTCCGGGCGGGTTACGCCGCGAAAAGCCTGGAGCTTTCAGACCCGTATATAGGCCCAGCCCTCTTTTTGTCGTTCGACAACATGACTGACACCGGAGTCTATGATTCTGGCGTCGGGCAATATGTTTATCTCAATACCCTGCTCCACACGCAGGCGATCGATGGTGTTCTGGCAGGCGACGAAAGTCAGGTTGCGGTAATTTTCAGCCAATTGGTGTATCCGGGCCTGGTGCTGGCTCAGCCCCTGACGCAGGAAACCGAGACCCTCGCCATTGCTCACGAACTCCACTCGCAGGTTTCTTCCCTCGTGCTGGTAGGCCTGCAACATGTTCTCCACTTCGTCGAGTAATTCGCCCGCCGCCAGCTGGTCCGGGGTGGTGATGTGGAACACGATCCGGGTTTCGTCGCTCGCCGCGGTGGCGGGCGCCTGTCCCCGTCCCGCCGGGTCGAGCAGCACGAGGCGATCCGCAGCGGAGTCGTTATGTCCCGCTATCCAGCCGCCGGTGGCGCCGATCGAGAGTGTCAGGATACTGGCCGCCAGGGTCAGCCAGGTCGAGCGCCTGCGCACCTTGGATCGCTCGCCCAGCCCAGGCGGGTGGGCATAGGCGAGTTCCAGCTGGCTCTTGAGGTTGTTGAGTTCGCAAACCTCTCGTGCAACGTCCGGGTCCTTGCGCAGAACGGCCAGCACCTCGAGGCGCTCCTCGGGGGTGAGTTCCCCGTCCACGTAGGCATTGATGTCGATTTCGTCTTTACTGCTCATGACGGCTTCCTTATGGGTACGACAACCGAGGCGGGGGATATCTGCGCCTTTTCCAATTCGGTGCGCAGCCGCTTGCGGGCGCGCGAGAGACGGCTCATGACGGTTCCGATGGGCACGTCCAGTATCTGAGCGGTATCGGTGTAACTGAAACCGCTGAGATCGACCAGCGTGATGATCTGGCGATGGTCTTCGTTCAATGAAGCGATCGCCTCGCGCGTCAGCCGCACCAGCAGCGAGCGGTCCGCGGCGTGTTCCGGTGTTTCCTCGGAGATCGGCTCGAATTCGTGTCCGGTCTCCTCACGTTTGCGGCGGAACTGGTCACGGTACAGGTTGGCCATGATCCGGGTCAGCCACACGACCAGTCGCGTCTCGTCTCTCAGACGGTCCAGATTGGACAAGGCCTTGGCCAGGGTCTCCTGCACCAGGTCATCCGCGAGGTGCTGGTCGTGACACCAGGACCAGGCGAGCCGGTATAGCCGCTCGCGTTGCGCGCATGCTTCGTGGCGCAGGCGGCGGTTGCGGCCAAATTTGCCCAGTGGCGAGGATGGTCCTGTTTTTTCCATGAACTCTTTGACGGCAGCGGGGTGCAAATTATTCCATCCAAGTGGCGATTCGTTACACTCGCCGGTATTTCGTCAGCCGCAGGCGGAACCCGGGTGCGGGCCCAAGTCGGCGTCCCGGGGTAACAGGGGGAAAGATGGAGACGTTTGCCGAGCGCCTGCTGGCCTGGTTTCGGGTACATGGCCGGCATGACCTCCCCTGGCAGTGTCAGCGCAGCCCCTACCGGGTGTGGGTTTCGGAGATCATGCTGCAGCAGACCCAGGTCGTGACCGTGATCCCTTATTTCGATCGTTTCATGGGGCGTTTCCCCGATGTGCAGGCGCTCGCCGCCGGGCACGAGGACGAGGTGCTGCATCACTGGTCGGGGCTGGGCTATTACGCCCGGGCACGCAACCTGCACCGGGCGGCGCGCGAGGTCGTCGATCGACACGATGGCCGATTCCCGGAGGACATCGCGTCACTGCAGCAGCTCCCGGGCATCGGGCGCTCCACGGCCGGCGCGATCCTCTCGCTCGCGCTCGGGCAGCGCCAGCCGATCCTGGATGGCAACGTCAAGCGGGTGCTGGCGCGACATGCGGCTGTGCCCGGCTGGCCGGGGCGCGCGGCGGTCCAGCGTGCGCTGTGGCAACTGGCCGAACAGCGCACCCCGGAGCAGCAGGTACGCGAGTACAACCAGGCGATGATGGACCTCGGTGCGACGGTCTGCACCCGCACCAAGCCTGCCTGTGACACCTGCCCTGTGGCGCTGGACTGCCAGGCGTGCCACCTGGGTCGGCAGGCCGACTTCCCCGAGCGCCGCGCGCGCAAGGCGCTGCCGGTGCGCGCGGTGCGCATGCTGCTGCTGCGTGACCCCGATGGTCGCATCCTGCTCGAGCGTCGCCCCGGCGAGGGAATCTGGGGTGGCCTGTGGAGCCTGCCCGAGCTCGATCCCGCTGTGAACCCGATCGCCTGGTGTGAACAGCAGGGGCTGCAGGCGGCTGGCGATTCGCGCCTTTTGCCTCCACGGCGGCACACCTTCAGCCACTTCCACCTCGACATCCAGCCGCAGGAAATTCCGCTGGCGCTGCCCGGTTGCCGCCTGGCGGATGGGGATAGAATGCAATGGTATAACCCAGCCCAACCCGATCGCCTGGGACTGGCGGCGCCGATCAGCCGCCTGTTGCAGGAGTCTTACCCGGAGGAGTCCCGATGAGTCACATGGTCAATTGCGTCAAGCTCAAGCAGGAGGCGGAGGGCCTGGACCGCCAGCCCTACCCCGGGGAGCTCGGCAAGCGGATCTACGACAACGTCTCCAAGCAGGCCTGGCAGGACTGGCTGCGCCACCAGACCATGCTGATCAACGAATACCGCCTCAGCCCGGTCGATCCCAAGGCGCGCACCTTCCTCGAGGAGCAGATGGAAAACTTCTTCTTCGGTGAGGGTTCGGAGGCGCCGCCCGCTTTTACGCCGCAGTGACGCAGGCCCGCCTGCCGGGTGAACGCTTTCGGGTGAACACCCGCGTGCAAGCCGGCCTTCATGTCTGAGGAACAGGCGCTCCAGCAACGCCTGATCCGCGGCCTGCTGGAATCGCGCGCCTACCCGCACCCTGCACCGGACGTCGAGCATATCGAGACCCATATCTCGCACATCCTGCTGGCCGGGGAGCACGCCTACAAGATCAAGAAGCCGCTCGAGCTTGGGTTCCTGGATTACCGCGGGCTGCAATCCCGTCACCACTACTGCGAGGAAGAACTGCGCCTGAATCGCCGCACCGCGCCCGACATCTACCTGGGTGTGGTGGGTATCGGCGGTGAGCCGGATGCCCCGCTCATCGTGGATTCGACATCAGGGGATTGTCTCGAATATGCGGTCCATATGCGCCGTTTTGCAGCGGATGCCCTGCTCAGTACGCGCTTGCAAAGCAGCGGCCTCGACGATGCCCTGATCGATGCGCTGGCGGAACAGGTCGCCGCGTTCCACCAGTCGGCGGCCAAGCTTAGCCCGGATGCTCCCTGGGGTCTTCCGCAACAGGTGGAGCAGCCGGTGCTGGCCAATTTCGAGGTCCTCGCCGGGCAATGCGATGCGGCGCAACTGGCGCGCCTGAGGGCCTGGGCCGAACAATCGGCGCGGGCCCTGCTCGCGCCGTTCATGCAGCGCCGCCAGAGCGGCCGGGTGCGTGAATGCCACGGCGACCTGCATCTCGGCAATATCGTGCTGTGGCAGGGGCGGCCCTGTCTGTTCGACGGCATCGAATTCAACGAGGCCCTGCGCTGGATCGACCTGATCAACGACATCGCCTTCCTCATGATGGACCTCGAGGAGCGCGGGCTTGGTGGCGGCGCCTGGCGCCTGATCAATCGGTATCTCGAGTTCACCGGCGACTACGACGGGCTGGCTCTGCTCGACTACTACCGGGTCTACCGGGCCATGGTCCGCGCAAAAGTGGCGGCGATCCGGCTGCGGCAATCCGACCTGGCGCCAGCGGAGCGGGAAGAGGTGCAGAAGGAGCTGGCCGCTTATCTGCGGCAGGCGGAATCCTACACGCGTGAACCTCGCCCGTTTCTGCTTCTCACCAGCGGCCTGTCCGGCTCCGGCAAGACCTGGTTGTCACAGCAGTTGCTGCAGTCACTCGGCCTGATCCGGGTTCGTTCGGATGTTGAACGCAAGCGTCTGTACGGCCTCGGTCCGCTGCAGCGCAGCGCATCCGCCGTTGGGGCTGGCATCTACACGCCCGAGGCGGGCCGACGCACCTACCAGCAGCTGCGCGACGTGGCGGTCACGGTGATCGAGGCCGGGCATGGCGTGATCGTGGATGCGACTTTTCTGGGGCGGAAGAGCCGCGGCGAATTCCTCGCGCTGGCGGATCGCCTGGAAGTGCCGGCCCTCATCCTGCGCTGCGAGGCCGACGAAGGCATTCTGCGGGAGCGTGTCCGGGCGCGGGAGTCACAGGCAAGCGATGCGTCCGAGGCGGGGCTCGCGGTCCTGGAGGGTCAATTGGATCGTTGGGAGTCGCCGGCAGCGGACGAGCGGGCCAGGACCCTGAGGATCGATACGGGCGGGCGCTTCGATCTTCGGACCCTGCTCAGCGATGTGAAGCAGCGTCTCGGCCTGCCGGCCTGAGCACGCCGTATACCGGCTAGCGGTTGGTCGCCATGTCGATGCTGCCCGCAATCTGTGGGGCGGCCGGGGTGCCGGTTTCCTGCTCCACGATCGGGGTCGGCGATTGCCAGACGCGCTGGGCGATGCTGTCGCGCTCCAACCACCACCAGGTGGCGGCGGTCAGCAGCAATACCAGCCAGGCGATGGCGGTCATCAATGGCCACTGCGCGGTCCACCAGGGAGCGTGGCTTTTGTCTTGTGGGTGGTTGCCTGCAAGCTGTTTATGCGGGGTCATGCGCCGGTTACCTGTGCCAGATTCCTGGTAGATGCTGGAGATGACCTGCGTTACGGCCGCATTGGGAATTTCTTTAGTATCCGTTCCGGGAATATCCGACCGGCATTGGGATCAGGAATCCGCTTGACGCGGCGGCCCGTGCCGGCTTAAATACGGCCCCTTCGACGCGATCGCGTCACCGACTTTTGCCCAGGTAGCTCAGTCGGTAGAGCAGGGGATTGAAAATCCCCGTGTCGGCAGTTCGATTCTGTCCCTGGGCACCATAGAAACAAAGGCTTACGCGGTCAGTTTCACGTAAGCCTTTTTCGTTTGTGTAATTCTTGTGTAATTGCGCCAGAAAAAGCGGCCACTTTTTCGGCTACGAGGATAGTTTCAATCTCCCTGCCAGCCTGTCCATCGCGGCGCCGATGTGCTTTCCGTTGGCATGGGCGTATCGCTCAACCATCGCTGGTGGGCCAAGCGGAAAGTTGTGTAACACTCAGAGCCACTGTGCGAGTGCGAATCAAGGCGCGTTTCGCAGGCAATGGTCCCTCCCTTGTCAAGAAATGCAACACAGAGTCGCGCTCGCACAGCGGCTCCCGAAGGGCCGTGCCACAAGCATCGTGGACTGTGTTGCAGTCCTTGGAAAGGGCCTGCCATTCCCTACGGACTACGCCTTGCCCACAATGCTTGTGGCACGGCTGAGCGTTACACAACTTCCCGCTTGGCCCACTAGGGTCTTATGCCCGCTGATGCGTTTGATGGTCGGCAGATCCACCCCGGCTTGAACTAGGTGGGTTATTGCCGTGTGACGCAGTGTGTGCCGGACTACTTGTTCAGGGTCCAGGTCTGCGGCTGCGACCACGAGCCTGAATGGTTTGCGGATATTTACGGTGTGGCCTGTCTTTGATTTTTCAGATGGAAATATCAATCGAAACTGACCCCTTTGATCCTTTGATCCCACTTTGATCCCACAAGTGTTCACCGATCATCCGGCTGCGTAAGATGTTGAGACAGCATTTGTCGTTCATGGAACACCCGCGCCACGATGATATCGTCCGAGTTGTCGATAAAAAAAGCGATCAGATGTCGGGGTTGGTGCACAGGTAGGCCGACTGGAGTTTTGCGGCTCCATTTCAAGTGGTAGAGAAAATAACTTTCCCGGATGTCATCGATGGATTGCACGCCGACTCGGTTTGCGTCGGTCCCGAGATCTTTCAGTGCTTGGTCGATAAGCTTCCGATAGCGCTGGCGCGCCTGGTCACCGAATTCTGCACCACTGTGTCGAAGTATCTTGGTGATGTCGCGTCTCGCTGGGCCGGTGACGCGAATTCGCCTCATACTTGAGGATCTCGAGTGGAGATTGCTTCCTCTTCATTGGCGACATCGTCGAACAGAGTGGGAGTGTAGTCATAGAGATCTCCCGTGGCGACTGCAGCTTCTGCTTCATCAAGCGCGCCACGGAGAGCTTCTAGTTTGGCCGTTTCCTCACGTTCGCGGCGTTGCAGGAAACGAAGGCCGTCCCGGAGCACCTCACTTGCATTTTGGTAACGACCGGATTGGACGAGCTTTTCGACCAATTCCGCTTGCTGGTCGGTGAGCACCACATTACGTGTCGGCATCGCGGGGTACCTAGTCGGTTGAAGTCAAGATAGAGTAGCTCAATTGGCATATTATGCCAATGCTTGCTGGAGCGCTTGCTAGGCTTTTGCCATTCTTGGGCGCTGGATCCTTTACTACGATCATCCTTCAACGGCGCAGGCGATCATGCTGAAGGGTGGCCATGCGCCTCGGCCCTCGGCGTAACACGTTGCGTCGCCGGCGGCATAGCGGATGGACTGTGTGACTTATGCGGGATCCAGTCCTGCATTGTTGTGCGCTGTCCTGCTTGCGTGACAACGGGCGTCCCGGCAAGTGGTTGATTAAACATTGTTTTTGAGAGCAATCCCGACCTCATAACCCGAAGGTCGTAGGTTCAAATCCTGTCCCCGCTACCAATCAAAAAGCCTTTTGGCTTCTACGGCTTAGTGAGTTTAACTCGCTAAGCCGTTTTCGTTTCAGCAGTCGTGCAATCGCGTGCATGAAGGCGTTCAACAGCACGCGAAGCTCGGGATTGATCTACACCAGTCGCAGCACGCGAAACACTCGCAACAAACGCCCCAGCAACGCTGCCTCGCTGTCCTCTATCGGTATCAGACTCGCGACCACGATCACGAAACCGAATACGTTCCAGCCCTTGCGAAAGAATGCACGCAGACTCCCTTCGGCAACCATGCGCACCAGTATCTCGACGAGAAAAAAAGCGTCACTGCCCAGTCGAGAACACGCAGCAATGCCAACGTCTCCTAGGTTTTAGCGCCAATCAGCAAGGCCGAGAAGATAATGAAGATAATCACAAAGGTCTCGAATGCCTTGTTTTCGTGTAATGCGAGGAATCTCTGCTGCAGGACCCGCGAGTCAACCTGACGCGCTTCCACGGGGTGTTTGCGCCCAACAGCAAGTACCGCGCGCGGGTGACACCGGCTAAGCGGGGCAGGGGAGGCCGGCAGGCCATGACAGCGGACCCGGAGGAGCCGACATCGGCCTAACGCCGCGCTGCGATGACCTGGGCGCAACGCCTGAAACGGGTGTTACTCCGGGCATCCTGCCCTCCGCCCTTCGGGCCAGCCTGCGGCTGTTCCAAATCGCTCCAGGCGATTTGGTCGGGATCGACATACCCCAGGGCACCCTCTCTTGATGCTGCGCATCAATTCACCTTGTCGAGACCTGCCCGGCCTGCGGCGGGGCGATGCGGATCATCGCCTGCATCGAGGATCCCGACGTCATCGAGAAGATTCTCGCCCACCTGGATGCGAAAGGGGAGCCCCAAGCACCGAGGCGGCCGCCGTGCCGGGTGCCGCCCCCGCGGGGCCTGTTCGACGAGACGGGGTGACAACCCCAGGATGACCTCGTTCGGGCTGCGCCGCCAGCGGCGCGGCAACGGTGGCGGCTGGCCTGGTGGTCGGCGAATGGAGAAAAACGCGTCCGCGAACGGGTTTCGGGGATGGGTTCGCGCACCAAGATGCCGGCCTGATGCCGTTCGATGGTCAGCGGGGCGGCCGAACGCTGATGTCGACGACTGCGATCAGGTGATCCAGTTGCCGGAAAAGGCTTTTAATACTGCCTATACTCATTTATTGTTATTTATACGCTGCATGGCGTATAAATACATATAAACCACTTTGGTCTCGCCCCAATGGACAAAATCAGAAACCCCTTTTCACCAGGAGCAGGATCACCGCCGCCCGAACTGGCCGGTCGCGAGAACATCCTCGAGCAGGCGCATGTGCTCCTGGGCCGGGTTCGTGCGGGGCGGCCGGAAAAGAGCTTGCTGTTGACCGGACTGCGCGGGGTTGGCAAGACCGTCCTGTTGAACGAAATCGAGCGCTTGGCGCAAGGCGAAGGCTATCGGACCATTCTGGTCGAGGCTCATGAGGGCAAGTCCCTGGCCGTTCTTCTGGCCCCTCACTTGCGTCGCCTCCTGTTCGAACTCGATCGGCTCGCCGGCGCCGGCAACAAGGCGCGTCGGGGCCTCGCAGTTTTGAAGAGTTTTGTCGGGGCAATCCGGATCAAGGTCGGCGAGATCGATATCGGGGTCGATATCGAACCCGAGGCCGGCGCTGCGGACAGCGGCGATTTGGAGGTCGATCTGCCAAACCTGTTTACCGCTTTGGCCGAGGCGGCAGAGGAGCGCGGCGTCGCCGTGGCGATTCTGATCGATGAGATCCAGTATTTCGCTGTTGCCGAATTGAGTGCCCTGATCATGGCGATGCAAAAGATGCAGCAGCGTCAGCTACCGCTGGTACTGATTGGTGCGGGTCTGCCGATTCTGCCCGCATTGGCGGGTGAGGCGAAATCCTATGCCGAGCGACTGTTCAGCTTTCCGGACGTCGGACCGCTGAGCGAGGCGGACGCGGCCAAAGCCATTCATGAGCCGATAGATGAGGCCGGCGAATCGATAGCGGATGATGCCCTCGGGGAGATCTGTCGACTCACCAAGGGGTACCCGTACTTTCTTCAGGAGTGGGGGTATCAGGCCTGGAACCACGCACAGTCCTCGCCCATCTCGCTCGAGGTGGTCCTGGAGACCACCGATATCGTCACCAAGCGATTAGACGAGAACTTCTTTCGCGTACGTTTCGATCGGCTCACGCCACGCGAGCGGCGGTATCTGCGTGCGATGGCGGAATTGGGTAGCAGTTCTTATCGCACCGGCGATATCGCGGACACACTTGGGGTGAAGATCACTACACTCGGTCCCGTTCGGGCCAATCTGATCAAAAAGGGAATGGTGTTTAGCCCGTCCCACGGAGAAATGGCGTTTACCGTCCCCCTGTTCGACGAGTTCATGCGGCGTGCCATGCCGGATTTTAAAGCCTGACAAGGAGCCGACGAAGCGAGTCCCTTGGCGACTGTTAATAAACCTTTTTTATGGGTTTTAGGCGAATCCTCGGTACACCTGCGGTACACCGCCGAAATTCCGCTGTTTGACCCAAACTAACACAAGCTATTGAATCAACTTGATTTCGCCTAACTGTTCCGTAGATTACCTGTTTCAAAAAAATCAGTAAGTTATAGATTTTATTGACATTGAAAACCCCCGTGTCGGCAGTTCGATTATGTCCCTGGGCACCATATATATAAAACACATATAAAACAAAGGGTTAGGCATGAAATTGCCTATCCCTTTGTTGTTTTTACGCTCTACGAAAGTTCGTCGCCTCGAATTGTCCCGAGAAAATAATTTAGGGATATCAGAGCGTTATAGGGCGACATGTCTGCCCATCGTGCGGCACCACAGAATCCCCGCGTCGGCTGGCATCTGAAATTTCCGAATCAGTCGCTTGCCGAAGGCTCATCGTGGCCATTGCCAAGGTCGCCAAAGACCTTAGTTGAGTTCGAAGCACACCGAGTTGCGACTCCTGAGTGAACACTGAATGGATGTGAGTCGGCGCTGCGTATATTCACGATGCCATTAGCATGGCTGCTGCGCCCCTCTGGCACCTTCATATATCCTGAACGGCATCGTCAGCCATGCGGCAGGGCTTAAAACCTGATGCTTCTCCTGTGGATCCTTGTCTTCAGTCTGCTCGGCAGCATCGGGGCTATCGCGGGCGCTGCCGCGCTGTTGGTATTGCCTGAGATCGTGCGTAGGCATGCCGTGCCTTTTCTCATCAGTTACGCCACTGGCACCTTACTAGGGGCCGCCTTCATCGGCATGATTCCGGCCGCTCTGGAGAAGGGGGAGATGCGCGCCATCCTGGCCACTGTGCTTGCTGGCATGGTGCTCTTCTTCGTGCTCGAAAAACTGGTGCTTTGGCGTCATTGCCACGACGCCGAGTGCGAGGTGCACGGGCAGGCGGCGCCACTGATCCTGATCGGCGACGCCTTCCACAATTTCGTTGACGGCGTGGTCATCGCGGCCGCGTTTCTGACCTCGATACCATTGGGGGTGGCGACGGCGATCGCGGTGATTGCTCACGAAATTCCGCAGGAGGTGGGCGACTTCGCCATCCTGCTCGAGAGTGGCTATTCGCGCCGCAAGGCCCTGGTACTGAACACCCTTTCGGCCGATACCACCCTGCCGGGCGCGCTGGTGGCCTATTTCTGGCTCGCCGATGCGCGTGAGTTGGTGCCTTATGTGCTGGCCCTGTCGGCGGCCAGCTTCATCTACATCGCCAGTGCCGACCTGGTACCCCACCTGCACCGGCGCATCTCGTTACCTGAATCGATTCGGCAGGTTGCGCTGCTGCTGGTGGGCATCGGCACCATCGCTTTGCTGCATACTGGCCATGCCGGATGAGCGTTGATGGAGGGCTGAGCCATGAGTGGAAAAGAGCGACAGCACAAGATGGGGCCGGTCGGTGAATGCATCTGTCCCAAGTGCGAGACGCGCGTCGCGCACCAGCGCGGAGTGCGCTGCCAGGAGGAACACTGCCCGGAATGCGGCGCCAAGATGGTGCGGGTCGGATCGGATGATTACCAGCTATGGCTGAAAAAGCGGCAGTCCAGGACCACGCCCTAGGCGAAACCAAGGGAGGCTGGTACTCGCTGCTGGTCAATGTCGTCCTGGTCAGCCTGCACGGGCTGCTCGCAAGCATCTCGGGCAGTCTCGCGGTAAGCGCCGAGGTTGTGCACAACCTGCTCGATCTGCTGGGCGCGGGGGCCGTGCTGATCGGCATCCGCCTGGCCGGGCGCAAGTCGCGTACCTTCCCTTACGGCCTGTACAAGGTGGAGAATATGGTGGCCCTCGGGCTCGGTGGCCTGGTTCTGCTCACTGCCTACGAGATCGGCAAGGACGCTTTGTTTTCTCCGCCGCCTGAGATCCGTGCCGAGCCCTGGATGCTGACTGTGCTGGTGCTCACCACCGCGATCCCGCTGCTCTTCAGCCATTTCGAACTGGGCGCAGGGCGCGCCGCGCACTCGCCGGCACTTGTCGCCGATGCCCGGGAGTACCGTGTGCACGCCCTGACGACTGGGCTGGTTTTCCTAGCACTGGCATCGCAATGGACCGGGCTGCCCCTGGATCGTATTGCCGCCTTGGTGATCGTGCTGGCCGTGCTGAAGATGGGCTGGGATCTGCTGTCTGACGCCATGCGCGTCCTGCTCGATGCCTCGCTCGATGCACAGACCCTGCTGCAAGTCCGACAGGTCATCGAGGCCGATCCCTTGGTTGCCCGGGTCAACTGGGTCACTGGCCGCAACGCCGATCGCTACCGCTTCGTCGAGGCGGGTCTGACGCTGCGTGCAACGGACCAGGAGAGGATCGAGACCGCGGTACCAAGGATAGAGACCGGCGTGAGGGCGAGGGTTCCACGTATCGAGCGAGTATTGCTGCAGGTGGAGCCGGCCGAGTCGCCGCAGTTGCGCTACGCGATTCCGCTGGTGGCAGCGGATGGGCCGGTCAGCTCGCACTTCGGAGAGGCGCCGTATTTCGCAATCGTCACCGTGCAGCGCGAAGACCATGCTCTGGCGGAGCAACGGATCATCGCCAACCCGTTCCGTGCGGTAGAGCGCGGCAAAGGGATCCGGGTGGCCGAATGGCTTGTGATGCAGAAGGTCGACGTGGTCGTGTCCCGCGAGGCTCTGCAGGGCAAAGGCCCGTCCTATGTATTTCACGATGCGGGCATTGAGCTCAGACGCACCGAGACGCAGGATCTTCACGAAGCCATCGGCCTGGCCTAGGGTGTATCGGAACTAAGCCTCCCGTCGCCCAGGGCGCACGGGTCTGAGGTAAAAGGTCGCACCCTGGTACGCCACGGCCTCCAGTGCGCCCTCAGATAACAAGGACTGCACCAAGCTCCAGTCGGCCTGGTCCTCGGTCAGCAGCCTGCGCACATCGTCCTCGCGCATGGGGTGAACCGCGGTGACCGCCAGTAGGTCGGCCCGCGCATCGCCGGTGTGGGCGAACACCCCTGTTTCGTGTTCAACAAGCAGCTCCACGCGGTCCATTCGGTCGGTGAAGATCTGATGGGCCCGGAGCAGCCCCGCCTCATCGGTCCCGCTCAGGCCTGCCACGGTGGTCGGGCGGGTAGGCACGGCAAGGTAGGCCGTTTGCGTCTGGATGTCGGCCAGAAATTCGGCGCTGGCTGCCAAGGCCACAGGAGTGTCGTTGATACCGGCGATCAGCATGGTGTCGGAGATAAGGGTGCCGCCATAGCCGGCGGCGAACAGCCGTATCCCGTCCAATACCTGGTCGAGACCCAGTTTGCTGTGAGGGCGATTGATGCGCTGCCACAGGGTGTTGTCTACGGTATCCACCTTGACCGACACCAGATCGGCCTTGGCCAAGCGGTTGCGCACCTCTCCAAGCCATAGCAGTGACGCATTGGTGATCACAGCGACGGGCAGGCCAAGGCTGCGCAGCGCCTCAATGTTCTCGTCCAAACGGCTGTCCAGGGATGGCTCGCCGTCGGGTACAAAGGTGAGATAGTCGACCGTGCCCCCGGTAGCCAAGACACTCTGCACTCGGCTTGCGACCGCAGCCCGTATCTGCTCAGGGGTGAAGAACGGCCGCGGCACTATGGTCTGATCGGTGGTCGATCCCACCTGGCAGTAGATACAGCCATAGCTGCAGGTCTTAGTGGTGACATTGTTGATGCCCAGGCTCTGGCCGAGACGGCGTGAGGGCACGGGACCGAAGGCAATGTGATGCTCGGGATTCACCATCCGCGCATCATAGGCTTCACGCTGTGCGCATCACAACGTGCTTGTTCAATCGGAGGTGATCTTCCTGGGCGGGGTTTCGGTGGGCCTGGCCGCTGGAAGCAACCATTGATAGTAGCGCTATTTGCTCTCTGACCCTGTTTTCGCTGTTTTCGCTGTTTTCGGAGATAAAAACCCTGTGAAGCCAATGCAGGAACAGGCGGGTGTTCACGATCACCAGAATCGCCGTTCACGTTCAGCAGAATACGCAGGCCGCGCAAAGAAGACGGGAATTGGCCAGGCAACCGGCCATCTAAGCGGCCAATATTTCGGACAGAATTGACTTACGTTCTCCGTATGTTTCTGATATTTTGTCGATTGTGACTGATTCTGATGCGGACGATGAAGCGGCCATTGAACCGGGCAGCAGCACCCCTCTCGACAGGGGTGAGCCCGTATTGTTGATGGAACCAATGAGGATCTCCGAAAGCTCTCGCCATCGCGGGGGGCTCAACGATCTGGCCGTCGAACTGGCGGCGCATTCTGCAGGATTTCGCCGGAGCCTCCCGGATGGGGTTCTGACAGCCCTGGCAGATCTGGTGCGAGCGATGAACTGCTACTACAGCAACCTCATCGAAGGCCACGACACCCACCCCGTCGACATCGAACGCGCACTGAAAAACGATTACAGCACCAACGCGGAAAAGCGCAACCTTCAACTCGAAGCCAAAGCGCACATTGCGGTCCAGAAATGGATCGACGAAGGCGGACTGCGCGGACGCACGGTAAGCGCGGAAGGCGTCCGCGAGATGCATAGACGGTTTTACGAACTCCTGCCGGATGAACTGCTATGGGTAGAAAACCCTGACAATGGTGAACGAATGCAGGTTATTCCCGGCGCGCTTCGTGAACGCAACGTCAGAGTTGGTCAACACATAGCCATCAGTCCCGGCGCACTCCCGCGTTTTTTCCAACAGTTCGAGCGAACCTTTAAAGGCCTCGGCAGAGCCGAGACGATCATCGCTGCGGCGGCAGCTCATCACCGACTACTGTGGATACACCCGTTCCTGGACGGCAACGGACGCGTGGCTCGGCTCATGTCGCACTCGATGCTGCTTGAGGTGCTTGATACAGGCGGTATCTGGTCCATTGCCCGAGGCCTCGCGAGGAACGTTCGTTCTTACAAGGGCCACCTGGCGCAATGTGATCTTCCACGCCGTAACGACCTCGACGGTCGCGGCAACCTTAGCGAGGAAAGCCTCGCCTCTTTTACACGATTCTTCCTTGAAACGTGCCTCGACCAAGTGAAGTTCATGGAAGATCTGGTGCAGCCGGACCGGCTGCGTGACCGCATCCTGCTCTGGGTCGAGGAAGAAATCCGCGCTGACGCCCTTCCGCTGAAGGCCGGGCGCATCCTCGAAGCAATCCTGTACCGGGGAGAACTGCCGCGCGGCGACGTCCCGGACCTGCTTGGGGCAAGTGACCGTCATTCCCGCCGCATCGTTGCCGCCCTGATTGAACGCGGTGTCGTCGTCTCGGAGAGCACACGCGCACCGTTGCGCCTCGCCTTCCCTGCCAAGCTGGCATCCCGCTGGATGCCGGGACTGTTTCCGGAACAACGCTAGTGTAGCGCGTCATTTTGTTTGGAACTTAAGCGGCGATTGGCTCGCACGACTTTCTCCAGGATATCGTCGGCTTTCGCCGTCCAGATAAATGGCTTGGGTTGTTCGTTGTGTTTGACGATGTATTGATCGATTGCACCGACCAATTCGGGAACACGGGTGAACACGCCCCGGCGTAGGCGCTGCGTCGTCAAGTCCCGGAAAAAGCGCTCAACCATATTCAACCAAGATGCGGAGGCGCGGAAAAGCGGGTCAGAGAACATTAGCTCCTAATATTAGCGCTATTTGCTCTCTGGCCCCGTTTTCGGACCCCGTTTTCGGAAATACTGCACGAGCCGTTTGGCGCGAAGGCAGATTCCATCGGTCAACAGGTGATCAAAAAGCGAATCTGCCAGGAACACTTGATGCATGTCAGTAAACGAAGGCGGCGTTCATGCGTAGATAGAAACGAAACTAAGAAGTACTGGGAGGGATTTCCATGACAACCCGGGTCACAACCGAGCGGATGATAACTTTTCTGCTCGATACGCCCATGTTTGGGACGCTTGATCCGTCGGAAATTCAAGAGCTGCTGCCTATCATCGAGGTAGAGGAGTTTTCGGCCGGGCAGACCTTGTTCACCGAGGGAGATGCTGGGGATGCTTGGTATGCGCTTTATCGCGGAAAGGTCGATGTCATAAAGGACGTTGGAGCCGACAAAAAAGAGATTCACCCTCTGGATGCTGGCGCCTGCTTCGGTGAGATAGCCCTCTTGGATGGTGCCCCGCGGTCAGCAACCATTCAGGCCATCGATGATTGCGTGGTGCTTCGGTTCTCGCAATCCGCATTTGAAGAGCTGCTGGATCAGAGTCACTCGGTGGCCTACAAGCTGTTGCGGCATTTGGCGGTGATGTTGGCACGACGCACCCGTTCTGCAACAGAACGACTCTCGGAACTCGTGCTTGAGGCCGAAGCTGGCAAGGTCGAATAAGAAACAACCTGAACCGGCGACTCGCTACGGAAAATCAACTGGCGGGGGCCTTCATCCTTCGGGAAAGCGGGTCAGAGAACATTATTACCGGGCACTGCAGGACCGCCTCGACATCAACGTCCGGTATGAGTTGAATGGACTCACAAGTGTCGCGGGCGCATGGATGCGCAGGAGCGACCCAGCTGAAGACGCCGTACCGCGATGCCCTTGGGCGCAACGCCTCAAGTGAAGAGCGACTCGTTCAACAGGAAGTGGACCCAGATGCTCGCGCCATAGCCAAGTGCGATGGCCCAGGTCCATCTCAGGTGCGCGTGGAAGGTGTAGATTCCACGCGCCTGTGTCATGACCGCAACACCGGCGGCCGATCCGATGGATAGCAGGGATCCACCAACGCCTACCGTCAGGGTCACCAGCAGCCATTGGCCATGTGACATATCCGGTTGCATCGACAGTACCGCATACATCACGGGAATGTTGTCTACCACGGCCGATAGGATACCGGCGGCGATATTGGCGGTGGTTGCGCCCAGATCGACATATGCCCATTCAGAAATGACAGCGAGGTAGCCGAGCGTGGTGAGTCCACCGAGACAGAGAATAATCCCGTAGAAGTACATGAGGGTGTCCCATTCGGTCTTTTCCATGGCCCGGAAAATACTGAAACGACCCTTCGTCGTTTTTCTCTGCCCCGGCGGGGGTTCGGCATCGAACGCCATGGCCCGCTCCCCGAGCGCGCCCCTGCCCTCGAAACAGGCCCCGCGGCAATCCAGGTAGTAGCCGTACAGTTTCAGAAGGCCGAGGCCGGTCATCATCCCGAGCACCGGCGGCATATGCAGTGTCTGGTAAACGAATACCGCCAATCCAATCGTAAAAAAGAACAACGCGACCACGCCGAACGCGCCCGGTTTGAGAGGTGCGGCATCCACCGGCGTGGCGGGCTCCGGCCTGTCCGTGGTCACCGCCAGGGACATGATGAAAGCCGGTATGGCCCAGTTGATCAGCGACGGCAGAAACAGCGCGAAAAATTCCTGGAATGAGACCAGTTCCTTGTGCCATACCATCAGCGTTGTGATGTCACCGAAGGGTGAAAAGGCGCCGCCGGCATTCGAGGCGACTACGATATTGATACAGGCGATGGCGATGAAAGCGGTGTTGCCGCTCGCCAATGTCATCACCACGGTCGCCAGCAGCAATGCGGTGGTCAGATTGTCCGCTATCGGGGAGATGAAAAAGGCAAGCAACCCGGTGAGCCAGTAAATCGTCCGGAAAGAGTAGCCTCGTGACAACAGACCATTGCGCAGGCTGTCGAAGATCCCTCGCTCCTGCATCGTGTTGACGTAGGTCATCGCCGCCAGCAGGAACAGAAACAACTCGCCGAAATCCAGTAGATTTTCACGCATCGCCTTTGCAGCGGTGTGCGTATCTCCATGCTGCATGAATGCCAAGGCAACCAATGCCCAGATGAGCCCGGCGGCGACGATCACCGGTTGCGACTTATGCAGACAGAGGCGTTCCTGGGCGATCACCAGGCCATACGCCAGTACAAAAAGAACGATGGCTAAATAACCGGCCCAGTGACCGGTCAGGCTCAACATCTCTTGCTCAGAGGCATGACAGAACCCCGGCAGGAGGAAAGCCGGGGTCATCAAAGCAATGGCCAGGTATCGGAAATTGCCGCGGTTGCTCATGGAATGCCTCCCTGCCGGCTATTGGGCCGGCGGCGCGCCTGGTAACCCCGTCCGGACATCCGCAATGAACTCGCGCCGAAGAGGAATGCATCTGCAGGTCTTGGCGACTCGAGCTTGGCAAACTTGAGCGTCGACCCCGCGCGGCCAGGGCGAGTTGTTCGATTGATGGCGCACCGCAAGCCGAATCTGCCCAGCAAGCGCTGCGCCGTGTGTGGGCGACCCTTCAGCTGGCGCAAGCGCTGGGCGCGCTGCTGGGACCAGGTGCGTTACTGCTCGGGTACCTGTCGGCGCAGGCCCGGCAGCCCAGGCCAGGGCTCGTGAACAGAGCTTGTGGAACCCCTGAAATATTCGTCTGGCGAGGCACCTGAACCTGCAGGTTTACGATGCTGTTGCTTGCAAACGGGCCAAAAACCAACCACTGTTTTGAGCGTGGAGAGCGCAGCGCGACAAAGAATCGTGCAGCGCAATCCAGGCGGATCACACAGGGGGAGTGATGAGCGAATTGCACGCGGATTCAACCAAGGGCTTGGGCGAGGAGGGGCGAACCCGGATTGGCCTGTCCAAAGAAGCGCTGAAGCAGGCCTATGTCGACAACCTGTTTTTCCTGCAGGGCTGTTTTCCGAACATGGCCACGGTTCACGATTACTACATGGCCGCCGCCTACACGGTGCGGGATCGCCTGCTGGCGCGCTGGCTGAAGTCCGCTCAGACCTACCGCGAGGCGAATGCGCGACGCGTGTGTTACCTGTCCGCGGAATATCTCCTGGGGCCTCATCTCGAGATCAATCTTCTCAACCTGGGCATTGACCGGTCGGCTCGTGAGGCCGGCGAGGAACTGGGCCTGGCATTCGAGGAAATCCGCGAAGCAGAGGCCGAACCGGGCCTGGGCAACGGTGGGCTGGGTCGCCTCGCGGCGTGCTACATGGATTCCCTGGCGACCCTGCAAGTCCCGGCGATTGGATACGGTATCCGCTACGAATTCGGGATATTCGAGCAGGACATAGTCGATGGCTGGCAGATGGAGAAGAGTGACATGTGGTTGCACAACGGCAACCCATGGGAAATCGCGCGCCCGACAGTCCGGTTTTCGGTCGGTTTCGGCGGCTGCACCGAGTCCTATCATGACGAACACGGGAAGGTGCGGATGCGCTGGGTCCCCGATCTCGTGGTCATCGGCCAGGCCTATGACACCCCGATCCTTGGCTATGGCTGCGCCAATGCCAATCTGCTACGGCTTTGGACGTCCGAGGCGCCGCGTTCATTCGATTTTCAATCCTTCAATACCGGCGACTACTACGGCGCGGTCAACGCCAAGGTCAAGGCCGAGACCATCTCCAAGGTGTTGTACCCGAATGACGATCCGGCGGCCGGCAAGGAGTTGCGCCTGAAGCAGCAGTATTTCTTCGTCTCCTGCTCCTTGCAGGACATGCTGCAGCGACACATGGAAGTGTCCGGTGATTTGCACGACTTTCACGAAAGGTTCGTGGCGCAGTTGAACGATACCCATCCCGCGATAGCGATACCCGAGCTGATGCGATTGCTGATGGACAAGCATGACATGGGATGGGACGAGGCCTGGCACATCACCCGCAATACGTTTGCCTATACCAACCACACTCTCCTGCCCGAAGCCCTGGAGACCTGGTCAGCGGATCTGCTGAATGGATTGTTGCCGCGCCACATGGAAATCATTCTCGAGATCAATCGGCGCTTTCTCGACGAGGTGCGCGTGCGTTACCTCGGCGACGAGGAGCGAATCGCGCGGCTCTCGATCGTCGGTGAGCAGGGAGGTAGGCCGGTACGCATGGCCAATCTGGCCACGGTCGGCAGCTTCGCGGTCAACGGGGTGGCGGCCATGCACTCGGAGTTGGTCAAGCACACGGTATTGAAGGACTTCCATGACCTCTGGCCCGAAAAGTTTCACAACGTGACCAATGGAGTATCGCCGCGACGGTTCATCGTGGTCAGCAATCCGCACATGGCGCAGCTGATCACGGAGGCATGCGGAGGCACCGAATGGATCAATGACCTCGAATGCCTCCGCAGCCTGGAGCCGGCGGCAGACGATGCCGCCTTCCGGGCACGCTGGCGCGAGATGAAAACCGCGGCGAAACGTGATCTGACAAGCTGTATGCAGCGACGTATCGGCGTCGCGCTGGACCCGCTGACCCTGTTCGACGTACAGGCCAAGCGCATCCACGAGTACAAGCGCCAACACCTCAATGTGCTGCATATCATCTCGCTGTACCTGCGTCTCAAACAGGACCCTCATCAGGATATGGCCCCACGAAGCTTTATCTTCGGTGGCAAGGCCGCGCCCGGCTACAGCATGGCGAAGCTGATCATCAAGCTCATCAATTCGGTGGCTGAGGTGATCAACAATGACCCTCAGGTGAATGGCACCCTGCGGGTCGCGTTCATGCCCAATTTCAACGTCAAGAACGGACAGCTGTTGTACCCGGCCGCAGACCTTTCCGAACAGATCTCGCTTGCTGGAAAGGAGGCATCGGGTACCGGCAACATGAAGTTCTCGATGAACGGGGCCTTGACCATCGGAACGCTGGACGGGGCCAACGTCGAGATCCGCGAGGAGGTCGGCGAGGAAAACTTCTTCCTGTTTGGGATGGAGGCCGAGCAGGTCGCCCAGCTGCAGGCCGCAGGCTACGATCCGACCGGGTATTACAATAGCAATGCCTTGCTGCGAGAGGTCATCGACCTGATCGACTCTGGATTGTTTTCCCATGGTGGCCATGACTTGTTCCGGCCATTGACGAGTAACCTGAAGTACTCGGACCCGTTCATGGTAATGGCTGATTTCCAGTCCTATGTCGACTGCCAGAACGACGTGGAGCGCGCTTACTGCGACCCAGCCAGTTGGGACCGCATGTCGATCCTGAATGTCGCGCGCATGGGCAAGTTCTCATCCGACCGCTCGATCCGCGACTACTGTCGCGATATCTGGAAAACAGATCCCCTGCCGGTGACCCTGGACGACTGAACCGCGTGACACGCCGGGTTGGATCCTCAGGCATGCCGGTGGCTGGTTCTCACGGGCCGCCGGAAAAACCAAGCGGATGGGTTTATCAGCAGATGTCGGCTTGACCGGGAGGCGGGATATGTTCGGTCAGGATGGTGAGTAAGCCGCTCTTGATACTGATGGTACAGGGTGTATGCTCAATCCTGTCCTCCTGCCAGATTACGGTTCCCGGGGCTCCCCTGCGGATCGTGTTTGCACTCTGCTTGAGCGGCTTAACACAGGTGTTGGTAGCGGCAACTCTTGGGGAATGTCGATGTTGAGCAAGGCAAAGATGGCGATCAACCTTTGGGTTACCCTGCTTGCCATCTGGCTCGTGCTGAATGCATCGATCGAGAGCCAGGTGCTGCTCAGCGGCATCTTCCTGGCGACCCTGCTGAGTGTCACCCTGGTACATTTCAGCAGTGCCTATGCTGACGTGCGCCTTTCACCCCGGGTCATCGGCCACATTCTGCTGTATCTGCTGGTTTTTACCGGCGAACTCGTGCGCGCCAACTTCAACGTGGCGCGCCTGGTCTTCTCGCCGCGCCTGGATATCCACCCCGGCATCGTCGAGATCAAGACCCGCCTGCAATCCCGCACCGCGCGGATGCTGCTCGCCAATTCGATCACGCTTACGCCCGGCACCCTGGTGGTCAATATCATCGGGGATACGCTGTTTGTGCACTGGATCGATGTCAGGAGCAAGGATCCGGCGGGCGCGACGCAAGCCATTGCGGCCCGTTTCGAGAAACACCTGAGCGTCATTTATGGCTGAGCAGATTCTGGACATTGCGATGGTGCTGATCGGGTTTTCCCTGTTGTTTGGCATTGTCCGGCTGGTGAAAGGCCCGACCGAGACCGATCGGGTCATCGCTGTCGACCTGCTGACCATCGTCTGCATTTCGGTGATCGTGCTGCTGGCCCATCTGGCTGAACGCTTCATTTACGTCGATGTGGCAATCGTCTATGGCCTGTTGAGCTTCATCGGGGTGCTCGCGGTGGCCCGTTACATGGAGAAGGGGATCTGATGGACGCAATGACGCTGCTCACCCTGCTGATCTGTGCCGGGATCCTGTTCGGGGCCATTTCTGCGGTCAGCATGGGCAACGTCGTCAGCGCGGTCATCGCCGCCGGGCTCACCAGTCTGTTTGCCGCGGTGACCTATGTCATCCTGTCGGCGCCGGATGTTGCGATGACCGAGGCGTCGATAGGCAGTGGCCTGTCCACGGCCATCTTCCTGTATGCGATCAATCGCACCCGTCGCCAGGAGAGGGAGAAAAATGATTGAAGTGATCGGCAGCCTCGTGATCCTGGCCGGTTCGGTTTTCCTGTTTGCCGCCGGCCTCGGCGTGTTGCGCATGCCGGACAGTTACAACCGCATCCAGACGGGCACCAAGGCATCCACCCTGGGGACCATCCTGGTGCTGCTCGGTATCGCGATCCTTCACCCCGCTTGGACCGGCAAACTGCTTCTGCTGGTGTTCTTCATCCTGTTCACCAATCCGGTTTCATCGCATGCCCTGGCGCGTGCATCGCATACCCGGCATGTGCCTTTGAGCGACAAGACGGTGGTCGATCGCCTCGATGAAGCCGAGCACCCGGCCGGGGACGCATAGGTTTCGCAAGCATGGCAAAACGCCTCCTGATCATATTGACGCTGTTCCTGCTGGCCCTGATGTTCTGGGACGTGGTTGCAAGCTACAGCGAGAAGCAGCAACTGGCCCCGGTCGCCGCCCATTACGTCGGGCAGGGCCCCGATGAGTTGGGTGCGCCCAACCTGGTGACCGCGGTGGTGGTTGCCTATCGTGGTCTGGATACGTTGGGCGAAGTGACGGTGCTGTTCCTTGCCGCGCTGGCCGTGGGCCTGCTGCTGGGAACCGGAGCCAGTGAACGCAACACGGGGCCGGCAAATCCGGCCAGCGAGATTGTCGAAACCGCAGTCGAGTATCTGTTCCCGATAGCATTGCTGTTCGGCGTGTACATCTTCATCAACGGTCATTTGTCGCCGGGTGGCGGGTTCCAGGGCGGTGCGGTCATCGCATCGGCATCGCTGTTGCTGTTCCTGGCGCTGCCGGGCGTCAGGCTGCGTCATGCGCTGCTATCCGCGATCGAATCCCTATCGGGCTTCAGCTATGTCCTGGTGGGTCTGCTCGGTCTGGTGCTGGCCGGTGGCTTTCTGGATAACCGGGCGCTGCCCCTGGGTGACTACGGTGCACTGTTCAGCGCCGGTACCATTCCCATCATCTACACCCTGATCGGACTCAAGGTGGGAGCAGAGTTGAGTGTCGTTGTGGAGCGTTTCAGGGGTAATGCGTAATGACTGAACTGCCCTTGTCGACCATTACCCTGAGCACGGGTTTCGGGCTGATGCTGATCGGCATGTGGGGCATGCTGGTACGCAAGAACATCATTCGCATGATCGTCGGCTTTTCGCTGATCGATACCGGGATCCACATGATCATGGTCTCTCTCGGCTACATTCGTGGCGGCACGGCGCCGATCATCGATGGCTCGGTGGATCGGGCCACCGCACTCACCCGTGTGGTCGACCCGATACCCTCGGCCCTGGTGCTGACGGCGATCGTTATCGGTCTGGGTATCACCGCGGTGATGCTCGCCTACGCCGTGCAGATCCACACCCATAAAGAGACGCTGTCCATCGAGGATTGCTCGGACTCGAAATGGTAGAGGCCCTGAGCAACCCCCTGAACCTGGTCGTCGTCGCCCTGGGCGTCGGTTTCCTGTTGCCCCTGATCGACCGCAGCAGCCCGGCCTTGGCGCGCAGCCTGTTCAACCTGGCGCTTGTCTACCAGGCCGCACTGCCCATCCTTTGGCTGTTCTGGCTGGCGAACGGTGCGCCCACCCAGGAGATCCAGACCGCGGGCATCTCGCCACCCTTCTCGATCAACCTCCGCTTCGGGATGGAAGAGGCCTTTTTTGTCGCTGGGGTGAATCTCGCGGCACTGCTGGGGGGATGGTATCTCACCGACCTGCTCCGTGGTCGGGCCGCGGCGATGTCGGTGTTCCTGATCCTGACCATGGGCGTGGACGGCATGATCATGACCCGCGACCTGTTCAACCTGTTCATCTTTATCGAAATCACCGCCATCGCCACCTTCGGGCTGCTCAGTCTGGAGCGCAATGCAGCGGCCCTGACCGCGGGGTTCAAGTACATCATTGCGACATCGCTGGCCTCGTCCTTCCTGCTGCTCGGGGTCATGTTGCTCTATTACCTCACCGGCACGCTGAATATCGATGATATGCAGGCACAGCTGGTTCTGGTGCACGGTCCGCTGGGCCTGGTCGCGATGACCCTTCTGGTCGCCGGCATGATCGTCGAACTCAAGCCCTATCCCGCCAATGGCTGGGGACTCGACGTGTACGAAAATGCACCGCCCGGCGTGGCGGCGATGGTGTCGGTCGGGGTTTCGGCGGGGGCGCTGTTCGCTTTGTACAAGATTCTCCCGCTGGTTCTGCCTTTTCTATCCGCGCTGGCTGCGGTCGCCGGCGTCACCTTCCTGGCCTCGAACTTTATCGGCCTGAAGCAAAAAAAGGTGCGACGTCTGCTCGGCTATTCCTCCATCGGCCAGATGAGTCTGGCGGCGGCGGCGTTGGTGCTGCTGACCCAGCTGGACCGGGGCGCTGCCATTCCGCTGGTCGTCGGTGGCCTCTTCCTCAACCACCTGTTCGCCAAGGCCGGCTTGTTCTGGCTGGCCGGTGCGCTCAAGCAGAGTGATACCCAGGACTGGCGTGGCTTGCGTGCGAACCCACGCCTGCTGGCACTTTTCGGCGTGCTGCTCGCGGCCCTGGTCGGCCTGCCGCCATTCCCCGGCTTCTGGGCGAAGTGGGAGCTGGTGATGCAGCTCTCCGCTGGTGGCTTGAACCTCTGGGTGGCAGTGATCCTGCTTGGCTCGCTGCTCGAGGCGGTCTACCTGTTTCGTTGGTTCGGGCAGGCCATGCAGGCCAGCAAACACGAGCCGACGCTGTCCGGCCGCGCACATCAGCTGCCCGTGATGGTCGCCGTGCTCGGCCTTTTTGCCGCTGGGCACTTTGCCGCGGCCAGCTTCGGGGTGGATGCCCTGCGGGTGCTGGCGCCACTCTATATCGGCATCGCGCTGATGCTGTTGCACAGTGTGCCGGCGCGCGTCCAGGGGCTCGTCAGCCTGGTCATCGTCGGTACTTACAGTTACCAGGTGCTGCCGGCGCAGGACGGAATCAATGCCCTTTTCGGCGCCATGCTGCTCGGTGGTGGTCTGCTGATGCTCGTCGCGGGTCTGTATCGTGGCGACCAGCGGCTCGGTCATTATCCGCTGATGACAATGCTGCTGTTGTCCTTTGGTGGTCTGTTGCAGGCAGGCACCAGCCTGGAGTTTTTCGTCGCCTGGGAGTTTTTGACGATCAGCTCCTACCTGTTGCTTTGCCGCGGGCGTGATGCCGCTCCGCATACCCTGAGTTATCTGATCTTCTCGCTCGCCTCGGCCTTCCTGGTACTGGCTGGATTCGGCCTGGCATATGCGGAAACCGGTTCGATCGCGCTGGCCGCGCTCGAGCGCGTCGAGGGCAATGCCGCGCTGGTGCTTTCGCTGCTGGGGTTGGGCTTCCTGGTAAAGGCCGGGGCCTTCGGTCTGCACGTCTGGCTACCCGGTGCCTACGCCGAAGCGGACGACGACTTTTCCGCCATGCTGGCGGCGGTGTTCGGCAAGGCCGCGGTGTTCGGGCTTTTCATCGCCATCATGAGCCTCGGGGTGAAGGGTGGCGGCACTGATATCGTCATGTATGTGCTGGGCTGGATCGGGCTGCTGACGGCCTTCTTCGGTGCCCTGATGGCGGTATTCCAGGAAGACCTGAAGAAGACGCTGGCCTATTCGAGCATGGGGCAGGTGGGTTACATGGTCACGGCGCTGGCCACCGGCACCCATCTCGGGTGGGTGGCGGCCGGTTACCTGAGCGTCAATCACCTGTTGTTCAAAGGCCTGTTGTTCCTGGTCGCGGCGGGTATCGTACTGCGCGTCGGCCAGCGCGAGATGTACCGGATGGGCGGACTGATATCCAACATGCCGGTCAGTTTCTTCGGCATGATGATCGGCATCATCGCCCTGTCCGGCGTCCCTCCACTGACCGGCTTCGGTGGCAAATGGCTGATGCTCAATGCGCTCTTGGAAAAGGGCTGGTATTGGCAGGCGGGATTCGCCTTCTTCGCCAGCGCGCTGGCGTTTTTGTACCTCTTCCGCATGATCCACACCGTGTTCCTGGGCCAACGCAAACTGGCCCACAAGGACCTTCGCGAGGCACCGCTTGCGCTGATCGTCCCGCAGTTGGTGCTGGTCGCGGTCATTCTGGCGTTTTCGGTCCAGCCCACCTGGCTGGTCAACCCGGTTGCCGCGATCATGGCCGACTATCTGCCCCAGACACTGGAGGTGCACGGCAGTCTGATAAAGAGTGGCCTCGGATACTGGGACGGCTTCATGGTCATCAACGTGGTCGGCGCCGTGTTCATGGTCTCCTTGCTGATACTGCTGCTGCTTTCGCGTTTCATGCGGGTACAGCGGGTCAAGCAGTTCAATATCGTGTTCGCGGCGGAGCGTCCCGAGCGGCCGGAGACCACGCATTACGCCTACGATTTCTACAGTTTCTACGAACGGGCCTTGGGCTTCCTGGTGCTGCCCCGTGCGACCGCCTTCTGGAACGGGGTCTCCGAATGGAGTCATTCGCTGGGTAGCGGCTTGCGGGTCTTCTATACCGGCAACGGTCAGACCTATGCCCTTTATATCCTGCTGTATGTCGCACTGCTGTATTTTGCGGTCGGAGACTCAGTCTGATGCAAAACTGGCCATCACAGATCGGCTACTTCATGCTCAACCTGACGATCGTCGGGCTGTACGGCATGCTGTTGTCCGGCATCGTTGCCCGAACCCTGGCCAAGGTGCAGGGGCGAATCGGTATACCGCTCTATCAGCCCTTTCTCGACCTGGCAAAGAATCTAGGCAAGCGCACCGCGGTCAGTCACGGTGTGATGTTCTATCTCGGTCCGGTTTTCCGGCTGGCCGGCGGCATTGGCACCCTGGCGTTTGTGCCAGTGCTGTACGGCAGCGAGATATTCGGTAATTTCAGTATGGCCGGCGATCTGCTGCTGGCGATGTATTTCATGTTCTTCGGTCAGCTCGGCATGGCCCTCGGCGCGGGTGAGAGCGGGCATCCCTTCAGTGCCATCGGCATCGCCCGTGGACTGGGCCAGATGACCGCCTACGAAGTACCTTTTGCGCTGGCGATCATCGCAATCGTGGTGCAGTACGACACCTTGTCGATCACCGAGATCGTCGCCGCGCAGCAGGGCGGAATCGGGAATTGGACCGTGTTCACCAACCCGCTGGCGGTGATCGCCGCGATGATCGCGTTCCTCGGCATGACCGCCTATCCCCCGTTTGACGTGGTGATGGCGCCCAACGAAATCCCGATCGGCCCACCGACCGAGTATCACAGTTCCTACCTGGCTATGATGACCATGAACCAGGCGGTATTCGCGGGTGCCAAACTGATTCTGTTCATGGCGCTTTTTTTCGGTGGTGCGACCAACCTGGTGGAACTTGTGATCAAGACCTGGGCCATATATATGGTCGCGGTAGTGGTCGGGGCCGCCTTCCCTCGTTTCCGGGTCGACCAGTCGATTCGCTTTTTCCTGCGCTATCCGACCCTGATCGGAATCGCCGCGATCGCCTACACCCAAGCTGTCCTGTTGCCCTGATATGGCAAGGAGGATCCCCATGGATATGCAGAAATATGCCCTCGGTCCACTGCCCAACGATGGCCTGAGCGCCGAAGACCGCGACCTGTTCTCGGACGCA
Source organism: Gammaproteobacteria bacterium Milos-ODIII6 (assembly GCA_029228645.1). Classification (GTDB taxonomy): domain Bacteria; phylum Pseudomonadota; class Gammaproteobacteria; order Chromatiales; family Chromatiaceae; genus MONJU. Next base: position 371,735 of record JAPTHR010000001.1, read on the forward strand.
CGTCCGGTCCCTTACGAGCCCTACCCGGTCGCGGTGGTGGAGAAATTCGTCAACTGGGTGCGAGCCAACTCACTGTGGTTGCTGGCATTCGGCACCGGCTGTGGGGCGATCGAGCTCAACCCGCTGATGACCGCGCGCTTCGATGCCTACCGGATGGGCGTGCAGATGCGTCCCACGCCACGTCAATCCTCGGTATTCATCATCGGCGGCTATGCCTCGGTGAAAACACTCAAGCGCATCATTCGCTCCTACGAACAGATGCAGGGCCCCAAGTTCGTCGTCTGCCTGGGGATCTGTCCGATCAACGGCGGTATGTACTGGGACAGCTACAACACCCTGAACAAGTTCGACGAATACCTTCCGGTCGACCTCTACATCACCGGTTGCATGCCACGCCCCGAGGTCCTGATGGCCGGAGTGCTGGAGCTGAAGAAGAAGATCAAGGAAGGGCGCGCCGACGGCGCCAACCGTTACATCGAAAACTTCGAATGGTACAAGGCGAACCAGAAGCGTGTGATCAAGGACTGGAACATGCCGGATTACAACTGGTGAAGACGATGGCCAACGCGATTCAACTGCTGGCGGATTTCGGCAGGAATTTCACCCTCAGTGATATCCGCGAGCAGCGTGTGGACCTGGCGTTCTGCAAGGCGCCCAAGGAACAGGCGGTAAGACTGATTCGCGAGTTGCGCGATGACGCGGGCTACACGCATCTGGTGTTCCTGACCAACACCGACTACATCGAGCAGGGCATCTTCACGCTGACCTACATGCTGCACAACTACGATGCCAGGCATACGCTTGGCGTGCACGTCGATCTCGACCGGAACGCGGCCGAGATGGAGTCGATTCACAATCTCTGGGCGCAGGCGGCCACCTATCAGCGCGAGCTGCGCGAGATGTATGGCATCCGTTTCCCCGGCAGTCCGCGCCTGGACGAGGATTTCTGCCTGGAGGGCTGGGACCAGATACCACCCATGCTCAAGGAGTTCGATACCGCGGCTTTCAGCCTGGAGCGTTTTCACAGTCGCGAGGGGCGCGGCAGCGTGGATCCGAGCGAACACATGAAAACCTTGCTATATCCCACCCATAGCGACGAGCCATCGTCCGGGGGCAGCTGAGCATGTTCGAGCCCAACCCCCCGATTGACCTGAGTTCCGGCAAGTACCTCAAACTCTGGCAGGGTCCGCAGCACCCGGGCATCACCGGCAACATGTCGCTGGAACTGATCACCCGTGGCGACGAGGTGGTGGACTGCAAGACGCATGTCGGTTATCTGCACCGCGGCTTCGAGAAGCTGATGGAGCGGCGCACCTTCATCCAGAATTTCCCTGTCGTCTGCCGGATTGCCGTCCCGGAACCAACCTTCAACGAGTACCTCTATGCCGCGGTGGTCGAAGAGCTGACCGGTATCGAATCCCCGCCGCGCGCCGAATGGATCCGGACCCTGAACCTGGAACTGATGCGACTCGCCAGTTACCTGATGTGGCTTGGCGGAATCGGTGCGGCGTTTGGACAGAGCACGGTATACCAGTGGACCGTGACCCATCGCGACTACATCCTCGACCTATTCGAAGAGATGACCGGTGCACGTATTTATCACATGTACATCGTCCCCGGGGGGGTACGAGGGCGCCTGCCCGAGGGCTTCGAGGATCGCTGCCGGGATGTCCTGAACCGCGTCGAGAAGCTGCTGCACGATGTCGAGAAGGTGCTGTTCAACAACGTGGTGTTCAAGACCCGCACCAAGGGCTTGGGGCACATCCCCAAGGAGATGGTGGACCCCTATGGCATCACCGGACCGAATCAGCGCGCCGCCGGGTTCTCCCGTGACCTGCGCAAGGACGCCCCCTACCTGGTCTATGACCAGCTCGAGTTCGATCTCATCACCGCCACCGAATCCGATACCTACGCGCGTTCCTGGGTACGCTACCTGGAGATGCACGAGGGCATCCGCATGCTGCGCCAGTGCCTGGACCGCATGCCGCAGGACGGCCCCTTCCAGGCCAAAATGCCGAATGTGCTGCACTGGGAGGTGCCGGCCGGGGAGACCTACATCAAGGCCGAGTGCACCCGCGGTGAATACGGCTACTACATGGTGACCGATGGCAGCGAGTATTTACGGCGCGTACACGTGCGCGGCCCCAGCTATACCCACGCCATTGCCTTAATGGAAAAACTTGCGGTCGGGACGAATATCGCCGATATCGCGGGCCTTATGGTGTCCCTGCACACCTATCCGCCGGAGATCGAGAGGTAGTGTCATGAGCCTGAAAGATCTTATATCGCCGTTCTACGTGTGGCAGCGGGCCTTCGAGAAACCCTATACCCAGAAGCGCCCGATCGAGGATCGGCCCGGTGCGCCCCGTTATCGTGGTTTCCACATGAACAGCGAGGAGTGCATCGGCTGCGGGACCTGCGAATCGATCTGTCAGAACCACGCGATCGACATGGTGCCGGTCGAGGGTCTCGAGCAACGAGCGGGCGACAGCGGGCTGCGTCCGCGCTTCGATTACGGGCGCTGCTGCTGGTGTGCCCTGTGCGTCGATATCTGCACCACCCGTTCGCTACACCTCAGCAATCACTATGCCTGGGTCACGGAAGACCCCGACGCCTTCCACTTCACCGCCGGCACCGACGCGATGCCGTGGAATCAGAACAGCCTGGGCTATCGGCGCGACGATGACTACCATCTGCTGGTGCACGATCGCGTCGAGATGCAGGCCCTGAGCGCGGAAGAGAGCGTCGCGGGATTCGACGAGGTGATGCGGGGTTACACCGAGGAAGAGGCGGTACTGGAAGCCGACCGCTGCGTCGAATGCGGTATCTGCGTGGCCACCTGCCCCGCTCACATGGCAATCCCCGACTATATCCGGACCGTGCGCAAGGGCGACTACGAGGCCGGCTTGCGCCTGCTGTACGAAACCAACCCCTTCTCCTCCACTTGCGGACGCATCTGCACCCACCGTTGCGAGACGGTATGTGTGATGGGCTACCAGGGCGATCCCATTGCCATACGCTGGCTCAAGCGGGCCATCGTCGACCGCGTGCCGCAGGAGAAGTACCGCGAGATACTCGGCGACGAGGTCGAGGAGAACGGCAAGACTGTCGGTGTGATCGGGGCGGGCCCCGGTGGCATGAGTGCGGCGTATTACCTGCGCCGGCAGGGGTATGCCGTCACGGTGTACGAAGCCCAGGCGCGCGCCGGCGGCATGTTGCGCTACGGCGTGCCCTCCTACCGCCTGCCGGACAATCAACTCGACAAGGACTTGGAATACATCCGCTCCCTCGGCGTTGAGATGAGATTCAATACCCAGGTCGGACGCGATATCCCGTTCACCCAACTGCTCGATGAACACGATGCCCTGTTCCTCGCCGTGGGCCTGAACCAACCCTCCGCGCTGCGCATCGCCGGGGAGGAGCACCCCCGGGTGCTGTCAGGCCTGAGGGTGCTCGACGACGTCGCCAGCGGGAAGGACCCCGGAGTGGGCAAACGCGTCGCGGTGATCGGTGGCGGCAACGTGGCGATGGATGCGGCGCGCGTGTCCCGCCGACTCGGTGCCGAGGTGGACGTGCTTTACCGTCGCCGCATAGAGGATATGCCGGCCGACCCGGAGGAGATTCGCGAGTCGCAGGCGGAGGGTTGCACCCTGGTGCCGCAGGCCATACCGGTCGAGATCAGGAACGCCAGCGACAGCAATCAGGTGACGATCGTCTGGGGTGAGGCCGAGATGGTCGCTGACGACAAGGGCGGGCGGCCGCGCCCCGTGCTGCAGGAGGACCGCATGCACGAGGAGACCTATGACTGCATCATTGCGGCGATCGGCCAGGGAGGCCAGATCGATTTCATACCCGCCGAATTCCGCGACCGTATCGAGTTCAAGTGGAACAAGTTCGTGCCGGGTGATTACCAGCAGACCGGTCTGGAAAAACTGTTTGTCGGGGGCGACATTGCCAACAGCCGGGCTGATGCGATCAGCGCCATCGAGGACGGCCACCACGCAGCGCGTGGCATCCACCGTTTTCTCAGTGGTGCGCTGGATGGGTGAGCACGGGAGTTGCCTGGGGCTTTATCAGTGCGGGGGCGGATTGATTTGCGCGAGCCCGCGAACGAACTGACGCAACGCTAAGCGCGGAGGACGCCGATGAATACCGTAGAAGAGATACTCGATTTTGCCATCGACCGCGAACAACAGGCCGCCGACTTCTATAGCAACCTCGCCGAGCGGGTCAGTAGCGCCTGGATGAAGGATATGTTGCTCGGCTTCAGCAAGGAAGAGATGCGCCACAAGGGCAAGCTCAAGTCGGTCAAGCTGGGCGATAAGCTGCTCAATGCCGACCAGCATGTGCAGGATCTCAAGATTGCGGACTATACCGTCGACGTCGAGCCTGCCGAGGACATCAGCCTGCAGGACGCGTTGATCGTGGCAATGAAGCGTGAGAAGGCCGCCTATCGGCTGTACAGCGACATGGCCGCCAATATTGATGACCCGGAGCTCAAATCCCTGTTCCTTGGCCTGGCCCAGGAAGAGGCCAAGCACAAGCTGTATTTCGAGGTGCAGTACGACGAGCAGATAATGCGCGACAACTGACAGCGCTATCAATGCAGGCGCCGGTGAACAAGGCCGCTCGCACTATCACTCCACTTCGAGATTGTGTCGCCATTTGTCGATTTCCCTTTCGAACAGTCGCCGGCTCTCGTCGGGGCCCCAGCTGCCCGCCGGATAGCTCGTGATGAAGTCCCGTTCCACCGACCAGACGCGCAGGATCGGGTCGACGATGCGCCAGGCGTATTCCACTTCGTCGTAGCGCAGGAACAGCGAGCGATCGCCCTGCATGATGTCCAGTAGCAGACCCTCGTAGGCATCCGAATAGATATCGTTCTGACTGCGGAAGCCGGCATCCAGGTTGACCTGGTGGGTGTCCATCTCCAGGCCCGGCTGTTTCGCGGTCAGCTGGATTCTGAGGCATTCGCAGGGCTGGATGCCCAGTACCAGCCAGTTGCGATCCATCTGCTTGATCTGGGTGTCCCGGAAGAACTGGGTGGGGGGCTGGCGGAAGCGGATCATGATGCTCGAGACGCTCTCGGTCATGCGTTTGCCGGTGCGAAGGTAGAACGGCACCCCGCGCCAGCGCCAGTTGTCGATGTGCAGCTTGAGTGCGGCATAGGTCTCGGTGACGCTGTCGCTGGGTACCCCATCCTCGTCCAGATACCCCTTGACTTTCTGCCCGCCGATTTTGCCAGGGCCATACTGTGCCCGAAACGCCTGCGAGTGGACCGCGCTCGGAGGAATGGGGCGGACGGATTTGAGTACCTTGACCTTTTCATCTCGCAGCGACTCGGATTCCATGGAAACCGGCGGTTCCATCGCAACCAGGGTCAGCAGTTGCAGCAGGTGGCTTTGAATCATGTCGCGCAAGGCGCCGGCGCCGTCGTAATAGGGCGCGCGACTGCCTACGCCGCGTTGCTCTGAGTGGGTGATCTGAACGTGGTCGATATAGTTGCGATTCCACAGCGGCTCCAGCATCACATTGGCGAACCGGAACACCAGGACGTTGCGCACCGTTTCCTTTCCCAGGTAGTGGTCGATGCGGTAGATCTGGGCCTCGTCCAGATGGCGAGTCAGGCGCAGCTGCAGCGCTGTCGCGCTCTCGAGGTCGTATCCGAATGGCTTTTCGATGACCACGCGCCGCCAGCCGCTTTCCTCGTTGAGCAGGCCGGTGCGACTGAGGTTTTCGGTGACGATACCGAACTCTGCAGGACGAATCGAAAGATAGAAGGCCACGTTCGAGGACACGTCGGGTTGCTGGTCGATATGGTCAGCCAGTCGTTCGTACATGTTCGAATCAGAGATGTCGCCCTCGAAATAATCGAGGTGTTTTTCGAAACGCGCGAGCACCTCGCCGTCCACGCCGGCCTTTATCTCTTCGCTCAGCATGCCGCGAACCTCCTGCAGCCAGCGTTCACGATCCCAGGGGCGCCGCCCGGTAGCCAGGATGCGGCAATTACCCGGCAGCTTGCCGGACGCCTCCAGGTGGTATAGCGCCGGCATCAGTTTGATGCGTGACAGGTTGCCGGTGGAGCCGAAGATGACGAAGGTGCATGCCTCGATGGAGCCATTCATGGTCATGCCTCGTAAGTCGTCGAGGCCACCTTGCCGCCGTGCCCGGTCCAGTCCGTATGGAAGAACTGCCCGCGTGGTTTGTCGATGCGCTCGTAGGTATGGGCGCCGAAATAGTCGCGTTGCGCCTGCAGCAGGTTCGCGGGCAGGCGTTCGCTGCGGTAGCCGTCGAAATACGCCAGGGCGGATGCAAACGCCGGTGTCGGGATGCCCTGTTCGACCGAGAGCACGACCGCCTTGCGCCAACCCTGCTCTGCATCCTTCAGGGCTTTGCTGAAGAAATCGTCCAGCACCAGGTTCTCCAGTTGCGGGTTGTCATCGAACGCGGTCTTGATGTTACCGAGGAAGGCACTGCGAATGATGCAGCCACCCCGCCACATCAGGGCTATCTCGCCGTAATGGAGATTCCATCCCTGTTCCCTGGCGGCCTCGCGCATGAGCATGAAGCCCTGGGCGTAGGAAATGATCTTGGACGCGTACAGGGCGTCGTGGATCGCGTCCAGGAGCTCTTTTGTGTCGCTTTGTACCGGCTGGTGCGTGCGTGTCCCGAGTCGGGCCGCGGCGCGCACACGTTCGTCCTTGAGGGATGACAACACCCTGGCGAACACCGCCTCGCCGATCAGCGTCAGCGGCACCCCCAGGTCCAGCGCGCTGATGCCGGTCCATTTGCCGGTGCCCTTCTGTCCGGCGGTATCGAGGATCTTGGTCACCAGCGGAGAGCCGTCCTCATCCTTCTTGGCGAGGATGTCGGCGGTGATCTCTATCAGGTAGGAATCCAGCACTCCCTTGTTCCACTCGGCAAAGGTTGCGTGCATCTCGTCGTGGCTGAGCCCCAATGCCGAGGCCATCAGTGCGTAGGCCTCGCAGATCAGTTGCATGTCGCCATACTCGATGCCGTTGTGCACCATCTTGACGAAATGGCCGGCACCGTCCGGGCCGACCCATTCGCAACAGGGGGCCCCGTCCACCTTGGCCGCGATCGCCTGAAAGATGTCCTTGACCAGCGGCCAGGCCTCGGGATCTCCGCCCGGCATGATCGAGGGGCCGTGGCGCGCGCCCTCCTCGCCGCCGGAAATCCCGGTTCCGATGAAGCGTAGGCCTTTCTCGCGCAGCGCCGCGGTCCGCCGGCTGGTATCCGGATAGTGCGAATTGCCTCCGTCGATGATCACATCACCCGGCGACATCAATGGAACCAGCATGTCGATGAAACGATCGACCACGTCCCCGGCCTTGACCATCAGCATGACCTTGCGTGGCACCTCGAGTGCTTCGATCAATTCCTCGAGGCTGTGGGTGCCGATGATGCTGGTGCCTTGTGCCGGCCCCTCCAGGAACTCATCCACCTTGCCGGTGGTGCGATTGAAAACTGCCACGCGATAGCCCTTGTCCGCCATGTTGAGAACGAGGTTCTGTCCCATGACTGCCAGACCGATGAGACCGATATCCGCTTTTGGCATGCTGTATCCCCTGTGTTTTCCGTTTGCCCGGTGCGCGGGACGAATGGCCCGCGACCCCGAGGCTTGTCCGGGAGCCCGTGTTGCGGCCCCACTCCGGCCATCTATCGTAGAGCAAAAGAGGGCTCGTTTTTCATATTCCCGGGTAGAAGCGACGACAGCACTTTCGGCCGTGGCCCTGGCTCTTGAGGCGCCACTGGGATTTTCCCGAATGGTCAAAAGCCCCAGGGTCGGATAGTGTTCCGCTGGCTATTGCCGGCCGTATCCTGATTTCCCCCCGGCCCGCAAATCATAAGAGGCCACCGATTCAATCCTTCGCGCCGTTCAGGCTGTAATGGACGGCTTTGCGGAAGGCCTTTCCGGTGGCCGGATAAAAACCAGAGGGAGTCCTTTATTTGAACCAATGCAAAACGATAAAAACCGTCCTGGTTGGTGCCCTGCTTGTGGCGTTTACCTCCGCCCAGGCGACCAACGGCTATTCTCCGACTGGGTTCGGAACCGCCAACAAGGGGCTGGCAGGCGCCGGTGTCGCCCTCCCGCAGGATGCCCTGGCGGGTGCGACCAACCCGGCCGGCATGGTCCATCTGGGCGATCGGTTGGACTTGGGCGCCGCGCTGTTCAACCCCAAGCGCGGCTTTACCGCAGACAACAATGCCGGTCCCTTGCCGCCTTTTCCCAATGTGCCGCCCGGCACATACGACAGCCGAAACGACCTCTTCCTGGTGCCGCATTTCGGTTGGAATCACCAGATCGACGGGGATAGCAGCATCGGCGTCCTGCTGGGTGGCAACGGCGGCATGAATACCGACTACAACTCGGACATCTGGCGTAACTTCAATAATGGCAGCAATATCGCAAGTGCCCCAACCGGAGTCGATCTGGCCCAGTTGTTCGTCGGGTTTCCCTATGCCCGCAAGCTCAATGCCTCGCACAGCGTCGGCATCATGCCGATCGTCGCGGCGCAACGCTTCGAGGCCACGGGTCTGGAGCCTTTCCAGGGCTTTTCCGTGCACCCGGCCAAGGTAAGCAACAACGGCCATGATTACTCGTTTGGCTATGGCCTGCGCGTGGGCTGGTTGGGCGAGTTTGGCGACCGGCTTACGGTCGGGGCGTCTGCGCAATCGCGCCTCTACATGCAACGCTTCGATAAGTATGAGGGCCTGTTTGCGGAAGAAGGCGATTTCGATATCCCTCCCACCGCGGTCGTGGGCGTCAGCTTCAAGGCCCGCGATGATCTCACCCTGGTGGCTGATTGGCAGCGCATTTTCTATGGCGACGTCAAGTCGCTCAGTAATCCAAATGATGCCAACCTCGTACCGGGGACTCTGCTCGGCGAAAAAAATGGACTCGGTTTCGGCTGGAACGACATCGACATCTTCAAGCTCGGCGTGCAATGGGATTACAGTCCCAAGCTGACTTTACGCGCCGGGGTCAGCCACGCCGAGCAGTTGTTCGATAATGGCGAGGCGCTGTTCAACGTCCTGGCGCCCGCTACCGTGCGCACCCATGCGAGCCTCGGTCTGACCTACCGTCTCGACTCCGGCAGTACCTTCGCAGTCGCCTATACGCGCGCTTTCGATGAGAAGATCGATGGGCAGAATCCCAATTTCACCGGGCCACAGACGGGTCGTGTCCAGATGGACCAGCATGAACTCGAGCTCAGCTGGGCATGGCTGTTCGACTGAAGCCCGGCCTCTTCGTGCGAGGTGCGGCCCGCTGCACCGGGCCGGGGTTTACTAAGATTACAGGGTGGCCAAACTTCAGCGTTGCAAGCCAAGAGTCTATAAATGAGAAACTTTTCCGCCTCGATTGTTTTTACTGGGATGGTCCTTACCTGCAGCTGCTTTTCCAGCGTGCTCGCATCAGGCGAGGATGCGGGTGACAGCCAGCCGCGCATTATCACGGTCACCAGCAGCAGCGTGGAAGGGACTGTGCGTCTCGGCGGCAGCGTGGTGCCGGAGCAGATCGTCAACCTGACGGCTCAGATGCCCGGGGATGTCAGTTATATCGCCGGTCAGGAGGGTGACGCCTTCCGGCAGGGTGAGGTCCTGGTCTCCCTGGATCCCAAGACCCTGTATGCCAAGCGGGAACAGATCCTGGCGCAGATCGCCAGTGCCGAGGCCGGCTATCGTAATGCCCAGGTGCAATACCGGCAGACGATCGCCAATCCGTACACCCAGGGCAACTCCATGCTCGGTGGCGCGCCTGGGATGTTCAGTATTTTCTCCGACCCCGCCCGCTCGATCATGGGCCAGGGCGACCCGGACATGGAACGGTCTTCCACTATCTTCGCTCAGCGCACGCAGGTCGAAACGGCCGCAAATGCGGTAAACCAGGCGTATGCGGCCCTGCGCGAGCTGGACGAGTCGCTGCAGAACGCAAACAGCTATGCGCCCTTCAATGGGGTGATCGTCAAGAAGATGGTCGAGCAGGGCGATATCGTTCAACCGGGAATGCCACTGGTCAGTTTCGCCGACATCACCCGCCTGCAGATCCATGTCGAAGTGCCGACCCGGCTGCTCCGGACCCTCCAGGTCGGACAACAGCTCCTGGCAGAACTGGATGGGCAGGCGGAGCCGATTCCCGTGTGGGTTGATCGCATCTTTCCAATGGCCGCTGCGGGTGGTCATACGACGACCGTGAAGTTCTGGCTTCCCCAAGGCGTTCAGGCACATTCGGGCATGTATGCCGAGGTCATGTTGAGCGACCCCGAAGGAAGCGCCGAGGCTCTGCCGAAGATCCCCGAGTCCGCGATGGTCTGGCGGGGCAGCCTGCCCGCGGTATTCAAGGTCGAACAGGACGGCCGCATCAAGCTGCGCCTGATCCGGATCGATGAGGAGGCGGAGAACGGTATGGTCAGGGTTGTTTCCGGTATCCGCAATGGCGACCGGATCCTCGCGGACCCTGCAAGCCATACGCGAGCGAATCGCTGAGCTCGAGTCAGGCTTCAACCCTGGTTGCGGTAATCACTGTCGCGGGAGCGATATCACTTTGAGCACGCAAGAAGAACCAAAATCCAACGACTCGAAGGGACAGATTTCAGACGCCAAACCCGGCTTGGCGGGGGTGTTGTGTCAGGCCTTCATCCATTCCCCGCTTTCTCCGCTGCTCTACATTGCCATGTTGGCACTCGGTATCTTCGGCCTGTTCGCGACGCCGCGTCAGGAGGATCCCGAGATATCCGTACCCATGATCGATATCTTCTACCGGATGCCCGGTGCCTCAGTGCAACAGGTTTCCGATCTGCTGATTGCCCCGCAGGAGCGGGTGATGAGCGAAATTCCGGATATCAAGCACGTCTATTCCGCCAGCGACAAGGAAATGGGCATGATCACCCTGCAATACAGGGTGGGCCAGGACATGGAGTCCGCGCTGGTGCGTACCATGTCGAAGTTGCAGGCGAACAAGGACAAACTGCCACCCGGGGCCGAGCCTCCGGTAATGAAGCCCAAGGGAATCGACGACGTGCCCGTGGTCACCCTGACCCTTTGGTCGAATGACCTGGACGATTCCACCCTGCGGGCATTGGCGACCACCCTGGAGCAACGTCTCAAACAGGTTCCCCAAACCGGCAATATCTTTGTCTCGGGGGGGCGGGCGCGCCAGTTGCGCATCGACATCACCCCGGAACGGCTCGCGGGCTACGGTCTGAGCATGGGCCAGATCGCCCAGGCCATCCAGGGCTTCAACAGTGAACAGACCGTCGGCTTCAACGAACGCGGCGAAACCTATGCCTACGTCGAAACCGGCACCTTCCTCAAGACCGCCAACGACGTGCGCCAGCTGGTGGTGGGTCTGCGAGAGGGCCGCCCCATATTCCTCAACGATGTGGCTACGGTGACCCTGGGACCGGAGTCGCCCAGCCAGATGGTGTCGTTTGCCAGTGGCCCCGCTTACCCCGGCGAGCCGGTTACGGGCGCGCAGGCGGTAACGATCGCCGTGGCCAAGCAGAAAGGGTCTAACGGGGTGGTCGTGGTGCAGGCCATCCGGAATGAAATCGAACTGCTCAAGGGCACCCTGATACCCGATAACGTGCATGTCGAATACACCCGCGATTACGGCAAGAGCGCGCACGACAAGGTCAACAGCCTGTTCATCAACCTCATGCAGGCGACCGTGCTGGTCATGCTGCTGGTGTGGGCATCGATGGGGCTCAAGCCGGCCCTGGTGGTGTTTGCGACCGTCCCCCTGGTGCTGACGGTGACCGTGTTTTCGGCCATGCTGATGGATTACAGCATCAACCGGGTTTCGCTGTTTGCGCTGATTTTCTCGATCGGCTTCCTGGTCGATAACGCCATCGTCATCATCGACAACATCTACCGTCGCTGGCTATTGCACGGCTCGCCCTCGACGCTCGTCGCCATCGATGCGGTGCGAGAGGTGGGGAACCCCACCATACTGGCGACATTCTGCATCGTTGCCGCGCTTCTGCCGATGGGCTTCGTCAGCGGCATGATGGGTCCCTACATGGCGCCTATTCCCGCGCTCGGCTCGGTTGCGATGTTGTTCTCGCTGCTCGTGGCGCTGGTGTTCGCTCCGTGGATGGCCATGCGTGTCCGGCCCAGCATGCAGAAGTTGCATGCGATGGCGAAGCGGGACGAGGGTATCGACGAAAAGATATCCGGGGTGCATCACTACACCATCGGAGTCCCCTGGAAGAAGCGAGCCAAAGGCCGCTTGTTCCTTTTCCTCCTGCTCGGCGGATTCGTGTTCTCCGGCCTGTTGTTCTATTCCACCCTGGTCACGGTAAAGATGCTGCCGCATGACAACAAGTCCGAATTCCAGGTCGCGATCGATATGCCGGCCGGTACCGCCCTGCCGGCAACCGCCAGCTTCACCAACGAGATTGCCGAGATCATCCGCACGGTGCCAGAGGTGGTCGCGGTGCAAACCTACGTGGGCACCCCGATTCCGTTCGACTTCAATGGTCTGGTGCGGCATTACTATCTGCGCATGTTCCCCTGGCAGGGACAGATACAGGTGCAACTGCAGGAAAAGGGGGAGCGTGATCGGACCAGCCATGAAATCGCGGTCGCGGTGCGTGCAATGATCGCGCCAGCGATCGAGGCATCCGGTATCCGGCAAAAGGACGGGGCAGGGGTGACCGTGGTGGAAATGCCGCCCGGTCCCCCGGTTCTGCAGACGGTGGTGGCCGAGGTGCACGGTCCGGATCCTGAAACCCGTCGGCAGGTCGCGCGTGACCTGAAAAAGTTCTTCCATCAATCCGAGTTGGTCGGTGAGGCGCAGACCATGCTGCGTGAGCCGATGAGTGTCTGGCGTTTCGACATCAACGCCAGAAAGGCTGCCCTGAACGGTGTTTCCATCGAAACCATCAACCAGCACCTGGCCATGGCCATGGGCATGTTCGAGGTCAGCGACCTGAAGGAAAGGGGGCTCGAGGAGCCCACCAGTATCCTGTTGCAGGTCCCGCTTTCGCTGCGTGCCGACCTGCAGAATCTCAGCAATCTGCCGGTCATGAGCATGGCGGGTACCAGTGTGCCACTCGGACAACTGGGGGAATTCGTCGAACACGAGCGGGGATCCTACCTGGTGCGCAAGGATCTGCGCCCGATCGAGTACGTGGTCGGCGATGCCAAGGGGCGCCTGTCGGCACCGATCTACGCGCAGATGGATGTCGCTGACCTGTTGCAGGATTACAAGGCGCCGGATGGCGTCAGCATCAGCGGCGAATATATCGGGCCTCCGCCGACCGACTCCCAGTCAGGATTCGAGTGGGGCGGTGAATGGACGGTCACCTACGAGACCTTCCGCGATATGGGTATCGCCTATGCGGCGGCCCTGATCGCCATTTACATGCTGGTGGTTTGGCAGTTCGGTAATTTTGTCATTCCGCTGGTGATTATGGCGCCGATACCGCTGACCATTCTGGGCATAGCGCCCGGTCACTGGATCATGTCCGCCGATTTCACCGCCACTTCCATGATCGGCTGGATCGCGCTGGCCGGGCTGATCGTGCGTAACTCCATCCTGCTGGTGGATTCCTCGCTGTTGAATCTGAATGCCGGCATGAAGCTCTACGATGCGGTCATTTCCGCTGCCATGTCCAGAACCCGGCCGATCCTGATCACGGCCGTATCGACCATGGTGGGTGCGGCCATCATCCTTGCCGACCCTATCTTCAGCGGCATGGCGGTGTCGCTGTTGTTCGGGCTGTTCGTCTCCACGGTGCTGACCCTGGTGGTGGTGCCCTTGGGCTGCCTGAGCATCGGCGAGGAGACGCTGCGTAAAGTGGCGCAACGCGACGCCTGTGATCTGGACTGAGTGGTCTGCGAGTCTGCTTGAGTGAGCAGCAGGCTCAATCCCCGCAACAGACCCGGTCGCGGCCGGTCTGCTTGGCTTCATAGACCCGTCGGTCGGCCTCCGCCAGGAGTTCCTCGGCCAGCTGCTTGGCGTCCCGGGTGCTGCCCGGCCGAACCGCGCCGACCCCGATCGAGACGGTGACTTGCAACGGCGTTCCGTCGTTCAGCTCGATCGGGTGGTCGGCAATGCCGCGCCGGATGCGCTCGGCCAACTGGCAGGCATTCTCCGGGGTGGTCTCCGGCAGCAGGATGGCTATCTCCTCACCGCCATAGCGCGCCGCGAGGTCGGAGCCGCGCAGCTGCTCACGGATGCGTTTGGCCAGCACGATCAGCACCTGGTCGCCGGCGGCATGCCCGTGAGTATCGTTGACCCGCTTGAAATGATCGGCGTCGATGAACAGGCAGCCGAGCGTGTGTCCATGCCGCTGGGCGCGGGTGATCTCTTCGCGCAGGCGGGCGTCCAGATGGCGCCGGTTGTACAGGCCGGTGAGGCCGTCGGTCAGGCCGCTCACGCGCAGCCGTTCGCGGTTGACGGCGTTCTCCAGGCACATCGCGGCGATGCGTGCGAGCCTTTCCAGGAAGGTCGCGCCCTGCCCGGCATGAAAGCGCTTCGGGTCGCTGCTCGCGAGGTGCAGGAAGCCGGCAATGCCATCCGCCTGGCGTAGCGGCAGGAGTGCCTCGCTGCGGGGGTAGGGGGCCGCCCAGGCCTGCGGTTGGTGGCCGGCCTCCCAGGGACCCAGCCAGGGTAGCTCGGTATCCGGGTAACGCGCGAGCGCGGCGCGTACATCCTGCTCGAGTGTCAGGTGGGGGATTTTGGCGCTCTGCACGCCCATGACCTCGAGCAGTTCATGCAGCACCCCGTGCGGGTCGAAAAGCACCAGGCGCACGCTTTCCAGGCGGAAGGAGCCGCGCAGACCGATGGTCAGGCGCCGCATCAGGTCCGGCAGGTCCGAAGCCGCCAACAGCGCCAGTTCGCGCTCCTGGAAGCGGCGCATCACGCCCTCGTTGTAGCTGGCATCCCGGGTCAGGGTGTTGAGCAGGTCGCGCAGGCGGCGGTTCTCTGCCTGGAGTCGCTCGACGCCGGTTGCGTCTGGGGGGGCGGATTCAACCCGTCTGTGGCCTATAATGTTCCCGTCGGTAGGCATTCGTTTTCCAGGGAGGGAGCATGCGAACCAGCTTAGCCTTTTTTTGTCTCCTGTGCGCCATATCCGGTCACGCTTCGGGCGCAATACACCGCTGTGATACGGACCAGGGAACGGTCTTCCAGGACCGTCCCTGCGGCGGTGGTACCGCGGTGATAGCCGATGAGGGTGCCTATGTCAGTGGCGCCGGGGTGCGCGCCAGCGAGCAGCGTTGGCTGCGCGAGCGGGCGGCCAGCCGGACGCGCCAGGCGAAGAGAATTCCCGTTTCGAAAACCTCGCGCGAAGACAAGGCGCAGGCGCGCCGCTGCTGGCAGCGCCGCACCCGGCTGGATGCGGTCAAGGCGCGCTTACGGCGGGGCTACAAAGCATCCCAGGGGGAGAAGCTGCGGCGAAAACGACGCGAGCACGAGGATTACCTGTTCAGGTTCTGTGATTGATCCGGGGCTGCCATGCCGATGGTCGCGCCGCGCGTCTTCGATATCCAGCGCAGGAAGCTCGGCTCCTCGAGGTAGCTCTTGCTCTGTACGTACTGCAGCACGTTGCTCAGTCGCACCAGCTGGACCACCGAGTCGACCCGGATGATCTCGCGCCCGTCCTCGTCGAAGAAGATCAGCGTCGGTGCGTAGAACAGGCCCAATTCCTTCGCCCAGGCGCGCGCGCTGGTACGTTCCCCCGTCGGGGTGACCAGCGGGGTGTCGGCATGCATATCCAGCTGCACGATCTCGAGATCGTGCAGGGGAGTACGCACACGCTCATCCTGTAACGGTTCGGTGTGCAGTACGTCACAGGCATGGCAGTCGCCCTGCTCGAACACCACCAGCAGCGGCAGCCCGCTCGAGCCGTAGCGCCGGTCAAGGTTGTACGGCGGTTTTTCGAACAGCGGGTCCTCGATCAGGTCGCCTGCCTCGAAGCGCAGGGTCTGGTCACCCCGCTCGAGGTAGTCGGCAAAGGTCTCGCGCTTGTAGTGTCCATCGGCGACGTACTCGACCGCGGCGCGGTGTTGATAGGGGGGGTAGTAGCCGCGCAGCCGCAACGCAATGCGGCCCTCGCCATCGTAGAACACCAGCGACGGGGTGAAGTTGGTCTCCAGCGCCACCGCATAGTCTCTTTCGCTCAGCACCTCGCCGTCGGGCAGGGTGACCTCTTCCGGGCTCCATACATCGATTGCGACCACGTCGAAATAGCGGCGTGTGTACTCGACGATGTCGGCCTCGTGTAAATTGATGTCCATCAGTTTCTTGCAATAGGCGCAGCGCTTTTGCCCGAAGTACACGATGATGCCCCGCTTGTCCTTTTCGAGCGCTTCGTCGAGTTCGTCGTCGAGCGCCAGCAGGCTTTCCTCGAACCACCCGGGGTACTTGATCAGCTCTTCCAGCGGGGTGTCGTCGAAACTGAAGCTGTCCTCATCCCCGGTCTCGGCCGGGAGGACTGCGGGGGACAGGACAAACAGAATACTGGCCAGGGCCAGCAGGCATCGGATGTTATTGCTCATCTAGTCAAAGATAGTCGCTCCATTTCGCATTGCTATCCGCAAAAACCAGGAAATGCGGATTCAGCAGCGAGTCCTTGGTGTTGTAGCGCAGGGGCTGCATTTCGGTATCGGTGACCATGCCGCCGGCCGCCTCGACCACCGCCTGGGCTGCTGCGGTGTCCCATTCGGAGGTGGGCCCCAGGCGCGGGTAGATATCGGCCTTGCCCTCCGCGACCAGGCACAGCTTGAGCGAGCTGCCCATGCTGACGATCTCGTGTGGCCCGATGCGCTCCAGGAAGCGTTGCAGGCTGTCGCCGGCATGTGAACGGCTGCCAGCGACCCGCAGTGGATCATGTCGCTTTGCGGCCACCCGGATGGGGCTCGGCGGATTGTCGCCTTCGACCTTCCAGGCGCCCTCGCCGACGCAACCGTAGTAACTGGCCCCCAGCGCCGGTACGTGCACCGCGCCGCAGACCGCTCGACCGGATTCGATGAGCGCGATGTTGACCGTGAATTCACCGTTGCGCTTGACGAATTCGCGCGTCCCATCGAGGGGGTCGACCAGCCAGTAGCGCTCCCAGCGCGACCTTTCCGCGAAGGGGATGGCGGCGGACTCCTCGGAGAGCACCGGCAGGCTCGGGTCGAGCGCAGTCAGGCTTTCCACGATCACCCGGTGGGCCGCCAGGTCGGCCTCGGTGAGGGGTGATTTGTCTTCTTTCTCGATGACGTCGAAGTCCTTGGCGTACACCGTCATGATGGCTTCGCCCGCCTGTCTGGCGATCTCGACGATTCGGTTCAGGTCGATCTTCATGCGTGGGTCCTGTGCTCACCGGTGGCTTGGGGTTGGGGTAGAGTACACGCTCGCGAACGTGGAGCAAGTCATGTTGAATTGGTCTGAAATCGACACCGTACTGCTGGATATGGACGGCACCCTGCTGGACCTGCATTTCGACAATCACTTCTGGCTGGAATTCGTGCCGGCGCGTTTTGCCGCGCGCAACGACCTGGGCCTGGATCAGGCCAGGGAGGAATGCCTGCGCCGTTACCAGGAGTATGCAGGCACGTTGGAGTGGTATTGCATCGATCACTGGACCAGCGAGCTGGGGCTCGATATCGCGCTGCTCAAGGAGGAGGTCGATCACCTGATCGCGGTGCTTCCCCACGTGACCGATTTTCTGGACCTGCTGCATGCGGCCGGCAAGCGGCGGGTGCTGGTGACCAATGCGCACCAGAAGTCGCTGGCGCTCAAGATGGAGCGGACACGTCTGCATCACCGTCTGGATAGCCTGGTCAGTTCACATGATCTCGGTCTGGCGAAGGAGAATCCGGCCTTCTGGCCGAGCCTGCGCGAACGCGAGCCATTCGACCCGCAGCGCACCCTGTTCGTCGATGACAGTCTGAGCGTGTTGCGCGCCGCACAGGGGTACGGAATACGCTGGCTGCTGGCGATGACTCACCCGGATCGCCAGCAGCCGGTCCGGCAGATCGAGGAGTTCCCGGCGATCCGTGAGTTCGCGGAGCTGATGCCGGACCTGCGCGCCTGGTGCGATGCTCACGCGCACCCCAGCGGATAGTGCGTCATTAATGAAAGCCGTGTTCGCCATAAGCTGTTGATATATTCGACAACTCTAATATACTGCGCGCCTTGTTTGCCCCGTCCCCCTGGTTTGGGACACGCAATTGGACTCAGGAGCGCAGCATGCACAACGGCACCACCATCACCCAGTTCATCATCGAAGAGCAGCGCAAGATCGAAGGCGCGACCGGCGATTTCACTTCTCTGCTCAACGATATCGTGACCGCATGCAAGGTCATATCCAACATGGTCAACAAGGGCGAGCTGATCGGCGTGCTGGGTTCCGCGGGTTCCGAAAACGTGCAGGGTGAGACCCAGAAGAAGCTCGATATCCTGACCAACGAGGTGTTCCTGCGCTCCAATGAGTGGGCGGGTCACCTGTCCGCGATGGCCTCGGAGGAGATGGACGAGATCTACGAGATCCCAGGGCAATATCCGCGGGGCAAATACCTGCTCACCTTCGATCCGCTGGACGGCAGTTCGAACACCGACGTCAACGTCTCGGTGGGAACGATCTTCTCTATCCTGCGCTGCCCCGGCGAGCGCGTCTGCCCGAATCTGGATGCCTTCATGCAGCCGGGCGTGCAGCAGGTCGCCGCCGGCTACGCGCTGTACGGTCCCTCGACCATGATGGTGCTGACCACCGGCAACGGCGTGAATGGCTTCACCCTGGACCAGGACATCGGTGAGTTCATCCTCACCCACCCGGATATGACCATCCCCGCGGATACCCGCGAGTTCGCGATCAACGCCTCCAATATGCGTTTCTGGGAGGCGCCCGTGCAGCGCTACGTGAATGAGTGCCTGGCCGGCACCGAAGGACCGCGCGGCGAGGACTTCAATATGCGCTGGATCGCCTCCATGGTGGCTGAGGTGCATCGTATCCTGACGCGTGGCGGCATCTTCATGTACCCGGTCGACGACAAGATGAAGGCCACGGGAACCGAGGGCAAGCTGCGCCTGATGTACGAGGCCAACCCGATGAGCTTCATCGTTGAGCAGGCAGGGGGCGCCTCCAGCACCGGACGCGAGCGCATCATGGAGATCGCCCCCAAGGATCTGCACCAGCGGGTCCCGGTGATCCTGGGTTCAAAGAACGAGGTCGAGCGCGTGGTCGGCTATCACGCCGAGACCGCCGCCGAGGCCTGAGCTCAACCGCCGGATAAGCCCCTGCTTGCCGGCCTCAGCTGCTGAAGGCCAGGATCTTGCCCCGTTCCTGGGGCAGGGGGGCGGGGCGCCCCAGCAGGAAACCCTGCACCAGGTCACAACCCTCGGCCCGCAGGAAGGCATGTTGTTCGCGTGTCTCCACGCCCTCGGCGACCACCTCTATGCCCAAGGTGTGCGCCAGGCGGATGATGGCCCGGATCAGGTCGGCGTCCTGATGGTCCTCGGCAATGTCGCGCACGAAGCTGCGATCGATCTTGACCGTGTCGAACGGGAATGCGCGCAGGTGGCTGAGGGATGCCTGGCCGGTGCCGAAGTCGTCCAGGGCGATGCGTACGCCGATGGCCTGCAGGTCGGAGAGCTGCAGGGTGATCCGATCGAGGTCGTCACTGAGCGTGTCTTCGGTGATTTCAATGATCAGGTTTTGCGCCCGGATCTCGCCCGAGCGTATGCGTTCCTGCAGGTGGGAAAGAAAGCCGGCATCGTTCAGTTGCAGCGCCGACAGGTTGATGGTGTATGCCATGTCGAGCGTGGCGCGCGTCTGTTCGAGCTGATCCAGTATCCAGTCGGTCAAATCCCGCATCAGCCCCATGTCCTCGAGCGTGGTCAGGAAGTCGATCGGTAACAGCAGGCCTTTCTCCGGGTGCCGCCAGCGGATCAGGCATTCCTGCGCGTAGGGCCTGAGCGACTGGCAGTCCACGACCGGCTGCGCGAACAGTTGGAATTCCCTCTCGAGGAAGGCTTTGTGCAGGTCGTTCTCCAGGGCCAGCTGGGTGGCTGACTGCTCCAGCATTTCGGCGGAGAACTCCGCGAATTTGGACCGACCGTTCGCCTTGGCGTGATACATCGCGGTATCGGCCTGCTGAATCAGCCTCTCAGCGGTGTCGCCGTGCACCGGGGCGACACTCATGCCGACCGAGGCGCTGCTGCGGAAGCTTGCGCCGTCGATCTCGTACGGTGCCGCGAGCGCGTCGATCGCCTTTTTGGCCAGAAACGACATCTCGTGGATCTGGCCGAAGCGCTGCAGCAGGATGGCGAACTCATCCCCGCTCAGGCGCGCCACCAGGTCCTCGCTGCGGAAGGTGCTTCGCAAGCGGCGTGCGACCTCGATCAGGAATTTATCGCCCACCAGGTGGCCGTGCGTGTCGTTGATCTGTTTGAAGCGATCCAGGTCCAGAAACAGCACGCCGACGTCATGTCCCCTCGGGAGTTCATTGTGCAGGGCGTCATCGAGGCGCTCGTGGAACAGCACGCGGTTGGGCAGGCCGGTCAGCGGGTCATGGTAGGCCATGTAATCGAGGCGGCGTTCGCGTGCGCGCACCTGTGCATGCATCTCCGAGAAGGACTGCATCAGTCGCCGGGTCTCCTTGACCGCCGGCAGGCGGGTCGGGATCTCGTCCTGCAGGCTGCTGCCCTCGCGCAGCAGCTGTTCGGAGATGTGCTCGATGGGGTTCAGCAGCCAACGCTGAAAGGCCAGGTATCCCAGCGCGAACAGGCCGATAAGGACCGCGCTGAGCCAACCGATGCTCATGGCAAGGGACTCGGCCTGCCCCGTAAGCAGCATCAGCTGTCCCTGGGTCCCGGTTTGCAGTTGCACGCGCAGTGTATTCAGGCGCTGCGCCATGTGCCGGGTGAGCGGATCGATCTGGGTGTTGAGCAACAACAGGTCCTGGCGCCAGTCCTCCCGGCTGATCAGCACCCGCAGTTGCTGGTAGGCGCGTGACCACTGGTTTACTGCTTCCTGCAGGAGCGCGATCCGGTCCAGAACAAACACGAAGTTGCGCTCCCCGGCCAGGCGGGTCACCTGGTCGAGGTCGTGCTGAAACTGTTGCAGGTGGATATCGAGGGCCTGGGCCCGATTCCGGACTGCCTGCCCGCTGTCGAGGGAAAAGGCGCCGAATCGGTTGGCCACCATCAGGCGCATCTCCCCAACGACTTTCAACCAGTGGATGCGCAATGCCGCGGTTTTCAAACGCAGCGCTTCTGTTACCGGGATATCGGCCAGCAGGTGATCCATTTCCTGTAGCGTGGAAGAGACGATTTCAACCTGGGGCAGGAGCTGCTCCTGCATGGTGCGGCTGGCGGGCACCCACTGGGCGGGGTCGAGGCGTACCGCGATCATCTCGCCGACCCAGCGCCGCAGTTCCTGGCCATCGTTGATCAGCAGTTCCACGGTCCCCGAGTAGCCGGGTACGCCCGGACCGGGCTCTTGCGCGAGGTGCGCCAGGCTGAGCTGCAAGTCGGCAGTGATGGCGTGAATGCGATCCTGCCCGATCTCCCCGGGGTCGAGCGAAAAGCTGAGCAAGCCCTCCTGCAAGACATGCAGTTGGTGGCCTGCCTCGGTGACATCGCTGATGGCGGAGGCGTACAGGCTGGCCCGCTGGCTTGTCTCTTGGGTGTTCTTGCGGACCGCCTGCTGTGCGGTGAGCGCTATGACCAGAAGCGCAATGCTGAGCGAGACGGTCAACCAGATATAACGGCCACGGTAGCTCCCGAGCCCCAGCCGTTGCCAAACCCTGGATTCCGATCCGCTCATACATGCCTCGGTAGCGCGCCCCGAATGACTGCGGGCAGGGCGGGTATGCGGCTACATTGCAAGCGTTGCCACGTACTGTCGGCTCGTAGCGCCCATTGGCTGCGCGTCGCTATTCCGTGCTCGGGTCGGTGCCTGGCAGGCAAAAGACGAATCGCGTCTAACCCGCTCGCGAACGAAGTCTCTTCCTACGCAGCTTAAGAGACCAATATAGCCGGTCAGGAATTTTTTGCAGGGGCGAACGCGTTCAGCGTTCTGAGTGTCGCTTGGGCTTGTTGTGCGAGGATCGGTGTTGGCGGGGTTTGCCGCGTCCGTCGCCGCCCTTGCCATGGGGGCGCGGCGGGCGTCGCTTGCGTTCGATGCGCACCCGACTGGCTGGATCGATTGCGGCGAGTATTTCGTTGTTGACCGGTTCGATCGGCACCTTGTGGCCGATGAAGTCCTCGATCTCCGGCAGCGAGAAGGCATAGGTCTCGCAGATGAAAGAGACCGCATCCCCCTCGGCGCCAGCACGCGCTGTCCGGCCGATCCGGTGCACATAGTCCTCGCAATCGTCCGGCAGGTCGTAGTTGAACACGTGGGTCACCCCAGGGATGTGCAGGCCGCGCGCGGCCACGTCCGTGGCGACCAGCACAGAGACCTCGTTGTCCGCGAACATCTGCAGCAGTTTTTCGCGCTTTTTCTGCGGTACGTCTCCGGACAGGATGGCCGCCTTGTGGCCGTTGCCCTCGAGAAAACCCCAGACCCGGTCGGCTTCGCGCTTGGTGTTGATGAACACGATCGAACGCGCATCCTCGAGGCGGTTGAGCAGCCCGATCAGGAGCGGAATCTTCTCCTCGTTGGCGACCATATAGCCGACTTCGCGCACGCGGTCCGCGGTGACCTGCTCGGGTTCGATCACCACCTTTTTGGGGTTGTTCATGTGCTCGTAGGCGAGTTCGAGCACGCGGTAGGAGAGCGTCGCGGAAAACAGCATGCTGAGGCGCTGATCCGGGCCGGGGCATTGCCGCAACAGGTAGCGGATGTCCTTGATGAAGCCGAGATCGAACATGCGATCCGCCTCGTCCAGGACCAGCACCTGGATCGCGCGCAGATCGTAGACATGTTGCTTGAAGTAATCGATCAGCCGGCCAGGCGTCCCGATCAGGATATCCACGCCGTCCCCGAGTGCCTTGCGTTGCTCTTCGTAGCCGGTCCCGCCGTAGACGACGCGCACGTGATGCCCGGTATGCGATGCGAGCAGGCAGGCGTCCTTGTGAATCTGAATCGCCAGTTCGCGTGTCGGTGCCACCATCAATGCCCTTGGCTGATTGGCGCGACGCCGCTCATCCGCGGGTTCACGATCGAGCATGTGGAGCGTCGCGAGCAAGAAGGCCGCAGTCTTGCCGGTACCTGTCTGCGCCTGGCCTGCGACATCCTGACCGTCGAGCGCCAAGGGGAGAGTCGCTGCCTGTATCGGGGTGCAGTAATCGAAGCCGGCTTCCTGCAGGCCTTCGAGGATGGATGTCGAGAAGGGGAAGGAGTCGAAACGCGTTTTGGTCAGGTGTTTATCGCTCATGACGCGCAAGCATACCGGAAATGATCCCCTCCGGGCTTGAAAACGGGGGGGCGATGGGCTCCAATTGGGGCAGTTGCGCGCAAGTTGCGCCAAAACCCGTTGTCGCTGACGCCGATCGGTCGCGCGACCCTTACCTTATTCAGACCCTGTCGCATGCGACAATCCGGGTTATCAATCATCGACTCTGGAGACTTTCTAGTGAGTGAAAAGATCGTTCAGGTGACGGACGACACCTTCGAAAGTGAAGTTCTGCAATCCGGGATACCGGTGCTCGTGGATTACTGGGCCGACTGGTGCGGACCGTGCAAGATGATCGCGCCGGTGCTCGATGAAATCGCTGACGAGTACGAGGGCAAGGTAAAGATCGCCAAGCTCAATATCGATGAAAGCCCGCAGACGCCGCCGCGTTACGGCATTCGGGGCATCCCCACGCTGATGCTGTTCAAGGGGGGTGAAGTCGAGGCGACCAAGGTGGGTGCGGTCTCCAAGTCGCAGCTGACCGCGTTCATCGACAGCAACACCTAGAGTCTCTGGGACCGGGGCGCTGTCGCTGCGCCCCGGTCGCCGGGCTGGATCTCCTCGAAACCCGTGCTAGAATTCTCCTGACTGCCGATTCCGGCGTCCTTTCCTCTTTGGCTCTGCCCCCCCACGCGCCTCTTGCGCCTGGTCAGTTTTCCCCCTTCCCACATGTAAGCCGCAGACTGTTATGAACCTCACCGAACTCAAGAAAATGCCCGTCCCCGAGCTGCAGGATCTCGCCAGCTCGATGAAGATCGAAAACATGGGTCGCTCGCGCAAGCAGGACCTGATCTTTGCCATCCTCAAGGCGCACGCCAAGAAGGGCGAGGACATCCACGGTGACGGGGTGCTCGAGATACTGCAGGACGGTTTCGGCTTTCTGCGTTCGGGCGATTCCTCCTATCTCGCGGGTCCGGACGACATCTACGTCTCTCCCAGCCAGATCCGGCGTTTCGGTCTGCGTACCGGCGACACGATCTCCGGCAAGATCCGCCCGCCGAAGGATAACGAGCGTTATTTCGCGCTGCTCAAAGTTGACGAGATCAACTTCGACAAGCCGGAGAACGCCAAGAACAAGATCCTGTTCGAGAACTTCACACCGCTGTTTGCGAACAAGAAGTTCGAACTGGAAATGGGCAATGGCAGCACCGAAGACATCACAGCGCGCACCATCGAGCTGGTGGCGCCGATCGGCAAGGGCCAGCGTGGCCTGATCGTCGCACCGCCGAAGGCCGGCAAGACCATGCTGATCCAGAACATCGCGCAGTCGATCGCGCTCAACCACCCGGACTGTTACCTGATCGTCCTGCTGATCGATGAGCGCCCGGAGGAGGTCACCGAGATGGCGCGCTCGGTGCGTGGCGAAGTCATTGCCTCGACCTTTGACGAGCCGGCAGCGCGCCACGTGCAGGTGGCCGAGATGGTCATCGAAAAGGCCAAGCGCCTGGTCGAGCACAAGCGCGACGTGGTAATCCTGCTCGATTCCATCACCCGCCTGGCGCGCGCCTACAACACCGTGATCCCGTCTTCCGGCAAGGTGCTCACCGGCGGCGTGGACGCCAATGCCCTGCAGAAACCGAAGCGATTCTTCGGCGCTGCGCGTAATGTCGAAGAAGGCGGCTCTCTGACCATCATCGCCACCGCGCTGGTCGAGACCGGCTCGCGCATGGATGACGTGATCTACGAGGAATTCAAGGGTACCGGCAACATGGAAGTGCACCTGGACCGTCGCATCGCCGAGAAGCGCGTCTACCCGGCGATCCACATCAACCGCTCCGGGACCCGTCGTGAGGAACTGCTGATTCCGGAAAAGGAACTGCAGAAGATATGGATCCTGCGCAAGATACTGCATCCCATGGATGAGCTGGCTGCGATGGAGTTCCTGTATGACAAACTCAAGGCAACCAAGACCAACCAGGAGTTCTTCGACGCGATGAAGTCGAAGGGATAATTCGATCGGGGTCGATGGCCTTGTGCAGGGGTCGGAGTCAGGCCTGACTCCGACCCCTTTTTCCATCCAGCGGCTCCGCAGTGCATTTTTACGGCATTGACTGAAACACCGATCCGCACCGCCATGATTCTCGCCGCCGGGCGCGGCGAGCGCATGCGCCCTCTCACCGATCACACCCCCAAGCCGCTCCTCGAGGTTGGTGGAAAGCCACTGATTGTTTGGCATATCGAGCGGCTCGCGGCCGCGGGCGTACGCCATCTGGTCATCAACCATGCCCATCTTGGCGAACAGATCGAAAAGCGTATCGGCTCGGGTGCGACCTGGGGCTTGCGGATAAGTTATTCGGCTGAAGGCGAGGGCCGGGCGCTCGAGACCGGCGGGGGCATCTTCAGGGCCCTGCCGCTATTGGCGGCATCGCCGTTCCTGGTGGTCAATGCGGATGTCTGGTGCGACATCGACTTGGCCGCATTGCAGATTGCCGAGCAGGATCTCGCACACTTGGTCCTGGTGGACAATCCCGCACATCATCCGGAAGGGGATTTCGCCCTCCAGCAGGGGCGTGTATCCAGCCGTGGTGATGTGCGCCTGACCTTCTCCGGTGTGGGTGTCTACCGCACGGAACTCTTCGCCGGCTGTGAGCCTGCGGCCTTTCCGCTTGCACCGCTGCTGCGCGAGGCGATGGCCGCCGGTCGCGTTTCCGGCATCCATCACCCCGGGGCATGGTGGGATATCGGGACGCCGCAGAGGCTGGCGGCGCTCGATCAGCAGCTCAGAGGGCGTGACCTGGATTGAGGTCACGCGGATGCGGAACTTCTGACTCACCAATCTAGATGCTAGGCTGAAACGAATGGGACAGGAGATTCACGAGGTCGTTTTCGATGCCGAGGCGTTTGCCGAGTTCCGGCGCCGCCTGGAAGCGGAGACGACCCTGCTCGCCACCTGGGAGGCCGACGGCCTGCTGCGCGAGCAACCGTTCCGGCTCGGCTTCGAGCTCGAGGGCTGGCTGGTGGATGCGGAGGGTATGCCGGCACCGCGCAACCAGGCGTTTCTGGAGCGATTGGGCGATCCGCAGGTTGTGCCGGAGCTGGCGCGTTTCAATTTCGAAATCAACGATACCCCGCTCGACTTTTCGCCGGGCATGTTCGACCGCATGCACACCTCCCTGCTGCGCCGCTGGCAGCGCTGCGAGGATGCGGCGCGCTCGCTGGACATGCAGGCGCTCAGCATCGGCATCCTGCCCACGGTGGGTGGGGAACATCTGAATCTCGGCAATATCTCCGCGATGTCGCGCTATCACGCCCTCAACGAGCAGGTCTTCCGCCTGCGCGAGGGTCGCCCGATCGAGCTGTGCATCGAGGGCCAGGAAACCCTGCGCCATCGCCACCAGGACGTCATGCTCGAGTCGGCGACCACCTCGCTGCAGATTCACTTGCAGGTTGGCAGTGAGCATGCGGTGCGCGCCTTCAATACCGCCAAGATCATCTCCGCCGCGATGGTCGCGGTGGGGGCGAATTCGCCCTTCTTCCTGCAGCATCGCCTGTGGCAGGAGACCCGTATCCCCCTTTTTGAACAGGCCGTTGCAGTTGGCGGGTCCGACTACTCACGGCGGGTCACTTTCGGCATACGCTACGCGCGCGATAGCATCATGGAGTGTTTTACCGCCAACCTCGAGCGCTACCCGGTGCTGCTGCCTGACCTGGTGGATGCGCCGCCGGAGCAGCTGGCGCACCTGCGCCTGCACAATGGCACGGTGTGGCGCTGGAATCGGCCATTGGTCGGGTTCGACGAATCCGGGCGGCCGCACTACCGCATCGAGCACCGGGTGGTGGCGGCTGGCACCAGCGCCCTGGATATCGTCGCGGATACCGCTTTTTTCGTGGGCCTGATGATGGACCTGATGCAGGATGCCGGCGGAGACGAGCAACTGCTCCCCTTCGAGCTGGCGCGGGCCAGTTTCTATGCGGCGGCCAGGTCGGGCCTGGCGGCTCAGGTCCACTGGCAGGGGGGATGGGAGGGTCCGCTGCAGCAGTTGCTGAGCGACGTCCTGATCCCCCGCTCGCAACAGGGACTGGAGAGCGTCGGTATCGGTCGCCAGGAGGCTAGACAATGGACCGGTATCATTGCCCGCCGGGTCGAGAGCGGGCAGACCGGTTCGGCCTGGCAAACCGCATGGGTCGACCGCCACGGGCGTGACTGGCGCGCGCTGGTGCAGGCTTATACAGAACAACAGGCGGCCGGGAGGCCGGTACACGAATGGCGGATTTGAATATGTTTCGGGAATTGACGGAATTGACGGAATTGCCCCTGCACCTGCTGCAGGTGGATGCGACCCAGCTGCACGATCAACTCGGCGGACCGACCCTGATTCACATGCCGGGCAGGCGCTCGCCGGCGCTGTTCGTATCCGTGCTCATGCACGGCAATGAAACCACCGGCTGGGACGCTGTCCGGCGGCTGCTGCGTCGCTATGTGATCGATGGCGAACTCGATTTGCCGCGCGCCCTGAGCCTGTTCGTCGCCAACACCGAGGCGGCGGCCCAGGGATTGCGACATCTGCCGGGGCAGGCGGATTTCAACCGGGTCTGGCCGGGTGGCGAGGTTCAGCAGGGGCCGGAGGTCGACCTGATGCGCGCGGTCTTCGATTGCATGGCGGAGCGCGAGATCTTCGCCTCGGTGGACGTGCACAACAATACCGGCCTCAATCCGCACTACGCCTGCCTCAATGTCCTTGAAAACCAGGCCCTGCACCTCGCGACCCTGTTCTCCCGCACCGTGGTGTATTTTTCGCGCCCTCGCGGGGTGACCTCCATGGCGATGGCGGCACTCGGTCCCTCGGTCACGCTCGAATGCGGCAAGGTGGGCCAGGAGCACGGCACTCGGCATGCCGAGGATTACCTGGATGCCTGCCTGCACCTCGCCGAGTTGCCCGAGCATGCGCTGCCCGCACGCGACATCGACCTGTTCCACACGGTGGCGGTGGTCAAGATCCCGCCGGAGATCTCGTTCGGTTTCGGTGAAAACGGCTATAACATCGATTTTCTGCGCGACCTGGAGCGCCTCAACTTCCGCGAGCTGCCCATTGGCACCAGCCTTGGCAGGGTCAACGAGGCCGAGGGCCTCCCCTTCAAGGTGCGCGATGACAATGACGTGGCGGTGGGCGAGGACTACTTCGAGGTCGAACAGGGCCATCTGCGCACCCGCCGTGCGGTCATGCCATCCATGCTCACCGCCGACGTCAGCGTGATCCGCCAGGATTGCCTGTGTTACCTCATGGAGCGCTACGACAGCCACCTCGACGAAGCGAAGTGAGCGCTGCATAGCCGCGCACAAGGGTAAAGATTTCCCCTTTCCGGCCGCTTGCAGAGCCATTCATTGGGGAAAAGGGCTTTTTCGATGGCACCCATCATCATGGACATCGAGGCATCAGGGTTTGGCAGGGGCAGCTACCCGATCGAGATCGGTCTGGTCCTGCCGGATGGCACGCCGCACTGTTTCCTGGTTGCGCCTCACCGTACCTGGACCAATTGGGATCCGGATGCGGAACGCGTGCATGGCATCACGCGCGATATCCTGTTGTCCAATGGACGCTCCATCTCCGAGATCGCCTGGCGCCTGAACGAACTGCTGCATGGCAAGACGGTCTACAGCGATGCCTGGTCGTTCGATCTGAGCTGGCTCGGAAAATTGTTTGACGCGGTGCATCAGCCGCAGACATTTCAGCTGGCATCGCTGCGTGATCTGATGAGCGACACTCAGATGGCGCGCTGGGATCGAACCAAGGAGGCGGTCGTGCGCGATCTTTCGCTGCGCCGTCATCGCGCCAGTGGTGACGCCCGTATCCTGCAGGAGACCTACCGTCGCCTGCAGAGCCTGGCGGCCTGACCCGAGCCCCCGCCG
Organism: Gammaproteobacteria bacterium Milos-ODIII6; assembly: GCA_029228645.1. Lineage (GTDB taxonomy): Bacteria > Pseudomonadota > Gammaproteobacteria > Chromatiales > Chromatiaceae > MONJU. Next base: position 400,941 of record JAPTHR010000001.1, read on the forward strand.
CTTCCGGCCTGATCAATCCGGTGCGCGCAGTCTCGCGTAGACCCCATCCCAGAAGGCCACCCGCGCGGACACTGCCCCGGTCGCTGCGCGCTCCGCCTGCTGTCGTTGCTGCCCGTCCGCGCACAGCCCGTTGAGCAGCCGCAGGGACAGGGGCGCGTGAAAATCCTCGTCCAGGTGAATGTGGCGGTTCAGGTAATAATGGAAGATCGGGGCGTCCTGGGGTGAAACCCCGGTGCGCTCGAGGATCGCGCGGAACATGCAGGGGATGATGTGCTCACGTCCCAGGGCGAGCGCGGCGGCCACCTCGTGCGGATGCCCCGACTCGATGAAGCGGAAGGTGGTGCGGGTGAAAGCCGCGGACGGCGCCGGTACGTCCGGCAAGGCCAGCCCCGCCTCCAGGCCCTGTTCGGCGACGGTGGCGACGAAGCGCCGCGCTACCGAGGTGTCCGCGCCGATCTCCTCCATCGCCCCGAGGTAGAGCTCGAAGTGACTGCAGAAGTGCTCGCCATCGCCCGACTCGTCCGACTCTTCCTCCAGAACCAGTTCGTTGATGAAACGACGCACATCCCCGTCGCCCTGCGGTACCCAGGGGTAACGCGTGGGTGCAATCCGGGCCTGCAGGTATTTGATCAGGGACATGAAATCCCATACCGAGTAGACGTGGTGCTGCATGAACAGACGCAGGTCCCGCAGGGTCGACACCGCGGCATACACCGGGTGGTCTTCCAGCGGCTGACGGAAATGGGCGATGCTTTCGCTGCTGATGGGGTCTTGCATGGCGGTTTTTCCTCTTCCCTGCTCAGAGTTGCCGGCTTGTCTCACTTTCCACTGCTTGCCGAAGCGGCATATCAGGTATCGCCGAGGAGCGGGTTTGCCTGCAGGTCCGCGTGGTAGGACGAGCGCACCATGGGCCCGCTGGCGACATTGGAAAAGCCGAGTGACTCGCCCAGGATGCGCAGCTGCTCGAACTCCTCGGGTGTCAGGAAGCGCTCCACCGCGAGGTGGTCGCGACTCGGTTGCAGGTACTGGCCGAGGGTCAGCATGCTGCAGCCGTGTTTGCGCAGGTCGCGCATCACCTGCTCGATCTCCTCGAAGGTCTCGCCGATCCCGAGCATGATGCCGGACTTGGTCGGGACATCCGGGTGTTGCTCGCCGAATCGCGCCAGCAGCTGCAGCGACCAGTGATAATCGGCCCCCGGGCGGGCCTTGCGATACAGGCGCGGGACCGTCTCGAGGTTGTGGTTGAAGACATCCGGCGGAGCCTCGCGCAGGGCGTCCAGGGCGGTTTGCATGCGCCCACGGAAGTCCGGCACCAGGACCTCGATGGTGGTCTCCGGAGACAGCTCGCGGGTGACCCGGATGCACTCCGCGAAATGCCCGGCGCCGCCGTCTCTGAGGTCATCCCGGTCGACCGAGGTGATCACCACGTAGCTCAGGCCCATCTCGCGGATGGCCGCGGCCAGCTGGCCTGGTTCGTCTGCCTCGAGCGGGCGCGGCTTGCCGTGTGCCACGTCGCAGAACGGGCAACGCCGGGTGCAGATGTCGCCCATGATCATGAACGTGGCGGTCCCGTGGCTGAAGCATTCGCCGAGGTTGGGGCATTGCCCTTCCTCGCACACCGATGACAGGCCGCGTTCGCGCAGGATGCGCTTGATTCGGGTCACGCCCGGCCCGGTAGGCACACGCGCGCGGATCCAGGCGGGTTTGCGCGGCATCTCGGTGCTTGGCTCCACCTTGACCGGAATGCGGCTGAGCTTGTCCTGGCCGCGCTGATGGGTATCCGGAGTGGCCCGCGATGGGGCATTGAGGTCGATCGTTTTCATGCGCCGATTGTAACGGCTGGCGCGCCAGGATTTCCCTGAATAAATCAGCCCTTGCTTCGCTGATCTGGCATCGCTTTGGCTTGCGACGGCATCAGATGTCCAGCCAGTCCCTGAATCGCTGCCACAGCCCGTGCCGGCGCGACCGGGCCTCGGATCGTTCCATCTGCAGCTGCTCGGCTTTGGCCGTGAAGTGAATTTCAGTCACTTTGGTGCAGGCCCCCTGCGGCGGTTCGGGCTGCCTGTTGGGCAAAGCCTTCGTGGATTGCACTTCGGCCCCGGCGGTGTCGGGGACGGGGTCTTCGCTGGCGGGATGATCCTTTCTCAGGCGTAACTGTGACACATCTGCCTCCACTCGGTCCGGACAGGATGAGTGCGGTCTGGGCGGGGTTTAGCCGGGTCGGCCTCGTGGCGGACGACGACCAGCGGTGTTTGCGGGTGTTGACCCGCGAGGCGGCTCACGAGGTCCTGCGTGCCGTTAGCATGCTGCAGGATTGCTTCAATCCGGGCGTCCGGCGTATTTGCGCACAGGTCGTTGCTGCAGGCCATCAGGATATCACCTTTGCGGAAGGGTACCCGGTATTGCTGGATCGAGGGCAGGACCCGGCCTCCGATCGCGGCACTGTGGCGATGGTCGTGCTTGCCGGCGCGTTCATCTCCGGGCTCGAGAAAGCCCTCGGCGGCCGGTTGTCCGCCGAGACTCTGATGCCGCGTGATCTGGGCCAGCCTGCCTTCGCTGAAGCGGTACAGGCGTGAATCCCCGATGGCCGCGCAGATGCAATGGTCCGCTTGCAGCGAGCCGATCAGCAGGGTGCTGCGCATGATTTCCAGCGCGGCATCGGTATGCGCTTGCGCGTGCAGCACGCGGTGTGCCTCCTGTACCGCCCGTGACAGGGCGGCCAGGGTGGGTGTCGCTGCGGTGCGGCGCGCTCGCAGGGGAGTCCATCTGGCGCGCCGCCGCAGTTCCTGGCGCACGCTATCGACTGCGAGCCGGCTGGCGGCTGCGCGTGCCGGAGCCAGCGGACCGATCCCGTCCGCGAGTACGAAAAAGGCCTGCTGTGGATCGGTGTGGGCCGAGCCCCGGCTGCCATCGGGCAGTTCGCCCTGGATGGCGTGCATATTGGTGCTCAGGCGGTGATTCATGCGGGCGGCGGATCCTTGTGTGGTTCTCGTGCATGAATCGGCGCGTACGGTTTTTCCTTGAGCTTGCCATCCTCAGTCCGACAGACTGCTAGCGGATTTTCGGGGGTTTCCGATCTGGTAGCCGGTATGACGGCAGAAGTGTTGTATCAATGCCGGCGCCAGTTGTTCCGGCGATTGCGTAATCCCGGTTTCGCGCGCCTGGGTGACCGGCAGTCCGCGATAGCCGCAGGGGTTGATGCGGGTAAAGGGTTCGAGATCCATGTCCACGTTGAACGAGAGGCCGTGGTAGGTAAAGCCGCGCCGCACGCGCAGTCCCACCGCGGCGATCTTGGCGTCCGCGACGTACACGCCAGGTGCGTTCGGGCGGGCCTCCGCTTGCACGCCGTGCTCGCTGAGCAGGTCGATCACGCTGTTTTCCATGGCGCTCACCAGGGAACGCACCCCGAGCCCGGTCTCGCGCAGGGAAAGCAGCAGGTACATCACCAGTTGCCCGGGGCCGTGATAGGTGATCTGGCCCCCGCGGTCGGTCTGGATGACCGGGATGTCGCCGGGGTCGAGCAGGTGTTCGGCGCGTCCGGCCTGTCCCTGGGTGAAGACCCGCTCGTGCTCCAGGACCCAGAGTTCCGACGGCGTGGCGGCGGTGCGCTGCTCGGTGAAGGCGCGCATGGCCTCCCAGGTCTCGCGGTAGTCGCGCCGGCCAAGCTGGCGTACCCGCAGCAGCGGAGGGGCGCTCACAGGCGCATCAACACCTTTTCGTGCGCCGTGAGGGCGTCATAGATCGCATCCAGCTGTTCGCGGCTCTCGGCCTGGATCGTGACGCTCACAGAGAGATACTTGCCGTTGGCGCTGGCACGGCAGGAGATGCGTCCGGCGTCGACCGTGCAATGGTCGCTCAGGATCTCGATGACGGTGTCGCGGAATTCACCATCGTCCAGTCCCATTGCCTTGACCTGGTAGTCGCAGGGAAACTGGAACCCTGGTGCGTCCGGGTTTTGCTGTCTAGTTTTCATGTCTGTTTCCGCTGAACGCTGCAAGTCGATTGCGCTCCTTCGCGGCTTGATACAGCTGGTCCATCCGCTGCCAATGCGGCCCCGGCTTGCCCTGACCGACCGGTTCCCCGTTCAGCTGCACCACCGGGACGATCTCGCGGGTCGAGCTGGTAAGCCAGATTTCCTCCGCTCGCGCGAGTTCGGCTTCGTCGATGCCCGCCTCGGCATGCGCGATACCGGCATCCCGCGCCAGATCCAGGACCAGTTCGCGCGTGATCCCGGGGAGTATTTCGTCGCACTTGGGTGGGGTCAAGAGCAGCTCATCCAGGACAATGAAAAGGTTGCTCGCGGAGCCTTCCAGGGCCCTGCCATCGCGCACAAAGATCACATCCTCGGCCTGGCGTTGCTGTGCCTCCGCCTGCGCCAGCACATTGGGCAGCAAATTGGTGCTCTTGATGTCGCAGCGGTGCCAGCGGATGTCATTCAAAGTGATCGCGCGCAGGCCGGGGTTTGCACTGTCCGGGTCGCGCGCGGGAATCGGGCTGGCGAACGCGATCACGTTCGGGCTCGTAGCCTGCGGCATCCGGTGCGCGCGGGTCGGATACGCGCCCCGGGTCACTTGCACGTAGATCGCAAGATCGGCGCCGGCGGTGGGTTCGTACAGGCTGGCGATCGCCTTCAGCCAGGCCTCCCGGCTGAGCGGGTTGGCGAGGCGGATCGCGTCCAGGCTGCGCTGCAGGCGGTCGAGGTGTTGCCGCAGGCGAAACGCTGCGCCGCGGAAAACCGGTATCACCTCGTAAACGCTGTCACCGAACAACAGGCCCCGGTCGGTGATCGGCAGGCAGGCCTCTTCGCGCGCGACCAACTGCCCGTTGAGATAGACCGGCAGGTTCACTCCAGCCACTGCGTGACCGTGTCCACGGCGCGCCGCCACAGGCCGCCCTCGGGCATGTCCGTGAGCGCCACCAGGGGAGTGCGTGCGACTGTCTCACCGTCGAGTTCGATGATGGCCTCGCCGAGAATCTGGCCCTTGTCCACGGGAGCCTCGATGCCGGGGGCGAGTTCACTGCGCGCCGCCAGCTTGTCGAAGCGGTTGCGCGGTATGGTGACGAACAGGTCCTCTTTCACTCCCAGGGGCACGTTTTCCTGCTCGCCCATCCATACGCGGGCCTGCGCCAGGGGCTCGCCCGCCCGGTATACGGGGTGGGTTTCGTAGAACCGGAAACCGTAGTTCAGCAGTGCCTGGCTCTGCTTGAGGCGGGCTTTCGAGCTGTCGGTGCCCATCACCACCGAAATCAGGCGCATGCCCTCACGTTCGGCTGATGCCACCAGGCAGTAGCCTGCCGAGTCGGTGTGTCCCGTCTTTACCCCGTCCACGCTATCGTCGCGCCACAACAGGTTGTTGCGGTTGTGCTGGCGGATATTGTTGAAGGTGAACTCCTTTTCGGCATACAGGCGGTAGTACTCCGGGTAGTCGCGGATGGTCGCAATCGTGACCTTGGCGATGTCGCTCGGCGTGGTGTAGTGGTCCGGGTCGGGCAGCCCGGTGGCGTTGGTGAAATGCGTGCCGGTCAGCCCCATGCGTGCGCCATGCTTGTTCATGAGATTGGCGAAGGCATCCTCGCTGCCCGCGATGTACTCTGCCAGGGCGACCGCGGCATCATTGCCGGACTGAATGATCAGTCCACGCAGCAGGTCCTCCACCGATACCCGCGTGTCGACCTCGATGAACATGCGCGAGCCCGGCTCCCGCCAAGCCTTTTCGCTGACCGTCACCATGTCCTCCAGTTTGAGGTTGCCTTGCGCCAGTTCCTCGAACACGACGTGCGCGGTCATGATCTTGGTCAGGCTGGCGGGCTCCAGGCGCTGATCCTTGTCCAGAGCAACCAGCTCGCGGCCGCTTTGCATGTCGATCAACAGGTAGCCCGTGGCCTCGATGGCCGGCGGCGTCGGCACCGGTGCGGCCGTGGCAAACAGGGGAGTCAGGATAAGCGCGATGGCAATGAGATAAAGCTTCATTGGTAATGCAGTTTGGTTGGAGGCCCGGTGTTGACAGGCCAATGGGGTTTGACGCCGTGATCGTTGCCTGCGAGGGCGATTGCTCAACGCAGCAAGACCTTTGCGCCGCTGATTGCGAGTCCTTCCAGGGTGCTGGTGACCTCATCGGCCACCTCCACCGAAGCGAGGGGACCGATCTGCACGCGGTGCAACGGCGCCTGCGAGTCTCCCGAGCGTTGGATCGTGACATTGCGCTGGAGTTCACGCGCGAGCCGTTCGGCCAGACGTCTGGCATTTTCTTCGTCGCCGAAGGCGCCCACCTGGACGAAGACGCGTTCGGCCCTCTGTACGAAGCTCTCGCGTGGCGCTTGCGCCACCCGCGGGGCCGCCGGATCGATCGCGCGGATTTCCACGCGCGCGGTGCCCTTGCCGATCATGCCCAGCTTGCTCGCGGCGGCATAGGACAGGTCAATGATGCGGTTGTCGTGGAATGGCCCCCGGTCGTTGACGCGCACGATCGCGGCACGGCCGTTTTCCAGGTTGACCACCTGCACGTAGCTTGGCAGGGGCAGGCGCTTGTGTGCCGCGGTCATGGCGTACATGTCGTAGCGTTCGCCGTTGGCCGTACTGTTGCCGTGGAACTTCTTCCCGTACCACGAGGCGACACCCCGCTGCACGAAGCCGTGCGCGGATTTAAGCGGGTGATACCTCTTCCCGAAGATGGTGTAGGGCCGCATATTGGCCCGCTTGTAGGGTTCGGCACGAGGGACGGCGTCCGGGGTGTTGCTCAGGTCGGGATAGCCGCGGGGCGCCCCGTCGCGAAAATGACCTCCGCCGCAGCCGGCCAACAAACCGACGATAGAGACAAGCAGAACGGTTCTCTTAATCATCCTGTCCCTGCGTGTGTAGTCGCTTGATCGCATCGGCGAGCTGATAGACCGCCATTGCATACATCTTGCTGCGATTGTAGCGCGTGATCACGTAGAAGTTGGGCAAAACCAGCCAGTGCTGGGATCCTTCGTCGGTTTCGAGTTCCACCAGGGCGGCGTCCAGCCCGGACGGTAGCGGCGGGTTGCTGCGGACGCCGGCGTCTGCGAACGCCGCCACGGTTTGGTGGGGTTTGTAGCCGGCCGCGATCAGTTGCTCGTGTTCGGGGCCGATGTCCACCACCCGTTGCGTCACCGGCTCGTCGCTGCGCCAGCCGTGCTGCGCGAAATAGCTCGCCACGCTGCCGATGACGTCGGCATCGTTCTGCCAGATGTCGCGTTTCCGGTCGCCGTCGAAGTCGACCGCGTAGGCGCGGTAGCTCGAGGGGATGAACTGAGGCCGTCCCATGGCGCCGGCATACGAACCGAGCGGCTCGCTCGGGTCCACACCCTCCTCGCGGCTGAGTAACAGGAAGTGTTCGAGTTCGCCGCGGAAAAAGGTCGCCCGGGGCGGATAGTGGAAGCCGAGCGTGCTGAGCGCGTCCAGCACCCGGTAGCGGCCGGTGAAACCGCCGTAACGCGTCTCGACACCGACGATCGCGACGATGATTTCCGGCGGGACGCCGAAGGTCTCGCGCGCGCGCTCGAGGGTCTCGCGGTTGCGTTTCCAGTAGTCGAGACCACCGCGGATACGCTCGCGGGTGAGGAATATCTTGCGGTATTCACTCCAGTTGAGGCGTTTTTCCGCTGGTCGGGCGATCGCCTCCAGGATCGACTGGCGGACCTTGGCGCTGTCCAGCAGGGCCTCGAGTTCGCTGGCGTCGAAGCCATGCTCGGTCACCATGCGCTGGACGAATTCGTTGCGCAGTTTCTCCGGCTCGGCGCTTGCGGCCGAAACGAGAAGGATCGTAAGTACAAGCAGCAGTGCTCGATTCATCGGGGTAGCAGTTTGCGATGCGTGTGAATGGACATGAGCATACCGAAGCCGGCCATGAGGGTCACCAGCGAGGTGCCCCCGTAACTGACCAAAGGCAACGGAACCCCGACAACCGGCAACAGGCCGCTGACCATGCCGGCATTGACAAAAAGGTAGACGAAAAACACCAGGGTCAGCGAGCCTGCCAGAAGGCGCCCGAAGGTGTCCTGGGCGCGTGTTGCGATGTACAGGCCTCGCAGAATGACGAACAGGTATAACAGTAACAGCGTTACCACCCCCACCAGGCCGAATTCCTCCGACAGCACGGCGAAAATGAAATCGGTATGCCGCTCCGGCAGAAAATCGAGCTGCGATTGGGTGCCGTTGAGCCAGCCCTTGCCCCAGATGCCGCCCGAGCCGATCGCAATCTTGGACTGGATGATGTGATAGCCCGCACCGAGCGGATCCTTCGCAGGGTCGAGAAAGGTCAACACACGTTGTTTCTGGTAGTCGCGCATCAGGAGCCACAACACGGGGGCGGCGGCCGCGCCCAGCGCCAGCAGTCCGCCCATCAGGCGCCAGCTGATGCCGGCCAGGAACAGCACGAATACGCCAGCGCTGGCGACCAGCAGAGAGGTCCCCAGGTCCGGTTGCTTGGCGATCAACAGCACCGGGAGCACGATCAGCACGGCCGCGAACGCGAGACGTGACGATGCGGGTGGGAGCGCCTTGTCGGCCAGATACCAGGCGATCATCATCGGCACTGCCAGTTTCACCATCTCGGAAGGTTGGAAGCGGATCACGCCCAGGTCGAGCCAGCGTTGCGCTCCCTTGCCGACATCGCCGAAGGCGAGCACCCCGATCAGCATCAGGGTCCCCAGGACGTAAAGCCAGGGGCTCCAGCGATACAGCTGTTCCGGGCGAATCTGCGCTACCCCGACGAGCACAACGAAGGCGAGTCCGAAGCGCACCAGTTGGCGCTCGACCTGGGCGGCATTCTCACCGCTGGCCGAATACAGGATCACGCTGCCGAAGGCGCAGATCAGGGCCAGGCCGAGCAGCAGCGGAAGGTCGAGATGGATGCGCGCGAGCACGCCCTGGCGCCGATTGGGGTCGGTAGGGGTCAGGTCCCCGAGGTCGGGCAGGGACAGGCTCACGATGGATTCTCCCGGGGTACGGCGGGTTCAGCGACCTCTCCGTACAGGCGCGGCAACAGGTAGGCGTCCAGCACCTTGCGGGCGACCGGCGCTGCAGTTGCGCTACCGCTGCCGCCGTTCTCGACCACCACGGCGATCGCGATCTGGGGATCCTCGGCCGGCGCATAGGCGACGAACAAGGCGTGATCACGGTGTTTCTTGGCAACCTCCTCCTCTATGTACTCCTCCTCCTGCGCGACGCTGAAGACCTGGGCGGTACCGGTTTTGCCGGCGATCGAATAGAAATCGGTCTGAATCCGCCTGGCGGTGCCGCGCGCGCCCTGCACGACGTGCAGCAGGGCGTTGTGTACGTCGTCCCAGTCGGCTTGCGACTGGATTGGAATGGGCCGGTCATTCGACGAGAGCGGGGTGCGGGCATATTCCGGCCGGGTTTCGCTGAAAGCCACGATGCGCGGCGACATCAGATGGCCGTTGTTGGCCAAGGCCGCGGTGGCCGCCGCCAACTGGATGGGCGTGGTCAGGAAGTAGCCCTGCCCGATTCCGGAGATCACGGTCTCGCCCGGGTACCAGGGTTGACGCTTGGTTTTCCGTTTCCATTCGCGCGAGGGGAGGATGCCCGAGGATTCGCCGCTGAGATCGATCCCGGTTTTTTCTCCGAAGCCAAACTGCTGCAGGAATTCACTCATGGCGTCGATACCCATCTCGTAGGCCAGCTTGTAGTAATAGACGTCGCATGACTGCGTGATCGCGGTGTCCAGGTCCATCAGGCCGTGGCCGCCCTTTTTCCAGTCGCGGTACTTGTGTTCGTGTCCCGGAAGCTGAAAGAAGCCGGGACAGTACACGCTGGTGTCATAGCGCATGGTACCGGTCTCGAGTCCGGCCAGGCCGATGAACGGTTTGACCGTGGATCCGGGGGGGTACTGACCGCGCAGGGCGCGGTCGTAGAGCGGATTGTCGCGATTGCCCTGCAGTGCCCGGTAGGCCTTGCTGCTGATCCCCTCGACAAACAGGTTGGGGTTGTAGCCCGGCTTGCTCGCCAGAACCAGCACGCCGCCAGTCTTCGGGTCGAGCGCCACCACGGCGCCATTGTTGTCGCCCAGGGCGTCCAGCGCGATCTGTTGCAGGCGTACATCGAGGTGCAGGTGGAGATCCTGTCCCGGCACGGGCGGCGTCTCCTCGAGCACCCGTACGACCCGCCCGACAGAGTTGACCTCGACCTGTTGTACCCCGACCGAACCGTGCAGCATGCTCTCGTAGGTCTTCTCCAGGCCGATCTTGCCGATGTGGCTGGTGCCGGCGTACTGCGAATGTTCGATGGTCTCGAGGTCCTGGCGGCTTATCCGCCCGACATAGCCGAGCACATGCGCGGTGGCCTCTTCGAAGGGGTAGTGGCGAAGCAGTTGCGCCTTGATGTCCACACCCGGAAAAAGATGGCTGACCACGGCGAAGTGGGCGGCCTCTTCCAGGTCCAGATTGACCCGCACCGGGACGCTATCGAAGCGTCGCTTGCGACGTTTGAGTTTGTGGAAGCGCTCCAGGTCGTCCTCGCCGATCTCGATGTACTCACCCAGACGTTCCAGGGTGGCGTCGATGTCCCCCTCGACCCGCTCGGGCACCAGCTCCAGGCTGTACGCTGGCCGATTGAGGGCGAGCAGGATGCCGTTGCGGTCGTAAACCAGGCCGCGCGTTGGCGGCAGTGGCACCAGTTTGACCCGATTGTCCTTGGACAGGGTGGTGTAGTGCGCATGTTCGACCACCTGCAGCTGGGCCAGCCGAACCACCAGTGCGCCCAGTACCAGGATGACCAGCAGGGCGGCGATGATCGCGCGGCTGAGAAAGGCCTGCTCCTCGCGAAGGTGATCCTTGATCTGCATCCCTCAGGTCACCTTGAAGCGTCGCCGGATGTTGCGCAGGGTGACGAAAACCCAGGGCCAGAGCAGGGTACTGGCGAGGGGCACGATCCAGTATTCCAGTCCCGGTGGGGTGCGCCCGCTGGCGCCCATGATCCAGAGCGCCAACAGGTGTTCGAGCAACAGCAACACCAGGACCGCGAGCGACTGCTGCCACAGCGGGAAGACGCGGATGCGCGCGTGCAGCTCGACCGTGATGAAGGCAACCAGGGACAGGCCGAGGCTGTGCTGCCCGAGCAGCGTGCCGGTCAGCACGTCCAGCAGAATACCCACGAGGAAGCCCGTGCCGACCCCGATGCGATGCGGCAGGGCCAGGCACCAGTAGATCAGCGCCAGGGTGACCCATTGCGGCCGCAACATCCGTGCCCATTCCGGCAGCGGCAGGATCACCAGCAGCAGCGCGACGCAGAAGGTGAGCGCAATGATCCAGCCGCCGCGCGAGTTCATTGTTGCGCCCGGGCGTCGTCGGAAAAGGGCGGGGAGGAGGGTACCGGCCACACCAGCAGAACCTCGCGGCTGCGATCCAGGTGAGCGGTCGGCGCGGCTGTGATCTGGGCAAAGGCATTGTCCGGGGAGCGGTCGATCTGCGCGATGGTGGCTACCGGGTAACCGGCCGGAAATTTTCCGCCCAGCCCGGATGTGACCAACTCGTCGCCGACGCGGATGTCGGAGTTGGTTGGCAGATAGGGCAGCACAAGCGCGTTGATGCGTCCGGTGCCAACCGCGATGGTGCGCAGGCCGTTACGCAATACCTGCACCGGGATCGAGTGGTTGGGATCGGTGATCAGCAGCACCGTGGAGGAAAACGGGGTGGTCTGGATGATCTGCCCCATCACCGCCTTGGCATCCAGGATCGGCTGCCCCTTGAAGGCTCCGGAGCTGCTGCCCTTGTTGATCACCACCTGTTGCCGGTAGGGATCGAGGTCGACCCCGGACAGCTCCGCGATCAGGACCCGGTCACCGACCTTGTAGGAGGCATCCAGCAGGTTGCGCAGGCGCAGGTTCTCGGCCCGCAGGCTTTCGAGCTTCTGCAGGTCGGCCTGAGCCTTCAGGGCCTGCTCATGCAGGCGCCGGTTTTCCTCCTGCAGCTCGCTGCGGGTGCGGGTGAGCTCTTCCACCCAGCGCCCTGCGGACACCGGGAAATCCGCCGCCAGCTGCAGCGGATAGGTCAGGAAGGCGAGCGTTTCCCGGATCTGCTGCAGGTGCTGGAAGCGATGGTCCACCACCATCAGTAAGATTGAGAGGAACAGGGCGAGCAGGACCCGTGTCGTTTGCGACGGGCCTTGGGCAAAGATCGGCTTGATGGTGCCCTCCTCCGCTAGTGGGCTGCTTGGCAGGTTCAGTTACTTTCAGCGCCCCGCTACCTGGCCAATACGGCGTTGCACTCGCGCGCAAGCCTTGCCGATGACGCTTGTGGATCGGCTGAGTGTTACCCAGCTTACCAAGCAGCCTACTCGGTCACTCCACGGTGAAGGCATCGCCTCCGCGTTCGTCCATCAGTTCGAGGGCGCGACCACCGCCGCGAGCGACGCAGGTGAGCGGGTCCTCTGCGATGATCACCGGCAGTCCGGTCTCCTCCTCGATCAGGCGATCGAGGTCGCGCAACAGGGCGCCGCCGCCGGTCAGGACGATGCCGCGTTCGGCCACGTCCGCGCCCAGTTCGGGCGGAGTCTGTTCGAGCGCCTTCTTCACGGCATCGGTGATCCCGGAGAGGGGTTCCTGGAGTGCCTCGAGCACCTCATTGGAGGTCATGGTGAAGCTGCGTGGTATCCCTTCGGCGAGGTTGCGACCCTTGACCTCCAACTCCAGCACCTCGTTGCCCGGGTAGGCGGAACCGATCTTCTGCTTGATGCGCTCCGCGGTCGCCTCGCCGATCAGGGTGCCGTAGTTGCGCCGGATGTAGTTGATGATCGCCTCGTCGAACTTGTCCCCGCCGATGCGCACCGAGTTGGAGTAGACGATGCCGTTGAGCGAGATGATCGCCACCTCCGAGGTGCCGCCCCCGATGTCCAGGACCATCGAGCCGCGTGCCTCGTCCACCGGCAGGCCGGCGCCGATTGCCGCCGCCATGGGCTCTTCGATCAGGTAGACCTCGCGCGCACCCGCGCCGGCCGCCGATTCCTTGATAGCGCGACGCTCGACCTGGGTGGAACCACAGGGCACGCAGATCAGGACGCGCGGACTGGGGCGGATGATCTTGGATTCGTGGACCTTGTGGATGAAGTACTGCAGCATCTTCTCGGTGACTGTGAAGTCCGCGATCACGCCTTCCTTCATCGGCCGGATGGCGGTGATGTTCGCCGGGGTCCGGCCAAGCATTTTCTTGGCCGATTCGCCAACTGCGGCGACCGTCTTGTTGCCACCACGCCCGCGGTCGTGGCGGATGGCCACCACCGACGGTTCGTTGAGCACGATGCCCTGGTCACGGGCATAGATCAGGGTGTTGGCGGTTCCCAGGTCGATCGACAGATCGTTGGAAAATAGTCCACGTATGCGGCGTAGGAACATGCGATGTCTTCCAGTGGCGAGCGCGCCACGCTCCGGTGCGGGAAATTTACGCTTGCGGCGAAGTGCCCATGACAGAATCGGCCATGGGCGGTTTTGGGAGCCGTAATCTAGCAAGCCGGAGCCATCAGGGGCAAGCAGCGAATCAGCTGCTTTGCTGCATGAAGCCGGGTTGTTGTGGTAATTTCGCGCCTTTGTTCCGGATCTCCCGCGGGAAATTGTCCATGTCTCTGAAACCCGACGATGTCAGCAAGATTGCGCAACTGGCGCGTCTGGCTGTGTCCCCTGAGGAGGGCGAGGCCCTGAGCCGGGAACTCTCCAGTATCCTCGACCTGGTGGCCCAGATGACCGCGGTGGATACCTCCGGGATCGAACCCATGGCCCACCCCCTGGAGATGCAGCAGCGGCTGCGCCCGGACGAGGTGACCGAGACGGACCAGCGGGACCTATACCTGGGCAACGCGCCGCAGGCCGAGGCGGGCCTTTTCCTGGTGCCCAAGGTCATTGAATAAGAATTCACCGCGAAGGACGCGAAGGACGCCAAGGTTTACCTCAGAAAAACTTTGCGACCTTGGCGTTCTTGGCGGTTCTTGAGTCTGAATAATCCATGCACGAAAAGACAATCGCTGAACTCTCCGCCGGGCTTGCGGCCGGTGACTATTCCAGTGTCGAGCTGACCTCGCATTTTCTGGAGCGCATCGAGCAACTGGATGCGCGTCTGAACAGCTTTATTACGCTCACCCCGGAGTTGGCCCTTGAGCAGGCCCGAGCGGCGGATCAACGGATCGCCGCTGGCGATGCGGGCGCCCTGACTGGCATCCCCATGGCGCACAAGGATATTTTCTGCACCCTCGGGGTGCGTACCAGCTGCGGTTCGCGCATGTTGGAGAATTTCATCTCGCCCTATGACGCCACCGTGGTCAGCAAGCTGGCCGAGGCCGGCATGGTCATGCTGGGCAAGACCAATATGGACGAGTTCGCCATGGGCTCGTCCAACGAGACCAGCCATTTCGGCCCGGTACGCAATCCCTGGGACGTCGAGCGCGTCCCGGGCGGCTCTTCCGGGGGATCGGCCGCGGCGGTCGCGGCCCGCCTGGTTCCGGCGGTGACCGGTACCGATACCGGCGGTTCCATCCGCCAGCCGGCTGCACTGACCGGTATCACGGGACTCAAGCCGACTTACGGGCGTTGTTCCCGCTACGGTATGATCGCCTTCGCCTCCTCGCTGGACCAGGCTGGCCCCATGACCCGCACGGCAGAGGACGCCGCCCTGATCCTGGGCGCCATGGCCGGTTTCGATCCCCGCGACTCGACCAGCGCCGAACGCCCCGTCGACGACTATGCCGCCGCGCTCGATCAGCCCGTCTCCGGCCTGCGCGTCGGGGTCGTGCGTGAATTCATGCACGGCGATCTCGATGCCGGTATCGCGGCCTCTGTCGAGGCCGCCATCGCCGAGCTGCAGCGCCAGGGGGCGGAGGTTGTCGAGGTCAGCCTGCCGAATGCCCATCTCTCGGTGCCGGCCTACTACGTGGTCGCTCCGGCGGAATGTTCCTCCAACCTGTCGCGATTCGACGGGGTACGCTTCGGGCATCGCTGCGAGGATCCGAAGGACCTCGAGGACCTCTACAAGCGCTCGCGTTCGGAGGGCTTCAGTTCCGAGGTGAAGCGTCGCATCATGATCGGAACCTATGCCCTCTCGGCGGGCTACTACGACGCCTACTACCTCAAGGCACAGCAGATCCGGCAGTTGATCGCGGAGGATTTCCGGCGTGCCTTCGCCGATTGTGACGTGATCGTCGCGCCAACCACGCCCGGAACGGCCTTCCCGCTGGGGGAGAAAGGCGACGACCCGGTTTCGATGTACCTGCAGGACATATTCACCATCGCGGTCAACCTGGCGGGGCTGCCGGCGATCTCCATTCCGGCGCCAGCGGTGAATGGACTGCCGGTCGGATTCCAGATCATCGGCGACCAGTTCCAGGAGGGCCGTCTGCTCAACGTGGCACATCGGATCCAGATCGAGACCGACTGGCATCAGCAGGTGCCGGAAGGATTTTGAATTTTTAACCGCTAAGGGCGCGAAGGACGCGAAGGGTTTGAAGCTACACAACGGCGACTCTGGGGAAGCCTTCGCGCTCTTGGCGTCCTTGGCGGTGAAGTTTTTTACTCGAAGGCCCCAGCCGGCTCGCATCATGAGACGCTGGATGGCGCAGGAATTTTTTAACCGCAAAGGACGCGAAGTACGCAAAGGTTTTGGACTTGCACAGGAGCAACTGACCGAGAACCTTGGCGCTCTTGGCGTTCTTTGCGGTGAATTTTTTTACTCGAACGCCCCCGACCGGCTCGCATCATGAGACGTTGGATGGCGCAGGAATTTTTTAACCGCAAAGGACGCGAAGTACGCAAAGGTTTTGGACTTGCACAGGAGCAACTGACCGAGAACCTTGGCGCTCTTGGCGTCCTTGGCGGTGAAGTTTTTTACTCGAACGCTTCCAACCGGCTCGAATCATGAGACGCTGGATGGCGCAGGAATTTTTTAACCGCAAAGGACGCGAAGTACGCAAAGGGTTTGAAGCTACACAATGGCAACTTTGCGGAAGCCTTCGCGCTCTTGGCGTCCTTGGCGGTGAAGTTTTTTACTCGAAGGCCCCAGCCGGCTCGCATCATGAGACGCTGGATGGCGCAGGAATTTTTTAACCGCGAAGGACGCGAAGTACGCAAAGGTCATGGGGTCGCGCAGATGCGAGTGACAGAAAGCCTTCGCGCTCTTGGCGTTCTTTGCGGTGAAATTTTTCGCTTGAACGCCTCAAGGGGCACTTGAACATGCAATGGGAAACAGTCATCGGCCTGGAGATTCATACTCAGCTGGCCACTCATTCCAAGATTTTCTCCGGGTCGTCGACGGCGTTCGGTGCCGAGCCGAATACCCAGGCCAACCTGGTCGATCTGGGCATGCCGGGGGTGCTGCCGGTGCTGAACCGCAAGGCGGTCGAATACGCGGTCCGGTTTGGCCGCGCCATCGATGCGCACGTGGCGGAGCGCAGCGTGTTCGCGCGCAAGAACTACTTCTACCCGGACCTGCCCAAGGGCTACCAGATCAGTCAGTTCGAGCTGCCGATCGTAGGCAAGGGGTGCGTTGAAATCGTGCTAGAGGACGGCGAGGTCAAGACCGTCGGGGTGACCCGCGCGCACCTCGAGGAAGATGCCGGCAAGTCGCTGCATGAGGATTTTCACGGCATGACCGGGATCGATCTCAACCGCGCCGGCACCCCGCTGCTCGAGATTGTCTCCGAACCGGATATGCGCTCCGCCAGGGAGGCAATCGCGTACGCGCGCAAGATTCATCAGATCGTGACCTACCTCGGTATCTGCGACGGCAATATGCAGGAGGGCTCTTTCCGCTGCGATGCCAACGTTTCGGTGCGTCCCAAGGGCCAGGCGGAGTTCGGCACGCGTGCCGAACTGAAGAATATCAATTCGTTCCGTTTTCTCGAGCGTGCGATCAACTACGAGGTGGAACGCCAGATCGAGTTGATCGAGGACGGCGGCAAGGTGGTGCAGGAGACACGCCTGTACGACGCCAACCGCGACGAAACGCGCTCGATGCGCTCCAAGGAGGAGGCCAACGACTACCGTTACTTCCCGGATCCGGACCTGTTGCCGGTGGTCATCGATCAGGCCTTCATGGACGCGGTGAGTGCCGACATGCCGGAATTGCCCGATGCGCGGCGCACGCGCTTCCAGGAGGCTTTCGGGCTTTCCGCCTACGACGCCAACGGACTGACTGCGACACGTGCCACGGCGGATTACTTCGAGGCGGTCAGCGCCGCGACTGGCGATGCCAAGCTCGCCGCCAACTGGGTCATGGGTGAGCTCGCGGCGGCGCTCAATAAAGAGGGCCTCGAGATCGAACGAAGCCCGGTCGATGCGGCGGCTCTCGCCGGGTTGTTGCTCAGGATTCGGGACAACACCATTTCGGGCAAGATCGCCAAACAGGTGTTCGAGGCGATGTGGTCAGGGCAGGGATCGGCGGACGAGCTGATCGAGGCCAAGGGGCTCAAGCAGATCACCGACAGTGGCGCGATCGAAGCGCTGGTGGACGAGGTCCTTGCGGCCAATCCCGAGCAGGTGGAGAACTACCGCAACGCCGATCCGGCCAAGCGGCCAAAGATGATCGGCTTCTTCGTCGGCCAGGTGATGAAGAAATCGCAGGGAAAGGCGAATCCGCAACAGGTGAACGAGCTGTTGCGCGGCAAGCTGGACTGAGGGCCCTAATCAACAGTCAGGGGTCGGTGTCGGGCCCGACTCCGACCCCTGCGGATCCCGGGATACCGCTTGCTGTGTAAACCCAGCTAGAGAATGCCCTCGGAGATGTCGCTGAGGTCACTGTCAACCGTGACGCGGTTGCGTCCGGATTGCTTGGAGTGATACATCGCCTGGTCGGAGCGGTTGACCGCTTCCAGGGGATCCTCGCCGGGATGGTAAGTGGCGACCCCGAGAGAGACCGTGATCTGGCCCAGGGGCTGCTTGTTATCGGCGCGCACCAGTTTTGCCTCGGCGACAGCCTTGCGAATGCTCTCGGCCACAGCCTCGGCGCCGCGCAGACCGGTCGCGGACAGCATGACCACGAATTCCTCCCCGCCGAAGCGGGCCGCGAGGTCCTTGCCCTTGGTGTTCTGTTGCAGCACCTGCGCCAGGAAGCGAATCACGCGATCCCCGATCAGGTGGCCGTGGGCGTCGTTGATCTGCTTGAAGTGGTCGATGTCGATCATGATCAGACTGAGGCCCTCGGGCGCATCGACATCGTTGCATGAACGGATCAGCGCGTCGGTGAAGGCGCGCCGGTTGGCCAGCCCGGTCAGGGGATCGGTGGATGCGCGTTTGCGTTCCTGCTCCAGCTCCTCCTGCAGCAGCACAATCTCGCGTGATTTGGCCTCGAGGTGCTCGTGCAGGAGCTGGGTCGACTTGCGCATGGTGCGGGTTTCCTCGACCAGGGAGGTCAGCAGCACCTTGATATCCTCCATGCTGGAGCTCTGCTCGACGTTCTCGACGACGCCGTCGAGGTGGCCGCCGAATTGTTGCGCCTGGCTGCCGGCATGCTGCAGCGAGTCGCTCAGGTCGTCCATCAGTTCGGACATTTCGCCACGGATCTTGGCAAAGTGGCGGGTGTCGCACTCGGACTTGTACTTCTCGAACAGCTGCTCGTTGAGTTTCTCGGTGAAGGCCGCGCCGGCATCCACCAGCTGCTGCATCTCGGCCTTCATTTCCGGATTGTTGCCGCGCACGAAATCGAACCAGACCGCATAGTTCTGCGGTGTAATGGGCACCTGATGCTTGCTCATCAGGGGCAGAACCAGGCGCAACAACTCGCCGGATTGTTCTGCACTGATATCGTCTAGAGCCGGACTGCTCATTCACTTTTCACCTCGGATAATCTTGCACGCTTAACGGCAGTCCGAGGGTTACCTTTAACCGTCTCCGGGCCGGTTCAGACGGGGTCCTTGTACGCCATTGCCACGGTGTACTGGCGACCCTGTTTGACCTTGCGGTGATTGCCGAACACTTCCCCGAAGGCGCGTTCGATGAATCGGCGCAGGCCCGTTATCACGACCACGTAGAAACGCCCTCCCGGCTCCAGGCGCGCCAGGATGTCGTGGAAAAAGAGGTAGTAGTGCTCTTTGCTGGTCTTCGCCGGGAGATTGGTGACGGCCAGGGTAAAGGTCTGGGGTGGGACGTGTTTCAGGCCGTCGCTGAGCATGGCGCGGGCGTTGCCAATGTGGTTGCGCTCGACATTGGCATTGGCATATTCGACGGCCACGAAATCCTTGTCCACCATGAGACAGCTGCCCTGCGGGGCGCTGCGCGCGATCGCCATGCCGATCGGGCCATAGCCGCAGCCGAGGTCGATCGCGCGGTCGTCCGGGCGAACCTCGAGGTGCCGCAGCAGCAGGCGGGTGCCCTCGTCGATTCCCTTGGGGGAGAAGAGCCCCCAGGTGGTGTGGAACACCAGCCGATGTCCCAGCAATTCGTCTTCGAACACGATGTCCTGGCGCAGGCGCTCCAGGTCAAGAGGGGGTTTGCTTGTCTTTGTCATGTTTGCCGGCCCAGGCCGCGATGCGGGGGAGGTGGTGGTGCAGGTCGTCGAAACGATGGCTGCCGCCCTGCTCGATGAGCACGTCCTTGTCCGCATAGTAGGCAGCGGCCTGGCGGTAGTCGAGTACCTCGTCACCGGTTTGCAGCAGCACCAGGTAGGGCTCTTCCGCCCGCAGCTCCGGACGGTACAGGCGGCGCAGTGCCTCCAGCGTTTGCGGGGTCACCTCCAGGTTGCGCTGATTGCAGCCGGTGTGCGTGCCGAGATAGTCCTCGAGCAGCACAAAGGGGGCGATCGCCGGATTGATCAGCACCGCGGGCAGGCAGTGCTCGCGGTTGAGCCAGGTCGCGAAATAGGCGCCCAGGGAGGAGCCGACCAGCAGGTCGACCTCGTGCTCCCGCAGCAGCGATTCGAGCTGCGCGACGGCCTCGACGGGATCTCCCGGCAGGTCCGGTGCAAGCACCCGCTGCTCACCGAAATACGCCTTCAGGAGCGTTGACTTGCGTCCGAGGCCACAGCTGGCGAAGCCGTGAATGAAAAGGATCATGCGTCCCCGCAGACCGGGCAGTGCGGATCCGGTCGCAGCTTCAGGCTGCGCCACTGCGGGTACAGGGTGTCGATGATCAGGAGTCGGTTGGACAGCACCTCGCCGGCGCCGCTCAGCAGTTTGATCGCCTCGACCGCCTGCAGTGACCCGATCACCCCGACCAGCGGCGCGGCCACCCCGGTATCACTGCAGGCGAGCTCCTCGCTGCCGTCCTCCGGGTACAGGCAGCGGTAGCAGGCCTCGCCCTGGCGGTAGCGAAACACCGTGAGCTGACCCTCCCAGCGGATCGCCGCGCCCGAGACCAGGGGTTTTCCCAGGGCATGACAAACGCGGTTGAGCAGGAAGCGCGTGGCGAAATTGTCGCTGCAGTCGAGTACCACCTGGGCCTGGCCGACGTGCGCCAACAACTCGTCTTCGCTCAGGCGCCGGGGGACGCTCTCGACCCGGCAGCCCGGGTTGAGCCGCTCGAGCAGGCGGGACGCGGATTCCACCTTGGGCAGACCGATGTGGTCGCTGGTGTGGATCACCTGGCGCTGCAGGTTGCTCAGGTCGACCGCATCGTCATCCACCAGCGTCAGTTGGCCTATGCCCGCGGCGGCCAGGTAAAGCGCCACCGGAGAACCCAGTCCACCCAGCCCGATGACGAGCGCGTGGCTGTCACGCAAGCGTTGCTGCCCCTCGAAACCGAGTTCCGGGAGCATGATCTGGCGGCTGTAACGCAGCAGGTCCTCGTCGTCCATGCGAGGATTCTAACCTGGCTCCCTACAGGTATCGCCTCCAGTGAGATGGACGGTCATCCTGGCAGCCGTGGCGACGCTGCTGGTAGCGGTTGATGAACACCCGCACGGTGCAGTTGCTGTCGCCGCGCTCGCAGCCCATGTTGAGGCGCTGGGTGTTCTCCAGGTAGTTCACCAGGGCGCGCCGCATGCGATAGATCAGGGCGTTGTCGAGGTGGAAGCCGAAATCCTGGAGCAGGCCCTCGATCGCTTCGAGGGTGGCCTGCCGGATGTCGTAACTGACCCGCACGCGGGTTTCGGAAAGGCGTTCCGCGCGACTGACGCCGTCGCAGTCGCCCAGCAGCTGGGTTGCGGTACCCGCCTGGTTTTTGTCCGGATGCAGCGGGCAGAACGCGATTTCCCTGACCTTGATCAGACTGTCGGAGTCTGGACTCATGACCCGGACCTCAGAAAGACAATTACCCAGTAATCGTGGTCGCGAATACCGCGCGGGTCAACAGGGATTATCCCGAACCCCGCGCGGCACGCCCGCGGCGGTCGTCCCGCGGACCGTACATCAGCCACGTGCGAAGCTGAAGCGCTCCCTGCCGGCAAGATCCCTGCCGGTGCCGATATCGTGGTAGCCGTGCTTCGCGAGCAGCAGGCGACTCGCGGCCCCCTGATCGAACCCATGCTCGAATGCCAGCCAGCCCCCGGGCGCCAGGCACTCGCGCGCCGTTGCCACGATCCGGCGGATGTCCTGCAGGCCGTCTTCGCCGCTCACCAGCGCCTCGCGGGGTTCGTAGTCGAGCCCGTCCTGGCGCAGGTGCTCGTCACCGCTGGCGATATAGGGGGGATTGCTCACGATCAGTTCGAACGGACCCCGGATGCCCTGCAGCCAGTCCGCCTGCGTGAACTGGATCCGCAGATTGTGCTCGCGCGCGTTCCGGCGGGCCCTCAGGAGAGCGGGAATGCTGCGATCGGTGGCCGTGATCCGCCACCCGGGGCGCTCCGAGGCCAGCGCCAGGGCGATCGCGCCGCTGCCCGTACCGAGGTCTATTGCGCGCACCCCGGGGGTGTCCGCCAGGCGCGCCAGGACGAATTCGAGCAGGTCCTCGGTTTCCGGGCGTGGGATAAGGGTATGCCGATCGACGCCCAGGGTCAGTGACCAGAACTCGCGCGTGCCCGTCAGGTAGGCAAGCGGTTCACCCTGCGCCCGGCGAACGATGAGATCCCGGTAGTTATCGGCCTGGCGCTCTTCTATCTGTGCTTCAGGCCAGGCGAACAACCAGCTGCGGTCGCGTCCGAGCGCATGCGCCAACAGAGCGCCGGCCTCGCTGCGGCTCTCGCGGTACCCGTCCAGCTGCGCGACTCCCCAGGCGAGCAGGTCCGCGACCGAACTCATTCCGCGTTGCCGAGGCTTGCCAATTGCTCGGCCTGGTATTCCTGCATCAGCGGTTCGATGACCTGGTCGAGTTGACCCAGCATCACCTCGTCCAGCTTGTACACGGTCAGGTTGATGCGGTGGTCGGTCACCCGGTTCTGCGGAAAGTTGTAGGTCCGGATCCGTTCCGAGCGATCCCCGCTGCCCACCTGGAGCTTGCGGTCCGCGGCCTCACTCTGGCGTTGTTCGCTCTCCGCGGCGTTCTGCAGGCGTGCCTGCAGCAGTGACATCGCGCGCGCCTTGTTCTTGTGCTGGGAGCGCTCGTCCTGGCACTCGACCACGATGCCGCTGGGCAGGTGGGTTATGCGGACCGCGGAATCGGTCTTGTTGACATGTTGTCCGCCCGCGCCCGAGGCGCGGAAGGTGTCGATCCGCAGTTCGGAGGGATTGATGTCGATGGCCTCCATCTCCGGCGCCTCCGGCAGGATCGCGACGGTGCAGGCGGAGGTGTGAATACGCCCCTGCGATTCGGTCTCCGGCACGCGCTGGACGCGGTGCGCGCCGGATTCGAACTTGAGCCGCGAATAGACGTCCTGGCCGGTGATGCGCGCGACGACTTCCTTGTAACCGCCATGCTCCCCCGGGCTCTCGCTGATGATTTCCGAGCGCCAGCCGCGCAATTCCGCGAAGCGGGTGTACATGCGCAGCAGGTCGCCGGCGAACAGCGCCGCCTCGGCGCCACCGGTGCCGGCGCGCACTTCGAGGAAGATGTTGCGCCCATCGTTGGGGTCGCGCGGCAGGAGCAGGCGCTGCAGTTCCGGCAGCAGCTCCTGCGCGCGTCCGCGCGCCTCGCCGAGGACGTCTTCGGCCAGTTCGGCCAACTCGGGGTCGCTGCGCATGTCCTCCGCGTTGGCGATCTCCTCCTGGTTGGCGTTCCACGCACCGAAGGCCTGCACCACGGGTTCGAGCTGGGCATACTCCTGGCTGAGTTCGCGGAACTGCTTGTTGTTTGCCTGGACCTCGGGGTCGGACAGGAGCGCGGTGATCTCGCTGAAGCGTTCGGAGATCTGCTCCAGACGGTGTTGAATGTTTGGGCGCATAAAAATTTCAGGGGAGCTGGCGGAAAGATTTCAGGGCCGGCGCGCGGCGCGCCGGATACGGGGCTAATCGCGCCCGAGCTGGAACAGCGCGTTGGCGGCCTCGAGCAGTTCCTGTTGGCCGCTGCTGCCCGCCATGCGCAACTGGGTGCTCGGGGTGTGCAGCAGCTTGTTGGTCAGGGTCTTGGCCATGTATTCCAGGACCTCCTGCGGCGGCTTGCCCGCCTCGAGCATGCGCTGCGAACGCGCCAGGACTTCGTCCCGAATCCCGTGGGCATGCGCGCGGTAGTTCTGGATCAGGTCAACCGCATCCAGCGAGCCGAGCCAGGCGCGGAACTCGCTTACCTGGAACTCGATAATCTCGCGTGCCTGTTGCGCGGCGTCCTGGCGCGATTGGAGGTTCTCCTGAATGACCTCCTCGAGGTCGTCCACGGTATACAGGTAGATATCGCGCAGCTCGCCCACCTCGGGCTCGATGTCGCGCGGCACGGCGATATCGACCATGAACATCGGGCGGTGACGCCGCTGCCTGAGAGCGCGCTCGACCGTGCCCTTGCCGAGCACCGGCAGCGGGCTGGCGGTCGATGCGATCACGATATCCGCCTCTGCGAGGTGCGCCGACAGCTCCGTCAGACCGATTGCGTAGCCATCGAAATCCTCAGCCAGTTCGCGCGCCCGGGAGACGGTGCGATTGGCCACGATGATGCGGCCAACACCGTGCTGACGCAGGTGCCGGGCGGCCAATTCGATCGTCTCGCCGGCACCGATAAGCAGCGCGGTCTGCTTCGAGATGTCGGCAAAAATCTGGCGGGCCAGGCTCACCGCGGCGAATGCGACCGATACCGGGCTGTCGCCTATCGCGGTGTCTGTGCGTACCTGCTTGGCCGTGTTGAAGGCGTGCTGGAACAATCGCTTGAGGGTCTTGCCGGTATGTCCGGCGTCGTTTGCGGTCTGGAAGGCCGCCTTGACCTGGCCGAGTATCTGCGGTTCTCCCAGCACCAGCGAGTCCAGCCCGCTGGCAACCGACAGCAGATGCGCTACCGCAGCGTCCTCGGCGTGATGATAGAGGTAGGGAGAGATGTCGTTGACCACCAGGCCGTGGAACTCCGCCATCCAGTGCCTGACACGTCCGGCTGCGTCTTCGCGCACGCAGCAATAGATCTCGGTACGGTTGCAGGTCGAGAGGATCACTGCCTCGCTGACCCCGGGCTGATCCCGCAGATTGCGCAACGCCCCGACCACGATGTCCGGACCAAAGGTCAGGCGCTCGCGGATCGAAACCGGAGCGGTGGTGTGATTGAGGCCGATCGCGAATAAGCCCATGAGAATCCGATGTGACCCAACTTGCATTTGGAATGGGGTCAAAATTTTGATAGATCAATAGGTTGAAAGCAAGTCCCGCGGCAATCCCGGAAATGCCCCCGGACGGGCCTCGATTGCCAAAGCCCGGCGCTACTCTTAATCTACGGTTCCCCTCGGGGGCGTATGTTCCCAGTTCCCGGGCCGGAGTATCCCGGCCCCTTTGCGGAAGGCCCTAGCCGTCGTGCGAAAATTTTTCCTGCTATCCCTGCTGTTTGCCGTCGCCGGCTGTCAGAGCCTGCCACCCGGCGCATTGGAGGGCGAGCCGGTCGACATCGAAAGCACGTCTGAGCCTGTGATGCCCTTCGAGGAGCCCGGGCCGCCCCAGGGCGAGCTGGACGCGGACCTGCTGTTCGATTACCTCCTGGGAGAGATCGCGGCCCGCCAGGGTGACTTCGCGGTGGCGCAGCGAAGCTATCGCGAGGCCGCCCTGGTGAGCAACGACGCCTACGCTGCGGAGCGCGCCACGCTGCTGTCGCTGCACATCAAGGACCTGGATGCGGCGCTTGAGGGCGCCTCCTTGTGGTCCCAGTTCGCGCCCAACGACTCCGACGCACGCAAGTACCTTGGGGTGTTGCTGCTGCGCGAGGGCCGCTTCGACGAGGCCCTGGTTCAACTCGATGGCATGCGCCGCATAGCGGAAGCCAAGGGCAACGATGGCCGTTTGGCGGTGGCCACGGTGCTGGCCGGGGAGCCGGATCGCAAGACCGCGCGTCGTGCGCTGCAGGAACTGCTGGCCGACGACCCGAACGCACCCGATGCGCTGTACGCGCTGGCTCTGCTGGATACCGCGCACGGAAACCTGGATCAGGCGGAAGAGGGGCTGGTTCGCGCATTGCAGGCGAGGCCTGAGTGGCCCTTGGCAAGGGTCCTGCTGAGCCGGGTGCTGGTCGCCCGCAAGCAGGTCGATCAGGCACTCGAGGTGCTTGCGCTCGGGGTGAAGAACACCCCAGAAGACAAGCTGCTGCGCAAGACTTATGCGCGCCTGCTGATCGGCGCCGGCCGCAATGCGCTCGCCCTGAAGCAATTCCGCGTATTGCATGCCGCCAATTCCGACGACGTCGAGGTGGCCTACGGTTACGCCATGCTGGCCACCGAGCAGGAGGCTCTGGATGAGGCGCGCGGGGTCTGGCAGGAACTGCGCGGGAATGCGGAATACCATGCCGAGGCCTCGTATTTTCTGGCGCAGATCGAGGAAAAGGCGGGTAATCAGGAGCTGGCCCTGGGACTGTACCGCGGGGTCACACAAGGGCCTCTGGCGGTGGATGCGGCGATCCGCGCCGCCCGATTGCTGCAGGAGATGGGCAGAATCGACGAGGCGCGCTCGCTGCTTCGCCTGACACGGCTATCCAATTCCAAGCGGGAAACCGATCTCTACCTGGTCGAGGCGCAGTTGCTGCATGCCGATGAGGCGGCACAGGCGATCGTTGTGGGCGTTTATGCCGAGGCCTTGCGCCGCCATCCGGAAGACCTCGACCTGCTGTACAACCGGGGACTTTATTTCTCCGAGGTGGGCCGCTACAAGGAGATGGAGGCGGACTTTCGCCGGGTGTTGCAACGGGATCCGGAAAACGTCAACGCCAACAATGCCCTCGGCTACATGCTGGCGGAACAGAACATCCGCCTCGAGGAGGCGCGCGGGTATATCGAAAAGGCGTATCGCCGCGAGCCGGAATTGGCTGCCGTGATCGACAGCATGGGTTGGGTTCTCTATCGCCTGGGCGACCTCGAGCAAGCGATCCGGTATCTCCGCGCGGCGCATGAGAAGGACCCGGACGACGAGATCGCCGCGCACCTGATCGAAGCCCTCTGGGCGAACGGCGAGCGAGGGGAAGCGCGCAAATTGCTGCAAGATGCCAGCAGGAAGTCACCGGAAAGCGACCATTTGCGGCAGCTGCGCGAGCGCCTGGATGACTGAGCCCGGCTGGTCACTCGACTGGCCGGCGCCCGCCAAACTGAACCTGATGCTGCGCATTGTCGGTCGCCGCGCGGACGGCTATCACGAGTTGCAGACGGTATTCCAGTTCATCGATATCGCTGATCGGCTCGATTTCCGGCTGCGTCGGGACGGGCGGATCCTGCGTGCAAGGGATCTGCCCGGTGTGTCCCCGCAGGATGATCTCACGCTGCGGGCGGCGCGCCTGTTGCGGACCCGCTGCCCGGGCGGCGAGGGGGTGGATATCCGCATCCACAAGCAGCTGCCCATGGGTGGCGGCCTGGGTGGCGGCAGTTCGGACGCGGCCACGGTTCTGGTGGCGATGAACCGCTTGTGGCGGTGCGGCTTGGCGGACGAGGATCTGGCGCAGCTCGGACTCGAGCTGGGTGCCGACGTGCCCATCTTCGTTCGCGGATACGCCGCCTGGGCGGAGGGGGTGGGTGAAAAGATAGCGCCGATTGAACTGGCGCGACCCTGGTATCTGGTGATCGCACCGCCAGTGCATGTAAGCACCGCGGAAATATTTCAGGCCCCAGAATTGACAAGGAATTCAAGCACAATCACAATACGCGCGTTTGTTGCGGGGGACAGAAAAAATGACTGTCTACCCGTGGTACGCGTTCGATATCCGCAGGTCGCTGCAGCGATCGACTGGCTGGATGGCTTCACCAAGGGCCAGCTGACTGGCACCGGCGGCTGCGTTTTCGGTGCGTTCGAGTCACAGGCCGAGGCCGAAGGCGCGCTGCAGCAGCTGCCGTCAGAATGGCGCGGGTTTGTTGCGCGTGGATTGAATCGCTCGCCTTTGCTCGACAGGCTTGCGGAAAGTTGAATTACTGGGGTGTCGCCAAGCGGTAAGGCACCGGACTTTGACTCCGGCATGCGCAGGTTCGAATCCTGCCACCCCAGCCATAATTGCAGTGGGAGCGAGCTTGCTCGCGAATATTCGCGGCCAAGGCCGCTCCTACGGCGCTGAGGTGGCAGGGCTTGAACCGTGCCTTTACTGTTGAGGTTCGTAGGAGCGAGCTTGCTCGCGAATGTTCGCGGCCAAGGCCGCTCCTACGGCGCTGAGGCGGCAGGGCTTGAACCGCGCCTTTGCTATTGAGGTTCGTAGGAGCGAGCTTGCTCGCGAATGTTCGCGGCCAAGGCCGCTCCTCCGGGGCAGAGGCGGCAGGGCTTGAACCGCGCCTTTGCTGTTGAGGTTCGTAGGAGCGAGCTTGCTCGCGAATGTTCGCGGCCAAGGCCGCTCCTACGGGGCAGAGGCGGCAGGGCTTGAACCGCGCCTTTGCGGTTGAGGTTCGTAGGAGCGAGCTTGCTCGCGAACAAACGCGGCCAAGGCCGCTCCTACAGCGCTGAGGTGGCAGGGCTTGAACCGCGCCTTTGCGGTTGAGATTCGTAGGAGCGAGCTTGCTCGCGAACAAATGCGGCCAAGGCCGCTCCTACGGCGCTGAGGTGGCAGGGCTCGAACTGCGCCTTTGCTATTGAGGTTCGTAGGAGCGAGCTTGCTCGCGAACAAATGCGGCCAAGGCCGCTGCCAAGGTGATCGCGAGGCCGGTCACTGCGTCATAAACATTCTCAAGGGCCGCCTTAAGGCGGCCCTTGTGCGTCTCTGAAGCGACTGGAGTGGATCATGTCTGCCGGCAGCATGATGGTTTTCTCAGGCAATGCCCATCCTGAACTGTCGGCGGAAATCGCTGACTATCTGAGCATACCGCTGGGCAAGGCGGTGGTCGGTCAGTTCAGTGACGGCGAGGTGTTGATAGAAATCCAGGAAAACGTGCGCGGCCGGGATGTGTTCGTGGTGCAGCCGACTTCCGAGCCGACCAACGACAACCTGATGGAGTTGTTGGTCATGATCGATGGTTTGCGCTGGGCATCCGCGCAACGCATCACCGCGGTGATTCCGTACTTCGGTTACGCGCGCCAGGACCGGCGTCCGCGCTCCGCGCGGGTGCCGATCACCGCCCGCCTGGTGGCAAAGATGATCGGTGCGGCCGGCGCCGACCGGGTGCTCACCATGGACCTGCATGCGGACCAGATCCAGGGCTTTTTCGACATCCCGGTGGACAATGTTTACGCATCCCCGATCCTGCTCGGGGATATCTGGCGCCAGAAATACGATGACCTGGTCGTGGTGTCCCCGGACGTTGGCGGTGTGGTCCGGGCGCGCGCTATCGCCAAACGTCTCGACGACGCCGAACTGGCGATAATCGACAAGCGCCGTCCCAAGGCCAACGTGGCGCAGGTGATGAATATCATCGGCGAGGTCGAGGGTCGCAGCTGTGTGGTGGTGGACGACCTGGTGGATACAGCCGGCACCCTGTGCAAGGCGGCCAGCGCCCTCAAGGACGCCGGCGCATCCAAGGTGGTGGCTTACTGCACGCATGCTGTGCTTTCCGGGCCGGCGATCGAGAATATCGCTGCCTCGCAACTGGATGAGCTGGTGGTCTCCAGTACCATCCCGCTGCGTCAGGACGCGCTCGAATGTAACAAAATCCGGCAGCTGTCGATTGCCGGGTTGCTGGCCGAGACGATTCGTCGCGTCAGTAACGAGGAATCTGTCAGCTCCCTTTTCGTGGATTGAGGGCTGACAAGCAAGCGGGGGCATATCCCGCATTCATGCCCTGTTGCATCTGGTCGCGGAGAAGCAGGGCGAATTTCAAGTAAACGGGAGTTCGTTATGAAAGAGAACTTTGAAATCGAAGCCGTTTCTCGCGATACGCAAGGGAAGGGTGCGAGCCGCCGCCTGCGTCGCGAGGGCATGGTGCCTGGCATTATCTACGGTGCTGACAAAGAGCCGGAGATGATCGCCACCAAGCACAGTGACCTGATCCAACACCTGGATCACGAGGCCTTCTTCTCACACATACTGAGTGTCAAGGTGGGTGGGAAGGCGCAGCGGGTGGTGCTCAAGGACCTGCAGCGTCATCCGTCCAAGCCCTTTGTCACCCATCTGGACCTGCTGCGGGTCAAGATGGACGAAGCGATCCGCATGACCATACCGTTGCACTTCGACGGCGAGGATGTATGCCCGGGTGTCAAGGCTGGTGGTATCGTGCTCAAGGGTATGACCGACCTGGAGATCGAGTGTCTCCCGGGTGACCTTCCCGAGTACATCGCGGTGGATGTCTCCGGCCTGGAGATCGGGGACATGGTTCACCTGTCCCAAGTGGTTGTACCGGAGGGTGTCACCATATTGGGAATGGACCAGATCGAAGAGGACAACGATCCGCTGGTCGTTACGGTGGAAGAGCCGCGCGCCGAGAAGGAAGAGTCCGAAGAGGTCGAAGCCGCTGCCGAGACTGGTACTGGCGAAGAGGCAGCCGGAAGCGAGAGCGAATCGGACTAATTCCGTGATACGTGGGTGGGCCTTGACGGTGCCGCCCGAGAGAGGAGACCGGCGGCCTGTGTGCCGCCGGTTTTTTTTGGGGGATGAAATGAGCGCAATACGCTGCGTGGTTGGATTGGGAAACCCGGGACCCAAGTATGAGGATACCCGCCACAATGTTGGCTTCTGGTTGGTGGATCGCCTGGCTCGCCGTCTGGGGGCTTCGCTGCGTCCGGACAACAAGTTCGGTGGTGAGGTCGCCCGCATCTCGACCGATGCGGGGGAGTGCTGGCTGCTCAAGCCAATGACCTACATGAATCACAGTGGGCGCGCCGTGAGCGCGCTGGCGCGTTTCTACAAGATCCCCCTCGAGCAGTTCCTGGTCGCGCATGACGACCTCGACCTGGCGCCGGGTGTCATCCGGCTGAAAAAAGGGGGCGGGCACGGAGGCCACAACGGCCTGCGCGACATCATCAGCGCCATGGGTGGCAATGACTTCCATCGCGTTCGCATCGGCATCGGTCACCCGGGGCATCGCGATGCGGTCACGGATTTCGTGCTGTCCCGCCCCGGTCGGGCCGAACAGGATGCGATCGATGCGGGCCTGGACGAGGTCGAGCGCCACTGGCTGGCGATCCAGGCGGGCCAGATGCAGCAGGCGATGCAGGAGATTCATTCGGCGACCTGAATCCACCTTACCGTGGTACCGCCCTAAAAATTCGCCAGCAAGCTGGCTCCTACAACCAGCGGTCTTTTCCGGTAGGAGCGGGCTTGCCCGCGAAGGGCCAACCCGGAAAAGGTGCCGGGGTATTGCCCCTCCCCCACGCGTGGGGGAGGCGGGGAGGGGGACAACAAAAAAAGCCCGCCGAAGCGGGCTTGAATACGGGCTGCGCCGACAGACGTCGGCGCGTCACCGCCTATTGCTGAAACACGTAGCGCGGCTTCAGCCATTTCACCAGCAGCGGCAGGATCATCAGCGCGGTGATCACATCGATCAACAGCGCCTCGCCAATATAGACTGCCAGGCCCCAGGTGTTGGCCAGGTTGGTCCCTACCAGCGGGATGAAGCTGCCGAGCAGCACGACCACCGAGAGGATGACCGCGGATCCCGTGGTCTTCTGGGTGTTATCCAGTGCCTGCTGCCAGTTGTGGCCGGTGGCGACCATTTCCTCCCGCAGACGCGACACCATGTAGATGCCGTAGTCCACGCCGAGGCCCATGGCGATCGACAGGGTCACCAACAGGTGGAAGGCGAGGTTGCCCGACCACTCCTGAACCGAGGTGAAGTAACCGCCAAGGCCGTACTGCGCGTACAGCGTGATCAGCAGGGTGGAAACCAGGATCCCGGCCACCAGCGGTGAGCGGAACATCAGTGCGGTGATGATGAACACGGCGAGTGCCGTTTGCAGTGGGCTGAGCAGCCAGTTCTTCATCGCCACTTCGCGGGTTGCCTCGGTGGCGCCGAGGAAGCCACCGATCGCGGGCTCGACGTAATCCGGCCCGGGAACGCCCAGCGCCGCGTCGCATTCCTCGAGCTTGGCCGGATCGCTGGCCGGTCCGCAACGCAGGCCGAAGTTGACCAGGCTGAAGCCCGGATCGTTCTTGTGCTCCTCCAGATACTTCAGGATGTCCATGGTGACCTCGTGGGTCTCACGGGGATCCATGGTGTTGATGAAGCCGAGCACGACGCCCTGGTTCCAGGTCTCGGTGTTGACGAAGCTTTCCATGTCGCCGGCGCTGGTCATCGCCTCCAGCAGGCCGTTGTACATCACGACGATGTCGTTCGGGCTGCGGTCGTCGTCCGGGTCGATGCCGGTCAGGTAATCCCTGTTCGGTACCGCCAGGTCTGCCAGGTCGGTATCTTCGCCCTGCTCAGCCGCCAGCAGCATGTTCACCAGGCGGATGTACTGGGTGTAGGAACCGGTGTAGCCGATGTACTTGTGCTCACGCAGCCAGTTGTCGAGCTTCTCGATATCGGTGTGTAGGACGGCTCTGTTGAACACGCCCTGCTGACCGCAGGCCTCGGTATCCCAGCAGCCGAGCTCTTCCTTGTACTTGGCGCATTGGACGGCTCTTTCGTCCTTGTCGTCGATATCGAAGATCTCCTCCGGGAAATACTCGTCGATACAGCCGGGGGCGTTGGGCTCCTTGCCGCGGATCGGAATGGACACCGAGATCACGCCCGGCATGATGCTGTTGAGGGTCTCCAGGTCCTTCCAGGTACTCGAGGAGCCCTTGAACGCGGCGCGGGCGTAATTGATGCCCTTCTCCACGCCCGGCATGATGTCGCCTTCCTGTTCGAGCTTGACCTGGGCGGCCGGGTCATTCTGCCAGTTGAAGATATTGGTGTAGTAGGTGGATACCGCGATGATCGCGACCACCGCGCCGATCGGCAGCCACTTGCCGGGGCCGCTGATCAGGCGGGTGATGAAGCCGCCGACGTTCTTCTCCCAGCCGTGGGCATCCATTAGCTTGCAGGACGCCTGAGAGGGCGGGAACTTGGTCAGGAGCAGCGGGATCAGGGTGGTTGTGGTGGCCAACAGGGTCAGCATGCCGAACATGCCGAAATAGGCGTAGGCCTTGTAAAACGAGATATCCACGGTGGCCAGGGTGGCAAAGCCGACCATGTCGGTCACGATCGAGAGCGTGGCCGGGATGATGGTGTGGCTGATCGACACCCGCGCGGCCTGTTCGCAGTCGCCGCTGCGGCCGTGCTCCAGCAGGAATCTTCGCGTCACCTGGACCGAGTGCCCGATACCGATGGCCAGCAGCAGCATCGGTGTCAGTACCATCATGGTGGTGAGCTTGAACTCGGACAGGCCCATCAGGCCGAGGGTCATGGCGATGGTCATGAATACGCCGACCAGTGGGAACAGCGCGCCGCGCCAGTCCTTGAACTCGATCCAAAGGATAGCGATGACGATCGCGATCGAGATCACGAACAGCCACCACTTGTTGACCAGGTCTGCCAGCATCCAGGCAAGGAAGTAGGGTTCGCCCGCCACGTACAACTCGACCCGATCGTCCTCGGCGACCTCGTCCATCAGCGCGCGCACCTCGCGCACCCAGGGCAGGTACATCTCCTTGACCTCATCGGTGTAGTCGGCGATCACGTAGGCCGCCTTGGCGACGCAGTGGTCCTTGTCGTAGTCCTCGTAGGCGCAGCGGTTGCCGTCGGCATCCCACATCGACACCAGCATCGGCGCCATGACCGGGTTGTTCTTGACACCCTCGCGCAGGAAGTCGAGTTGTTCCGCCGCCTTGCCTGGATCGTCGCTGATGCCCTCCACCGGAATTAGGCGTTTGAACACCAGGCCGTTCTCGTCGGTGCCCATGTACTTGATCTTCTGCGCCGCGATATCGATGAAGTTCGCGGGGCGCGAGGTCGGCAGGGCCTCGAGCTTGTTGTGAATCTCCTGGATCTTGTCGATGAACCAGGGTTGCCAGATATCGCCCTCTTTGATCTTGAGCGCGAACACCATCAGGTTGCCCATGCCGAACTCGCGCTCCGCGTAGGCATTGGTCGCCACGTAGCGGTTGGTCGGCGGCAGCAGGGTGTCCGGGTCGTTGCGGATATCCAGCTTGGGGATATAAAGCGCCAGAAAAATGGTTATGGCGGCCAAGCCGATGATGATCGGCCAGCGAAACTTCAGGACGAAGTCGGCGTATTTCGCCGCGAATCCGTTGGTGTCGTCGCTACTCATGGGTGCTCACTCAGTTTTGTTGATTTGTTCGAACCGCGGCAAGGGGAAGAGGGATCCCCGTTTGCCCAAGGTCAAAAAAGGCGGCGCCAGCCGAAACCGAGCGCCGCCTCTGTTTGTGCCCTGTCAGGCGATCATGCTACTCATCACTCGATGATGTACTTCAGGCCGACCTGCACGTTGGACGAGTTCTTGAACTGCCCGAACTGGGTGTCCTCGTCGCCCCAGTACATGTTGATCTCGCCGGTCACTACCAGCTGGTCGGAGATCGAGTACTCGGCGTCCAGGCGATCCCAGTAGCCGCCCCCCTCTTCGTACATGATGATGTTGTTCCAGCGCCCGAGGTCGGAGTCGCCGAAGGGCTTGGACAGGAAGAAGGAATAGAACTCCTTGTTTTCCACGCCCTTCTGCAGGCCGTTGCTCAAGTGCAGCGTGGCGAAGTCCGCGGTGTACCGACTGCAATCAATGGCGTTGCCGCCTTGAGTGGTGCAACTATCGGATTGATCGATAAAGTCGAGATTGCGGAATTGGATGAACTGAAAACTGGCCAACATGTTGGTCAGTACGGTGACATCGACGCCGAGAACGTACTTGAAGTAATCCGCATCCTGCATGGTGAGGGCGTTAGTCAGGTCGCCAAGGGATAGCAGGAACTTGTCGACCACGGGTTGCTTCTCATCTTTGTCGTAGAGGAATTCGCCCCGTATGATGATCGGGAGATCCTGAGCGTCTACTGCGTAGTCGAACGATGCCCCGATGCTATGTACCCGATTGGAGGTTTCCGTGAACCTAAGCGCAGGGGCGCCTGCTCCCGGAGTGACGGGGTCGTTAAACGGGTTTCCGTCACCAAGGGAAGCCAGCACGGCGCTCGGATCCAGGGCGCCGTAATAGGTGCTGCCGGTGCCGTCATGGACCAAAATCGATGTCGCGTTCCCTAAATCCCAGTTCGAGCGTGCCTGGTTACGTGTCAGGCTGGTCGCGACGTCCGGAATGTAAGTGTCGTCTGCCTGCGGCCCTGGCGTGCTGTTAGTGTCAAAAAACAGGGTAGGTGCTAACTGCGAAGTCAGTGCAGCGCCGGTGGTTGCATCGTGCCAACTCAGGTTGATTTCCGGATTCGCGCTGTAGTGGTAAAAATAGTTAACCGAGAAAT
Organism: Gammaproteobacteria bacterium Milos-ODIII6; assembly: GCA_029228645.1. Classification (GTDB taxonomy): domain Bacteria; phylum Pseudomonadota; class Gammaproteobacteria; order Chromatiales; family Chromatiaceae; genus MONJU. The sequence continues at coordinate 435,611 of JAPTHR010000001.1, forward strand.
TCAGGCCGTTTTCGAGGCTGTTGCGGAACCGGCCTCCGAAGTTGGCGCCAACATCTGCGTAATCGCGTTTCCATTGGGTTTGGACGCCACCCAAACCGGTGGGTTTGTTCGAGTCAAAGCCGGTGAATGTATTGAAGGTCGCGAAGGTGGCATTTGACATGTATTCAAATGCCGAGCTCGGGTTAGCGGCCGGGGTCCAAGCGACTTCCGGAGGCGTGGGGCCCGTTACGGCCATCAGATTTGTAGCGTTGTAGTTGCCGTTCGGGTCGGTCACACCGGCGGGGAAGCCGGGTTGGCCCGTAAAGCCATTCTGCGCAAAACCATTCAGGAGGATATAACCAGGTGCGGCGCTCGGGTCAGTGGGTACGGTGGCGGCAAGTATGCCGGGGGTGGTGGTTGCATCCCAGAAGCCGCTCGCGAACCCGTCTACCGTCAGGCCTCCAAACAGATTGAGGCCAGTATTCAGAGCCGTGCCTCCAGTGAAGGCTCCACCCATGGCTGCGCCTTGGAAGGTGGCCGCCACATTGCTCAGTGCCGGGGCAATGTTATAAAAGCCATTGACTTGGCCACTAATGGTATCGACGCCCTTCATAATGAAGCCGTGGCCACTGTCACCGTCGGAATTTAGCCCAGGAATCTTGTTTTCCTCGGCCTGTGAAACGATAAGCTGGATATTGCCGTTGCCGTCACCGACATATCGCTCCGCATTTATCATCCAAACCGGAATGCGCGAATCCTCGATGGTGTTCTGAACCACTTCGCGGTAATCGGTCGGGTTGATGATATCCAGCAGCTTGATGCCGTCCGCAGTACCCCAGACCACCTGTTGCTTACCGAGGCGCAGGTCCCAGCCGGCCGCTTCGGTGTCCACGTAAAGCTCGCGCAGCCAGTCGTTCTGGGTGTAGTTCTCGTGACCCTTGTAGCCGTCCTCGGCGGCGGCGTCGTAGATGACTTTCAATTCGCCATGCCAGGAGGAGTCTTCGCCAACGTCGCCATTGAAGAAGACCCGGGCGGAGTTTTCGAACTTGCCGATCTTGCGACCGTCGCCATCGGTATCCAGCATGGATTTGGCTTCACCGATTCGCTGGCCTTCCTTTATGAACACCGCGGTTTCGTTTTTCAGGACCACCGAGGTCTCGACCTCGGCCATTGCGAGAGTCGGGGCGGCGATCGCGAACGCGATAGCGCTGCCCAACACGGACTTCTTAAACATTGATTTCCTCCAGTAGCGTCTTGGCGCCTTGGTAACAGCCGGGCGGATCGCCCTGGTTTTGTGATCGCCCCCAAGGGGCGACATCTCTTTATGGGGTTTCCGTAGGAGCGGGCTTGCCCGCGAATCATTTTGACCCCGGAGACCCAGGGCAACGCTCTTCGCGGCCAAGGCCGCTCCTACGGTTGTCGATCAGCGCTTGATCTTGCGCAGGGTCTTCTCGGACCACCAGTCATCGTCGTAATCGCCGTTGACCTGGCTGGCCCCGGCGGGGATGACCGCCCAGGTCTCGTGCTCGGTGTCCAGCGTCTTGCCGTACCAGTAGCCCCAGCCAACAGCGCGTGGGTCGTCGCTCTTGCCCAGCGGCACCCAGTCACGATCGATCACCTTCACCTGGGTATCACCCTTGAAGTAATCGGTGCGGTAATCGGCAAACGTTTTGGCGTCGATGTAGCTGATGCGGTAGTCGTACCACCAGTTCTCGAATTTGGTGGTGCTCTTGACCTTGTAGACTTCCTTGCCCTTGGGAGTACAGGAGCCCGAGGTCGGCACGTTCTTGGTATAGCGGCTCTGCTCGTCTTCGGCAATGGCCATGTAGCCGAGGCAGTCGTTGAAGGTCTCTTTGCCCAGCAGTTCGTGGGTCTCGTTGCTCGGCTTACGCAGGACCACGTCACCGAAGGTGAAGTCGGATCCGCCCCAGGCGTCGTCGTGTGCGGGTTGGGCGAAGCGGCGGATCTTGCGCAGTGCCGGCAGCCAGATCATGTAGGACTGGGTCTTGCTGTCGTCGCTGTAGTCGGTCACCAGCATGCCGGTGCCCTTCAGCTTGCCGGAACGGAAGATGGCCATGTCCTGTGCCTTGATGGCATCGTCGGCGGGGTAGCCGTTGTTGAGGAAGCGCTCGAGGGTGTTGGTGGTGGGCTTTCTGCCCTTAACCTTGTTCAATAGCACCGTGATGGTGCGGCCCTTCTTGACGATGGCGTAGTTCTTGAAGCCGTAGAAGTGATTGACGAAGTAGTTCTGTTCGACAATCTGGTCGGCGGTCAGGTTGCTGCCGCTTGGGTAGGGCAGATCCTTGGGGACGCCGGCCTGGGCGACGCCCGAGATGGCGAAAATCACGCCGGCTACCGCCGCGCGGATGCGGATGGGGTGACCCATGATGCTTCCTCTCTCTATTATTAAAGTGTGGTGTTGGTTAGTTCTCTGCGCGGGCGTTTGGGGATTAAGTCGCCCACCTTCCCCGAGGCGCGCTGGAATAATTGTTAAGCGACGCCTACAAGAACCTGATTCATTTATAGTATTTATTTGCTGACCGAGGTTAGACCCTTGCGGGGTATGGGGTAAATAGGGGTTTTCCCTCGGCTCCTCCCGAGATTTTTTCCGGCCTGCAGTTGTCGCAACCCGAAGGGTCCGTTACATTTGCCTGCGCGCGCCATCCACAGAAAATTCCAATGTCTGGTTGACAAGCTGTTGGCCTTCCCCGAGAATACTGCCTCTTTTTTGGAGGGGTTCCCGAGTGGCCAAAGGGATCAGACTGTAAATCTGACGGCTCCGCCTTCGGTGGTTCGAATCCACCCCCCTCCACCAGTATTGAATTGTTTTTGCCCCGGTAGTTCGGGGTGGGTTCGAGCCACCGAAGTTTCAGGGGGTGGTTCGATCGGCGCGTCAGTGGCTGGCGCCACGGTCGCGATGCGGTTAGTTTGCCAGCGCGCGGGTGTAGTTCAATGGTAGAACTTCAGCCTTCCAAGCTGACTATGTGGGTTCGATTCCCATCACCCGCTCCATTTTTGCGGTTCGGACAGCTGTCGAGCCGCTTTAAAAGTAGCAGGCCCAGGTAGCTCAGTTGGTAGAGCACACCCTTGGTAAGGGTGAGGTCGGCAGTTCAAATCTGCTCCTGGGCTCCATTTTTCGCCGTTAGCTGCTTGCAGTCTGCGGTTGCTGTTGTTCCAACTTGTTTCTTGAGAGATTGAGCGAAAATGTCAAAAGAGAAGTTTCAACGTACAAAACCGCACGTCAATGTCGGCACGATTGGTCACGTTGACCACGGCAAGACCACGCTGACTGCAGCGATCACCACGCACCAGTCGAGCAAGTTCGGCGGCGAGTCGAAGGCGTACGACCAGATCGACAATGCGCCGGAAGAGCGCGAGCGTGGCATCACCATCGCGACCGCGCACGTCGAGTACGAGTCGGATACGCGTCACTACGCGCACGTGGACTGCCCCGGACACGCGGACTACGTCAAGAACATGATCACCGGCGCGGCCCAGATGGACGGCGCGATCCTGGTGGTCTCCGCCGCTGACGGCCCCATGCCGCAGACCCGCGAGCACATCCTGCTGTCGCGCCAGGTCGGCGTGCCGTACATCATCGTSTAYATGAAYAAGGCCGACATGGTCGACGATGAGGAGCTGCTGGAGCTGGTCGAGATGGAGATCCGCGAACTGCTGGACTCCTACGAATTCCCGGGAGACGACACCCCGGTGATCATCGGCTCGGCGCTGAAGGCGCTCGAGGGCGACACCTCTGACATCGGCACCCCGTCGATCGACAAGCTGGTCGAGGCGCTGGAYACCTACATTCCGACCCCGGAGCGCGCCATCGACGGCGCCTTCATCATGCCGATCGAGGACGTGTTCTCGATTTCCGGTCGCGGCACGGTGGTSACCGGTCGTATCGAGCGCGGCGTGATCCACGTCGGCGACGAGATCGAGATCGTGGGTATCCGCGACACCCAGAAGACCACCTGCACCGGCGTTGAGATGTTCCGCAAGCTGCTSGAYCAGGGCGAGGCGGGCGACAACGTGGGCGTGCTGCTGCGTGGCACCAAGCGCGACGACGTGGAGCGTGGTCAGGTGCTGGCGAAGCCGGGCTCGATCAATCCGCACACCCACTTCGAAGCCGAGGTGTACGTCCTGAGCAAGGACGAGGGTGGTCGTCACACGCCGTTCTTCAACGGCTACCGTCCGCAGTTCTACTTCCGCACCACGGACGTGACCGGTGCGTGTGAGCTGCCGGAAGGCATCGAGATGGTGATGCCGGGCGACAACGTGCAGATGACGGTCAAGCTGATCGCGCCGATCGCGATGGACGAGGGTCTGCGCTTCGCAATCCGCGAGGGTGGCCGTACCGTCGGCGCCGGCGTGGTTGCCAAGATTATCGAGTAATCGTTCGGAAATCAGCGCAAGCGACGAGCCGGTTCCCCTCCGGGTCCGGCTCGTCGTAATTTGTTTTCAACCGGCCTGGCAAGCCGCGCCTGGTCCGACAACCACTCTACCGGGGTTGTTGGGATGGTGGCGGTGGGTCGGTTACTGTTTTAGGCCAGTAGCTCAATTGGTAGAGCAGCGGTCTCCAAAACCGCAGGTTGGGGGTTCGAGTCCCTCCTGGCCTGCCAATTTCGGCAGAGCATGAGCACAGATATCAACAACGAGGGCGGGTCGGTCGTCGACACCCTGAAACTGCTGGTGGCCCTCGCCATCGTGGTTGCGGGGATGGTCGGTTTTTACCAGTTAGAGGATCAGGCCGCCTGGGTGCGCCTGATCGGGCTGCTTGCCGCCATCGGGGTCGCTGGATTCGTGGTTGTGCAGACGGCGGTCGGCCGGGGTCTGTGGCGGTTTGCCGTCGATTCCCGCACCGAGGTGCGCAAAGTGGTCTGGCCGTCTCGCCAGGAGACGCTGCAGACCCTCCTGATCATCGTGATATTCGTACTGATCATGGCGCTGTTTTTATGGGCAGTGGATTCGATCCTGTTCATGATCGTGCGCTACGCAACGGGGCAGGGTTGATATGACTAAGCGCTGGTATGTCGTTCATGCGTACTCCGGCTTCGAGTCGACGGTGAAGCGTTCCTTGCAGGAGCGAATCGAGCGCGCCGGCATGCAGGACCAGTTCGGCGAAATCATGGTGCCGACCGAAGAAGTGGTCGAGATGCGTGGCGGTACCCAGCGCCGCAGTGAGCGCAAGTTCTTTCCCGGCTACGTGTTGGTCCAGATGGAGATGACCGACGATGCGTGGCACCTGGTCAAGGACGTGCCGAAGGTGATGGGCTTTATCGGAGGCACTGGAGATCGTCCTGCCCCGATTACGGATAAAGAGGCCGATGCGATCCTGCAGCGCATGCAGGAAGGCGTCGAGAAGCCGAAGCCCAAGGTGCTGTTCGAGCCCGGCGAAGTCGTTCGGGTAACCGACGGGCCCTTCAACGACTTCAACGGCGTGGTTGAAGAGGTCGACTATGACAAGAGTCGACTCAAGGTCTCGGTGCTCATCTTTGGGCGCTCCACGCCTGTTGATCTGGAATTCGGTCAGGTCGAGAAGACCTGACATCCGGCCCCTTGGGGGCCAAAACCCGGGGAGGTCGGGTGAGAGTCCCGACCGTTTGAACCCGTAAGAGGTGCTTTATGGCAAAGAAAATCGACGCTTATATCAAGCTCCAGGTGCCGGCGCAGTCGGCCAATCCCAGTCCGCCTGTTGGGCCGGCCCTCGGTCAGCGTGGCGTCAATATCATGGAATTCTGCAAGGCGTTCAACGCGCAGAGCCAGGGTATCGAGAAGGACATGCCCGTTCCGGTGGTGATCACCGTTTACAGCGACAAGTCCTTCACCTTCATCATGAAGACGCCGCCGGCGTCGATCCTGTTGAAGAAGGCCGCCGGGCTGAAGTCGGGTTCCGGCCGTCCGAACACCGAGAAGGTCGGAACCGTGACCCGGGCCCAGCTCGAGGAAATCGCCAAGACGAAGGAGCCCGACCTTACCGCTGCCGATCTGGACGCGGCCGTGCGTACCATCGCGGGCTCTGCTCGAAGCATGGGTTTGAATGTTGAGGGGGTGGAGTGATGGCAAAGCTTAGCAAGCGGCAGAAGGCGATCCGCGAGAAGGTGGATGTCGAAAAGCAATATCCCATCGATGAGGCCTTTGCGCTGCTCAACGAACTCTCCAGTGTCAAGTTCAAGGAGAGTGTCGATGTGTCGGTGAACCTGGGTGTCGATCCGCGTAAATCCGACCAGGTTGTGCGTGGATCCGCGATTCTCCCTGCCGGTTCCGGCAAGGACGTGCGTGTCGCGGTATTTACTCAGGGGCCCGCTGCGGATGCGGCCAAAGAGGCAGGTGCGGACGTGGTTGGCATGGAAGACCTGGCGGAAGAAGTCAAAAAGGGCAACCTGGACTTTGATGTCGTGATCGCCTCCCCGGATGCCATGCGGGTGGTCGGTCAACTGGGCCAGATCCTCGGTCCGCGCGGCCTGATGCCAAACCCCAAGGTGGGCACGGTCACCCCGGATGTCGCGACTGCAGTGCAGAACGCGAAGTCGGGCCAGGCGCGTTTCCGGACCGACAAGGCGGGTATCGTGCATGCCTCCATCGGCAAGGTTGGGTTCGAGCCGGCAGCGCTCATGCAGAACCTCGAGGCGCTGCTCAACGAGATCAGGAAGCTCAAGCCCGCCTCTGCGAAAGGTATTTATCTGAAGAAGATCACCGTGTCCTCGACCATGGGTCCCGGGCTGGCGGTGGATCAGGCTTCGCTCAAGATCAACTGATTTCCGGGCGCTTCGCGTCCGACCCTGCTTTGGAGCAACGGCTCGCGCCGGTTGCTGTCAAAGACCGCAGGTGCCTTCTCCGGAGGGCTTAATTTCCTGCGCAGATGGCGCTCCGTCATCGGATCACTTTCCGGTAACGGTGCACCGCTTCGTGTGAAGCCCCTGGGGCTTCACGGTGTTTAACGGGACTCAGTCCCAATCGTTGTCGGGAGGTGACGACTTTGGCACTCAATTTTGAGCAGAAGAAGGCCATCGTCGCCGAAGTTGCTGAAGTGGCAGGTAGTGCCTTTTCCGCTGTGGCGGCCGAGTACCGGGGCCTGACCGTTCAGGAGATGACCGAATTGCGCTCTCAGGCGCGCAATAACGGCGTTTACCTGCGTGTGGTCAAGAATACCCTGGCTCGTCGCGCGGTGGAGGGAACCGAGTTCGAATGTCTTACCGAAGGGCTTACCGGTCCGCTGGTTCTGGCGTTCTCTCAGGAAGACCCGGGCGCTGCTGGTCGCGTAATCAAGGACTTCGCCAAGGATCACGACAATCTCAAGGTGACCATGCTTGCCATCGGCGGCAAGCAGCTGGATGCCTCGCAGATTGACGTGCTGGCGAAGATGCCGACCTACGATCAGGCGATCTCCATGTTGATGTCGGTGATGAAAGCACCGGTCACCAAGTTGGCGCAGACCCTGAACGAGGTGCCGGGCAAGCTTGTGCGCACCGTTGCAGCAATTCGCGACGCTAAGGACGCCGCCTGAGCCGCTGGCCAGGTGACGTTTCGAGCAACCTTTTTATTTATTGGAGTTTACGATGTCTAAAGAAGATGTCCTGGAAGCGATTGCCAACATGTCCGTAATGGAAGTTGTTGAGCTGATCGAGGCAATGGAAGAGAAGTTCGGTGTGACCGCTGCGGCTGCTGTTGCAGTCGCGGGTCCTGCTGCCGGTGGCGAAGCTGCGGCCGCGGAAGAGCAGACCGAGTTTGACGTGGTCATGGCCAGCTTCGGCGACAACAAAGTCGCCGTCATCAAGGCCGTGCGCGGTCTCACCGGCCTTGGCCTGAAAGAGGCCAAAGAGGCCGTCGAAGGCGCGCCGACCACCGTCAAGGAAGGCGTCTCCAAGGAAGAGGCCGAAGAGGCCAAGAAGACCTTGGAAGAGGCCGGGGCTACCGTCGAAGTCAAGTAAGACTTGGTGGTACCCATTGCCAAAGGGGATCAGGCTGGTGGCCAGCAGGCCGCCGGCCTTTTCCTGTTTGGGGCTTAAAAGGGGATCGCGCGCAAGCGCCTCCCCAGCCGCTGTCGCGCAAGTGCGGGCAACGGTGAAATGCAGCGTCTAACGATGAGGGAAGGCAAGCATGGCCTATTCGTTCACTGAGAAAAAGCGTCTCCGCAAAGACTTCGGCAAGCGTTCGAGCATCCTGGAGGTGCCGTTCCTGCTGGCGACCCAGATCGAGTCTTATCGCGACTTTCTGCAGGCCGACACCGCGCCCGGTGCGCGTGACAATCAAGGCCTGCACGCGGCCTTCCAGTCGGTCTTCCCCATCGTGAGCTACTCCGGTAATGCCGCACTCGAGTACGTGCATTACCGGCTCGGCGAGCCCGTCTTCGACGAGCGCGAGTGCCACCTGCGCGGTGCGACTTTCGCTGCTCCGTTGCGTGTGCTCGTGCGCCTGGTGATCTACGACAAAGACGCACCGGCTGGGGCCAAACAGGTCAAGGACATCAAGGAGCAGGAAATCTACATGGGCGAATTGCCGCTCATGACGGACAACGGCACCTTCATCATCAACGGTACCGAGCGGGTCATCGTCTCCCAGCTGCACCGTTCGCCTGGCGTGTTCTTCGACCATGACAAGGGCAAGACCCATTCCTCCGGAAAGCTGCTGTTTTCCGCCCGGGTGATTCCCTACCGTGGCTCCTGGCTGGACTTCGAGTTCGATCCCAAGGACATGGTGTACGTGCGTATCGATCGGCGTCGCAAACTGCCGGCGACCATCCTGCTGCGCGCTTTGGGTTACGGGACCGAGGAAATCCTCGACGCCTTCTTCGATCGCGACTCATTCACCCTGGGCGGCGAAACGGTCGGGCTGGACCTGGTGCCTTCGCGCCTGCGCGGCGAGACGGCGACTTTTGACATCACCGATGGCAAGGAGGTCATCGTCGAGGGTGGCAAGCGGATCACCGCGAAGCACATCCGTGACCTCGAAAACGCGGGCGTCAAAAAACTCAAGGTGCCGGCCGATTTCCTGATCGGCAAGACCCTGGCGCACGACGTGGTTGACGGCGAGACCGGCGAGCTGATTGCCTCGGCCAACGATGAGTTGACCGAAGAGCTGGTTGCCACCTTGGCGGAAAAGAAGGTCAAGCGCATCCAGACCCTGTTTACCAACGACCTGGACCACGGGCCGTTCATCTCCGAGACCCTGCGCGTCGACCCGACCACCAACGCCCTGGAGGCGATGGTCGAGATCTACCGCATGATGCGCCCCGGCGAGCCGCCGACCAAGGAGGCCGCGCAGAACCTGTTCCACAACCTGTTCTTCACCGAAGACCGCTATGACCTCTCGGCGGTCGGCCGGATGAAGTTCAACCGGCGGCTCGGCCGCGAAGAGGCCGAGGGTGTCGGCGTGTTGTATGACGCCAAGTATTTCGGCGCTCGCGATGACGAGGCGGCCAAGGCGCTGGTGGCGCAGTTGGCGGAAAGCTCGGACATCGTGGATGTGCTCAAGACGCTGGTGGACATCCGCAACGGCAACGGCGTGGTCGACGATATCGACCACCTGGGCAACCGCCGTGTGCGTTGCGTTGGCGAAATGGCGGAAAACCAGTTCCGAGTGGGTCTGGTGCGCGTCGAGCGCGCGGTCAAGGAGCGTCTCAGCCTGGCGGAGTCCGAAGGGCTGATGCCGCAGGAGATGATCAACGCCAAGCCGGTCTCCGCGGCAATCAAGGAATTCTTCGGGTCCTCGCAGCTGTCGCAGTTCATGGACCAGAACAATCCTCTCTCCGAGGTGACCCACAAGCGGCGCGTCTCCGCGCTCGGCCCGGGCGGTCTCGCGCGCGAGCGGGCTGGCTTCGAGGTGCGGGACGTGCACCCGACGCACTACGGCCGGGTATGCCCGATCGAGACCCCGGAAGGTCCGAACATCGGTCTGATCAACTCGCTCGCGGTCTACGCGCGCACCAACCGCTACGGTTTCCTCGAAACCCCCTACCGCAAGGTCGAGAACGGCAAGGTCACCGAGCAGGTCGATTACCTGTCGGCGATCGAGGAAGGTCGTTTCGTGATCGCACAGGCGAACGCCAACCTGGACGAGAACGGCGCTCTTACCGACGAGCTGGTCTCCTGTCGTCACCAGAACGAGTTCACCCTGTCGGCGCCGGCGGACATCGAATACATGGATGTGTCGCCGAAGCAGATCGTGTCGGTGGCGGCGTCCATCATCCCCTTCCTTGAGCACGACGATGCCAACCGTGCGCTCATGGGGGCCAACATGCAGCGCCAGGCCGTGCCGACCCTGCGCGCGGAAAAGCCACTGGTCGGTACCGGCATGGAGCGTACCGTCGCGATCGACTCCGGGGTTACCGTGATCGCCAAGCGTGGCGGCGAGATCGAGTCCGTTGACGCCGCACGTATCGTGGTGCGGGTAAACGACGACGAGACGGTCGCCGGCGAACCCGGCGTGGACATCTACAACCTCACCAAGTACACCCGTTCGAACCAGAACACCTGCATCAATCAGCGTCCGCTGGTGATGGTGGGTGACGAGGTGCGGCGTGGCGACGTGATGGCGGACGGCCCCTCCACCGACATGGGCGAGCTGGCCCTGGGTCAGAACCTGCGGGTCGCGTTCATGCCCTGGAACGGCTACAACTTCGAGGACTCCATCCTCATCTCCGAGCAGGTCGTCAAAGAGGATCGCTTCACCACGATCCATATCGAGGAGATCACCTGCATGGCCCGCGATACCAAGCTGGGTCCGGAGGAGATCACCGCGGATATTCCGAACGTCGGCGAAGCCGCTCTGGCCAAGCTGGACGAGTCCGGCATCGTGTATGTCGGTGCGGAAGTCCACGAGGGCGACATCCTGGTCGGTAAGGTCACCCCGAAGGGCGAGACCCAGCTGACTCCGGAAGAAAAGCTGTTGCGCGCGATCTTCGGTGAGAAGGCGTCCGATGTGAAGGACACCTCGACGCGGGTCTCCTCCAGTACCGCGGGGACGGTCATCGACGTGCGCGTGTTCACCCGCGATGGTGTGGAAAAAGACGCGCGTGCGCTGCAGATCGAAGAGGCCGAGCTCAAGGGCGTCCGCAAGGACCTCGACGACCAGCTGCGCATCATGGAAGAGGATACCTTTGCGCGGGTCGAGAAAATGCTGCTCGGCAAGGTATCTGAAGGCGGCCCGAACAAGCTCAAGGCGGGTTCCAAGGTCACCAAGGGTTACCTCGGTGAGCTGGATCGGGACCAGTGGCTGCAGATTCGACTCAAGAACGAAGAGGCAGCCGCGCAACTGGAGGCGATCGCCAAGCAGGTTGAAAACCTGCGGGAAGAGTTCCGCAAGCGCTACGAGGAAAAGAAGCGCAAGCTGACGGCAGGTGACGACCTGGCCCCGGGCGTGCTCAAGATGGTCAAGGTCTACGTAGCGGTCAAGCGGCGCATCCAGCCGGGTGACAAGATGGCCGGCCGTCACGGTAACAAGGGTGTCATCTCACGCATCGTGCCGGTCGAGGACATGCCCTTCGACGAGAACGGGCGCCCGGTCGACATCGTGCTGAACCCGCTCGGGGTTCCCTCACGGATGAATATCGGACAGGTCCTGGAAACCCATCTCGGCTTTGCCGCGAAGGGCGTTGGTGAGCGTATCGGGCGCATGCTGGATGCGCAGGTGCAGGCCGAAGAGCTGCGTGGCTTCCTTGAAAAGGTCTACAACACCAGTGGCCGCCAGGAGGACCTCGGCAGCCTGTCGGATGACGAACTGATGGGCATGGCTGACAATCTGCGTGGCGGTGTGCCGATGGCGACGCCGGTGTTCGACGGAGCCAACGAGGACGAGATCCGGCACATGTTGGAGCTGGCCGAAGAGGACATCGATGGCCAGACGCAGCTGTACGACGGCCGAACCGGCGAGGCTTTCGAGCGCCGTGTCACCGTCGGTTACATGTACATGATCAAGCTCAACCACCTCGTGGATGACAAGATGCACGCGCGCTCCACCGGGCCGTACAGCCTGGTCACCCAGCAGCCGCTGGGTGGTAAGGCGCAGTTTGGTGGTCAGCGCTTCGGTGAGATGGAGGTCTGGGCGCTCGAGGCCTACGGCGCCGCCTACACACTGCAGGAAATGCTGACGGTCAAGTCGGACGATGTGAACGGGCGTACCCGCATGTACAAGAACATCGTCGATGGAGATCACCGCATGGAGGCGGGGATGCCGGAGTCGTTCAACGTGCTGGTCAAGGAGATCCGCTCGTTGGGTATCAACATTGAACTGGAGCAGGATTAATGAAAGACCTTCTGAAGATTCTGAAACAACAGGGTCAAAACGAGGAGTTCGATGCCATCCGCATCGGCCTGGCCTCGCCCGAGATGATCCGCTCCTGGTCCTTCGGTGAGGTCAAGAAGCCGGAGACGATCAACTACCGCACCTTCAAGCCCGAGCGCGACGGCCTGTTCTGCGCCAAGATCTTCGGCCCGGTCAGCGACTACGAGTGCCTGTGCGGTAAATACAAGCGTCTCAAGCACCGCGGCGTGGTGTGCGAGAAGTGTGGCGTCGAGGTCACCCTGGCCAAGGTTCGCCGCGAGCGCATGGGACACATAGCCCTCGCCAGCCCCGTGGCGCACATCTGGTTCCTCAAGTCCCTGCCTTCCCGCATCGGCCTGCTGCTGGACATCACCCTGCGTGATATCGAGCGCGTGCTCTACTTCGAAAGCTACGTGGTGATCGACCCGGGCATGACCCCGCTGGAGCGTTTCCAGCTCATGACCGACGAGCAGTACCTCGAGGCGGTCGAGGAAAACGGCGACGAGTTCGACGCACGCATGGGCGCGGAGGCGGTTTACGAGCTGCTCCGCACCCTGGATATCTCGAAGGAGATTGCGCGCCTGCGCGAGGAAATCGAACAGACCAATTCCGAGACCAAGATCAAGAAGATCTCCAAGCGCCTCAAGCTGCTGGAATCCCTGCAAGCCTCGGGCAACCGTCCCGAGTGGATGATCCTGACCGTGTTGCCGGTTCTGCCTCCGGAGCTGCGCCCCCTGGTGCCCCTGGATGGCGGCCGCTTCGCGACCTCTGATCTCAACGATCTGTACCGGCGCGTGATCAACCGCAACAATCGTCTCAAGCGCCTGCTCGACCTGGCCGCGCCGGACATCATCGTGCGCAACGAGAAGCGCATGCTGCAGGAGTCGGTGGATGCCCTGTTGGACAATGGCCGTCGCGGGCGCGCCATCACCGGCACCAACAAGCGGCCGCTGAAGTCCCTCGCGGACATGATCAAGGGTAAGCAGGGTCGCTTCCGCCAGAACCTGCTGGGTAAGCGGGTCGACTATTCCGGTCGTTCGGTCATCGTGGTCGGCCCGACCCTCAAGCTGCACCAGTGCGGCCTGCCGAAGAAGATGGCGCTCGAGCTGTTCAAGCCGTTCATCTTCTCCAAGCTGCAATACCGCGGCCTGGCGACCACCATCAAGGCGGCCAAGAAGCTGGTCGACCGCGGTGCGCCTGAGGTCTGGGACATTCTCGAGCAGGTAATCCGGGAGCACCCGGTCATGCTCAACCGCGCGCCGACCCTGCACCGGCTCGGGATCCAGGCGTTCGAGCCGGTCCTGATCGAGGGCAAGGCGATTCAGCTGCACCCATTGGTATGTACCGCGTTCAACGCGGACTTCGATGGCGACCAGATGGCAGTCCATGTGCCGTTGTCCATCGAGGCGCAGCTGGAGGCCCGCACCCTCATGATGGCCTCCAACAACGTGCTGTCACCGGCCAATGGTGAGCCCGTGATCGTGCCGACCCAGGACGTCATCCTGGGCCTCTATTACATGACCCGCGAGCGCATCAATGCCAAGGGCGAGGGCATGGTCTTGTCCGGTGTCGCGGAAGCGCAAAAGGCGTACGAGACGGGCTCGGCCGACCTGCACGCGCGTGTAAAAGTGCGCCTGAACGAGGTCAGCTTCGACGAGCAGGGCAACCGCAGCGAAGACCTTCGCCTGCGTGACACCACGGTCGGGCGCGCGATGCTTTGGGGCATCGTGCCCGAGGGGCTTCCCTTCGAGCTGGTCAATCAGGCGATGAAGAAGAAGGCCGTCTCGCGGCTGGTCAACGCCTGCTACCGAAAGCTCGGCCTGAAATCCACGGTGGTGTTTGCCGACCAGCTGATGTACCTGGGTTTTGCCCAGGCCGCCAAGGCGGGCGCCTCGATTGGTCTGAACGACATGGTCATCCCGGAGAGCAAAGCGGACATCCTGGCCGCGGCGGAGACCGAGGTGAAAGAGATCCAGCACCAGTATTCATCCGGTCTGGTCACCAATGGTGAGCGTTACAACAAGGTCGTCGATATATGGTCACACACCAACGACCAGATCGCGCGCGCCATGATGGAGAAGCTGGGTAAGGAAAAGGTCACCAACCGCGAAGGCGAGGAGGAGCTGCAGGACTCCTTCAACTCGATCTACATGATGGCCGACTCCGGTGCGCGTGGCTCGGCCGCGCAGATCCGCCAGCTGGCCGGCATGCGTGGCCTGATGGCCAAGCCGGACGGATCGATCATCGAAACGCCCATCACGGCGAACTTCCGCGAGGGTTTGAACGTACTGCAGTACTTCATCTCCACCCACGGTGCGCGCAAAGGCCTGGCGGATACCGCGCTGAAGACCGCGAACTCCGGTTACCTGACGCGTCGCCTGGTAGACGTGGCGCAGGACCTGGTGATCACCGAAGTGGACTGCGGCACCGAGAACGGCCTGCTGATGATCCCGATCATCGAAGGCGGGGATGTGGTCGAGCCGCTGCGCGAGCGTATCCTTGGCCGGGTCACCGCGAAGGACATCCAGCGGCCCGGCAGCGACGAGGTGCTGATCGAGTCCGGCACCCTGCTGGACGAGAAGATGGTCGATATGCTCGAGGCTGCCGGCGTCGACCAGGTTTGGGTCCGTTCGGCCATCACCTGCGAAACCCGCCAGGGTATTTGCGGCAACTGCTATGGCCGCGACCTTGCTCGTGGTGATGACGTCAACATTGGCGAGGCGGTCGGGGTTATTGCGGCCCAGTCCATCGGCGAGCCGGGCACCCAGCTGACCATGCGGACCTTCCATATCGGTGGTGCTGCATCGCGGGCAGCCGCGGTCAACAGCATCGAGCCGAAAAACAACGGCGTGGTCAAACTGCACAACATCAAAACCATCGAGAATGCCACCGGCAAGCTGGTGGCGGTGTCCCGTTCCGGCGAGGTCATGATTCTGGATGAGCTCGGCCGCGAGCGTGAGCGTTACAAGCTGCCTTACGGGGCCGAACTGCAGGTGCGCGAAAGCGACGCCGTCGAGGGTGGCCAGATGATCGCGAACTGGGATCCGCACACCCACCCGATCATCACCGAGATGGCTGGCACCCTGAAGTTCGTCGACTTCATCGATGGCGTCACCGTGCAGAAACAGTCGGACGAGGTCACCGGCCTGTCCTCCACGGTTGTCATCGATGCCAAGCAGCGGCCTTCTGCAGGCAAGGACCTGCGTCCGATGGTCAAGCTCATCGACGCAAAGGGCAACGACATCAACCTGCCCGGCACCACCCTGCCGGCGCATTACTTCCTCCCCGGGGGCGCCATCGTCAACGTCAATGACGGCGCCGAGGTAAAGGTCGGCGACGTGGTGGCGCGCATCCCGCAGGAATCCTCCAAGACGCGTGACATCACCGGTGGTCTGCCGCGGGTCGCCGACTTGTTCGAGGCGCGTAAGCCGAAGGAGCAGGCGATCCTCGCCGAGGCAACCGGTACGGTTGGTTTCGGTAAGGAAACCAAGGGCAAGCAGCGCCTCGTGGTAACCGACAAGGACGGCGAGACGCATGAATTGCTGATCCCGAAATGGCGCCACGTCAACGTGTTCGAGGGCGAGCACGTGGAGCGCGGGGAGGTGATCGCGGATGGCGAGCTCAACCCGCACGATATCCTGCGGCTGCGGGGAGTGACCGACCTGGCCGAGTACCTGGTCAAGGAAATCCAGGACGTCTATCGCCTGCAGGGCGTTGGCATCAACGACAAGCACATCGAGGTCATCATTCGCCAGATGTTGCGCAAGGTCGAGGTGACCGATGCTGGCGAAACCAGGCTGTTGCGGGGCGAGCAGGCGGAGCGCGCGCGCGTGCTGGATGCCAACGAAGAGGCGGTCGCGGAGAATCGTCACCCGGCTCGCTGGGAACCGATGTTGCTCGGTATCACCAAGGCGTCTCTGGCGACGGAGTCTTTCATCTCGGCGGCCTCCTTCCAGGAAACCACGCGTGTCCTGACCGAGGCGGCCGTGCGCGGTATGCGCGATCCGCTGAACGGTCTCAAGGAGAACGTGATCGTGGGTCGCCTGATCCCGGCGGGCTCAGGTTTGGCGCATCACAACGAGCGCAAGGCGGAGCGCCAGGCTGCACGCGGCAAGGCGGAGATGGCGGTCGAGGAGGTCGAAGAGGCCCTGAAGGCCGAACTCAACACCTCCGAAGAGGACTGAGTCGGGTTTAATCCACCGCCCCTGTTGACAGGGGCGGTGGACAGACCTAGAATTCGCGGTCTTCGAAATAGGTCGGCTAGTTTGGCCGGCCTGTTTTTCTGCGACGAAAAAGTCGCTTGGACGAGGTTTTCCGAATCCATACGAGCGAACCGGCAGCGCCGGTGCCTTGGGCATCCGGCATAAGGTCCGATTCCCTTGAAATTTTGTTCCCCAAGGCGGGGTTTAGAGCCCATAAGGCGGAAAGATTCAGATGGCGACGATCAACCAACTTGTACGTAAGCCGCGCCAGCGCAAGCCCGAGAAGAGCAATGTGCCGGCGCTCGAGGCCTGCCCGCAGAAGCGTGGTGTGTGCACTCGCGTGTATACGACTACCCCCAAGAAGCCGAACTCGGCGCTGCGTAAGGTTGCGCGTGTTCGTCTCACCAACGGATTCGAGGTCTCGAGCTACATCGGTGGCGAGGGGCACAACCTGCAGGAGCACTCGGTGGTGCTGATCCGCGGTGGCCGGGTCAAGGACCTGCCGGGCGTGCGTTACCACGTCGTGCGCGGCGCACTCGATACCTCCGGCGTGGACAAGCGTCGCCAGGGTCGTTCCAAGTACGGTGCCAAGCGGCCGAAGGGCTGATCGGGTAACCGGTTTATCCAAAGTATCTCCGGCAATATGCCGAGGAAGAGAGAAGTTAAAAAATGCCAAGAAGACGCGTAGCCGCGAAGCGGGAAATCCTGCCGGATCCCAAGTTTGGAAGCCAGGTGCTGGCCAAGTTCGTCAACATGGTCATGGAGGACGGCAAGAAGTCCGTCGCCGAGCGCATCATGTACGGTGCGATCGACAGCATGCTCCAGAAGCGCGGTGGCGACCCGATGGAGATGCTCGAGCAGGCGCTGGAAAACGTGCGCCCGATGGTCGAGGTCAAGTCCCGTCGTGTCGGTGGTGCGACCTATCAGGTTCCGGTTGAGGTGCGTCCGGTGCGGCGTAACGCGCTCGCGATGCGCTGGTTGATCGAGGCGGCGCGCAAGCGCAGCGAAAAATCGATGGCAGCCCGTCTGGCGGGTGAATTGATGGACGCCGTGGACCAGAAGGGCAGCGCGGTCAAGAAGAAGGAGGATACGCACCGCATGGCGGAAGCGAACAAGGCCTTCTCGCACTATCGTTGGTAATTTCTGGCGCCCCTTGGGGTGTCTTATAGACAGGATGTGAAAAGTGGCGCGCAGCACGCCCATTGAGCGTTATCGCAACATCGGCATCATGGCCCATATTGATGCCGGCAAGACGACAACGACAGAGCGTGTGCTGTATTACACCGGAGTCTCGCACAAGATCGGCGAGGTTCACGATGGCGCCGCAACCATGGACTGGATGGAGCAGGAGCAGGAGAGGGGTATCACGATTACCTCCGCTGCAACGACCTGTTTCTGGTCCGGGATGGCGCGGCAGTTCGACCAGCACCGTATCAATATCATTGATACGCCGGGGCACGTCGATTTCACCATCGAGGTGGAGCGCTCGCTGAGGGTCCTGGATGGCGCGGTTTTTGTTTTGTGTGCCGTTGGCGGGGTAGAGCCCCAGTCGGAAACGGTCTGGCGGCAGGCGAACAAATATCATGTCCCGCGGCTGGCGTTCGTCAACAAGATGGACCGCATGGGGGCAGACTTTTTCAGGGTCGTTGAGCAGTTGCGTCAGCGGCTCGGAGCCGAGCCGGTGCCATTGCAGGTTCCGGTAGGCGCGGAAGAAGGTTTTGCCGGGGTGATCGACCTCATCAAAATGAAGGCGATCGTCTGGGAAGAGGAAAACATGGGGGTCGGTTTCAGCTACCAGGAGATTCCTGAAGAGCTGAAAGCGCAGTGCGACGACCATCATGAGCGCCTGGTCGAGGCCGCGGCAGAAGCTGATGAGCAGCTGATGGATGCCTACCTCGAGGACGGGGCGCTGACCGAGGAGCAGATCCTCGAGGGTCTGCGTCTGCGTACCCTGGCGCTGGAGATTGTCCCTGTATGCCTGGGATCGGCATTCAAGAACAAGGGCGTGCAGGCTTTGTTGGACAAGGTGGTTGAGTTGTTGCCTTCGCCGGTCGAGGTGCCTCCGATTCAGGGGCTTCTGAGTGACGGCGAGTCGACAGCGGAGCGCCACGCGACGGACGACGAGCCGTTTTCGGCTTTGGCGTTCAAGATTGCCACCGACCCCTACGTGGGAACGCTGACGTTCCTGCGCTGTTACTCAGGGGTGTTGAAGTCCGGGGATTCGGTCTTCAATCCGGTGAAAAGCAAGAAGGAGCGGATTGGGCGGCTACTGCAAATGCATGCCAACCACCGCGAAGAGATCAAAGAGGTTCGCGCGGGTGACATCGCGGCGGCGGTTGGTCTCAAGGATGTCACCACGGGTGACACCCTGTGTGATGCGAACAAAGTGATCACGCTGGAGCGCATGGAGTTTCCCGAGCCGGTTATCTCGGTGGCGGTGGAGCCCAGGACGAAGGCGGATCAGGAAAAGATGGGTGTGGCCCTGGGCAAGCTAGCGCAGGAGGACCCCTCCTTCCGCGTCCGTACGGACGAGGAGTCGGGGCAAACCATCATTTCCGGGATGGGTGAACTCCATCTCGACATCATCGTCGACCGCATGAAGCGGGAGTTTGGGGTGGAGGCCAATGTCGGCGCGCCTCAGGTGGCCTACCGCGAGACCATTCGCAAGGCGGTGGAGGCGGAAGGCAAGTTTATTCGCCAGTCAGGCGGTCGGGGTCAATACGGCCACGTGCTGCTCAAGCTGGAACCCTTGCGCGGAAGCGACAAGGTTTTCGAGTTCGAAAACGCCATCGTGGGTGGCGTGGTCCCGCGGGAGTTTATCCCCGCGGTGGCAAAAGGCGTCGGCGACGCGATGGAAGGCGGGGTGCTGGCCGGGTATCCATTGGTGGATATCAAGGCGACTCTCTACGACGGGTCGTACCATGACGTCGACTCGAACGAGCAGGCCTTCCGCATTGCCGGTTCCATGGCCCTGCGCAACGGGGCCCTGAGTGCGGATCCGGTGTTGTTGGAGCCGGTAATGAAGGTCGAGGTATCGACGCCGGAGGAGTACATGGGCGACGTGATGGGCGATTTGAACGCTCGTCGCGGGATGATCTCCGGAATGGAGGATGCCCCCGCCGGCAAAGTCGTCCGCGCGGTGGTGCCGTTGGCGCAGATGTTCGGGTATGCAACCGACCTGCGCAGCGCGACCCAGGGGCGAGCCAGTTACAGCATGGAATTTGCCAAGTATCAGGAGGTACCGGCGGCCATCGCCGAAGGGATCATCAACAGATACTAGCGGGCTACAACAATTTGGTAATTCACTCCGCAAAGATTTGTAAGCAAATCAGTTAAGGGGCAGGAAAGATGTCAAAAGAGAAGTTTCAACGTACAAAACCGCACGTCAACGTCGGCACGATTGGTCACGTTGACCACGGCAAGACCACGCTGACTGCAGCGATCACCACGCACCAGTCGAGCAAGTTCGGCGGCGAGTCGAAGGCGTACGACCAGATCGACAATGCGCCGGAAGAGCGCGAGCGTGGCATCACCATCGCGACCGCGCACGTCGAGTACGAGTCAGAGAGTCGTCACTACGCGCACGTGGACTGCCCCGGACACGCGGACTACGTCAAGAACATGATCACCGGCGCGGCCCAGATGGACGGCGCGATCCTGGTGGTCTCCGCCGCTGACGGCCCCATGCCGCAGACCCGCGAGCACATCCTGCTGTCGCGCCAGGTCGGCGTGCCGTACATCATCGTGTACATGAACAAGGCCGACATGGTCGACGATGAGGAGCTGCTGGAGCTGGTCGAGATGGAGATCCGCGAACTGCTGGACTCCTACGAATTCCCGGGAGACGACACCCCGGTGATCATCGGCTCGGCGCTGAAGGCGCTCGAGGGCGACACCTCTGACATCGGCACCCCGTCGATCGACAAGCTGGTCGAGGCGCTGGATACCTACATTCCGACCCCGGAGCGCGCCATCGACGGCGCCTTCATCATGCCGATCGAGGACGTGTTCTCGATTTCCGGTCGCGGCACGGTGGTCACCGGTCGTATCGAGCGCGGCGTGATCCACGTCGGCGACGAGATCGAGATCGTGGGTATCCGCGACACCCAGAAGACCACCTGCACCGGCGTTGAGATGTTCCGCAAGCTGCTCGACCAGGGCGAGGCGGGCGACAACGTGGGCGTGCTGCTGCGTGGCACCAAGCGCGACGACGTGGAGCGTGGTCAGGTGCTGGCGAAGCCGGGCTCGATCAATCCGCACACCCACTTCGAAGCCGAGGTGTACGTCCTGAGCAAGGACGAGGGTGGTCGTCACACGCCGTTCTTCAACGGCTACCGTCCGCAGTTCTACTTCCGCACCACGGACGTGACCGGTGCGTGTGAGCTGCCGGAAGGCATCGAGATGGTGATGCCGGGCGACAACGTGCAGATGACGGTCAAGCTGATCGCGCCGATCGCGATGGACGAAGGTCTGCGCTTCGCAATCCGCGAGGGCGGCCGTACCGTCGGCGCCGGCGTGGTTGCCAAGATCATCGAGTAATTTCGGTCGATTAATCTACTGAGTGATTTAGTGAAATGACCAATCAACGCATTCGAATCCGTCTGAAGTCGTTCGATCATCGACTGATCGACCAGTCTGCCAGCGAGATCGTCGAGACCGCCAA
Source organism: Gammaproteobacteria bacterium Milos-ODIII6 (assembly GCA_029228645.1). GTDB lineage: Bacteria > Pseudomonadota > Gammaproteobacteria > Chromatiales > Chromatiaceae > MONJU. The sequence continues at coordinate 456,716 of JAPTHR010000001.1, forward strand.
GCGCACCGGTGCGCAGGTGCTCGGTCCGATTCCGCTGCCGACCAAGAAGGAGCACTACACCGTGCTGGTCTCACCGCACGTCAACAAGGACGCGCGTGACCAGTACGAGATCCGCACCCACAAGCGTCTGATGGATATCGTCGACCCGACCGACAAGACCGTCGATGCGCTGATGAAGCTCGACCTGGCGGCCGGTGTGGACGTTCAGATCAAGCTGAACTGAGGTTATAGAAATGGCGATTGGAATCGTAGGACGTAAAGCTGGCATGACCCGAATCTTCACCGAAGATGGGGCCTCCACGCCTGTTACCGTCATCGAGGTCGAGCCGAATCGCGTGACCCAGGTGCGCACTGTCGATAACGACGGTTACAGCGCGGTTCAGGTCACCACCGGCTCGAAAAAAGCCTCCCGCGTCACCAAGCCTGCCGCCGGGCACTTCGCCAAGGCGGGTGCCGAGGCTGGACGCGGGCTGTGGGAATTCCGCCTGGGCGACCAGGACGGCGATGCCCCGGAGGTTGGCGGCAACGTGGATGTCAGCATCTTCGAAGCAGGCCAGAAGGTCGATGTACGCGGTCTCTCCAAGGGCAAGGGTTTTCAGGGTGGCGTGAAGCGTCACAACTTCCGCACCCAGGATGCCACTCACGGTAACTCCCTGTCGCACCGTGCCCCCGGCTCCATCGGTCAATGCCAGACGCCCGGGCGCGTCTTCAAGGGCAAGAAGATGGCCGGCCAAATGGGTAACGCGCGGGTCTGTACGCAGAACCTCGAGGTCGTGCGTGTGGATGCAGAACGCAATCTTCTCCTGGTCAAAGGCGCCGTGCCCGGTGCCCGTGGTGGCGATGTCATCGTTACGCCGGCGATCAAGCAACGGAACAAGGGGTAAGACATGGATCTGAACGTAAAGGGTGGCGAAAGCATCCAGGTGTCCGACGCCGTGTTCGGGGCCGACTACAAGGAGTCGCTGATTCACCAGGTGGTGACCGCCTACATGAATGCGGCGCGCTCGGGTACCAAGGCGCAGAAAAACCGTGCCGCCGTTGCCGGTGGCGGGATCAAGCCGTGGCGTCAGAAGGGTACCGGTCGTGCCCGCGCCGGCACCATTCGGAGCCCGATCTTCCGTACGGGTGGTGTGACCTTTGCCGCGCAGCCTCGCAGCTATGCGCAAAAGGTGAACCGCAAAATGTATCGCGGCGCGCTGCGCTCGATTCTGTCCGAGCTGGTACGCCAGGATCGTCTCATGGTGGTCGGCGACTTTGCGGTCGAGGCGCCCAAGACCAAGCAACTGGTGGCCAAGCTCTCGGAGATGGGTATCGGTAGCGCGCTGATCGTTACCGAGCAGCTGGACGCTAATCTGCTCCTGGCAGCACGCAACCTCTATAACGTCGATATCTGCCCGGTTCAGGATGTCGGTCCGGTCGGCCTGATCGGTTTCGAGAAAGTCATCATGACTTCCGGTGCACTCAAAGCGCTGGAGGAGAAACTGGCATGAACAAAGAACGTCTCTTGAAAGTACTGCTGGCACCGATTGTCTCAGAGAAGAGCGTAAGCGCTGCAGACCAGGGCAACCAGGTCGCGTTCAAGGTCAGCACCGATGCCTCCAAGCCCGAAATCAAGGCGGCCGTGGAGATGCTTTTTGAGGTCGATGTTGAGCAGGTGCGTACCCTCAATGTGAAGGGGAAGACCAAGCGCTTCGGTCAGCGCATGGGCAAGCGTGCCGGCTGGAAAAAGGCATACGTTCGTCTCAAGGCGGGCCAGGACATCAATTTTGCCGAGGGCGCGTAAGCGTCCCGCAATTCAGCTAAGCGGAAAAGATTATGGCGATAGCTAAATCAAAACCCACTTCTCCCGGTCAGCGCCACGTTGTCCGAGTCAAGCGTGAAGGTCTGCACAAGGGTGGGCCGATGCGCTCGCTCGTGGACAAGAAGAGCAAGTCCGGTGGGCGTAACGGAGGCGGACGCATTACCACCCGGCACAAGGGCGGTGGCCACAAGCAACGTTACCGCATGATCGACTTCAAGCGCGACAAGGACGGCATCGTCGGTACCGTCGAGCGGATCGAATACGATCCCAACCGGACCGCCAACATCGCGCTGCTCAAGTACGAGGACGGCGAGCACCGCTACATCATCGCCCCGGCAGGCCTCAAGGCGGGCGACCAGGTGCAGTCCGGAGAGGATGCGCCAATTGCGAAGGGTAACTGCATGTCCCTGCGCAACCTGCCGATTGGTAGCCTGGTGCACTGCATCGAACTGAAGATCGGCAAGGGCGCACAGCTGGCACGCAGTGCCGGTACTTCCGCGCAGCTTGTCGCTCGGGAAGGTGACTATGCCACCCTGCGTCTGCGCTCCGGCGAGATGCGCAAGATCCACGCCGACTGCCGTGCGACTTTGGGCGAGGTCAGCAACTCCGAGCACAGCCTGCGCAAGCTCGGCAAGGCGGGCGCGACGCGCTGGCGCGGCACGCGTCCCACGGTGCGGGGTGTCGCGATGAACCCGGTCGACCACCCGCATGGTGGTGGCGAGGGACGCACCTCGGGTGGACGTCATCCGGTCAGCCCCTGGGGCGTGCCGACCAAGGGTCACAAGACGCGCTCCAACAAGCGTACTGACAAGTTCATTGTTCGCGACCGTCGTCGCAAATAACAGGTGGAGTAGAAGGGTATGCCACGTTCCATTCGAAAAGGTCCTTTTATCGATCTCCATCTGCAGAAGAAGGTGGAGACCGCACGTGCCAGCAACGATCGTAAACCGATCAAGACCTGGTCGCGCCGCTCCATGGTCAGCCCCGACATGGTCGGCCTGACTATCGCGGTCTATAACGGCAAGCAGCATGTTCCGGTTCTGGTAACCGAGAACATGGTCGGCCATAAACTCGGTGAGTTCGCACTGACCCGCAACTATCGCGGTCACGATGCGGACAAGAAGACCAAGAAACGGTAAGGAGAGAAGCGATGCAAGCTCTAGCAAAACTCCGCTTTGCGCGCCTCTCGGCTCAGAAAGGCCGTCTGGTTGCTGACCAGATCCGGGGGCTTCCTGTGGAGCAGGCGCTCAACACCCTTGCGTTCAGCAAGAAGAAGGGTGCGGTGCTGATGAAGAAGGTGCTCGACTCCGCCATTGCCAACGCTGAAAACAACGAAGGCGCTGACGTGGACGAGCTGAAAGTCAAGGCTGTATGCGTGGACGAGGGTCCGACCATGAAGAGGATGCGCGCACGCGCCAAAGGTCGCGGCACCCGTATCCTGAAGCGCACCAGTCACATTACCGTCACTGTGGCGGATGAATAAGCGGGCATAGATATGGGTCAAAAAGTACATCCGAATGGTATCCGTCTCGGCATCGTGTCGGACTGGACGTCGAAGTGGTACGCCGACAGCAAAGATTATGCTGATCTGCTGAACACCGACCTGGAAGTCCGCGATTTCCTGAAAAAGCGCCTCAAGCAGGCCTCGGTCAGCCGTATTCAGATCGATCGTCCGGCGAAGAACGCACACATCACTGTGCACACTGCGCGTCCCGGCCTGGTTATCGGGCAGAAGGGCAAGGACATCGACGAATTGCGCCAGGAAGTGGCCAAGCGCATGGGTATCCCGGTGCACATCAGCATCGAGGAGATCCGTAAGCCGGAACTGGATGCGCAGCTGGTTTCCGAGAGCATTGCGCAACAGCTGGAGCGCCGCATCATGTTCCGGCGTGCCATGAAGCGCGCGGTGCAGAACTCGATGCGCCTCGGTGCCCAGGGCGTGAAGATCAACATTGCCGGGCGCCTCAACGGAGCGGAGATCGCGCGCAGCGAATGGTATCGCGAGGGTCGCGTGCCGCTGCATACGCTGCGTGCCGACATCGATTATGGCTTCGCCGAAGCGCTCACGACCTACGGGATCATCGGTATCAAGACCTGGATCTTCAAAGGTGAGGTTTACGGGGATCAGCGGCACGAAGCCGATACCTCGGAACAGTCCAAGGGCAAGCCTGCAGGCGGCCGGGGGTAAGACATGCTGCAGCCGAAACGTACAAAATTCCGCAAACAACACAAGGGGCGCAACCGCGGCCTCGCCCAGAGTGGCAACAAGGTCAGCTTTGGCGAGTTTGGGTTGAAGGCGACCGGGCGCGGTCGACTCACAGCGCGACAGATTGAGGCAGCCCGCCGTACCATCACCCGTAAGGTCAAGCGTGGCGGAAAGCTTTGGATCCGGGTCTTCCCGGACAAGCCGATCTCGAAGAAGCCGCTCGAAGTCCGGATGGGTAAGGGCAAGGGTAACGTCGAGTACTGGGTGGCCCAGGTGCAGCCAGGCAGGATGCTCTACGAAATCGAGGGTGTATCCGAGGAGCTGGCGCGCGAGGCCTTCGAGCTGGCGTCCGCCAAGCTGCCGGTCGGCACCACTTTTGTTAAACGGATGATTCTCTGATGAAAGCGAGTGAACTTCGTGACAAGTCTCAGGCGGAACTGCGTGAGGCCCTGAACGACCTGTTGAAAGAACAGTTTAACCTTCGCATGCAGCGTGGCACGGGGCAGTTGGCCCGTCCCCATCTGATGAAGGAAGTGCGCCGTAACATCGCGCGCGTCAAGACGGTGATGAACGTAAAGCGTCAGGCAGGTGAAGCATGAACGAACAGGCAGCAGATAACCGCACCCTGCAGGGACGAGTGGTCAGCGACAAGATGGACAAGACGGTAACGGTAGTCGTCGAGCGCCGGGTGAAACACCCGCTCTACGGCAAGTTCGTGCGTCGCTCCTCCAAGGTTCACGCCCACGACGAGAACAACGAATGCCGGATTGGTGACGTGGTGGTGGTTGAGCAGTGTCGGCCGCTTTCCAAGACCAAGTCCTGGCGTTTCGTGAAGTTGGTCGAAAGGCCGAACTGAGACAACGATATCTAACTGATTTTTGGGGTAGTGACATGATCCAGATGCAAACCGTGCTGGACGTTGCAGACAACAGCGGTGCCAAGCGAGTCCAGTGCATTAAAGTGCTGGGCGGCTCACATCGCCGTTATGCCGGAATAGGCGACATCATCAAGGTGTCGGTTAAAGACGCTATTCCGCGCGGCAAGGTGAAGAAAGGCGACGTATTCAACGCCGTCGTCGTGCGCACCCGCAAGGGCGTGCGTCGCTCGGATGGTTCAGTCATTCGCTTCGACGGGAACGCGGCTGTTCTGCTTAACAACGCACTGGCGCCCATCGGCACCCGTATTTTTGGCCCGGTAACGCGCGAACTGCGCAGTGAGCGATTCATGAAAATCGTTTCGCTTGCACCGGAAGTACTCTGAGGAACTCGCCATGGCACGACGTATTCGTAAAGGCGACGATGTCATCGTTCTGACCGGAAAAGACAAAGGCAAGCGCGGTACCGTGCTGTCTGTCTCCGGCGAGCGGGTGCTCGTTGAAAATATCAACATCGCCAAGAAACACACCAAGCCAAACCCGAACCGGGGAGAGCCTGGGGGTATTGTGGACAAGGAGATGCCATTGCACATTTCCAACGTGGCTTTGTTCAATCCCGCCACCAACAAGGGCGATCGCGTGGGTTTTAAGATTCTCGACGACGGCCGCAAGGTGCGCACATTCAAGTCCAACGGCGAAGTCGTGGACGTCTGAGGCATTAGTGATGACACGTTTACAGGATCATTACAAAGAGACGGTGGTTCCGGCGCTGGTCGAGAAGTTCGGCTACAAAAGCGTGATGGAAGTGCCGCGTATCGAAAAGATCACCCTGAACATGGGCGTCGGTGAAGCCGTCGGTGACAAAAAGAACATGGAGTTCGCGGTTAACGACATGACGGCTATCGCCGGTCAGCAGCCGATCGTGACCAAGGCGCGCAAGTCGGTGGCTGGATTCAAGATCCGCGACGGTTGGCCCATCGGTTGCAAAGTGACCCTGCGCCGTGACCGGATGTACGAGTTCCTCGACCGCCTGATCAACATCGCAATGCCGCGTATCCGTGACTTCCGCGGAGTGAGTGGCAAGTCCTTTGATGGACGCGGCAACTACAGCATGGGCGTCAAGGAACAGATCATTTTCCCGGAAGTGGAATACGACAAGGTGGATACCCTGCGCGGCATGGATATCACCATTACGACCACCGCACGTACCGACGAAGAGGGCCGCGCCCTGCTCGACGGTTTCAATTTCCCGTTTAAATAAACGAGCGTAAGACATGGCAAAAAAGAGCATGTGGGCCCGTGAACTGAAGCGCCAGAAGACCGCCGCCCGTTTTGCGGCCAAGCGCGCCGAGTTGAAGGCCATCATCAACGACCGCAGCAAGTCCGTGGAAGAGATCGACGTCGCCGTCGCTGGCCTGCAGAAACTTCCGCGCGACGCCAGCCCGTCCCGGCAGCAACGACGCTGTCGCGTTACCGGGCGCCCGCACGCGGTCTACCGTAAATTCGGCCTGTGCCGCAACAAGCTGCGTGAGGCAGCCATGCGCGGCGAGGTTCCCGGCTTGAAGAAGTCCAGCTGGTAAAGCGGGGACCGTCGGGCGGGAGTCCGGCTTTCCCTGGCAAGACGACGCATTCCGGGAATACCCGCTTTGCCGAAAAGTGCCCAGGCGGCGCAGATCAGGTGAGGCGGGATTTTTCCGCCTCGAAGGGCTGGATGTCGTCGCGGTTTTGTTCTAGAATGCGCGGCTCTCTGAAAAGGGAGCCGTATTCTGTATACCCGGGTATCGCATCGCATGACGGTGGCTGACCCCAAGGAGACTCAGCATGAGTATGTCGGATCCGATTGCGGATATGCTTACCCGCATCCGCAACGGCCAGTCTGCCGCAAAGGCGTCTGTGCAAATGCCTGCTTCCAAGAGGAAGCTGGCCATCGCCAAGGTCCTCAAGGACGAAGGCTACATCATAGATTTCAATGCCGCTGAAGCCGAGGGCAAGCCTCTCTTGGAAATACAGCTCAAGTATTTCCATGGTGCGCCCGTGATCGAGTTCATCAAGCGAGTCAGCAAGCCGGGGCTTCGTATCTACAAGAGTCGGGACGAACTGCCGCGTGTGCGCGGCGGGCTGGGAGTTGCCATCGTCTCGACCTCCAAGGGCGTTATGACCGACCGCGAGGCCCGTAAACAGGGCCACGGGGGCGAGGTCATCGCCTACGTCGCATAACGGGGGCTGATCATGTCACGTATCGCAAAATCACCGATCACGGTTCCCTCCGGCGTCGATGTCAAAATCGACGGGCAGCACGTGGTCGTCAAGGGCGGCAAGGGCCAGATGGAGTTGGATCTGCATCCCGATGTTTCCGTTTCCCTGGATGATGGGGTCGTCTCGGTCGGGTCGCGGGTGGAGACGAGCAAAGAAGGCTGGGCGATGGCCGGCACCATGCGCGCGCTCCTCAACAACCTCGTGCTTGGCACTTCCGAAGGCTTCCAGAAGAAACTGCAGCTCGTCGGCGTTGGCTACCGTGCCCAGTCCAAGGGCAAGGTGCTGAGCCTGAGCCTCGGCTTCTCGCACCCGGTGGAGTATACGGTGCCTGAGGGCATCACGATCGAGGCACCGTCCCAGACTGAAGTCGTGGTGTCGGGAATCGACAAGCAGCAGGTCGGCCAGGTCGCGGCCGAGATTCGCGGCTTCCGGCCGCCCGAGCCCTACAAGGGCAAGGGTGTTCGCTATGCGGATGAGCGTGTCCTCCGCAAAGAAGCGAAGAAGAAATAAGGGGTCTATTACGATGGATAAGAAAGCTTCACGTTTGCGCCGCGCCACCAGGGCGCGCGCCAAGATCCGCGAACTCGGTGTGCATCGTCTGACCGTGCATCGCACCCCGCGCCACATCTACGCCCAGATCATCACCCCGGCCGGGCACGAAGTGGTTGCGGCCGCTTCCACCCTCGACAAGGGGGTGGCTGGCGCCGTCGAGGGAAGCACTGGCAATGTCGCGGCGGCAGCCGCAGTGGGCAAGGCGATCGCCGAGCGCGCCAAGGAGAAGGGTGTCGCGCGGGTCGCGTTCGATCGCTCTGGTTTTCGTTTTCACGGCCGCGTAAAGGCCCTGGCCGATGCCGCGCGTGAAGCCGGCCTCGAATTCTGAGGAGTCTGAAAGATGGCACATTACGAAAGCAAGCCGGCTGGTGACGACCTCATCGAGAAGCTGATCGGGGTCAACCGGGTCGCAAAGGTCGTCAAAGGCGGCCGGATCTTCGGTTTCGGCGCCCTCGTGGTGGTCGGTGATGGCAACGGGCGAGTCGGTTTTGGCACCGGCAAGTCGAAGGAGGTGCCGCTGGCCATCCAGAAAGCCATGGAAGCAGCGCGCCGCAACATGATCAGCGTCAAGCTGAAAGACGGCACCCTGCAGTATCCCCTGATGGGGCGCCACGGTGCTGCACGCGTGCACATGCAACCCGCCTCCGAAGGTACCGGCATCATCGCTGGCGGCGCCATGCGCGCGATCTTCGAAGTCGTCGGTGTACACAACGTGCTGGCAAAGTGCATCGGCACCAACAACCCGATGAACGTGGTGCGCGCCACCCTCAACGGTTTGGCCAACATGGATGATGCCGAGTACGTTGCGGCCAAGCGTGGCAAGACCGTCGAAGAGATCCTGGGGTAAGTGCCATGGCTGACAAGAAAATGATGAAAGTGAAGCTGGTGCGCAGCATGCACGGACGGGTCAAGGGGCACAAAGAATGTGTTCATGGGCTCGGTTTGCGTCGCATGCACCAGGTCGTTGAGGTAGAAGACACACCGTCCACTCGTGGCATGGTTAACAAGGTCTACTACATGGTTCAGATCGTAGAGGAAGCCTGAAGATGGGTTCTGAAAACATGCGCCTGAATACGCTGAAGCCGGCTCCCAACAGCAAGCCCTCGGGCAAGCGCGTGGGTCGTGGCATCGGAAGCGGTCTGGGTAAGACCTGCGGACGTGGCCACAAGGGTCAAAAGTCCCGTTCCGGTGGCCGCGTGCAACTCGGTTTCGAGGGCGGCCAGATGCCTTTGCAGCGGCGCCTGCCAAAAGTTGGATTCCGTTCGCGTCTTGCTCGTGTGACTGCCGAGCTGCGCCTGCACGAAATCGCCAAGGTCGAAGGTGACGTGGTGGACATGGATGCGTTGTACGCAGCCGACATCCTGCCTATGAGCGTTACCCGCGCCAAAGTGATCCTCTCCGGCGAGATTACTCGTCCCGTTACCGTCAAGGGCCTGCGCGTGACCAAGGGTGCACGCGCTGCGATCGAGGCGGCTGGCGGCAAGGTCGAGGATTAAGGCAAGAAGATGGCGAAGAACCCGGCCAGCGGCGTCTCGATGGGGCAACTCGGTGAGTTGCGCCGTAGGCTGTTGTTCGTCCTTGGCGCGATCATCGTGTATCGCATCGGTACGTTCATTCCGGTGCCCGGGATTGATCCCTCGGCTCTTGCGGCGCTGTTCGAACAGCAGAAAGGCACCATTCTGGACATGTTCAACATGTTCTCGGGTGGCGCGCTGAGTCGCGCCAGTCTGTTCGCGCTCGGAATCATGCCGTATATCTCGGCTTCGATCATCGTGCAGCTGATGACGGCGGTGGTGCCCAAGCTGGAGCAGCTCAAGAAAGAAGGTGAAGCGGGGCGTCGCAAGATCACCCAGTACACCCGCTACGGCACGCTGGCTCTTGGCACCTTCCAGGCAATCGGCATCTCGATGGCATTGCAGGGGCAGTTCGGTCAGGGGCTCGTCGTGCAAACCGGTCCGGCCTTCGTGTTCACCGCCACCGTTTCACTGGTGACCGGCACGATGTTCCTGATGTGGCTCGGCGAGCAGATCACCGAGCGTGGTCTGGGTAACGGTATTTCCTTGATCATCTTTGCCGGCATCGTGGCGGGGCTTCCATCCGCCTTCGGCGCGGTGGTCGAGTTGATCAGCAACGGTGAGATGAATGCGCTGTTCGGGCTGTTCCTCTTCATCATGGTGATTATCGTCACCGGCTTCGTGGTGTTCGTCGAGCGTGGCCAGCGCCGCATAACGGTGAACTACGCCAAGCGCCAGCAGGGTCGCAAGATGTTTGCTGCGCAGAGCAGTCACCTGCCGCTGAAGCTGAACATGTCGGGGGTCATTCCGCCGATATTTGCATCAAGCATCATCCTGTTTCCGACCACGCTCGCGCAGTGGGCCGGGAGCACAGAGGACATGCGTTGGTTGCAGGACATCATCGCGATGGTGTCACCGGGCGAGCCCCTGTACATGGCGGCGTATGCGGCGGGGATCATTTTCTTCTGCTTCTTTTACACCGCGCTGGTCTTCAATTCGAAGGAGACCGCGGACAATCTGAAGCGCTCCGGCGCCTTCATTCCGGGTATTCGTCCGGGTGATCAAACCGCCAGCTACATCGACAAGGTGATGTCCCGTCTGACCCTGGCTGGCGCGCTCTATATCACTGCGGTTTGTCTGCTGCCCGAGTTCATGAACGTGGGCTTCAATGTGCCGTTTTACTTCGGCGGCACCTCGCTTCTGATCGTCGTGGTCGTTGTGATGGACTTCATGGCCCAGGTGCAGGCGCATGTCATGTCTCACCAGTACGAAGGCCTGATGAAGAAGGCGAATTTGAAGAATATCGGCGGCGCCGGCTCCTTGCGCTGAGCGTCGCTCACAGGAGAAACCAAAATGAAAGTCAGAGCATCTGTAAAAAAGTTGTGCCGCAACTGCAAGATCATCAAACGCCACGGGGTGGTGCGCGTGATCTGTTCGGACCCGCGCCACAAGCAACGGCAGGGCTGATTACGGCCGCTCAGGCATTGATGGCGGCCTAGAAATTTGTTAGAGTTGCGCGCTTTCGCGCGACAAATGCCGAAAACGTATTCAGGAGAATAAAGCATGGCACGTATAGCAGGTGTCAACATTCCGGATCGCAAACATACGGTGATTGCACTGACCGCGATCTATGGCGTCGGCCTGACCCGGGCGAAGGCGATCTGCGAGGCGGCCGGTGTGGCGCCGGAGCGCAAGATCATCGAACTGGGCGAGGACGAGCTGGAGGCCCTGCGTACCGAGGTCAGCAAGTTCGCGGTGGAAGGCGACCTGCGTCGCGAGGTGTCGATGAACATCAAGCGTCTCATGGACCTGGGTTGCAACCGTGGTATCCGTCACCGTCGCGGGCTGCCTCTGCGTGGTCAGCGTACCAAGACAAACGCGCGTACTCGCAAGGGTCCGCGTAAACCGATCAAGCGTTAATCGATAGCGTAGCTTTCAGGAATCAGGCAGATGGCCAAGAGTACCACCCGTAAAAAGGTCAACAAGGTCGTTACCGACGGCGTAGCGCATGTGCACGCGTCGTTCAACAACACGATCATCACCATCACCGATCGTCAGGGCAACGCCCTGTGCTGGACCACCTCGGGTGGTTCCGGTTTCCGTGGCTCTCGCAAGAGCACGCCATTCGCGGCCCAGGTGGCTGCCGACCGCTGCGGTCAGATGGCGAAGGAGTACGGTGTGAAGAACCTCGACGTCAACGTCAAGGGTCCCGGTCCGGGTCGAGAGTCCGCTGTGCGGGCACTCAATAATGCAGGCTTCAAGATCACCAGCATCTCTGACGTCACCCCTATTCCTCATAACGGCTGTCGTCCGCCGAAAAAGCGCCGCGTGTAACTGGAGTTTCGATCATGGCACGTTATCTTGGACCCAAATGCAAGCTGATGCGTCGCGAGGGCACCGACCTGTTCCTCAAGAGCAGGGTGCGCTCCGTTGACACCAAATGCAACATGGAGAAGGTACCCGGGCAATCGGGCGACCGTCGCCGCCGCCTCTCGGACTATGGTGTCCAGTTGCGTGAAAAACAGAAAGTACGCCGCCTGTATGGGATTCTGGAGCGTCAGTTCCGGAACTACTACAAGGAAGCGGACCGGGTGAAGGGGCCTACCGGTGAGAACCTGTTGCGCCTGCTCGAATGCCGCCTGGACAATGTCGCTTACCGCATGGGCTTTGGCAGCACCCGTAACGAGGCGCGCCAGCTCGTCAGCCACAAGGCCATCGAGGTCAATGGCAAGCCGGTCAACGTACCGTCTTACCGTGTGAAGCCGGAAGATGTGGTTTCGATCCGTGACAAGAGCAAGCAGCAAGATCGCATCAAGAGCTCGCTCAGCCTCGCCGAACAGTACGGCATGCCGGAGTGGGTCGAGGTGGACAGCAACGCCATGAAGGGCGTATTCAAACGCTACCCTGATCGCGCCGAGCTGCCGGCCGAGATCAACGAACAACTGATCGTGGAACTCTACTCCAAGTAGTCCGGTTGTTCAGGAAACGAGATCAGAAGAGGATAATCCATGTCGGGGTCTGTCACTGAGTTTCTCACGCCACGCATCGTGAACGTGGAGACGATCAACGAGCGTCATGCCAGGGTTTCATTGGAGCCGCTCGAGCGCGGCTTCGGCCATACGCTCGGAAACGCGCTGCGACGGATACTGCTTTCCTCGATGCCTGGCTGCGCCATCACCGAGGCGGAGATCGACGGCGTGTTGCACGAATACAGCGCCATCGAGGGCGTCCAGGAAGACGTCCTGGAGATCCTGCTAAACCTCAAGGACGTGGCCCTCGTGATGGAAGATCGCGAGGAGGCCTCCCTGGCGCTCAACGCCAAGGGTCCGGCGACCATCACCGCGGGCGACCTGCAATTGTCGCACGGCGTGGAAATCTCCAATCCCGATCTGATCATTGCGCATCTCACCGACAAGGGTGAGCTGAACATGAACATCAGGGTCGAGCGTGGCCGTGGCTACGAGCCGGCGGCGACGCGCGAAGGGGCGGCGGGCGAAGACCGGCCGATTGGGCGTCTGCAGCTGGACGCATCGTTCAGTCCGATTATCCGGGTTGCTTACCAGGTCGAGGCGGCCCGTGTTGAGCAGCGCACAGACCTCGATCGCCTGGTTCTGGACATTGAGACGGATGGCACGATCGATCCGGAAGAGGCGATTCGCCACTCCGCGACCATCATGCGCGACCAGCTTTCGGCCTTCGCCAACCTGTCCGAGACGACCACGCAGGATCTCGGTGGTGTTGGCCCTGAAGACGGTCCGCCGATCGATCCGATCCTGCTGCGTCCGGTCGACGACCTGGAGCTGACCGTACGTTCAGCAAACTGCCTCAAGGCGGAAAACATCTTCCTGATCGGCGACCTGATTCAACGCACCGAGGTGGAGCTGCTCAAGACGCCGAACCTGGGCAAGAAGTCGCTGACCGAGATCAAGGACGTGCTTGCCACCCGTGGGCTGTCCCTGGGCGCGCGCCTGGAAAATTGGCCACCGGAAAACCTGGAGGAGCTGATGGCGCGTTGATTCGACGCGTCTCTCAGCCCCGTCTAATAACATCGTTTTATAGGAAGTCGACCCATGCGTCATCGCAAAGCCGGACGGCAACTGAACCGTAACAGTTCGCATCGCAAGGCGATGTATCGAAATATGGCCAGCTCGCTGTTTGAACACGAACTGATCAAGACCACCCTGCCCAAGGCGAAGGAACTCCGCCGCGTGGCCGAGCCCCTGATCACGATGGCCAAAGAGGACAGCGTCGCGAAGCGTCGTCTGGCCTTCTCGCGCCTGCGCGACCAGGCGGCGGTAGCCAAGCTTTTTAGCGAGCTGGGTCCGCGTTACAAGGCCCGCCCCGGTGGTTACCTGCGCATTCTCAAGGCGGGCTACCGCCCCGGCGACAAAGCCCCCATGGCCTTTGTCGAGCTGGTCGATCGCCCCATCCCGGAAGTCTCTGAAGAGGAAATCGAAGAGGCAGCCGAGACCGAGTAGACCGACTCGCCAGCACGCACAGAAAAAGCCGGTCTCGCACCGGCTTTTTTGTGCCTGGGGTATGCTCTCGTGCCAGTCCCCGGGAGGTGTCATGAGCGAATCGGCTATCGTACTTTTTACCGACTACGGCTTGCACAGTCCCTACGTCGGTCTGCTGCACGCTGTGATCCGAAAGCGGCTTTCCGATTGCCCGATCATCGATCTGCAGCATGACCTGCCGCCGTTCCGACCGCGCGGGGCTGGGCTGTTGTTGCGCAGCCAGCTCGCATGGCTGCCGCCGTCCTCGATCATCGTGGCGGTCGTAGACCCGGGTGTCGGGACCCAGCGGCGCGGCCTGATCGTCCGCTGGGGTGGGTTCACTTTGATCGCGCCGGACAACGGCCTGCTGGCGCCCTTCCTGAGCGGCGCCGCAAGCGTGCATGCCATCGATACGCCGCCAAAGGGCAGCTGCATGACCTTTCATGGCCGCGATTGGTTTGCGCCGGTGGCGGCAGGCCTGGTTGCCGGGGAGTCGGTTGCGATGCATCCGGTGGATGTCGGCTCCTGTGTCGGTCATGACTGGCCGCCGATCCTGGATGAGGTGATCTATGTGGATCGGTTTGGCAATCTGATGCTTGGTCGGGGTGGCGAAAACCTTCCGGAGGAGCAGCTTATCGCTGTTGCCGGACATCAGCTGCGCTACGCTGAAACCTTCGCGCAGGTGCCGCCGGGCCAGGCTTTCTGGCATATCAATTCCCTGGGCCTGGTGGAACTGGCAGTGAACCAGGGCAGCGCGGCCGCCGTGCTCGGCCTGGCGGTGGGTGACCGGGTGGATTTTCCGGGGATCTGATCCGCGGCCAGCCCCGTTCCTGCAAAACAGGCTGGAACCGTAGAAGCGAGCTTGCTCGCGAAGAGATGTCCATTCGCGGCCAAGGCCGCTCCTACAAAATTGCTAGGGATCGTAGGAGCGAGCTTGCTCGCGAATCGTTATCCTGCGCGTATCCCTGCTCCACTCCCTGACCCTCCCCACAAGTGGGGCGGGGATCTGTCCGCACCGATGCGGGCTTCCGATCTTGGAAGGGTCGCGGTTTTACTTCTCCAGCATCGGCCGCAGGAAATGCCCGGTATGCGACTGCTCCATCTGCGCCACCTCCTGAGGGGTGCCGACAGCGATGATCTCGCCACCCCCATCACCGCCTTCGGGGCCGAGGTCGACGATCCAGTCGGCGGTCTTGATCACATCCAGGTTGTGTTCGATCACTACCACGGTGTTGCCGTGGTCGCGCAGGCGATGCAGCACGCTGAGGAGCTGCTTTACGTCGTGGAAATGCAGCCCGGTGGTCGGCTCGTCCAGGATGTACAGGGTGTTGCCAGTATCGCGTTTGGACAGCTCACGCGAGAGCTTGACCCGCTGCGCCTCGCCCCCCGAGAGGGTGGTGGCGTTCTGGCCGAGGGTGATGTAGCTCAGCCCGACGTCCATCAAGGTCTGCAGCTTGCGCTTGATCGCCGGCACCGCCTCGAAGAACCCGAGCGCCTGCTCGACGGTCATGTCGAGCACTTCGTTGATGCCCTTGCCCTTGTAGCGGATCTCCAGGGTCTCGCGGTTGTAGCGCTGCCCCTTGCACACATCGCACTGCACGTAGACGTCCGGCAGGAAGTGCATCTCGACCTTGATCACGCCATCGCCACGGCAGGCCTCGCAGCGGCCACCTTTCACGTTGAAGCTGAAACGCCCCGGCGTGTAGCCGCGTGAGCGTGATTCCGGGACGCCGGCGAACAGCTCCCGGATGGGGGTGAACAGGCCGGTATAGGTGGCCGGGTTGGAGCGTGGGGTGCGTCCGATCGGCGATTGGTCGATGTCGACCACCTTGTCGAAGTACTTCAGGCCACTGATGGACTTGTGCGGCGCGCAGTCGTGGTTGGCCTTGTTGAGCCGGTTCGCGGCCAGCGGGTAGAGGGTGTCGTTAATCAGGGTCGATTTGCCCGAGCCGGATACGCCGGTCACGCAGGTGAACAGACCGGCCGGGATATCGAGGTCGACATTCTTGAGGTTGTTGCCGCTCGCGCCCTTCAGTCTCAGGATCCGCTTGGGGTCGCTTGCCGTCAGGACCGGCGGGACCTCGATGCGCTCGCTGCCGATCAGGTAATGCCCGGTGATCGATTCGGCGCTGGCGGCGATGTCCTCCGGGGTCCCCTGCGCGATCACGCGCCCGCCGTGCACTCCGGCGCCCGGGCCGATATCCACCACGTGATCCGCGCGCCGGATGGCGTCCTCGTCGTGCTCGACCACGATCACCGTGTTGCCCAGGTCGCGCAGGTAGGTCAGGGTTTTCAGCAGACGTTCGTTGTCACGCTGGTGCAGGCCGATCGAGGGTTCGTCCAGTACGTACATCACGCCGACGAGGCCAGCGCCGATCTGGCTGGCGAGCCGGATGCGCTGCGCTTCGCCGCCCGAGAGCGTCTCCGCGCTGCGGTCCAGGGTCAGGTAGTTGAGCCCGACGTTGACCAGGAACTCGAGGCGATCCTGGATCTCCTTGACGATCTTGGACGCGATCTCACCCTTGTGTCCCGCCAGCTTCAGGGCCTGGAACCACGCCAGGCCACGCTCGATGGAAAGCGAGGTCAGATCGGGCAGGCGTCGTTCCCCGACGAACACGTTGCGCGCGGCCTCGTTGAGGCGCGTGCCGCCGCAGTCCGGACAGGGCTGGTGCGAGACGTAGCGCGCCAGTTCCTCGCGCACCGCGGTCGATTCGGTCTCGTGGTAGCGGCGCCGCATGTTGTTCAGCACGCCCTCGAAGGGATGGTTCTTCTTGACCACCCGGCCGCGCTCATTGAAGTGGGTGAATGCGATCGCCTCCAGGCCGCTGCCTCCCAGGATCACCTCGCGCACCTCGGCGGGCAGCTCCTCCCAGGGGGTCTCGGGATCGAAGCCGTAGTGGTCGGCGAGCGAGCGGATCATCTGGAAATAGTAGGCATTGCGCCGGTCCCAGCCGCGTATGGCGCCGCCAGCCAGCGACAGGCTGGGGTCGGTGACCACCTTGGAGGCATCGAAGAACTGCTCAATACCGAGGCCGTCGCAGGTCCCGCAGGCGCCGGCCGGGTTGTTGAACGAGAACAGGCGCGGCTCCAGCTCCTCGATGCTGTAGCCGCAGACGGGACAGGCGAAGTTGGCCGAGAACAGCAGTTCGTCGCGTTGCTCGTCGATCCAGGCGACCCGCGCCACGCCCTCGGCCAGACGCAGGGCGGTCTCGAAGGACTCGCTCAGGCGCAGGCGCAGGTCCTCGCGCACCTTGAAGCGGTCCACCACCACCTCGATGGTGTGTTTGCGATGCAGTTCCAGTTCCGGCGGCTGGTCGAGTTCGTAGATATCGCCATCAATGCGCGCGCGGATATAGCCCTGCGCATACAGCTCACTCAACAGGCGTGCGTACTCGCCCTTGCGTTCGCTGATCACCGGCGCGAGCAGCATCAGCTTGCTGCCCTCCGGCAGCGCCAGCACCTGGTCCACCATCTGGCTCACGGTCTGGGCCTCGAGCGCCTCGCCATGTTGCGGGCAGCGTGGCGTGCCGACACGCGCGAACAGCAGGCGCAGGTAATCGTAGATCTCGGTGATGGTCCCGACCGTGGAACGCGGGTTGTGGCTGGTGGTCTTCTGCTCGATCGAGATCGCCGGGGAGAGACCCTCGATGTGGTCCACGTCCGGCTTTTCCATCATCGACAGGAACTGGCGTGCATAAGCGGACAGCGACTCCACGTAGCGTCGCTGGCCCTCGGCATAAATAGTGTCGAAGGCCAGCGATGACTTGCCCGAGCCGGACAGGCCGGTGATCACGATCAGCCGGTCGCGCGGCAGGTCGAGGTCGACATTCTTGAGATTGTGGGTGCGGGCACCGCGGATGTGTATCGTGTCCATGGGTACATCATGTAAGGAGCAACCCGCCATTCTACGGGACCGGGCAGGGAACAGGAATCCGGATGCCGGCCCGGTGTAAGATAGCGGGCTTCGCCCGCAGCGAAAGAGGCGCGTATTCGTGGTCGCAAAAATGGGGATGACATCGTCGGAACGGCGCACCGCGCTGGGACTGGCCGGGGTATATGGCTTCCGCATGCTGGGCCTGTTCCTGATCCTGCCGGTGTTCGCCCTGTTCGCCGAGACACTGCCCGGCGCGACGCCCCTGCTCACCGGGGTGGCAATCGGCATCTACGGACTCACCCAGGCCCTGCTGCAGATCCCTTTCGGGATGTTGTCCGACCGCATCGGCCGCAAGCCGGTGATCCTGGGCGGCCTGCTGCTGTTCGCGCTCGGCAGCGCGGTGGCGGCCTACGCAAGCACCATCGAGTGGATCATCGTCGGGCGGGCGCTGCAGGGCAGCGGCGCGATTGCGGCCGCGGTCATGGCGCTGGCCGCGGACCTCACCCGCGAGGAGATACGCACCCGGGTAATGGCGGTGATCGGCATGACCATCGGGGTCTCTTTCATGCTCGCCATGATCGCCGGGCCGGCGCTGGACGCCTGGTTCGGCGTGTCGGGCATCTTCTGGATCACCGCCGGGCTGGCAATGCTGGGCATGGCCCTGATCGCCTGGGTGGTCCCGACCCCGCAGGACAGCCGCGTGCACCGGGATGCCGAGCCCGTGCCCGCGCTGTTTGGCAGTGTGCTGAGGAATACCGAGCTGCTGCGGCTCGACTGGGGGATCTTCTCGCTGCACCTGGTCCTGACCGCGCTGTTCCTGGGTGTACCGTTGCAGCTGCGCGCCGTCGGCATCGCGCCCGGCGACCATGCGCTGGTCTACCTGCCGATCATGCTGGTCGCCATCGTGGGCATGGTGCCGTTCATCATCCTGGCGGAGAAAGGCGGCCGCATGAGGCCGGTCTTCCTCGGCGCCATCGCCGCGCTGGCGCTGGCGCAGGTCCTGCTGTGGCTTTATGGCGCCGCCTTCTGGCCGCTGCTCGGCAGCGTGGCGCTGTTCTTCCTCGCCTTCAACCTGCTCGAGGCGATGCTGCCCTCGCTGGTGTCCAAGACCTCACCGGCAGACGCCAAGGGCACCGCCATGGGGGTCTACACCACCTCGCAGTTTGCCGGCGCCTTCTTCGGCGGGGTGCTCGGTGGTTGGGCGCATCAGCAGGGGGGCGTGATGGCGGTGTTCCTGTTCGGCGCGATTGTCACGGCGGTCTGGTTGCTGCTTGCATCCGGCATGCGACCGCCGGCGCGGCACGCCAACGAACTGGTGCGCCTGGCCGGCCTGGACCCCGCGGAAGAGGCGCAACTGGGCGGCCGCCTGCGCGCCCTGCCGGGGGTCCTCGAGGTGGTCATCGTGGCGGAGGAGGAGATGGCCTATCTCAAGGTCGACCGCGCCCGTTTCGACCGCGCCGAGGTGGATGCAATTATCGGCGTGCCCGCGTAACATCCTTTTTCTTTCGAACAAACGACGGCCCAGGGAAGGGCCTGAACAGGAGGCGACATGGCCAGCAGAGGCGTCAACAAAGTCATTCTCATCGGTAACCTCGGGCAGGACCCGGAGCTGCGCTACATGCCCAATGGTGGCGCTGTGGCGAACGTGACCGTGGCCACTTCCGAGAGCTGGAAGGACAAGAACACCGGCGAGCAGCAGGAAAAGACCGAATGGCACCGGGTGGTGATGTTCCGCCGCCTTGCCGAGATCGCCGGCGAGTACCTCAAGAAGGGCTCCAAGGTCTTCATCGAGGGGCGCCTGCAGACACGCAAGTGGCAGGACCAGCAGGGCAACGACCGCTATACCACCGAGATCGTGGCCGACAACATGCAGATGCTCGACTCGCGTGGCGGTGGCAGCGCTGACTACGCCTCGGGGGCAGGAGCGCCGGCACAGGGCGCGCAGCGCTCGCAGCCACAGTCGGCCCCCCAGGCCGCCCCGCAGGGCGATACCACTTACGACGACGACATCCCTTTCTAGCTGACGCGAACACGGCCGGATAGCCTCCTAAACCCTGCCCCAGCGGCAGGGTTTTTTACGCCCGGGTGGCCAAACAATTCCGAATATTAGAAGTAAACCAAATATAAATGCTTGTTGTAAAAGGAAAATAGGGCCACTAGATTAGATAGTCATTGCCTCCTGATGAGAGAAGGTCTCTGGCATTTCCAGTAGAAAAGCAGTCTTGCGCGGGGGTCCGGTGGTGCCGGGCCCTGTTCGTGCTGCCGCTTCTGCTCTTCCCCCTGCTACTGCATGCCGGCACCTCGACCTGGCAGGACAAGCGCTACATCGAGCGCAGCTTCTACGATATCGCCCTGAATGCCGAATACCGCTCCGAGCGGGTGCCGGAGGTGGTCAAACGCTGGAATCGCCCGATACGCGTCTGGATGCACAGTGGTGCCGGCGACAGCGAGCGGCAGCGGGAACTGCTGGAGGGCCATCTCCAGACCCTGGGCGAGATTGCCCGCCTGTCGGTGCGACTGGTCGACAATCGCCGCGACGCCAACGTGCGTATCTTTTTCGCCTCCGAGGCGGAGCTCAGGCCACTGGTGCGCCGCGAGATGTCCGCCACTGCGCTGAGGCAGCTCAAGCACAGCCAGTGCCTCGGCAGCATCCGCTTCAACCGCGAAGCCGAGATCATCGCGGGGACCGTGGTCATCCCGGTCGAGCGCGCGCTCGCCGCGGACAAGCTCGAACCGTGCATCGTGGAAGAGGTGACCCAGATGCTGGGCCTGATCAACGATTCCCGCTTTGCGCGTAACACGGTCTTCAGCGACAACACCGAGAATGAAAGCCTGACCGGGCTGGACTACCTTCTGATCAAGCTGCTCTATTCCCCACAGCTGGAGCCCGGCATGAGCCTGCGCGAGGCGATGCCGCTGGTGCGACGTCAATTGGACATCTGGGAGCAGGTGGGCCTGATCCAGCGTGCACCGCAGCTGCTCGCGGACAAAATCCCCGAATCGGGAACGGATGGCTGAAACAGCCGCTTGATGGTGGGAACACTCCACCGGCCGTAGCCGCATAGATTTCGGCTCGATGCCGGATCGTAGGCCATGTGCAGCCTTCCGATCCCCCACTTGTGGTCAGGCTCGGAGGATTATCCCCTCCCCACCTGCGGGCAGCCTCAAGCGACTATCCCCTCCCCACGTGTGGGCAGCCTCAAGCGACTATCCCCTCCCCACGTGTGGGCAGTCTCAAGCAACTATCCCCTCCCCACGAGTGGGCAGAGTCGGCCGATTATTCCCTCCCCACCTGCGGGCAAGCCGCAAGCAACTATCCCCTCCCCACTTGTGGGGAGGGCTAGGGTGGGGAGCCAGGGTGGGGAGAAGCTTCCTGTTCGCAACCCCCCAAAAGCCACTTCAAGAAAATCCACCCCAGATGCCCGCCCCAAGGGCGGGGCAACAGCAAGGACTTACCTGCTACGGCTGGCCAGGTAACGACCAACGACCGCCTTGTACTGCTCCGGGGTCAGCGTGCTGTGCAGCATACGGGCGCACAGGCTGCGGATCTCGATCAGGCGGGTGTCCTTGTAGGCCATCTCGCGCTTGAGATGCTCGCGCGCGATCCGTGGCGCCCGGTAGAGAAGCGCTTCACGCAGCTTTGCACGCACCTCGCAGGCCTCGGCCTCCATGGCGTTGCGGCGGGCGGGCGCTTCTGCCAGCCAGGCGTCGATCACCTGGCTCTGCTGCTCGCTGAGCCCGAGCTCGGCCCGCATTGCCTGCAAGTGGGGCATCAGATTGATCACCGGTTCACCCAGATCGCATTGCTCTGCCGTCGCGGCAAAAGGCGAGGCCAGCACCAGGGCCAGCACAGAGCCGGCGGCAAGTTGGCGAAGTTTCATAAAATATTCTCCAAAGTTTGTGTAAAGGGATTCTCTCGGCTGCAAAGCTACTGCAGCGGTCGCTGTCAGCCCGTGTCCGGGTGGATCTCGGTGAAGGCCCAATGGGTGGGTGACAAGGTTCGGATCGGTGTTCCGACTGGGATTGTCGTGCCTGAGGCGCAGGTATGCCGACCTGAATTCTTGCGCAGTCTAGCAAGTCGAGGGGGCTGCGCATTGATAAAGCGCAATCGGCCCGTTGATCTGAAAGGTTTCGATCGAGGCGTTTCAGAGACCGGCTGCCAATAGCTTGAAATCGGCCACGCTCAAGGTCTCCGGGCGCACACCCGGATCGATTCCCAACGCCGAGATCTGCTCTCCATCCATAAGGGGCTTGAGATTGTTGCGCAGGGTCTTGCGGCGCTGCGCAAAGGCCAGACGCACCAGCTTGGCGAAGCCCTCGGGATCATCGATTGCCACTTCCTCATCCGGTCGCGGCACGAGCCGGACGATGCTGGAATCGACCTTGGGTGGCGGATTGAAAGCACCCGGGCCGATGTCGAACAGCCGGGTCACCTCGCACCAGGCCTGCAACATCACCGACAGGCGCCCATAGATCTTGCTGCCCGGCCCGGCCGCCATCCGCTCGACCACCTCCTTCTGCAGCATGAAATGCATGTCCGCGATCACCTCGCGCGATTGCAGCAGGTGAAACAGGATCGGGGTGGAGATGTTGTAGGGCAGGTTACCGACTACCCGCAGCGCCCGGTCGTCGGTCTTGAGTGAGCGGAAGTCGAACTTGAGCGCATCCACATTGTGCAAACTCAGCTCGCCGTAGGGCGCGCAGCGTTCCTGCACGACCGGAACCAGGTCGCGGTCGATCTCTATCGCCTCCATACGCCCGACCCTCTCGAGCAACGGAATCGTCAGTGCCGCCTGACCCGGCCCGATCTCGACCAGGTGATCGCCCGGCTGCGGATCGATCGCGTCCACGATCTTACGGATAACGATCGGGTCATGCAGGAAGTTCTGGCCGAACCTTTTCCTGGGACGGTGGCTCAATGGGATAGCCTTCCAAAAGTGCGAGAAATGAATGCGTTAAGTTTCGGGCAAAACCAAAGGTCTGCGCAAATCAGGAGGGTAGAAGTATGCGTGAGGAGAGAGTGGGTCGCTTCGATTTTCGCGGCGGTTGAGATTGTGAAGACGCATCAATTGGCAAGCTTATGTGACCGAATTGCCCGGTAGTTACCTGCAGGGTTTTCGGCGGCCAGGTCCGGTCCGGTAGTTACCTATTAGTTTGAATGACGGCTCAACCGGTCGGTACCGCTGTCGCGGCCAGGGGCTGTCGTCTAAATCGGCGACAGCCTGGCCGCAGTCAGCGAAACCGATCGCTCGAACGGTGGCTTTTTGCTTCAATCGCAGTCGTTGTCTGCATATACCTCGCCTGTTTCGGTCGTGTACCTTGTGCCGACGAACATCATGTTCTGCACCCGGTCGAATTGCGTGTCCATTGCGCGGTCGACGGTCTCTTCGTGCAGGCCGTCGTAGATATGCACCCGGCCCTGGCGCTCCATGCGTTCCTCGGCTGCCGTCGGCGCCAGCAGTCGGCGTTCCTGGAATCCCTCGGCCGAGGCCGATTGCGCCTGGAGCAACGGGAGCATCAGGAACAGCGAAGCACGGCAGCGGGTTTTGGACTGGATATTCATGATCGTTCTCCTATCTTTTTTGAATGGCTTTCGTGGCTGGGAGACTGCGTGGAAACCGGTGTCTCGCCGTGCCATGGTGGTTTTCTAGCGGTGCCGGCGACAGAAGTCCGGACGGAAAGCGGACTGGAGAACTAAGAAAGGACGACGACAATAAAAATAACAAAAACAGTGTGTTACAAACTAAACTACGGGGCGCCCCGGCGATGTGGCGACCTACGGAACGCCTGCAGGGAGGGGGAGATGGACATTCGGGAGGCGAAGAGCTTTGATGTCGGCGGGTGGCGGGTAACGCCCGATGAGGACGTGGTCAGCCGGGATGGCCGTAGCGAGCGTCTCGAGCCACTGGCGATGCAGGTACTCGTCTACCTCGCCTCGCGCGCGGGCGAGGTCGTGTCGCGCTCGGATCTGGAAGAAGCGGTCTGGAAGGGCGGCGTGGTCAGCTATGATTCGGTAACGAGTACCGTGATCAAGCTGCGCAAGGCGTTAGGGGACGACGCCCGCAAGCCAACCTACATAACCACTATCCCCAAGCGCGGGTACCAGTTGATCGCGCCGGTCTCGCTGGTGGTCGACGAACCGCCGGCACAAGCGGCATCCCCGGAATCCGTCGCCCCAGTCCCTTCGGCCAGGGCAGATCGTCGTAAGGTCGCCACGCTGGTCGCGGTCCTGATCACGGCCGCCGCAGCGATCTTGGGCGTGCTGACACAATTGACGCCGTCCGCGGTCGAATCCGACGGCCAACCCGTGAGTTCGCCGCCGTCTATCGTGGTGCTGCCATTTCAGAACCTCAGTGACGACCCGTCACAGGAGCGGTTCGCAGACGGGATCACCGAAGACATCATCACCGATCTGTCCGGGATAACCGGCGTGCGGGTTATCGCGAGCAATACCTCTTTCTCTTACAAGGGCCGGCAGGTTTCGGCCCAGGAGATCGGAGACGAACTCCATATACATTACGTACTCGAGGGAAGCGTACGCCGGCGAGGGGATTCGATACGCGTCAACGCCCAGCTGGTCGATGTTCGAACGGCGTTTCAGGTCTGGGCGCACCGTTATGACCGTGCCGCCCAGGAGACATTCGCGGTTCAGGACGAGCTGACGAACCAGATCGTCGAGACGCTCGCAGTCCAACTCAGCCCGCAGGAAAGGGAGCGCCTGGCGCGCCAACCGACGAACAACCTGGCGGCGTATGACCATTTCCAGGAGGGCCAGCGCCTCGGAAAGATCAACACGAAAGACAGCAACATCGAGGCGCAGCACGCGTACCGCAAAGCCATTGAGACCGACCCGACGTACGGAAGGGCCTATGGGGCGCTTGCCTATACCCTGGCCTATAACTTTCTCCGCGGCTGGAACGATGCGCCAATGCAGACGATCGACCGGGCACTCGAACTGGCCCAGCGGGGCGTCGAGCTGGATGCCTCGATTCCCCAGAGCTTCTGGTCACTCGGCTATGTGCACCTGATGCGCAAGGAGTTTGCACTCGCGGAACAGGCGGTGGAAACGTCGCTCAGCATCGCCCCCAACTATGCCGACGGCTTTGGCCTGCTGGCGCTGATCAATAACAGTCTGGGCAATGCGAAAGCTGCGATCGCCAATATCCAAAAAGGGATGCAACTGAACCCTTACTATACCTGGGACTACCCTTACAACCTTGGCCGCGCCTATTACGTGCTCGGCGAATATGACAGGGCGATTCCTGAACTCGAAAGCGCGAAAACTCGCAATCCCAATGCCATGCCTGTACGGCTTATGTTGGCAGCCTGCTACGTTCGTACCGGTCGCGCAGCTGATGCGGAGTGGGAAATCGAGGAGGCGCAGGCAATCAACCCTCACGAAACCCTGTCCCACCTTGCGAATACATTTGCAACCAACGATGCGGAATTGCTTCAACGGTTCCTCCATGACCTGCGTGAAGCCGGCTTGCCTGAATAGCGAGTTCCCTGGCCGACCACGATCCGATCGTGTGAACTGACCCCCTCGAAAGCTGCACAGACTATAGTGCGGCGAGGAGGGACAGATGAGCGAGCCAGAAATTGAGATCAAGCGCTGGACGGCGAAGCGCAAAACGCAGGTTGTACTGGACATTCTGAAGGGCAAGACAACAGTCGCTGAGGTTGCCCGGCAGCATGACCTGACGCCTGGGGAGATTGAGCGCTGGGTGGATGAAGGCATCAGTGGCATGGAGAACAACTTCCGTGCGCGCCCACGCGATATCCGCGAGCAGTATGAGCGCAAGCTGGAAGAAGCCCATGCGGCCCTGGGTGAGAAGGAGTTGGAGCTCAAAGCGCTAAAAAAGTGGCAGCGCCTGCTCGACGAGGAAGAGAATTCGTAAGGTCGTTGCAGGCGCAACTGGCGGCAGACTATTGGCCTTAAAGTCGTAACTGCTACCTTTGCGGCCATTCCAGAAACTAAAAGCCCCACCGAAGTGAGGCTTCCATAGATATGAGGTTGAATCAGGCTTACAGCTGGTTACCATCAACGATGTTAGATAATTTCACATATTCTTTATCTTTCCACTTTCCTGATGTGCCTGTCCCTTTATATGTGCCATCGCCCATATCTTTCATTTTATTGCAATAATCTCTATTAGATGTATGGCACAACTCGCCCTCATCACTCATACTTATAATTTTTCGTTCTTTAGTCTTTCCGGCCTTTTTTCCTGTCAGAAAATGAATTGTATTGGTTTTACACTCAGAGTCGATATGTATTTTGAAGGTCGTGCCAGAAATTAAGTTTTCACCATCAAAAGTTTTTCCGCAAAACGTAGCTTGACGCTGTTCTTTAGTCATAAACTCTTCAGCATAAGATATAGGAGATGCCACAATAAGTGCTATTGCCGTATTCAATAAAATTTTTCGCATGATTATCACTCCTTGAAAGCCGGTGTCGGTGCCAGTAGTCGCTCTTTCTGCCAATCGTCATCCGCTGCCGTTGCGTGACCCGTGCTGCTTAATGCTGTGGCAAAGACGACGGTCAAAAATCGGTCACATTTCTTGATTCCCATTGCGAGTTCTCCCGAGTTTGTTTGATGATCGGAGTTCGGCCGTCGCTGAATCTCGGTGATTTCGTCACGGCTGCCGGATTCTTGGAGCGGAGTTTTGACCGCTCCGGAGTTGTTGTCTCGACGGAAGAACGAAGGAAAAACGACGGAAATGCGACGATATTTTAGGATATATAAATCAATTGCTTACGACTCCGTCGTCGTGTTACGAACGAGAGCGAAATCTCTTGTGAAGGCTGGTAAGAATGGATGAATCGGTGTTTTTCGTCGGCGGATGGGAGGTCAACCCGCAGGCCGGGATCATTACCGACGGCCCAAAAACCTCCCGCCTGGAACCGAGGGCGATGGAGGTCTTGGTCTATCTGGCATCCAAGCCGGATACGGTTGTGTCCCGAGAGAAGCTAGAACGGAATCAAACGGGTCAGTTTCGATTGATCCACCGAGCCCGGGATCACAAAATGAGGAGGTCTCGGCATATCGCATCCTTGCAATCATTGGCCAAACCGTGAGGCTATCCCCTAGCGTGGCGAGATCAATCGAAACTGACCCGTTTGATTTTACTGGAGATGGCCGGGCTGCTGATTGTGATCTGGGTCGGTTCTTCGGCCGTCGAGCAGGTGCCGCGTGTGTGGTCGGAGGCGCCGTCGCTGCTGTCCCCCGGCGTCGCCGAAGGGGTCGTTGTCGGCGCATTCCTGGCCTTTTATGCCTTCATCGGTTTCGAGGATATGGTCAATGTCGCCGAAGAGGTGCGCGAGCCTGAACGTAACCTGCCGCGGGCCATACTGAGGGCGATCGCGCTGTCGACGCTGCTTTACTTCGCGGTCTCGCTGGTCGCCGTCGTCAACGTACCGATAGCCCAACTGGGCCAATCCGACGCGCCCCTGGCGTTGATCTATCAACAGGCAACCGGGCGTGAACCTGTGGTGATCACGACGATCGGGATGCTGGCCGTCATCAACGGGGCGCTGATTCAGATGATCATGGCGTCGCGCGTAATCTATGGCATGGCAAACAGAGGCTGGCTGCCGGGAGTGCTTTCACGGGTCAATTCGAGAACCCGTACGCCGATTGCAGCGACTGTGCTGATCGCGACCCTGGTGCTCGCTTTTGCCCTGTGGGGGGCGATAGAGACGCTGGCAAAGGCGACCAGCTTTTTGCTGCTGCTGGTCTTTGCGTTGGCGAACCTGGCGCTATGGCGGCTCAAATACTGGCAACAGCAGCCTGCCGGGATCATCAACGTGCCGATCTGGGTGCCCGCCAGTGGCTTCGTTGCCTCGGTCGCCGTCGTCGTGATTCAGGCGCTGATCGAACTCCTTGGTTGACGTGAAAATTGTTCTCTGACCCGAATGGCACTTACTTAAGCGTAAGATTTTGAGACGATTGTAGAAATGACCGGCATGGCGTTAGGCTTCAAATCGCCAAACCATCCACCCAACCCCAGGGGCCGGTCCCATGCATCATACCTCCAGTGCCATTCGTGCCCAACAGCGATTTATCCAAGCTCAGCGAGATGAAAGTCATTGCTTGAGCACGTTCAATCTGCTCACCAGCGACATCTTGTTTGATGAAGTGGAGAGGCTTCTTCCTCCTCATCGGGAAAGACTTTTTCCGCCGACAGAAACACTCGCCATGTTTGTCACACAGGCCTTGAGTGCCGATCGTTCCTGTCAGCATGTGGTTAACCAGGCCGCCGTACAACGCTTGGTCACCGGCCTTTCCGTGTGTAGCACGCACACAGGGGGGTATTGCCGAGCAAGGCAACGACTGCCGGTGGAAATGGTGACCGGCTTGGCTCGCTATATCGGCCAGCAGATCGATGAGCAGTTACCGAGCAAATGGCGCTGGAATGGCCGCCGTGTGCGGTTGGTCGATGGCACCACCGTCACCATGCCGGATACCACTGATAATCAAGCGGCCTATCCACAGCAAGGTGGACAGAAGCCGGGGCTGGGTTTTCCCATATGCCGGGTAGTTGGCATAACCTGCCTTTCGAGTGGTGCCTTGCTCAATGCGGCTGTTGGCCGTTTCAATGGCAAAGGTGGAGATGAACATACGCTGTTCCGTTCCATCCAGGACACCCTCGAATACGGCGACATACTGCTTGGTGATGCGTTCTTCCCC
>JAPTHR010000010.1 GCA_029228645.1 Gammaproteobacteria bacterium Milos-ODIII6
GTGTATAAGAGGCAGGCGTATCCGGCATGCTTAACCCAGTCCCGTCAACGACAACGACACGGTGACCGTTCCAGCACTGATCGCCACGCCGCTGTTGGAGGCTATTGGCCGTGTGCGAAAGCAGGGTTTCCAAAGTCGCCGTACTGAGTTTGCTGCGCGCCTGGCAGTAGGCTGAGGTCGACGTCGAGGGCTTCGGTAATGCGCGTGACGCCGAAACCGCCTGCACTTTGCGTACGGCTTCCTGGCAGCCACCATCGGCATCCAGTACTTGGGAGAAGAATGCCCAGAACGTATTCTCTTTGCTGAACACGCGCCGACGACTGAAGGCGCCGGATGTATCTCCGCCCAACTCCTGCACCGGAATGAATGACCCAAAGCTGTCACCGAGTCGGCTGAGCGAATGGTGCCGAATCCGCGCATGTTCCTCAGCGAGCTTTTCGCGTGCTGAGCGAGGCTTTTTACGAAGGCTGGCGAGGTGAAATCCGGGCAGGTAATAGGAGCTGTTTTCCATGCCCGATTTTCTCATTCTAGGCCAAACAAAACAGCTCCTATTTGCATGCTGGAGAGGCTTAACTTAGTGCCATTCCCCTCCGTCCCCAATGCCGCTGGCTGCCCTTTTCCGCTATCAGGCGTATGTGCGGCAAGGGGCATCGGATCGGGAGATCGCGTTGTTACGCTCGGCGTGGTCGCGTAACCAACTGACCGGCAACCTGCGTTTTGTCGACGAGATTGAGCGGCTTGGTGTTGGTCGGCCAAAATCAACTTGATGGGGCGTTAAATAGATGCGTCCCATTTTTTCTTGGGGCTAGAGATCCTGCGCGCGGATGACAACGGAGCCATCCTCTTCGTAGGTGCCGTTCTCGATGAGTCGTCTTGCCGCGTTCTGAATCACGGTGCGGTGGCGAGCGACGTAACCCATTGGCGCTTCGTCTTGGACACCAAATTTGTCTTTCAAAATGCTGAGCGAGATGCGGCACAACACTCGTTGCTTGTTAACATTTGCCGCAACAGTCGCCACTTCGGTCAAGGGGTTCCAGCTTTCGAGCTTTGGGAAAATTATCCCATCAGGGGCGGGCGCGGAGGTTCGACGAGGAGAGAGCTGCATGTGGAGTCCTGTTCGGGGGAGTGTTGCAAGTCGGTAGTGATCAGGATATCGGTGGCACCAAATCAGTACTTAGCGCGACCAGTCTACGCCTACCCGCATCAAGTATCCGTTTTTTTACCAGGGCTTCGAAGGACCTCGAGACGAGGGGACGGAAAGAGCTGGACCGGGCGTTATCAGGAAGTTTGCATCCTGGAGGCCGTAACCGGTGCGCCCATGCAGCACTGCTGCTATTCGCCTGGAAGGGGGAGTGCCGGGGCGGGGGCAACTGCCGCCCAGCCGCATCCCGGCCGTTTGGGCTGTTTGACTGACGTGGATTGGCAAGACACAGCGTAAGCGGGTGGTGTCGGGCGCAAGCCCGGTCTGTGACCGGCGGTTGGGCGCTTTTGGGTGGCTTGTCGGGGGTTTGCCCGGATGTTCAGAAGTATTCGAGGTCGATAGGATGCTCGTGCTCCCTGTCGGTTTTTTTGTCCGCAACGCGTGTTTGTGGCTTCCAGATAAAAATATGGGTCTGTTTAAATAGCTGATAGCTCCTTACGGCTTTCGGCTGATGATATATTTAATATAATAATATTATTATATAGAAAGCGATAATCAAATCATTAAAATATTTGCCTATCGATATAAAATAATTAAATGCCTTGACCTTGAATTTTTGATAAAAACACCTACCGGTCAGCATCTTGCGCTTCCAGAAGTAAACAGTCCAGCTGGAAAATTATTAATTTTCTGGTGAAAAATTAAACATGAGGGATGTCCAATGGGTGATCTCACGCCTGAAGAAGAAAAGCAAATTCTCGAATCATCGCCCAAGGGCACTTTGACCCTATTGGTCATTTTCGCTATCGCGTCGACGCTGGGCTGGCTTTATATGTACTTTGGCATGTTCCTTACTCATGGTCCGGTCAACTAGGGGGAAGTTATGCACATAGATGAAACTGAAAAAAAATGGGTCTGGATTACCGTGATAATGACGGTAATCATGGTCGGTGTTCTTACCGCCTATGCGGTGGGAAGCAACATCCATCCTCCCAGTGGTTTTGAGCCCATCGATTCAACCCGGTTGCACCTGACTGAAGAGTTTGCTGAAGACAACCTGGGTTACAAGGACAACGGGGACGGCACCGGTACCCTGACCATGGTGGGTGCCCGATACGGTTTTTATCCCTCCAGAGTTGAAGTGCCCGTCGACACGCCCATCAGGATTCGGGTCGCCAGTGCTGACGTCTTACATGGACTGCATGTGCCTTTCACCAACTACACCACCATGGTGGTTCCCGGCTATGTCTCTGAGGTCAATACGACATTCCAGAAGACCGGGGACTTCAGCGTGATGTGTAATGAATATTGTGGGCTCGGACACGACCACATGTGGTCACGTCTGAAAGTAGTACCCAAGTCGGGCTCATAAGGGGGATATGAATAATGTCTAATAAAGAGAATTCGGTTGGTATAGGCCTGGCAAATTTCTGGGTCGCCCTGGGGTTTATGACCGTAGCGGTATTGCTGGGTGTATACCAGGTGGCGGAGCGCAGTGGTTTTTTCCCGTCCCTTGAGTCACCGACTTTATACTTTGCGTCGGTATCCACACATGGTGTCTTGATGGGGTTCGTGTTAACCACGTTTTTCATCATGGGTTTCGGCTACTACACGGCCACCACCAGCTTGAAGATGCCGATACCCGGTAAAGGATTTGCCTGGTTTGGCTTCTGGCTGGCAATCGCCGGTACCCTCACTGCAGCGGTACCCCTGTTAACGGGTAACGCCTCTGTGCTGTACACCATGTATCCCCCGCTGGCAGCTCATCCTGCATTCTATATCGGCGCCACCATGCTGGTTGTGGGTTCCTGGTTCTGGTGTATCGAAATGATATGGATGATGCTCAGGTGGAAAAAGGCTCACCCGGGTGAAGCGGTCCCACTGGTGCATTTCGGTAATACGGCTAACGCAATCATGTGGTTGTGGACCACGATTGGGGTAGGCTCCGAGGCTTTATTCCAGTTGATTCCCTGGTCACTGGGTCTTCTCGAGACCATTGACGTGGGCCTGGCGCGTACCCTGTTTTCCTGGACCTTGCACGCGATTGTATATTTCTGGTTGTTCCCGGCCTATATCCTTCTGTACACCATCATGCCCAAGGTCATTGGTGGAAAGTTGTTCAGTGACGAAATGGGACGTATAGCTTTTGTCATGTTGCTGGTGTTCTCCGTGCCCATTGGCTTTCATCATCTGTACATGGATCCGTTCCAGGAAGCCGGTTGGAAATTCCTACACATGTTCGGCACCTTCATGGTGGCTTTGCCCACACTTTTCACGGGTTTTACAGTCATTGCTTCAATGGAGATTGCCGGCCGACTGCGTGGCGGTAAAGGTCTGTTCGGTTGGATAAGCGCCTTGCCCTGGAAAGAGCCGGTTATGGTGGCTTCAGGAGCGGCGATGCTGCTGCTGACCTTCGGTGGTTTTGGCGGCATCATCAATGCAAGTTATTCTTTGAATGTCATGGTGCATAACACCCAGTGGGTCACCGGTCACTTCCACCTGATCTTTGGTGGTACCACGGTTATCCTGTATTTTGCCGCGGCGTATCACATGTTTCCGCGCATGTTGGGTCGTAAACTGCATTCCCGTTCGATGGCGGTCGTACAGCTGTGGTTGTGGTTCATTGGTATGCTGGTGCTTACCTTGCCCTGGCATGTCATGGGCCTATTGGGACAACCCCGCCGTATTTCGTCCGCTCCTTATGATGATCCACTGGTGCAACAATGGAACATCCATGAGGCGGCAATGATTGTAGGTGGTGTGATTCTGTTTATCTCTACTGTGATGTTGCTGTGGAACTTGTACAAGACCCACAGCGGACCTGCACAAGAGCTTCAAATGGAATATGCCGAAGCGATTCATCCTGCGCCCCGTGTGCCTCAATTGTTAAATGGCTTTGCATTCTGGAACGTGGTGATTGGAATTTATCTCATTGCGAGCTACGGCTATCCCATAGCCCAGTTCTTCCTGAATACAACTTATGGCGCGACACCGTGGGGAGTTTGATCATGAAAATAATAACAACATTTTCTTTACTTCTTTGTTTCTCAGCCATGGTCTTCGCTGAACCTTCTTCGTTGGTGGCTTACGACAAGGAGACTCGGGCCCTGATTCGTTCGGGCAGTGTGGAAAATGGCAAGAAACTTGCGAGCTCAGCCAAGTGTAAAAGGTGTCATGGGATGGATGGGCTTTCTGAAGATGATGATGACCCAAACATCGCAGGGATGTCCGCAACCTATATCTTCAAACAGTTGAAAGACTATAAAGATGAAAAGCGGCCTGAAAGGTCGATGGTCAAGGCGGTACGCGATCTGAGCGATCAGGATCTTTCTGATCTGTCAGCCTATTATGCAACTCAGGAAATGCTGCCCGCTGCGCATGCGACCGATACGGTTCCGATTCTTGTGCATAAGGGCGATCCCCGGCGCATGGTGCGAGCCTGCAACTCCTGTCATGGGCAAAACGGCGAGGGTGGCGAGTATGATATGCCGGCGCTGAATGGGCAGCGTCCCGGTTATTTTGTTACGGCCATGGAAGAGTTCAGGGAAGACGACCGTAGCAATGATATCTACTGGAGAATGCGGGATATAGCCAAGGAATTAACGGATGAGGAAATTGAAGAACTGGCCAGTTATTATTCCGCAGCGCCGCTCGAGGAAGATGAGGATTAATAATTAGCCTTCGGGGTGAAAACCCGTAAGGTAAAAAGCCCTGAACTTGTTCAGGGCTTTTTTTATCCTGCCGCATCGTTGAATGTCGTTGTAATAAATGGCTAACAAACCTCAGAAACAAACAGATTCGATTGAATCTCACGACTCTGCTCATTGCTACCATTGTGGCTTGCCCGTCGATGAGGCAACCCACGAACAGCTGGCTGTATTGGGCGCTCAACGTGACTTCTGTTGTCATGGTTGCAAGTCGGTCTGCAAAACCATCGTGGATGCCGGCCTGGAGGACTACTACCGCAACCGGGACCTGGGGGTTAGCAGCAATCAGCAGAAAGACCTGGACGAATTACTCGACAAGCTCAGTATCTACGACAACGAGCAGGTTCAGAAATCTTTTGTGCATGGCGAGGCGAACTGGCAGGAAGCCTACCTGATTCTCGAAGGTATCCGCTGTTCGGCCTGTGTCTGGTTGAACGAATTACACCTACGCCAACAACCTGGTGTTCTGGATGTTCATATCGATGATGTTACCCAGCGCGCGCGTGTACGTTGGGATCCTGAACAGATCGTTTTGAGCCAAATTCTGGCTGCCATTGTCTCTATTGGTTACCAGGCCCATCCGTACGAGCCCTCGCATTACCTTGAGTTGCAGAAAGCAAATAAACGCAAGAACTTACACCGTTTATTGTTTGCCGCGATTATCGGCATGCTGCCGATGCATTTTGCCCTGGCCAGCTGGTTCCTTGGCGGCCCTGATGAGCATGGCGAGCTGGAACAGTGGGAACAAATCGGGCGCTGGACCAACTTGTTTGTGACCCTGACGATCCTGCTATACCCGGCACAGGAGTTCTTCTACGGGGCCTGGTCGGACCTCAAACGTAAAATCATAGGCATGGATGTGCCGATTGTCCTTGGCCTGAGTTGTGCCTTTCTTTTAAGTGTTTATTCGACTTACCGGGGAAGCGGAGAAGTTTATTACGAGTCCATTGCGATGTTCGTTTTGTTCATTCTCATATCCCGTAAACTCGAGCATCAGGCCAAAATAAAGGCCTCGGATCAATTGGAGAGACTGGCGCTGTCGCAGCCTCTCGATGCGCGTCGAGTGCAGCAGGATGGTCAACTGCAAACCGTATCCGTACTGGATCTGCAACCCGGGCATATCATCCAGATTCTTCCCGGTGAACAGGTCCCGGTGGACAGCATCATCATCGAGGGTAAAAGCAGTTTCAATGAAGCCCTGATTACCGGCGAGAGCCGGGCCATCGATCATGGCGTGGGCGATACCCTGATGGCCGGTTCGGTGAACTATGACCAGCCGGTCCTGGCCCGGGTCGAGTCAGGCGAGATGGAATCGACGATTGCGGAGATAACCCGCCTGGCGGAGAGTGGTTTGCAGCACAAGCCAGTGCAGGCCCTGTTGGCGGATAAGGTCGCCACCCGCTTTGTGATCTTTATCCTGCTGGTGGCGTTTTCCACGGCCATGTTCTGGCTCTACCAGGGTAATCATGAATGGCTGGTGATTACCGTATCGGTATTGATCGTTACCTGTCCCTGTGCGCTGGCGCTGGCGGTGCCGATTGCCTTGACCGTCAGTTCCAGTCGTTATCTTGCGATGGGGGTGATGGCGCGGGATATGTCGAAAATAAACCGGTTGAACAAAGTCGATCTGTTTGTCTTTGACAAGACGGGAACCCTGACCGTGGGCAAACCGCAGCTGGTGGACAGTTTCTGGGCCAAAGACGTGGACAAGCGCCTGGCGCAATCCGTGTTGCTGGGACTGGTCTCCCATTCCGAACACCCGGTGGCGAAGTCGATGCTGCAACATTATTCAGAGGGTGAGGCGGAGCCTGTCGAGCATATTGTCAATTATGCGGGGCAGGGTATAGCCGGTGAGTTTGCAGGTTACTGGCGTTTGGGGCGTTACGAATTCATCCGGGAGCACCTGGGGAAGGTTCCCGCTGAACTCGAGGCAAGGTTCTCTGAAGCGATGCAGCAACACTTCAGTATTTCCTGCCTGTCGCGGGATGATCAGTTGGTTGCGATATTTCTGTTTGAGGACCGCTTGCGCGAGGGTAATGAAAAGGTTGTTCGGCAACTGAATCAACAGGGTATTGAATGCGTGATCCTGAGTGGCGACACCCAAAAGAGCGTCGCACAAGTCGCCGCCAAGTTGCATATCGGGAATTTCCGGGGTGGGATGTCGCCCCAGCAAAAAATGGACTGGGTAAAACACCAGCAGAACGACGGTAAGGTCGTCGCCATGATTGGCGACGGTATCAATGATGCGCCGACACTGGCCTCGGCCGATATCTCGTTCAGCCTTTCCGAATCCACGGCTCTGGCAAACGATAACAGCGATTTTTTGATCCTGGGATCGAAACTGAAGGTGATTCCCGAAGCTGTCGCTTTAGCCCGCAAAACACTCTCCAGGATCAGGCAGAACATCGCCTGGGCAATCCTGTATAACCTGATCGCGATACCCTTCGCGGTGGCGGGGTGGGTGCCGCCGTGGGCTGCGGCCATAGGCATGTCTGCCAGTTCAGCCATCGTGGTATTGAACTCGATGCGCTTTGACAGGCGCTCGGTTGAACGGAATCAAGCAACGCGGGAAATAAGGGTTTAGCGGTGCCGATGTGGGATCCGTAGATCCCCCGTTTCTGGCCGGGTCGTCGGTTTAACCCTTCTCCCTCTCGAGGGGGAAGGTTGGCAAGCGTATTGCTGCTTCCTGTCTGCGTTGACAGCTGGGGGGTGTGGCTGGGGGGAGGCCGCCAACGCCTGTTACTCGAGGTCGCGATCCCTTGACCAGTTCACGCCCAGTCGCGGCAGAACCAGCAGTGGAAACACAACGCAAGCAACGAGAATCAACATCTGTCCCCATGACATGGTTTGCAGAATCCCCTGCTGCGTGGGCAGGTGCGCCAGTGGGACGAACACCATGTAGCACAAAGGCGCGCAAACCAGCACGATCAGTGCGAGATCGCGGAGCAGTTGCCATCCGGTGTATTGCTTTTCCATGTCAGCTTTATCGACCGGGACATGGAAAACAACAATCGTTTAAATCATTAAAGCGAGACCGCTGCCAACCAGCAGGATACTGATGGCCCGGGTAAAGGTGCGCGCCGAAATGCCGGTGTGCACGCGACCGCCGAGATACATGCCCACGATCATCGCCGGCATGCCGAGAGCCAGCCAACGCAACGTATCGGGCGTGATCAAACCGGTGCTCAGGTATCCCCCAATCCGCAAACTGGCGTCCAATAGAAACACCACGGCAAAGGTGGCGCGCAAGGCGCCCTTGTCCAGTCCACGCGCCTTGAGATAGCTGACGTAAAACGGGCCGCCGGTGCCGAAAAGCGTGCCCACCATGCCGCCGCTGAAGGCAACGGGTACCGCCCACAGCCTGGACACCGATCGGATTTCAGGGGCCCACAGGGAATAGGCGGCATACACCAGCAGAAACGCCCCGAGCGACTGCTTCAACACCGCTGTGTCGAGCACGTGAAAAAGGGTCGTTCCGGCCACCACGCCCAGTACCGCGAAAGGCAGCAGCGCCGTGATTTCGGAGACCTGCACCTGCTTGCGGTTGGCGCCTCCCTGCGCTGCCGAGGCGAGAAAGTCCAGTATCACCACCAC
Source organism: Gammaproteobacteria bacterium Milos-ODIII6 (assembly GCA_029228645.1). Classification (GTDB taxonomy): domain Bacteria; phylum Pseudomonadota; class Gammaproteobacteria; order Chromatiales; family Chromatiaceae; genus MONJU. Next base: position 8,443 of record JAPTHR010000010.1, read on the forward strand.
GGGGACTGCCACGTGCAGGGGCAGAACCAGGCTCAGCACCGGTATCGCGATCAGGCCTGAGCCAAAGCCACAGATTCCCCTGACGAGGTACGCGATGAACACCACGAGCAGTGGTATCAGGTCCAACCCGGAAAAACTGGTCAAGTACAAGGCCCGCGCGTTAAATCAGAAGCAATCATTGTGTCTTAAATTCCCGGCCATTCCACCCAGCAATCGCGCTGAAATGATGGGGTGCGCTCCTGCCTGCCGGGCGACATGCCGCATGTCGATCATTTTCGCCCTGCAAGCTGGCTGCATCGATGTGGCGGATTGGCACGCCTGAAGCCGCCTTCGGGCCCTCCCTCCGAAAATGGGAATAATCCACATCCCTGGCCGGCAAAACTTACGATATTGCTGCCCAGAGTACTCCTAGGATTACTCACAACAGGGATGAACAAACACAGATGCATACGGACCCGCATCCTCCTGAACTGAAATCCAGGAGAAATGAAATGAGGACTATTTTCGCTGCCATCGCGCTCGGCCTGTTCTCTGGGACCGTACTCGCACAGTCCAGCATGGATACCAACGAGTCGTCGCTCGGCGATTCCCTCGGGAGCATCGCCGATGAGGCTCATCTCGAAGAGCATGGCTGCTGAGCACCCCGTAAAAGGGTCGGTACATTGGGTGTGTCGACCGGGCTGCGACGGAATGCTTTACCAAAAAAGATGTGTATTGCAGTTTCTGCTGAATAGCTAATGCGTTTGTATTCGACACGGTCTTTGCTATTCATGTGAGAGACCTGCGGGCCGAAGCCCCAGGAAAAAGAGAACACAGAGGAGATGGAGATGAATAACCGAATCACGCAAGCGAATTCGAGTGAACGCCGCGCCAACCCGCTCGACCTGGACGAGGCCGGCTTCATGCTGAACCCGAACCGTTGGAATCAATCCGCGGCACGCATACTGGCAGAGGTGAATGAAGTGGGCACCTTGGGACCGGATCACTGGTCGATCATCTACTATCTGCGCGAGCATCATTTGTCGTACGGATCACTGCCCCCGATGTCTCAGGTCTGCCGCACCCGTGGGCTGGACAGAAATGCGGTCAAGCGACTGTTCGGTGGGTGCGCGCAGGCATGGCGGGTGGCGGGATTGCCCAATCCGGGGGATGAGGCGCTGACCTACATGGGCTGAATGCAGAGCGGTTACTCTCCGATCCTGGCTACTACCTGGATTGGTAGCCTGGACAGCAGGCGGCAGAGGGCTCTGCCGCCTGCTGTCTTATCTACAGGCCTTTTTCCACCGCATACGGCCATTCGCGGATGCCTTCCAGCATCCATGCCGAGTTGAAGCCGTTGTTCTTCAGGATCAGGTCGGCCACCGCGCTGCGCTTGCCCGCATGGCAATAGACGATGTAGTCCTGGTCCTTGTCGAGTTCGCTCATACGTGTGCGCAACTCGGGTAAGGGAATCAGCGTCGCTCCCGGTATGCGTTCCTCGTACCATTCCTCCTCGTAGCGCACATCCAGCAGTTTCTTCAAGCCCTGGTCGACCTGGATCTTGGCCGTGTTGTGGTCCACGTGGTCGTCAAGCGGTTGACTGATCAAGCGCTTGAAATCCTCGCCATCCAACGCCAGCAGCGTGCTATCGCGGGTCAGCGTGACGGTCGCGCTCCTGGTCCCCTCGATCACGAAGGCGTCCTCACCGAAGTGGTCGCCCGACACCATCTGGTTGACCAGTTTCGCGCCGTCGTCGCTCAGGAGACCGACCTCGTGAACATCCGCGGCACCGTCGATGATGATATAGAAATTGTCCGGGGTGTCGCCCTGGGTAATGATCTCGTCGCCGGCCCTGGCCTCAATGACCGTGGTGAGCTTCAACGCCTCCTGCACATTGGACAACGGCAGGTTCATGAACACCGAGGGACGACGCATATCGCCGAGGATTGCCTCGAGATCCGGCCTTTCCTGCGCCAGGTTCTCGACCATCGCGAACCAACTGCCGAAGAAGTCGAGGTATTCCTGGTCGATTCGGTACAGGGTTGACGGTGTACGGGCGTAAAAGGTCTTGCTTTCATGGCTGGAAAGTTTGACCGGACGGCGCTTGCTCTCGGTAGAGGAGAGGTGCCGGGAAACCTGGTCGAATTCGATAACATCGATCTCACCATTCCCCAAAACCAGGATATCGCTGATCGCAGAGGCCTTCAGGGTGACGCTTTCACTCTGACCCAGGCTGTATTCCTTGAGGATCCCGTCCGCCTTGATTTCCTGCAGCAACCATAACGGCAGGCCTGACAGGGGGCTGACTGCTTCGTGCAATGCCACAAGGGGGTCGAAACGCGCAGGCGTTGCTCTTGTTGTCCTGCCGCCATCATCGCTGCAGTAGTTGAGGCAGGCCAAAGTCAGTGTGCCGCCCGGAAGGAGCGAGGCATCGAAACCGCGATGGTTCAACAGTCGCACCGCGTTGTTGGCGCGCGCCCCTACCGCGCAACTGACATGAATGGGCGTATCGCGATTCAGTTCTTCGAGGCGATCCCGCAGTTCGTTGAGAGGAATATGCTTGACTTCACCTTGGTTGACGATCGGTGATACTGCAATTTCGCTGTAACTGCGTACGTCGAGGATGATGGCGCCCGCTTTGCCGATTTCCTCCCAAGGCGTGATTCTCAGGTCGCCGCGCATGATGTTGGAGCCAATCATGCCGAGGATGTTGACCGGATCCTTGGCCGCGCCAAACTGGGGCGCGTAGCAGAGTTCGGCTTCCTCCAGGTCGTACACGGTCGCGCCGTTCTGGATGGCCATCGCGATGACATCGATGCGCCGTTCCGCACCTTTTTTCCCGACCGCCTGGGCCCCGAGCACCCTGCCATTGCTGTTATCGAACAGCAGCTTCATGCTGATCGGGGTGGCGCCCGGGTAGTAGCCCACGTGATCGTTCGGGTGGGCGTAGATCGCGCTGTAGTCGATTTCGCTGCCTTCCAGCTGCTTCTCACTCAGTCCCGTCGCGGCGAGGGTGACGTCGAAAAGTCCGCATACCGCGGTCCCCTGGACGCCACGGAAAGAACGCTCGCGACCGGATATCACATCTGCGGCTATACGACCCTGGCGGTTGGCCGGTCCGGCCAGTGGCAGCACGCAGGGCTGCCCGGTGATGGCATGAGTCACTTCGATGGCATCGCCGACTGCATAGATGTCCGGATCCGAGGTCTGCAGCCTGGCGTTGACCACGATGTGCCCGCTCCCGCTCAGTTCGAGGCCGGCGTCTCTGGCCAATGCGGAATCAGGCGTTACACCGATCGCCAGAATGACCATATCGGCACGAATCGAGCGCCCCGCTTCGGTATGGACCTTGATGTCCACATCGGTCTGCTCGAAGGAGGTGACCGAATCGCCCAGAAGAACGCCGATGCCATTCTTTTCAATCGCCTCCACAACGGGTGCGGTCATCTCCCGGTCCAGTACCGGCATGATCTGCTGGTCCCGCTCGATGAGATTGACCTTGATGTCGCGGTGAACCAGGTTTTCCGCCATCTCCAGGCCGATGAATCCACCCCCAATGACCACTGCCCGGTCGACGTGGTGCATCTCGATCCATGACTTGACCTGGTTGCTGTCCGGTACGGAACGGATGGTGAAGATTCCCGGTATGTCGATACCCGGGAATGGCGGCCGGATGGGGATGGCGCCGGGTGACAGCACCAACTGGTCGTAGGGTTCGTCGTAAGTCTCTCCGGACTTGAGGTCGTGGACTGTCACAGTCTTGTTCGCACGATCGATGCCCGTGACTTCATGCAACACCCGGGCATCAATCCGGAAGCGTTCCTCGAACAGGGCGGTATCCGCTATCAGCAGTTCATCTTCCTGCTGAATCACGTTGCCGATGTAGTAGGGCAGGCCGCAGTTCGCGAAGGACACGTAAGGCCCCTTCTCGAGAATCGTTATCTCTGCCGTTTCGTCCTGTCGGCGCAGCCTCGCAGCACAGGAAGCCCCTCCGGCAACACCGCCAACGATCACGATTTTCGCCATCTCCTCATCTCCTTATTCTTCGTGCGAAGGCTTGTCAGGGTATCAATCTTTAGCCACTCGGAGCCAACCGTAAAGGGCAGCGTTCAACGCCAGCCGGTCCTGCCCGGAAGAAATGCCTGCTCAACGCCAAGATTTAGTCCGAAAGGGCTAAACCGAATGGTCCATTGCTGCTGCGTTCCCGGGTTCAACGGCCAGCGGGCAGTACAAGCCTTGACCATTGCCTGCGGCCTCATGGGGCATGCAGCGATCCTCTCGACTACTATTCAGCAGACAGGGATGATCCCTGCAAACGAGGCTTGATTGCCGACCGTTGTCATATGTGGCCTGGTTGTCCGAAAACGAGAGCGACGACACGATGAAGGGTTCCTGCGTGGAAAAGGAAGGCATCCTTGCGAGCAGTTACCTGTTCGAGGGCTTGAACAGGGGCGAGTTCGCCGATATCGAACAGGCCCTGGTGCCCAAGCGGTATCGACAGAACACCGTCATCATCGATCAGGGTGATGAGGCCAACAAACTCTATTTCCTGTGTGAAGGACGGGCGCAGGTGTTTGTTGCGGATGAGAGCGGCCGGGAGGTCGTGCTTGGACAGCTCGAGCCAGGGGCGATCATTGGTGAAATGGCCCTGTTGGCAGAGATACCCCGCACCGCCTCAGTGGTCACACTCGAGGAAAGCGTCTTTCTTGTCCTCACCCGAAAATCCTTTCTGCAGGCCCTGGAGCAGCATCCCAGGATTGCCGTCAATCTGGCCCGGTCGCTGGCTCGACATGTTCACCATCTGACCGAAGCTGTCGGAGACTTCGCCCTGCTGGACGTCTACGGCCGGGTCGCCAAGTTGCTGCGAAGCAGTGCCAGCGATCAGGACGGGCGTCTCATCACGCCAAAGTGGACTCACCAACAGATCGCCGATCGGGTCGGCGCTTCGCGCGAGATGGTGAGCAAGATACTCAAGGAACTCCGCGCCGGTGATTACATCGGTGTCGAGGGAAAACGTTACATCCTGCATCGCAAGCTGCCGGAACGCTGGTAGCCCGGGCGGGCGCTCTGCAGGAGCCGGGTCCGTATTCCGTTTTGTGAATAGTTCACTTTTTCGCGGTTCTTATCCCCCATTTTTCCGCGCTGCATTCTCTTAATCTTTCTCTTACAGAAGGGGCTTCCTGCCGGTAGCGGAAGTCATGCAAGAGCAACTCAAGACGTCTAGAGGAGAATACAGATGAATACCAGCAAACTCGCAGCCATCGCAGTCCTGTCCACCTTCCTGAGCGGCACGGTCCAGGCCGCAGTCGCCAGCGAATGGGATCGCAAGCTACTCTTCGGTCCCTCTTCAGCCCTGCTGGAAAGAGAGGAAGCCGGAAACGTGACGATCTATGACGGGGTGCTTGCCTCGGATGTGGATCGCGCCATGGACGAGCAGTTCGATCGCGTGGAATCGATGATGTTCGTGCGCACCCTGTATCCGGCAGAGGGAGGGGCATATGAGGCAGAGGAAGACTGCGACTGAGGCATATTGGGCAACCGGACCAGGCAATCAGCCACCACAGGGCTCGGTCACGACTCGTTCAGCAGTCGGTCCAGTGAACAGGGGCTGGCGGCCTACGACGCGGGAAACCGGGAAAAGTTGCTCGCTGCCTTCGAAAAATTGCAGCAGCATCCTCGGCCCAGGGTTCACCCTCGCAATATCGAACGGATCAAGCTGTTGCAGGAAAAAACCAGTGCCCTGCCATGCCAGGGCACGGCGTTTTCTCGCAAACCACCCAGTATCGCTGAGAGTCGAGGACGATCAGGGCAGACGTCAAAGACGTGATCGAGGCGTCACACCCCGCCGCTGTGCACGACCTCGTAGTAGATCTTTTCCAGTTCCGCCTTGTGCTGGGTCTCTTCCGCGGCGAGGAACTTGAACAGGTCGTGGATCGGGCCGGGGGCGGTCGATTCGGCCAGCGAATGGTATTGCTCCATCGCGGCATGCTCGCGCCCCAACGCGTACTGCAACACTGCCTGGTCATCCGGCTTGTCGCCCAGCTCCGGCAGGTGGATGCAGTCCGAGAAACGACCGTCGCTGGCGGGCGTGTCGACCTGCTCCTGGAGCATCTCCTCGATATCCGCGCGGGACTGCAGTTGCGTGAACAGGTCGAAGTGGCGCTGCTCCTCTTCGGCGAGTTCCTCGACCAGGTAGCGGATCTGTTTGCTGACCTTGGGCGCGAGGTCGGCGTAGAAATCCCTGGCAGTGCGCTCGAACTCGGTCGCGACCGCCAGGATGTCCTTGAGTGACGATTGCGCCTTCATGCGCTGATAGCCTCTGCCTTCGGTCATGTCTGTGCCTCCTGTTGTGCAAACACCGCTTCGATACTCGCCGCGACCTTGTGGCCGGTCGCCACCGCCGTGACCACATCGGGCCCCTTGACGCAGTCGCCGGCGGCCCACAACCAAGACTCCGAGGTGCGCCCGTCGTCGTCGACCTGCAGCCGACCCCGGTTCCATTCGAGCTGCTCGGTCAGCTCTTCGCCCAGCAGGCTGACATCGCTCATCTGGCCGATCGCCTCGATCACCCATTCGCCCTTGTGCAGCTGCTCATCGTTCTCGTCGTAGGACGGCGCGAAGCGGTGCTGTTCATCGAATATGGACAAGACCTTCCAGGTACGCAGCCCCACCAGGCCACCCTGGTCGCCGATCACGCATTCCTGCGGCCCACGCGAATCCAGGATGTGGATCTGTTCCTCAATCGATTCCTTGATCTCCACCGGGTCGGCGAGGAAGTGTGCCTTGTCTTCAAGAGCTGTCAGAGTAACCGCGATCTCGCCATGCTGCTGCTTCTGCAACCGCGCCATACTGCGGGCAATGTCCATGGCAACGTTGCCGCCCCCGATCACCACCAGGCTCTTCGGCGCCTCGATCGCCTCCCCGTCGCGGATGCGGCGCAGCAGGTCGACGGCCTTGAACACGTTCGCATGATCGGAACCGGGAATCCGCGTCGAGCGTCCCATCCACAGGCCGATCGCGAGTATCACCGCGTCGTTGTCCTGCTGCAGCTGCTGCATGCTGATATCGGTGCCGACCCGGGTGTTGTAGTGCATCTCGACACCCATCGACACGATCAGGTCGATCTCGCGCTGGATGGTGTCGCTCGGCAGGCGGTACTCCGGAATGCCGTAGCGGGTCATGCCGCCGGCATGCGACTCGGACTCGTACACGGTGACCTGGTGACCGGCACGGGCCAGGTCGAAGGCCGCGGTCATGCCCGCGGGGCCCGCGCCGACGATGGCGATCTTTCTGCCGGTGGCCGGGCCCGGTGCGCCGATGATCTCGCGGTAGCGCTCGTGCGGAACCTGTTCGGTAATGTGGCGCTTCAGCCAGCGGATCGCGATCGGGTCACCCTCGTGGCTGGCGGCACAGGTGGTCTCGCAGCGACGCGTGCAGACCTTGCCGCAGATCTGCGAGAAGGGATTGCTGTCGTACAACAGCTTCAGGCCGCGTTCATAGTCGCCGTCACGGATCGCCCTGATGTAGTCCGGGATAGCCATGTGGGTCGGGCAGGTGGCCACGCAGATGCCGCAGGTGACGCAGCGGTCGGCCTCCAGCTGGGCCTGTTCGACGGTATAACCGGTCACCATCTCGACGAATGAGTCGATGCGCTGAGCTGGCGCCAGTTCCGGCATGTCGATGCGTTCCGGCGCGTTCAGCCGATGCCCGTCCGGGCGGCGATAGCCATCCTCGTAATCGTCCCAGTGCTTCTTGTCGACACCGGGCATGAAGCGGAACTTGTCCGGGTCGGCCTCGACCCACTTGTACTCGTTGGACATGGTCAGCGAGCCGGTCATGCAGACATCCACGCACAAGGCACACCAGCAGCAGCGCCCGTAGTCGATACGTGGACGCAGCCCCGAATCGCCGGGTTGGGTAGCCACCCCGTCGGCCGGCAGCATATCGATGGCGCCGTTCTGGCAGATCGCCTCGCAGGTGCCGCAACCGATGCATTTCTCGGAATCGTTCTTGTGGAAACCGCGGTAGCGCTCACTGGCCGGTCGATTGAACGGATCCTTGATGCTGACCGGTTCGCGGAAGAGGTTCTTCCACGCGGTAAACGGGGATAACAGGTCACGTACGGACATTCTGGATTCCTGAATTAACCGCAAAGGACGCAAAGGACGCGAAGGGAGAATCAAGCTTGTATCGGAACCGATATTCCCGCGGTGAGTAATCGCTTCGGGCGTTCATGACAAGGACTTCTCTTTGCGTTCCTTGGCGTCCTTTGCGGTGAAATATTCTTTCCCTCGTCATCGCTCGATCTCGGGCGGGTAGGTATGCAGCGAGACCATCAGGCCGGCGACATTCGAGATGTTGACGTTGACGATCAGCTTTTCGAGGAGCGTCATCGCATGCGTGTAAGACGGGCCACGCACGTTGACGCGGCGCGGGTAGCCGCTGCCATCGGTGACCAGGTAATAGCCGTACTCGCCGCGCGAGCACTCGCCGCGCACGTAGGTTTCGCCGCGCGGGATCTTCCAGTGCAGCACGTTGGGCAGGGTCGCCATCACCTCACCCTGGCGCGGCATACGCGCAAGGATCTGGCGGATCAGGTCGACCGACATCAGCAGGTCGCGGCGACGCACGTCGGCGCGCGCATAGGTGTCTGATTCGGTCGCGATGACCGGTTCGAAGTCCAGCCGGTCGTAGACCAGGTAGGGTTGATCCCGACGGACATCCTTGGCCACGCCGGCACCGCGTGCGACCGGCCCGGTGATGCCGTACTCGTCGACCCACGCCGGGTCCACGTACCCCAGGCCGACAGCGCGCTTCTTGAACACGGCGTTGCGGAACATGGTGTCGTAGACGTCCTGCAGGGTGCTCTCGATCTCCTGCAGGGTCTCTTCCATGCGCTGGTCGAAACCCTCCGGCAGGTCATCGCGGACACCGCCGGGCATGATGAACATGTGGTAGATGCGGGCGCCGGTCAGTTCCTCGAAGCGATCCAGCATCAGGTCCCGCGCGTAGGTGGTCCACTGGCCAATCACGCCTAGGCCGAAGGCGCCGGCCTGTCCGCCGAGGTACATCAGGTAGCTGTTGATCCGACCCATCTCGAGGATCAGGGTACGAATCCAGTCGGCCTTCTCCGGCACCTCGATGCCCGCCAGTTCCTCGACCGCGGCCGCATAGCAGTACTCGTTGAAATCCGGCTCGGGCACGCAGATGCGGCACACGATCGGGAAGCACTGGATGAAGGTGCGCCGTTCCATCAGCTTTTCGAAGCCGCGGTGCAGGTAGCCGACATGGGTCTTGCCCTCGACCACCTCGTCGCCACACACGGTCAGTTCGACCGACATGTTGCCGGTGATGCCCGGGTGGTTCGGACCCTGCCACAGCTTCAGGTACTTGCCAGAGGTCAGGTCGATATCGAGGCTGCCATCGGCCCTGGCCTGCGGGTACTGGGAGCGATTCGAATACTCAGTCATCCTGGCCACCGTCGGGATAGAGTTGTTCCTTCATGTGGCGGGCCGGATCGCGGGTCTCGCGTCCGGCGCGCTCGGCGTAGGCCTCATGGGCATATTGCAGGGTGTCGAAGTCGCGCCGGTAGGGCGGCAGGTCGGCCCAGCCCTCGAGGATGAAGTCCTCGTTGACGCGCGGGCTGCCGGGAAAGTCGATGCCGAACATCTCGCGCAGCTCGCGCTGGTAGGTCGCGGCGGTCGGCCACAGCTCGTGAATGCTGTCCATGCTGGCATCCTCGCGCGGCAGCATCAGGCGCACGCCGATATCGCGTGCCTTGGCGCGGTCGTGGAGCAGGTAAGTCAACTGGAACCGGTCTTCCTCGATCCAGTCGACCGCGGTCAGCAGCACCAGGTGAGTAAAGCCCTCCAGGTCGCGCAGGTGCAGCAAAAGCGGCCGCAACTGCTCGCGTGCGACCGTGACAAAACACAGATCGGGCTTCTGCAGGACCCAATCGGTGAGGCCGAACGGTTCTTTCAGGCGGGCGTAAAGGGTTTCCATCGTGTCTATACCGGTGGCCTCACCAACTGTAATCGGGCATGTCCCAGTCGCGGATCACGCGCTTCTGGTTGGTCTTGTACCAGTCGAAGTTCTCCGCGTAGCGGTTGGCCCCCTCGGCCTTGCCCGCGCGGATCAGTTTCTTGAGGTCGTCGAACCCCTGCAGCAGCGCCTCCGGGCGCGGCATGCAGCCGGTGATGTAGAGGTCGACCGGCATGTACTCGTCCAGGCACTTGATGGTGTTGTACGAATCCCAGTACATCCCGCCGTTAATGGTGCAGGAGCCGAGGCCGACCACGTACTTCGGGTTCTGCATCTGCTCGTAGGCGCGGATCGCCCGCTTGAGCGTCTTGACCGAGAGGTAGCCGGAGATCACCAGCAGATTGGCCTGGCGCGGCGTGGGTCGCCACTGGATGCCGTAGCGATAGGCATCGAAGCGCGGGGTCATCAGGGGTCGCATCTCGATCGCGCCGCAGCCGGTGCCGAAACCGAGGATCCAGAGCGACTCCGCGCGCGCCCAGTTGAACAGGTCCTCGATGATCCGGGTGTAGGCCGGTGTCTGGACCGTCGGCCCCGCCTGGCAGTAGTAGTCCTGCAGCGGGTCGATTCGGATCTCCTGGCCGTCCGGTGTCTTGACCGTGCGCGGCAGCAGTTCCTCGCGGACCGGGATGTCCTTCAGCGCTGTACGCTGTGGATGGTCGTTGGGGCGCCTGTCGAGGCGTTTTTCAAGTTCGTCTTTCATAGCAAAGTTAACCGCCAAGGACGCAAAGGTCGCAAAGGAAAACAAACGAACAGCTAACCGGGACCCGGTATTCTCTTCGCGTTCTTTGCGCACTTCGCGGTGAATTGACCATAGTCAGACTACCAGGATGGCCAGGATGCCGAGTGGCACTGCCCAGATCAGGAACCAGCGCACCGATTTCAAGTTCGTCTTTCATAGCAAAGTTAACCGCCAAGGACGCAAAGGTCGCAAAGGAAAACAAACGAACAGCTAACCGGGACCCGGTATTCTCTTCGCGTTCTTTGCGCACTTCGCGGTGAATTGACCATAGTCAGACCACCAGGATGGCCAGGATGCCGAGTGGCACTGCCCAGATCAGGAACCAGCGCACCGATTGTTCGACCTGAAAGCGCGGGAATACCACGCCCACGAAGACCGAGAACAGGTAGATCAGGAATACCTTGAGGCAGAACACCGGCCAGCTCGCCGCGCCACCGAAGAACAGGTTCATGTACAGCACGATCTTGGCGATCGGCATGATCGCCCGGTTGGTCTGCATCAGTGCCATATAGGACGAGTGGTATTCGGTCGGTGGGCCGATCGGGATCTCCTGCGGCGCCAGCACCACGTCGAACGGCGGGCGCATCATCGACCCCAGGAAGGACAGCATCGCGGCGGCAACGGCAAACGGATTGGTGAACGCGGTCCAGTTCGTGATGCCACCCTGCTGCGCGGCGACGATGTCGGTGATCGACAGGGTCTGGTACTGCAGCGCGACCGCGAATACGGCCAGCGCAAACGGCAGTTCGGCGGTGGTGACCTGCGAGAGTCCGCGGCTGATGCCGATGGTCGCATGCGGATGACCGCTCTCGGCCGCGCCCAGCGCCATGCCGAGGGTGCCGAAGAACACGAAGTACAGTGCCAGTATCAGGTCGCCGGCAAACGACAGGTTGGAGAACATCTCCGAGGCGTAGATGGTCGGCACGAACAGCAGCAGTCCGATCCCGCCCGTCAGGCGGAACACCGGGCCGAGGTAGAACATGGTGCCGTGCGTGATCGAGCTGCGGATGCCGAAGTTCTTGATCAGGTCGAAATAGTTCTGCCAGATCGGGATGCCGTGGCGACGCCCGACGCGCGCGCCGATCTTCTGCATCAGGGCGGTCAACAGCATCCCGTAGTTGACCACGATGAACAGGGTCAGCAGGGAGTAGGGGATCATGATCCATTCAAACTGCATCGTTCAGACTCCCCCTTTCAAGAGGTACACAACGACCACGAAGGCCAACAGGTGAATGGCGTAGACCTGCCCGTTGCCGGTGTAGAAGCGGCGCGACAGGTCGGCGGCGGTGTGCAGCAGATCGACGATCGCACCCCAGAAACGTTCGAATAAGGGCCACTCGAGGAAGCCGAGCGCCTTGCGGTAGGAGGCATAGAAATTCCACGCGTAGTGGGTCGTCTCCGGCCGGTACGGGCGTTCTGCCGAGAACACGATATTGAACTGCTTGACCTTCTGCGCCTTGCGGTTGACCAACAGCAGCAGCGCAAACACCAGCGAGAAGATCACACCGACGATCAGCATGATCGAGACCGGGCTCCAGTAGCCGAAATCGCTGGTGATGGTCAGACCTTCCCAGTTCAGCGCGCCCTGCGGCAGGAAGTTACTGATGTACGCATCGACGTGGCGCAGCGCCAGTCCCGGCACCAGCGCGAAGCCCAGCAGGCAGACCACGTAGATCATCTGCGGCAGGACCAGCCAGAAGGGCGCCTCCTTGATCAGGCGATGCTCGTCCTTCAGCTGACCGAGGAAGATGCTGTGGATCAGGCGGAACAGGTACAGGAAGGCGATCGGGCCCGAGAGGAAGACCAGGATCATGGGCAGCCGGTACTCGGACGTCATGATCGCGTTATAGAGGATCCAGCGACCGCCGAAGCCCGACAGCGGCGGCACGCCCGACATCGCGATGATGCCGATCAGCACCGCGATGAACGACAGCGGCATCAGGGTGATCAGGCCACCCATCTGGTACATCGCGCGGGTGCCGGTGCGCTTGGCCACGCCGCCCACCGAGAGGAACAGCATCGATTTGTAGATGTAATGGTTGATCACGAACATCAGCGCCATCAGCCAGCCGAGATGGTTCATCATCGCCAGGCCGAACAGCGCATAGCCCATCTGTCCGATCGAGGAGTAGGCGAGCAGGCGTTTGGCATCCTCCTGGAAGACCGCCATAAGATTGCCGAGCAGCGCCGACAGGGCGCCGATCCACATCATCGCGTGGGTCAGGTCGAGGCCGTAGAACTCCTGCCGGCCCATGTGGATCAGCAACATGAACAGGCCGAACAGGCCGGCCTTTAGCAGGATTCCGGAGACCATCGGCGAGACGTCGGTCTCGGCCTCGGCGTGGGCGCCGGGCAGCCAGATGTGCAGCCCGATCGCCGCGGTCTTGGTCATGAAGCCGATCGCCAGCAGCAGGAAGACCCAGGGGGCGAGCGGTTGCACCAGTTCGCCCAGCCCGGCGAGCGCGAACTGCGAGTTGCCCTGCGCCGCCAGGGCGAACCCGGTCAGGATCAGGAAGGCGCCGCCGAGCGAGAAAACCAGGTAGGAAAGGGCATGCGGTTCGGACTGGCGGCCCCGCAGAATGAGGAAGTACGAGCCGATCGTGAGCGACTCCCAGGCGGCGAAGAAGGTGAACGAGTCTTCGGCCAGGATCAGCATCGCCAGCCCGGCGAACATCAGCATCGCCGAGGGATAGAAGCCGAGGCGACGGCCAGGTGTCTGGAAGCTTGCCAACAGGATCACCGCGCCGCCCGCCAGCACGATCAGGGCAAAGATCAGCTGCAGCGGGTCGTACGCGCTGTAGGTGGTCGCGAACCAGGCCAGCAGGCCGGCAATCGCGACGGCATTCTTGAGCCGCGCCGGCGCCCATTCGATCGCCAGGAACATCAAGGCAAACAGCATCGGTGCCGCATGCAGCAGATTGGCATGCGGTGAGAGCTCGCCCCACAGGTAGGCGAGTGACCACCCGGCCAGGACCGCGATGCCGATCACGCCGTGCTTGTACAGCGAGGGGGCGACCGGCTCGGGATGCCTGTCGCGTTTGATCGTGTAGCCGAACCAGCGGAACAGGTAACCGGCCTCGACCAGCGCGCCGAACAGTAGCAGCGAGAGCAGCAGCAGGCGTCCCTCAGCGGCGATCAGGTGAACCAGTTCCCACTTGGCGTAGAAACCGGGGAAGGGCGGCAGGCCGATCAGCAATGCCAGGAAGCTGGCGAAAGCGAAGATCAGCAGTGGATTGCCCTGCAGCGCGCTCCAGGCGGTGAGTTCCCGTCCGCCGATCAGGCCGGAAAGCCAGAACAGGCCGGCCTTGCCGACCGCATGCGCCAGCAGCACGCCGCCGGCGACAAACAGATAGCTGTCACCGAGGATGTCCTGCTGGCCGGCGACGAAAACGATCAGGCCGATCTGCGCGACCGACGAATAGCCGAGCAGGCGACGGTCCACGTTCTGCGCCAGGGCGAACAGGTTGGCGCCAACGAAACTGACGATACCGATGATCGAGGCGACTTCCATCCAGGCCGGGCCGCCGATCGTCAGCAGCTTGTCGACCGCGACGAGCGCCGCCGAACCGGCCGCTGCGGACACCAGCGCCGAGAATGCCGGGTGGGCCGACTCGTAGATATCGAGTGCCCAGCCGTTGGCCGGGAAAAGTTTCAGCTCGGCAACGACGGCGATGAAGATCAGGAAGAACGCCAGCGCGCCGCCCTTGAGCAGCTGCTCGGAGGCGGCGGCCATGTCGTCGAGATTCAGCGACCCGGTCGCGTGGTAGGCGAAGATGATCCCGACCAGCATCAGGATCGAGACCACCTGCGAGGCGACCAGGTACTTGAAGCCCGCCGCCAGGGCGCGCGGGTCGCGTGACAGCAGGATCAGGCCGCCGGTCGAGATGACCGCCAGTTCGAAAAACACGAACAGGTTGAACAGGTCGCGGGTCATCACGATGCCGCTCAGCGCCATGCTGAAGATGAGCAGTACCGCCATCGCCCGGCGACCCTGGATGAACAGCGTGTCCCTCAGGTAGAGCGCCGACAGCAGGCCGGTCAGGTTGATCAGCAGGACCATCGCGGCTTCGGCGATGCCGAGGCGCAGGTTGACCGCGAAGGGGGGCTGGGTGCCGGCGGTCAGTATGTCCACGGCTTGCACGGCACCGCTCGCAAGCCCCCACACCCAGGCGCCGGCCAGCGCGGTGGTGAAGGCCAACACCAACAGCGAAATCGTGTAGCTGGCCCTGCGCCAGGGGTCACGCAGCAGTCCGAGCAGGAAGGCGCCGCCCAGCGAAGCGGCGATGATGAAGATCGGGCTTACCATTTGAGATCCGTGTACTGCGAGATGTCCAGCGTGCCCTTGGTCTTGAACAGCTTGTAGGCGTAAGCGAGCATCAGCGCCGTTACGCCGACGCCGATCACGATCGCCGTCAGCACCAGGGCCTGCGGCACCGGATCGATGATCCGGGTGGTGGCCTCGGCGACCGGCACGGCCTCGTTCAGGATCGGTGCGGTACGGCCATCCATGTAGCCCACCGCGACCAGCACCAGGTTGACCCCGGTATTGGCGACCGCGAACGCGACGATCATGCGCAGGATGTTGCGGTTGCTCAGCGCGCCGAACAGGCCGATCAGGATCAGCACGAATCCGGTGGCCATCGCGATCATTGCCATCACAGTTCCTCCGTCTCGGAGAGGTTCAGCAGCATCGACGAGAACTCGGCGCCGACCTTCAGTCCGACGAACGAGTAGATGACCGGGATCGCGCCGGCGGAGAAGAGCTCGCCCAGCGTGCCGGTCGGCAGGATGCGGTTGTCGAGAAAGCCGCCGGCCAGTGCGATGCCGAGCACGCCGATGAACACGAAAGCCAGGCCGGCAATCGACTCGACGATCGCGATCGTGCGGTGACCGAAGCGACGCAGCGGGTGACTCAGCAGCATCAGCAGCATGCCGGAGGCGAGGATGGCGCCGCCCTGGAAGCCGCCGCCCGGGGTGAGGTGGCCGTGGCTGAACACATAGGCGCCGAACAGCAGGATCAGCGGTAGCAGCAGGCGGGTGCCGGTCGCCAGCAGTTCCCCGGTGGGTGGCAGTTCGCGGTCTGGCTGCGACTGATCGTGGCGGTCACGTGCCAGAACGAGCCCGACGATCGCTGCGGTCAGGAACAACACGGTGACCTCGCCGAGCGTGTCCAGGCCGCGATAGGTGACGATGATCGCGGTGACGATGTTCGCGGCACCCAGGTCAGCGGCGGTGTTTTTCGCGTAGTAGTCGGCGGTGCGGTTGAGTTCGCTATCCGGCACATAGTCGAGCATCAGGCCGGCAAAGATCGCACCGAGGCCCGCGAGCAGCAGAATCAGGGTGAAACGCTTAATCATGTTCGCCCCGGCGCACCCGGCCGAGTACGAAAAAGAACAGGAAGGTCGTCAGGCCGCTGCCGATCGCTGCCTCGGTCATGGCCACGTCGGGCGCGCCGAGCAGCAGAAACATCACCGAGGCCAGCAGACTGGCCAGACCGGCGGCGAGGATGGAAATCCCCAGGCTGCGCCTGCCGCGGGTCGCCATGATGGCCGACACCACCATCGCGATCGCGAGCAGCAGGGCGATGCCGATACTCAGGGTCATGGCCTTTCTCCGAGGTCGTCCTCGAGTTGATCGACCACCGTGGCCGGCGATTTGCGTGTGCCGGTGCGGTGCGCGGCGCGAGCCAGTACCTGCGAGGAGAGCGGGTTGGTGAACAGCAGGAAAACACCGATCAACAGCAGCTTGAGGCTCCATTCCGGATGCAGGAAGCCAACCCCGACCAGGCTCAGCAGGGTGCCCAGGGTGGTAGCCTTGGTGCCGGCCTGAATGCGGTTGTAGATGTCCGGCATGCGCACCAGGCCGAGTCCGCCGAGCAGCAGAAAACTGGTGCCGGCGAGCAGCAGCAGGGCGCCGATGAGGTCGAGTATCGCGCCCATCAGAAGCCCCTCTCCAGGAAGCGGGCGACCACGATCACCCCGAGGAAGGACAGCAGGGCATAAACCAGTGCGACGTCGAGGTAGATCCCGCGTTCGGCGGCCAGCGCGGCGAAAAGGATGCCGGTGATCGAGACGATGGTCAGTCCATCGAAGGCGATGATCCGGTCAACAGGGCTCGGCCCCTTGATGAAGCGCCATAGCACCAGGAGAAAGGCGACGCCGGCGATGATCGCCGCCAGGCTTACCAGCGCCTCAGCCATACATCACCTCCAGGAACCGCTCGAACCCGGCCGCGATCTCCTCGGTGGCGCGTTCGGTATCCAGCGATCCGACGGTCACGCAGTGCACATACAGCCATTCCCCGTCCAGCTCCACGCTCAGGGTACCCGGCGTCAGGGTGATCGAGTTGGCGAGCATCAGCCGACCCATGCGGCTCTTCAGCCCGGTGCGCACCTTAACGATGCCGGGGTTCACCGGCAGGTCCGGCGAGAGCACGATGGCGGCGAGTCGCAGGTTCGACTGCGCCAGCTTGATGAAAAAGTAGGCGTAAAAGCGGATGCCGGCGACGAATGCCGCCGGCGTGGCGCGGAACTCGGTGAAAAACGACAGCCCGTCGCGGTACAGCAGGGCTACGCTCAGGGACACCAGCGCGCCGATCAGCAGGGTGTCTGTCGCGAGCGTGCCGACCAGCATCACCCAGAACAGCATCAGGGTGATGAACAGGACGCCGAGCTCGCGCAATGCGTTGCGTGGTTGCGAGGTGTGTTCCATCAGATAGTCAAGTCGAGGTTGCGTGTCACTGATGCCCGGCAGAAATGCAGAGCCGTGATGCCGGTCCGCGAAAGAGCTCGCTTGTTGGCCCGGGCAATTTCATTACTTTAGCAAACGCTAACATATTTATCCTTGCGAAATGATGTCAGGAGGCCAACTTCGCGTCAGGCGTGATGTCGATGTGATCGAAAATGCACAAATCGGGCCAATAGTTCGCGAAGATGGGGCGCCGGCTGTGCCGCGCTGGCCGGCGGCGCTCATCGGTTTGCCGGTTTCGTCCCTCGGCCCGGCGGTGGGCGTGCACTCTTTTTGGGCGAAGTGCCCGACATTGGGACAGGCCGGGCTTAGGGCATCCAGCTCAGCGGTCCCGGTCAGATGCCATGTCCCCGCCGTGGTGACCGCAAACCCGCCAAGGTGGGACCCGTTTATCCACCGGCCCGTTGTCGTCTCACCAAAACGGTCAACACCTAGCTCGCTGTCGCCAACAGCAGGACGCCGACGCCGATCATGTTCGCGATCACCAGGCCGGCGCCGGAGAGGAGGTTGTGTTGTTTCACGCAGGTTCCGGGTCTTCGAGGCTGACTGTTGCGGTCGATCAGGTCCGATGCATGCATACCGGCGGTCCGGCAAACTGCACGCGCCAGTGTTCCAATCGAACGAAGTTCCCGCCGGTGTTCCCGCCAGCGGCTGATTGTCGTGCCGTGCGAACAATGGCGCGCTCGCGCTGTCCGAACAAAAGGACGACGCCAACATTTACCGCACAGGCCTGGTGATTTGATCCCGGGTCTGCGCTTTTCGGAAAGGGTTTTTTACCCGGGAGCGATGCCGTGGCCCACAGTGCTTTCACCCAGCCGTTTGAGAAGTTGCCGGATACCCTGCCGGTTTTTCCGTTGCCGGGCGCGATCCTGATGCCGGGCAATGAGCTGCCGCTCAACGTCTTCGAGCCGCGTTACCTCAACATGGTGAATGATGCCCTCGGTTCGCACCGCCTGATTGGCATGATCCAGCCCGGGCCGGATACGGTGGATGATGAGGCGCTGTGCCTGACGGGTTGCGCCGGGCGCATCGTGCAGTTCCGCGAAACCTCCGATGGCCGCGTCGAAATGGTCCTCGACGGGGTGTGCCGCTTTGACGTCCGCGAGACGCTCCCGACCACGCGCGGTTACCGCATGATCGTGCCCGATTGGTCGCGCTTCCAGTCCGACTACGACAAGCACGACGACGAACTGCCCGGCGAACACGACCGCCTGGTCAGTACGGTCAAGCTGTATGCCGAGAGCAAGGGTATGTCGGCCGACTGGGAGGCCCTCGAACGCCTGTCCACGGTCAGGCTGATGAACAGCCTGAGCATGGCGCTGCCGCTCTCTGTCGAGGACAAGCAGGTTTTGCTCGAGGCACTGGACTCCAGGGATCGTCTGAACGCCCTCATTGGCATGCTGGGCAGCGCGACCGAGCCGACCGTCTCGATCGTCAAGCACTGACCGGGTTGCCGCCTGACGGTTACTTGCGAGCGGCAAGGCTCGAAGCCTTATTGCGAATCCGGCTCACGCTGTCGTGTCGACGCAAGGTCTGGTGCGCGCGTTCAAACCAGGTGGTCGTGAGTTCCTCATCGCGTACCGCGGTGAGGAGATACGGATCCCGATAAAGCCGGTCACGAGGAGCCGCGCGCGAGCCTGGAGATGCGTGCAATCGGGCTGGAGCACGGGATTTCATCGCGTTTGCAAAGCCATCGTCTCGAGGGACTTCAGCGCTGGAAATCGAAGCCGATTAATTGGAAGATGCTGCTGTCCGGCAACGCATCCGATAGTCTGAAGGCGGCTTCGAGCGCCTCCAGGTGGCAGGAAGTGGGGAGGGCAGGTCAAAAAGGCCGGCCGATCCGGCCTTCGGGCGTAGTTTCAAGCCACTGGCGATGGACGCTGGAGGATCCACTCGGTAGAGCACTCGATGCGTGTCATTTTCGGACCACTGGAGAGCCTTCCCCGCGCTTTGCTGTGGTCGATCTTTTTCGGTACGACGCTTTTCCCCGCCTCGCGGGCTGCCGCGTTGAGCGACGCCTTCGGTCCGATCGCTTCACTGCGCCTCTACGTCGTTGACCAGGTGAAGGACGGATGCTGGACCAACAGCCCTCGCGTAAAGGCGCTTGCCGAGGGCCTGTTCCGGCAAAGCGGTATCGAGGTGGTCGATTCGCCCTTGGACTTGTTTGGCGATTACCCGGATTTCAGAAAGATCGTGATCCGCGCCAGCGGCTATCGCACGACATCGGGCGTGTGTATCGGGAGCCTGACGATTCACTCGCGCATCGAGCCAGGCGGATCCCAGGCAGGATCCAGCAGCGAAGAGCAGATCGGTAATTTCCTTCTCAGCGACAAGCGCAATCTGAATGAACTTATCGCCAAGGGTGTGCAGAAAAGCCTCACGGAATTCATGGCACACACCGCCAAGGGGAGAGGCAATGCGCAGCTGAAGAGCGCCTGGGGAACGCGGTTTCTGGAAAAGGCCTGATCCGGCAGGCGGACAAAACATGAGTTTTTTGCCGCGGTCGGCGGTGTCACACTTTTATTAACCGACCCGGCCGATGCGGGTCTCAAGTCACTCCTAGAGTGGAGAAGGTAAACAGGGATAGCGATGGACACGGTATCGCAGGCAGCATTGGGCGCCGCAGTTGGGGTTGCCGTCATGGGCAGGCATCGCCCCTTTTGGCAGGCTGCCCTGGCGGGTGCCGTGGTCGGCACCTTGCCCGATCTGGACGTCTTCATCGACCAGGGCGATGCGGTGAACAACATGGTGCTGCACCGCGCCGAGACGCACGCCTTCTTCTGGCAGTTGCTCGCCTCTGTCCCGATCGCCTATCTGCTCGCACTGGCAACGCGTTCGACTCGTCTTTTCAGGCGCTGGTGGCTGATGGCAACGCTGGGCCTGTTCACTCATGCGATCCTCGATGGTCTGACCATCTACGGCACGCAGCTGGCGCTGCCCTTCAGTGACCATCCGTTCGGCCTCGGCAGTCTTTTCATCATCGACCCGCTGTACACCCTGCCGCTGCTGCTGGGTTTGCTGTGCACCGCGATGTGTCGCTCGCAGAACAGGCGGCGCTGGAACGGCCTCGGGCTGGCCCTCTCGACCTTGTATGCCGGCTGGGCCGTCGGCGCGCAGGCGCATGTCACGCAACGGGTGATGGCGACACCGGAGGCCGAGGGGCTGTCGGCATCCCAGGTCCTGGTCACGCCCACGCCATTCAACACGGTGCTGTGGCGTATCGTGCTCCGGCACGAAGGCAGCTACCAGGAAGGCTTTTACTCCTTGCTCGATCCACTCAAGGCACCTGGACGACCGATTCGCTTTACCCGGCATGACCGGGGTGGCGGACTGGAGGCCGTCACTCAGGATTACCCGAAGGCCAACCAGGTTCGCGCCTTTTCCAAGGGCTTTTACGCCCTGTCGGATGACGGTCGCTACGTCAGCATCAGCGATTTGCGCATGGGCCAGCATCCCTACTATGCGTTCTCGTTCCGCTTCGCCGAGCACCGCAGTCCATTGCGCGGGATCGACCCGCAGCGCATCGCTCGGCGTATGCCACTCGAGCCCGGACTTGCATGGCTCTGGCAACGCGCCCTGGGTGAGGACGTGACACCCCCCGCGCCGGAAAATGGGTGAGTCCGGCAGGGCTGCCCCTTTACCGAATAGTCGATGACAGCCGGATAGAAATCAGCGCCTCATTCCTGCACCGAAACCGGCGTCGTGAATCCCTCGGGCTTGACGGCCAGTACTGAGCACCCGATCTGTTCCAGGATCGCCTCTGCGGTATTGCCGATGAACAGGCCGGTGACCCCGGTGCGCGCCACGGTGCCCATCACAACCAGATCAGCCCCGAGGGTTTTGCTCAAGGCCGGGATCTCCTGTCGTGCAGGGCCTTTGATCACGTGTTTTTTCGGGTCCAGAAACCGAACGGCATGGTCTCCCTGCGCCTCCACCACGTCGTTCAGGAGGTCATCGAGGCCCGTGAGGTGTTGTTGCCGAACCCCTTCGACGTAGGCGAGAACCTCTGCATCCGGGCGGTTCATGAAGGCGCCGCGCATGGTGCTCTCTCCCGGCGCCAGCCAGGCATTTGCGACATGCAGTTCGGCGAACTCCGACAGGGCGAGCGAAATGGACAGCTCCAGGATCTTTACATTCAGCTGATGCTGTATCGCCCGCTCGTTGTCCGGATGATCCGGATTCACATCGACTGCGGCGAGTATCCGGCGGTACGGTTTCGATTGCGATGGCTTGACCATCCACACCGGACAGGGGCATTTGCGCAACAGGTGCATGTCGTCACTGCCAAACAGCCGCTCCAGCCAGTCAGGGTCTTCCGGCGCCTTGATCACCAGGTCGTGCTCGTGCCGCAGCACAGCCCGGATGATCTCGAGAAAGGCCGTCCCCTCGAGCACCTTCGCATCGATATCGATTCCGGATCGGAAAGGCCGGACAGCGTTTTCCAGTTGTTGCTGCGCGTCGGCGATCTCCGCTTCCTGCAGCTCAGCCGAGATGGGTCCGCCATCCGGCATGCCAATGCCAGCGGTCAGCCGGGGCACAATGACGGCGACGGTCAGGCCTGCCTGATTGTTCTGTGCCAGCGAAACCGCTCGCTCGAGCACCGCGATGGCCGGGTGCCAGCGGTCGATGACACACAGAATGTTCTTGAATCGCTTCATAAATTAGCTCCGTCCTATGCGCCGTGCGACCCTCTTGCGACAGCGAAGCACGCCCGTTTTCTCATTCGACAACAAATCCCGCAGGGTTGTGCCTGTAAGGCGCAATCCATAAGCCCTTTATAACTATGGTTGAAAGGGGGAGGGTGGGGGAGTTTTGGCGTACTTCTGTCAGCAATCGCCGCGCAAAAAACAGGATTCGGGTTATCGCCGCCTGCCACTGGATCCGGGCACACCGGCTTCGCAGCGTGTCTGGCGTGCATCGGGATGCGGCATTCCCCATGTCAGGGTTCGCTGTCCTCCGGCTCGGTGGCCGACTCCTCTTCATCCTCCGGCACATGGGGTAACGGGGCGGCAGGCGCCTGACAGCCCTGTGATTCGCCAACGCCCTTGAGATAAGCCCGGCGAACAATCCCGGCTGCAACGGCCTTGCTCACGGTCTTGGAATGGCGTTCGGCGCCGCTCAGTTTGCGCACCCAGCCACTGAAGGGAATGACGCCCCGTGTGGTGCTCCTGACAGCATCGATGGCCGACTCCTCGACAAAGTCACCCCCCTTGCCCAGCAGAGTATCCTCCGAACCGGACGTGCGTTTATCCAGATCGGGCCCCAGCGCGGCATCCAGTTCGGTGATCTCCTGGCTGATGGCTTCGCAGGACAGGGCGGCGGGTTGCCGGTAGGGATGCTTGCTGGCCTCGATCAGTACTTCGGGGATCTTCACGCGTATCAGGTTGAGGTCTTCCAGCGGTGCGGTCACCGCGGCGCCGAATTTCGTGCCGGAGTCTTTCTCCGGCGCAGTGCTTCTGACGGCGCAGCCAATCGGGGTAAGCGCGAGGACGAGAAGGAATAAGACAAATTTCATGTGGCTGGAACCTGACTCAGCATGCCGCGGAGCAGTCCGGCAGGAGCGGATGGGGCCGTGTTCCCCGGTGTCCGGTAGCCAACTGCGGAGTGCAGTCTGTGTCATCGGCATGCACTGTGCAGTTTATCCGTTCTCTCGGGTCTTATGTATTCTCTTCCGGGAGCTGTTTCCTGGTCGAGGCATCCAGTCAAAGGTGCGGGGGCGGCGGGTGGGCCAGGATTTCCAGCCATGCCCGAGCCGGAAAGGCGGTCGCAGAGGTCATTGGCATGACAGCAGCGGGACGCGCCTGACGGCGTTCGGTGGAATGGGGAATATTCGCCTGATCGCGGGTTCTGTGTCGATTAGACTAGCTTTTCCAGCAGTGTCCCGCAGGGAAAGACTATGAAAGCAGTAACATCATTTTCCGCCGCAGCCGCATTGACTGCGGTCGCTACCCTCACATCGGCCGCCACCCTGACCCTGAACAACGGCGATCGACTCAGTGGCGAGATCGTCGCCGAGTCGGATAACGCCGTCACGCTCCTGCACCCGCTCCTGGGCCAGATCGATATCCCGCGTGACCAGCTCTCGGCCCCGCAAGTAGACCCGATGAATGAGACCGTCCCGGTGCCTGGGGCGCCTGAGGTGTCGTCGGCAGGCGATAACGGCCTGTTGGGCATCGCTTGGCTGACCGACTGGAAACGTCGTGTCGAAATCGGGGTGAGCGGCGCCGCCGGCAAGTCGGACAACATGGATGTCACCGCTGGCTTCTCCGCCAACTTCGAGGACGAGGACACGCGCTGGGCACATCAGACTGTTTACCAACGCCAGGAGGCGGATGGTGAGGTGTCCGAGAACAACTTTTTCGCCACCCTGCAGCGTGACTGGCTGCGCCCCGGTTCACCCTGGTTTCACTTTGCCCAGGGACGTTTCGACTGGGACGAATTCAAGGATTGGGACTATCGGCTCGCAGGCAGCGGCGGCGCCGGCTACGACTTCATAACAAGGGATAATTACCGTTTGCGGGGGCGTGCCGGCCTCGGCGGCAACCAGACAGTCGGTGGAGAACGTGAGGAGTTCACCCCGGAAGCGCTGCTCGGTCTGGATGTCGACTGGCGGATAAATTCTCGTCAGTCCCTGACCTTTGCCAATACCCTGTACCCGAACCTGGGTGAATCCGGCGAGTTTCGCAATCTCACGGAACTCAGCTGGAATTTCGATCTGGATAAGGACGCCGGCCTGGGTCTGAAGATCGGTCTGAGCAATGAGTACGACTCGCTTGCGGGCAACGATGTCGACAAGAACGACTTCCAGTACACCGGGTCGCTGGTCTGGGGTCTGTGAAAAACGTGAACTCGGGTGGCTGACTACCGATCTGCAGCGCGCTGCGCCAACGGTGCCTCGCCGGAATGCTCTGCGAGGAACTCACCCAAGGCTTTCGGTTTCATCGGCCGTGCGATCAGGAATCCCTGGATCTCCTCGCAACCGAGCGCGACCAGCCTGTTCAGCTGCTTTTCTGTTTCAACGCCCTCGGCGGTTACCGTCAACCCGAGTTTATGGGCCAACTCGATGGTCGCGGCGACAATGGCGATGTCGTCGTTGTCCTGACCCATGGCCCGAATGAACGACCTGTCGATCTTCAACTTGTTTATTGGCAGTGTGTGGAGATAGGCGAGCGAGGAGTATCCCGTCCCGAAATCATCAATGGCGATCTTGGCACCGAGTTGCCTGATGGCATTCAGTGCCTGGATAGCAAGCTCGGGGTTGTGCATCGCAGCGGTTTCGGTGACCTCCAGATGGAGTGCGCTGCCCGGTAACCCGGTTGCCTCCAGGGTGTCGGCGACCGTTTCCGGAAAGCGCGGGTCGGCAATCTGGCGGGGTGAGACGTTCACGGCAACCGTCAGGTCGGGAAAACCGAGACGATGCAGGCGTTCGGTTTGCCTGCAGGCTTCCAACAGCACCCATCGGCCGAGTTCTTCGATGATGCCGGTCTCTTCGGCCAGTGGAATGAAGTGCACCGGCGAAATCGCCCCCAGGTCCGGATGGTTCCATCTCACAAGTGCCTCGACGCCGAGGATCGCTTGTGAATGCACGTCCAGTTGGGGCTGGAATTCCAGGTGCAGTTCCTGCGCGTCGACCGCGCAACGCAGCGCATGTTCGAGTTCCAGGCGCCTGAGTGCTTCGCCTTCCAGGTCCGAGGTGAATTGCCGAACCGTGCCACCGCCTTCGCGATGTGCCTGCTGCAGGGCGCTTTCGGCGTGCTTCAGGATCGTGGTCCAATCCTCGGTTCCCCCCGGCGGATAGTGTTTGACGCCGATGCTCGTGGAAACGAAGAACGATCGATCAGCGGCCGAAAGGGGCTTTTTGCAAAGTTGTATCAGGCGATCGGCAAGAGACAATGCGGCTTGTTCGGTGATCGCGGGGTTGTCGGCAAGCACAGTGAAATGATCGCCACCGAAATGATAGAGCCTTATTGGCGGCTCTCCTCTGCTGGCGGACTGTAGAGACGCATCCAGCGAGCGTCCGAAAGCCGTCAATACCGCATCACTGATGTCATGTCCCACGCCCTCGACAAGTTCGCGGAATCGATCGATGCTGATCGCCAGTACGGTGCCTCCCGAGTTGGCGACCAGCGCCGTTTGGAGATCTTCCGCAAAGCGTCGCCGGTTGGGTAATCCGGTCAGGGGGTCATGGTAAGCAGCCCTCTCCAGCTGCAGTTCGTCATGTTTGCGTTTTGTGATATCGCTGATATAGAGATGGAAGACAGCAAGATCCCTCAGCTGGTGTACCCCGCAGCCGAAAATTCTGTCCCCGATGGCGTACTCCCATCGCTGATAGCGGCTGCCGTTGCGTCGCATGTCCTCGAGTCGATGCATGGCGTCTTTGGGCAGCAATGTTTGCTGAACGTCTGGCATGGTTTCCGCAGTACCGACGATCTCGGCGGCGCTCGGGTTGGCATACAGGATTTCGCCATCATCCGAGATGCTGAGGATGGGGTTGGCGTTGCGTTCCAGAAAGGTGGTCAGCCAACGTCGGTGCAGACCGGTGGTCAGAGCGCTGGTTACGAAATAACCGATCACGAGAATGGTCACAAAGGTAACTGTCGCGAAGGCCAGGGCCATCACCACGGTCTCGTTGACGAGATCGTGAGTCCTGGTGCTTCGCTCGGTAACCTGTTCTCTGATGGACTCGACAAGTTGCCCGAGGGCGCGCCTTACGGTCGACAGGTCCTCGCTTATCCCCGCGAGAGCTTCGCGCGCGAGATCCCAGTCGGTATCCGATGAAGCGAGGTTCCTGTCGAGGCGCGCTGCGATTCGATGGACCCCGTTCATAATCCTGGGGATTTGCTGAATTTCGTTGCGATCGGGGAAACGCGGGGCCAGCATTTCAATCTGGTTTGCGATTTCCGTTCTCAGGTGGCGATAGGCCAGACGGAATTTGGCGCTGTCTTCGGTCGCATAGTACTCGTACAGCACCGGTTCCAAGCGGATTGCATTCGCCTCCAGGTCCGCAATGAGTTGCTGGCTGCGCATGTCTTTTGCGATCAGGTTCCCAGTGACATCCAGGACCTGTTGCCCCTGCCAATGGACCAGGGTACCGAGAGCAACCCCTATGGACAGGATGACGAGGTAGATGATGACGGCCAGACGACGGTAGCGTCGCCGTGCCAGCGCACGCCAACGGGCATCGAAACGATTTGATTTGGGACCTTTTGACACGAACCGTGGATCGTCCGCCATATCAGCAGCTGCCTTAGTTACACCAAATGTTTAACGGCACCTGCTGATGATGTTTTATCGGAATCGAAATCTGGCTGATGAACTGCAACGGCGGGGCAAGCGATTTCGTTTTCAGCGCATTCCGACTTATGCGGTGAAAAGGCCGGTACAAAAAAACCCCGCATCTCGCGATGCGGGGTTTTTGCTGTAAGTCAGACCGGGTCTGGCTTACTGGGCAGCCGGAGCGGCAGGTGCAACCGGAGCCATCGGGGCCTGCGGCATGTAGCCGTAACCGTAGGGCTGGTCGTAGCCGTAGCCGTACCAGTTGCCGTCGGTGTCAGCGGTGCCTTTGAAGTCGCCGTCGGCTTTGCCGCGACCTTTGAAATCCATGGAGAAGGTGGCTTCACCTTCGCCGGAACCGTTACCCACGAAGTCGCCGTTACCGTTGTAGCGTCCGTCGGTGTAGCCGGTCGAGGAATCGAAGAAGGCGAAAGCCGAGGTGGAAGCCAGGACAGCAGCGATAGCGATGATCTTTTTCATGACAAGTCTCCAAAAGTTCGATTTTTGAAATCAAGTTGTGTGTTTTTGTCGACTCAGCAACCAGTCGATGAGTGACAGTATATAAGCAAATACTTAAATGTCAATCGTCTTTTGGAAAAATAGTTTGCCGCCCGTGCGTGGGTTCGCTGCAGCCATGCAGGGTGTCACAGGCCAGCACGAACCCGCCGTCCTCAACGCTCGTCGCGCAAGACAGCCTGCGTGCGGCTCCGGAGGAGCCCGCAGTGGATCGGAGATTCCGCCTTGGGTTCAGGATCCGCGTCGGGATGCCCTGGCGCTGATCGATGGCTTCACGAAAAAGACGGCCAGAGAGTCGGGAGAGCTCCTTGCCACCTGGGCCCAGCGTCGAAACAGGCGGGTGAAGTTTGGCTGGTAGGTCCGGGCGAAGGCGAGTTCGATCTCCAGGCCCGGAACCAGGAACTGGGATGACTCGATCAGCACGCCGTTGCGGCTTACATCGAGCACGCGGCAACGTTCGGGTTCGCCGTGTTCAAAAAACATCCAGGCCGTAACACCTCGCGCATCCCAGCGCGGATGACTGCGTCGCTCATCCAGTGCCATTTTCGGGGTACATCCTCTTCAAAACGGATCGGGGAGAAGTAAAGGGGCCCAGGCGTTTTCATTGCCAGGCCGATCACCTAGAAGCAAATCCCGTACCGTTTCAGGAATACGCGTGCAAACAGCCAGTTACTGTCCCCGAAGAATTAGACGATTCCGACGGCGTAAACTTTCCTGACACACCGGACCCTGGTGCACGGCAACAGCGGACCCCGTCCATGAGGATCGGCGCTGAGACGAACACAGGCGATGCCCTGACGGCGCTTAGGGAGCCTCTGAGAAAGTCTGGGCCGAAAAGATTGACGATCAGAATTCGGCAGTTCGAGGCGCAAATCGCACGTAATAGCGAGCTATTGCGAAGATTTGCAACGAAGGAATGACGGATTCTGGCGTCACAGATTGAGGCTCATGACTTTTTCAGAGGTTCCTTAGTTCTTTTCTTCCGGTCGGTCGCTACCGAAGGCCTTCAGCAGTTCGATCGGCAGGGGAAAGACCACGGTCGTGGACCGTTCGTTGCCCATGTCGGCCAGGGTCTGGAGATAGCGCAGCTGCAGCGCGGAGGGCTGCTCGGAGATCCGCTCGGCGGCCAGCACCAGTTTTTCCGCGGCCTGGTATTCACCGTCCGCATGAATGACCTTGGCGCGCCGCTCCCGCTCCGCCTCTGCCTGGCGCGCAATCGCGCGGATCATGCTCTCGTCCAGGTCGACGTGCTTGATCTCGACGTTGGCGACCTTGATCCCCCAGGTGTCGGTCTGGGTATCCAGAATATCCTGCAGGTCGGCGTTCAGCTTTTCCCGCTCGGCGAGCAACTCGTCCAGCTCGTGCTGGCCAAGCACGGACCGCAGGGTGGTCTGGGCCAGCTGGCTGGTCGCCAGGTAGTAATTCTCCACCTGGATGACGGCCCGTTCCGGGTCGACCACCCGGAAGTAGAGCACCGCGTTGACCCGCACCGTGACATTGTCCCGGGTGATGACGTCCTGTTCCGGGATGTCCATGGTGATCACGCGCAGGTCTACGCGCACCATCTGCTGGATACCCGGCACGATGATGATCAGGCCCGGTCCCTTGACCGCCTGGAAGCGTCCAAGGAAAAACACCACGCCGCGTTCGTACTCGCGCAGGATGCGAATCGAGAGGAGAAGCAGCCCTACAAGGAGAGCGATGGGAACCACGTAAGTCCAGAGCGTCATGTCAGTCCTCTTTCTGTAGCGGTCGTACTACCAAAGATAGCCCGTCTACCGAGATTACCTCGACCTGTTGTCCTTTACGCACCGCGCTGCTGGTGTGGGCGCGCCAACTCTCGCTGTGCACGCGCACGCGGCCCGACTGATCGAAATCCTGCAGCGCCAGGCCGATACTGCCGATCAGTTCCTCCTCTCCGGTTTTCGCCTTGTGCCGGCGCAGACGGACAAAACGACCGATCACCCAGATGAAAAAGGCGGCAGACACCAGTGCGGTGCTCGCGATGAGCGGGATGGAGATGGCTACCGTTTCCGCCTCCAAAAGAATGATCGAGCCGGCGACGAATGCGACCACCCCGCCGAGGCCGAGGATGCCAAAGCTGGGCACGAAGGCCTCGGCCACCATGAAGCCAATGCCAACGATGATCAGGGCCAGACCGGCGTAGTTGATCGGCAGCACCTGGAAGGCGTACAGCGCCAGCAACAGCGCGATCGCGCCGGTCACGCCGGGCAGGATCGCGCCCGGGTTGGACAGTTCGAAGATCAAGCCATAGATCCCGATCAGCAGCAGGATGTAGGCCACGTTCGGGTCGGTCACGACAGAGAGCAACTCGCTACGCCAGTCTGGTATCACGCGCTCGATGGCGATCCCGCCGGTGGCCAGTTCTCTCTCCTGGCCGCGCACAATCACCTTACGACCGTCGAGCTGCTTGAGCAGATCGCCCAGGTCAGCCGCCAGCAGGTCGATGACATCGCGTTCCAGCGCCTCGGATGCGGTCAGGCTGACACCCTCGCGCACCGCCTGTTCGGCCCACGCGGCGTTGCGCCCGTGCTGATCGGCGAGTCCCCGGATGAAGGCCGCCGCATCGTTGACCATCTTTCGTTCGGACGGCGACAGGGGTTGGTCTTTTCCGTTGTCCGGCTCGCCATCGGCATTGCCTGGTATTTCGGGCATGCCGCCGAGCTGGACCGGCGTCGCGGCGCCCAGGTTGGTCGCCGGGGCCATCGCGGCGACGTGACTGGCATACAGGATATAGGTGCCTGCGCTGGCTGCCCGCGCCCCGCCCGGGGAGACGTAGCTCACCACCGGCACCGGCGCGTCCAGGATGGCCTTGACGATGGTGCGCATGGCGCTGTCGAGGCCGCCTGGCGTGTCCATGCGCAGAATCACGAGTTCCGCCCCGCGCTCGCTGGCGAGTTTGAGGTTGCGGACGATGTGATCGGCGGTCGCCGGTCCAATGCTGCCCTCGATCTGCAGCATGATGCCCAAACGCTCTTTGTCGGGAGTCGGGTCGGCGGCGACGGCGTCCGCGAGTCCGCACGCCAGGAGCGTCATGGCCAGGGCTCTCAGCAGGTATCGCATTCAGCACTCTCCCGGGCCTGGATCATGGCGAGCCTGTCGGAAGCGATCATGCGCTCAGGCCGGTTCACAAAAATACCCCCTGCGCACACCACTGAGCAGGTCAGGGAGCGCCTCGCCAGCGATCTTTATCAGGCTGCGATGATCGCCGGACTCCAGATAGACATAGCCCAGGGCGAACAGGGCTTTGTCCACCAGGGTCTGCATGCCATACGCTGGTCCGAGGGGCGGAATGGCGCCCGGATCGCAGTCGGGAAAATAGCCGGCGGCGTCTTCCTCGTCGGCGAGGCCCATCTCACGATCGAGTTCCTTTCTGATTGCCGACAGGTCCACCCAGGCATTCGCGGGAATCACCACCATGACTGCCCCCGCATGATCTTTGAGAACGACGCCCTTCGCGATATGAGCTTCATCGACATGCGCGGCGTCAGCGGTTTCGTGGCTGGATCCGCTGACAGGGTGGGGGATCACCTCGTAGGCGACACCTCTTCCCTCGATGTAGGTCTTCACGGTGGTTGCCAGCGTCATTATCAGGGTCCTCTGGCTGGATGATGAAGCGCCGCTCTTCCCGGCCGGTGCCGGCTCTACAAGCATAGCTTTCAGGGAAAAAACTGTTGCAAGGGGCGCCGCGTCAGCCGTGTGCGGTGAAGCCCGCGAGCTTGCAGGCCCCTGGATGGCCGCTCTCCGGCGTCCGGGCGATCCGCCAGGAAAGCGGGTTCAGCCCGGTGGGGGGTATCGGGAGGTCTCGATGATCCGGGGTTGTTTATGACGAATGCGGGGACTGGATAAGGGGAAAAGGCCGCTGGGAGCCTTTGCCTGGTTTGCCACGCCCCCCGGGTCACAGTTTCTCGAGTAGGCGCACCAGTTTCAGGAGTTTTGAATCCTCTTCGAGCGCGCCTTCCCAAAACGGGTAGCTCACTTCGTTTTCGCCTGCACCGATCACCAGGGTGGCTTTGAATGCGTCTGCTGCATCATCAGGCTGTGGGTGCGCATCCGGGATCCCGAGTTCACGGATTGCGGTCAGCAGTGCCTCCTGCTGCTCCTTGCTCAGCCGGCCGCTGCGGGGCCTGTCGCTGGTATAGGTGCCGCTACTGATGCTGAACGAGCCGTCGCCGTCCACCTTGATCATGAGTGCGTAGTCTTCTTCACCGACGACCTGGTACTTGATGGGATGCATGCTTCAGCCACCTGGATAAAGGTTTTCAAGCAGATCATAGCCGTTATGCGGGCAAATCGAAGCCGCGCTTGAAAACTCTGCGCTTGTCGCCAGCGGCTTCATGACCTTCAGTCTCGGTGCCCTGACATCGGGCTCGGGCGTGCTGACCTACGATTGAGACCTCGGGCGTGATCGGTGGCAGCAGCCCGGTGCCGGAGTCCTCCGCGCCGGCATTGTTCGGCTTTGGTGGGCTTTTGCTGGGCCTGGCCAACCGCCGACGTAAGGCTGGCTGAGTGCTATAGGCGCGAGCTTGCTCCCGAACAGGCGCCTTTTTCGAATCCGGACCGGGAATCTTCGCGGGCAAGCCCGCTCCTACGGATCGAGGTTGTTCCAAACCCACGAGCGTTCGTAGGAGCGGGCTTGCCCGCGAACAGCGGCCGGCGAAGGCCGGCCCGTTCCTCGATTCTTCGCGGCCAGGGCCGCTGCTACGGATCGAGGTTGCTCCAAACCCGCGAGCGTTCGCAGGAGCGGGCTTGCCCGCGAACAGCGGCCGGTAATGGCCGGCCCGTTCCTCGATTCTTCGCGGCCGAGGCCGCTGCTACGGATCGAGGTTGCTCCAAACCCGCGAGCGTTCGTAGGAGCGGGCTTGCCCGCGAACAGCGGCCGGTAATGGCCGGCCCGTTGCTCGATTCTTCGCGGCCAGGGCCGCTGCTACGGATCGAGGTTGCTCCAAACCCGCGAGCGTTCGTAGGAGCGGGCTTGCCCGCGAACAGCGGCCGGTGAAGGTCGGCCCGTTCCTCGATTCCTCGCGGCCAGGGCCGCTGCTACGGATCGAGGTTGTTCCAAACCCGCGAGCGTTCGTAGGAGCGGGCTTGCCCGCGAAACGCTCACTCAGTCGGCGTCGCGAGGTAGCGCAGATCGTAGGTGTAGCCGCTGAGGGCGGCTTCCGGTGGTGTCTGGGGGGCGGGAATTTTCTCGCGCGAAACAATGCGCGTCACAAGCCGTTCTTTACGCCGGTCCGCGGCGGCGTCGAGACCTTGGGGCAATCCATCATACGGGGTCCCATCCGGGCGCCATGCATACAGGGTGGCCTGCAGGGCATCTTCGAGCGCGGGATGCGACAAGGTGAATTGCAAGGGTCCGAAAGGTTTCAGTGAGGGGTGCAGGCCTCGCCAGGGGACAAAATCGCGATAGCGCAGAGCGATCAGCCGCACGCCCTGCTGTCCATCCTGTCCACCAAACAAGGGTAATACCTGCGAGCCGACCTGGAGACGCCAGCCACTCAACGGCGGGCCTTTGTCCGATATCTTGCGCAAGCTGACCTGCAGGCGCAGGGTGCTCGAATCCATCAGGCGCGATCCGCCGCCCTCCTGGGAGGCGACATCGCCAACCAGAGGCCAGAACTCCTTGGCGGGTTCGATTGCCAGCTCGCAGCCTGCATGGCTGGCCTGCCAGCGTGAGCCGCCCGGATCTCTAAACAGCATCGCCTTGATTTTTTCGCCCAGCCCGAATCCGGTCGCTGCGAGATCGTCGAACACGGCCTGCAGGTCCTGGTGGAGGTAGAAGGGCAGGGCGTACTTGTCGTGCAGCGCGTCCCCCCAGTCACGCAGGCCGGGAGCGGTATTGGCCCCCGCCAGCATGGCGGTGATCGAGCGCAACAGCGCAGCGATGGCCACCGCGCGTTGTGGCGAGCGGGGCATGCGAAAGGCGCGAAACTCGACCAGCCCCAGCTGACCCCGGCCCGGGAGATGAGGGTTCCACAGCTTCTCGATGTTGAGTTCACTGCGATGCCGATTGCCGGAGGGATCCGCGAGGAAATGGGCCAGGCTGCCCCAGATCATTTCCGGCGAGGCCTTGGGAATGGAATCCAGATGCCACAGCGCCAGGGCGAGCTCGTGGAAGGCGTCGCGAATCCCCTCGTCGGGGCGTGGCGACTGGCTGGCGCCGCCGACAAAGTCCGGGGCAAACAGGTAGGACAGGGAAGGGTGCCGGTTCAGATAGCGGACCAGCCTCGGGAGCAAAGTGGATTTCACGAAAAAGGGGCTCTCGCCAGGCGTGCGGCCGCCAAGGGTGAACTGGCCGCCGCCACCCGAGTCGGAAACGGTACCGTTGTATTGCAGACGATACGGCGAGAGGCCGAGTGTTTTTGCGACCTTGAACAACTCGCGCTGGTCCGCGAGGAAGCGCCTCAGGTCCGGTTGCGGTGCCGCATTGACCTCGATCACGGCCGGGTCCGGGGTGATGCTGATCCAGCTGACGTCCGCATCCACCGGCGGTGGGTGGCCCTGCAGCACCAATGCCCCGATTTCCGCTTCACTGGCGGCCAGGCCAATCACCTCGAGGCAGGCCAGGAAATCCGACACGCGGCCGAAGGCAGGCAGCTCCACGCAGAGCGCACGGTTTTTCGGGGTGAGTTCGAGCTCACCGAGTGCGACCAGCATCAGGCCCCGCTCCGCGAGCGGGTCGGCCAGGCCATCGTGCGGCGTCTTTTGGGTATGCACCGAGGCGCGCTGCAGGCGCGGATCTTCATCGTTCGATACCGGCTTGCCATCGAGTCGGAACAGCAGGCGCCGGTCGAGCGGATCGGAAACGCGGAAATGGCGGCAGGGCCACCCGCGCTCGACGAGTCGTTGCTGGAGCAATTCCCAGAACCCATCCAGGCGTTGCGGTTCGACCGGCGGGGATGGCTCGCCCAGGGGATCAGGGGGGCCGGGCCAGATCGGGTTTCCGTCACGTCGCGCGAGCAAGCCAACCGACCAGCGCGGTATCTTTTCTTCGGCATACTGGCGTCCGACAGTACGCAGTATTGCACTCCCTGGATGTTGCTCCAGGAGGGTCCCGGCCATACGCAGGGCAAGGGGATGTTTGTCGCCACCCAGCGGTTCCGAGAGCCACTCAGGCGACTCGGATGAGCGTTTCGTGAAGGTCGGCTCGGCGCCAACCCAGATCTCGATACCGCGCCCGGCTATAGCCGCATCGTGTTGCTCGATCTCCGCCTCGAACGGCGAGTCCTTCTCAGTGGTGGCTGGTTTTGCCGTCTTATCGCTGTTCATCTCGGAGATTCCGCCGCTGCGTGCCTGGGATGGATGTTGTGTGAGGTTTTGCAAAACGGAATTGATTAAACTCCTGCAGCTGTAAATATAACCCGAGTTCGATGCGCCGGTTACACAAACGAGGTAGGCATGCAACGAATTGAAATCACCCATCTGACCCGTTATCGCTATGCACAGCCGGTTCGCTTGCTGGACCACAAGTTGCACCTGCGTCCGCGCGAGGGTCACGACATTCGCATCGAATCCTCGGGGCTGCGCATCACGCCGGATTACCGCATCAGCTGGCACCGGGATGTCTACAGCAACTCGGTCGCGCTGGTCAGTTTCGGGGTGGAGAGCAATATCCTGGAGCTGCTCAGTACCGTGGTGGTCGAGCACTACGAGTCACCCATGGTGAGCATACAGTTGGCCGAGCAGGATGAAACCTCCCCCCTCGTTTACGATCCAATGGAGCAGATCGATCTGATTCCCTACCAGACCCCCGTTTTCGCCGAAAACCAGGCGCTGGTGGGTGATTGGCTGGCGCCTGACTGGAACGCCGGGCAGTCGCTCGCCACGCTGCAGTTGCTGGACGCAATCAGCGGCAGGATCGCGCGCGAGATCAAGTACATCGTGCGTGACGAGCCCGGGGTGCAGTCCCCCCAGCGGACTTTGGGGCGCGGCAAGGGTTCCTGCCGCGATATGGCGACGCTGTTCATAGAGGCCTGTCGCTACTGCGGTCTTGCCAGTCGCTTCGTCAGCGGCTACCTGGTCTCGAGCGCGGCGGTTGAGGATGTCGCCACGACGCATGCCTGGGCCGAGGTGTACCTGCCGGGTGTCGGCTGGCGCGGGTTCGATGCGACCAGCGGGCAACGGGTCGGCGGCGACCACATCGCCGTGGCGGTGCATCGCCACCCGGAGGCCATCCCGCCGGTCTCCGGCCAGTTTGTTGGCCCGTCGGGGCCGAAGCCGGAGATGGAAGTCGAAGTCCGCGTGCAGCGACTGTAATGAATACCCCGCAAGCGTCTTGTGGCCCGCTCAGTCACCGGGTGGGGAGAGGTGCCGCTCGATGAAGGCCGCGGCGCGCTGCACGGCGTCCCTGGCCGCGAGGTCATCCGCAAAGCTGCGCACATGCGGCGGGCGGAAATCGAAGCCGCGACCGACGCCTGGATAAACCACCATGGTGGCGTCCCTGCCTTCTGACTGCAGCGAGCGAATGGCGGTTTCGATGGCCCGCCGCCGCTGGTATTGCTCCTGGTCGCCGAAGAAAACCAGTACCGGTATCTCGAGCTGGTCGGCCTCGATGGCATAGCGGTAGACCTGCATCGCCTCGGGCGCATTCGGGTCCTGCATGTGCGGGTACCAGGAGACATAGCAGGCGATGCCCTTGTGCTGCATGCCGTGCGTGGTGGCCGCTTTCAGGGTGAGGTAGCCGCCGCGCGTGTGCGAGGCGAAACAGGCCTTGTCGCTACTGATGTCGTCCCGCGCCAGCAGCACCTCGACCCCCTTGGCGGTATCGGTTTCGGTCTCGTAGTCGTGCTCGATCGGCATCTTTTCGATGAAGCGCGCCGAATAGGCATCCGGCGCCAGGACCACGAAGCCGCGTGCCGCGATGCGCCGCACCTGCCGCTGGACCAGGTCATCCAGGCCACGCCGACCGTGCTGGTAAAGCACCGCGGGATACTTCCTGTTGTCATCTGGACGCACCACCATGGCGGGTACGGTGGTGTCGCCATTCTGGTACTCGATCCAGGTGCTGCGCAGGGTGTGGTTGCTGACCGGCGGCAGCTGGCCGTCCTCCCACCAGGACTCGTCCCACCACCAGCTGTCGGCGCCAATCGGATTCTCCGCCGGTTCGTACAGCGGTGAGGCAGCCAGGCTCGATTGCAGGGGCCAGGCGAGTAGCGCAGCAGTCAATAGAGTCAGGATGCGTTGCATGATTTTCTCCTCGTTGCTGGGATGCATATTCGCTTTTCGATGCCAATGCGGGCGATCTTGCCGGAGTCTGACCAGATAGTGTAGGAGAGAGGGTGGCGCCGCGCTCAGCCCTCTTCACCTTCCCTCGAGACCCCGGCAAAGTGGCGATGCAGGGCGATCCATTCCGCCAAGCGTAACTGTACCAGGTGGTTGATCGTCCCCTCCGGGTAGATGCCATTGGCGTCCGGCTGCCCGGCCGGCATGCCGGTCAGCAGTTCCAGCGCCTGTTCCACGTGGTCGACCGCGTAGATATGGAATTTTCCTTCCGCGGCGGCGTCCCGCAGCGATTTTTTCAGCATCAGGTGGCGTACGTTGCTGCGCGGGATGATCACGCCGTGCTCGCCGTTCAGTCCGCGGTGTTCGCAAAGGTCGAAGAAACCCTCGATCTTTTCGCATACCCCGCCAATCGCCTGCATCTGGCCGTGCTGATTGATCGAGCCGGTGATCGCGAGCGACTGACGGATGGGTATGTCGGCGATCGCCGAGATCAGGGCGCACAACTCGGCTGCCGAGGCGCTGTCGCCATCGATATGACTGTAGGTCTGCTCGAAAACCAGGCTCGCGCTCAGCGACAGGGGCTGGTGCTTGGCATAACGCTCGCCCAGGTAGGAGGTCAGAATCAGGACGCCCTTGGAATGGATCGATCCGCCCTGCTCGGATTCGCGCTCGATATCGATCAGTTCGCCACCCCCGAGGCGCGCCGTGGCGCTGATCCGCGTGGGCGCGCCAAAGGCATGATCACCCAGCTCCAGGTAGCTGAGTCCATTGACCTGAGCCAGCTGGCTGCCGCTGGTATCGATGCGGATCACGTTTTCCAGCACCTCCTCGCGCAGTTTTTCCTGTATCTGGCCGGTACGGTGGGTCTGGGCGTCCAGCGCGGCCTGGACGTCGTCCGCTGAAATCTTACCCTCACCACCTTGCGCGGCCTGGTAGTCGGCCTCTCTCAGCAGGTCGATCAGGGTCCCCATGTGCAGCGACAGTTTGTGGCCGTCGTCGCTCAGGCGGGCACTGCGCTCGATGATGCGCGCAATGCCGTCCCGTTCGATCTCGCGCAGTCCCTCGCGGTGCTGCAGGGTGGCGATCAGGCGCGCATACAGCAGTTCGTTCTCGTCCTTGCGTGGCAGCTCTTCGGAGAAATCCGCCACGACCTTGAACAGCAGGGCAAACTCGGGATCGTATTCCTTCAACAGGTAGAACAACTGCCGGCTGCCGATCAGGACGACCTTGAGGTCGATCGTTATCGGCTGGGGTTCGAGCGAGATGGTGCTGACCAGACTGAGCTGCCGCTCGAGCGACTCGATCCGTATCTCCTGGGCGTTGAGGGCGCGTTTCAGGCCGTCCCAGGCATAGGGATTCACCAGCAGCTTTTCGGCATCCAGCACCAGGAAGCCCCCATTGGCACGGTGCAGCGCGCCTGCCTTGATCAGGGTGAAGTCGGTCAACAGCGTGCCCATGTGGGCGATGTGCTCTATCCGCCCGACCAGGTTCTGGTAGGTCGGGTTGTCTTCGAAGACGATGGGCGCCCCGCGGGTTTCTGCATTGTCGACCAGGATGTTGATCCGGTAACGATGAAAAGCCTCGTCATCAGCCGAGAATATCTGCTCCCCGCTCTCATCGAGGCGGCGGAACTGCTCGACGTTCTCGATGATGTCCGCCTCCATCTGTTGCAGGTAGGCGACCACGTTGGCGTACTCCTCGTAGCGTTTCTCGATCACCGCGAGAAACTGGGTCACGGTCAACTTCATGGTCTCGCGATCGAGATCCCGCTGGCGGTTCTGCAGCCGGTGCTGCCATTCGGGGACCCTGCTCATGGTCTCCTTGAGCTTTTTCTTCATTTCCTCCAGGGAGGCAAGAAACTTTTCCTTTTCCTCTTCAGGCAGGGCGTCGAAGTCCTCCGGCGAAAGGATCTTCTTGTCCTTCTGCGGGGACAGGGTGTAGCCGGTGGGCCCGCGCAGCAGCACGATGCTGCGCTCTGCGGCAGCCCGCCCCAGTTCCTGCGCGGCGGTCTCCTCCTCGGCTTTGAACTCCTCGATGATTTCCCGGTGACGTCGTTGGTACTCGTCTCCCTGGAATGCCGCCGGTATGGCCACCAGCAGATCTTCGACGAGCTGCCGCAGATCGCTGCGCAGCTGGCGGGCGGTTCCCGCAGGCACTTTAAGGACCTGGGGGTTGTGTGGCCGCTGAAAGTTGCCGACGTAACACCAGTCCGACGGGGTGGGGGCTGTATCCGCGTGACCCTGAAGCGCCTCGCGGACCAGGGTGTGACGACCCAGTCCGGGCGAGCCCATCACGTACAGGTTGAAGCTGCCATGCTTCATCTCGACGCCGAACTCGATCGCCTGCAGGGCGCGGTCCTGGCCTATGGTGGTGGACAGCGGTTCCAGTTCCGCGCTCGAGGTGAACCCGAAGCGCGCCAGCGAGCAGGCGTGGTACAGCTCCTCTGGGGCCAATCTGCGCTTGTCCTGAATCGTGTCCTGGGGTTTGTTCAAGGTATCGTCCTGTTGGCTCGGGGATTACATTCCCAGCCCAGGCATTGTGCCGCTAGTGGGGGGCGAGCGAAACAGGCTTTGTAAACGGGTAGCCGCGGACCCGAAAGCGCTTTTGCTCTAAAATCCGCTCCAGTCTTTTTGATGATTTCAAAAGCCGATATTGCTGCCTCTTCTACCAGAATGTGATCACGGTTCGATTTTTACTCCGAGGGGTTGGCGCTTGGCCTTCGAGGTGTGTTGCATAGAATGGTTAACAACAAACACGAATGATCTGCTGCTATGACGTGCCGCTTACACCCCCCTGTTGTGTTGTTGACGCTTTTCCTGGCGGCCGGCTTGCTCGCCTCCTGCGATCAAACGCCGAGTCCCGATGAGCAGCTTGAAAATTCGTTGGAATTGCTGCAGCTGCCCGCCAATCGATGGGTGGAATATCATCAGTCCAGTGAAGATGATTGGTGGCCGAAAGGTCACGCAGGCATGGCCTATGACAGTAGCCGAGGGCAGCTGGTTGTTTTCGGATCCGATACACACGGTGAAGATCATGACAACGCGATTCACGTGTTCGTCCCGGGACAGAGACGATGGTTACATTATGGTCCCAACGCCTCGTCTAACACCTACCGCATTGACGCGGATGGTGTCCCGGTCTCAGGCGCCGAGAAGACACAACCCTGGGCGATGCATACCTACGACGGCGTAGAATACGACTCGATCAATGACAGGATCCTGGTTGCGGCAGCCCCCGAACATAACCCTATTGGAGGGATAGTCAAGGGTGCCAGGGTAAACCCCTTGTGGAGTTATGACCCGGAAGACGCTGAATGGCGAGTGGTGGCGAAAGACGCGGGGAAAAGGAAAAGCTACTTTGGCGCCGCGACAGCATTCGATGACTACCGACGTGCCCTGATGATATGTGCTGGGGGCTTGTGGGCATTGCAGGCCGATACGGATGATCTTCAAAAAGTGCTTCCGTGGTTCAATTGTCTCCACAGGTCGATGGCTTATGACACCCAGCGTCACGACCTGTACCTGTTCGGCGCATATAAACCCAGTAACCGTGTCTGGAGGTTGCAGAGAGACCCGGTGACCGACGAGCCAGTGGGCTGGCAAGAGCTGGAGCCGGGTGGCGATGCGGCACCTCCCTATACCACCCCTCCGGTCGCCTTTGATGACGAAAATGGGGTCTTTCTGCTGATTGCAGATAATCCCGGCAAAGGCTCCGGTAACGCGAGCACCTTCATCTACGACCCGACTGACAACGCCTATCGCCAGATTCAGGACGGGAGGCTTCCAAAGGTCGGTATGAACTTCATGATGATCTGGGATCACTTCTATAAAGTTTTTTTCCTGGTAACAGGTGACTGGGATACCGAGACCACTGTCTGGGCGTTACGCTTGGACACGAGCCTGCTGCGCTGACGGTATGGGCGCTAATGTTGGCGAATTTCCCCGTGTTCCATCCAGACAAAAAACGTTTAACCAAGTCCTTTGGATGCGATACCTAATGACATTGGCGTGCGGTTAAGGTGAAATTATTCGGTAGCGCCGGGTTGCACTAAACGTGAGTGGCACGCCGCTCCGCAGCGCCCAGCAGGAAGGCGGGCGCGGGCAGGTATAACAATACGCCATTTACCAGGCGCCACAAAAAATGGGCGCCCGGTGGGAATCGTGCGCGGACAACCGGGTCGATGGTGCGCGATATCCGCGCGTTGACCGGCTCGGCTCACAATCCCGCGTGGGTGTGCTCGCAATAGAGATCAATCATGTGCGGCCCTACAGCGCCAGGTTGACGATCTCGAGACTGTGGTTGCCACGTGGCTGAATCTCCGACGGTCCCTGGGTCAATATCGCGAGCCCGCTGGTCACGCCCTGCTGCAGCACCCACTCGCGCAGATAGGGGGTCCAGTCGGCTTGGTCGGCGTCCACCTTGACCGGGTCGATGCCGTACGAGAACTGCAATGTCTGGCAGGTAGCGTCTTCGGTGCTGAAGGCGGTGATCCATACCGGCAGGCGGTAGCGGGTTACGTTGCGCGCCATCGCGCCGGAGTGGGTCGGAACCACCACGGCAACCGGGTCGAGGCTCGCGACAGCCTGCTGCACGCTCCAGGCGATCATCGCTGTAGGGGAGTCAACCGGCGCGGCCTGGGTCGCCAGCGCCGCCGAGTGACGATGGGGCTCGGTCGCGGCAGCGATTTCCGCCAGCATCCCGACAGCTTCGACCGGGTAGCGCCCGACCGCGGATTCAGCCGAGAGCATGACCGCATCGGTCCCGTCGAGGATCGCATTCGCGACGTCGGTCGCTTCGGCGCGGGTCGGTTTGCGGTGCTCGGTCATGGATTCCAGCATCTGGGTCGCCGTGATCACCGGGCGCCCGCGCCGGTTGGCCTTGCGCATGATCTCTTTTTGTACGGTGGCCATACGTGCGATGGGTATCTCCACCCCCAAGTCGCCGCGCGCCACCATGATGCCGTCACTGACACCAAGGATCGCATCCAGTTCATCCAACGCCTTGCTGCGCTCGATTTTGGCAATGATGAAGGGCGCGTAGCCAAGTTCGACTGCCGCGCTGCGAACTGCCTCGATGTCGGCGGCGCAGGATACGAACGACTGGCTGACGGCATCGATTCCATGCTCACAGGCGAAGGCCAGGCATTCACGGTCTCTCTCGGTAAAGGCGCTGATACCGAGGTCGATTCCGGGAAGGTCGACACCCTTGTGCGACGAGAGTTCGCCACCGGCACGGACTTCGCAGTGAACCTCGGTACCCTGAACCTGCTCGACCTTTATCGAAATCAGTCCATCGTTGAGAAACAGCTTGTCCTCGGGTCGCACCGAGCGGGGCAGGCCGGCGAAATTGACTGCAAAGCGGTGCGCATCACCGACGATGTCCTC
This sequence comes from Gammaproteobacteria bacterium Milos-ODIII6, assembly GCA_029228645.1. Taxonomy (GTDB): domain Bacteria; phylum Pseudomonadota; class Gammaproteobacteria; order Chromatiales; family Chromatiaceae; genus MONJU. The sequence goes on from JAPTHR010000010.1 coordinate 50,364, forward strand.
GGTGGTCAGGATGATGCGGTCACCGGTCGCCAGTTCAATCGGCGCGGCGAGCTCGCCGATGCGGATCTTGGGGCCAGGCAGGTCGGCCATCAGTGCCAGCCGGCGCCCCTCACGCTCGGACACATCGCGCAGCATGCCAATGGTGGCCGCATGCGAGTCGAAGTCACCATGCGAAAAGTTGAGGCGGGCCACATTCATCCCGGCGGTGAGCATCGCGCTGATAGTTTCCGGTTTGCTGCAGGCAGGGCCGATGGTGGCGACGATCTTGGTTTTATTGCTGGGTGGTGACATTGGAGCTTGGTGTGGTGAAGGGTTCTTGAGGTTCAATCCGGCATGGTTCCTGTTGCGATCGAAGCGGGAGCAAGTCGTGCAATCAGATCGTGATCCCTATGCCTCGGGCGCCAAGACTAGCAGAGTGATATTGAGAAAAGATGGCGGTATCCCTAGGACGACGGCCGGGCCATAGAGAGGTCGTTGATTTGGAAGGGAAGGTAGGTGATCGCCCCAATGGTCCAGTGCTAGATCCGCGGCCCAAGCATCTGGCGCAGTTGCTCGCTGGCCTGCTGGTTGCGACGCCGCTCCTGGGTTTCCGCGGCCCCGGCCAGGAGGCCCTTGTAGGCCAGGTGAGGCAGTAACAGGCGCAGCGGGAGCTTGAGTGTGTGTCCGCGAAGATAGAGGAGGAAAGCGGCGAGGTCACGACCGGGTCGATGCAGGTCCGGGTGATCCGGCAATAACACCTGCCGGAACAGGGCGTCGATCAAGCCCCGTCGGGCGCGCAGCGGGGTTTCAAATTCGAGTACCTCGGCGAGCGCATTGCCGGCCAGGCTCAGCGCGCCGTGTAAACCAAGTTCCCGGGCGCGTGCGCTCACGCTCGAGGGGAAACCGGGGTCTGCAGAGAGTCCTGCCCGGTACAACAGCCGCAGATCCACCATGTCGCGATAACCCATCCCGAATTCCTCTTCCAGAAACAGGTGGGCAACCGAATGCAGGAACTGATCCTCCGGGCTGAGCACGTACAAATCGTCCCAGCCCGGTATCGCATGCGCTCGCTCCAGCAATGCAGCGCTGTCCACTGGATAACGGCCGATCGGTGGGGTGATGGCGTGGTGCAGATCCAGGTTGGTGCCGCGTTGCAGATGCCGCATGGGCGGGATTTCGTGCATCCACTCTTCGTAATAACGCCGGTCGTGTGGCGTCACCTGCTTGCGCGCCCAGCCATCGCTGCCGAGCAGGCGCTCGACGTCCCTGAGGGCGCCTTGCGGCACCAGGATGTCGATGTCCTGAAAGGTGCGTCCACGTGCAGCCGGATGACCGGTGAAGGCATACGCAGCCCCCTTCAGCAGGACCACCGGTATCCCTGCCGGGTAGAGGATGCTGTAGAGGCGTTCGATTTCCCAGCAGGCGGACTCGCGCTGTCGTTCGGCGAGCAACCAGGCACTCTCCAGATGCCGGACGACCGACTCCGGGAGACGCTCGAGCACATCGGCATCCATTGCCGCCACGCGCAGGCGTCCGAGCAATCCGGCGGATCGGGCGTGGCGAAGCACTCGATCCCATTGGCGCAGACTCAACTGCGTCAGTTCGGTACCGTCTTCCAGTAACTGTCCGATCGGAATCAATGCGTCGCTCATATTTCCGCCACGGTCCGGTCGAGGGTTCGGATCACGTCGTCCAGATCCGAATAAGCGAGACGGGCAAAGTTTGCCTGTGCCACGATTTCTGAAAGACAGGCAAAGCCGCGCGCGCCATGAATGTGATAGTTGAAGGCGTTGGAGGCCAGGGTCAGTAGCGCCTGGTCACCCTGCATCGGGCTCAGCCGGGTTGTGGAGCCCGGTGTGTACTTCGGAAAAATGACCCAGGCGGGTATCGCCATCTCTTGCTGTCGCCGGATACTGTCGAGCGGTGGTGTGACATGTGCCACCGTCCCCTTGGTGGTGTCCTGCACGATCTCGCCGATCTCGAGATGGGGGGCAAAGTCGCGAATCACGTCGATCGACTGGTTCTTGATGTTGATCGGTCGCGGCACTGGCTGCGTCTGGAGCGTGACCGGATCGATAACCGCGATCTCGTCCGAGAACAGCCGCCAGCCGCGCGATACCAATGCCGCGCACAAGGTGCTCTTTCCCGCGCCGGGCGTGCCGGGCAGGATCAGCAGTTTGCCATTACGCTCCACCACCGCCGAATGAATCAGAAGATAGCGGTGCATGTGCACACTGAAACACCAGTTCAGGCCCCATTCGAATAATGCGTAGGACTGCGACAGAGGCAGGGGCGTGAATGGGGTGTGACCATCCACGCTGAAGTGCACCTGTGGGCGAACCCAGCGACGCAGATTGCGCGGGCGCTCGAGGTTCAGGTGGAAATCGCAGAAGTCACCTTTCGCAAGGGGGTGGTCCGCATAGTGCCGGTCGATATTGTCGATCACCTGCGTGATCGGTGTGTCGACAGACACCGTGAAGGGACCGACCTGCAGACTACGGTGCATGTCAGGAGGCAATCCGATCGGCGCTATGCCAGCAGCGACTGATGATGGCGTTGAGGTGAAACTGGCGAACGGCCTGCGCAAGGCGTTGCCGACCTTCCTGATCGGCAGGCAACAAGGATTTTTCCACCAGTGCCGAAAAGAGTTGGCTCTGGGTCAGAGGGCCCAACTCCAGCAGTTTCAATATCGCTTGACCAAAGGCGTCGAGCGCGAAAGTCTGGCCGTTGCCACTGTGGAAAGCGGCTACGATATTCCCGTCGCCGGGAAAATGGGTCCAACTCAGGTCAATGTTGCGACCAACGTGCCACAGGGGTTCATGTGACATCTTTTCTACCCCTCTCTCAGACGGGTCGGATGGTCCAATCATAACGATGGCGGTTCAATAACAGGCGAAATCGCCGGGATCGGCGTTGCAGTAATCGTCAAAGCTGGTCGCCTGGCCCTCGGGCACGCAGCTTTTCGTCGCCCAGTCGTACTCGTAACCGGACGGACAGACGGGTATGCAGTTGCCGCTTCCCGGGTGATAGATGTATTGCACGTCATTGAACTCATTGCAGCTCAGTTCGGCATTGCCGTTGCCACCGGAAAGAAAACATTCGCCACTCTGGTTCATGCGTGTCATGACCTCGATCAGCTCAGGGACATCGAAGGGGGTGCCTGCGACAGCCGTGTCCAGTGCACCGAGTAGCTGTCCGACCGAACTGCCGTAGATCGACGGCGCCACGATGGCGTTGAAGATACCGGCGATCCAGTGCGCCAGCTGCGAGTTGGTATTACCGTTGCCTTCGTCCTCTCTATTCAGGATCGCGAAGATCGCCGTGCTGTTGTCATAGCCCGATGCGCCGAACACGCCAACAGAATGACCATTCAGAATCTCGCTGATCGGCGTCGCGCCGGTGTAGGACCAGGCGTTGCAGTCGCCGTTACCGTTACCTTTGGTGTCGGTACAGGTTCCGGGGCTGAACCCGGGTGGCCAGGCATCCGTGTGATTCTTCCAGTAACCGGGCGTGCAGCCGTGACCGGCGCACTCGTTATCCTGTGGATGTCCGGATACGTTTCCTGATTGGAGCCCCGAGACCGAGCAGACGGTTCCCCAGACAGACGGGCTGGCGAGCGTCGCCAGCAACGGTGATGCCGCCGCCGCCTTGGATATCCGACGCCGATCGTTGTCGACGCCGTTTTCTTCAGGCTTCTCTTTCTCTTCTTTCATCCTGGTGCCGAGCTCCGGAACATCGGATCGATTCGCCGACTGGGGCGAACGACATTCTGTTGTTGGCCATATGGCTCTATTTGGCTAAATATCTTCGGCGCCGATGGATATTTCTTGAACGATGCGAGGTGGAGAGGCATCCGGGAAGCGGTGAAACGTTCCTAGCTTGCAGGAGTTGATGACAACGCAACAAAAAAGGCCCTTGCTTGCGCAAAGGCCTTTCGATTCATGAAGCCGGTCTACTGACCGGCGGTGTTTTACTGCCCCGGCATTATGCCCGGTCCGTAGGGGCCGTAGCCTGGTTGTCCCTGTCCACGCATCATGCCGCGTCCCATGCCAGGCCCATAGCCCTGTTGCTGGCCCATGCCGCTTCCCATCCCGCGTCCCATGCCGGGAGTAAGCCCCTGCTGGCGCATCTGCTCCCAATGCTGCTGGCGCTGCTCTGGCGTCATGTTGCGTCCCATGCCCGGGGTGAAACCCTTCTGCCGCATCTGCTCCCAACGCTGCTCGCGTTGTTCCGGACCCATGCCCATGCCTCTGCCCATGCCAGGTCCATAGCCCTGTTGCTGGCCCATGCCACGTCGCATGCCCGGCATCATGCCTTGCTGTTGCATCTGCTGCATGCGTTGCGCGCGCTCTTCCGGAGTCATGTTGCGACCCATGCCCGGCCTCATGCCCCGCTGACGCATCTGTTCCATGCGCTGTGCGCGCTGTTCCGGGGTCATGCTGCGGCCCATGCCGGGGGTCATGCCCATCTGGCGCATCTGTTCCCAACGCTGCTGGCGTTGCTCGGGGGTCATATTGCGCCCCATGCCCATACCGGGTGGCCCGGGTGGTGCCGGCATGGCGCCACCGGTGACGCTTTCCTCTGCCTGCACCGGCAGGCTCATTAATCCACAAGTCAGGGTCACTACAGCGATTCGGCTGAAGAGTTTCATTCGGTAATCCTCGGGTAAGGAAATGGATAATTGACTTCTGCCTGCCGCAACCCGCCTATTCTTCTGGATTGAGCAGGGCCTGAGAGAGAAAGCTTAGCAGGTCTGGTGCGCGAGACTATCTGGCTAGTCCAGTATCCGATCCAACTCGGCGTATGCCTTGCCCAGCCAGACCCTGACCCGTTGGCGCTCCAGCAGACCCAGTGAAGGCCCCAGTTCGGGATCCTTGTTGTTGGCTGCCGCCCAGAGACTGGCGCCGACGCGGTCGATCTTGCGCATGGTTGGCGCATGCAGCGCGGGCAGGTCCATGCTGCGTGCGCCGAGGGTTTCCGCCCGGGTCTTCTCCTCGGAATCGTCGAGCAGGGAGAAGTCACTGCCGCGGCCGCGATTACGCACCAGTACGTAGCCCGGCCCCTCGCCGTGGGTGTCGAGCATCGCGCCGAGCAGGCGCAATGCGTCGGTACTGTCATCCATGACGTGCCAGAGCAGTACCTCGACACCCATTTCCCCGCTCAGTTCGAGCAGGCCGGTCTCGTCCATCCAGCGATCCAGCGGACGCGCCGCCTGCGCGGCCAGATCGACGATCACATCCTTGTCCGACTCGACCGCCCGCTCCGCGATGCGGTCGACGTCTTCGGAGCGGTTGATATCCACCGCCTCGCTGTAGTCGGCGTAGTAACGCATCAGCGCGCCATGTGAGAGATCGCCGTCAAAGGCGGAAAAATCCTGTTCGCGGTCGATGTGGTACTGCGCCAGCAGGCGCGCGAGCACCGACTTGCCAACGCCGCCTTTTTCTCCGCCGACGAAATGTATCTTGGGCATCCGGGTATTCCTTGCTTGAACCATGACTCGAGTTGCCGCCTGTGCAGCAGGTTCCATGCCACCGGCTCACCCGGCGATCGGATGGTATCTGGGGCAGCAGGCGCCTTGACGGCGGGCGGGATTATGCACCGAAACCGGGCGGGGCATGTCACGCGGGCATCCAAAAGGTGCACGAATCGAATCTATCCCGAAGACGGAATCAGGGATGCATTTCCCCTTCGTCAGACCTAAGCTGTCGTGAACCGGCGACGCGCCTTTGAGATTGCTCGGTCAACCATCAGAAAGCGAGGCTGTCCAAGGGGTAAGGGAATTAAAGAATTCTCCATGCCAACCGTTAATCCGGAGTGTCGGCAAACGGCCCTTGGCGCGGTTTTGTCAAGCAAACCAGACCCAGCTCATCAGTATGAAAAAAACAATCATTGGCACCGCTTTTTTGCTCCTGACCCTGAATTTCTTGCCGGCGCAGGCCGCATCCGAGGAATGGGTCTATACCGTGATGGACGAGGACAACCTCTGGAATATCAGCGAGCGTTATCTCGATACCCCGGCGCGCTTTGACGCGCTGCGCAAGATAAACCAGGTTCAGCTCCCCACCCGCATGCGTCCGGGTACCCGGCTGCGTATCCCGATGAAATGGATCCGCAGCAACCCTGTGCCCGCGACCGTGGAAAAGCTGGTCGGGCAGGTGAGCATCCTGCGCTCGGAGGATGCCGCCGAAGAGGCAGCCCGGCCGGGGACCGCGATCCGGCTTGGTGATCGGGTCTCGACCGCGGCGGACAGCAGCGTCGCGATCCGGTTTGCGGATCAGACGCTGGTCACGCTGTTCGGCGGCAGCGTTGCGCGCTTCGATCACTTAAGCGCGCATGGCACCACCGGGATGGTGGACTCCCGTCTCAAGCTGTTGAAGGGACGCATGGATGCACGCGTCACCCCAGCCAGTGGGCCAGGCTCGCGTTTCGAGATTCATACGCCGTCGGCGATCAGCGCGGTGCGCGGAACCGAGTACCGCGCCGCCTTCGATGGTGACGGGACCGTATCCCGCATCGAGGTCCTGCACGGCAGGGTCGAGGTGAGCGGTGGTCGCAAAAAGGCATCGGTCGCCGCCGGTTTCGGTACCCGGGTAAAGGACAATCAGCCGCCGTTGCGCCCGCGCAGGCTGCTCGAACCCCCGGCGGTCAATCCGCTGCCCGAGCGGATCCGCCAGCTCAACTGGCCGGTGATCTGGGTGGCCGACCCCGAGGCAAGCGCCTATCGCGCGGAGATCGCCACCGAGGAGCAGTTCGCCACCATCCTCTGGCAACAACGTGGTGAGTACGCACGCGTGGCGCTGCCCGACCTGCCGGACGGTCCTTATTACATGCGTGTGCGCGCCATCGATGAGCTCGGCCTGGAAGGAAAGAACACCACCCTGGCGCTCAACCTCGATGTGCGACCCGAGGCGCCGATTCCGCTTTCGCCCTCGGAGGGCAAGGTCGTCCGTGGCACTACCCCCGAGTTGCAGTGGACCGCCGCCCCCGAAGCGGTTCGCTATCGGCTCGAGATTGCCGGCGACAAGGCATTCGGGAACCTCTTGTTGGATGCGCACGACGTCACCGGTACGCGCTACGAGACGACGGCGTTCAGCGAAACCGGCACTTACTACTGGCGCCTGACCAGCATTGCCGCGGATGGCGAGTACGGTCCGGCCGGGGTGACGCGTTCCTGGGAGATCCGCCCGATACCGGAGAAGGTCGCGCCCGCGATCGAGGCCTCCGACGAGGTCCTGGTCGCCTCCTGGCGCGAGAGCATCCCGGGGCAGACCTACCAGGTCCAGTTGGCTTTGGATGCCGAATTCAAGGATATCCAGCTGGATGAGCTTCGCGAAGAGCCCAATATCGCCTTCGAGCAGGTGGTCGGGCAGGTGCGCTACCTGCGCGTACGGGCCATGGCGCCGGATGGTTACCAGGGACCCTGGGGGACGCCGCAGCGGATCGACCCCCTGCCGGACAAGAGTGCCTGGCTGATTCCGGGGCTCGGTATTCTCGGCCTGCTGCTGCTGTAGCCAGGCATGCGCAGCAAGGCCGTCGATTCACTCCTGGTCGGTATCGTCTCGACCCTTGTGCTGATGCTGCTGGCCTTCGCCAGCGTGCACCAGCAGTGGCTCGAGCGGCTCGATCTGATCATCTATGACAAGCTGCTGCCACTCCAGGCGCCTGCCTTCGATGAGCGCCTCACGGTGGTTACGATCGATGACCGCAGTATCCAGGAGTTCGGCCGCTGGCCCTGGCCACGCGAGCTGCACTCGCGCCTGTTGACCCGCCTGACCGAGCTGGGTGCGCGGGCGGTTGGCTTCGACGTGCTGTTCATCGAGGAGCAGAACGACGGCAGTAATGCCGACCGGAAGCTGGCGGAGGTGATCGAGGCCAACGGTCACACGGTGTTGGCCTTTGCGCCGTATTTCGACCCGGAGACAGGCAGCATACGAGAACACCTGCCGCGCCCGCTGTTTGCGGGTGCCGCGGCCTCACTGGGGCACGTCGATGTTGAACTCGACAGTGACGGGCTTTGTCGCTCCTTCTACCTTCGTGCGGGTCTGGACGAGGCCCGTTGGCCGATCCTCTCCAAGGCGGTTTTCGAGCTTGGGGGCGCCGGCCAAATCGACGACTCTGAGGCGCGCAAGTTGGGAAAGGATGCCCGCGGCAATGGCTGGGTGCGTCAGGGGCTGCGCCTGATACCTTTCGCCCGGCGCGACAGCGAGCCGACCATGCTGTCCTATCACGAAGTACTGAACGGCCTCTACAGCGAGGACCAGTTTCGCGACAAGTATGTGCTGGTCGGCGTGACCGCGAGCGGATTGGGGGACGCGCTGTCCACGCCGGCGGCCCTGCCGCACCAGCGTATGCCCGGGGTCATGCTGCACGCCCATATGCTGAATGGCATGCTCCAGGGAAAGATCGTCGAGCCGATGTCGCAGAGTGCCCGTCTCCTGCTGACCATGGCCCTGCTGGCCCTGGTGCTGCTGCCGGCCGCGCTGCTGCCACTGCGCAGCACCCTGGTATTGCTTGCCGGCGGCGTGGGCATTGTCCTCGGGGTGGAGGTGCTTCTGCTGACCCAATGGCAGCTTTGGTACCCGGCTGCAGTCCCGGCGGTTCTGATACTGCTGGCCGTGCCTCTGTGGATGGCATGGCATCTGGTCGTGCAGAAGCGTCAGAGCCAGCGCCTGGAAGATCGCCTGCGTCACCTGGCCAGCCATCACCTGGATACCGGCCTGCCGAACCGCGGCATGTTGGAACGCTATCTCGGTCAGCTTATCGATAACCCGGAAGAGGGCGTGGACAGTATCCACCTGGTCGTCATTCATGTGGATTGGCCTGGTTCCGCGAGTGGCATGTTACGCCGCGTGGAGACAGGCGAGATACTGGGCGTCGTGTCCGAGCGTATCCTCGATCAGCTCGCCTCGGATGCCTTCCTCGCGCATCTCAACACCGATGATTTTGCATTGCTCCTGCCGCATTACGATGACGGCCGGGTGGACGCTTTGAGTGCGGCATTGGTCAAGGCCTTGCGCGCGCCGCTCAGCCATGACGGGCACGAACTCCTGCTGACGCCCTGGCTGGGTGTGACCCACTGGCCCGTCGATGGCGGTGACGGCGCGACCCTCATCCGCAACAGCTATACCGCGATGTTCAAGGCGCGCATGGACGGACAGCCGCCCGTGGTGTACTACTCGGCGCGCATCGGTCAGGAACTGCAGGCGCGCTCCGCGATCGAACAGGCCTTGTTGTATGCGCTCGAGCGCAACGAGTTCATGCTTTTCTACCAGCCGCAGGTGGATGCGCAGGATGGTCGCATCGTCGGGGTCGAAGCCCTGATCCGCTGGCGCAATCCGGTTCTCGGCAATGTCGGGCCGGACGTTTTCATTCCGGTGGCCGAACACAGCGGGCTGATCAACGACATCGGTGACTGGGTCATCGTCACCGCGTGCAACCAGCTCAGTGAATGGCAGGAGGCCGGCCTCGGTGACCTGCGCCTGGGGGTCAACCTGTCACCGCTGCAGTTCAGTTCGCCCGGCCTGGCGGCGAGGATTGCGCGCATCACCCGCGAGCGGAGCATCGACAACCAGCGGCTGGAACTGGAGGTCACCGAGAGCTCCGTGATGCGCGATCCGGAACAGGCGGTACGCATCATGCAGACATTGCGCAAGCAGGGGTTCGGCCTGGCGGTGGATGACTTCGGCACCGGCTATTCCTCCCTCAGCAAGCTGCAGAAGATGCCGTTTGACCGGCTCAAGATCGACCAGTCCTTCGTGCGCGGCATGGAAAACTCGGAGCGTTCACGCGAGATTGTGCGCGCTATCGTGACCATGGCGAAAGAACTCGACCTGGTGGTGATCGGCGAGGGTGTCGAGACACAGGAACAGGCTGGGATGCTGCGCGATCTCGGTTGCGACGAGCTGCAGGGCTTCCTCATCAGCCGCCCGGTACCGGCGGCTTACCTGACCCGCCTGTTGCAGCACCCGCGCCATCTCAGCGGTTCCACTTCAGCGGCCGGTCGCCCCCGCTGATTGCATGAGCTGGAAACAGAGAGTTCGGAGTCGGTTACCGACTCGAACCTAGTGGGCCAAGCGCTGGCGCTTGCTCGCTTTCGCTTGCAGTCAGTGTTCAAGGCTTGGAGGCGGAGTCGCTGGCCGGCTCCGATGCCTGCGCCTGGTCCTGACCCTTCTGAATGATGCCCTCGAGAGAGTCGTCGCCGTCGGCGCCATCGTCAGCGTTCTCTGTGCGGGCCAAAACCGGCAGGGGGTCGACGAACTGCCAGGCAGGCAGTGAGGAAAGCACGGTGCTCAGCAGCACGCCGCCGCGCAGCAACCAGGCGACGTAGCCGATCGACAGCGTGGTGGTGGCGGCGGCGCCGGTGCCGACGACGTTGTAGTAGGAGAGGGTGTTGGCGTTGATTTCATCGCGCATACGGTCCAGCTCGTGCCCGAACTGCTGCGATGCCACGATGTTGCGGATTTCCTTGGCCAGTGGATCGTGGATCTGGAAGCTGGCGGGTTGGAGAGGTCCGGACAACGGTTCCCCGGTGATCTTGAAGAGGGTGCTGCCGCTGCTGTTGCCATCGGAAACGACTGTCGGGGCGATCTCCACCGGCACGGCCTTATCCTCCCCCGGATCCTCTTCTTCGGCAGAGCTGTTTGAGATCTCAGGGTCACCGGCATCGGCAGCAAGCAGGCGCCGCTCCGGTTCACTCGATTCGTCCGCTTCATCGCTGTTGTCGCTTTTCTCCCTGGCTTCCGCCTTTTCTGTGGGAGCCTCCTCGGTTGGCGGCGCCATACCGGGTAGATCGGGTGCGGCCGGGAGGGTTGTCTCGGGCTCGGGCTCGGGCTCGGGCTCGGGCTCGGGCTCGGGCTCGGGCTCGGGTTCGGGTTCGGGTTCGGGTTCGGGTTCGGGTTCGGGCTCAGGCTCAGGCTCAGGCTCAGGCTCAGGCTCAGGCTCAGGCTCAGGCTCAGGCTCGGGCTCGGGCTCGGGCTCGGGCTCGGGCTCGGGTTCGGGTTCGGGTTCGGGTTCGGGTTCGGGTTCGGGTTCGGGTTCGGGTTCGGGAGGAGGAGGGGTAATGGTGATCGTAACGGTTGCGGTATCGGTCGCACCGTTGGCATCGATCACTTCGTAGCTGAAGCTGTCGCTGAGGTTGCCGGATCCGTCATGGGTATAGCTGAAGGTGCCGTCGCTATTCAGCACCAGGGTACCGTGATTCGGTCCCGCCACCGGGGTGGTGTTGACGCTCAGGCCGTCATTGGGCAGATCGGGGTCGCTATCGCCCTGCAGCAGACTGGCGCCGACATCCAATGCCGACTGCGTGGCCGTGCCGCCCTGCGACACGGAGAAGCTCTCGTCGTCAGCCACGGGCGCGTTGTCGTTGACCGGGTCGACTGAGATGCTGAAGGTGCCAGTGGTGGCGTTGCCCGCGCCGTCGTCGACGCTGAAGCCAAAGCTGTCGTCAGTGGTCTCGGAGCCGTCGTGGTCGTAGTTGATGCGGTTGTTGTCGATGTCGTCCTGGGTGAAGGTGTCGTTCAGGGCCAGGGCGGTTCCGCTGAGCTTGAGAGTGCCGTTGCCCGGTAGACTGGTAACCGTGTAGGTGAGCTCGGTCGCGGTGTTGTCCACATCACTGGTGTCCAGCATGGCGCTGCTGATGACGTTGCCGCTGCTACCCTCGTCGACAGTGGGTCCGCTGTTGGTATCGAGTGACTGCTCGTCGTTGACTGGGTCGACTGAGATGCTGAAGGTGCCAGTGGTGGCGTTGCCCGCGCCATCGTCGACGCTGAAGCCAAAGCTGTCGCTGGTGGTCTCCGAGCCGTTGTGGTCGTAAGTCAGGTCACCATCATCGATGTCTTCCTGGGTGAAGGTGCCGTTCAACGCGAGGGTCGAGCCATCGAGTTTCAGGGTGCCATTGCTCGGAATGCCGGTCAACGTATAGACAATCTCGTCGGTATCATTGTCAACGTCGCTGGTGGCCAGCATGCTGCTGTTGATGACGTTGCCACTGCTGCCCTCGCCAACCGTGGGCCCGCTGTTGGTGTCGAGCGACTGCTCGTCGTTGATCGGGTTGACCGTGATCGTGGCGAGTGCCGGGTTCGAGTTCAGCCCACCGTCGTTGGCGACGTAGGAAAAGCTGTCCACGCCGAAGAAGTTGCTGTCCGGGATGTAATCGAAGGAGCCATCGAACACCAACGAGGCGGTGTGGATCTCCTGGTTGCCATCGCGGTCGCTGCGGAATATCAGGGTCGATCCATCCGGCGACCAGCTGGCCGTCATGTCCTCGTCGGTATTGCTGGTAAGTGCAAACAGACCGGTGCCATCGGTGTTGATCACGCTGATATCGTAGTCCCCGCTGGCGCCAGCGGCAAAGGCAATCATCGAGCCGTCCGGGGAATAGGTCGGCGCACGATCGCCGCCGGCGCTGGTGGTCACCTGGAACAACCCGCTGCCGTCGCTGTTCATGGTGTAGATGTCGAAGTCACCGTCGCGGTCGGAGGTGAAGACGATCTTCGAGCCATCCGGTGACCAGGCCGGCGCGCGGTCCGCATTGACGTCATTGGTCAGGCGTGCGAGCCCGGTGCCGTCGATGTTGATCACATAGATCTCGCTGTTACCGTCCCGGTCGGAGCGGAAGGCGATCTGGCTGCCGTCCGGTGACCAGGCGGGCTGGGCGTCGTCCGCGGCATGTGCGGTGAGCCGGGTCAGGCCGCTGCCGTCGGCGTTGATCAGGTAGAGCTCGTTGTTGCCATCGGTATCGGTCTGAAAGACCAGTTGGGAACCATCGGGTGACCAGGCGGGCCAGCTCGAACTCGCCCCCAGTGAAGTCAGCTGGGTGACGTTGGATCCGTCGGCATCCATCAGGTGAATCTCGAGCGCGCCGGAGCGGTCGGAGGCGAACGCGATCCGGCTGCCATCCGGTGAGTACACCGGATCCATATCGCTGGCCGCATCACCGCTGATATTGGTTTCGCCGTACAAGCCGGTCGGCGTAATCACCAGCACCCCATTATCCGGTCCGTCGGTCACGTAGGCGGAGAGGGGATCGGACTCAGCGTCGGTGTCGTTTGCCAGCACCCCGGTGGCGGTTTCGATGCTGAGGGTAGTGTCTTCGTTGGTCGCATAGCTGTCCGGATTGGCGGCCGGTGCACTGAGAAGCGCCACTGCGCCGAATTCGTAGGCGCCGATATCCGCGGAAGCACCGACCGGGCGGCCATAGCCACGCTGGTCGACTGTCGAGGAAGTGAACCCGATGGCATCGATGGCCGGACTGCTTGCCAGCAGCGCATGCGTCTCGGTCGGACCGCCGTTGTCGCTCAGTCCGCCCAGCAACGGGTCGACGCCGGTCAGGTCGAATGCGAAGCCAAAGGCGTCCCCGGGGGTGCGGATGAGGTTGTCGCCGTCGCTGAGGAAGCTGCCGTCAACATCCGGATTGGTCGGCGCGGCATTGTCGGCCACGATCGAGTTCACGATCGCGAAGTCCCAGAAGCCGGCCTGGTTGTAGAGGCCGCCGGCCTTGGAGGCGGCGCTGTTATCGACCACGGTGACGTGGTTGAGACTGATGCCCCCCTTGTTGTAGACCGCGCCACCATCGCTGGTCGCCTGGTTGGCTGAAAGGGTGCTCTCTGTCATTGCTGCCAGGCCGGATTCCCGGATGAATACGCCACCGCCCTTGTCCGCGGTGTTGTCGTAGAAGGTGCTTGCGGTGATATTCGCGCTGTCCCAGACGAAAAGGCCACCGCCTTCGTTGGTGGCGGTGTTCGAGTAGAAGCTCGTATTGGTCGCCTGCAGGTAGCCCTTTACCCAGACGGCGCCACCCTCCGAGGCGGTGTTTCCCTGCAGCAGGACATTGTTCAGGTATAGCTGGCTGCCCTGCTCCACCTGGATGCCGCCGCCGTCGTCAGCACCGCCTTCGTTGTTTGCGTCACCGTTGATAATCGCGAGGTCGGCGATATCGGCGACCGCAGGGGCAAGCACATGCAGCACCCGGCCAATGCCTGCGGCATCGATGGTCGTGGAGGCACTGCCGGCGCCGCGCAGGATCAAGTCATCGGTGATATCCAGGTCGCCGTCGAGGGCTGCATCGTCATCGGTCGCGGCCATCCCCAGGGTGAAGGTGCCGGCGCCGAGGTTGATGGTGTCGCTGCCCGTGTCCGTATTGGCGGCGATGATCGCCTCGCGCAGAGATACCTGGCCGTCGGAACCCGGTGTGGCCTGCAGCGCGGCGAGGGAGCTGGTGTCCGCGTCACTGTCGAGCACGTCGCCGGTAAAGGTGACCGTGATTGAACCCAGCACGCCATCCCAACTTGGGGTTGTGGTCATGCCAAAGGGACCGGTCTCGATGGCGCCGATGTGGTACTCGAGGTCCCAGTCAGCGCCGCGCTCGGCGTTGCCGGTCAGGTCCTCGGAAGCGGCCACATCGGCTCCGGTGATCTGCGCGATGGCGTCGACCAGCGCGCGCCCGTCGTTATCCGCGGCCAGATCACAGCCGTACAACAGGATGTCGCCGCTCTGCGAGAGCGCCTCGCCCCACTGGCTCAAAGTCGACTGGTGCAAGGCGAGGTTATCGTTTGTCAGCGCGCTTTCGCCGAGCTGCAGCTGTCCTGCTTCGGCATGCGAGACGATGTGCAGGGACTCGAGGCCTTCGAACTGGGAGACGATCTCGGCGACCTGGACGAAGCCATCGCGCGCCGGATCGAGGATGAACACCTGGTCGATGCCGGTTTGCCGGTCGCCAAGGAAGTCGCCAAGCAGGGTATCGATGTTCGCCAGGCCGCCGTCCACGATCAGTACCTCGCGGGTCACCTCACCCAGCGGGTCCGCTTCGTCGATCGCGTCGGTCAGCGCGCCATCTTCTCCGCTCAGCTCGGTCAGAATCGCAGGCGCCAGCCGCGGGGTCTCGCCATCCACCGGCGTGAGGATCGCGTCGGATGCGTCCAGGTCGTCCGGCAATGAACCCGCATCCAGGCCCGGCAGATCGGCGGACAGCAGGATGCGCGGCTCCATGCGCTCGAGCTGAGGCATTACCATTGCCTGGTCGTTGGCGCGTGCCCGGTTTGCCTGTTTGTCACGCATGACGGTTTTCACCCGATTGTCCCATTCCCGATTTCATCGGCTGAGGAGCAGAAATCTTGAAGGGGCGCCACCCGTTCAGCTCGGGGCGCCGCGCGTCCAGTTGGGGGCATCGGATGGCGACGCGGACAGCCGTTTCCACTGCCGGGGCTGGCTGCTTTATCTGGAATATCTAAGCGCCGAGCTCCGACATCAACAGGCGCCGGGCCGCATCGTACAGGCGCGACAACAGCGAAGCGTGCGAGTGCTGCAACGTGATATGCGCACGGCGGCCGACGAAGCGCCCGCCATATTTGGATTCGATCGCGATATCCAGCAGAAACACCGGTTGCAGGGTTGTCAGCCCTTGTGGATCGCGGCTGTCGACCGCGATGGCCCCGCCGGCGAGCTCACCCAGGGCGGCGCTGGGCAGCCTTTCGGTTGCCATCGGGGTCTGGTGCAGCAGCCGCCCGCGGAGTGCCGGGCCGGGATCGCCGGCCAGACGCACCCGGATATCGCTGACGCCTGCGCGAATCCGCACCATGTCCTGCTGCTGCGCCACCGCGCGCACGCTGGCGTGCTCCCGGTCCGCGACGTAGCCGAGCAGGTCCCCCTGGCGAAGATAGCGGCCTGCCCAGCCGTCGCGCCTTATCAGGTGCAGGATGCCCGGCGCCGGGCTTGCCACAGTAAGACGGGCGTGGCGCTGCAGCGCCTCTTCAAGGTCGTCCTGCGCCTCGCGCAGGCGCTGCCGGGCGAGGTCGCGCTCGACCCGATCGGCGATGTCCAGACCGTCCTTGAGCGCCTCGAATTCGCGCACGCTCGCGCGCAGCACGGCGATTTCCTTGTCCAACTGGGAATCCGCAAGCCGCAGCAGCGGCTGGTCCTGCTGGACCTGATCCCCGTCGCGGGCCCACTGCTGCTGGAACACCCCGGCGGCGCTCACCCGCAGCATCTTGGATTCCGGCATCAACACCACGCCATCCACATGGGTGCTCACCGGCAGCGGCAGCAGGCCGAACAGCACCACCAGCAGCAGCCCCAGAAAGAGCCGCAACAAGGGCTTCTTTTCCCTGCCACCGGCATGGATCGACCGTACCAGGCCGGACAACTGGCGCCACAGCGGCAATCCCCACTGGGTCAAAAGCAGCCATGCCGCCAATACGATCCCGAGCGAAGGGACGTGGCTCACCAGCAGCAAGGCGATCGCGATGCTGATCACCAGCCGGTAGGCGAGCGACAAAGGGGCGTACAGCAGCAACCAGGGACGTTCCCCGGGAACGCTGTGCGGGGCGCGCGCATGGCGCATGCCCAGCCAGTGGCGACGGGCCAGATAGCCGTACAGGGCGTTGGCGCGGGTCGCCAGGTTGGGGATCCCGAGCCAGTCGCTGAGCACGTAGTAGCCGTCGTAGCGCAGCAGCGGATTGCCGTTGAACAGCAGAGTGGAAAGACCCGCAACCGTGAGGACGACGAATGCGGTCTCGCGCGCCAGGCCATCCGGCAGCCCCAGCCAGGCGAACAGGGCCAGGGTCGCGAGCAGGGCCTCGACCAGGATGCCGGCTCCGGATACCAGCATGCGCTTGCTCCGTTGCGGTAACAGCGTGGCGGCGCGGGCATCGACGTAGGGGATGGGCAGGAACACCAGCAGGGTGATGCCCATGCCGTTGACCTCGGCGCCACAGGCCTTGAGCGCCAGGCCGTGCCCGAGTTCGTGCAGGCCCTTGATCAGTGGGTAGCTGAGAACCAGGAGCAGCCAGGTGAGCGGCGCATCCAGGCGCTGCGCGGCGTACAGCGCGAGCTCCGGCCAATGCATCCAACCCAGCAGGACTGCCAGCCCAAGCAGCAGGGCCCCGGCGAGCAGGGTGAGCGGATGAAACAGCCGCTTTCCGACCGCTTGCAGGCGGGTCAGGAGTGGCTCGGGGTCAAACAGGTGGAAGCGTGGCGACATCAGGCGCAGCCAGCGGGCGCGACGCTGCCGCGTGGCGACCTGGTCACCACGTTCGACCAGGCGCTCGAGGTCGGCATGATCCGGCAGGGTGAGCCAACCGCCCTCGTACAGGCGGGTGAGCGTCTCGAGGCGCTTTGCGAGACGCTCGGGATCCTGTTCGGGAGGGCATCCGGATGCGCGCAATGCCTGCTCCAGGGGGGTGACCCCATCCAGCGCCTGCAGGAGCTCACCGGTCCCGGCGTCCAGACGGATTTGTTCCCGTCCGAGGTGATCGTGCAGGATCACCCAGGGCTGGCCACGGTAGTCCATGCGGTGCAGTGACACCGAATGGCGCAGGCGCGGCCGGCTCCGGCGCCAGTGACTCCAGGCCTCCTGCGTGCTGCCTGGGCTTGCCGGGTCGGAGTGCGCGGTCGGCGCGCCGGTTGCCAGGTTCAAGGCAGCCACCGCCACAAGTGCAGGCGAAGCCAATCGAGCAGATCGTGGCTCCATACCCACCAGCGGGGACGCTCGCCCACGACCACCTTGGCCACGCCCTGCATGCCGGGGCGCAGTGCTTCCGGTTCTTCGCCCAGGCGCGCCTCTACCCGGAACACCGGGCTGAGCGTTTCGCTGTCCGCGATGGTCACGATCTCGCCCAGACGCAGCTGCAGGGTTTGCGACGGTAGCGCCGCCAGGACCAGCTCGCCGGTCTGTTGCGGCGACAGCCAGGCGATGTCGCGGTCTTCCGCCAGCAGCGTGACCCGGTAGTTGTCCAGCGGCGCCAGCTCGAACAGGGTGTCGCCGCGCGCGACCGGGGAGCCGATGGCGCGTTGCCAGTCGCCGGAGATCACGATTCCGCTCAGCGGCGCGCGGATCTCGGTCTGCGCCAGTTGCTCTTCGACCAGGTCCAGCCGCGAGCGGGTCTGCTCGAATTTGGCCTCCAGGACGCGCGCCTCGCTCAGTTTTCCGGTGGCGACCGCCTGGCGGTGCTTCTTGCGCAGTTCGGCGGCCTCGGCCAGAAGTCCGCGCTGGCGTGTCTTGAGCTCACGGTCCTCCAGGCGGGCCAGCAGGGCCCCTTGCTGCACCGACTCGCCGGCGCGCACCGGCGCCTCGGCAATGAAGCCCTCGAAGGGTACCGCCAGGGTCTGTTGGGATGCCGCTTCGACCACCGCCTTGGCGGTAACCCGGTGGGTGGTATCGCTCAGCAGGAACAACAGGAGCAGCACGCCGGCGGCAACCTGCACCAGGCGACGGTTGCGCGTCAGCGGCGAGAAGAGCGCGCTCAGACCTTCGCGCAGGAGCCTGGCCTGGCGTTGCCACCAGGATCCGCGCCGGGCGCGGCGCGCCGCCAGCGAGGGGGTCGCGATCGCCACCAGATCGCGGCAGCGCGCGAGCAGATGATCCGGGTCGGCGGGCGGGTCGGCGAACTCGAAGCTGAACAGCAGCGCCTGGCCGTCGGCAACAGCCTGGACCAGGGTCAGGATCGCGCCGGCCCGGTTCTCTTGCGCCAGGGCGGCGTGCGCTGGATGGCCCTGCGCGCCTTGCGTATCGATCCACAGGGTCTGCGGTTCGCCGGCAAGGGCTTCCTGCATCGCCGCGATCAGGCGTCGGGCGCCGCCGCTGCGCGGGTCGAGGTCGCTGGTTTCGGAGATGCCCTCGAGCGTGATCTTTGCGCCGTCCGCCTGGCCGCAGGCGACGCGGGTGGAGTTGCCCAACTGCTTGAGCATCAACAGCGAGGCGGTCAGCAGGGCGGGATAGTCAGCATGGGTCTCGGCGATTCGCGCCAAACGGCCGTACGGGCTGTCACCGGCTTGCGAGGGCTGCGCCTGCAGCGCGAAGCGTAACCAGGCCGCGCCGGATTGCAGTGACTGGATCACGCTCGCCTGCTGCGTCAGCGGCAGGGTCGTTTCGACCACGATGGCGCCGTGATAGTGGTTCTCCAGCTGCAGCGGACAGGCGATGCGCAGCAGGGGGGAGGCGCCACCCTCGCGGGTCTCTCCACTGACCGGCGAGCGCGACTGCTGCGCGAGGCGCGCCGCCAGCACGAGGTTCTCGGCGGGGGCATCCGCTTGAGCGGGGTGCTGCAGGGTCAGGGCGCCCCCGGGCACGGAGGGCCCCTGTACCTGCAGGTAGGCGCGTTGCAGCTTGGGGATCAGCTGTCGCTGCAGCTCGAACCAGGTATCGAAGAGTTTGTCGGAGGTGCTCATGCGCCTGCTGTTCACCAAGGCCTGTATGCGCCACCCGGCAGTAGCGCGAGCGCCTCAGCGGGAATGCGGTGATTGGATGTCCGGGGGCGTAACGGCAGAAGAATGAAATTCTTGAACCGGCGCCTTTCTTGAACCGTTGCCGTTTTCTTCGCGGGCAAGCCCGCTCCTACGATTCCCGGTAATGGATCAAACCTCGATTCGTAGGAGCGGGCTTGCCCGCGAAGGATTGTTTACAGCGAGGGCCTATTCGGCGGCCTCGATTCGGGTCAGCGGATGCAGGCGGATGCCGTTGGCGTTCAGCAGGCGCGGCTGCAGGCAGCGCGAGCGCCTCAGCGGGAATGCGGTGATTGGATGTCCGGGGGCGTAACGGCAGAAGAACGAAATTCTTGAACCGGCGCCTTTCTGGAACCGTTGCCGTTTTCTTCGCGGGCAAGCCCGCTCCTACGATTCCCGGTAATGGATCAAACCTCGATTCGTAGGAGCGGGCTTGCCCGCGAAGGATTGTTTACGGTGAGGGCCTATTCGGCGGCCTCGATTCGGGTCAGCGGATGCAGGCGGATGCCGTTGGCGTTCAGCAGGCGCGGCTGCAGCAGAAAGCGGGTCAGGATCAGGTAGGTGTCGAGATCGAAGGGGGCGTCAGGCTTGTCCGGTTGCTGTTCGACGGTCGTCGGGGTGTCTCCGCGAATCGGCGCGTAACCAAGGTCGTACAGTTCGTCGGGGGTCTGGATGGCGCCGAGATAGCGCCACTCGTGCGCCAGGTGCCAGACCGGCTCGACGGGCGGGCTGCCGCGTTCCTCGATCAGGAGTGCGCCCGGCCAGGGCCAGGCCCTGGTGCGGTAGTCCGCGAGTGCGCTGTTGAGCCGCTCGTTGTAGCGCTCCGCCGGTTCCTTGCCGCAGCAGGCCCCGAGGCAGCGCTTCAGCTGGTGGGCGAAACAGGGTCGCCCGGCGGGGCTGCGGTCGGTTTGCAGGCCGGTAAGTTTCTGGCACAGCAGGAAATCCCGGCTGAGTTTCTCCAGCCGTCGCACCGCCTGGCGGCGGCTGCGGAACAGGCCGAACTGCTGCGCCAGGTCGCTGCCCGGATCGGGGCGCTCCACCGCGGCGATCCGCACCCGCAGGTAGCCTTCACGATCCGGCTCGAGCTGGTATTCGTAGAGGCGCACCAGGCGGCGCAGGCGGCGGTTGTGCAGCGGCGCGAGCGCCTTGATCTGGCGGCTCTCGAGCAACTGGGCGCCGAGGTCGCTGGCGGTTGTCTCAAAGTCGATGTGCGCGATGCTGGCGCTGATGCGCAGATCCTTGGGGTTGCGGTAGTCCTGGTTGAAGTGACTCATCACCCGGTCGCGCAGCTTGACCGACTTGCCGACGTACAGCAGCCGGTCCGCCGCATCGTAGAAGTGGTACACCCCGGGTGAGTTGGGTAGGCGTTCGATCTCCCCGGGATCGAGATTCGGGGGCAGGGCGGGGCGCGCCAGCAGGCTGTCGCAGGCGCTTGCGATATCCTCGGGGGCGATGCTCTCGCCGATGCGCAGGAAGAACTGCCACACCGCCAGGGCATCGTCCAGGGCGCGGTGACGATCCTTCACCGCCAGGCCGAAGCGGCGCACGATCGCATCCAGGCCATGTCCGCGTTGACCGGGGAACAGCCGTCGGCTGAGCTTGACCGAGCAGAGTGGCTTGGCGCGGAAGCTGACGCCGATGCGGGCAAATTCGTTCTTCAGGAAGGCGTGATCGAAGCGCGCGTTGTGCGCCACCAGGATGCGCCCCTCGAGATGCTGCAGCAGGGTCTCCGCGATCCGGGCGAAGGTCGGTGCCCCGGCCAGCATGTCCTCGTCGATCCCGGTGAGCTGGCGGATCGCGACCGGCAGGGGCGTCTCGGGGTCGACCAGGGACTGCCAGCGCTGCACGATCCTGCCGTCCTCGACGATCACCAGGCCGAGCTCGATGATGCGGTGGAAGGTCGGCTTGCCGCCGGTCGTCTCGCAATCCAGGATCACCAGGCGCTGCGGAAAACCCGGCGCGACTGGCAGGCGGTCGCGCTGCAGCCAGTCGATCTGTGGCGAGTCGCTGTTCACCAGCTGGCTGATGCGGTGGCCAGGCGCTCTTTCAGTCGGTCTGCCTGGCGGCGGATCGCGCCGCGCTGCGCCGGCGCCAGCTTCTCCAGCATGCGCCACTGCATGCCGGCTCGGGGGTGGCTGGCGAAGCGCTCCCGGTGGCGCATCAGGAAGTCCCAGTACAGGGTGGTGTAGGGGCAGGCATCGCTGCCTGTCGATTTGCCCGGATCGTAACGACAGCCACTGCAGTGATTGCTCATGCGCTGAATATACCGCCCCGAGGCGGCGTAGGGCTTGCTCGCGAGCAGGCCGCCGTCGGCATACTGTGACATGCCCAGGGTGTTCGGCGCCTCGACCCACTCGATCGCGTCCACGTGGGTCGCGAGGAACCAACGATGCAGCGCCTGCGGACGGACCCCCAGCAGCAGCGCGAACAGCCCGGTCACCATCAGGCGCTGGATATGGTGGGCATAGCCGTGCGCCAGGACCTGGGACACGACATCCCGCAGGCAGGCCATGTCGGTGTCGCCGGTCCAGTAGAACGCGGGCAGCGCTTGCTCGGCCTGCAGGGCATTGCGTTCGAGGTAGTCCTCGCCCTCGCTCCAGTAGATGCCGCGCACGTACTCGCGCCAGCCGACCACCTGGCGCACGAAGCCCTCGACCGAGTTGAGCGGCGCCAGGCCGTCGCGGTGGGCGTCCAGCACCGCCGTGATCACTTCCCGCGGATGCAGCAGCTTGAGGTTGATCGCCGTGGACAAAGCGGCGTGGTAGAGCCATGGCGAGCCCACCCACATCGCGTCCTGGAAGCGGCCGAAGTCGGGCAGGCGGTGGCGCACGAAGTCCTGCAGCGAGGCGATCGCCTGCTCGCGCGTGACCGGCCAGCTGAACGTCTCGCTGCTGCCCGGGTTGTGCGGGAACTGCTGCGCCACCAGGCCCTGGACTTCGGCGGTGATCCGGTCGGGCGGGTGCGCCAGTGGCGCCGGCAACAACCCGGGACCCTGGCGGCCGAAGCCCTTGCGGTTGTCGCGGTCGAAGTTCCAGCGTCCGCCCTCGGGTTTGCCGTCCAGCATCAGAATGTCATGACGGCGTCGCATCCAGCGATAGAAATTCTCCATCAGCAGCGTGCCCTTGCTGTGGCGCCAAGCGAGGAATTCCTCGCGGCTGCACAGGAAGTGGCTGTCTTCGACCCATTCCAGCGGCAGCTGCAGGCGCTCGCATAGCGCCTCGATGCGCCGCGCCACGCCGTGTTCGCCGGCTTCCACGGCGCGCAGGCGGGCGGGCCGGTGCTCCCCGATGGCGTACTCGAGCGCGCTTTCGAAGCTCTCCGCCTCGGCCTGCTCGATAGCGATGTAAATGACCCTGAGGCCCTGCTGCCGCAGCTGGTCTGCGAAGTGGCGCATCGCGGCAAGGAACAGGGTGGTGCGCGCGGGATGGGACGGCACGCGCTGTGACTCGGAACGTGCTTCGACCATCAGCACGCGATCGTGCGCGGGGTCGGCATCGAGCAGGACCGGCGATCGATGGTCGAGTTGATCGCCGAGCACGAGGATCAGGTCATGGCAGGCTGAGGACATCCAGGCAAATCCGGTAACGCACTGGCGCGGCTCGCCCGCTCAGGCGAGCGAGCGATCGAGCCAGGGGGCGAGCAGCTGGCCCACCGGCAGGCGTGCGTTGAGCCGCGACAGCAACAGGTAGAGCCCGCCCAGCTTGCGGTGCAGGAACAGGACCCCGGTCGGCGGCAGGCGCGCATAGCGTTGTTCCAGGCGCAGTTTCATGACCACGTCGCGCATGCGCTGCGCGATATCGCTCTCGCCGAAGTGGAAGCTCGCCATGTGTGCCGGTTCCGCTGCGGTGCGCAGCAACCGGATGACGCCCAGCCGGTACGGCGGCGGGTCACCTTCCCCCAGATAGCCGACCGCGACCGCCGCCCGCACCAGGTCGGCATCGTCTCCGTCGACCGCTGCGCGCAGCAGGTCGCCGAGGGCGCTGCGACAGGCGTCCGGGTAGGCGCGCGTCGCGCCGAAGTCGAGCAGCTGGATGCGTCCGCTGCGCCGGTCGAAGAGATAATTCGCGAAGTTCGGGTCGGTCTGAACCAGGCCCCAGTCGAACACCTCGCGCAGGGCCAGTTGCAACAGGTCGGCGGCCGCGCGGTTGCGTTCCACTGAGGAGGCGTCCACCAGGCTCTCGATCGGATCGCCGTCGAGAAAATCCATGGTCAGGACGGTTTCGGCAGACAAATGCGGATGTACCCGGGGCAACTGGTAGCGCTCGTCATCGCCCAGGTGCGTGCCGAACTGGATCAGCCGGTCCGCCTCCTGGTGGTAGTCGGCCTCGAGGTGCAGCTGCCGTTTTGCCTCCTCCAGCAGCGGCATCAGGTCGATCTCTTCCGGCACCAGGCGCGACCAGCGCAACAGGGTCGCGACATTGTCCACGTCGCTGTCGATGCTGGCGCGGATGCCGGGGTACTGCAGCTTGAGCGCCACGCTGGCCCCGTCACGCAGTTCGGCGCGATGCACCTGGCCGATCGAGGCGGCAGCGATGGGTTCGAAATGGAAGCGCCGGAATGCTTTCTGCCAGTCATCTCCGAGCGAGGCCTTGAGCGCTGTCCCAACCTGACCGATCGGCATCGGGCAGGCATCCCCGCGCAGACGCTCCAGCATGGCGCTCAGCTCCGGCGGAAGCAGCTGCCCGCTGTCCATCGACAACAGCTGGCCGACCTTCATGGCGGCGCCGCGCATCTCCGCGAGGCGGTCTCCGACTCGACGGGCGTTCGACGGGGTCAGCAGCATGTCGGAGAGTGCCGGGCGGTTGCCGCTGGCCAGCTGACGGGCACCCTCGCCGAGCATGCCGGCGGCGATCCCGCCGGCGAGCCGGCCGAGTTGCGAGACCCGCCCGAAGCGGGAGCTCTTCAGGCGGCGTTCTGCTGCCATGTGTCGGATTCCTGTCTGTCGTTGAGGTAGGCGAGCTGGGCCCCGTCGAAGGGGCGTGGCGTGATGCCCAGGGAAAGCAGATCGTCGGGTGGGCAGGTGTTCCCCTCGAGCAACATCCGGATCTGGTCACGCGTGATCGGAAACTGCTCGAAGCGATCCAGCAGGGCGGCGGCGGCCTGCACGCCCATCGCGGGTACAGGCAACAGCAGCTTGCGCCGCTGCACGGCGTGCGCCAGGCGGTCGAGGATCTCCCGCCAGGAAAGCGCCTCGGGGCCACCCAGGTGCAGGATGCGCCCGATCGTCCCGGGCGACTCGAGCGCGGCGCGGAAGGCGCTCGCGACATCCTGCACATGCACCGGCGAGAGCTGGAAGGCGCCGGCCCTGTCGAGGCGCAAGCCGGGGAAGAACAACGGGCCTGGCAGGGGTGCGCCAATGAGGTCGCGGCACAGCTGGGTGGCGAACTCCATGCGCCCGCGCGGCGGACCGAAGACGACCGATGGTCGCAGCACCGTCCAGTCGAGGCCGCTCTCCGCCAGGTAGGCCTCCGCGCGCGCCTTGGTCCTCTGATAGGGGGTGCCGTCCGCGCGCACGCCGTTGGCGCTCATCAGCAGGAATCGCCCGACGCCTGCGTCGCGCGCCGCATCGATGACCCGGAGGGCGCCCTCCTGTTGCAATGCCTCGAAGGTGATACCCCGCGCAGGTGACTCGCGCAGGATACCGATCAGGTAAATCACCGCATCGGCCCCCTGCAGCAGTGAGGCGAGCGCGTCGCCGTCTGCGACATCACCGGAAACCAGCTCGACCCGGTCGGGGTGGCGCACGCGGCCTTCGTGGCCGGGGCGCACCAGCAGGCGGGGCGTGTGCTCTGCCTCGACCAGGGCATCCACGATGTAACTGCCGACAAAGCCGGTGCCGCCAATGATTGCTACTCGCATGGCTGTTTTCTCCTCTGAGCGATGCCGTTCACGCGGCATCGCCATGCTGCGATGCGTCTGCCAGGATCAGGTGATCCGGGTTGACGCAGAGTCGATTGCCGCAGGTCTGTTGCACGACGTCGTCCTGCTTGAGTGGCCCGACAAAAGCCAGGTAGCTGATCCGGTGGGCACTCTCGGTGAGGGTGCCGTCCCGGGTCGGCACCGCCATGCGGCCGTAACCGCTGTTCGAGATCTGACGGTTCCAGATCCAGCAGCTGCCGGTTTGGCCGCGCACCGAGGACTCGCTGATCTTCCGCTGTAGTTTCAGTTGCAAGGGGTTCATCGTTGGTCTCCTGATCGGTTTGCTCAGACCTGGGCGCGCAGAGCGAGTGCGTCCGGGTAAGGGCGGAAATAGTGTTGCCGGTTGAGGTAGGCGTTCGGATGCCTGCGCAAGTGGTGCTTGAGCAACACCACCGGCGTGCTCAAGGGAGTCTCTTCGCGCCGGTAGGACTCGAATACCGCCAGCAGCTCGGCCTTGTCCTCCGGGCTGAGGGCTTTCTTGAAATATCCCAGCACGTGCTGCAAGACATTCACGTGCCGCTTGCGCGAAACCCGTTCAGCCAGGGTTTGCATGTACAGGGGAATGTAGGCCGCGCGGCGTTCCGCCAGGGTGGCGCGGGTCACGCCGGCCACGATCCGCCCCAGGGCACGGTAGGCATCGCTACCGCGCGCCATCAGGTTGAGCTTGTGCGAGGCGTGGAACTCGATGAAGCCCGCGACATCATCGGGCGGCAGGCGATTCCAGCGGTCCAGCGCGTAGACCCGCTCGAGGAAGTTCTCGCGCAGGACGGGGTCGTTCAGCCGGCCTTCCTCCTCGATCGGGATGAGCGGGCAGCGGGCCGAGAAATGCTTGACGAACATGCCCACTCCTTCGCGCAGCGCCGGAACGCCTTTACCGCGCGACACGGGCACCCGCTCCAGGCCGCAACTCGGCGACTTGCGCTGTACCACCAGGCCGGCAATCCTGCCGTCGAGGCGCTCCGCCTGCTCGTGCGCGACCGCCGTCATTTGCTCGGTGTGGTCGACCTCCGGATTCTTCGACTGGACCAGGCGCACGCCCTGCCCGGTAGAGCGCAGTTGGATCGTGGGTCTCGGAATCGGCATGCCCGCGAGGACCTCGGGGCAGATCGGTTCCAATTCGGCTACCTTGGATAAAGTGTCACTGACGAAGCGGTCGAGCTTGTGGCCGGCATCGAATCGAACCCGCTGTCCCAGCAGGCAGGCGCTCACGGCTATGCGGGGACGGTGGTGAAGTGCGCTGTTCATTCTGCAGACCTCCTTCGACTATCGCTAGCGGGATCGCCATGCTTACAAAGCTAGACAAAAAAATTGCTAAAGTCAAAAAAACCTGTACATTAGGTAAACGTAAAGCGTGCCAGGTAGGCCAACTCTTGGACAAGGGAGAGGGCCAAAGCTGCGAGGGGTGCAGTCCCGATTAAGGGTCCATTCTCGCCACCGGAATGTCCGGTCACTGGGTGATGTAAAGAAAAACGAGGTTGATCCGCATGAGCATATTGGTTTGGTTTCGACGCGACCTGCGTGTCCAGGACAATCCGGCGCTGGCTCGCGCGATCAAGGACGGCAAGACGCTTCGACTGCCGGTGATAGGTGTGTATGCCTACGAACCCGACGGGGTCGCCGGTTGGGCGCCCGGCGCGGCGTCCCGCTGGTACCTGGACCGTTCGCTGAGGTCCCTGCAGGCCCAGCTCGCGGCCCTGGGCATTCCTCTCCATCTCAAGCGGGACGGCGTTTCGGAATCGATCCGGGCATTGGCCCACCATCTCCGCTGTGAACGCGTCTACTGGAACCGGGTGGTCGAGCCCGGCCAGGCGGCGGTGGACGATGCGGTGCATCACTCGCTCACCCAGACCGGTATCCTGCCCAAGGTCTTCGACGACGATTGCCTGCTGATGCCGGAGCAGTTGCGCCGCGCCGACGGCAGTTCCTACCGCGTGTTCACGCCCTTCTGGCGCCGCGCGAGCGAGATACTCGAGTCCGCGGATTTCGGCGAGCGACTCGCGCCGGCGCCAAAGCCGCTTGCGAAGCCGCTGGAGGTGGACCCGGGGAGTGTGGACGGTCTGGGTCTGCTGGATGCACATCCGTGGCACGCCAAGCTGGAGAAGCATTGGTCGCCGGGCGAAGCGGGTGCGCTGGATCAATGGACGGCATTCTTCGGCGACGCCATCGTGGATTACGACAGCGATCGCGATATGCCCGGCATGCCGGGCACCAGCCGCCTGTCGCCCGCACTGCATTTCGGCGAGATCAGCGTGGCACGGATGTTCGCGCAGTGCGCCGAACGTCTTGCAAGCGAGACCAGCGAAGGGGCGCGTGCGAGCATCCGCCGCTATCTTTCCGAACTCGGCTGGCGCGAATTCAGCCGGCATGTGCTGTACGCCCGGCCGGACAGTCTCAACCGCTCTTTGGACCGTCGTTTCGACCGCCCCGAGGCGTGGGAGCCCGATCCGGATGGTCGTCGCTTGCGCGCCTGGCAACAGGGCGAGACGGGTTTCTCGCTGGTCGATGCGGGCATGCGGCAACTGTGGGAAACCGGCTGGATGCACAACCGGGTGCGCATGGTGGTCGCCTCGCTGCTGACCAAGAACATCGGCATCCACTGGCGCGAGGGCGCCCACTGGTTCTGGGATACGCTCGTGGACTCGGACCTGCCGAGCAACACCCTGGGTTGGCAGTGGGTGGCCGGCTGCGGCACCGACGCGGCGCCCTACTACCGGATATTCAACCCGGAAACCCAGGCGGAAAAATTCGATCCGCAGCACGAGTATCGTAGCCGCTGGCTGGGTGACGGCCTGCGTCCGGCCCCGATGCTCGACCTCAAGGCCAGCCGCCAGCAGGCATTATCCAGATACCAGATTGCCATCAAGGGTCAGGCCGCCTGACCGACTGCGGGAGATTTCAAGACGATGAGTGCAATGTTCGAAGGTGAGGGGAGCGGCGGGACGGCGTCAGCGCGGCTCCCGGATGCGCACGGCCATTTCGGTCCCTACGGCGGCATGTTCGTCGCGGAAACCCTGGTGCATCCGCTCGAAGAGCTGCGCGCCGCCTACGAACGCTACCTGAACGACCCGGAGTTCCTGGCCGAGTTCGACCGGGATCTCGCCGATTATGTCGGGCGGCCGTCGCCCATCTACCATGCCGAGCGGCTCAGCCGCGAAATCGGCGGGGCGCAGATTTACCTCAAGCGCGAGGATCTGAATCACACCGGGGCGCACAAGATCAACAACTGCATCGGGCAGGCCCTGCTGGCCCGGCGCATGGGTAAGTCGCGCATCATCGCGGAGACCGGCGCCGGTCAGCACGGTGTCGCCAGCGCGACCGTGGCCGCGCGCCTCGGGCTCGAGTGCGTGGTCTATATGGGCGAGGTGGATGTCGCGCGGCAGCAGGCGAACGTGTACCGCATGCGTCTGCTGGGCGCCGAGGTGCGCGCGGTGAGCTCGGGATCGCGCACCCTCAAGGATGCGCTCAACGAGGCGATGCGCGACTGGGTCTCAAACGTGGACGATACCTTCTACATCATCGGCACGGTGGCGGGGCCGCATCCCTATCCGGCCATGGTGCGCGATTTCCAGGCCGTGATCGGGCGCGAGGCGCGCAGCCAGATGCTCGATAAGTACGGCCGCCTGCCGGACGTGCTGGTGGCCTGTGTCGGCGGCGGTTCGAACGCGATCGGCTTGTTCCATCCGTTCCTGAATGACAGCGAAGTGGCGATGCATGGCGTCGAGGCGGCCGGGGACGGACTCGAGACCGGGCGCCACTCCGCGCCGCTGTGCGCCGGCCGGCCGGGGGTCTTGCATGGCAACCGCACCTATCTGATGGAGAGCGACGACGGCCAGATCAGCGAGACCCACTCGATCTCCGCCGGGCTGGATTATCCGGGTGTCGGCCCGGAGCACGCCTGGCTCAAAGACACCGGCCGGGCCGAGTATTTCGCGGTGACCGACGACGAGGCCTTGCAGGCCTTCCACCGCCTGTGTCGCAGCGAGGGCATCATTCCCGCGCTGGAGACCAGTCATGCGATCGCGCACGCAATGCGCATTGCGTCCGATATGCGCAGCGACCAGGCCATCCTGGTGAATCTCTCGGGACGCGGCGACAAGGACATGCACACGGTCATGTCGCTGGAGCAGGGCGGGTCATGATGTCGCTTGCCCGGAGCACCGGTATCGCGGGCGTGCTGTTGGCGGCATTGCTGTTCGTTCACCCGGGGCCGGCCCCGGCCGGTTCGTCGACCCCCGGGCTTGCAACGGTCGCCTCGGTCGATCTCGATCGCTATGCCGGCACCTGGCACGAGATTGCACGCCTGCCCAACCGATTCCAGAAACAGTGCGTCGCAGACGTCACCGCCACCTACCGGCTGCGGGATGACGGCACGATCCACGTACTCAACCGTTGCCGCGTGGCCAGCGGCGAGTACGACGAGGCGCACGGGGTGGCGCGGGTGCTCGACCCGGCAACGCGTTCCAGGCTCGAGGTCAGTTTCGTCTCGCTGTTCGGCTGGCAGCTGTTCTGGGGTGACTACTGGATCATCGAGCTCGATCCCGAATACCGCCACGTGGTGATCGCCACGCCCGGCCGCCGTTATGCCTGGGTGTTGGCCAGGACGGAAACAATCCCGCCATCGACCCGCGCCCACCTGCAACAGGTGCTGCGCAAGGCGGGCTACGACCCGGGTAAGATGCGATGGGTTCCAGGCAAACATGCGGAGAACGCCGATGCTGCAGATCCGACCCTCTGAGGAACGCGGGCATTTCGTCAACGACTGGCTCGACAGCCACCACAGTTTTTCCTTCGGTGACTACCACGACCCGGAGCACATGGGGGTCTCCGTACTGCGGGTGATCAACGAAGACCATATCGCGCCGGGGCGGGGTTTCGGCACCCACCCGCACAACGACATGGAGATCGTGACCTACCTGCTGTCCGGCGAACTCGAGCACCGCGACAGCATGGGCAATGGCAGCGTGATTCGCCCGGGGGACATCCAGCGCATGTCCGCCGGCAGCGGGGTGACCCATTCCGAGGTCAATCCCTCGGCCTCGCAGGAGGCGCACCTGCTGCAGGTCTGGTTCCTGCCCAACCGGCGCGGCGTCGAGCCCGGCTACGCCCAACGGACGCTGGCGGAAGGTGAGCGGGAAGGGCGCCTGGCGCTGCTGGTCTCGCCCGACGGCCGCGAAGGCTCAGTGGCAGCGCATACCGATGCCCTGATGTACGCGACCCAACTGCAGCCGGGCCAGAGCGTGCCCCACGAGTTTGATGGCGATCGCCTGGCCTATGTGCAGGTCGCACGTGGGGTGGTCGAGCTCGACGGCACCCGCCTGCAGGGCGGCGATGCGGCCACGGTCAGCGAGGTGTGCTCGTTCGTCATTCAGGCCATCGAGGCGGCCGAGGTGCTGCTGTTCGATCTGCCGGTTCAGGCCTGAGGCGTTTTCCGGTTTTATTGCACCAAGCGCCTTGAAGAGACGGTGCTTCAGTTGGCCTGGGCCTTGCGCAGG
Source organism: Gammaproteobacteria bacterium Milos-ODIII6 (assembly GCA_029228645.1). GTDB lineage: Bacteria > Pseudomonadota > Gammaproteobacteria > Chromatiales > Chromatiaceae > MONJU. Next base: position 80,969 of record JAPTHR010000010.1, read on the forward strand.
CTCACGGACGCGAGGCACACATCCGCCTGAAAATCCCGCCCGATCGCGACCACGCCGATGCGCTTGAGGTGATCGGCGCGGAACGGCTTGCCGGTGCGGTAGGGGTGGATCGCCCGGAATGGGATCTGCAGGCGCTGCCACTCGGGTGTGGCCGTGAATTCGGCGCGGTAGGACTGCCACGGCAGCCACAGGTCGGTGGTGCGCAGGTGCAGGTTGTAGCGCTCACCGTTGCCCGCCACCTCGATCTCGACCGCATCGAAGGCCGAGGCATCCATGGCTTCTCCGTCGGCGAGCTCCAGCACCATCTGCACGAAACCGCCGTTGTTGCGCGTGGAGACTTCGCCCTGCAGGCGCAGGCAGTCGCGGCCGGCATGCTGCGTTGGGGTCAGTCTGCCCGCAGAGACGCCGCCCATGACGTTGTCGCTGACCAGGCGCCAGCTGCTACCGAGGTTACTCCCGAGATCGCCGGAGCTCCGGTCGTCGATGATGAGGCTGTCTCCGGCATTGGCGGCAAGGGATGCAAAGGTCATGACAAGGGTCCAGAGGATGCGTTGCGTGGGCTTCATGCGATTTTTCAGACGATGGTGATGCTTGCTGTTTTCTTCTTCAAGAGGGGATTGGACTGTGGGCGAATACCAAGCCGCTTTTTCCCCTCCCTAACCCTCCCCACTGGTGGGGAGGGGATGAATACTTACACCTACTGCTCGCCTTTGCCCCTTCCCTCACTTGTGGGGGAAGGCTGGGATGGGGGAGAACAGCGGGCCGTTTTGTCCCCTCCCTGGTCCTCCCCACGCGTGGGGAGGGGATAGAAGTAAACAGAGTGATTATCTCGTGCTTCAGGATACCGCTGCGTCTGGCGCGGTGTCATCGGCAAGCGCATCCGCCTGCTGCCTGAGCTTGTCCACGATCGCATAGATGCCCACGTGCCGGTTGGGCGAGAGGTGTTCGGCCAGTTCGAGTTGCTGGAACAGGCGGTCGAAGTCGATCGCGGCGATCTCGTCCGCGCTGTGGCCGGAGGCAATGTCGATCAGAACGGCGAGCACGCCCTTGATGATTGCGGTGTCGCAATCGCCATGGAACCGGATCCGGTCGGGTTGCGACGGATCCGGATAGGCGCTGATCCAGAGTTTGCTCATGCACGCCTTGACCCGCTTGTCCTCGGTCTTGAGGGCATCCGGCATGGCGGGCAGTTGTTCCCCCAGTTCCACCAGGTACTGGTAGCGGGTATCCCAGTCGCCGAGCAGGGCAAAGTCGTCGATCAGGTCGTCAATACTTGCCATGCTGGCCTCAGAAGGAAATGGACTCGCCGCAGCCACAGGCATTTTTGGCATTCGGATTGATGAACTCGAAGCCGGAGTTGAGCGCGTTGGTGCGCACGAAATCCAGGGTCATGCCGTCCAAGTGCGGCAGGCTGGCCTTGTCCACCACGATCGGGACGCCGAGCGATTCGAAAACCTGGTCGTCCTCGCGCACCTCATCCGCGTAATCGACCACGTAGGCGTAGCCGCTGCAGCCGCTCTTGCGGGTGCCGAGGCGCAGCCCCTTGGCCTGCGGGTGTTCGGTCAGCATCTGGCGCACATGCGCGGCGGCGTTTTCAGTCAGTTGGATATTCATCAGCTCATCCTCAAAAGATTCCCAGTTCCAGCCGTGCGGTCTCGCTGATACGCTCAGCAGACCAGGGTGGATCCCAAACCAGTGTGACCTCGGCCACCTCGACCCCGGGCACGGCCGCAACGGCCGCCTCGACCTGGCCGGGCAGTTGACCGGCCACGGGGCAGGCCGGGGAGGTCAGGGTCATACTTATTTTGACCACCCGATCGGTTGTGAATTCCAGCGCGTAGATCAAGCCGAGGTCGAGGATGTTGACCGGGATCTCGGGGTCGAACACGCCGCGCAGGGCGTCCAGGACCTGCGGCAGGCGGGCGTCATCTGCCGGTGTCACCAGCGGGCCGGGGCCCTGCTCCAGGGTGGCCGACGTGCTCACGCCGAACCCTCCTGTGATTGCACATCGGGGCTGCCCAGCCGTTTTTCCAGGGCCTGGTCGATGCGCTCACCCAACAGGGGGAAAGGGCAGCGCTCCAGGGTCTCGCGCGCGAATCCCAGGCTCAGCAGGCGCTTCGCGGTGGCAGGGTCGATGCCGCGTGATCGCAGGTAATAGACGTGTGCGGGATCGAGTTGTCCGACCGTGGCGCCATGGCTGCACTGCACGTCGTCGGCATAGATCTCGAGTGTCGGGCGGGTGTCGATCTCTGCGTCCCGAACCAGCATCAGGTTGGCATTGTGCAGGTGCGCCTCGCTGCCCTGGGCATCGCGATCCACCAGGATGCGGCCATCCAGCACGCCGCGCCCGGCGCCGTGCAGCAGCCCCTTGAAGCGCGACTCGCTGTGACAGCCCGGAACGGCATGCGCGATATCGAGGTGGATGTCGTTGAACTGACCCTCGCCGACGGTGAACAGGCCGCCGAGATCGACCCTGGCGTCCGGGCCGGTGAAGCGCACGTCGATCTCGTTGCGCGCCCAGCTGCCGCCCAGTGCGAAACGGCTGCCAATGTACTCGCTGCCCTCCGCCAGGCGGACGCCTTCGGTGCACAGGTGCATGCCGGCTTGCGACTGGTTCTGGTGCTGCAGGTGTGTCAGGCGGGCGCCGGGGGCGAGATCGAATTCGCTGACCGCGTTGCAGAAGTACGCGCCATCCTCGTCACCGAGGTAGTGCTCGACCAGGGTGACGGCGGCATCGCGCCCGAGCTGGACCCGATTGCGCGGCTGCAGCAGGCTCGGCTCGGTGCCCCCGGTGGCGAGGTGCAGGACCTCCAAGGGGCGATCGAGCACCACGCCGTCCCCGATCGTAAGCAGCAGGCCATCGTTGAGACCGGCGGCGTTCATCGCGGTGAATACATTGCGGCCTGGCGCGACCAGATGTCCGGGTGATGCCTGCGTCAGCCCCGGTGGGTTCGCGCCGGAAGCCAGCAGGCTGCCGACGTGCACACCGGCCGGCAGGCCGTCCAGGGAACTCAGTGAAGGCACCAGGCGCCCATCGGCGACGACCACGCGGAAGGCGTCCGGTCCGGCACAGAACAGCGCCTCGATATCGGCCGGGCGCAACGCAGCAGCGTCCCCGACGGTCGCTGCGTAGCGTTGCTGGAAGAGTCGCTGCGCGCCGGCATAACGCCAGCTCTCGCTCTTGCGGGTCGGGATGGCTGCGTGCTCGAGAAGATACAGGCCGTCGTTGCGTGCCGCTGCGAGCCAGGCCGGGGTGTCACCGGCGGGAGCGGGGAGCGAACGCAGGTCCTGCAGATAATCGCTCGGTGCGACTGCCGGTTTCATGCCGCGTCCTCCAGCAGCCAGGCGTAGCCCTTCTCCTCCAGCTCCAGCGCCAGCTCCGGCCCGCCGGAGCGAATGATCCGACCCTTGGCGAGCACGTGCACGTGGTCCGGCCGGATGTATTCCAGCAGGCGCTGGTAGTGGGTGATGACGAGCATGGATCGCTCCGGTGAGCGCAGCGCATTGACGCCGTCGGCGACGACCCGCAGGGCGTCGATATCCAGCCCGGAGTCGGTCTCGTCGAGGATCGCCAGGCGTGGCTGCAGGATGGCCATCTGCAGGATCTCGTTGCGCTTCTTCTCGCCGCCGGAAAAGCCGCTGTTCACATCCCGCTTGAGCAGCTTGTCATCCAGCTGCAACGTTCCCATCTGCTCGCGCAGGCGCTTCATGAAGGCAACCGCGTCCAGCGGTGGCTCGCCGTTCGCGGTGCGGTGGGCGTTGAGCGCGGTGCGCATAAACTGGGTGTTGTTCACCCCGGGCAGTTCCACCGGGTACTGCATCGCCAGGAACACGCCGGCGTGTGCGCGCTCCTCGATCTCGAGATCGAGCAGATTCCGGCCGAGATAGCTCACCTGGCCGGCGGTCACCTCGTAGCCCTCGCGCCCGGAGAGCACGTGCGAAAGGGTGCTCTTACCGGAGCCGTTCGGCCCCATGATGGCGTGCACCTCGCCGGGTTCGATGCGCAGCGAGATGCCATCCAGAATCGGTTTTCCGTCGACGCTGACGTGCAGGTCTTGAATGTCCAACAGGCTCATGTGCTTCATGCTCCTCATATCAATCGGTTCAGCCCACGGCCCCTTCGAGGGTCACGTCGAGCAGTTTCTGTGCCTCCACCGCGAACTCCATCGGCAGTTCGCGGAACACCTCCTTGCAGAAGCCGTTCACGATCATGGATACGGCCTCTTCCTCTGACAGCCCGCGGCTGCGGCAGTAGTACAGCTGATCCTCGCCGATGCGCGAGGTGGTCGCCTCGTGCTCGACCTTCGCGCTCGGGTTGAGCACCTCCATGTAAGGGAAGGTGTGCGCCCCACTGCGGTCGCCGATCAGGAGCGAGTCGCACTGGGTATGGTTGCGCGCGTCCTCGGCGCGCTTGCCCATGCGGATCAGGCCGCGGTAGCTGTTCTGGCCCTCGCCGGCGGAAATGCCCTTGGAGACCACGGTGCTGCGGGTGTTGCGGCCGAGGTGGATCATCTTGGTGCCGGTGTCCGCCTGCTGGCGGCCGCGGGTGACCGCCACCGAGTGGAACTCGCCGATGGAGTCGTCGCCGCGCAGGATGCAGCTGGGATACTTCCAGGTGATCGCCGAGCCGGTCTCCACCTGGGTCCAGGAGATGTGCGAGCGGTCACCGCGGCACTCGCCGCGCTTGGTCACGAAGTTGTAGATACCGCCACGGCCCTGGGCATCGCCCGGGTACCAGTTCTGCACCGTGGAATACTTGATGCGTGCATCCTCCATCGCGATCAGCTCGACCACCGCGGCATGCAGCTGGTTTTCGTCGCGCATCGGCGCGGTACAGCCTTCGAGATAGCTTACGTGGCTGCCCGCCTCGGCCACGATCAGGGTGCGTTCGAACTGGCCGGTGCGCGACTCATTGATGCGGAAGTAGGTGGACAGCTCCATCGGACAGCGCACCCCCTCGGGTACGTACACGAAGGTGCCGTCGCTGAAGACCGCCGCATTCAGCGCGGCATAGAAATTGTCTGCGTAGCCGACCACGCTGCCCATGTGCTTGCGGATCAGCTCGGGGTACTCGCGCAGCGCCTCCGATATGGCGCAGAAGATCACCCCGGCCTCGGCCAGTTCCTTGCGGAAGGTGGTCGCGACCGAGACGCTGTCGAAGACCGCATCCACCGCGACGCCGGCGAGCGCCTTCTGTTCGTCGAGCGGGATGCCGAGCTTCTCGTAGGTGCGCAGCAGTTCCGGGTCGACCTCGTCCAGGCTGCGCGGCCCGTCGCCCTGGCTCTTGGGTGCCGAGTAATAGGAAATCGCTTCGAAGTCGATCGGCGGGCAGTCGAGATGCGCCCAGTCGGGCAGGGGCATCTCGCGCCAGTGGCGGTAGGCCTTGAGGCGTTCCTGCAGCATCCAGTCCGGTTCCTGTTTGCGTGCCGAGATAGTGCGGATCACCGACTCGTCAAGGCCCGGGGGCAGCGTGTCGGACTCGATGTCGGTGACGAACCCCTGGGTGTATTCGCGCGCGATCGCCTGGTCGATGACATCGGGGCGGGAAGTCATGCGCCTTCCTCCTGCGAAGCGTCGATCCAGGTATCCGGCCCGCTGCTGGACGCGTCCGGGTGACTTGCGCCGGCGTCACGCAGTGCCTCGAGCGTGAACCCGAGGTAGCGCGCGCTCTGCTCGAGGAAGTTCCGCTGGTGGACGGTCTGGGTGAAATCCATGCCAATCTCCTTAACTGCAGTCGGGTTAAAACCTGAGTAAATTACTCAGGTAATAGATATAGCCCGGGAGCATGCAAGTCAAGGCTTTCTCACCTGACCTACTGGCGCGATTTGTGCGGGATTTAACTGCTCGACCTGGGGTCGAGCCCCTCCACCTCGGCGAGCTTCTCCAGTGCCACCTCCATCAGCCAGCGTGCCTTGGCGGTCATCACGTGCAGGTAGGCATGCAGCGCGGCGTCCTGGCTGGTCTGGTTTTCGCAGCGGGTGCTGTATTCCTCGAAGGCGACCAGGGTCTCGATGATGCTCGACATGTGGTGCGGGCACTCGCACTTGAGGGTGGTGGTGATGTCCGACAGCGCGGCCAGTTCACCATTGGAAAAGATGCGCGGTGGGGCGGGCTCGGCGGTGACCAGGTTCGGATCGAAGGCCAGCGCCGCGGTATCGACCGTGCCCTGCGGCGGGGTAAAGGCATGCTGCCAGAGGTGGTCGAGCGTGACGGGCGCGCGCTCGCTCTCGATATGCAGACGTTTCAGCTGGCGCAGAATGCCGGAGGGAGCAAACGCATATACGACCACCACGTTATTGGCATGATTGCGCAGCCCCGGGTCCTGCAGTTGGCGGATCGTATCCTGGTCGAGGAAGGGGAACTCGATGATCAGGGTGTCGCAGTCGTTCTCGTCCTCGACGAAGTGATCGAGGTCGCTGTACACCCCGACCAGGTCGACCGACTCCGGAATATTCTGCGCGTGGCGAGCACGAATCGAGAGGGCCTCGCCGACGATGCAGACGCGTGCGTGGCTGGGCGCCATCTCCGAGGTATGGCCGGAGCCGGACTGGGCCAGGCGTTGGCGCAGTTCGTCGCCGCCGAGCCGGGCGATGGTGCCGATCGCATGTCCCCGGTCCACCAGGGTCTTGATCATGGTCAGCCGGGTGACGTCGTCCTGGGAGTACAGGCGTCCGCCTTTCTCAGTGCGCTGCGGTTGCACCAGCTCGTAACGGCGCTCCCAGATACGCAGGGTGTCGGTGGGAATGCCGGTGAGGCGCGACACGGCGCCGATGCGGTAACGATTGGGCATGGATTCGAGTTGGGTAGCCATGGGGTTTCCTCCTTAGTTGTTCACGATGGGATCGGGAAGTCAATCACTCACCTGGTCCCCGGGTTCGGCCTGCGAGCGACGCAGCAGCCAGCGTGTAGGCGGGCCGGTCAAGGGCAGGCGTGCATACAGTTCGCTGGCGCTGTCCCAGTAGTCACGGTGCGATACGGCGCGTCCGGCGGAGTCGAACTCGACCCGACTGAGCCCCTCGATGCTGAGAGGGCGCGATGGGTCCGGTCGGAAGGTCCAGCGCAGGAAGGCGCGGTCCTCCTGGGCGCAGGATTCGAGGACATCGAAGCGCGCCTGCGGCCAGTGCCGGAACATGTGTTCGAAGATGCGGCGGATCGCTGCCGGCCCGCGCACCCGGTTGAAGGGATCGGCGAACAGCGCATCCGGCGCGAACAGCGCGTCCAGCTGGCGCAGATCGCCGCGCGAGAGTGTCTCGAAGAAATGGCAGTAACGCGCCACGGCCTGTTCTAGGTTCGAAGTATCCATCGGTTCACGCTGGCAAAGAAAAGGGGATAGGGCAGGCAGCGGAGCAGCTTGAGCATCCAGGTCAGGCGACGCGGAAAGGTGATCTCGAACCCGCGCCGGTCGATGCCGTCGGCAATGCGTTGCGCGGCCTGCTCCGGTTCCATCCGGAAGGGCATGGAAAAGGCGTTCCGGTCCGTCAGCCGGGAGCGCACGAAGCCGGGGTTGATCACCCGCAAGGAGATCCCCTCGCGCATCAGCTCGGGGCGCAGGGCCTCCGCCATGTGCAGGGTGGCGGCCTTGGGGGCGCTGTAGGGCGCTCCCATCGGAAGGCCACGGTAGGCGGCGGCACTGACATTGAGCAGGATCTGACCGCCGTGCGGGCGCATGCGCGGCACCACGGCATCCAACAGGTAAACACTGGCCAGGTAATTGCTGCGGTTGAGCTGCTCGAACAGGCCGATGTCGAATTCCTGCAGGGGCATCGGACGGTAGTCGCCGACATTCATCAGGACCAGCTCGGGCGGTTCACCGGCAAACACCCGCTCCGCCGCCGCGTGCAGCGCAGCCGGGTCGGTCGCATCCACCGCGATGGCTGCTCCGCCGGTCGACTGCGCGAGTTCCTGCAAGGGCTGCGCGCGGCGCGCCGAGAGCCACAATCGCCAGCCGCGTTGCGCAAGCAGACCGGCCAGGGCGTGACCCATACCCTGGCTGGCGCCGATGATCCAGGCGCTGCGTTGGCCTTGTCGCGGAGAGACTTGGGTCACTGCAGGGCCTTGTCGATGGCCTTGAGCAGGCGGGGGCTGTCGGGCTTGGTCATGCTCCAGTAGGAGTCGATCAGCTGACCGTCCCGGCCGATCAGGTACTTGTGGAAGTTCCATTTCGGGCGCGAGTCGGCCGCCGCGATCAGCGCCTTATAGAAAGGGTGCGCCTGCTCGCCCTTGACGCTGACCTTGGCGAACATCGGGAAATTGACGCCGTAGGTGAGCCGGCAGAACTTCTTTATAGAGTCCTCGCCGCCCGGTTCCTGGTTGCCGAAATCGTTGGAGGGAAAGCCCAGGATGACCAGGCCGTCGTCTTTCTTCTCCGCGTAGAGCTTTTCCAGCGCGTCGTACTGTGGCGTGAACGCGCATCGGCTCGCCGTGTTGACCACCAGCAGCACCTTGCCCTTGTATTCCTCACACAGCCGCACCTCTTCCCTGGAGTCCAGCTTGCGCATGCTGAAGTCCAGCAGTTGCGGGCACTGTGTGCCTGACTGAGCCTGAGCCGCTGGGGTGAGCAGGGTCGAAGCTACGAGAAATGTCCAAAATTTCATGTTCAGTACCTTGACGTTGTCGAGATCTTGTATAACTATATGTAGAACAAATAGCGGCAAAAATCAAACATAACTTGAACATTTGGAGAGTTGACATGGACAAGGAGCGGGTTGCGGTCATCGGAAGCGGGATCAGCGGGCTGTCGGCTGCCTGGCTGCTGCGCGATAGCGCCCAGGTCACTCTGTTCGAGGCGGATGCGCGCTTTGGCGGCCACTCTCACACCTATGTGGTGGAGGAGGCTGATCGCGAGGTGGCGATAGATACCGGCTTCATGGTGTTCAACCGCCCGAATTACCCCCTGCTCAGCCGACTGTTCGAGGAACTCGGCGTGCGCACCTACGCCACCGACATGTCGTTTTCGGTCTCCCTGGACCAGGGGCGACTGGAGTACGCCGGTTCCAGTCTGGCCTCGCTGTTCGCTCAAAGGAGTAACCTGGCGCGTCCCGGCTTCTGGCGAATGTTGGCTGACATCATGCGCTTCAATCGGGCTGCGCGAGCACTCCTGCAACGCCCGTCCGCGATGGAGAACGGCCGCCTGCGGGACTTTCTCGACCGGCACCGTCTCGGTGAGCGCTTTCGCCAGGACTACCTTTTCCCGATGGCGGCGGCCATCTGGTCGTGCCCGCGCGAAGCGGTCGCCGATTTCCCGGCCCGCTCGTTCGTGCGTTTTTTCGCCAACCATGGGCTGATCGATCTGGTCGACAGGCCGCAGTGGCAGACGCTGGTGGGTGGGTCGCGGTCCTATGTATCGCGCCTGGTATCGGATCTCGGCCCGGTGCGCGCCCGGGAAGGCAGCCCGGTGGCGTTTGTACGCCGCCTGGAACAGGGCGTGCAGCTGGGTCTCGAGGATGGCCGGCGGGAGCAATTCGACCAGGTGATATTCGCCTGCCACTCCGATCAGGCGCTCCAGCTGCTGGCCGACGCCAGCCCCTCCGAGACAGCGATGCTGAACTCGGTGCCCTACCAACCCAACCGGGTCCTGCTGCACACGGACCCGGCGCTGATGCCGAAACGTCGCGCGGTGTGGGCGTCCTGGAACTACCTGGATGGCGCGGCGCGCTCGGGCGAGGAGGCGGTCAGCGTGACCTACTGGATGAACTCACTGCAGCGCCTGAACACCGAGACGCCCTATTTCGTGACGCTCAACCCGGTGCGCGAACCCGACCCCGGTCAGGTGCTGGCGGAGTTCGAGTATGCCCACCCGGTCTTCGATGCAGGCAGCCAGCAGCTCCAGTCCCGCCTGGAGACGGTCCAGGGACGCGATGGGGTCTGGTTCTGTGGCGCCTGGACCGGCTATGGATTTCACGAGGACGGCATGCGCTCGGGCGTCGACGTGGCACTGCGGCTCGGCGCGACCCTGCCCTGGGGCGAACAGATCGAGGCCTCGCGCGCGCTCACGCCGCCGCGCGAACCCGCCATCGTGGTACCGCAGGCATGAGCGAGCCCGCCGACCTGTACGCCTGTGAGGTGATGCATCGCCGCCATCGGCCGATCACCTATGGCTTCGTTTACCGCACCTTCAGCCTGTTGGTGGACATCGATCGCCTGCAGGAGCTCGACCGCATCAGTCCGCTGTTTTCCGTGGATCGTTTCAACCTGCTCAGCCTGCATGCGCGGGATCACCTGCCGGACGGCGAGACGGATCTGCGCGCCTGGATCGACCGCACCCTGGCGGCGCACGGCATCGACCCACAGGGACTGCGGGTCCGGCTGTTTTGCATGCCCCGGGTGTTGGGCTGGGGCTTCGACCCGCTGAGCGTATGGTTCTGCGAATCGAGCGAGGGAGAGCCCGTGGCAGTGCTGGGAGAGGTGCACAACACCTTCGGCGAGCGGCACTGTTACCTCCTGGACGCCGCCGGCGCCGGCTGGCCGGTGCGCACCCGCCGCGACAAGGTGTTTCACGTATCACCGTTCTTGCGGGTGGAGGGCCAGTACAAATTCGTGCTGTCCAAGCCCGACGACAAGCTTCGGGTCAGCGTGCAGCTCAGCGATGCGGAGGGAAAACTCCTGAGCGCCACCCAGGCCGGCGAGCGGATCGCCTTCAGCACCGGCAACCTGCTACGGCAATTTGCGCGGGTTCCTTTCCAGACCGCCAAGGTCCTCGGGGGCATTCACTGGCATGCCCTCAAGATCTGGATGCGTGGCGTGTCTTTCCAGCACAAACCCGAACCACCCAGTAAGGAGGTCAGCCCATGACGTCGGATCCCATCCTGCTCCAAAACCCCCAACTGAACCTCTCCGGTTGGGGCTGGATCCGCAAGCGTATCCTGCAACAGTTCGCCGGGATCCGTGCCGGCAGCCTGCGGGTGGTATTCGAGGATGGCCGGACCGAGTGCCTCACTGGAGAACAGGAAGGCCCGGAGGCGGAGATCCGGATCCATCGGCCGCTCGCGTTCGCGCGCTCGGTCCTGCTTGGCGGCGACCTCGGCTTCGGCGAGTCGTATGTGCGGCGGGAGTGGTCGAGCGATGACCTGGCGGGTCTGTTGTATCTGCTCTCGATCAACATCGATCACCTGAGCGACTCGGAACGCCGCGCCCTTCCGGTCAGGGTGCTGGGGCGCCTGAAACACGCGCTCAATCACAACAGCCTGCGCGGAAGCCGCAGGAACATCGCCTCGCATTACGATCTCGGCAACGACTTCTATGCGCGCTGGCTGGACGCCAGCATGAGTTATTCGGCGGCGATCTTCGACGGCCAGGAGGACTTGTTCGACGCGCAGCAGCGCAAGTATCAGCGCATGCTGGACATGATCGATCCGGAGCCAGGCGCGCACATCCTCGAGATCGGCTGCGGCTGGGGCGGTTTTGCGGAATACGCCGCCCGGCAGGGCCTGCGGGTCACCGGGATCACGCTGTCGCGCGAACAGTTCGACTTCGCGCGCGCCCGGGTGCGGGAAGCCGGGTTGCACGACCGGGTCGAGATCCTGTTGCGCGATTACCGCCACCTGCGCGGGGAATATGACCACATCGTCTCGATCGAGATGTTCGAGGCGGTGGGGCAGCGCTACTGGCAGACCTATTTCGACACCGTCGCCGCCCGCCTGCGTCCGGGTGGACGGGCGGCGTTCCAGGTGATCACCATCCGCGAGGATCTGTTCGAGCGCTATATCAGCGAGGCCGGTGGTTTCATCCAGAAATACATTTTTCCGGGCGGCATGCTGCCGAGCGAGCGTCACCTGAACGCACATGCCGCTGCGGCCGGGCTGAGCACGCGCTCGATGGAGCGCTTCGGCGAGCACTATGCGGACACCCTGGCCGAGTGGCATGCGGACTTCGCCGCGGAGACATCCTGGCTGGAGGACAATGGCTACGACGAGCGCTTCCGTCGGATGTGGGCCTACTATCTCGCCTTTTGCGAGGCCGGATTCCGGGACGGGCGCATTGACCTGGTGCACTTCAGCATCACTCGGGAGGAAGGGTGCGATACCGGTACCTGATTGCATACGCCAGCCCGGCGGTGCCCCTGGCGATGCTTGGGCTGCCGCTGTATGCGTACGTGCCGAAGGTGTACGCCGAGCTTCCCGCGATCGGCCTGGGGCTTGCCGGCCTGCTGCTGTTCGTGTCGCGCCTGTTCGATCTGGTTACCGATCCGCTCATGGGTCGCCTCGCCGATCGGCTGCGTACCCGGGTGCATCCCCTGGCGTGGATCACCGCCGGCGCGCCGCTGGTGCTGATCGGCGTCTGGTACCTGTTTCGCCCTGGCCCGGACACCACGCCGCTCGACCTCCTGCTTGCGCTTGGGCTGACCTACCTGGGCTGGACCCTGATCACCGTCCCCTATCACGCCTGGGGTGCCGAGCTGGCCGATCATGATCACGCGCGCCGCCGGCTGTCTGCCGGACGGGAGGCGGGGGTCTTGCTTGGTGCGCTGTTCGCCCTGATCGCGGCCGCCATGCCGGGTGAGGAGGGTCCGCTGGTGCGCATGGCCTGGCTGATCAGCGTGCTGCTGCCGCTAGCGGTTGCGGCGGCATGGACATTGCCGCGCGAGGGCCGATCCGGGCCGCGCGCGTCGTCGCCGGAAGCGCCAGCGGGTCGCCTGCCGGGTGGCCCGGCGCGGCGGCTGCTTGGCCTGCACTTCGCAAACGCCCTCGCGGCAGGCATTCCTGCGACCCTGTTCCTGATGTTCGCGGAGCAACGCCTGGGGCTGGCAATGGCCGACAGCGGCTGGTTGCTGCTGGTCTACTTCGGCGCGGGGATTCTGACCCTGCCGCTGTGGCTGCGCCTGGCGGGACGTTTCGGGGATGCGCGCACCTGGGGCGCAGCGGCGCTGCTGGCAGCTATTGCGTTCCTGCCGGCGGCCTGGCTCGGCCCCGGCGATCTGCTCATTTTCAGCCTGATCTGCCTGGTGACCGGGGCCACCCTGGGCGCCGACATCGCGCTGCCGGCGGCTATCCTGGCGCGTCTTGCCAACGACGAAAGCGTTGCGCAGGGGCGACCGCAGGAGGGCTCCGCGTTCGGCCTGTTCGGTATGGCCGGCAAGCTCGCGCTGGCCTTCGCGGTCGGCATCAGCCTGCCTTTGCTGCAGGCGTTCGAAACCGAAGCGGCCGCCAATCCGCTGCTTCCCTGGTTCTACGCCCTGGTTCCGGCGCTGCTTAAGCTACTGGTGGCTTGGGCGGTGTTCCGCTCGGCTCACCGCTGGCAAGGCGCCACCGTCACAAACCATGCACAGGAGGTCTCCCATGCAGAGAGTACGTTGGATTCTGGTCGCTATGTTCGCGTTCCTGGCAGTGGGGTGTAGCGGCATGCGGATCGCCGATCTGCCCGAAACCGAGCCCCGCCTGGACCTGTTCGAGTATTTCGCCGGCGAGACGCGGGCCTGGGGAATATTTCAGGGACGCGATGGATTTCCGAAGCGGCGCTTCGTGGTGGATATCGTGGGTGAGATCGAGGGTGAGGTGCTGACCCTGACGGAAGATTTCGTCTACGCCGATGGTGAACAGCAACAGCGTATCTGGCGGATCCGCCGCAGCGGGCCGGATCGCTATCTCGGCACCGCTGCGGACGTGGTCGGGGAAGCCACCGGTGAGGCCCGTGGCAACGCCCTCAACTGGCGCTACACCATGCGCCTGCCTTACAACGGCAATACCGTCGATGTGCGGTTCGACGACTGGATGTTCCTGCAGCCGGACGGGGTGCTGTTGAACCGCGCCCGGGTGAGCAAGTTCGGTTTCACGGTTGGCGAGGTCACTCTGGCTTTCCGTAAGGAGGATTGAGCATGCGATCACTCAAAAGATACTTGTTGCCGTTGTTGCTCCTCGCGAGCCCTGCCTGGAGCCTGGAATTTGCCGGCCAGCGATTGCAGGCAGTCGATAGCGCGGAGGCCTGCTACCTGGTGTTCATGCGTCTTTACGCGGCGACCCTGTACAGCGACGCGCAGGGACAGACCCGCTGCGTCGATCTCGAATACCTGCGCCCGTTCAGCCGCGAGGACCTCTCACGCGCGACCCTGAAATTCTATGCGGAGCGCTACGGGCCGCAGACCGGTTCGCAGGATGCCAGTGAACTGCAGCGCCTGGTGGAGGCCTACCAGGGAGTCGACAGCGGCGATCGCTATCGTTTCTGCCTGTCCCCTGGTCATGGCGCCGAGTTGGCGCGCGATGGAAATCCGGTCATGCAGACCGAGCAGGCCGATTTCGGGCAGCGTCTTTTCGGCCTGTGGGTGGAAGAGGTCGACCCGCAGGGGCGCGCCCGCTGGAGCTTCAATACCTGCAAGAGGTCGGTCTTCTGACCTGACTGCGCTGTGCGGTCGCCAATCGAAGCAGAGCGACATCGAACTGGGAGTATCGAACGTATGATTGAATCCACAACAGCAACCCATCAGGCATCGCAGGCTGGCGCGCGTGCATCGGGCGCGCCGCTGGTGCTGTTCGATGGACAATGCCCGCTGTGCAGCCGCGAGATCGCGCACTACCGCCGTCGGCGCGGCGCGGACCGGATCGACTGGATCGACATCACCCAGGCGGATAATGATCCGAGCGACCTCGGGGTGAGCCGTGCGCAGGCCATGGCGCGATTCCATGTGCGCGACGCGAACGGCCGCTGGCACACGGGCGCGGCCGGTTTCGTCCAGTTGTGGTCATGGCTGCCGGCTTACCGCTGGCTGGCGCGCCTGGTCACCGGGCTGCGCCTGCTGCCGGTCATGGAGAAGGGCTACACGCTCTTTCTGCGTTGGCGCACGCCACGTCGCTGCGACAGCAACAGCTGCGGCAAGGCACCCTGAAATGGCCGGGCTGCCGCTGTTCCACTACCGACACGAGCAATGGTTCCCGCTTCCCCCGGAGCGGGTGTTCAGTTTTTTCGAGTGCCCGGAGAACCTCAGCCTGGTCACGCCCCGGGCCCTGGATTTCCGTCAGCTGACCCCGGCGCCGGTGCGCATGCGCGAGGGCGCCTTGATCGACTACACCATCCGGCGCTTCGGGCTGCGCCTGCGCTGGCGCACCCTGATCAGCGTGTATCAGCCCCCGGGTCTGTTTGTGGATGAGCAACTCCTGGGTCCCTACAGCTACTGGCGCCACGAGCACCATTTCCGTGCCGAGAGTGGAGGCACCCGCATGCTCGACGAGGTGACCTACGCCCTGCCGAACTTTCTTCCGGCAGTGGTCTCGCATTGGTTGGACCGGGGCCTGGTACGGCCGCAGCTGGACGAAATCTTTCTCTACCGCGAGCAACGTTTCGCCGAACTGCTGCATGAGGACCAACCGGGGCAGGGCTTGGTGGTCGGGAGGCTATAGCTGCCGCCATGAGTACGAAATCCGATCCGCAGGCAGTCACCGCGGAATTGACCAGGGCGCAACCCCGGCATGTCGTGGTCGTCGGCGCCAGCGGTGGGATAGGGCAGGCCCTGTGTGAGCACCTGGCCAGCCTGGATGAGGACATTCGACTGACTCGCCTCGCGCGTGACACCTCGGCGCTTGCCCGCTTACCCGTGGCGGTGAGTGACATTGGCTGTGACATCGAAGCCGAGGCATCGATAGCCGAGGCGGTGGCGCGAATCCCTCTCGATTTGGCCCCGGATCGCATCTGGATCGCGACCGGCTGGCTGCACGACGCCGATCATCTTCCGGAAAAGACCTTCCGCCAACTGGATGCCGAGCATCTCATGCGCGCCTACCGGATCAACGCGGTCGGCCCCGTGCTGTTTCTCAAACACCTGTTGCCGCTACTGAAAAGGGAAACCCCGGCACGCATCGGCATCCTGTCCGCGCGGGTTGGGAGCATCAGTGATAATCGGCTCGGTGGCTGGTATAGCTACCGCGCCAGCAAGGCGGCCCTCAACATGCTGATTCGTAACTTCGCCATCGAGTTGCGCCTGCGCAATGCGCCGCACCTGGTGGTAGGCCTGCAGCCCGGCACCACCGACACCCGCCTGTCCGCTCCATTCCAACGTGGAGTCAAGCCGGGTCAGTTGCAGACGCCGGCTTTCACGGCGGCGCACCTGGTGCAGGTGCTGGAGAACCTGGAGCCAGAGGATTCCGGCGGTCTGTTCGATTTCCTGGGGGAGTCCTTCGAACCCTGAGCCAGCGGTCGCTGTCGCGGCCGTCATCTGCAAGCGGCGCTTGCGGCCGCCCCGGGGGCGGGGTAAATAGGCTATATGTATGTCCAATCATGCCCTGCCCCGCGGCCGCGGGCGGGACATTCCCAGTCAGAGCAGATAGCGATGGGAGTCGATGATCGACTCCCACCGCTGCGCGTCGAGTCTCCAGCTACCCCGTGGCCGGGCGTACCGCTTGGGTTCAAACGGGTCCGGGTCTTCTCTGGGAGGCGTACTTGAACTGGCCCCGGCAACACGCGCTTCCCTACCGGGAGGACGCGAGCGGGTTCTTTGAGTGCATTCGGGAGCTGGAATGGCCGGTGTGGCTGGACAGCGGCAGGCCGGGTTCCACCAGCGGGCGTTATGACATCCTCAGTGCCGCACCAATTGAGCGGATGCGACTGGCGGATGCCTCAGGCGTCGATCTGGCGCAACTGCTGCGCCGCGCGCTGGCTGTCCCGGATGGATCCTGTAGCGAGGTGCCGTTCTGCGGCGGCCTGATGGGTTATGCGTCCTACGAACTGGGCCGGCTGTGGCACGACCTGCCGCCGAGGCGCGCCGGCCGGCACGCGGATGACTTTTGCGCCGGTTTATACGACTGGGCCCTGGTTGTCGATCACGTCACGCGCAGCAGCCGCTTGGTCGGGTTGGGATTGACGGACCAGTCACGTCGTCGCTGGCCCGATCTGCGCGAGCGTTTCGAGGCCATCCCGCCGCCGGCTGCGATAAAGGCGAAGCCGGCCCGCCTGCTCTCGAGTGGCCTCTCGGGCGAGGCGTACCGCGAGGGCTTCGATCGCATCCAGTCATATATCCGCGAAGGCGACGTCTACCAGGTGAACTACACCCGGCGCCTGCAGGCCGCCAGCGGCGAGGATGCCTGGAGCCTCTACCGGCGCCTGCGCAGCGCCAGCCCGGCCCCGTACGGCGCCTTCCTGGATTACGGCGACCTGCAGGTGCTGAGCAATTCCCCGGAGCAGTTCCTGTCGCTCGACGCGGGCAGGGTGGTCACCCGCCCGATCAAGGGCACGCGACCACGCGGTGATTCCCCCGCCAGCGATGCACGCCTGCGCGCGGAACTGGCGGCGAGCGAGAAGGACCGCGCGGAGAATCTGATGATCGTGGACCTGATGCGCAACGACCTGGGGCGTGTCTGCCGGCCGGGCTCCATCGAGGTACCGGCGCTATTCGCGCTCGAGTCCTTCGCCAGCGTGCATCATCTGGTCAGCACCGTGACTGGCAGCCTGCAGGCGGACAAGGATGCGATCGACCTGTTACGCGCCTGTTTTCCAGGTGGGTCGATCACCGGTGCGCCCAAGCGACGCGCCATGCAGATCATCGATGAGCTGGAACCGGTCAGCCGCGAGATCTATTGCGGCAGTGTGTTTCGCCTGGGATTCGACGGCCGTCTCGACAGCAGCATCGCGATTCGCACCCTGCTGCGTCGGGACGGGGTGCTCAGCTATTGGACCGGGGGCGGCATCGTGGCGGATTCTCGGCAGCAGTCGGAATTCGCCGAGACCCGCGACAAGGCGCGCGCTTTCCTGGAGTTGACCGGCTGCGCGGAATAGAGATGCAGGCGCGCCTTTCCTGAACAGCCACACGACGACGCCGCCCCCTACATCCCGGGTATGACGGTGAACCGGGTTCTGGCGGCAACGGCTCAGTCGCCGTTCTTGGAGAGCTCGTAGTAGTGGTTGGTGGCGGCGACGAAACCTTCCATGCTGCCGCAGTCGAAGCGATGCCCGCGGAACTTGTAGGCCAGCACCATGTTGCGCTTGGCCTGCAGCATGAGCGCGTCGGTAATCTGCAACTCGCCACCACGGCCGGGTGGGGTCTCACGCAGAATATCGAAAATGTCCGGGGTCAGGATGTAGCGGCCGATGATCGCGAGGTTGGACGGCGCTTCCTCGGGCGTGGGCTTTTCCACCATGTCCGAGATCATGAACAGCCCGTTTTCGATCTCGGAGCCGGCGATCACGCCGTACTTGTAGACCTCCTCGGTCGGCACTTCCTCGATCGCCACCACGCTGCAACGGTACTTGGCGTAAATCTTGGCCAGCTGTGTCATGACGCCATCCCCGCCGCCACCATCACACAGGTCGTCCGCGAGGATCACGCCGAAGGGCTCGGGTCCAATCAGGGTTTCTCCAGTCAGGATCGCGTGACCCAATCCCTTCATCTCTTTCTGGCGGGTGTAGGAAAAATTGCATTCATCCATCAGGCGGCGGATGTCGTCGAGTTTGCTCTCCTTGTCGGTGCCGATGATCTGTTGCTCGAGTTCGTAGCTGACGTCGAAGTGGTCCTCGAGCGCGCGTTTACCGCGGCCGGTGACCATCGCAATGTCGTACATGCCCGCATCGAGCGCTTCCTCGACACCGTATTGGATCAACGGTTTGTCAACGATGGGCATGACTTCCTTGGGCATTGCCTTGGTCGCCGGGAGAAAACGCGTACCGTAGCCGGCCGCAGGGAAAAGGCACTTCTTGATCATTTCGCTTCCCTTTTTGGAGATTACTTCAGTTTCGATTGTTCGCAGGTTCCAGGTGGATTGTCGGTCATTATCCACGATTCTGAAACGGATCAGCCAGTCGAGGGCATCCTGTGCATCCTGCTCGAACCAGGCGCGCGCTGAGCCCAGACGGAAGCTGTAACCCCAGCTGTCCATGTCCTGCTGCATGCGCGCCGCACCCACGCCGGGCAGATGTTCCGCCAACAGGATCTGCAGGTAGCAGACCGCGTTTTCCTCATCGTAGTCGCCGCCGGCATCGGTATGCAGTCCTTTGCGGCGCTCGGGGTCCATGCAGATATAGTGGCAGGCCTCGTGCAGGGCCGAATGCAGTGGGGTGTCCGGGCGCAGATAGAGGCGATTGTCGATCAGGCCCGCTTCGCCCTCGCCCCAGAAGCTTCCCGGAATCGGTTCGTCGTGCTCGACCCATTGGATCAGCACACCATACTTGTGTAACAAATCGGGCAGGGGGGCGGCGAGGTCGTCACTGCACAGGAGAACGGCTGGGGTCATGAAGCGTTTGATTACACCTAACTGGACCCCGATTGTAACAAGGCGTGGCTCAGCACTGCTCCCAGGGCAGTCCGTGGAAACGCCAACCGCCGACGGTGCTGCGCTGGTGCTTGTCGTCCAGTTCGCCCTCGAAGCCTTCGTCCACGTGCATCACGCTCTTGACGCCGGCTTCGATCAGGGCACGACCGGCCTCGAGCGAGCGTTTGCCGCTACGGCAGATGAGAATCACCGGGACGCAGCCCTCATCGCCATCACACACCACGCCGCCGAGCATGAGCTGGCGGATCTCGGTGACGAAATCCGGATTCACATCCCAATCGGGTTCGTCGATCCAGGCCACGTGCACGGCGCCCCGGGGGTGGCCGACGAACAGGAACTCCATCGAGGAGCGGATATCGACCAGGACCGCACGGCTGTCATCCTGGAGCAACTGCCATGCCTGTTTGGGCGATAATGCGCGGGGATCGTTCTCGTGCGACATGTGGTCTTCCCTTGGTGCAGGTACATGCCTTCTTATAGAACAAGAACTGGAGTGGTGCAGCGTCCATGCAGTGGATATTGACGTTGCTCTTGCGGGCGCTGGCACGCCTGCCCTGGAGCCTGTTGCACTGGATCGGGCGCCGCGTCGGCGGTTTGCTGTACCGCATCGACGGGCGCGAGGCGCGCAATGTGCGTGCGAACCTTACGATCGCCTATCCTGATCTCGCGCCGCTGGCGCGCGACAGCCTGGCGCGCGCCAGCCTGGTGCAGAGCGCGCTCACCTTTGCCGAGATGCCGCGTATCTGGTTGTCCCGCGAGGATCTCTCCTGCCGGGTGGATCCCAATGGCCTGCCGGAGCGCATGCGTGAACTGGCCGGGCAGGGCAGGGGGTTGATCCTGGCGATGCCACACCACGGCAACTGGGAGATGGTCTCCAGCGGCATCGATCAGTCGCTGCGCATCACCGGCCTGTACCGGCCGCCGCGGCAGGCGTTCCTCGAACCGCTCATGACCGCCGGTCGCACGATTGCCCGGATCAACATGGTGCCGACCTCGCGCAGCGGCATACGGGCTCTCCACCAGGCGCTGCGGGCCGGCGAGGTAGTCGCGATCCTGCCCGACCAGGTACCCAAGTCGGCGGGCGCGGCCGCGGTGACTGCGCCGTTTTTCGGCAGGGATTGCGCCACCATGGCGCTGCTCGGTCGCCTCGCCGCACGCCACGCCACGCCGGTCCTGTTCTGCTGGGCGCAGCGACAGGCCGACGGCCGCTATCGCATGCAGTCTTTCAGCGCGGACGCCGCGATAGCCGACCCGGACCCCGTGATCGCGGCGACGGCGCTCAACCGCGCGGTCGAGCGATGCGTGGCCGCGGCGCCGGAGCAGTATCAATGGGCCTACCGGCGCTTCCTGCCGGTCCACCCCGATCAGGCCAACCCCTACCAATAGAGACGGCGCCAACTTGGCTTGCGCGCAATCCAAGGCTCTCCACAGCTCCTTAACTTCCTAAAGTCCTGCGCGGGCCTGCCGTTACGGCCGTTGATGTGGACTGTCGCGGGTGGGGGAAATAATGATCGACTGGTTGAAACGCTTTATTGCAGGCATGTTGATTGCGCTGCTCCCGCTGGCACATGCAGCACCGCCCGACAAAAACGACGTGCGGGTCCTGATCGACATATCCGGCAGCATGAAGCAGAACGACCCGCAGAACCTGCGTCGTCCGGCCCTGAGAATGCTGGTCGGACTGCTGCAACCCGGTACCCGCGCCGGTGTCTGGACCTTCGCCAAGTGGAGCAACCCCCTGGTCCCGCTGGCCGAAGTCGACCCCGACTGGAAGAAAAAGGCGCTCGCGTCATCCGACCGCATCCAGTCGCCGGGCATGTTCACCGATATCGAGCGGGTCCTGCAGGATGCCCTCGCCGGTTGGGAGGGGGCTCCCGAAAGCCACAACCGGCACCTGGTGCTGCTGACCGACGGCATGGTGGATGTCTCCAAGAACGCCGCGCAGAGCGATGCATCCCGCGAGCGGATTCTCACCGAGTTGCTGCCCCGGCTGCAGTCACTGGCGGCCAAGGTGCACACCATCGCGCTCTCCGACCGCGCCGATCACGAACTGATGAAACGCCTGTCCGGCGAGACCGGCGGCTGGTACCAGCAGGTGCAGCAGGCGGACGAGTTGCAGCGGGTGTTCCTCAAGGTCTTCGAGCAGGTCGGTCGGCCCGAGGGCGTGCCGCTGAAGGAAAACCGTTTCACCGTCGACGCGAGCGTGCGCGAGGCCACGTTGCTGTTGTTCCGTGAGCAGGGGTCGGCGGATCCGGTCCTGATTTCGCCTTCCGGGGAGCGTTTCGGCGACAGTGATTTGATCGCCGGGGTCGCGTGGTTCCGTGACCAGGGTTACGACCTGGTCACGCTGAACTCGCCGGCGCGCGGTGAATGGTCAATCGAGGCCGATCTGGATCCGGATAACCGGGTGATGATCGTGACCGACCTCAAGCTCGAGACCTCGGCCCCCCCGGCCCATCTTGCGGCCGGCGAGCCGCTCCTGCTGGGCGCCAGCCTGAACAACAAGGGGCAGCCTGTCCGACGCAAGGCGTTTTTGCGTCTTCTGGATGTCAGCTCGGCGGCAATTACCGCAAAAGGAAAGCAGCCGCTGGGATTGAACGACGACGGGATGAACGGCGACCCGGAGGCCGGCGATGGACGCTACCACGTGACTTTCTCGGGCGCGGAAGCGCAGCAGGAGGTACGACTGGTCTTCAGTATCGAGAGCCCGACCTTCATGCGCGAGAAGCGCTACCTGCTGGCGGTGCACGAGCCGGCGAGCCTGGTGATCGAAGCTGAAGGAGACGACATGGCGGCGGTCGCCACCCTGACCCGGTCCGTTATGGCAGAGGGGGCGAGTCTCGAGGTCTGGCAGGGTCAGGGTCAGGCGCGGTTGCCGCTGGAGCTGAAGGACGGCGGCTATCCCCTGATCGACCCGAACCTGCCAGTTTTTGTCCGGGTTGAGGGCAAGACGCTGCAGGGTAACCCGCTGTCGCGCGAGATAGGGCCGGTCTATGCCGAGGGAATCACGCCCTCCGCGCAGACTGTGCCGCCCGAACCGGAGGCCGAGGTCGCCGAGGCGCCCGCGGCCGACACACAGCCGGAGCAGCAGGCAGCCGTCGAGGAGGAACCCAAGGAGGGGGTTGATTGGGTCATGCCGGCAATCGCCTTTGGCATCGCCAATCTCGTCCTGATCGGTATGGGTCTGGGCGTTTGGTGGTGGCGCAAGCGCCGGCCAGAGGCAGCGGCCCTGTCTCTGGATGAGGATATCGCCGCCATGGATGCCGACCTGGCGGAGAACCAGGGCAGTCAGGGATCGGCGCAGGCGGCACTCGTCCAGTCGACCCGGGGAGAGGCCGCGTGAACGGGGTCGGCATGTGGGTCGCGCTCGGCTTCGCCGAAGTGGCGCTGCTGGCGTTCGTATTCCTGTTGATCTTCTGGATCCGGCACCGCGGTGCCGCCAAGAGGGACCGCGCAGCGGTGGCACGACTGATCGAGGGTGTGCGTCGCCAAAAGAGCCAGCGGGAAGAGGTCATCGCCACCTTCCTGGAGGACAAAATGGGTCTGTCGGGCGACGCTCTGGTTAAGGCCAGAACGGCGCTCGTGCGCGAGGAGCTCCGCATCCTGCAGGCATTTGCCAGTATTTACGCCGGTCGTCATAGCGGTTCGGCCAGCCAGTTCCAGCTGGAACTGGAGCGGGCGATCGCGCCATACCACGAACTGGGCGGTGCTGTAGCGGTTGCCGATGGCCCATCTATGGACGATTCGGAGCTCGAAGCGCTTCGTCAGGAAAACGTTCGTCTCTCGGATGAGTTGAGCGTCACCATGGATACCTTGAGCCGGATGCTGACCGAGTATTCGGGCGTATTCATCGTTGGGGAGGAGCAGGAGTCCCCCAGTGACGAAGCAGAACCCGCAGTGGAGATCGCATCGGTCCCCGATGGGGACGACGTGTCTGACGGGGAAGCCGCGGCGTTCGACGCGATTCCCGATGCGGCGCTTTCCTCTCCGGGACCCGAGGTCGAGACCGGTGTGGAAATCGCCCGGGATCCGGCTCCTGACCCCGTGGATGCGGCTGTCGTCGCGATTAACGAAGAGATCGGAGCGCTTGATTTCGAACCCGAACCCCAATCCATGCAAAACGAATCCGGGGCGCGCATGGAGGACGCGGCGATCGAGGAAGATATCGAAGAGGATATCGAGGCATTGGGGGAGGTCGTCGAACTCGTTACCGGGGAAGACGGTGCCACGGCGGAAGAAGACGACATTCTGGAGCTCGCGGCAGCTCCCGCGGAGGAAGACGAGGACAGCTCCCTTGTTCTCGCGGAATCTCTGGACGAGAATCTCGGGAGCCTGTTCGACAGCGACGATATTTCGGTACTGGATGAGTTGGAGCAGCCGTCCGAAGCGTCCAAAACCCCGGACACGATCGCGATATAGGGTCGCGAGCAGGGGATCCCTGACCCCTTATCCCTCTCGATACGCGCAAAGAAAAAGCCCGGCAGGTGCCGGGCTTTCGACTTCAAGCAGGGAGGTGAATCCCGCTTACTTACGCGCAGAAGGGCCGTTGAACTCGATATCCTTGTTCATGTGGGTCATGAAGTACTCCAGGTTACGGAACTCTTCGCCCTGCGCCTTGTAAGGCGCCGCACGCATCTGCTTCATGCAGCCACCGTAGCGACGATGCAGGGTGCCGAGTTCGCCCCACTTGGAGCGGTAAACCGGCCAGCCGGTGGTGTGTCCCAGTGCCGGACTCAGGATGTCCGCACGCGCCTTTTGCCCGGCGGATTGCATGTGGCAGGAGGCGCAGTTGAAGTTGAACTGGCCGCGACGAGCGAAGTACACCTGCTTTCCCTTGTTGTAGGCTGCCAGGGCATCGTCGTTCGGGATCTCCGCAGTCGGCTTTTGACCGCGCGACTCATAAGCCATGTAGGCCAACAGGTTTGCGATTGCGCCCTTCTTGTACTTGAGTGGCTTTTCACCGTTGGCGGTGCGGCACTCGTTGATCGCCATCGGCAGGGTGACCACGGTCTTGCGGGCATCGTCCCAGTGCGGGTAGTTCTTGCGCTGGGCCGGGTCGTCGTTGAAACAGGAGCCGTAGGTCTTGCCGTTGGCGAACGGCGTGTTCCACATCGTTTCGCCGTCCTCGATCATCGGCTCGTAGGGTGGGAACTCCTCGACCGCCTCCCAGTTATCGCGCGACACCTTGTCGATTGCATAGACGCCATTGGCGTACTCTTCCAAAGGTACTCCCGGGAAGCGCTTCATAAAGTAGTCGCGGTAGGTATTAACGTCTTCGGCTGGAGTCGTCTCGGTGGTTTTCTTGTCTGCGTAGACGCTACCCGCCACGAAGGCGCACACGGCCGCAATAGCCAGCTTTTTCAATTTCATCTCTCATCTCCTCCCAACGGGGTGGGTAAGCGGCACCGCTATGCGAGGCCGCTCCGGACTGTGCCAGTTTCCCCGGTTATTTGATCTTGGCGGTTGCGGACTCGCTCGCGCCCTTGTTATCGGTCCAGGAAATGGACACGGAATCCCCGCTCGCGCCACCGTTGAATTTGAACGCCAGGTACGGGTTCTTGGAAACGCTGCCGCTCCACTGTGCGTTCATCACCTCGGCGTCGTTGTGCTTGGCAACAACATCCTGGATGAAGTGTGCCGGGATCGGGTTGCCGGTTTTCTTGTCCTTGCGCAGACCGGTTTCCATCGGGTGGTTCATCAGGCACTTGACGGTGGTTACGCCGCCCTTGAGTTTCGCCCGAATCTTGATTGAACTTTTCGCCATGAGTAATTACCTCGAATTTTGTTCCGCAAATTTAAGACAGGTGGAACCGGATCAACCGCCGCAACCGCCAATGGTTACTTTGACCGACTTGCGGTTCGAGAGCATTTTGCCGCCGGCCTTGACCACGGCGACCACGTCACCGGTCTTACCCATCTTGATGCGGGTGGAGACGTCCGCGGCTGCACCCTGGCCCATGTTGAACAGCGCGACCAATGGGGCGTTGTTGGCGGTGGACAGCAGAGCGATGGTTTCGATGCCGGCGATATCGCTGGTGATCGTTACCGGTACCACGGCGCCGTTTTCGGCAATGTCCGGGGCCTTGATCTTAATCTGCTCCGACGTCTCGGAGGCTGCGGAGCCAAAGGCGCCGCTCAGCGCATCTTCCGACGACTTGGCAGTGAATGCCTTCTCAGGCCAAGCGGCCAGTACGGCCTGAGGCGCAAGCAGGCCCGCGCCGGCGGCTACCGCCACGGTGCCGGCGGCAAGAGAGCCTTTGAGGAAGACTCGACGTTTAGTATCGGTGTTCATCGTTGTGTGTTCTCCTGAACGAAATTAATGTAGTCAGAGTTTCAAGCCGTCAACGGCGATTCAAAGCGTGTAGAGATAATCGACAATGGCGTCGATCTCGTCGCTGGAGAGAATCCCGTAGCGGCCGAACGGCGGCATGCGCGAGCTGGCGTTCAACATGGTAGCGTCGTAGATCTGGTCGTACAGCTTTTGCCGATCAGGGAAGCGCGCCTTCATGGCGATCATGGGTGGGCCGATGTCGCCCGGCAGGTTGGCTCCCGGCATCATGTGGCATGCCAGACAGTTCCCCCCTTTCCGGTCCCATGCGACCGCTTTGCCTTTCTCGACCGATGCGGCGTCCGCCGCGATGGCCAGTTGGGGCAAAAGGGCTGCGCCTGAAACAAGCGCTGCCAGCGACAGCGCAGCAGTAGCGCTCTTTACGGTTTTCCGCATCGCAAATCCTCCTAAGCTCAGTTTGGTGTGGATCAAAAGTTTCGTTATGAGGCCCCAGTCTTCTGCTCGGGCAGTTACTGCCTGATATTCGAGACTTTCCGGGTTTTGTTTTAGTTCCGTTAGCTTAATGCTTCGGGGCTAGAACGCAACCGTTATTCCCCTTATTTTTCAAGCGATTGAACATTAGTAAATACTAATCTTTTGGCACGCGCCAGGTGCTTCAATCCAACGATAGACGTAACTCGCCAGGAGTTATTCCCGCTTTTTTGCGTCGCGTTCTTCCTTGCGCATTTCCTCCAGGCGCGATTCCAGGCGGGAGGCGTCGTAAAAGCTCAGTCCCTTCTCCCTGCCTGCAATTTCCAGCTGGAGGATGGCCTCGTCCAGCCGCCCCCTCAGGTAGTGGTTTTCCGCCTGGTGGATGTGCGCAGCGATTTTGTCTCCGGTCTCGCCAGCCAGGCGCGCGAGTTGCGCGTGCAGGTCGGGGTCGTCCCGGGCGTATTTCAGGTAGCTCTCCAGTTGCTCGCGCGCCGGACCCATTTTTTGCAGGCGCATGGCTTGTTGCGCGTAGGCCAGGTTGAGCGCCCTGCTGCCGGGGCGGGCCGCGAGCGCGTCCTGGAGGCGCTTGAGCGCTTTCGTTCCTTCACCCAGGCGATGTTCCGAGTCCGCTTTGGCAATCACGAACTCCGGGATCCCGGGGCGCTGTTCCACCAGTTCGGCGAGCAGGCGATCGGCTTCTGAAAAACGCTCCGCTCGCGCCTGGAGCATGGCCAGGTGGTATTGCGCTGCCTGGCGGTTCCGGTAGCGACCCTCCTCCAGCAGTCGCTTTTGTTCGTCGATGGTGACTTGTGGCAGGCGTTCATCGCGCAGCATCAGACGCACCTTGAGCAGTTGGTAGCGCAGGTCGTCTCTCGGCGCCCGGTAGGCGTAGGTGGAAGCCCGATTGAGCGCATCCGCGATGCGGTTGGTGGTCACCGGGTGGGTGCGCAGGAATTCCGGCAGCTCGCTGGCGTATACCCGGTTCGCCTTGTCCATGCGGGCGAAGAAGGCGGGCATCGCATTCACGTCCAGGTCGGCCTTGCCAAGGATGTCGATCCCGATGCGGTCGGCTTCCTGTTCGTTGGTTCGGGTGAAATTGATCTGGTTCTGGATCAGGGCCGCCTGGCCGGCGCTGGCGGCGGCAATGCCGGCATCGCCACCGGCCACGACCCCGAGCGCGATCGATGCGATCAGGACAGCCGCGGTAGGGACACTGAGATTGCCCGCGGTCTCCCAGGCCCGCAGAAGATGCTGCTGGGTGACGTGCGCGATTTCGTGAGCCAGGACCGCGGCCAGTTCGCTTTCGGTCTCGGTTGTCAGGATCAGACCGGTGTAGATCCCGATGTGCCCTCCCGGTCCGGCAAACGCATTGATATCCGGGTTGTCGATGGCAAAGAAATGGAACTCCCTGCGCGCCGCATCGCCATGCCGAAGCAGGAGTCCCGCCAGTTCCTGCAGGTAGTCATCGACCAGCGGGTCTTCGAGCACGGCTTCCTGGCGGCGCACGTTGCGCATGAAGGCCTTGCCGAGTTCCTGCTCCGCCTTGGGGGTCATGATCCCGCCGGCGCTGGTGCCCAGGTCGGGCAGGTTCAGCTCGGGGTTGCTGGATAAGCTGGCGAGGGGGAATAGCGACAGGTAAGCGGATAACAGCAGGGCGGGAAATTTGATGCGCATGCGACTCAGTTGAGTTGGATTCTCTGACCCCAGGGTATCTTTTCCTTTCCCTTGACCAGCCAGATGACCGGATAGTTCGGTTCACTTTTCGGGAACAGGCCCCTCGCATCGGTAAAGTAGACCAGCAGCTCGGGGTTGGTATGGTTTGTTTCGATCCACTCGAACACCGGGCGGAAATCGGTTCCGCCGCCGCCGGACAGGCTTTCGGGGATATCGAAATCCTCCCAGGGCTCAACCACCCAGGGGGCTCCGGGGGCGAGACAGGAGTCGCAGGGTATGAGGGTGACCCTGGCCCGCATCTGACCCTTGAGGGCGGCGATCTCGGAGAGGAATTCCTCGATTTCCGGGGCTCGGATCGATCCGCTGGTGTCCAATGCGACCGCGATATCGATCTGAGAGCTTTTCAACGAGGGCAGGATGGCATCGCCCTCGCGGCGCGAAGGCCGCATGTAGCTGAAGTCGTCGCGCGCCATGGCGGTCATGTAGCGCGCCAGCAGCATGCGCCAGGGGAGCTGTGGCTGCAGCAGGTGGTCGATCAAGCGCGCCATGGTGCCGCCGAGTTTGCCCGCCTGCATGGCCTGCTGCGCCGCGCCGGCGAGACGCTGCTGCCACTGCACTTCGAGCGTTTCGCGCTCACTCGCGTTCAGCGGCTGGGGCGTGGGCGCGCCCTGTGGTGTCTCATCCTGCCGGTCGTCCTCACCTTCGCCATCGCCATCGCCATCACGGGATTCCTGCTGTTCCGGCTGTGCACCCTGGCCCTCGCCCTGGTCAGAGCGCTCTTCCTGCGGGTTTTCGCCACCGCCTTCGTCCTGGTCCTGTTGGCCGTCGCCCTCGCTCGGGCGGTGTCCCTGCTGCTGCTCGGCGTCCTGCTGCTTGCGCGGGGGTGGTTTGCCTTGCTCGCCACCGCCGGACTCGTTGTCCTGGTCATAGACGTGCTGGTCCAGGGTTTCGGTCTGGTCGTCCTCGTCGATCAGCGGGTAGATCTCTTCCGCTGTCATCCCGAGATACTGCGGCATGAACTGCATGTTGGGCGGCGCCGGCAGGTCGTCCTCCATCAGCAACGGGTTGATGGCGTAGTCGCAGGCGAGGTCCCAGCGGTGCCGGATGCGATGCTGACGGCGGGCGAAATGGGACAGGGCGCAATGCAGCGCTTCGTGCGCCAGCATGAACTGGGTCTGACCCATGGACAGCGAGTCGATGAACTCCGGGTTGTAGTAAAACTTGCGCGCGTCCGTGGCAGTCGTCTGGCACCACTGCGGATCGGCCGCGACCATCGGCAGGCGCAGCACCAGCGCGCCGAGGAAGGGCTTGTCCAGGATGAGCTTGGTGCGGGCCGCGGCCAGCTTGGTCTCGATCTTTTCGATGTCCATAAAGCTATTCACCGCAAAGGGCGCGAAGAGCGCCAAGGTTTATGCTGCGGGTGGTTCGGGGCGTCGTGCCAGTGAGGGATATCATCCAGTAATCCAGCTTGTAGCAAGTCAAACCTGGCGGCATTGGCGGTTTGCCCCTCTTGCATGATCTACACGATCTATTCGGTATCCATCCAGCTATTCACCGCAAAGGGCGCGAAGAGCGCCAAGTTTTTTGTTGCGGGTGGTTCGGGCCGCAGTGCCAGCGAGGAAAATCACTCAACAGTGAGGCTCGGGCAATTCAACCTTCGCGACCTTGGCGTCCTTGGCGGTTTGTCCCTCTTGCACGATCTATTTCGGTATTCATCCAGCTATTCACCGCAAAGGGCGCGAAGAGCGCCAAGGTTTATGCTGCGGGTGGTTCGGGGCGTCGTGCCAGCGATAGGGATCAACCAAACGTAAAGCTTGTGGCCAATAAACCTTCGCGACCTTGGCGTCCTTCGCGGTTCAGACTTCTTGTACAACCTATTCGTACAGCATCACGTCCGCGATGGCGTTCGCCCAGGTGCCGAACTGGGGCACGCTGAACAAGCTCTCTCCGATCGCTCGGTGCAGGTCCGAAACCAGCATCACGCCCATTTCACGCTGCGGGAAGGTGCCGGCGTAATCGAGTATGTGTCCGGTCACGTCGTTGGCGTTCGATTCGCCCTGTGCCCGGATAGCGCGCCCCACCAGGGCGGCCGCGACCGCATACTGCAGGTCGATCTCTTCCGGCACCGGCACTTCGCGCCCGGCGACGATGTCGTCCAGATCGGGCATCTTGTCCAGGCTGTTGACGAAGGCGGTCAGTTCGATCCCGGCCGCCGGTCCCACGCAGGCCTGCAAAGTGCCCTGCAGGAGTTCCGACTCGTTGCCGAACTTCTGCAGGCTGCGATGCGCAAACTCCCAGGACCGGGGTGAGGGGAACGCCATCGGATTGTGTGCCGGATCGAAGTCGAACAGCAGTTCCGGGCGGAAGCGCAGGAAGGCAATCACGCGTTCGTCGATGCCGTTGCGGTAGGCCCACGCGACCCAGTCGTCGAGGTGGGCGTCCACCTCGAAATGCGAGAAGCGGTTGGCCAGGGGAGCGGGCATGGTGTAGGTGACGCCGCGGTCACCCTGCCGGTTTCCGGCGGCAAAGATCGCCCAGCCTTCGGGCACCTGGTACTCGCCCAGGCGGCGGTCGAGAATCAGCTGGTAGGCCGCGGCGGAAACGCTCGGCGGAGCGGATGTGATCTCATCGAGGAACAGGATGCCCTGGATTCCATGCCGCGCGCCGTCCGGCAGGATCGCGGGTACCGCCCAATCGACCATGTCATCCTTGCGGAAGGGTATGCCACGCAGGTCGCTGGGTTCCATCTGGGAGAGCCGGATATCGATCACCTGCACCTGGTGACGCTCCGCTGTCTGCCGGATCATGTCGGATTTGCCGACGCCAGGCGGACCCCAGAGCATCACCGGGGTATGATGGCCCTCTGCGGTACTCTCGAATTCTCGGTCCAGTACGGTTGTCAGTTGGGCCGGGCGCATCTCATCTCCGTCTTCTTTGCCGCTTGAGGCAGGCAAGATTGAGTAAACGCCCGGTAAAGGTCAACCCTGGACAGACCGAGGGCTTGCGGACGTCCGTCGGTGACGCGAGCGGCGCCATCCCGGCGGGGAATTTAACCCTTGTCAGAGGCCAGTAATTTAGACTATTCTAATGCCCGTTTTTTTAAGCCGCCCGAGCCAACTCGCAAGTCGAGGCAAGGGTGTTGTCGTCGGGCCTTTTCCCGGCGATTCTGAGTTGTCGCGCCGTGCTAGACGGGCGGCTTGGATAGTCAATCGGAGACCGGAAATGAACCAGTTCTACTACGACGCTGTGACCAAGATGGAAGGAATGGGTGTGGACGAGGAGTACATCCAAGGCTGGCAGGCGGGCTACCTGCAGAACCCCAAGCGCGAAGAGCAGCGGGTGACCGAGGCCTACGAGGCCGGTTATACCGACGGTGAGGAGAAGAGCACCGACAACTTCGGTAACTGGGCCAAGTAAGCGACCCGGAATCCAGATCAAAAAAGGCGGCCTGGCCGCCTTTTTTGTTGGCTGTCGATTGGTGATCAGTCGAACAGGTTGTCGATCGCCCGGCTGATTTCACGGTTCACTTCCAGGCCGTCCTTGTCCATGACCTGGTCGATGACCCAACGGTTGGCCTGGGTCTCCCCCATGATCTGCTGGATCTCGTATCCCAGGTGACGCATGAAGGGGTAGGAGGGGCCGTCTGCCCCGTAGTTGAACTCGGCGTACTCGGTGCCACGCTGGTTCATTTTCTGCACGAATGGCGCGATGTAGTCGCCCGGTCCGAACAGGTCGACGGAGTTGTCCTGCAGATGGCCTGCCAGGTGTTTGGCCAGGGTGACTACCAGCTGGCGCCGCTCTTCCTCATTCAATCCCAGCCGCTGGTGGGCGATCCGATCGACCACCTGCAGCTGGAAAATCAGGTATTCCACGATGACAGCCATGCGCTGTTCATCCGTCTCGTAGAGAAAGTCTTCACCGTGCAGGTTGATGGCCTTGTCCTTGGCAATCCGCCAACTGATGAATGCCAGGGCCCCCGCGATTTCCTCCAGTGACCGTTCCGATTCGTCGTCGTGCCAGCGGCTTTTGATGCGCAATGCCATGTTTTTGCTACTCGAATTAGGATGGAATTTGCGTTAATAGCCGAGTATTTTACTCGGAATATCGCACTGGAGCACCCTGCAGATGTCCTCGGAAATCGAAGCGCTGATCGGCGACGTGCAGCACAACTGTCACATCGCCGACGCTCGTCACGGCACCGATTACGGCTTGTGCACCTACCTGATGAAGATGCGCGAGTTCTACCGCTGGGAAATGGGTCTGGGGCACGCCCAGCGGCTGGACAAGGACGCGATCGGCGACTGGCTGAGCGAACGGGAGGCAGTCTGGGAGGGGCTGGAGGAGGCGGATTATCGCCCCTTGCGGATAGCCGGGGAGGCGCATGATCCCTTCGATGTCGAGCCGATCAATCGCGCCCTGCGCGAGTATCAGCTGGTGTACAGCGGCGGACTCGGTCAGTCGGGGCGGGCGCAATTTTTTCTCGCGGAATTGCTGGATTACGAGCAAGGCGAGGATGGTTTCGAGCTCTGGGTGGGTCAGCGGGAGATAGCTCGCGGCCTGCACGCGCCACCGGCCATGACCCGCGGTCGCACCATCTACCTGCGGCGCGAATCACTGCGCCAGTTCCTCTGGGAGAAATACGAGTCCTGGTTGTGGAGTCGGCCGGACAATGCCATGGGCCGCGCGCTCGCCTGCTATCCCTTCGAGCAGGACGTGGAACTGGCGCTGGATCGGATGACGGCGGACGAGATGCCGGTGATCCGGGCGCACGAGGTAGGTGAGTACCGTGCGGGACGAATGCTGGGGCCAGCATGGGAGGAACTGCTCCTGAGTGTGCTCGGCACCCCGGCCGAACTGATGCTGCGTGCGGTGCGTGACCACCTTGCCGATTGCCTCGAGACCCTGCCGATGCTGCTGCAGGGCGGCTCCCAGGCCTCGGTGCATACCTTCATCGGCAACCTGGGCAACATGCGCAAGTCGATCTTTCCGGCGCTGTCTTCCGCCTACGAGGCCTGGATGATGGGGGAGCAACGCGCCCTGAAAGAATTGCCATCGAAGGCGGCGGCACACTGGCAGGACGTTGCCGAGCAGGCCCTCGCGCTGGCGCGTGAATCACCCTCGCAAACCGCCGCCAACGCGGCCCGCCTGATCGAGGCGAATCACTACTGAGTTCAGCGGGGCGGCCGGGATTTCCCGGTTCCGATGGGGATGGCTGTGCTCAGGCGCTTCTCAGCGGCTCCGTTTCAGCTCGACGCAGTAGCGTCTGCTGTTCGATGGAATGAATTCGGGGAGCGGATTTGCTCGCGAATGGCCGATCCTTCGCGGCCAAGGCCGCTCCTACACGTAATCGATCCCTCGGAGCCGTGGGAGCGAGCTTGCTCGCGAATAGCCGATCCTTCGCGGCCAAGGCCGCTCGTGCATGTGATCGATCCCTCGGAGCCGTGGGAGCGAGCTTGCTCGCGAATAGCAGATCCTTCGCGGCCAAGGCCGCTCCTACGCGACCCGGTTGTTCTAACTACCGTGCCGTGGGAGCGAGCTTGCTCGCGAATAGCAGATCCTTCGCGGCCAAGGCCGCTCGTGCATGTGATCTATCCCTCGGAGCCGTGGGAGCGAGCTTGCTCGCGAATAGCAGATCCTTCGCGGCCAAGGCCGCTCCTACACGTGATCTATCCCTCGGAGCCGTAGGAGCGAGCTTGCTCGCGAATGGCTGTTCCTTCGCGGCCAAGGCCGCTCGTGCATGTGATCGATCCCTCGGAGCCGTAGGAGCGAGCTTGCTCGCGAATGGCTGTTCTCCACGTGGCCCCGTCGCGGGAATCCACATCGACACCTGGCAGTCGTAACCGGGTGGTTTGATTCGATCTCACGCAAGAGATGGCGAAAACTCACTTTCGACTGGCGGCGAAGTCCAGCATGCGCTGAATCGACCGGACAGCCTTAACCCTGACCGACTCTTCAACGAACACCTCGCCGCTGCCGTCGCGCAGCGCGGTTTCGAGATTCTGCAGGGCATTCATGGCCATCCACGGGCAGTGGGCGCAGGACTCGCAGGCTTTGTAAAACAATGAGTTAAGGGTTGTTCGAAATCTCTTGCAGTTCATTTGCAGTGAATGCAGGAGAAAATGCATGGCAACCATCATTAAACGGGGCAACAAATACCAGGCTCAGATCAACCGCACTGGTGTCCGTAAGACCAAGACCTTCACGCTCAAGGCTGACGCGCAGCAATGGGCTCGGAAGATGGAGAGTGAGGTTGAAAGGGGGCTCTATGTCGATACCAGCGCGGCGAAGAAAAAAACAGCGGTGCTCTTCGATCTGTATCAGGAACGCGTACTGCCCACCTTGAAGGCTACTGGCAGATATTCCGACAAGTACCGTCTGCAGCGTCTCAGAGCGGTTTTTGGTTCCATAACGTTGCACCAACTCACCTCGGACCGAATCAGGCGTTACATCGATAACAGGGCTTCTGCAGGCGTCAGTCCCGGTACGATCAGGAAGGAAGTGGGGTTGCTGTCCCGTGTGCTGAATGCAGGGGAGCGGGATTTCGGGTTCGTGCTTCCTCGTGGCAATCCGGTCTCGTTTGTCCGACTCCCGCGAGTGGAGGATAGAAGGGAGCGTCGACTCACCCTTGATGAATTCCGAGTGATCGCACATATTCCCGTTTACGCATTCATGATCGAGACTGCAATGCGTCGCGGGGAAGTGGCAAACCTGCGTTGGAGTGAAGTGGATCTCAGTAGGAGAGTCCTGCACATACGCCAGTCAAAAACGGATATCCCCCGCAGTATCCCGCTGTCACTGAAGAGCGCGCAGATACTCACCAATCTGCAAGAGGCCTCGGAGCATGTTGAGGACCTTGTGTGGGCTATGAGTGCGGATTCCCTCAGCAGGCGTTTCATCCGGCTATGCAAGCGGCATGGCTATGACGATCTTCGACTCCACGACCTGCGGCATGAGGCAACTTCCAGGCTATTCGAGAAGGGCCTTTCCCTCATGGAGGTGGCGAGCATTACGGGGCACAAGTCGCTTCAGATGCTGAACCGCTACACCCATCTCAGCAATGAGCATTTGCTGGCGAAGCTGGGTTAGTCCAGGGCTTGATTTGACACAAAAAAGTTTCCGTGCTAGCGTATCTCCCGTACATTGCTTCCGGTAGGCGGAGTACCTAGGCCCTAGAACGGTTTATTCAAGTAAGCCCGCCTGGCCTTAAGAAACAATGACTGGGAGCGACGTAAGAGAGGGACAGAAAACGATCTTTGAGAGTGAGGCGCATTGCGCCTTTTTTGTTGCGTGCTTGTCACGCATTTTTTATGCGTGGGATTTATGCAGTGAAAGGGACACTCTTGCTCTTTAACAATTAGTTGGGATGTGGCGAGAGGGCATCTCCGCTTGGACAGGTAGGGACGTTGTCCTATTGGGGATTGGCCTACTAATGCTCTACGGGGTGTTGGGGGCGTCAGATGCTCAATCGCTATAGTCCTATGCTTATTTGGTAACTGCCCTATATGATTGCGTGATTACGAAGGGTGAGAAATGCTCCATATTAGAACCGCTTGCTTTGGCGTAATTCTAGGCTTGCGAGACAAGGAGGTCGGGTGAATCCAGTAGCAAAGATTTACTACTTAAGTGTATCTGCTGATGTTCTCGCCGCGTTTCGGCTAGGCGATGAGGATCTATCAGAACTACAGAGAAAAAGTCTTGTGGTTGCGATTGAGAGATTACGGTTAAAGTCGCTCAATAACAAGGAGGCCGCTAATTCGCTCATTAGTGAGGCTAAAAAGTATGGTGGTCTTGGCGAGTATCTCCAAAAATACTTCGCTATAGATAAAGGCACCATTAAGCCAAACCCACAAACTTTTTCGCCGGATTTAAATAGAGATATCTATCAGAAAGAATCTCGAAATAAAGGGCCAAAGGATGATTCCGATTACTATCTATTAGCTACGGAAGAGCTAGATAAAGGTGAACGAAAAGAGGGCGTTTGGGCGAAAGCGATGGTGTTGTCTGAGGGCGATACTGATAAGGCGCGTTATCGGTATATAAATCTTCGTGTAGAACAACTCAGTATAGAGGACCGAGAAGCGAGTGATGTATTGACGCCGGACCCAAGTTCTGACATTGCTAGCACAAGTAACGATACCGTGACAGTGTCTAAAGCAGAGATGGAAGATTCCGGTGAAAATAATTTATCGTTTATAAACGCCTCTCTTAAACTAGCTTCTTTTTTTGCAAAACAACATCGTATTGATGCCGACTTGCTCAATGAGCTATTGGCTGCTGAATATATTAAAGGGAAAAAGATTGATGGGGATTGGTATGTTGATGTTGGTCAT
This sequence comes from Gammaproteobacteria bacterium Milos-ODIII6, assembly GCA_029228645.1. Taxonomy (GTDB): domain Bacteria; phylum Pseudomonadota; class Gammaproteobacteria; order Chromatiales; family Chromatiaceae; genus MONJU. The sequence goes on from JAPTHR010000010.1 coordinate 116,917, forward strand.
CATGCTTGGAAAGAGCTGATTGGTTTGTCATCGGTATCAAAATTTGCTCGGGAGACGAAGCAAAAAGAAAGTGATGTGTTAAAAAAAATAGAATCTGGTAAGTATAAAGGGAAGAGTATCAACGGAAGATATTATTTAGATAAGGCGCATACGAAGTTTCCTTTTGAGTTCTCAGTGAGTGAATATTCGGCAATTACGGGTATTGGAATGTATGAGCTCCTTATGCAACTGGATAGCCGCGAAAGAGAGGGGCGTCGAATTGGACCTGCTCTATGGGAAATAGCCTACGATAGCCTCGACTTTCAGAAGGTTGAGCAAGCAGAAGATAGAGCCGAGATAGATCCGAGGAGTAACTTGCCAGCTACTAATTCTCAAGAAGAAACCAGCTTCATAGAACGTATGGAATCACTCGGACAAAGAGGTCTTGGGGACGACCAGCGCAGAGAGAACAAAAAAAATAGCGCAAGTGCTGACTACAACAGTGATGCTTTTAAAGATGCTGAGGAGGTGAGTGCCTTAAGCCAATTCCTGAGGGGTGATCCCGGCTTACCTCGGATGTTCTGGATTTTTGGGGTGCTAGTAAGCCTGGTTTCTACAGTCGCGTTGGTGATTGCTGTGGATGCGGGAGCCACACCCATTGCTCTGGGCATTGTAATATTGGATTCAATTTATCGGCCCCTTCTACTTATTGGGATCTGGCGTGCGGCGAAAGTTTACTCAGGCCTGCAAGCATGGGCCACGCTGGCACGAGTCTTAGTCGTTTTCGGGTGGATTGGGTACGTTGGGGGCGTATTCGGGTTTCTGGGGAAGTTTGGTTACCTTTAAGAAGATTTGAATTTTTGCCGGATTGGTAAGTATCGACCGAACAGGATGAGGTTGATTCTTTAGCGCTTCGACAGTCAGATAAAAACCACAGAGGTAAAAGTGGTAGCGGCTTTTCGTTGGGTGTGGCTTTGCTATAGAAAATTTGATGAGCGGAGAATGGGGAAGGAGTTGGTCGAATGGTAAAGAAATTAATACTCACCGCGTTCGCCCTCCTGTTTGTTCCCCCGTCCTTGAGTGAGGCGGAGTCTAACTATCACGCATTTACAAGCGCAATTTATAAGTTTGCAGTGTCGTACCCCAAGACATGGAATAGGGGGGAGGCTGTTTATCCACAAACGGTCATTCGGGTCGAGAGCCCTGACGGTGAAGATTTTAATGTAACTGTCATCCGTAACCGATACATAAGAGAGCTATCACCGAATGAATATGCCACGATGATGCACGATAATGCAGACGTTCTGGTGAGCAGCATACTGTCGAAGAACTACCCTGATGTTAAGCTTATCAGGAAAGGTATAACAACATTAAGCCAGCAACCTGCTGTTTTCTACGAATTCGATTTCACGCTAAGTGCTATTGGGCGGGAATTGCCAATGAGGGGTTTTGTTGTTTCGACAAAATACGAAGATAAACAATATACGCTGACTTTTAGGGCTCTACAACAGTATTTCGCTGAATATCGTCCTATAATAGAGATTATTGCTTTGAGCTTCCAGCTAACCAAGATTGATCTTAAATGAAGACTGTCTTTGTGCCATCGGTTAGGTCAGAGAGGAATAGAGATTAGGGGTTGAACTTTTTAAGCGCCCATGTGTCTTACTTTCCGAGAGGCGTTAAAACCGAAACGAACTTAAGCGCACCAGTCGCGCTTTTTTTATGCGTGCTTGTCACGCTTTTTTTATTTGGAGGCATCTAACTGCTGAATTGAATTTAGGAGATAAGAATGAATAAACAGGAAATAATGAAAGAAACTTTCGGCGAGAACGTCGGCTGGAAGGCGAAGAAAATACTGGAGAATTTCGGAAACAGTTTGAACGATCAGCACCAAGAGGGAGTGAGGGCAATAGGGAGGCTTTACCGGAAAATCCTGTTCGAGGGCAAAAGTGGTCGCTTTGCTGTCCCAATGCCGACAGGGACCGGAAAGACAACAACTATCATCGCCTTGTGTGAAAGGTTGGAGGATTGTGGTTTTGACCGAGGCTTGATGGTCTGTGCTGAAAAAGTTGAGGCCTTGTGTGAGTTAAAACGAGACCTCTTGGCTCAGGGTGTCCCGGAGGCAAAGATCGGGCTTGTTCACGGATACAAGCATGATCCAGATTTTGATCGGGAGTGTCCCGTACCCAATACCGCGAGTGAGGAATCGATACCGGACAGTGAGATAGGGTCTCGGCCTTATCTGCTCGTGACACATGAGAGGCTCCGTAAAGCCAACAAGTTGGAAAAATATGGGTACCAGGGGAAGCCACGGGACCTGACGATCTGGGATGAAAGCCTCATTGCCGCTGATGGATGGAGCATTAGCCTCAAGGAGCTGCAGAAGGGTATTGGTGAATGGAGGGGCGCATTCGAATCAGATCGCATTATGGGGAAAGAACAATCCCAAGAAGCTCACCTCCTGCATGGATACTTCCTAGAAGTCAGTACCCGCCTGGGCGAAGTGTCCAAGAACTTGGGAATTGGCCAAGAAGAATTGGTGAAGTTCGAGCACACCGAGCTTTACCATAAAGAACGCGAGGCCCTACAGGAGGTGTTGGGCGGCAGCTACAAAGGTAGCGTCTTGAATCAATTTCTGGATGTCATCGATCTCGATCTTCGGGCAATACGGACAAGTGAATCGGATGCGTTCATCCACTACGAGATCGTGATTCCGGACAAGCTCGACAATGTGGTGGTTCTGGATGCGTCCTATCCCATCAGGGAGCTGGCGCACATCGACGATTCAATCCAGATGGTCGAGACCGGTTTCAAAAAGTCGTACGAGGATGTGCGCGTTCACTGTCTGGAATCCCGAAGCGGCCGAAGTTACATCGAAGGTGAGTTTGAGCATGGGTACAACAATACAGTGGCTTCCGAGGTGTGCGAAATCGTCGAGCAGGTGCAGAGGAGCAAACCGGGAGAGGGCGTATTGATCTTCACATTCAAGAAGAAAAAGATCGATATCGTCGAAGGTCTCAAGACAGCGCTGAGGAATGCGGGAGTTGATGTCGAAGCCAAGGATGCTGAAGGGCGGAACCTGATCAACTTCCTGACTTGGGGTATGGAGACATCTTTGAACTCCTACTCACATTGCGAGCATGTGATTTTTGCAGGGGTCCTACACTTGCCATTGTCCGAAGTTGCAGCGAGTGCGGTAGGGCAGAAACGTAGTCTGGAGGCTTCCATTGAGGAAGGTGAAATCAACCGAATTCACTTTGCGGAACAGGCCCATTTCCTTTACCAGGCACTAAGCCGGGGCTCCTGTCGTCATACAGACACCGGGAAGGCGCTGGCGATGGATGTGTATCTGTTCCACCACCATCTCAACGTGATCCAGCCGCTGCTGTCTGAGGTGATGCCCGGTGTTCAATGGCTGGACTACGAACCAAGATTCCTGACCAGGAAGGAACCGACAAAAGCGGATCAGTTGGCTGATCAAATCAGGATCATTCTGGACGAGTCCGGGGATCGGAAGGTGTCCTCCAAGGTTTTGAAGCAGATGCTGGAGAACAAGAAAAATGCAACGATCACTCCCAGTCAGTTCCGTAAAGCCGGCGATAGGTTGAATGAAAGGGGTGGATGGGTTCGACAGGGACGGTCCTTCGTGAAATCCACGATGACGGATGAAGTGATCCTTGGAGATGTCGCAGAGTAGAGGTTAGGCAAGCACTTAAACGCCCTTCTCCCTATAAAGAAATATGTATAGGAAGGAGGGCTTTTAAAAGCGAATTAGAGATAGAAAAGAGATTAAAACATAATGATTATTTATTGATTATTCTTACTTTTATAGTCATTATAATAATTATTTATCAATTCATTATTTAATTATTTTCTTTTGTTCTTCTGTTCTATTCTGGTTTAGAGGGTATGCCTAGCCGATACATGGCGACAGTTCAGAATCCCCTTTATTGAGGTTCTTTGAGGGAGCGAGGTTCGCTCCGATTAGGTTGGTAGAGATGGACCCACTTGATTGGACAGTCATTGGACGGAGATAAGTGCCTTCCTCCATCATGAGCATCCTGCTCTGGAGAAAAGCGATGAGAAGGAAGAGAAGAACCCATTCACCTGAATTCAAAGCCAAAGTGGCCTTGGCGGCGATACAGGGCGAGCTAACGATGGCCGAGCTGGTCAAGAAGTTTGACGTGCACGCCAACCAGATCACCGACTGGAAGAAGCAGCTGCTGAACAGCGCCCCGGATGTCTTCGGCAAGGGCGCGACGAAGGCCGAGGACGCTGCCGAGACGGTCCAGGAATTACACGCCAAGATCGGCCAGCTCACGATGGAGAATGATTTTTTAGAACGCGGGCTCGAACGGATTCACGGGCCCAGAGGAAAGAAATGGTAGACCGGAAGGAACCGCTGCCAGTGAGTCGTCAGTGCGCCTTGTTGGAGCTACCACGCTCGACGTTCTATCACGTCCCCAAGCCAGTCTCGGACGAGGAACTGGCACTGATGGCGTTGATCGACCGCTGCCACCTGAAGCATCCGGACCACGGCAGGCGGCCTATCCGGGACTGGC
>JAPTHR010000011.1 GCA_029228645.1 Gammaproteobacteria bacterium Milos-ODIII6
CTGGTTCATGTACTTTAAAGGTCGCTGAAGCATGTTGTTTTTCTTGTTTTTTTTGTGCTTCCGTCATGCATGGAATTTTATCACAAAGCACCTCTTTTTCGGCTCAAAATGTGGCCTCGTAATACAGCTTTTTGTGCCCCCTCATCAGGCTGATGTCATAGCCGTCGAGCAACCAGTTGATMTGTTCACCGCTCAAGGTCATCACCTCATCTTCCAGGCGCGGCCAGCGGAACTTCTCCTCGGCCAATGCCTTGTAGTACAGCACGAAGCCGTTGTCCTCCCACATCAGCAGCTTGATCTTGTCGCGGCGCCGATTGGTGAAGGCATACAGGCCGCCGTCAAACGGATTGTGGCCGAGTTCCTGTTCCACGATCGCGGCAAGGCCACGGTAGCTTTTGCGAAAATCCACGGGATCCCGGTACAGGTAGATCCGCGGCATCGATGGCGCTGGTCGGAGATAACGGTTCATCACAGACGTGCCAGCAGTTGCTCTACCACGGACAGATTCTGTTCGGTCACGCCGCGCAGTTCGATCCCATTGGGTAGGTGTACGGTCAGGCCGCTACCCGTCGAGGAGGCCACGACCGGTACGAAACCGCCTGCCCGACGCGGTGCTGCGGCCACCATTCCCTGGCGACGGAACTTGCGTAGCCAATAGCCGAAGCGCGGATAGATCAGATCATTGGCCTTGCAGAAGGCCCGCTGGCTTTGACCCGATGCCTGCCAGGCATCGATCTGTGCTGTCCAGTACTGGGTGCGGTTATCGGCAGTTGCCTGGTCGCTCATGTTGCTCTCCTGACGTGGGTGACAGGAGGCAGTGTTCGTCATGCGTGCGCGGGAAAATAGACGTCGATTTGAGGGCGCTTACCGTTAAGAAAGTTCGATAATGATATTAAAAAAAACGTTTTTCAGTGCGCGCTCGATGTCGACGGGGTGAGTGTCGTGGCCTTCGATGGGGTTGCTGTAGTAGCAGTTCATCGCCCGCACCAGATCTGCCAGGGCTGCAAGTACACCCTTCGCGAGCCTCCGGCGAAATCCTGCGGAATGTGCCGCCAGTTCGACGGCCAGCTCGTTGAGCTCCCCGCGATGGCGAGAGCTTTCCGAAATCCTCATTGGTTCCATCAACAGAGCTGGATCTTGGCTTCGAGGCATTGCTTTTGTTTGAGCAGGGCTCTTAGCCTTATCTATACATGAATAATCCAGGCTAGGAGTCTGCGCGGTAGAAACGATCGAAGCGAAAAGGCGATAGGGATTATCAGGTCAGTTTATCGAACGAGACGAATAGTGGGCCTATTTAACGAGTTGGATAAGCTGAGATGATGATTCATGGCGCTTTTGCAGCAGATTGATTTCTGCCGCGCAGACTCCTAGTGAGCCCCTTGTGGCTGTTTCAGCAGCCTCTTGTCCAGGCGTGGTCACAGCCAGCGTTTTCGCCAGAAGTAGAACAGCATGCCGAACGCTACTCCGATCATCAGCAGCCAGACCAGTGGGTAAGCGTAATACCAGTTCAGCTCGGGCATCGCCCAAGGACTCTTGCTGTTGTTGGCGAAGTTCATTCCATAGACGCCGACAATGAACGTCAGGGGTATGAAGATGGTCGCGATCACGGTCAGTACCCCCATGATCTCGTTCATGCGGTTGCTGATACTGGAAAGGTAGATGTCCAACATGCTGACGCTCATGTCGCGATAGGTTTCGAGCAGGTCCATTATTTGGATTGTATGGTCGTAGCAATCGCGTAGGTAAACCCGTGTGTCGTCGCCGATCAGATCGCCTTCCTCGCGCAGCAGCGTATTCAGGACTTCGCGCTGCGGCCATAGCATCCGTCGCAACAGGATCAATTCACGTTTGATGGTGTGAATCTGCACCAGGGTGTCGCGTGAGGCGTTGGTGAGGATATTGTCTTCGAGATCTTCCAGTTGCAGGCCAAAGGCTTCAAGTACCGGAAAACCTTGGTCGATCACGGTGTCGAGCAGGGCGTACAGCAGGTAGTCGGAACCCCGGCCCCGTAGTTTTCCTGCGCTTTCCTGGATACGGCGGAGTACGGGTGTGAAGGGATCGAAGGGGCCTTCGCAGAAGCTCAATACGTAACTGCTCGCGAAAAAGAAACTGGCCTGGTGGACTTCAACCTGTCCATCGTTGTAAAGAGGTAAGGAGAGGACTGCAAATACCTGGCCGTCGAACTCCTCAACCTTTGGGCGTTGTCCGGAATTGTGCACATCCTCGAGTGCCAGCGCGTGCAGATCGAAGTGTTCGCCGATCGTGTCGAGTAGTTCGCTGGATGGGCGTCCCTGCACGTGCAGCCAGGTCAGCGGCGTCTCATCAGTGGCGTGGGCGTCTGCAGGTACAAAGTCATCTCTCTCTGACACGTGGACTGCGGCTTTTCCGTATCGCACCAGGCGCACGTGATACGCCGCTTCCGTCGGCGTTTCATGCTGTTGTAACGATCCGGGCGCGGTGCCGGGGGGATGATAGCGTTTGGCGAAGAATGGCATGACAGGCCTCATACAGGTTGCAGTGCTCGGCTTATTCCTTTTCTATCGTCTCTGGCAGGATGTCAATCGGGTAACCGCGCGCCGGTATATCAGTCGAAATCCGGAATTTCAGTAGCCGGCTGTTCGCAGTGAACGGCGGAAGCCGCGCAATTTGCACGACCAGATCGGCGTCATTCGTGACGGTTTCACCGCTTTCGCCCTGATTCAATTCCCAGGATATATGCGCCGGCGCGGGCGCCGGCGGGCAGATGGCTAACCTGAATATTGCACCAGCATCCGGGATGATCGCGCCGGCCAAGTGCAAGCGTGCCTGGGCAAGCGAGTTTGACGTATTCCGCGTAAGCCCACGCAAGGAGTGTGGCGGAACCTTTAGCCCGCGGCGATGCCGTCGATGCGCGGGCACATCGTCTCCATCCCAGGCCTGTTCCGGCAACGTGCCCGCACCGGCGACCATCTCGGTCATCGTCTGCAGGTAGGGCAGGGCATCTTCGCCGCGCTCCCCATAACCATCGCCGGTGTAAGGGTACCAATATGGCCGCTGTGCCATTTCTTTGCTTTCCTATCCACAATGTCGGGGCCGTTGGCGTGGATTGTGTGTCGAGTCACGGAACCTGCGCTCGACATCCGTACACTCTGTCGGTGGTTAGTGACCCAAGCCCAGCCACTCGAGGCTGTTGTGGGTGGCTGCCGCTCCAACCGATGCCATCATGTTTTTTTACAGAGGATGTTCCTATGCGTTTTTTGCCGACTTTCGGACTTGTGCTACTCACTTGCTCTCCATTGATGTCCCATGCGGACGATGACTGCGAACGACGAGGGGAGGTCAGTGGCTATGTGGAAACGGTCAACCTGAATGAGCTGTTGCAATACGGTGTTGCGGCTATCCACATTGAAAGGAAGGGCAAGACCTTTTTCGAAGGTGAAGGAGTCATTATCGGGCAAGTAGTAGGTTCCCACACCCCGCCGGGGTTTCCGGAACCTCTCCCGATCCTGAATCACACAATTTACTTCTCGGACGGGACGAAACTCCAGACCTTCGGTGACAAAGTGGAGAGCCTGATCTCAACCGGACCATGCACATTCAGCGCGGTGGAAAAGATCACCAATGCGGAGGGCACGAAAAAGCTGAAGAAGTTGGAGGATGACGGCCATGCGATTCTGGCGATAGGCACGGTGAGCTATTGTCCGGATAACCCCAGGAACTCGTTCAATCTGGAAGGCACCGTCTGCTTCGATTGATGATCTGATGACGCTTCACGCATTCGTTAAACAACGAGCTCGCAGGTCGCGATAGAGACCCCGCCTGTGCGGGGTCTCTATCGCACGATAAGGCACGCAGCATCATTGCCAGCCAGCGCGTTTCGGTGTGACCCTCGGGACAAGCTGTGTCGCTGAGTGCTGCACTTTCTCGCACCAAGCGGTGCGCCGGTGTCTGCTCAGTTCATTTGATCGTCGTGCTGCCAGAGCCGGTTTCGCCGAGGTTGTCCCGCCAGCTCACCTCCAGGGTGTCGCCCTTGACGCCATCCTCCAGCTCGAAATTGATGAAGGGGTTGGCGGAAACGGTGACGCCCATTTCCAGGGTCGCCTTTTCTGCACCATTGTGTTTGCAAATGACCTCCTGGATGAAGTGTGCCGGGATGGGTTTTCCGGTTTTCTTGTCCTTCCTCAGGCCTGTCTCCATGGGATGCGAGATCAGTATCTTGACCTTGGTTATGCCCTGTTTTTCCCGGGCGCGGACTTTGACTGGTTTCGTGCTCATTTCTGCCGCCTCTATTCGAATGCGTTGATGGGGGAAATCTGCCGCATGAGATGGTCTGCCATCGTCAGCCGCCGCAACCGCCCGCGGTGACCTTGACCTTGATGCGCGCCATATGCAGCTTGCCTTGCGATTTCACCACCGCGATGGCGTCACCGGATTTGGCCATCTTGATGCGCAGCAACACCTTGGCGCGAACCCCCGGCCCCGGATGGAACATGGCGGCAAAGGGTCTCGGGTTTTCCTCCGAGAAAAGGGCGATCGTCTCCACCTCTGGCAAATTCGTCTGGATGGTGATCGGTACCGAGCTACCATTCTCGGCAATTTCCGGCGCCTTGAGGGTCACCTGGTCCGACAGGGTTACAGGCGTGTCGCCGAAGGCCGCTTGCAGGCCCTTCATCACCTTGGTCGATTCGAGCGCCTTCTGATTCCAGGCCGCGAATGCGGCTACCGGCTTCAGCAGGCCACTTAACAGACCGATGCCTCCAATGGCGATGGTCAGCGTTGATTTCAATACAGTTCTGCGTGATTTCATTACTTCCATGGTGTTTTCCTCCTTCGCTCATTTGATCTGCTCGAACAGTTCGCGTGCGCGCTCACGCCGCCAGCGTTGCAGCTGCACACCCTTCTCAAGATAGTCCTTATCGAGCACAAGTTGCAGCGACCCCTGCATTCGATAGCGCTTGGTTTCGGAATCGAGCCGCATGCCCTCGCTGCCGGATTCATCGAACAGCAGTACCGCCGGGCTGTAGGACAATTCGAGCTGCTCGTACCATTCCGCCGGGGAGAGGACGTCTCCGCGCGGGGTCATGACCCTGCTGTTGGTGTCGTTCACATCCAGCTGCACGGCCTCGAACTCCCGCACCAGGGGACGCACCCTTTCGTCCTGCAACACGTTCGCGTGGAAGCGTTCACAGGCCGGGCAGTCGGCCGTTTCGAATACCACCATCAGGGGCTGGCTCGCCGGTCCGGCGCGGCGATCGAGCTGGTACGGTGGGCTTGAAAACAAATCCTTGTCGAGAATAATCCCGCGGTGCGCAGCTGCCGGAGTAGGGCTGGCCTTTTGCAGGTACACCCTCAGAGGTTCCTCTCGATAGCGCTCGCGTTCAAGGTAGTCGAGCACCTGTCGAAAGCGCTCTGGTGGGTAATAGCCGACGATTTTCAGCAGAGGCTCTGTCTGGGCGCCATAGAAGATCAACGTTGGTGTGTAGGCTGCCTGCGTGGCGTCGACGAATTCCTTCACCCGGTAGACCCGGCCAGCCGGGTCAGTCATCTCGCTGTCGTCGAAGATCTCCATGCCGATGACGTCGAAGGCATTGTTCAGGCGCTCCCGAATGTCCGCTACCTGCAGAGAATTGTCGATGAACGCCTTGCAGTAGCTGCAGTTGCGAGCGCTTAGGAACAGCAGGATGCCTCGCTTGCCTGCGTCGACCGCCTCCTGGAGGTCCTCGCTCAGGTCCAGGAAACTAAACTTGAACCAAGGCGGAAACTTGACCTCGACATAGGCGTCCTCATCGAAATCGGGTCCACTGGCGTTGGCGAGTGCGCCGGTCTGCTGGAATCTCTGCTCCAGCAACCGGGTCAATCGCGGGTCGCCGCCGCGCCGCGACCAGTCGATCACTGTCTCGCCCCGGTAATCGCGGATGTCCACACGCGCACCGGCACCCAAGAGCCAATAGACCACGTCCGTGCGTCCATGTCCCGCCGCAAGCATGAGGGGTGAAATGCCGCCGGCATCCCGCAGGTTCACATCCGCTCCGGCGTCGATCAGCTGTTGGCTGATTTCAGCAGATCCGGTGACCGCCAGATGCAGTGGCGTTCGTCCCAGTCGGTCGGCGATATTTGCTGAGGCGCCGGCACCCAGCAGCTGCGATATCGCCTCCGAGTCGTTGTTTTCGGTGGCGACATGCAATGCGGTCCAGCCCTCGCGGCGCTGGCTTTCGACCGAATCCCGGCGGCTGTCGGCGGATGCCGCTGCCAACCGTTTTCCGCCTTCAACATCGCTCGACTCAGGGGCAGCAGCGGGGACATTGGCGAACAGAAACCCCGCGAGCAAGCCGACCAGGGCCAGCGTCCCTGCCGGCCGCAAGCGCTGTCTTGCGTTACGTGGGCACATGGTCGAACACTTACTTCTTGGGCGCATGTTCCGGGTCGACGAAGTCGACCGCGGTCGGTCCCGTGCCGGTAATCTGAACGACGGTCTCTCCGTCGGGGGTGGAGATGAAATGAGGCACGCCTGCCGGCTCCGTGTAGAAGCTTCCGGCGGGCAGGGCCGTCAGTTTGTTCGGGTCGTACTTTTCGCCCCACCCGATATACCAAGTGCCTGAAATGACCGTGTAAGTTCGGTCGTCGGGGTGGCTGTGCGCCTGCACCACCCGTCCCTTGGGAAAACGCACGCGGTGGATGAATGGGCCGGCTTTTTTTGCGTGGCCGGTGATGTGGGCCACGCCCAAACCGGGAACCCGCGGGTTGTCCTTCCATTGAAGTTCTCCGGGTATGAGCATCACGCCCTGCCCGGGGGCCTCTTGTGCGAACCCCGCGAGAGGGGCGGCGAGACCGATGGCTCCCAGCGCCAAAAGTGAGGGTATACCTTTCATGTCCGTCTCCTGTGATTTTGACAGTCTGGCCACGGTGGGATACCGGGGCTTGCGACAGGAGGTTTAGTGCTAGTATTCGGGGAATTCCTGAAGAAAAACCACCGGTTTTCTTTCCGAGATATTTTTCAATAAATACAATGACCTTCAGGCGTTCCTGGCGCGCTTCGACAGGTTTTTGGGGGAGCCCGTTTGGCGGAGTCAGAGGAAGGCCTGCTGGGTATTCGCTCTTTCCGGGTTGCCGGCCACCGCGTCGACCCGCCGATGCTGCGCGTCACAATCGACGGCAAGGCGGCGCGCCTCGAACCGCGCAGCATGCAGCTCCTGGTCTACCTTGCCCGCCACGCCGGCCGGGTTATCAGCCGGGCCGAGCTGGAAGAGAAGGTTTGGGGAACGGTGGTGGGCGACGAGGCGCTTACCAACAGCATCTCCAAACTGCGGCGCATCTTTGGGGACGACGCCCGCGCACCTCGCTTCATAGAGACCCTGCCCAAGACGGGCTACCGCTTTCTTGCACAGGTGGACTGGGAGCCTGAGAAAACGCGTCCGAGCGAAGAGGGTGTAACGCCTGCACGAGCAAGGTCGCTGTGGCCCCGGTTCCGAAATACGGCAATCGTGCTGGCGATCCTTGCCGTGCTCGTTGTAGTGCTTGTGGGGGGGCGGGCCTTGCTCCCGGGCAAACCGACGGGCGGGCCGGACACACAGGCAATGGTCCGGGAAAAGCCCGCCATCGCAATCCTCCCATTCGAGAACTTCGGCCTGCGCCCGGCTGAGGACTATTTCGCCAATGGCATCACGGTTGACCTGATCACCGACCTGGCCAGATACCCGCAACTGCTGGTGATCGCGCCGGGCTCGGTATTCTCTTACCGGGGCGGCGACCCGGATGGATCGCAGTTATCCCGTGAGCTGAACGTGGACTACGTTGTGCGCGGGAGTGTGCAGCGCCAGGAAGAGCGGGTTCGCATCAATGTCCAGCTGATCCAGGCGGCTGGCGAACGCGCGCTTTGGGCAGTGCGTTATGAGGGGGAGCTGGGCGGCGTGTTCGCGTTCCAGGAGAACGTGATCGACGGTCTGTTATCCGCGCTGAGTGTGAACCCGTTGCCTGATACGGAGAGCTTCCCAGGGCGGCACCCGGTCGGGAGCCCGGAAGCCTACGATCTTTTCCTGCGCGGCCTGGAGGCCTACGGTCGGCTGACCCCCGACAGCAACCAGACCGCGAAGGCGCTTTACGAGGAGGCCATCGCACTTGCGCCGGACTTCGCACGCGCCATCGCGGGCCTGGCTCTCGCCCATGCGCGCGATGCCATCGATGGCTGGACGGCAACACCGGATGAATCGCTGGCCCGGGCGGAGTCTCTGGCGGCGCGCGCCGAGGCCATCAATCCGAGTATCCCGCAGGTACATTTCGTGGTCGGGCAGGTGGCGCTGTTCAGAGGCAGGTTCGAGCTCGCGCTCGCGGCTACTCGTCGTGCGATCGCCCTCAGCCCGAATTATGCGGACGCCTATGCGCTGCTCGGGTGGACACTCAACTACTCGGGAGAATCTGATGAGGCGATTGCCGCCCTGGAAACCGCTGCACGTCTCAACCCCATCATCCCGGCCCCCTATTCGGTGCTCCTCGGTGAAATCCGGTTCTCCCAGGGCGACTATGCCGCTGCCATCGCTGAGTTCCGCCGGACCCTGTCTATCAACCCCGTACACATGCGCGCCCGCATGTGGCTGATTGCGGCGCTTGCCGAGACCGGTGACGCGGACGAATTGGAATGGCAGGTGGAGGAGTTGCTCAGCTCGCATCCCGGCTTTTCCCTGCGAATGCTCGACTACACCTTCCCGTTCAGGGATGTCTCGCTGCGGGATCGTGCAATGCGCCTGCTGCAAGAGGCCGGTCTGCCGGATTGACGATGGCCTGCATGTGGCGCCTCATGCCTCTGCTGCGCGCAGCCGGTACCAGACCCGCCCGAGGTATTCGTGGATCGCAAAGTAACTGCGTTGCAATGCGCCGACGCCCGGGAGGAAATCGTCGGCCTGCAGCCCGTCGCTGCCGTCGCGGGTCTCGAAGACGGTCGGTGCAGGCGTCACGCGCAAGCCATGACGCTCGAACGCCTCCACCGCGCGCGGCAGATGCCAGGCGCTGCTGACCAGCAGGATCTTTTCGAGCTTCATCGCTCGCAGGGTCTCGGCCGTAAAGGCGGCATTTTCGAGGGTGTTGCGGCTGCGGTCCTCCACTGCGGCGACCGGGACCCGGAACTCCTGCTCCAGGACGTCGCGCATCAGGGTGCCGGTTGCCGGCTGCTTTTCGGTCGGACTGCTGCCACTGACGATCAGCGGCAGCCGGGTGCGCCGCTGCAACCAGGCGGCATAACGTATCCGCTGCAGGGTGGTGCCACCGATGCTGTCTCCGCCGTACTCCGGCGCGCCGGTGTAGCGACCCGCGGCGAGCACCACGATGGCCTGCGGTTTGGCCGCCACGACGTCCGCTCCCGTCAACGCCGGGTAGGGCTCGAGCGGCTGGATCATGCGATGCGACACGATCGGCAGGCTCAGCGCCAGCAGGAGTAGGGCAGACACCAGCACCAGGCCGCGCCCAAGGCGATAGCGCCACCACTTAACCCCCAGCAGGATCAGCAGGAACAAGCCGACAGGCGGCAGTAGCAGGGCCTTGGCAAGGGTGTAGAGCATCTCGTTGTTCACTTGGTAATGACGGAGGGGTGGATGATAACGTCTCCGCATCCCCGGACTGCTACGCTGGCATGGGCGAGCCGCAATATGGAGACCAGGATGAATTCTCACCTCTTTGAATCGATCGACCCGACCAGCGGTGCAACTGTTGCGACCCACGCTGCGCTCCCGGCAGAGGGCCTGGAGCAACGGCTCGAACAGGCGCACGTGCAGGCGCGGCGCTCGGCCGAAATGCCCGTGGAAACGCGTTGTGAGCTGCTTCGCCGGGTGGCCGATCAACTCGAGGCCGAGCGTGAATCCCTGGCCGCGGAGATGACCCGGGAGATGGGCAAGCTCACCCGGGAGGCGCTTGCCGAGGTGGATAAATGCGCCTGGGTGTGCCGCTACTACGCCGATCAGGCGCCGGACATGCTGGCCGATCAGCTGATTGCCACGGATGCCCGGCGAAGCCTGGTGGCCAGGCAGCCGCTGGGCGTCATCCTCGCGGTGATGCCATGGAACTTCCCCCTCTGGCAGGTCTTTCGCGCTGCAGCGCCAGCGATCGCGGCCGGCAACGTACTGCTGCTCAAACACGCCTCCAACGTGACCGCTTGCGGCAAGGCCATCGCCGCGATCTTCGAGCACGCCGGCCTGCCGCCGGGCATCTTCACCCATCTCCCGGTGCCCTCCAGCCGGATTGCCGGGATCATCGCCGATCGGCGGGTTCAGGCGGTGACTCTGACCGGCAGCGATGCCGCCGGTCGCGCGGTCGCCTCCGCCGCCGGGCAGGCGCTCAAGAAGAGCGTGCTCGAACTGGGGGGATCGGATGCCTTCGTGGTTCTGGAGGACGCGGACCTCGAGCGTAGCGTGGAAAAGGCGGTCGCCTCGCGATTCCTCAACTGCGGTCAGAGCTGCATTGCGGCCAAGCGCTTCATCGTGCTGGATTCGGTCGCAGACGCATTCAGCGAGCGTCTCAGCGAGCGTATCCGGGCACTGCGCCTGGGCGACCCACGCGATCCCGCCACGGATATCGGCCCGATGGCGCGATTCGATCTGCGCGAGCAACTGCATGCCCAGGTGAGCGACGCGGTTGCGAAGGGCGCCGGGGTTCTGCTCGGCGGTGAGCCTGCAGCCGGCCCCGGTTTCTTCTATCAACCGACGCTGCTCACCGATATTCACCCTGGGATGCGGGCCTACAGCGAGGAGCTGTTCGGGCCGGTCGCGACGCTTTACCGGGTGCCGGACGAGGAGGCCGCGCTGGAATTGAGCAACGATGTTGCCTTCGGCCTCGGCGGCAGCGTCTGGACCGACGACCGGGAACGGGGGGAGGCGTTCGCGCGGCGCCTGGCCTGCGGCTGTGCCTTCGTCAACGAGCTGGTCAAGAGTGATCCGCGTCTGCCCTTCGGTGGGATCCGCGAGTCCGGATACGGGCGCGAGCTGTCGCTGCTCGGACTGCACGAATTCGTCAACCACAAGAGCATCTGGGTGGACTGAGGACCGTCGCTGTTCAGTCCAGGCCGCGTGCAGGGCTAGGAGTCTGCGCGGCAGAAATCAATCTGCTGCAAAAGCGCCATGAATCATCATCTCAGCTTATCCAACTCGTTAAATAGGCCCACTATTCGTCTCGTTCGATAAACTGACCTGATAATCCCTATCGCCTTTTCGCTTCGATCGTTTCTACCGCGCAGACTCCTAGGCCGGCAGTCGACATCAGCGTAACAACCCCGGCATGCAGGGGATTTGTTGTGCCGGGCTGGCTATAATCCTCAATTCATTTATCGCCAGGGTCGCCCATGTCCGCCAGCCCGGAAAGCGTGTTACAGGATGCGCAGCAGCAGACCCTGCTGGGTATCTATCTGCCCGCCATACGCCAGCGGTTCAAGGCCGAGGTCAACCGGCTCAGTCGTGGCGGGATGTTGCAGCTCCTCGGGCCGCGCGCCGACGGGGACGATCTCGCCTTTCTCCTGACCTACCTTTATGCCTGGCACTGGCTGCGGCAGCACGTGGCGGAGGACTACCGCGAGGCTGTGCTGGCGGCCTTCCGGGCGCCCGAGCGCCTTTTCCTGATGCGCCTGCTGGTGCAGGCGAAAACCGCCCGGGAATTTGTCGATGGCTACGTGCAGCATTGGCTACAGGCGCCGCCCGGCGGCCCTGTGCAGCAGGCGCAGTTGTTACGTCTGCTGCAGGGCCAGGGTGGTGACCCGGCGGCCTTGAGTCAGCATGTCCTGGAAGCCTGGCGTTCGCTCGGGCTCTTCACCGAGACGATCAAGGTGGCCTATGCCGGTCTCGCCCGCCAGGAGCGCGACCGCTACGGCGATATGCTGAGCGATCCCGATCTGGAGCGTCTCGCGCTGGTGGACGATCTGCCGGATCCGGGGCCGCGGCAGGGCCAGCGTTTCGCCAAGTTGGGCATTATCCCGGCCATGGGGTGTCCGCAGACCTGCCGGCACTGCATGTTCATCTGGCGACCGCTCAAACCCACCGACGCCGACCCGCAGCGCATCTACAGCATCGTTGAGGGTCTGACCGACAATGTGCTGTTCACCGGTGGCGATCTGACCAAACACATGGACGCCTTCTACGACGGCATCCGCGCGATGCGCCATGTCACCACCTTTGCGATCCTGCTGAACGGCGATTTTGCCAACGACCCGGAGACCACTGAAAGGGTGATCGGCGCAATGGCGGCCGCCATCGAGGGCCGTCCCGCCCACTGGCCCAAGGCGCGGGTGTTGCTGCAGATCAGTTTCGACGAGTTTCACCAGGAGGTGATCGTCGACAAGCACGGCCGGCTCAAGGAACGCATCCCGGTGGCCAAGATCGCCAACATCGTGGAGTGCGCGCCGCGCTATGCGGATCAGTTGCAGCTTGCCCTGCTGCACAAGCAGACCGGGCTCAATTTTTCCATGGACGTCCTGCAGAAGGGCGTGTTCGCGCGCCTCGCCGCGGAGTTGGGGGCACGCGGCCACCAGGTGCAGGTGCTCTCCACGGCGCCATCGGGTCGCCTCAAGACGCACCCCCTCACGGGTGAACGCGGCAAGATCCTGAAGGACGCCAGCTTTGTGCTCGCCGCCCACCCGGATGCCCCCATCCTGATGACCAGTTCGACCATCGATGGCTACGGCCGGGCGGAGCTCATGGAAGAGGGCGAGACCGTCAAGGAGCGCGAGCTGTTGCAGCAGGTGCTGACACAGGGAGCGCCAGCGGGGGAGTCTTTCGATATCGACCTGATGTTCTGGTTCAACGGCTGGGTGACCCTGTTCAACGCGGTTCACATGTGTCTCGGGGACGTCTACCGGGATGGTGTCGATCGCATCCTCGCGCGCCAGCGCAAGGATCCGCTGAGCCACGCCCTGCATCGCTTCGACCGACGTCTGCCGGAACTGTATGCCGAGGTGCGTCCGGACCTGGAGCAACTGCTGGAGAAGGCCACCGGCCCGCATCACCTGTTCCATACCCTGACCGAAGACGCCGAGGTGCGCTTGCACATGACCCGCCGCCTGATCGCCCTCGGAAGCTGACACAAGCCCCGCGACCATGGATGGGGGTCGGGTATCGATCCCGAACCCGGCGCCCTGAAAGCAAGGCGGCAGGCCAGGCACGCTCAAGTTGTGGGCCTGTCGGCCCCGCTGTGGTTTCGCCCGGCGCGCAGGGGTATTCTTGCAGCCTGGAAGCGATCGCAGAATCGCCGCCGCTTGTCCCCCCATCCAACACCAGGTCCGCTCACCACTGATGAATGCCCGTTTCGTCCACCTGCATGTTCATTCCGAGTTCTCGCTGGTGGATGGGAGTGCACGGATCAAGCCCCTTGTGGGCGCGGTCGCGAACAAGGGGATGCCGGCGCTGGCGCTGACCGATCAGTCCAATATGTTTGCCCTGGTGCGCTTCTACAGGGCGGCAATGGCGGCGGGACTGAAGCCGATCTGCGGGGTGGATCTGCTGCTGCGCAATCCCGAGGATCTCAACCAACCCTTCCGACTGGTGCTCCTGGTGCAGTCGAACGTCGGCTACCGCCACCTGACCGAGCTGGTCTCGCGCAGCTATCGTGAAGGGCAACACCTGGGCCGCCCGATGGTCGACCTGTCCTGGCTGACGCGCGCCAACTGCGAGGGCCTGATCGCGCTCTCCGGCGGGCGGGATGGGGACGTCGGTCGGGCGCTGTTGGCAGGGAACGCGGTCCTGGCGGAGGAGCGCCTGCGGCACTGGCTGGGCCTGTTCGGCGATCGCTACTACCTGCAACTGGTGCGCACCGGGCGCGAAGCCGAAGAAGCCTGTCTGCATGCCAGCGTGGGCCTCGCGGCGCAGCACGACGTCCCGGTAGTGGCGACCAATGCGGTGTGCTTCCTTTCGCCGGACGAATTCGGTGCGCACGAAGTGCGTGTGTGCATCAACGAGGGGCGCACCCTGGATGATCCACGCCGTCCGCGGCGCTATTCGGAACACCAGTACCTGCGCAGCCCGGAAGAGATGGTCGAGCTCTTCAGCGACATTCCCGAGGCGCTCGAAAACACGGTCGAGGTGGCGCGCCGCTGCAACCTGGAGCTCACCCTGGGCAAGAATTTCCTGCCCGATTACCCGGTGCCGGAGGGGATGAGCATCGGCGAGTTCCTCACCCAGGAGTCGCGCAAGGGCCTGGAGTCGCGCCTGGATCGGATCTTCGATCGTGATGATCCGGCGTTCGCCGAACAGCGCAGGCCCTACGACGAACGCCTCCAGATCGAACTGGACGTGATCAACAGCATGGGCTTTCCCGGCTACTTCCTGATCGTCGCGGACTTCATCCAGTGGGCCAAGGACCACGATGTGCCGGTCGGTCCGGGGCGTGGCTCCGGCGCCGGCTCGCTGGTGGCCTACGCATTGAATATCACCGACCTGGACCCGCTCGATCTGGACCTGCTGTTCGAGCGCTTTCTCAACCCCGAACGGGTATCGATGCCGGACTTCGACGTCGATTTCTGCATGGATAAGCGCGACCGCGTGATCGATTACGTCGCGCGCACCTACGGGCGCGACGCGGTCTCGCAGATCATCACCTTCGGTTCCATGGCCGCCAAGGCGGTGGTGCGCGACGTGGGTCGCGTGCTGGGTCACCCCTACGGCTTTACCGACCGGGTCGCCAAGATGGTGCCTCCGGACCTGGGTATGACCCTGAAAAAGGCCCTCGAGGAGTCCGAGGAGCTGGCCACCGCTTACCGTGACGACGAAGAGGTCACCCAGCTGATCGACATGGCCCTGCGTCTCGAGGGGCTCGCGCGCAACCCCGGCAAGCACGCCGGCGGGGTGGTGATTGCGCCGGGTAAATTGACCGACTTCGCGCCGCTTTACTGCGAGGCGGACGGCTCCAACCTGGTAACCCAGTACGATAAGGACGACGTCGAGCTGGCCGGTCTGGTCAAGTTCGACTTTCTCGGCCTGCGGACCCTGACCATCATCGACTGGGCCCTGGAGACCATCAACGCGCAGCGTCTGGCGCATGGCGAGGCGGCGATCGATATCTCGGCCATCCCGCTGGACGACAAGGCCTCCTTCGATCTGCTCAAGACCGGCAACACCACGGCCGTCTTCCAGCTCGAATCCGAGGGGATGCAGAAGTTGATCGTGAAGCTCGCTCCGGACAACTTTGACGAAATCACCGCGCTCGTGGCGCTGTACCGGCCCGGTCCGCTGCAATCGGGCATGGTCGACAACTTCATCGACCGCAAGCACGGCCGGGAGAAGGTTTCCTTCCCCGATCCGCACTATCAGCACGAGTGTCTCCACCCGATCCTGGAATCGACCTACGGGGTCATCCTGTACCAGGAGCAGGTGATGCAGATCGCGCAGGTGATGGCCGGTTACACCCTCGGCGGCGCGGACCTGCTGCGCCGCGCGATGGGCAAGAAAAAGCCCGAGGAGATGGCCAAGCAGCGCGCGGTTTTCGAGAAGGGCGCCCAGGAAAACGGCATCGACCCCGATCTCGCGATGAAGATCTTCGACCTGGTGGAGAAATTCGCGGGCTACGGCTTCAACAAGTCCCACTCGGCCGCCTACGCCCTGGTCTCCTACCAGACGCTGTGGCTCAAGACGCATTATCCGGCCGCCTTCATGGCGGCGGTGCTGTCGTCCGACATGGACAATACCGACAAGGTGGTCACCTTCATCGAGGAATGCCGCAAGATGGGCCTCGCGGTGGAGCCACCGGACGTCAATCGATCCCAGTACCGCTTCACCGCGGATGGCGACGCCAGCATCGTGTATGGACTCGGCGCCATCAAGGGCGTGGGGGAAGCCGCGATCGAGGGCATCATCGAGGCACGCGCCAGCAAGGGTCCCTTTCGCGACCTGTTCGACTTCTGCCGCCGCATCGACCTGAAGAAGGCCAACCGGCGCGTGCTCGAGTCGCTCATCCGCGCCGGTGCGCTGGACCACCTTGGCAGCAACCGCGCCACCCTGATGATCCAGCTGCCGCTGGCGCTCAAGGTGGCGGAAAAGCAGGAGCAGGACCGTTCCGCGGGGATGAGCGACCTGTTCGGCGACCCGGTTGCGGAAGAGGCCTCTCCGGCGCTGGTCGTGGTCCCGGAGGACAGCGAGGAGTGGGACGACCAGCTGCGCCTGCAGGGTGAAAAAGACACCCTGGGGCTGTTCCTGACCGGGCATCCCATCGACCGCTACCGGTCGCAGATCGACCAGATACTGGGTGCGCGTATCGCGGGCTTGAACCTGGACGACGTGAAAGGCCCGCGTGGCCGACGCAGTGGCAAGAAGGTCAGGGTCGCGGGACTGGCGATGATGGTCGCCAAGCGCAATACCCAGAAAGGCCCGATGGCCTCGGTGTTGCTGGACGACAAGAGCGGACGCATCGAGGCCACGCTGTTCAGCGAGACCTACGAGCGCTACCGCGATCTGGTGGCACCCGATCGGATCCTGGTGGTCGAAGGCTCGCTGGTCCCGGATGACTATCGTGGCGGGCTCTCGATACGCGTCGATCAGGTGCATTCCTTCCAGGACTTTCGCGAGGCCTGCTGCGCCGGCCTGCAGATCAGCGTGCGCGAGCGCTGGGTGCGAGGGGAGGGGCTTGCGGTGGTCGACCTCGTGACCCGGCTGAAGGAGATCCTCGGTCCCCATCGGGGCGGCGCCTGTCGTGTCGGGGTGCGCTACCAGCGCCTCGACGCCGAGGCCAGCCTGCAGCTGGGTGCGGAGTGGTCGGTCAGCCTGTGCGATGAATTGCTGCGCGAACTGGAACGCTGGCTCGGCGAGGATGCCCTGCAGCTCCGGTTCCGTCCCCCGGACCCCTTGCCCGAGCCGGCGCGCCGATCCTGGGCCGGTTCCGCTTGATGTGACATCCAGGGTCCCGCGCCAGTCTGAACACTATGCATATAGCCGTGTCGTTGTGTGACAACGCCGGTTTGTCAGGTGAAACCCGGGCCCGAGACAACTTTTTCAGATGGCTGGGTTATCATTACCATCGATCAACGATAAGCTCAGCCAATGAACCTCGACTTCCTCGATTTCGAACAGCCGATCGCCGAACTGCAGGCCAAGATACAGGAGTTGCGCCTGGTCGGCAGCGACAACGAGATCAACATCCAGGAGGAAATCGAGAAGCTCGAAGGCAAGAGCCGCTCGCTCACCGAGTCGATCTTCTCCAAGCTCTCTCCCTGGCAGATTTCGCAGCTGGCACGCCATCCTCTGCGTCCCTACACCCTTGACTATGTCGAGCGCGTGGTGGAGGATTTCGAGGAACTGCACGGTGACCGGACCTTCGCCGACGACCATGCCATCGTAGGAGGGCTGGGCCGCATCGACGGCAGGTCGGTGATGATCATCGGGCACCAGAAGGGGCGCGATACCAAGGAAAAGATCCACCGTAACTTCGGCATGCCGCGGCCCGAGGGTTATCGCAAGGCCTTGCGCCTGATGAAGATGGCAGAGCGTTTCCGCATCCCGGTGGTGACCTTCATCGACACCCCCGGCGCCTATCCCGGGATCGGCGCCGAGGAGCGCGGACAGTCGGAGGCGATTGCGCGCAATCTGTGGGAGATGTCCGGTCTGCGCACGCCGATCATCGCCACCGTGATTGGCGAGGGTGGTTCCGGTGGTGCGCTCGCGATCGGCGTGGCGGATCGTCTCCTGATGCTCGAGTACAGCACCTACTCGGTGATCTCGCCCGAAGGCTGCGCCTCGATCCTGTGGAAGGACCCGGAAAAGGCCTCCCTGGCGGCCGATGCGATGGCGATCACCTCGCGCGATCTCAAGGGACACGAACTGATCGACGACATCATCCCCGAACCGCTGGGCGGGGCGCATCGCGACCCCGACAGCATGGCCCGCAGCCTGCGCAACAGCCTGGTCGAGGCGCTCGATGCCCTCGAACCGGAACCCCTGGACCGCCTCATGGAAAACCGCTACGGGCGTCTCATGGCTTACGGCGTGTTCAACAACGGCTGAGTGCCGCATGGGCTTCGACGAAGCCGCACTCCGCCGCATCCTCGCCAGCCTGCCGCGGCCGTCTGCCTGGGTGATCGCCTTCAGCGGCGGACTCGATTCCAGTGTCCTGTTGCATTCCCTGGCGCGGCAACAGGCCACGCTGCATGTGTCGCTGCGCGCGGTCCACGTTCATCATGGCCTGCTGCCCGCGGCCGAACAATGGAGTCAGCACTGCGAGACGGTCTGTCGCGAACTGCAGGTCCCGCTCGAGGTGGCCCGGCTCAATCTGCAGGTGCCACCCGGCGAGAGCCTGGAGGCCTTCGCCCGGGACGCGCGCTATGCCGCCCTGGCCGAATCCCTGCAGCCCGGAGAGATGCTGCTGACGGCCCAGCACCAGGATGACCAGGCCGAGACCCTGCTGCTGCAACTGCTGCGCGGCTCCGGCATCGAGGGTCTCGCCGGGATGCCGCGTTGCCGCACCTGGCAGGCAGGCTGGCATGCGCGCCCACTGCTCGATTTCCCGCGCGCGCAGCTTCGGGATTGGGCGCAGGCGGAGCGGATTGCGTGGGTCGAGGACGCGAGCAACCGGGACACGCGCTTCGATCGTAACTTCCTGCGCCACGAGCTGATGCCCGTGCTGTGCCGGCGTTGGCCGGCGGCCGCCAGGACCATCGCCCGCAGCGCGGATCATCTCGCCGCCAGCCTGGGTGTGCTGCAGGAGGAGGCGCAGCAGGACCTGCAAGGCTGCCGCGATGGCGATGTCCTGCGACAGGATCGGCTTCTGGCGCTCTCGCCGGCGCGCAGCGCAATGGTCCTGCGCGCCTGGTGCGCCGCGCTCGGCTATCCGCCGCCAGACCAGCGCCGCATGCGCAGCATCGAGTCGCAGCTTGCCTCGAGTTCGGCGGATGCCTCGCCGAGGATCGACTGGGGCCCGGTCAGCCTGCGGCGCTACCGTGATCGGCTCTATCTCACCCCCAATCCTCTCCCCTTGATCCCGCAGGGGCCGTTTGCCTGGCCCGAGGCCGCCTCCCTGGCGCTTCCGGAAGGCTGTGGCGAACTGCGCCTGGATGCGTGTTCGCCGGGACTGCCGGAACGCCTCTGGCGGGAGGGTCGGGTCTCGGTGCGCTGGCCGGTCGAGGGCATGCGCCTGCACCTGCCGGGGCGCGCCGGTTCGCGCAGCTTCAAGAAACTCTGCCAGGCCTGGGGTGTCCCACCCTGGGTTCGTCCGTACCTGCCGCTGGTGTTCGTCGATGACCGCCTGGCGGCAATCGCGGGATTCACCCTGTGCGGCGATATCCCGAGCGGGGAGGGCCCCGGCCTGTGTCCGGATTGGCGCGGATTCGCCTCCTTTTTACCTGTGGGGGCTGGCGGCTCCGACTCGCCACCGGATCGGGCTGGAGGATCATGAGTTTTCGCAACAGCTATGCCTTCCGCCATCCCCGCCAGGGGCTGCTGCTCAATCTCCTCCTGCTACTGGCGATCGGGCTGCTGTGCGCGGGTCTTTATCTGCCGCTGCTCACCCTGGAGAAATTTTACCTTTTCAGTAACACGGTCAGTCTGTATTCGGCACTGGTACAGCTTGCAGTCGAGCACGAGTGGGGCCTGTTTCTTCTGGTCGGGGTATTCAGCGTGTTGTTCCCGTTTGCCAAGCTGATCCTGTTGGTGCTGGTGTGGAACCTCGAGGCGGGTGACAGCCCGGCCCACCGTCGCCACCTGCATTGGCTGAGTGAATACAGCCGCTGGTCGATGCTCGACGTGTTCGTGGTCGCCCTGCTGGTCGTCTCGGTCAAGCTCGGTGCCCTGGCGCAGGCGCATGTCGGGATCGGGATTTACTTCTTCGCCGCCAGCGTCGTGCTCAGCATGCTGCTGTCCAACTGGATCGGACGGCATGCGGTCGATGGTCGAGTGGGTTAGAATCCGCGGCTTGCTTTTCGAGGTGCAGCATGCAGGACATCAACCCGATCAGGAATACTATCGTCGACCTTCGAGGGCGCATCGAAGCCCTTAGGGGGTACCTTTGACTATGAGGTGAAACGCGAGCGTCTCGAGGAGGTCATGGGCGAACTCGAGGATCCCGAGGTGTGGAACGATCCGGACCGTGCCCAGGCGCTCGGCAAGGAACGCGCCTCGCTCGAGGCGGTGGTCAACGGCATCGACGAGCTCAGCGGCGGACTCGCAGACGCCGGCGATCTGCTCGAGTTGGCCGTCGAGGAGGGCGATGCCGAGACGGTCGATGCGATTGCGCAGGACGTCGAGAAGTTCGGCAAACGCGTCGCGGACCTCGAGTTCCGGCGCATGTTTTCCGGCGAAATGGACGGCAACAACGCATTCCTGGATATCCAGGCCGGCTCCGGTGGTACCGAGGCGCAGGATTGGGCGGAAATGCTGTTGCGGATGTACCTGCGCTGGGGTGAGGGGCACGGATTCAAGACCGAGCTGATGGAGGCCTCCGCGGGTGATGTGGCGGGGATCAAGTCGGCGACGGTCCGCTTCGAGGGCGAATACGCCTTCGGCTGGTTGCGTACCGAGACCGGCGTGCACCGCCTGGTGCGCAAATCACCGTTCGATTCGGGTGGCCGTCGGCACACCTCCTTCAGCTCGGTATTCGTGTCTCCGGAGATCGATGATTCGGTGGAAATCGAGATCAACCCGGCCGACGTGCGCACCGACACCTACCGCGCCTCCGGCGCCGGGGGTCAGCACGTCAACAAGACGGATTCGGCGGTGCGCCTGACCCACGAGCCGACCGGTATCGTGGTGCAGTGCCAGAACGATCGCTCGCAGCACAAAAACCGGGACCAGGCCTGGAAACAGCTGAAGGCCAAGTTGTACGAACTGGAGATGCAGAAGCGCAGCGAAAGCGCGCAGGCGCTGGAGGACACCAAGGCGGATATCGGCTGGGGCAGCCAGATCCGTTCCTACGTGCTCGACCAGTCGCGCATCAAGGATCTGCGCACCGGGGTTGAGACCGGAAACACCCAGGCGGTCCTGGATGGCGGCCTGGATATGTTCATCGAGGCCAGCCTCAAAAGCGGTTTGTGAATATTCACCGCCAAGTGCGCGAAGAACGCAAAGGTATCTTGTGCTGACCAATCATTGCGGCCTGCCAACGTGCACCGGCATTCACGACTATTGAAACTTGGCGCTCTTGGCGTCCTTTGCGGTTAATTGAAACCATGACTGAACAACAGCAAGACGAGAACAAACTGATCGCGCAGCGGCGCGAGAAGCTCCAGGCCATTCGCGAGCAGGGCGAGGCATTTCCCAACCATTTCCGGCGGGACGCGCTCGCGGCGGATCTGCAGGCCCTCTTCGGGGAGAAGAGCAAGGAAGAGCTCGAATCGCTCGGCCAGCGCGCCAGTGTGGCTGGCCGCATCATGGCCCAGCGGGGGCCGTTCCTGGTCATCCAGGACATGTCCGGCAGGATCCAGTTCTACATCGACAAGAAGAAACTGCCGGCCGATCTGGCGGCGCGGATCAAGGCGTGGGACATCGGCGACATCGTCGGCGGGGAAGGACCGATTCACAAGTCCGGCAAGGGCGATCTCTACATCTATCTGGACGAGGCACACCTTCTGACCAAGGCGCTGCGGCCCCTGCCGGAGAAGTGGCACGGGCTGGCCGACCAGGAACAGCGCTACCGCCAGCGCTACGTGGACCTGATCGTCAACGAGGATTCCCGCCACATCTTCCAACTGCGCTCGAAGATCATCGGGTACATACGGAACTACTTCAACGCGGCCGGTTTTCTCGAGGTGGAAACGCCGATGATGCAGGTGATTCCCGGGGGCGCTACGGCGAAACCCTTTGTCACCCACCACAACGCGCTCGACATGCAGCTGTACCTGCGAATCGCGCCCGAGCTTTATCTCAAGCGCCTGGTCGTGGGCGGCTTCGAGCGGGTCTATGAGATCAACCGCAGTTTCCGCAACGAGGGTCTGTCCACGCGGCACAACCCCGAGTTCACCATGATCGAGTTCTACGAGGCCTACGTGGATTACCGCGATCTGATGGACCGCACCGAGGCGCTCCTCAGGGGCATCGCCCAGGATGTGATCGGGCAGGCGCAGATCGAGTACCAGGGTGAGACCTACGACTTCGGCAAGCCCTTCGCGCGCATGACGGTCAGGGAGTCCATCCTGCACTACAACCCGGAAATCAGTGATGCCGACCTGGATGATCGCGAGCTTGCAGCGGGGCATGCCGAACGTCTCGGTATCGAGGTGCGGCCGAGCTACGGTCTGGGCAAGGTGCAGATCGAGATCTTCGAGAAGACCGTGGAACACCGTCTCAGCGACCCGACCTTCATCACTGCCTATCCGACCGAGGTCTCACCGTTGGCGCGGCGCAGCGACGACGATCCCTTCGTCACGGACCGCTTCGAGTTCTTCGTCGGCGGGCGCGAGATAGCCAACGGATTCTCGGAGCTCAACGACCCCGAGGACCAGGCGGAACGGTTCCGCAAGCAGGTCGAGGAAAAGGAGGCCGGCGACGAGGAGGCGATGCACTTCGACGTTGATTACATCCGCGCCCTGGAGCACGGCCTGCCCCCGACAGCGGGCGAGGGGATTGGCATCGACCGGCTGGTGATGCTTTTCACCAACGCGCCTTCGATCCGGGACGTGCTGCTTTTCCCGCACCTGCGTCCGGAGGGCTGATCGGACGGTTCAGCCGCCGAGCATGCTGCGCACTTCGGCGATCTGATCGGCGGATTCCTCGCTTTCCAGTACGGTGACCTCGGTTTCGATGCCGATGCGGCCGAAGGCCGAGTACCCCTCCCAGCGGGTCAGGCAGGTGTTACGGTCGCTCCGTCCGGTCGACACCAGGTGTTGCAGGCGTGCCACCAGCACCAGGTCGGCGTAATCGGGTTCGGCAGGCGAGCGTGTCAGGTCGAGGCAGTCCCTGGGAATGTTCAGAAGGGGTTCGGCGAAGTCCCACTTGCGTAGCATCTCGCACCCCAGGTCCGGCGCGTGCTCGGCCATCAGCCGGGCGATCACGACGGCA
The DNA here is from genome assembly GCA_029228645.1 of Gammaproteobacteria bacterium Milos-ODIII6. Classification (GTDB taxonomy): domain Bacteria; phylum Pseudomonadota; class Gammaproteobacteria; order Chromatiales; family Chromatiaceae; genus MONJU. Next base: position 22,917 of record JAPTHR010000011.1, read on the forward strand.
TCGGTTTCATAGCCGAAATCGTGGTCCAGCTTGGTGAGTATCGGCAGGGCGCCGATGTTGTGCACCAGTCCCGCGAGCATTGCCTGTTCCGGTTCCAGCGAGTCGACGTTGTAGGACAGCACGCGCGCGATCGCGGCGATCTCCAGGCTGTCGGACCAGAGGTCGCGAAAGGCCTTGTCCAGAGCCTCCGAGGTGGCCTGGAAGATTTGTTTCATCGCGAGCGTGATGACCAGTTGCTTGACCAGTTTGACACCCAGGCGAGTGACGGCCATCTGCACATTGTCAATGGCGACCCGCCCGCGGTAGGTCGGACTGTTGGCCACCTGCAACAGGCGCGCTGTCAGCGCCGGATCGCGGGTGATGATCCCGGCAACCTCGATGGCGGTGCTGTTCTCATTCTCGACTGCCTCGCGGACCTGCAGCGCGACCTCGGGAAGCGTCGGCAACTGAATGCGATTGGCAGCGATGTCCTCGCGTAGCTGATCGGCGAAATCGGGCATGTAGGCGACGGTCTGGAGCATGGTTCGTGTCCTTTTGCGACGGATGCCTCTCTATCGGTTGATATTCGCTTTTCTTGAACCTGCAAAGGGCCTCGAAGCTCGCCCTGGCAGGCACCCCGATACCCCCCGACGTGTTGCTGCAGTTGCCCGTCGGGCGATCAGCGCCTAATGTTGTCCCGTGGAAGAAATCACTCACGAAGGATGCAAGATGAAAGCCTCGAAACTCGCTGTCTCTGTCGCCGTGGCGGCTCTCCTGGCCGGGTGCCAGACGATCGACCCCTACACCCAGGAGAGCAAGACCTCCAACACCGCCAAGGGGGCCGGAATCGGGGCTGTCGCGGGCGGTATCGCCGGGGCCTTGATCAAGAAAGACGATCGCGGCAAGGGCGCGGTCATCGGCGCCGCGCTGGGTGCCGGCGTGGGTGGCGGTGTCGGTTACTACATGGACCAGCAGGAAACCCAGCTGCGCCAGACCCTGGCCGGCAGCGGCGTCAGCGTGACCCGCGTGGGGGACACCATCATTCTCAACATGCCGGGCAATATAACCTTCGATACGGATCGCTTCGACGTGCGCAGTGACTTCTATCCAGTGCTCGACTCGGTGGTGCTGGTGCTGGAGAAGTTCAACCAGACCCGGGTGCGCGTCTCCGGTCACACCGACAGCACCGGCAGCCAGCAGCACAACCAGGCGCTGTCGCTGCAGCGAGCCCGGTCGGTTACCGCCTACCTCGAAAGCCGCGGCGTGGCGCCGTTGCGGATGGAGACCGTGGGATACGGCGAGGACCGGCCGATCGCAGACAACGCCACAGCCGCGGGGCGCAGTCAGAACCGTCGTGTGGAGATAGAAATCCTGCCGCCGAGCGCGTGAGTCCGGGTCCGCTTAGTCGTCCCCGTTCCCGTTGACCGGGTAGGGGAGATCGAGGAACTCCAGGCGCGCACCCTCGGGACTGCCGAGGTGGACCGCGCCACTGTCCGCCACGCTGATCTCGATCACGGCCAGCGCTTCGTGGCCGCCTTGCGGTGCGGGCGCAACGCTCACCAGCCTGCCGGCCCCCTGGCCGGATGCGCTGTGCTCGGAGAACAACTCAGCCCCGGCGCCGGGTGCCGCCGGGCTTTCGATCCGGACGCGGTACATGCGGCGCTTGAGTTTTCCGAGGTACTGCATGCGGGCGACGATTTCCTGCCCGGTGTAACAGCCCTTGGTGAAGCTCACGCCCTTGACGGCCTGGAGGTTGGCCATCTGAGGAACGAATGCCTCAACCGTCTCTTCCCACACGCTGGGGATGCCGGCGCGGATGTCCAGGAGCTTCCAGGCAGCAAAGCCCGTTGGAGTGGCACGCGTGGCCGCTTCCTTCCAGAGGGCCTCGATCTGCGACGGCGGTGCGATCACCTCGAAGCGTGGACGATCGCCGGCGATTCGGATCACGCTGTAACCGTCCTGGAAGGTGATCGCATCGTCCTCGGCCGGCGGCTCGACAGGCAGCAGATCGAGCGCACACTCACCGCTCAATTCGACCCGGGCGAGCTCGCCGCTGGCGTCCTCGAGCTTCGCCCTGGATCTCAGGACGAACATGCGCAGGCGCTTGAGCACGGCTTCCAGGCGTTCCATCGGTAGCATCAGGAGCAGGTCGCCGTCGCGCTCCAGGATGCGGAAACTGGTGAGCATGCGCCCCTTCGGACTGCAGTAACTGCTCAGCTGACTGCGCCCGGCATCGACCTGGTTGATGTCGTTGGTCAGTTGCCCCTGCAGGAACTGGCGCGCATCCTCGCCGCTGACCCGGATCAGGCCGAGTCCCGACAGGTCGCTCAGGGCACATTCGGCGATCGGCGCCTGGCTGAGACTCTGGTTACTCAGGAAATCCTGCCAGTCCTGCATTCAACTTCTCCCACATTGGCGTTTTGACTCGACGACCGCGTTATCATAGCCCAATCCCATTCACCCTGAACTTGCAGTAATCCGAGGGAAATCATCCGTGTCATCGTCGCTGGGCGCAGGCGCCCTGGTCATCTATAAGAGTCAGCCAGCGCTGGTCGCCTCCGTAGGCGAGAAAATCGAAATCCGAACCCCTTCGGGGAAGGATCGCAAGGTGCGGCCCAAAGACGTGCAGTTGCTGCATCCGGGCCCGCTCCAGTCACTTTCTTCGCTGCGTGACCCGCAGGCCAACCTCGACGAGAGCTGGGAGCTGCTGCAGGGCGAGCAGCCCGGCTTCGAGGATTTGGCCGAGCTGGTTTTCGGCGAGTTCTCACCGTCCTCCGCGTGGGCCTGCTGGCAGTTGTTGCAGGATGGTCTCTATTTCCGCGGCGACATGCACGCCATCGCGGTCGTCACGCCGGCCGAATTCTCGCAGGAAAGTGAGCGGCGTGAGAGCCAGGCGCGCGAGGCCCGGGAGTGGGATGACTTCATCTCGCGCGTGCAGGCTGGCGACCTGCAGGAGAGCGATCGCAAGCGCCTGGCCGAGGTCGAGCGCGTCGCCCTCGGGGCGTCCGAGCACAGCCGGATACTCGCAACGCTCAAGACAGAGGCGACTCCGGATGCGGCGCACCGATTCCTGCTGCGCTGCGCTTACTGGTCGCCGGAGGAGAACCCCTGGCCGCGCCGTGCAGGGCTGAACCTGTCGCCTCCGGAGATCGGCGTGCCGGATCTGCCGCAGGAGGAGCGCCTCGATCTGACTCACCTGGCCGCTTGGGCGATCGATGATGTTGGCAACCAGGATCCAGATGATGCGATCAGCCTGGACGGCGATTATCTCTGGGTACACATTGCCGACGTCGCCGCGCTGGTGCGTCCGGATGGTCACCTCGATCGGGAGGCGAGGGAGCGCTCGGCGAATCTGTACCTCCCTGAACAAACCGTGCCAATGTTGCCGGATTCAGTTACGCAGCAGCTTGGCCTCGGCCTGCTGGAGGAATCCCCGGCGCTCTCGATCGGTATGCGTTTGCTGGCCGGGGAGCCTGCCGACATCCGCATCGAGCGCACCCGCGTAAAGGTGAATCGCACCAGCTACGACGAAGTCAACGGCCGCATGAGCGAATCACCCTTCGCGCAGATTGCGGCCATCACCGATGCCTACCGCCAGCGGCGCCTGGCGCGCAATGCGGCGCGACTCGATCTGCCCGAAGCCTCTGTGCGCGTTGTCGACGGGGATATCCGGATTCGGCCGCTGCCCAAGACGGCCAGCCGTGACATGGTGACCGATGCCATGTTGATGGCGGGTGAGGCGGTGGCGATGTTTGCCGAACAGCACGACCTGGCGATTCCATTCGCGATGCAGCCGGAGCCGGAAGAGATCCGCCACCCGGCAACTGCCTCGGAGATGTATGCCTACCGGCGCCTGTTCAAGCCCAGCAACACGGTGCTGCATCCGGAACCTCATTTCGGTCTGGGTCTGCCACGCTACGCGCGCGCCACCAGCCCCCTGAGACGCTATGCGGACCTCCTGGTGCACCAGCAGTTGCGGGCTTTCGTCAGTGGCGCTGAGCCCATGTCGCGCGAGCTGATGGCCGAGCGCATCGCCGGCATCGACGTGACCAATGCGCGCATCCGGCGCGCCGAACGGCAATCCAATCTGCACTGGAAACTGGTTTACCTGCAGCGCCACCCCGATTGGCAAGGCGATGCCGTCGTGGCGTCGCTGGAGGAGCGCAAGGCGGTGTTGCTGATTCCCGAACTGGCGATGGAGGTCAAGGTCCGGCTGCACGATAAATTCGCCCTCGACGGGGGGGTTCGGATTCGATTGCGTGAGACCGATACGGTGACTCAGGATGCGTGGTTCAGGGTGCTGTGACGGGGCGTCCGTGTACACCGACAGCCCTGCCTGAACCGGCTATACTCAGGCCTTTCAAGCGAGCAGGAGTTTGGCGTGGACGACATGAAATCCGGCAACAACGTGAGAAAACCACACGACAGAACCTCCTCGGAAGAATTCACCAGTTTTTGTGAAGCCGAATTCGAACGCCGTCGTAACTCCGGAACCAGTTTCGACGAACAACGTTATCAGCAGGCCATGAACCTGGTCATGGAAAAGCTGCGTCGATTGGAAGAAGGGGGGGCGGCATGATCATCACGCGTCTCGAGGCCAGCAACGTGCTCAAGTACCGGCGGCTCTCCCTGAGTCTTCCGGAGAAGGGTCTCATTGCCATCAGCGGGCAAAACGAATCGGGCAAGAGCAGCATTGGCGAGTCGGTCTGTTTCGCGCTCTTCGGCCGGACTTTTTCGGTTGGCCCGGATGATCTGCACAAGGTGGTTCGCTGGGGCGAGAATCATTGCGTGGTGCGCCTGGATTTCCGCATCGCTGACCAGAGTTACACGTTGTCACGTTTTCTCGATCGCGATGGTAATCACAGTGCCAAGCTTGCGCTCGAGGGTGAAGAAGAGCCCTTCGCGCGCGGCGTGACGCACGTCAACGAACTGCTGGTCGGCCTGCTGGGTTTCGAGTACGAGCAGTTCGTCGAGTCTTTCTATCTCGCGCAGCGCGAGATAACCACCCCGCACCCGCACAGCCAGGCGGTCAAGATCATGGCCGGGGTGGCGCCGCTCGAGCAGGTGGATAGGGAGATCGGTAACGAGATCGCCGAACGCAAGGAACTGCTCGAGGAAGTGGAAGCGGAATGCGATGCCCTGCGACAGGAGATGGACGACCTGGGCGTGCAGGAGGGCTACCTGGATCGACTCCGCGAGCACAGGGCCGAGACCCTGGAAGAACGGGAACAGGTGGTCGCTCAGGTGGATGAATTGCGCGAACGCGTGGCTGTCTACGAGCACAACACGCGCGCGGCTTACAAGGCGGAACAGGCGCGCTCACGGGCCTCATTCCTGCGCTTTCTGTTCTTCCTGCTGGCGGCCCTCGTCGGGGGTTCCTGGTGGCTGCTGGTACCGGGGCGAGAAACGCCCGCGGGCGAGCAGTTCCCCACCTTGCTCGACCAGTACCTGCCGCAGTGGCAGCAGGTGCCGCCCGAGTGGTTGTTGTGGGGTGCGGCCGGGTCCGTGGTCCTGTTCCTGCTGATGTGGATTCGCGTGGCCGTCAAGAGAGGCCGGGTGGGTCGCCTGCGCGCCGAAGCGGGACTGCTGGCCGAGAGCCTGCAGAAGGCGAGAACCTTCGATCTGGAGGTCGAGCAGGAGGCAGAACCGGTGGCGGTCGCCACTGAGGCGGAGGCCCCGGAAGATCCGGATGTCCTGGAGGCAGACGAGTTGCCAGCGGTGGAGTCGGTACCGGTGCGCCCGGATGCTTCCGAGCTGGAAGACATCGCGGCTTCGGTCGCCACGGGTGAGGCGACCGTGCGCCGGGTCCTGGAGTACGCCGAGCCGGAGATGGCCTGGCTCGGCTACGTGGGTGGATTGCTGGGTGATCAGGCGGTGGACCTCGAGCAGGCGATTGCGACCGAGGAGGAGCGCGTGCGCGAGCAGCGCAGTCTGCTCGAGGTGCAGGCCGGTATTCGCGGGAAGCGGGAGGATGTACTGGCCCGCATCGACTTGCGGCTCAAGGCGCAGGAGTTGCTGCAGGGGTCGATTGCCCATCTGTCCAACAACTTCAATCGCGACATCAAAGACCTGGTGGCGCGCATGCTGCCGCGTTTCACCGACGAACGCTACGAGCATCTGCAGATCGACCAGGACCTGAGGGTGCGCGTTTTCTCGGCAGAGAAACGCGATTTCATGGATCTCGAAGAGGTTTCCAGTGGCACCCAGCGTCAGATAATGCTGGCCCTGCGCCTGGCGCTGTCGCAGAAGCTGCTCAGCCGTAAAATCACGGGCAAACAGTTCGCTTTCCTGGATGAGCCGTTCGCGTTTTTCGACGAGGACAGGACCCGCAAGGCGCTCGCGGCGCTGGCGGATCTGTCAGCGGATATCAGCCAGGTCTGGATCGTCGCGCAGTCGTTTCCCGTGGATAGCGCGGTTGGCTTCGATGCGCACATCGTGTGTGAGCGCGGTTCGGAGGAACTGGTACTCGAGGCCGGATAAGGGCGCCTCGGTGGTGCTGCCGTCCCCGGGGCGCATCGTGGGGGGGCGTTTCCCGGGAGCGAAAATCAGCGAGCCTTTCTGACTTCCTCGAAGGGATCGGTCTCGCTCTCGCTCGGCGGGACCTGATGGTCCTGGGGGCTCCAGCTGTCATGGCACTTGTCCGCCTGCACGCCCTGCAGCGTCAGCAGGGTCCAGACCGCGGCAATTGCCCACATGCCAAGACCCAAACCCACGGTATACCAGTTGACCCCGGGCACGTTGGTTGGGCCACCCATGAGGCCGTAAGCGACGCTCACCACACCAAACAACCAGAAGACCGTGATGGCGGGTGTGCAGTGGGTGCCGCAGCCATAGCGGCAGGCGCCAATCGGCGGAAACAATGTGGAGGTGAAGATGCCCTTCATGCCGTTCTCTTCCGTAATTCGATCAACCATTAATGTCGAGCCGGGCCGCCGTTTTCCGGCAGCAAACAGGCGCCTCTAGACCAGTGGATGAAAACACAGCGGCTTTCGGGGGACAACAGGGTAATCCAGCACCTCGCGGGCAAAGCGGGGCTCAGAAGCGCATTGCCTCAGGGACATGTGGCGCAAGCCGGCGAACCATCTCGGTGTGGACTTTCAAGTTGCCAGCGATCACGTTGCCGCTCTCGAGGTGGCGGCTGCCACCTCGGATATCGCTGACCACGCCACCGGCTTCGCGCACGATCAGGGTTCCGGCGGCAAAATCCCATGCGGACAAGCCGAGTTCCCAGAAACCATCCATGCGGCCGGCGGCAACCCAGGCGAAGTCGAGTGCCGCGGACCCGGGGCGGCGAATGCCCGCGGTGTCGGTGATCATGGCGCGCATCATTGCCAGGTAGCTGTCCACGTAACGCTGGTCGCGGAAGGGAATGCCGGTGCCGATGAGTGCGCCCTTGAGCGTGCGCTGTTGGCTGACGCGCAGCCGGCGGTCGTTGAGCAGCGCCCCGTTGCCCCGACTGGCGGTAAACATCTCGTCCCGTACCGGGTCGAAGACCACCGCGCTGATCAGCTCATCCCGATGCTGCAGGGCGATCGAAACCGAGAACTGCGGCAGTCCGTGCAGGTAATTGGTGGTGCCGTCGAGCGGATCGATGATCCATTGGTACTCGTTGCCGGCATGCGCGCCGCTCTCCTCGGCGAGCACGGCATGGTTTGGATAGGCTCGCCGGATCGTGTCGAGAATCGCCTCCTCGGCGGCACGATCCACCTCGGAAACGTAGTCGTTGCTCTGTTTCTCGGCAACATTCAGGGTCTCGACGCGATGGAACGATCGCATGATGATGGAGCCGGCCTTGCGAGCGGCGCGAACTGCAATATTGGTTGTCGGATTCATGGCGCGCGAGGATACGGCAATTGCTGTCCCGCAGCTACAACCGTTACCCATGGAGTGCAGTAAGATACCGGACATGCTGAGCAATATTCGAGTCGTGCTGGTCGAAACCTCTCATCCGGGCAATATCGGCGCGGTCGCGCGCGCGCTGAAAAACATGTGCCTGCACGAGCTCGTGCTGGTCAACCCGCTCCATTTCCCGTCCAGCGAGGCGGATGCGCGCGCGTCCGGCGCTCAGGACGTCCTGAAAAACGCGCGCGTGGTGCAGTCACTGGAGGAGGCCGTCGGTGATTGCCCGCTCGTGATCGGCGCCAGCGCGCGCAAGCGCTCGGGTCTGTGGGATCCGCTCCTGCCGGGTGAAGCCGCGCAGCGCGCCCTGGCGCAGGCGAGGTCCGCTCCAGTGGCCCTGGTTTTCGGTCGTGAGAGTTCGGGGTTGACCGCGGCCGAACTGGACCGTTGCACCCATCTGATGCATATCCCGGCCAACCCCGAGTATTCCTCGCTCAATATCGCCATGGCGGTTCAGGTGCTCAGCTACGAGTTGCGCATCCGCTCCTTGCAGGCTGGCGAATCCCAAGGGGAGCCGGTACAGCAGGATCAGCCGCGACCAGAGGGAGCGAATCAGGCATCGGTGGCGCAGATGGAGGGTCTGTTCAAGCACCTGGAACAGGCGATGAAGGATTTTGGCTTCCTGCAGGCCGGACGCGAGGGCCGGATTATGCAGCGACTGCGCCGCCTGTTTCATCGTGCCGCCCCCGACGAGCGGGAAGTCAATATACTGCGTGGCATCCTGAGTTCGGCCCAGGGGAGAAAGTCCATGCGCGCTGCTGAACACCCGCAGTCGGACGAGCCGCGATAACGACAAAGACCGTCGAGCGAGTAGTCATGTTCAACAAACTCCGAGAAGATATCCAGGCTGTGTTCGATCGGGATCCGGCCGCGCGCAATACCCTCGAAATCCTGACCGCCTACCCGGGAGTGCACGCTCTGCTGTTTCACCGCCTGGCGCACGCCGTCTGGAATCTGGGGGCGAAATGGCTCGCGCGGGTCATCGCCCATCTGGCACGCTGGTTGACCGGGATCGAGATTCACCCCGCGGCCACTATCGGGCGTCGCTTTTTCATCGATCACGGCATGGGCGTGGTTATCGGTGAGACCGCGGTGATCGGTGACGACTGCACCCTGTATCACGGCGTGACCCTCGGTGGAACCAGTTGGCAGAAGGGCAAGCGTCATCCGACCCTGGGTGACGGCGTGGTTGTCGGTGCCGGCGCCAAGGTCCTCGGGCCGATCGAGATCGGTGACGGTGCGCGCATCGGGTCGAACGCGGTGGTGGTCAAGTCCGTGCCTGCCGACAGTACGGTGGTCGGCGTCCCTGGACGCCTGATCGAAGCCAAGCGAGGGCCGCGTGACACGGCGCACCGCGAACACATGGCGAGCAAGATGGGCTTCGATGCCTACGGCGTGACACGCGATGCGCCTGACCCCGTCGCGCATGCGATCAATTGCATGCTCGATCATCTGCATGTCATGGAGTCGCGCATGAAACAGATGTGCGAGGCAATGCGCGAGATGGGAGTGGAATCCCCGGTGAGCGGCGACATGCCCGAGGTGCCGACCTGCGAGATCGTTTCGACCGCCGAGGAACTGAATCGCATGCACCTGGATGAGGATGCGGAAGAGGTGTTTCCGGACAACAGCGAGCAGAATAAATAACCCGGACAAGGGTGCGCTTGAGAATACTTGACTAATTTAGTCGGCATTGTATAGTTCCGCGCATTCAACTGAGTCGGAGTCCGGTGTCGTGAGATTGACCACCAAGGGCCGCTACGCGGTGACCGCCATGCTGGATCTCGCCATGCATGATGGCAAAGGCCCCATCACCCTGGCCGATATTGCGCAGCGACAGGGGATATCCCTTTCGTACCTGGAACAGCTCTTCTCCAGGCTTCGCAAACAATCGCTGGTGAGCAGCGTGCGAGGTCCGGGTGGGGGCTATACCCTGGGTCGCGACGCAGCCTCGATTTTCGTTGCCGAGGTGATCTCCGCGGTGGACGAGAACGTCGACACGACTCGCTGCGCGGGAGCGCACAATTGCCAGGACAACCAACAGTGCCTGACGCATGACCTGTGGCAGGATCTCAGCACCCGGATTTATGATTATCTCAGCCAGATCAGTCTCCAGGACCTGATGCAGCGCAGAGGAGTTCAGGAGGTGGCGCGTCGCCAACAGGACGAGTCGCCGAGTGTTTCCGCCGAGGCAATCAGTGCCCGTTAAGTTTGTGGTTTAGGTTCAGAAACTATGAAATTCCCGCTTTATCTCGATTACTCCGCCACCACCCCAGTGGATCCGCGTGTGGCTGAGAAAATGTGTGCCTGTCTCACCCCGGACGGCGTTTTCGGCAATCCCGCTTCTCGCTCCCACCCGTTCGGATGGGAAGCTGAAAAGCTCGTCGACCAGGCGCGTGCGGATGTTGCCGCACTGGTCAATGCGAACCCCAAGGAGATTGTCTGGACCTCGGGCGCGACCGAGTCCGATAACCTGGCGATCAAGGGTGCGGCCCATTTCTATCAGAAGAAAGGCAAGCACATCATCACCCTGAAGACCGAACACAAGGCGGTCCTGGATACCTGTCGCCAGCTGGAGCGCGAGGGTTTCGAGGTCAGCTACCTCGATGTGCGCGATGATGGCTTGTTGGACCTTGACGCGTTCCGCGATGCGATTCGCGAAGACACCATTCTTGCGTCGGTGATGCACGTGAACAACGAGATCGGCGTCATTCAGGATATCGAGTCCATCGGCAACATCTGCCGGGAAAACAAGATCATTTTCCACGTGGATGCAGCCCAGAGTCCGGGCAAGGTGGAGATCGACCTGGAACGCCTGCCGGTCGACCTGATGAGCTTTTCGGCACACAAGATTTACGGTCCCAAGGGGATCGGCGCCTTGTACGTCCAGCGCAAGCCGCGGGTGCGCATTGAGGCCCAGATGCACGGTGGCGGTCACGAGCGCGGTATGCGCTCCGGCACTCTCGCCACGCATCAGATCGTCGGCATGGGGGAGGCCTTCCGGATTGCCAGGGAAGAGATGGCGAGTGAGAACGAACGCCTGTTCGCCTTGAGACAGCGCCTCTGGGACGGCTTTAAGGACATGGAGGAGGTCTACATAAACGGGGATCTCGAGCACCGCATCGCGGGCAACCTCAATGTCAGTTTCAATTTCGTCGAGGGCGAGTCGCTCATGATGGCCCTCAAGGACATGGCGGTGTCATCCGGCAGCGCCTGCACCTCCGCCAGCCTGGAGCCCAGTTACGTGCTGCGCGCGCTGGGCCGTTCGGACGAGTTGGCGCATAGCTCGCTGCGTTTTACGATGGGCCGGTTCACGACTGCCGAGGAAGTCGATTACGTGATCGCTGAGGTGCGCAAGCAGGTCGAGCGTCTGCGCGAACTGAGCCCGCTATGGGACATGTTCAAGGACGGGGTCGACCTCAGCACCGTCCAGTGGGCTGCTCACTGACTAAAGCAATCGCTTGCTGTATCATTTGAAAATTCGGGCCCGGCTCTTGGGGCCCGGGCGTTATTACAAGGTGATTTCTCATCTTCAGCGGTTTTCCGTCAGGGTGCAGCACACTTGTCATTTCGCGCGAGCAGAATCAACCATGCCAGCAAGGGCATGGTGATCCCCGGGCAGGTGGGTGACTCGGTCTGTCAGGAGATTTGAAAGTGACGAGGCACGGTTTTTATTGAGAACGATCTGATGAAGAATATTTACGTAGGAAATCTGGCTTACAGCGTTTCGGACGATGATTTGCACGAGGCGTTTTCGGCATTTGGCGAAGTGGCCAGGGCAAAGGTGATCATGGACCGGGATACCGGTCGCTCCAAGGGGTTCGGCTTCGTTGAGATGCCGGACGATGCGGAGGCCCAGGCGGCCATCTCGGGGCTCAATGAGCAACCGATCAACGGTCGCAACGTGCGGGTCAACGAAGCGCGTCCACGCGAAGATAGCCCGCGTCGCTGATTGCGCTGGGTCCCGGGGAGCGTCTGTGGCGCTCCCCGGTTTCCGTTCCCTTACTTGGCTGTAAAGAGGTGTGGGCGAATGGCTTACAGTGACAAGGTTATCGAACATTACGAGAACCCGCGCAATGTCGGGACGCTCGACAAGGACGCCAGCAATGTCGGGACCGGCATGGTTGGCGCGCCGGCTTGCGGTGACGTAATGCGTCTGCAGATCCAGGTCAACGATGACGGTGTCATCGAGGACGCCAAGTTCAAGACCTACGGTTGCGGATCCGCGATCGCTTCCAGTTCCCTGCTCACCGAGTGGGTCAAGGGCAAGACGCTGGATGAGGCGCGCGCGATCAAAAACACCGAAATCGCTGAAGAGTTGGCGCTGCCGCCGGTCAAGGTGCATTGTTCCGTCCTCGCTGAAGATGCGATAAAGGCGGCGATCGAAGACCTGCACGGCAAGCAGGCCGACTGACTGATTGGTATTTGGGAGGCTTTATGGCGATCACGCTCAGCGATGCAGCGGCAGATCGGGTCAGGCTTTTCCTCGATAGCCGCGGATCCGGTTTTGGGGTTCGCCTCGGGGTAAAGACGTCCGGGTGTTCCGGCATGGCCTATGTGCTGGAGTTCGTCGATGATCTGAACGAGGACGATGTGGTCTTCGAGGACCATGGCGTCAAGGTGATCATCGATCAGAAAAGTCTCGTCTATCTGGACGGCACGCAACTCGACTACGGTAAAGAAGGCCTCAACGAGGGCTTCCTGTTCAACAATCCCAACGTCAAGGATGAGTGCGGCTGCGGCGAAAGTTTCACCGTCTGATCCGGGCCTTCCGGCTTCTCCCAGGCGCCCGCGCAAGCGGGCGTCGTCAGTTGAGTACGATGATCGATCTAAGCAAGAACCACTTTGATCTTTTCGGCTTGCCGGTGGCTTTCGTGCTTGACGTCGCCGAGCTGTCCGGGCGCTATCGCGAGTTGCAGCGGGTCGTGCATCCGGACCGCTTTGCCAGCGCATCCGATCAGGAACAACGTCTGGCGCTGCAGCAGGCGACCCAGGTCAACGAGGCTTTCGAGATCTTGCGTGACCCGCTCAAGCGGGCGATCTACCTGCTGCAACTGCAGGGGGTCGACACCGATCAGGCAACGGCTACTACGCGTGATGCGGCTTTCCTCATGCAGCAAATGGAGCTTCGTGAGGCCTTGGCGGAGACGCGTTCGGATCCCAATCCGCTTGCCCGCCTGGACGACCTGATGCGAAAAATTGGCGCCATGTTGCAGTCCCAGGTGGCTGAGCTGGCAGTACAGCTGGAGACCGGTACCCCCGAACAGCTCGAATCCGCCCGGGAGTCGGTAAGCAAGATGCAGTTTCTGAATAAATTGTTTAACGAGGCCGAGGCGCTGGAAGCCGAATTGGAAGAGGCGAACTGATGGCTTTGTTGCAGATAGCCGAACCCGGGCAGTCAACCGCGCCGCACCAACACCGCCTGGCAGCCGGGATCGACCTGGGAACGACCAACTCGCTGGTTGCCTCGGTGCGCAGCGGCGTGGCCGAGACACTGCCGGACCAGCAAGGCAGGCACCTCCTGCCTTCCGTGGTGCGCTATACCTCCGACGGCGTCGTGGTGGGAGAGGGTGCACGCGCGGCATCCGCGCTGGACCCGGACAACACGATTGTGTCGGTCAAGCGGATCATCGGCCGGGGCCTCGACGACCTCCGCCACATCGGCGGCAGGCTGCCATACCACTTCGTCGACACCGACAGCGCCGTGCCCCGCATTCAGACGGTGGTCGGTCCCGTCAGCGCGGTCGAGGTTTCCGCCGAGATACTCAAGAACCTGGCGGCGCGCGCGGAGGTGACCCTCGGTGGCGAGTTGTCCGGGGTGGTGATTACGGTGCCGGCCTACTTCGACGATGCCCAGCGGCAGGCAACCAAGGATGCCGCCAAGCTTGCCGGCCTGAAGGTGTTCCGGCTGTTGAACGAACCGACCGCCGCCGCGGTTGCCTACGGCCTGGATCGCGAGGCGGAGGGCCTGCACGCGATTTATGACCTCGGTGGTGGAACTTTCGATATCTCGATCCTGCGGCTGAACAAGGGGGTCTTCGAGGTCATGGCGACCGGGGGGGATTCCGCGCTCGGAGGTGACGATTTCGACCACGTGCTTGCCGAGTGGATCATGCAGCAGGCCGGTATCGGCCCGGACGCCGATTCCGGTCTGCTACGCACCCTGATGAATAAGGCGAGGGAGGCGAAGGAGTCACTTGCCTCTGATCGGGTTGCGACGATCGAAGTCGATGTCCGCGGCGCCGCTCCCTGGCGTGGCGAGCTATCCCGCGAGACCTTCAATCAGCTGATCGACCCCCTGGTGCGTCGGACCATCAGCGCCTGCCGGCGGGCGCTGCGTGATGCGGGCGTCGGCGCCGGGGAAATCGCGGACGTGGTCATGGTGGGTGGATCGACGCGCACCCTGTATGTACGCGAGAAGGTGGGCGAATTTTTTGCCACCGAGCCGTTGGTGGATATCGACCCGGACCGGGTCGTGGCCATCGGAGCGGCCCTGCAGGCGGATGTGCTCGCCGGCAACAAGCCGGAAGACGAGATGCTGTTGCTGGACGTCATTCCGCTCTCGCTCGGGATCGAGACCATGGGTGGGCTGGTCGAGAAGATCATCCCGCGCAACACCACCATTCCAGTCGCCAGGGCGCAGGAATTCACCACCTTCAAGGACGGTCAGACCGCGATGGCGGTGCATGTGTTGCAGGGAGAGCGCGAGCTGGTGTCCGACTGCCGCTCGCTGGCGCGATTCGAACTGCGTGGCATTCCGCCGATGGTCGCTGGCGCGGCGCGCATCAGGGTGACCTTCGCGGTGGATGCGGATGGCCTGCTCCAGGTCGAAGCGGAGGAGTTGAGCCAGGGGGTGCGTGCCAGCGTCGAAGTCAAACCCTCCTATGGGCTGACCGATCAGGAAATCGCCGATATGCTGCGCGCCTCGATCGAGCATGCGGGCGAGGATATCGCGGCGCGTCGCCTGGCGGAGCAGAAGGTCGAAGCCGCGCGAGTGATCGAGGCCCTGCAGGCGGCGCTCGCCTCGGATGGGGACGAACTGCTCAACGACGAGGAGCGTGCCAGGGTGGACGGCGCCCTCGAGGACTTGCGCAAGCTGGCCGAAAGCGCTGGCGAGGCCGACGCGATCAAGAAGGGGATCGAAGGGCTCGAGAAGTCCTGCGAGTTCTACGTCGAAAGGCGCATGAACAGTAACATCCGCAAGGCCATGGCCGGCCACAAGGTGGATGAGTTTGAATAACAGCGGCGCGCTTTTTTTGCGCGCCTGAATCGGAGTTTGGCCAATGCCCAAGATTATCTTCCTGCCTCACGAGGAGGTTTGTCCGGACGGCGCCTTGATCGAGGTCGAATCGGGCACCACCATCTGTGACGCCGCGCTTGCGGGCGATATCGAAATCGAACATGCCTGCGAGAAGTCCTGTGCCTGCACCACCTGCCACGTGATCGTGCGCGAAGGCTTCGATTCCCTGAACGAGCCGACCGAAGATGAGGAGGACATGCTGGACAAGGCATGGGGGCTCGAGCCGGAGTCGCGTCTTTCCTGTCAGGCGGTGGTCGATGACGAGGATCTCGTGGTGGAGATACCGAAATACACCATCAATCACGCCAAGGAACATCACTGAGGAGGTGGATCGTGGGCCTGAAGTGGACCGATACCCTGGATATCGCGATCGAACTCGATGAGACGCACCCGGATGTGGATCCGTTGCATGTCAATTTCGTGGATCTCATGAACTGGGTAATGCAGTTGCCCGATTTCGAGGATGAAAAAGACCATTGTGGAGAGAAGATCCTCGAAGCCATCCAGATGGCCTGGATAGAGGAACGCGAAGATTGATCCAACCCAGGCGCTGATGTGGTTTCGGTAGTAACCCAGCTGCCGGTCGAGGGAGCGCCGCCCGACGAGGTCGTGCAAGCCTGGTTGCAAATGCTGTCCGAACGTCGTCCCCCCGATGAGGTCCGGCGCATCGGGCAGGCGCTGCAGGAGGCGCGCCGCGCCCATCGTGGCCAGGTGCTGGTCGACGGCATGGACCGGACCCTCGCCCTGATGCACACCGCGGATACCCTGAACGGCCTGAAGCTCGACAGCGACACCCTGATTGCCGCCATTCTCTCGGAGTTGCCCGTGGTTGGCGGCTACGATCCGGAGCACGTGCGCAAGCATTACGGTGCGGATGTGTTACGCATGGTGGAGCAGGTCAGTCGCATCCGTGAGCTTTCCGCGTCCAGCGTCCACGAGGTCAAGCAGGACATTGAAAAACTGCGCAGGCTGCTGCTCGACCTGGCCACGGATGTGCGCTCCATCCTGGTGTTGTTGGCCAAGCGCCTGCGCCTGATGCGGCGACTCAAACACACCTCGGCAGAATTCCAGGCCCAGGCGGCCCTGGAGACCAGGCAGGTGCATGCGCCGCTGGCGAATCGCCTCGGTATCTGGCAGATGAAATGGGAGCTCGAAGACCTCTGCCTGCGTTACCTGGAGCCGGATGTCTACAAGGATCTCGCCTCGCGCCTGGAAGGCAAGCGCAGCGAGCGTATCGCCTTCATCCACGACGTCGTGGAGCGCCTCGGGCAGCTTTGCCGCGAGCAGGGGATAGCGGCAGAGGTGACCGGTCGGCCCAAGCATATCCACAGCATCCTGGCCAAGATGCGCAACAAGGGGCTGGACTTCGACCAGGTCTACGATGTGCGTGCGGTGCGAGTACTGGTGGATACCGTGCCGCAGTGCTACGAAGTGCTCGGGATGGCGCATAGCCTGTGGCGCCCGATCCCCGGCGAGTTCGATGACTACATCGCGCGTCCCAAACCGAACGGTTACCAATCGCTGCACACCGCGGTCATCAGCGCGGATGGCCGCCCCCTGGAGATACAGGTGCGCACGCGGGATATGCACGAGCTGGCGGAGCGCGGCGTCGCGGCCCATTGGCGTTACAAGGAGAACGATCGCGCGGATGCGGAACTCGAGCGGCGTATCGCCTGGATGCGCGCCTGGCTGGAGCAGCAGGACCAGGACGGCAATACGGCGGGCGAGGGGCAGCTGCCGTCGGAGGACGATTTCGAGGTCCGCCGTATATTTGTTCTGACGCCGAACAGCAAGGTCATCGAGTTGCCCAGCGGCGCTACCCCGATCGACTTTGCCTACGCGATACATACCGACATCGGGCATAGCTGCAGGGGCGCCAAGGTGAACGGGCGGATCGTGCCGCTCGCGCGCCCGCTGCAGAGCGGTGACAGGGTCGAGATACTGACCGGGCGTGAAGGCGGGCCGAGTCGCGATTGGCTCAATCCGCATAACGGCTATGTCGCCTCCTCGAGGGCGCGCAACCGTATCCGCCAGTGGTTCAAACTCCAGGACCACGAGCAACATGTGCACATGGGACGGTCTCTGCTGGAACGCGAATGCGTTCGCCTGGGTCTGCCCAGGCCGGAACTGGAAACCGTTGCGCGCAGCTTTAATTTCTCCGAGGTCAACGATTTCCTGGCCGCGCTGGGGCGCGGTGAGGTTTCCGCCATTCAGGCGGCGAGGCGCCAGTCGGCGCTTGCCCCGGCCAGCCCGCGAGCGGAGCGACAGGGTTCGATCACCGAGACGGTGCGGCGGCGCAAGGTGCCGCGCAGTGATGCCGCGCCCGCGGTTATCGTCGAGGGGGTCAGCGACCTCCTCACCCAGATGGCGCGTTGCTGTAAACCCGTCCCACCGGATCCCATCGTCGGCTACATCACGCGGGGGCGTGGGATCACGATTCATCGCCAGGATTGCCGGGTGGTGCAGAAGATGGATGCGGAAAACCGTTCCCGCCTGGTGGGCGCCGTCTGGGACGAGGCCCAGGAAGGTTCAAACTTCGTCACCGACATTCAGCTGTTCGCGGGTGACCGCAAGGGATTGCTGCGCGATGTCACCTCGGTGCTGGCCAACGCTGAGATATCCGTACTCGCAGTCAACAGTCAGACGGACAAGCGGGAGGCCCGCGCCAATATGCGCATCACCATCGAGGTGCAGGGCATCGAGGAAATGGGCCGGGTGATGGGCATGCTGGCGCAGATTCCGGACGTCATTGACGTGCGGCGCCAGGTGTAAGCGGGCGGTCAGGGTCCATGTGCTTGGCAGAAGAGTTCTCAAGCAGTTAAACTAAGCCAAAGATTTAACAAGAAAAATCCAGCAGTCCCGATGTTCTGAAAACACTGCCATGCGGCGGTGTTTTCGCGTTTTTCGCACGCCGGGCAGAATCCGGCCGCTGTGTGGCGTGGATGCTCTTAATGATTCGTCTTGGGAATGCCGCGCAACCTTCTGTAAAGTAAAGAATTAAATTTATGGCGATTGAGAAAACCTTATCGATTATCAAGCCCGACGCGGTGGCGAAGAACGTCATTGGCGACATCTACGGCCGCTTCGAGCGAGCCGGGCTCCAGATCGTGGCGGCGAAGATGCTGCACCTCAGCCCGGAGCAGGCGGGTGAGTTCTATGCGGTGCACAGGGAGAGGCCCTTCTACCCGGACCTGGTCGCGTTCATGAGCTCCGGTCCGGTGATGGTGCAGGTCCTGCAGGGGGAGAATGCGATCGCCAGGAACCGCGAGTTGATGGGTGCCACCAATCCGCAGGAGGCGGCCGCCGGAACCATTCGCGCGGAGCATGCCAGCACGGTCGACGAGAACGCGGTGCATGGGTCGGATGCCCCTGAAACTGCCGCCGTGGAGATCGCATTCTTCTTTCCCCAGGGCGTCTGCGAGCGTACCCGCTGAACGGCATGGTGATGGAAGCGAGCACACGTACCAATCTGCTGGATCTCGATCTCAAGGGGATGGAGGCGCTTGCGGTGGAACTCGGCGCCAAACCGTTCCACGGGCGGAACCTGCTCAAATGGATCCACAAGCACGGGGTGACCGATTTCGAGCAGATGTCGGACCTGCCGCGGTCCCTGCGGGAACAACTCGAGTCGCGTTACGAGGTGGCGCCGCCCGAGATCGTCTTCGAGCAGCCCGCGTTCGATGGAACCACCAAGTGGGTACTGGAACTGCGTGACGGTCAACGCATCGAGACGGTCTACATACCCGACGGCGACCGCAGCACGATTTGCGTGTCGTCCCAGGTCGGTTGCGCGCTGGATTGCTCCTTCTGCTCCACCGCGCAGCAGGGTTTCAACCGAAATCTGAGCGCCGGCGAGATTATCGGCCAGGTGTGGCAGGCGACCCGGGAGCTGGGGCGTCCACCCACCAACGTCGTGATGATGGGTATGGGTGAGCCGTTGGCCAATTACGATGCCGTGGTGACCGCCATGGACCTGATGATGGAGGACCTGGCCTACATGATCTCCAAGACCCGGGTCACCCTGAGCACCTCGGGGATCGTGCCCGCGCTGCTGCGCCTGCGCGAACATACCGACGTGAGCCTCGCGGTGTCGCTGCATGCGCCGGACAACGCGCTGCGGGACCAGCTGGTGCCGATCAACCGCAAGTACCCGCTGGAGGAACTTATTCCCGCCTGCAAGTCCTACCTGGAGGGCGAGAAGCGTCGCAAGATCACCTGGGAATACGTCATGCTCGATGGGGTCAACGACAGCATTTCGCACGCCAAGGCGCTGATCCGCCTGCTGCAGGGGGTCCCCTCCAAGGTCAACCTGATCCCTTTCAATCCCTTCCCGGGAACCGGGTATCGCAGCTCGCCGGCGGATCGTATCGATGCCTTCCGCGAACGCCTCATGCGCGCCGGGATCATCACCATCACCCGCAAGACGCGTGGTGAGGACATCGATGCGGCCTGTGGACAGCTGGTCGGGCGGGTGCGGGACCGCAGTCGCCGCCAGTTGCGCTCATCCGATGCAAACGCAAAGGTCTGAATGAAGACGCACACTCGCATTGCCCTGATTCTGCTGTTGCTCGCTCTGGCCGGCTGCCAGGGCGGAAACGTGCGTCCGGACGCGGAGGGCGGCAATCTCGACCGAACCGGTGGCCTTGGAGACCCGGTCCGGCGCGTCAGCCCCGCCGATGTATACGTCGAATTGGGTACCGCCTACCTGGCCGAAGGCCGGATCAATGAGGCCTTCAAGAATGCCCGCAAGGCGGTATTGATCGATCCGAAGCTGGCTTCCGGACATACCCTGCTGGGGGTCCTGCATCAGCGACTGGGGCAGACCTCGGAAGCGGGCAGGCATTTTCAAACGGCGGTTAAGCTCGCGCCGCAAGACCCCTACGCGCTGAATGCGCTGGGCTCCTTTCTGTGCGCGCGGGGTGATTTTTCCGAGGCGGACCAGTATTTCCGCCGCGCGCTGGAAAACCCCCTCTATCCCACACCCTGGGTGGCACTGCACAATGCGGGTTCCTGCGGTGAAAAAAGCGGCAAGCTGGGCCAGGCGGAGATGGACTACCGTGCCGCGCTGCGACGGAATCCGCGTTTCGCGCCGTCGCTGCTGCAGATGGCGGAGCTCAGCTTCAGCAAGGATAATTACCTGTCTGCGCGTGCCTACCTGCAGCGTTACCTCGCCGAGGCCGCGCATACCGCGGAATCCCTCTGGCTGGGCGTGCGGACAGAGAGACAACTTGGTGACATGCAGCAGATGGCGGTCTACGCTGCCAAATTGCGTGCCCAATTCCCCGATTCCGAACAGGTCAGACACCTGGAGGCCTTGTGAACACCATGAGCGCAGTGAAGGCTGAACAACAGCAGGAGGGGGCGATTCCACTTGGCGTGCCCGGTTTGGGCGAGCGCCTGCGAAGTGCCCGCATGGCAAGAGATGTGGATGTATCCAAGATGGCGGAGCGCATCCACCTCACAGTGGATATGGTCGACTCGCTGGAACACGACGATTACTCTGAAATGCCGGCGCGGGTGTTCGTTCGCGGTTACATCCGTAATTACGCCCGCACGGTCGAGTTGCCCCTCGATTCGGTGCTGGCGCAATTCGATGCCATTTGGCCGGACGAGGATGCGCCGGTGACGATTTCGCCCTCTCCGCGGCTGGCCTCCGACGGTCAGGCGGACAAGAGCTGGCACCGTGTGATGAGCTGGTTGCTGGTGCTGGTGATGTTGGTGCTGTTCCTGACCTGGTGGCAGGGTTATCTCGACCGCTTCATCGATACCTGGAGAGAGTCGTCGGGCGACAGCGTGCCGGCGACACCCTTCCAGGGTTTCAGCCTGGATGAACAACCGTCAGGGGACGGCTTTCTGCCCCTGCCCGCTGCGATGATCGGGAACGAGAACACCCGTTTGTCGCTGGCGCCGGCACAAGCCCCGGCGCCGTCAGCGGAAAGCGACGCCCCGGTCCCCGAGCGGGATGGTTCCAGCGGTGACCGGGATGCGCGCGAGTCGGCGGCAGCGGCCGTTGAGCCTGGCGAGCTCTCGCGGCCAGCCGGGTTGACGCTAGCGGCCGATGCCGAACCGCGCGCCGAACTGGAGACAAGGCCGGCGCAAGCGGCAGCTGAAGAGGGTCCTGTTGCCTCCGCAGAGCCGGCGGTCGAAGGTATCCTGGTGCGCTTCAATCAGGATTGCTGGGTGGACATACGCGACAGTGCACGCACGTTCAAGCTGTTTGGCACCATGCGCGGCGGTTCGGAGAGAAAACTGGAGGGGACACCGCCCTACAAGGTCGTTCTCGGCAATGCTTCCGGGGTGGAGATATCGATCAATGGCGAGGCCTTCGATCTCGCATCCCAAACGGTCAACAACGTGGCCCGTTTCACCCTCGATCCCTGATTGGCTCGACGCTCCCACTGTAAACTAGAGCGCCCAGCATAAGGCGCGCGCCGGCAGTTCAGAACAATGGCAAAAAATATCCAGGCAATCCGTGGCATGCATGATGTCCTGCCCGGCGAATCCGCTCAATGGCAGTTCCTCGAAACCCGGGTACGCGATGTCCTGAATCGGTATGGGTATGAAGAGATCCGGATGCCGATCGTCGAGTTCACCGAGCTCTTCAAGCGCTCCATCGGCGAGGTCACAGACATCGTCGAAAAGGAGATGTACACCTTCGACGACCGCAACGGGGACAGCCTCACTTTACGCCCGGAGGGAACCGCGGGCTGCGTTCGGGCGGCGATGGAAAACGGCCTGCTGCACAACCAGACGCAACGGCTCTGGTACCAGGGACCGATGTTTCGCCACGAACGCCCGCAGAAGGGGCGCTATCGACAGTTTCATCAGGTGGGGGTCGAGACCTTCGGCCTGGCGGGGCCGGATATCGATGCGGAGCTGATTCTGCTCTCGGCGCGGCTGTGGCGCGAACTGGGGGTACAGGGGCTGCAACTGCAGCTGAATTCCCTGGGCACCCTGCAGGAACGCAAGACATACCGCGCCGTATTGATCGATTATTTTTCGGCGCATGCGGATCAACTGGACGAGGACAGCCAGCGCCGCCTGCACAGCAACCCCCTGCGGATACTGGATAGCAAGAACCCGAAAATGGCGGAGCTGGTGGCACAGGCCCCCTCGCTCAACGATCATCTCGGAGACCAGTCCAGGGCGCATTTCGAGGCCCTGTGCGGCCGCCTGGACGAGTGCGGGGTCGAATACATCCTCAACCCGCGGCTGGTGCGCGGCCTGGACTACTATTCGCTGACCGTATTCGAGTGGGTGACCGACGAGCTGGGCGCGCAGGGCACGGTCTGTGCCGGCGGACGCTA
Organism: Gammaproteobacteria bacterium Milos-ODIII6; assembly: GCA_029228645.1. Classification (GTDB taxonomy): domain Bacteria; phylum Pseudomonadota; class Gammaproteobacteria; order Chromatiales; family Chromatiaceae; genus MONJU. The sequence continues at coordinate 45,402 of JAPTHR010000011.1, forward strand.
CGACGGCCTGGTCGAGCAACTCGGCGGCCGCGCCACTCCGGCGGTGGGCTTTGCGATGGGCCTGGAGCGTCTGCTGGCGGTCATGCAGGCACAGGACGCGCTACCGCAGACGGCCCGGGCGGACGCCTACCTCGTGCTGATGGGCGAGAAAGCCGAGCGTGCCGGCCTGGCGCTTGCGGAACGCCTGCGGGATGCGCTGCCGGGCCTGCGCCTGCTGACGCACTGCGGCGGCGGGGGATTCAAGGCGCAGTTCAAACGTGCGGACCGCAGTGGCGCGCGTGTCGCTCTCATCCTGGGAGAGGACGAACTTGCGCGGGGACAAATCAGTATCAAGTACCTGCGGGAGGAGTTGCCGCAGGAGAATATGGCCATCGATGATCTTGCACAGCATCTCGCTGCACGGGTGCAAATACAGGAATCAAGCAAATGACAAGCTACATGAACGAAGACGAACAACTCGAAGCGGTCAAGAAGTGGTGGAAGGAGAACGGGACCTCGATTGTCATCGGCGTGGTGCTGGGCCTGGCCGTCCTGTTCGGCTGGCAGGGCTGGAAGTCCTACCGGGTTGCCGAGGGGCAGGCCGCATCCAATCTTTATTTCAGCATGCAGAATCAGGGCGCTTCCGGTGACGTCGATGCAGCGCTGATTACCGGCAAGCGTCTGCTCGGTGAACATACCGGGTCGGTGTATGCGAGTTTCGCCGCGCTCAAGCTGGCGCAGCTGGCCTACGCCCGCGGCGACAAGGCCAGCGCGGTCGAGAACCTGGGCTGGGTGGTGGCCAATGCGCCTGACCGGGTGATCGCGGATCTCGCCCGGGTGCGTCTGGCGCGCGCCTATCTGGACCAGGGGCAATGGGACCTGGCGAGCGCCCAGCTGGACGCCCTGGAGAAAAGCTTCATGCCGGGAAGCGTAGCGGAGATGCGTGGTGATATCGCGCAGGCCAGGGGTGACCTGGAGGCTGCACGACGGGCTTATGCCGAGGCCCTGGCCTCGCCGGACGAGGTCCTGGGAACGGTGCGTCTCAAGCTGCAGGCGCTGGGCACAGGGGAGCCGTCGTGATCGTGTCGCTTGTCAGACGAACCCTGATTCTTGCCCTGGGGGCGTTGGCCCTGGGTGGGTGCACCTCGATAACAGACTGGATTTCGCCGGCCAAGCAGGATCCACCGGCGGAGCTGCAGGACATCGAGCCACGCGTCTCGATCAATACGCTGTGGCGAACCGATGTCGGCAGCGGGAGTGACGACAAGCGCCTCAACCTGGTGCCCTTCATCGCGGACGGCAGGTTGTATATCGCCGAGGCGGACGGCGCCCTGATGGCCCTGGATGCGGCCAATGGCAGCCGCCTCTGGCGCGTCGAGCTGGATGCGCCGCTTTCCGGCGGTCCCGGCGTAGGCGAGGGTCTGGTGGTGGTGGGCACCACCGACGCGGAGGTGATCGCCGTATCCGCGGTGGACGGCAGCCTGCAGTGGCGCGCGCCGGTGAGCAGCGAGGTGCTGTCCACGCCGGTGGTGGCCGATGCGCGCGTGGTGGTCAGCACCATCGACGGCAAAATCGATGGCCTGGACGCCGCCTCGGGTGAGCGCCGCTGGCGCTACGAGCGGGAGATTCCGACCTTGACCCTGCGCGGTTCAGGGTCCCCGGTCCTCAGCGGTGACCACGTATTGTGTGGCATGCCCGGAGGCAAGCTGGTCAGTCTTCAGGTGAGCGACGGCACCGTGCTCTGGGACGCGTCCGTGTCGGTTCCCAGCGGTCGTTCCGAACTGGAAAGACTCTCAGACATCGATGGCGATCCGCTGGTGCGGGGCGGCATCATCTATGCGGCCTCCTACCAGGGAGAGGTGGCCGCGCTCGAGGAGTCCTCCGGCGAGCTGCTATGGCGGCGCAAGTTCTCTTCCTACAGCCGCATGGGGGCGGATCGCTACAACGTCTACGCGAGCGATGCGGAAGGCATCCTGTGGGCCCTGGATGCCGACAATGGCTCGGCCCTGTGGCGCCAGGAGGGCCTGCGCAATCGCCAGCTGTCGGATGTCGGCATGATTTCGGGTTACGTGGCCGCGGGTGATTTCGAGGGCTACGTGCATTTTCTCTCGCCCGAAGACGGCTCACTCGTGGGGCGTACCCGCGTCGGTGGCGAGCCGATCACCAAGGGTCTACTGACTGCCGCTGACGTCCTGTACGTCATGGGGGATGCCGGCGAGCTGGCGGCCCTTCAGGTCACAACCCTTTGACGGGATACCTATCATGCTCCCGGTCATCGCTCTGGTCGGTCGTCCCAACGTGGGTAAATCGACTCTCTTCAATCGTCTCACCCGCAGCCGGGATGCCCTGGTTGCCGATCAACCGGGACTGACCCGCGATCGGCAATACGGCACCGGGCAACTCGGTAAGCGCCCCTACCTGGTGGTCGATACGGGAGGCATCAGCGGCGACAGCCAGGGCGTGGAAGTGCTCATGGAGCGCCAGGTCGCGGCAGCGATAAGCGAAGCGGATCACCTGGTCTTCATGCTGGACGGCCGGGGCGGCCTGAGCGGTGGTGATCAGATCATCGCGGAACAGTTGCGACGTACCGGCAAGCCGATCACGGTCGCGGTCAACAAGAGCGAAAACCTCGACTGGGACACCCTCAAGGCGGATTTCTATGCCCTTGGGCTGGGGGAGCCGCATGCGCTGGCGGCGGTCCATGGCCGCGGGGTCAAGTCGCTGATCAACGATGTGCTGGACCAGCTGCCGCAGTCCGGGGCGGTTGTGGAGGAGGAGAGTGGCGCAAGCGGCGAACAGCAGGGCGTACAGATTGCGGTGGTTGGGCGACCGAACGTCGGCAAGTCCACCCTGATCAATCGTCTCCTCGGCGAGGAGCGCGTGGTTGCCTTCGACCAGCCGGGAACCACCCGCGATTCCATTTTCATCCCTTTCGAGCGCGACGGGCGCACCTACACCCTGATCGATACCGCAGGCGTGCGGCGCCGTGCGCGGGTCAGCGAGGCGATCGAGAAGTTCAGCGTGATCAAGACGCTGCAGGCGATCGAACAGGCCAACGTGGTCCTGCTGGTGCTGGACGCCCACCAGGGGATCAGCGAACAGGACGCCACCCTCGCGGGCCATGTGCTCGAGAGCGGGCGCGCGGTGGTGGTCGTGATCAACAAGTGGGATGGTCTCCAGCCGGATGAGCGCGAGCACATCAAGAGCGAGATGCAGCGCCGCCTGCCGTTCCTCTCCTTCGCCGACTGGCGTTTCATCTCCGCGCTGCATGGCAGCGGGGTGGGGCACCTGATCGAGGCGGTCGATGCCGCCTATCGCGCCGCCATGATCGATCTGCGCACCCCGGAGCTGACCCGGGTGCTGGAGATGGCGGTCCAGGAACACCAGCCACCGCTGGTGCGCGGTCGCCGGATCAAACTGCGCTATGCGCACCAGGGCGGCAAGAACCCACCGATCATCGTGATCCATGGCAACCAGACCGAGGAAGTTCCGGGAAGCTATCAGCGCTATCTGGTCAACCGCTTCCGCGAGACTTTCGACCTGCATGGTACGCCGCTGCGGGTGGAATTCCGCACCGGCGAGAACCCCTACCAGGGCCGCAGGAACAAACTGACCAAGCGCCAGGTGGATAAGCGCCGGCGCCTCATGAAGCACGTCAGGAAGCGCTAAAGGCCTTTGAGAATCCTTCGCCCCAGGGCGCGCTGAGGTGTACCACACAGGGGGGTTGGAGCCGGTCCGCGTCCGACCCCGGCACGCCCCGCGCTTCAGGAGCGTTTCGGCGACTCTCCGGCCTCGTTAGCGACGCTCTCCACGGTCGCCGTCAATTCCCCGGAGGCCAGGCGTATCCGGACCGCGTCGCCCACCGCGACCTGGGTGCTGTTGCGCACCACATCAGCGTCTTCGCCCCGGAACACGATGCTGTAACCCCTCTCCAGAGTGGCCAGGGGGCTGACCACCTGCAGGGCGCGCAGCATCGATTGCAGACGCTCCCGGCGGGCCTGCAGCGCGCGCTGCATGCTCCTCTGCAGTTGTCGATGCAGTTGTTCCAGGCGTCCTTTCAGGTCGCGCAGTTCGCGCTGCGGATGCAAGGCGCGCAGTCTTTCCAGGGCATGCTGGAGCGCCCTCTCGCGGTTGGCGAGCACCAGCTGGATGCTGCGTGCCAGGCGAACCTGTATCTCGTCCAGGCGCTGCTGCTGCTGGTAAAGGCGGGTCTGTGGACTGACCCGCTGCAAGCGCCCGTGCAGCTGTTGCAGCGCCGTCCGGGCGCCTTTCAACTCGCGCCGCACCGATTGGCGCAGCCGGTTTTCCAGCTGCGCGCAATGCCTTGCCAGGTTGGCCCCGTCAGGGGTGGCCAGTTCGGCAGCGGCCGAGGGTGTGGGGGCTCGCCGGTCGGCGACGAAATCCGCGATGGTGAAGTCGGTTTCGTGACCGACGGCCGAGATCACCGGGATCGTGCTGGCGGCAATCGCACGCGCGAGCGCCTCGTCGTTGAAGACCGCGAGATCCTCTTCCGAGCCACCACCGCGACCGATTATCAATACGTCGACTTCCTTGCGGGTCAGCGCGAGTTGCAGTGCCTCGCGTAGCTCGGCGGGTGCGGCTGCCCCCTGTACCGCGGCGGGATAGAGGATCACCCCGGCCGCTGGGAAGCGCCGACGCAGCACGTGCAGGATGTCGCGCACCGCGGCCCCCGAGGGCGAGCTGATAACCCCAATATTGCCGGGGTAGGCCGGCAACGGGAGTTTGCGCTCGCTCTCGAACAGACCCTCGGCCTGGAGCTTCGCCTTGAGGTCCTCGAAGGCCTGGCGCAGCGATCCCACGCCGGCCGGTTCCATGTGCTCGACAATCAGCTGGCAGTCGCCGCGCGGCTCGTACAACGCGACCCGGGCGCGCAGCAACACCTCGTCACCGTTTGCGGGTGCGAAACGCAGCAGATTGCGCTTGTTGCGGAACAGGGCGCAGCGGATCTGGGCGTGGCTGTCCTTGAGGCTGAAATAGAGGTGGCCGGAGCGCGGCGCACTGAGGTTGGAGATCTCACCCTGGACCCAGAGCAGGGGAAAACTGCCTTCCAGCACCTGCCGCAGTTCGCTGTTCAGGCGGCTGATGGTGTAGATGTCGCGCCGGGTCTCCATCCCCGGGATCATAAGCGCAAACGCCCGGCTGTCGGAAACGGTCGCAAGGTGTCCAGTCCGGTTTACCGTGGCCACCGCAAAACCTATAATTCGCGGCTAACTTTTTATCCTCCCTTGGAGTAATCATGCGTCTCGCTCAAGACCAGGTAGCCCTGACATTCGATGACGTGCTGCTGGTGCCAGCGCGTTCCGAGATTTTGCCCAAGGACGTGGACCTCGCCACCCGCCTGACACGCGACATAGAACTCAACATCCCGCTGATTTCGGCGGCCATGGACACTGTGACTGAAGCGCGCCTGGCGATCGCGATGGCGCTGCACGGCGGGATCGGGATCGTTCACAAGAACATGAACGCGGACGAGCAGGCCGCGCATGTGCGCCAGGTAAAGCGTTACGAGAGCGGGGTCATTCACGACCCGGTCACGGTATCCCCGCACCAGACCATCGGCGAGGTGCTGGAGATCACCCGCCAGCACAACATCTCCGGGGTGCCGGTGGTCGACGGCAATGACCTCGTCGGGATCGTCACCAGCCGCGACCTGCGCTTCGAGACCCGCCTGGACGAGCGCGTCAGCGCGATCATGACGCCCAAGGACAAGCTGGTCACCGTGCGCGAGGGCGCCGGCCGCGACGAGGCAATCACCAAGCTGCACGAGCACCGCATCGAGAAAGTCCTGGTGGTCAACGATAACTTCGAGCTGCGCGGCATGATCACCGTCAAGGACATCCAGAAGGCGACCGACTATCCCAAGGCCTGCCGCGATTCCCAGGAGCGGCTGCGCTGTGGCGCCGCGGTCGGCGTTGGCGAGGGTACCGAGGAACGGGTCGAGGCCCTGGTCGCAGCCGGCGTGGATGTCATCACGGTGGATACCGCGCACGGTCATTCCCGCGGCGTGTTGCAGCGGGTCGCCTGGATCAAGCAGCACTTCCCGGACGTGCAGGTGATCGGTGGCAACATCGCGACCGGCGGCGCCGCTGCCGCGCTGGTCGAGGCGGGCGCGGATGCGGTCAAGGTCGGGATCGGGCCGGGCTCGATCTGTACCACGCGCATCGTCGCCGGCGTCGGGGTTCCGCAGATCACCGCGGTCGACAATGTCTGCCGCGCGCTCGAGGGCACCGGCGTGCCGCTGATCGCAGATGGCGGACTGCGCTACTCGGGTGACGTCTCCAAGGTCATCGTCGCGGGGGCGCACTCGGTCATGATCGGCGGCCTGTTCGCCGGTACCGACGAGTCCCCGGGCGATGTCGAGATATTCCAGGGGCGCTCCTACAAGTCCTACCGTGGTATGGGTTCGCTGGGCGCGATGGCCGGCAAGCAGGGCTCGAGCGATCGCTATTTCCAGGAGAGCGTCAAGGACAAGGAAAAGCTGGTACCCGAGGGCATCGAGGGTCGCGTGCCCTATAAGGGGCCGTTGGTGAATGTCATCACCCAGCTCACGGGCGGCATCCGCGCCAGCATGGGCTACACCGGTTGCGCCAGCATCGAGGAGATGCGCACCCGGCCGGAGTTTGTGCGAGTGACCAATGCCGGCATGCGCGAGTCGCATGTGCACGATGTGCAGATCACCAAGGAAGCACCCAACTACCGGCGCGATTGAGGAATAACCGCGAAGGACGCCAAGGACGCAAAGTTTTTGGTGTCTGCGGTTTCAGAGCGCAACCAGCTGATCATGGGCCTGCGGCCTCTTGGAATGCGGCAACCGTGATTTCTTGGCGTACTTCGCGTCCTTTGCGGTTTAATTATCTTGGAATGACCCATGACCACTGACATCCACGCCCATCGCATCCTGATCATCGATTTTGGCTCGCAATACACCCAGCTGATCGCGCGCAGGGTGCGCGAGATCGGGGTCTACTGCGAGATCTGGCCTTATGACAACTGCGAGGAGCAGATCCTGTCGCAACGGCCGCGCGGCATCATCCTCTCCGGCGGCCCCGAGACGGTCACCGGGGAATCGACCCCGCGCGCGCCCCAGGCCGTGTTCGATCTGGGGGTGCCGGTACTGGGTATCTGCTATGGCATGCAGACCATGGCGGCCCAGCTCGGCGGGCGGGTGGAGTCCTCGGACAAGCACGAATACGGGTATGCGCAGGTGCGCGCGCGCGGCCATTCGGCCCTGCTGCGCGATATCGAGGACCACACCACCGAAGAGGGTTGGGGCCTGCTGGATGTATGGATGAGCCACGGCGACCGGGTCATCGAGCCGCCGCCGGAATTCAGGATCATCGCCAGCACCGACAATGCGCCGATCGCCGGCATGGCGGACGAGAACCGGCATTACTACGGCATCCAGTTCCATCCCGAGGTGACCCATACCCGCCAGGGCGGACGCATCCTGGAGCGCTTCGTGCGCGTCATCTGTGGCTGCGAGGCGCTCTGGAACCCGAGCAACATCATCGATGACAGTATCGCCCAGATGCAGGCCCAGGTCGGCGACGGCCAGGTGGTGCTGGGGCTTTCCGGCGGGGTCGATTCCTCGGTGGTGGCGGCGCTGCTGCACCGCGCCATCGGCGACCGTCTGACCTGCATCTTCGTTGACAACGGTCTGCTGCGGCTCAACGAGGGCGACCAGGTGATGGCGACCTTCGCCCGGCACATGGGGGTCAAGGTGATTCGGGTGGATGCGGCGGACCGCTTCTATGCCGGGCTCGAGGGTATCGCGGACCCGGAAAAGAAACGCAAGATCATCGGCAACCTGTTCATCGACATCTTCGAGGAAGAGGCCAACAAGCTGGATGATGTCGGTTTCCTCGCTCAGGGGACCATCTACCCGGACGTGATCGAATCGGCCGGTGCCGCCTCTGGCAAGGCGCACGTGATCAAGTCGCATCACAACGTCGGTGGGCTGCCCGACTACATGAAGCTGGAACTGGTCGAGCCCCTGCGCGAGCTGTTCAAGGACGAGGTGCGCAAGATCGGCGTCGAGCTGGGTTTGCCGAGCGACATGGTCTACCGCCATCCCTTCCCGGGGCCGGGTCTCGGGGTGCGTATCCTCGGCGAGGTGAACAAGGAATACGCCGACATCCTGCGCGAGGCCGATCACATCTTCATCGAAGAGCTGCGCAACGCGGACCTGTACGACGAGGTCAGCCAGGCCTTCGTGGTCTTTCTGCCGGTCAAGTCGGTCGGCGTGGTCGGGGACGCGCGCCGCTACGAATACGTGGTCAGCCTGCGCGCGGTCAAGACCATCGACTTCATGACCGCGAGCTTCGCGCACCTGCCGTTCGAACTGCTCGAGACCGTGTCCCGCCGCATCATCAACGAGGTCAGCGGCGTGTCACGGGTGGCCTATGACATCTCGAGCAAGCCGCCTGCGACCATCGAGTGGGAGTAGGCAGGCGTCTGGCACTGACTGGCACTCACAGGCACCAATTCACAGCAAGCTAGCAGAACCAATCACTTATCCTCATTTTTGTCTGGCAACATCTGGCACTGGCTGGCATCGGCAAGCAGCTAGTGCCATTTTCCAATGGGATAGGTCATGGCACGGCGATTTCACATTGCTTAATGTATTATTCATGTTACATTAAAAGCATTTAATGTCACCTTAATAAAACATTATGCCAAAACCACATATGACGTCTTCAGCTGTCAGGCGTGTCTTGCGCAAGTTGGGTACTGATCTACGCGAAGCCCGGCAGCGGCGTCGTTTGACCATGGCTGTGGTCGCAGAGCGTGCCTTTACCAGCCGGGCTACCCTGCAGCGGATTGAGGCGGGGGATCCGGGTGTGAGTATGGGGATTTACGCTGCGGTCTTGCAGGCGCTGGGCTTGCTGGACAGGCTAGATCAGCTCGCCGATCCGGCCCATGATGAAATCGGTCAGGCGCTCGCTTCCGGGGAACTTCCCAAGCGCGTGCGAATGTCGACGAAGCGCAGGAACAAATCGGATGACTGACGTAGAGGTCCATATTGATCTGGAAGGGCAGGTACGACCCCTCGGGATACTTCATCGTCAGGCATCACGCCGTGGAGAGACCGTTACCTTTGAATATGACGAGACTTGGCTTGGCGATGCAAACCGGTTTTCGATCGAGCCGGCACTGACTCTGACTGCAGGGGCATTCCCGCCGCAGGCGGGCCAGCCCATATTCGGGTCGATTGGCGACTCGGCACCGGATACCTGGGGCAGACGCCTGATGCAGCGTGCCGAACGACGTCTGGCGGAACGTGAGGGACGGCAGGTGCGTACGCTTGGGGAGCTGCATTATTTGCTTGGTGTAGCAGATGTAACCCGCCCGGGTGCGCTCAGGTTTCGTTGGCGTGGTGAGGAGGTATTTCAGTCGCCCGTACGTGACGGTGTTCCTGCGCTGATTGAGCTGGGTCGTCTGCTTCAGATCACTGAACGGATAGAACGTGACGAAGAGACGGATGATGATTTGCAACTGATTTTCGCGCCGGGGTCGTCACTGGGTGGCGCTCGTCCCAAGGCATCCGTGATCGATCAGCATGGCCATCTGTCGATCGCGAAATTTCCCAAGGAGTCCGATGACTACAGCATTGAAACCTGGGAAGAAATCGCGCTCAGATTGGCGGAGCAGGCGGGTATTCAAACCCCCAGGCATGCATTGCTGCAGGTTGCCGGTAAACAGGTGCTGTTGTCGCGCCGTTTTGATCGTGACAACGGCTGGCGAATTCCCTTTCTGTCAGCGATGTCGATGACGGGGTCACGCGACGGTGAACGTGGCAGTTACCCCGAACTGGTCGATGCTTTGACGGCACATGGTGCCCAGGCCAAGCAAGATGCGTGGCAGCTTTATCGCCGTGTGGTTTTTAATGTCCTGGTGTCCAACGTTGACGATCACTTGCGCAACCATGGGTTCCTGTGGTCAGGGCAGGGGGGCTGGATCCTTTCGCCTGCCTATGATCTCAATCCGACACCGGTGGATGTGAAGGCACGGATACTGACAACAAACATTGACCTTGATGAAGGTACTTGCTCAGTGGAGTTGTTGCAGGAAACGGCTGATTATTTTGGCCTTGGCGACAGGCAGTCGCGCACGATTATCCGTGAAGTGGCAGAGGTAACACGCAGCTGGAAGGCAGTGGCGGCAGAGGTGGGTGCACGGCGTGCTGAGATCACACGCATGGCCAGTGCATTCGAGCACGAAGATCTACAGGCAGCATTAACATTATAGGGTGACGAGGAATCCAGTTTTTTGAAGGAATTTCTGAGCATGGTATTCTCGATTAGAAGGAAAATAAGCCATTGCATTTAAAGGATAAAAAAGGCTTATTTACAATCGAGTGGACATGATCAATACTGTACCGGCGGTCATGTCTTTGATTTTTCCGATTGCCGGGTGATGTTCGGGGTGCAGATGATCCGCGAGTGCCTCAATACCGGAATTCATCAATTCCGCTGCTAGTGCCAACGCAATCACGAGAACGATCATTCCCCACCAATAGGCGGGCAAACCCCACCAGGCGAAGAACGACAAAGCAGCCAAGGCAATGCCGACTTGTGTCCGAAAGCTGCGTTCTCCCCGCCAGGTATGTTGGATACCAGCAAAAGCATTTTTGAGTCGTGTCATCAGTCCCCGATTTTTCATTGTCGGTTTCCTTCTTCACTACAGACCCCTGGAGGTATCTGTCCAACAAAATCCAGTATATGCATCCTCCCATTGCTGAAGAACGGCATCCCCAGCAGGTAGCTGCCAATCTCTGCCTTACCCAGTTTGACCTCACAGTTGGCTGGCTGATACTTCGCTGTACTGAATGATTTGAGTAACCGCTGAGTGGCCGCATCGGTATCCGGTGCAATACGATGCAGTAAACCCCAGTACATGCCGGTATAGCTGCGCTCCACGCCGACATACACCGACATTCCATCCACCCGCCAGGCCGTCTTCCAAAGCCGCAGGGTATCGATGATCCTTTCACCATCCACCACAGCCGCTCGTTCGAAGCCCAGGTCATTGATTCGTCCATTCCAGAACACAGGCGCCAGCGGGGCATTCACATAGCCCATCCCCTGCCGTAGCAGTTTGAGGAAATTGCCAGGTGCAGGTGGCTCAGCTGGCTGCCATCCCACAGCCTCGAGTCGCTGCACTAACGTGGTCTCATCTGCTGTAATAAAGGCCAGCGACAAAGGCTGTGAGGGTGTGCCGAGCAGGGTTTCGGTATGCTCGAGTTTTTTCTGCCGGATGAAGTCGGCCAGCGGTGTATCCACAGATTCCGCGACAACCGGTGGCGGCGTGAACGTCTTGGGGTGCCATTGCACGGTATAAAAGGCGTACCAGGCTATCGCTGCGAGTCCCAGCAACCATAATAGGCCCCGCCGTTTCGCATCGAGCGTCGACTGCCAATCGATCCAGTGACTGCGGGTGGCCCATTCGCTAATAGTGATCGCGATTATCAGCCAGCCAGCCCCCACCAGGTAGCCTGCCCAGACATCGCTCAGATAATGCACGCCAAGCACAATCCGGCTCAACCCAATCGCCAGGATCGCCAAAAACGTCAATATCAGGCGATTGATGCGCGAGCGGAGATCGGGGGCTGTCCGCATAAACACATAGCCGAGAAACCCATAGAAACCCACGGCGATAGCCGCGTGTCCGCTGGGAAAAGAATAAGACTGCTCGAGTAGAACGGCCTCGACAGGGCGCGGACGGTGAAAGGCCACCTTGCTTAATGCTGTGAAGATGGCCGTTCCGGCAGCTGATACCAACAGGGAAATCGTCAGCCACCGTCCCCTTGCAAGCCAGGTTCCAGTCAGCGAAACCAGGATCAGTGGCGCCGCTACCTTCGTAATGCCAAGGGCGGTGATCCAGGTGAATAGTGGTACCAAGTCCGGCGGGCGGAAGCGTGCCACCAGTTGGGCCACAGCATGATCCACTGCCACAATGGGGTCGGATGTCAGGAAGTCCTCGACGACACCCCCAAAGAGGATAGCGATGTATAGCAGGGACAGTGACAGCAGGGTCAAGGATAATCCCGAAAAACGGCTGCGATCGAGTCGTTGGCTGACAAATCCAATCACGCGAGGGTGGCGGCGTTTGAACTGTTTCAGATAAGGATTGGCCGCCAGCGCCGTGCTAAACGTACGGTACAGGGACTTCAGCATCAGCCAGATCTGTGGTCCCTGGCGGACCAGAATATGCTTTACATACCACAGCAGCAGCCACAGCAATAGAATCGCAAGGAACAGCAGGCCGATGCGCGACATCCAGGCCTGGGCCAGTGTCAGCGACTGGCCAAACAGGTAACCCCCACCGATCCACTGCAGACCCCACCCGATACCACCGAGCAGATTCCAGAACAGAAAAGTCCCCTGGTGCATACCGACGGAGCCGGCGACAAAGGGGGCGATCTCCTTGATACTGGGAATAAAGCGGCCGAGAAAGACGCTCTTGGCACCGTTCCGGTTAAAGAACTCATGCGCCTGTTCGAAGTGCTCGGGCTTGAGAAACCAGACACCGGTCTTGAGCCAGCGCTGCCCATAACGCCTGCCCAGCCAGTAGTTGAGGTTGTCACCGAGTACCGCCCCGGCCACCCCGAACCAGAAGATCCCGGCAAAATCGACCTTACCGGTAGCGGTGAGTGCGCCCAGCAGCAACAGCAGGGTAGAGCCGGGCACCAGCAAGCCGATCACCAACGCGGTCTCGGCAAAAGCCATCACGAAGGCCAACCAATAGGCCAGTGAATGGAAATGTTCGATACTGGGTAGTATCGATTGAAAGAGCTGTTCGATCATCGGGCCGGTGACATTCTTTTATTCTTCAAAAACTCAACACTATATCGCTCAGCCTCCTGCTAATCTCCAAACTTGCCAAACGGTAATGTATGGATTTTTAACAACGACAGATAATACCGGTCTCAATACCAAATACGCAGGAACATGTTTAACCTGCCCAGAACGGTCGTTGTGCTTGGTTTCGTCTCATTTCTGAACGATGCCGCCAGTGAGATGATCACCCCCCTGCTGCCGCTGTTTCTGACTGCAACGCTGGGTGCCGGACCCGCAGTCGTCGGCCTGGTCGAAGGGGTGGCCGAGGCCACGGCCAGCCTGCTGAAACTGGCTTCGGGTCGATTGGTGGACCGGGGCTGGAATCACAAGGGACTGGTAATGGGTGGTTACAGCGTATCCAACCTTGCACGACCGTTGATCGGCATAGCCCTGGGGTGGACCTGGGTGCTGGTCCTGCGCTTCCTCGATCGGGTTGGCAAGGGCATTCGCACCTCGCCCCGTGATGCCCTGATAGCCGCCAGCACCGATGCCTCTAGACGCGGGCGCTCTTTCGGCTTCCATCGCGCACTGGATAATGCCGGCGCGATGGTTGGTCCGTTGATCGCCTTTGGACTACTTAGTGCTAACCTGCCTTTGCAGCAGGTCTTTCTCTGGTCGCTGGTGCCCGGTCTGCTGGTACTGGCCCTGCTTAACTGGGGGCTGGACGGGACCCCGGCTCCGGCTCCACCTCCGGTCAAGTCGCCATTACACTGGTCGATACTCGATAGCCGGGTGCGTGGGCTGATCATTGCGGCAGGTGGGCTGGCACTGGCCAGTGCGCCAGAGGCATTTCTGGTGCTGTGGGCAAGTGATCGCGGTCTGGCTATCGCCTGGGTGCCGCTGATCTGGGCCGGAGCCAGTGCGGTCAAGGCGGTGATCGCGGCGCCGGCAGGCGCTCTGTCAGATCGGTTCGGTCGGGTACCGGTACTGCTCACTGGCTGGGGTTTGCGCATCGCGCTGTTGCTAGCCCTGGCATTCAACGCCACTGGCCAGGGAGATAGGCTGACCTGGTTGCTGTTTCTCGCCTATGGCGGCGCACTGGCCATGACCGAAGGTGCCGAACGTGCCCTGATCGGGGATTTCAGCCAAGCCTCGCAACGAGGCACTGCCTTTGGTCTGTATCACATGATTAGCGGGCTGGCCGCTTTGCCTGGGGCCTTACTTTTTGGTGTGCTCTGGCAGGGTCTTGGTGCCACCACGGCCTTTTTCAGTGCAGCCGCCATTGCAACGCTCTCTGCCTTGATACTTCTGCGTTCAACCAGCCAGCGCTAATTCGGCTTCGAGCCAAACCTTTCCAATCGGTAAGGTTCAGGCAAACAATCCGCAAGGGTGCTCCCGGCATACTTTCTCCAGCGTCAAAGCACCGACGCCCATTCATTCACAGGAGAAAGAGCATGAAAAAGTTACACGCAACCGTAGTCGCCCTGACCGTGGGCAGTGTTCTCGCAGGCAGCAGCATCTATGCCTTTGCCGAAAGTGCGAAGAACGCCGAGGCCAAACTCTTCGAGGGTATCGTGGTCGAGGACATCGTGGTGGTAGACCAACTGCCTACAGAAGTGCAAAGCGGTTCGATCAAGGTAGGCAATGCCAACGAGCAGGCCATGGCGGACATGACCAAACTAAGTGCCTTCGATGCACTTCAGATCGCCACCAAGGCCAATCCCGGCAAGGTGGTCGAGCTGCAACTTGATGAAGAAAACGGTTTCCTGATCTGGGAAGTGACCAAGCAGACCGCTGATGGCCAGGAGTTGCAGCTCAAGCTGGACGCAGGTGACGGCCGCCTGCTGGCGGCGGAATCCGGTGATCAAAACGGTGACGAATCGGACGACGATCATGAAGACCGGGATGAAGGCAAGCACAGCAGTTGGAAGTTCTGGGAAGACAATGACCAAGACGAGAAAGGAGGTGATCGCGACTGAGACTGAGACAGTATCCGGCAAATGACCGCTGGCTGGCGGTGCCGCCCCGCAAGGCGCCGCCAGCCAGGGCCTCACACCTCATAGGGAGGAATGCACATGTTGATCGACGCCAACCATCTTGCACTCACCTTGGACGGGAATACCATCCTCAAGGATGTGAGCCTGCACATGAAAAAGGGCGATGTCTATGGATTGCTCGGGCCGAACGGCGCCGGCAAAAGCACCACCATCGCGCTTTTGTTGGGACTGTATTCCCCGGACAAGGGCCACCTTCAGCGCTTTTCCGAACAAGACACCGACATCGTGGCGATTCGCCAGCGCATCGGCGTCATGCCGGAATTTGCCGGTTTTTATGAATGGATGAGCGCGAGGGAATACCTCATCTGGTATGCCGGGTTCTACGGCGGTTTGCAGGCGCAACCGGATAGTCTGCTCGAACGGGTCGGTCTTTCACGGACTGGTAGTCAACCTGTCGTGCAGTTTTCACGCGGCATGAAGCAGCGTTTGGCCCTTGCACGGTCGTTGGTGCATGCTCCGGAGCTGCTGATTCTCGATGAACCTACCAATGGCCTGGACCCACGTGGGCGACGGGAAATCCACGACCTGCTGATTGAGTTGGCGACAAAGGAGCAGGTCGGCATCCTGTTATGCACCCACCTGCTGGACGATGTCGAAAGACTGTGCACACGAGTCGGCATTATCGATGACGGGCGAACCGTGCTGGAGGACGATCTCGAACACCTGCTGCGCGGTTCCGGCAGGCCCCGATACCGACTCCACATGACGGATGTCCCGGAAGGTCGCCCACTTCCTCCGTTGGTCCACCTACTGGAATGGGACGACGCCTGGTGGACCTTTGAAGTTGATCTCCACAAAGGGATGACCATGGGGAAGATATGGGAGGACCTGTTGATCCATGGTTGGTCCTTCGACGAGATACACATCGAGAGCAATACACTGGAAGCACGCTATCTGGAACTGACAGGCACCGAGAAGCCGGCACAACAGGAGAAAGCCGCATGAACGCCTGTACTCTGATTGCAAAGAAGGAACGCCGCGCGCTGCTGCAAAACCAACGTGGTCTGGCCTGGCTGTTGGCCTATAGCGGAATTCTGTCGGCGTTTGCCCTGCTGTTGATCAGCAACCAGGAACTGAGCCTGCTCGACAACGCCCAGGTGGTGTACATGATGGCCGGTACGGTAACGGCGGCTGGAGCGTTGATCGCGGTGATCATGGGTGCGGATGCTTATGCGGGTGAGCGCGAGCGCGGCACCCTGGTGCCACTGCTCACCGCCCCGATATCCACTGTCGAACTGCTGATGGGCAAGGCGGCCGGCCTGGCCAGCGCCTGGGGCATCATGTACCTGCTCGCCATACCTTACCTTTGGGCGGTTGGCGCCGGTGGCCAAAACCTGGGTCAGGCCATTTTCTACCTCGGCCTGTTCGGTACGCCCGTGGTTCTGGGTTTCGGCTACCTGGCGATGGCCCTGTCCGCACGCAGTGGCAGCGTCATGTCCTCGCTATTGACCAGCCTGATCGTACTCCTGTTCTCCGCCAGCCCGCTGCTGATCGGCCCCGGCCTGCGCAACAGCGCCGTCGGCAAGGCACTGGATGCGGTCAATCCGTTCTCGGGCGCACTCAACACCTACGACGCGGTCATTATCGACAGTGATCCTCTTACGTCGCAGCTGGGACGCCTGGCCCTGGTGCTGATCTGGCTTGGGCTGATGTTCGGTGTGGCACGGCTGAGCGCACGCCGCCCGGTCTTCCGTTAAGCCGTCTATGGAAAGGAGACATGCCATGAAACACTTCAAATACCTTCTGACCAGCCTTCTGCTGCTCTCGAGCTCTCTGGCCACAGCGGCCAGTTTGCAGCTGCAACTGCAGTCGGACACAGCCAATCCGACACACCCCACCATGGGCGACTGGATGCATTTCAACAGCGTCATCACCAACACCGGCCAGCAACCGATCGAGGGTCTGGTGGCCTGGATCAGCCTGGTGGAAGTTACACCCGGAAAGGAGCAACCGATGGATCTTGAGGACTGGAGCGCACACAAGGCGGTGACAGGAACCACGCTTCAATCAGATGCTTCCCTGCAGACTCAATGGCCGATGCGCCTGATCCAGAGTGGCGACTACCGGGTGGTGATCAGTGCCACCGACCGAAACAACAAGACCGTCTTTACCAGTCCGACACTGCAATTCCATGTGGCGCAGAAACCTGTAGTGGAGTCAGCCCGGATTCTGCCGGTCGCATTGGGCATCCCTTTGTTGATCGGAGGGCTGTTAGGCGTGCAGAAGTTCCGGCGTCGGCACAAAACCGGCTGAAGGCCCCTTCGATCAAGTTCGTTTTTACCAACCCTAAATCTCAAGGCGTCACACGATGACAGCAATCACTTCCGACACTATGAAACGGGCGCTGTTGCGCGTCCCCGAAGTCACCCTTGTTTTCTGGATTATCAAGACCCTGTCCACCACCGTCGGCGAGACCGGCGCCGATTTCCTGGCCTTTGATCTGCGCTGGGGTATGCCGATTACCACCGTGTTGATGGCCGGCATCATGGTCGTCCTGCTGTATCTGCAGTTCGCAAAATACAAACGCTATGTACCCGCCATCTATTGGTCATTGGTGGTGCTGATGAGCGTAATTGGCACCCTGATCACCGATATGCTGGTCGATATGGCAGGCGTGAGCCTGGTCACCCTGAGTGTCGTATTCACGGTGATGATGCTCTCTGGCTTTTATCTCTGGTACCGGGAGGAAGGCACCCTGTCGATCCACTCCATCGATACCGGTAAGCGCGAGGCCTGGTATTGGGTGGTCATCTTGCTGGCCTTTGCCCTCGGCACCGGTGTCGGCGATCTGATCTCCGAGTATTTTGCCCTGGGTTATGACAAGGCGCTGCTGCTATTCATTGGGTTGATCGCGACCGTGGCAGTGGCCCATTACGTATTCAAGCTGAACGCCGTCGCGGCGTTCTGGTTTGCCTACGTACTGACCCGCCCGCTTGGTGCCTCACTGGGCGACTTTATGATCCAGGCCCCGGCCGATGGCGGTCTCGGCATCGATATGATGTCAATCAACATCGCTTTCCTTGCGGCAATTGTTTCGCTGGTCGCGTACGAGTTGTTCCGCATCAAGCAGGCCCTTTTGGCGGCACCGGTCGAAGCGGAATACGACTGATCAAATCCGAGCGTTTATCACAATAGGGCCGGGCTCGTTACCCGGCCCCTTTATTGATAACCGGGGAATAGCATTATGATCGATTTGGCGCACATTCATCCGATGTTGGTGCACTTTCCATTGGCTTTGTTACCTGTCGCGTTGGGGGCTCAGGCCCTAGTGATTGCCAGAGGTAACAGTCTGTTTGAACGCAGTTGCGCCGCGCAGACCGGCTTTTGGTTGACGATGTTGGCAGCTATCGGCGCGCTTACCGCCGCTGTTTTTGGCGATCAGGCCCTGGACATCGCCCGTGAAGCCGGTTTTTCTATGGGGAAAATGGAAGGCCATGAGGAGCTGGGTATGCTGAGTGCATGGTTGTTGGCTGGTTTCGCCGCGATGTATGCCTTTTTCTACCGCAAGCAGACCGACTCACGCGTCTTGGCAATTGGCCTCCTAATCACGGGCCTTTCCGTATTGGCACTACTCTTGACCACGGCCTGGTTTGGTGGGCAACTGGTCTACGATCTAGGTGTAAACGTGCGGGTATGACTGCAGCGGGTATACAAAGTCTCGGGCGCATCTTCTTTCATTACCTTAAGTGGCGGGTGAAACGGCACCCACCACACGCCAAAGGCTACCTGCGATTGGGCGATGGAATCCTCCATTACCAGGTTTTCGGGGTCGGCTTTCCTGTCCTGCTACTACATGGTGGACTTAGCCGGCCGATCAGTTGGTTTGCCCAAATTCCAGTCCTGGTCGAATGTGGGTTGCAGGTGATCCTGGTGGCGACCCGGGGGCATGGCCTGTCGCGTTTTCGCCAGATCAACGCGGACTACTGGCTGTATGCCGACGATGTCGCACGGATAAGTGATCATCTGGACCTGGAGCAGGTGCATATTGTTGGCTGGAGCGACGGCGGCAATACCGGATTGCATTTCGCCCTGCGCTACCCGCAGCGCCTGGCGAAACTCGTCGTCATCAGTGGAAACTACCACCATGAGGGGATCGGTTTATCGCAATCGGGGTTACCTGCCGGCCAAACAGGCTGGGGCTGGCTGCATCGTCTGTGGCTGGGCGCCGGAGTGCAACACGGCCAGCTTGTCGCGGCAATTCACGACTTATGGCAGACAGAGCCGCGCCTGGATCAGCAGACTCTGAGTCGCATCAATCACCAGGTTCTGGTGATTTCCGGCTCGGAGGACTGCGTATCGTTTGATCATTGCGAGGTGCTGTCGGATGTCTTGCCATATGGGCGGCACGTGCAAATAGCTGGTGGAGGGCATGCCACACCGCTTACCCATCACGAGCAAATAAACCATTTGCTCAAGGAATATTTATGCGATAGCCCCATAGGCAAACGGTATTTCCCGTCATGAGCAAATAGAAAATGCAAAAAATTACTGCAATCAAAAGATGGCTTTTGTTTCTGGCTGTTGGCCTGACCGGACTGTTGATATTCGCAGGCATACAGTTACACAAAGCCGCCCCCAATTTCTACACCGGATCTCGTCCGGCGCTGACAACGGCACGCCTACATCTTGAGCGAGCCTACGCTGAGGAAAAATCACTACAGGAAGATCTTCAAGTCACCCATCAGGAAATAAAGAAAACGATTCAGGCCTTACGTGCCGCGTCGCTGGATCATGACGCTGCCAAAGAGGTGGATATGCTGGCATCACGGTTACAGTCAATGGAGGACATCGGTCAACTTCGGCAAATGACGCCTGAACATCTTCAGCAGGTCTATCGGGATGTCCAGAAACGGCTGGACAGCGTTATTCAACAGATTCAATAAGAGCGATCATGTCCTATCTGAATGACCCCAGAGTTTTGTTCGCCGCCGAGCGCACGCTGCTCGCCTGGAACCGCACCGCCGTGGCGCTGATAACCCTCGGTTTCGTCATCGAACGCTTTGGGCTTTTCGTCAAGTACATGCACCCGAACCCAATCCCCGGCCAGCGCGAACTGTCTTTCTGGCTCGGCTTGTCACTTATCGGCCTGTCCATCGTGGTGAACCTGTT
The DNA here is from genome assembly GCA_029228645.1 of Gammaproteobacteria bacterium Milos-ODIII6. GTDB lineage: Bacteria > Pseudomonadota > Gammaproteobacteria > Chromatiales > Chromatiaceae > MONJU. Next base: position 65,347 of record JAPTHR010000011.1, read on the forward strand.
GTCGGTATGGCAGTTCATTCGCGTGCTTCGATGTCTGTCGACCGAAGAGATACCGCCAGGCTATCTGCGTTGGCCGACAGCCAGTCTGAATATGTTGGTCGCCATCCTTGGCGCCGGCTTGCTCATCTACCTGGGACGAGGGTTTTTCTGATGGCCACGAGTGAGAATCGTGCGTTGGTGTCGGGACGGTTTGGCTGGTTGCGCCAGCACGGTTCCAACCTGCTCATGCTTGTCCTGTTTGCGGTTGGCATCGTGGTGCTCTATCGGCTCCTGCACAAGGTCGACATCCACCAGGTGCGCCTGCAGATCCACGCGCTTGCCTGGAGTCAGATCGGTTTAGCTGCGATGACTACCGCCGCCGGCTATTTGGCCCTGGTTGGCTATGACTGGTCGGCCCTGCGTTACATTCGCAAGAAACTTTCGCTGCCGCTGGTCGTCTTTACTTCCTTCGTAGGTTACGCCTTGTCCAATACGATCGGCGCCAGTTGGCTTTCCGGTGGCGCGGTGCGCTACCGGATCTATTCACGGGTCGGCCTGAGCACCACCGAGATTGCATTGGTCATCGCCTTCACCACTCTCGGTTTCGGCATCGGCGAATTGCTCGTCGGCGGTACAGCCCTGGTAGTACAGCCTGAGATATTCGCCAGCTACTTCGGCTTGTCGCCCGTTTGGGTGCGATGGGGCGGTGGCGCACTCCTGCTGTTTTTTTTCGGTGCTTTGATCCAGCGTAGCCGCCACGATGGCAGCGTGCGCTGGCGCCAGCACGAGTTCCGTCTGCCCGACACCTCAATCCTGATCAGTCAAATGGGCTTTTCCGTACTCGATATTGGTTTTGCAGGCACCACCCTGTTCGTATTGTTGCCGGACAGCACACTGGGTGTTGCGGGCTTCCTCGCGGTATTTGCCGTGGCCCTGGTGATCGGCGTATTGAGCCATGTGCCTGGTGGAATTGGCGTGTTCGAAGCTGTCATGATCGCCGCGCTCACCCCATTCATGCCGATAGAGGAGATTACCGCTGCGCTGGTTGTGTACCGACTCGTCTACTACCTGGTGCCCTTTATTTTCGGCACAGCGCTGTTAATCGCTGGCGAAATGTTTGTTGTTATCAGAAGCAGGAGGCCGCAGCCTCAACCGATCAGTGAGAGCTATCGAGTCCTGGTAGGCACGCTGGGTGCCGCGGCACCGTTCGCGCTTGGTGGGATAGCCTTTATCGCCGGTGCCTTCTTGCTGTTGGGAAGCAGCATTCCGGTTGCGCCTGCGACCTTGGAGAGCCTGGACGAGATTTTCCCAGTGGAAATTATCGAGCTGTCACACTGGTTCGGCGGCCTCTTCGGCGCCATGTTGATACTGGTGTCGTATGCCTTGTGGAAACGCATCAATGCGGCAGTCTGGGTTGCTGCCGTTTTACTGGTGGCCGGCGCACTGATCTCACTGATTCAAACACTCGACTACGACCGTGCGATCATCATGCTGCTCGGCCTGGGATTGCTGTATGGCACGCGCGACCACTTCAATCGCAAGTCGCGCCTGTTCGCAGAGCTGGGCGATGTTCGATGGATGCTATTGACGGTTGCCGCGATGATGGCATTCGTTGCGCTGCTGTTCTTCTCCTTCAAGCACACCCCTTACCAACACGATCTATGGTGGCAATTCGCCGTAGCCGATCAGGCGCCTCGCGGCATGCGCACGGCGGTCATAGCGGGAGCGACCTTCGTATTCTTTTATTTGTGGGCTGGGCTGAAAGCCCCCCGTTTTCGGCCTGCCCTGCCGGGCGACCGTGAACTGGAAACGGCCAAGCTCGTTATCGCTGGGCAGGACGACCCGGACGCCAATTTTGCCCTTACCGGCGACAAGGCATTGCTCTTTTCGGCCGACATGAAGGCTTTCGTCATGTTTGGTGTTCATGGCAACAACTGGGTGTCGATGGGCGATCCGGTCGCTGCGAACGAGGGGGATGCGGTCGACCTGATCTGGGAATTCAAGAGCCAGGCGGCCAGAAATCAGGACCACGCGGTCTTCTACCAGATCCGAAAAGACATGATGCACCACTACGTCGACGCCGATTTCACCTTATCGAAACTCGGCGAGGAAGCGTTGGTGCCCCTGGCAGATTTCTCATTGGAAGGGTCCCGCCGCGCCAAATTGCGGCAGGCACGAAATCGCGCGGCACGGGAAGGGCTACGTTTCGAGCTGGTCCAGCCGCCCCACCCAGACGCCCTTCTGGACAAACTGCAAGCGATTTCTGATGCCTGGCTTGCGGAGAAGGGTGTGCGCGAGAAAGGCTTTTCGCTCGGCTTTTTCGACCGCAGTTACCTGAATCAATGCCCGTTGGTGTTGATCCACGAGGCAGACCGGATCAGCGCCTTCGCTAACGTATTGATCACCGGGACACACCAGACGGGAACCATCGATCTGATGCGCCACCATCCCAAGGCCAATAACGGCACCATGGATTACCTGTTCATCGAGCTCATGCTGGCGCTGAAAGACGAGGGTTACCAGGCATTCAGCCTGGGAATGGCGCCCTTGTCCGGACTCGTTGAACGCGCGGGGGCGCCCTTGTGGGACCGTTTCGGCATGCTGGTGTACAAGCGGGGGAAACGCTTCTATAACTTCGAGGGCCTGCGCCTCTTCAAAGAAAAATTCAACCCCATGTGGGAACCGCGATACCTGGCGACGACACGGCGCGGACTTAACCCCTACGTGGCACTGGCAGACATCGGCGCACTGACCAGCGGCGGTTTCTCCGGTATGTTCCGCAAGTAGCCAACCGCTGATGCTTACGATAATCGAGGAGTGGCACGAACTCATCAAATGGGCACTCGCCACCCATGCCGCTTTGTGGCTGGGCGCTTTCATCGTGTTTGTATTCTTATCGGGCATGCTCCGGGAACGCCGCAACCCGAGCGCTTCGGCAGCCTGGCTGTTATTTATGCTGGCCGTTCCCTACGTTGCCATACCGCTGTATCTCGCACTCGGCACCCGTAAGCTCGAGGCCCTTGCGCGCCAGAAACAGCTGCTGTTCGCCGGGCGAACATTGCAAACACCCCAAGGCTCGCCTCTCCTGAGCCTGTTTGCTCAACTCGGCGTACCAGCCCCGGCATCCGTGACCGGCTTTCATCTGCATACGGAGGCAAAGGCGGCAACTGCCCGCCTGTTGGCATTTATCGATGGTGCGGATCGGAGCATCGACATCGAAATCTTCATCCTGGCCGGCGATGCGACCGGCCGCATGCTGATCAATCGACTGGCCCGGTGTGCGCAGCGTGGCATTCGGGTGCGCCTCTTGCTGGACGGCGTAGGTTCTTTCCTTTTGTCTCGCAAACATCTCAAGCCGCTGGTCGACGCCGGTGGCGAGGTGGCGCGGTTCATCCCGGTACTACATGTCCCGCTGCGTGGACGCACCAATCTCCGTAATCACCGGAAACTCGTCGTTGTCGATGAAAAGAGGGTCTGGAGCGGCGGCCGCAACCTGGCCAATGAATACCTTCAGGGCGAGAAGCAGACGCACTGGTACGACCTGAGCTTCGACCTGGAAGGCCCGGCGGCACTCGATTATCAAACCCTGTTCGACGCCGACTGGGCCTTTGCCAGGCAGCGTCAGCCCGCGTACGCGGAAAGGACCATGCCCTCATCTGACAACCTTTTGCCGCCGCATGAGGTGCAGATCCTGCCGGGCGGACCGGATATGGAGGAAGACGTGCTGGAGCAGACGCTGCTCGCGTTGATTCGCGAGGCCAGGCAGCGAATCCTGATCGTCACGCCTTATTTTGTTCCGACCGAAACATTGCAGACGCTTCTGTGTCTCAGCGCTCGCAGCGGCATCCAGGTGGATCTGCTACTACCCGAAAAGTCCAATCACCGTATTGCCGATTTGGTGCGCAACCGCTTCTTGCGCGAACTGCACAAGGCCGGAGTAGGCATCCACATGCTGCCGGACGACATGCTGCATGCGAAGGCCTGGGTTATCGATGATCATTGGGCCGTCATAGGCTCGGCCAATATCGATCTACGCAGTCTGCAACTCAATTTCGAACTGATGACCCTGCTGCACGCGCAAGCCGATGTCGTTGCCGTACAAACGTGGGTGGACACCCAGCTTGTCCGCACGCAGCCCTGGCAGGTGCCTCCGCGCAGTCGTCTGCGAGAAACGACCGAAGGCCTTCTCATGTTGATCTCTTTCCAGCTCTGAGCATCCCGGCAAGAAGCCAACAAACCTTGCCGATCTGCAATGTTGAGGCAAAGTGTCCGCAAGGTGCCAGCGCGTAATCTGTCTCCAACGTCGAAAGAAGACGTTCACATCAAGACAAAACTCAACAGGAGATAGATGATGAAAACGTATCAGAAAGGTGTATTGGCCCTGACCCTGGCCTCGCTGCTCACTGGTGGTGTGGCGCTGGCATCCTCAACCGGCAATGGCGGCATTCGGGTCACCGGTCCGGTTGGCATGCAAAACCTGCCGACAGAGGCTCACAATGGCTCCATTCAGATGCGCGGTGAAAACGAGGGCACCATGGTGGCCCAGGCCCGGATCAGCGCAGCAGAGGCGGCACGCATCGCCACCACGGCCCATCCCGGCAAGGTGGTCGAGACACAGCTCGGCAATGAGAACGGCTGGCTGATCTGGGAGGTCACCCAGCAGGATGCCCAGGGCCGGGAAATTCAGCTGAAGCTGGATGCGGGCAACGGCAATCTGCTGGCCGCCGAGTTCGGGGATCACGAAGACGGGAATCACGAGGATCACGAGGATTCCGACGGCGACGAAGGTCATCACGGCGAGCATGAGGATGAAGCTCACGAACGCCATGGGTAACAGATTGACCGCCTCAAGGGCAGCGCACGGATGAATGCCGTCCGTGCGCCGCCCCGACCAAACACTGATACCAAGAGACGAAATGATTATGTACCAAAAAACACCCAAAATCGGAATCGCGGACAAGCTCGTTATTGGGCTGATGACCATCATGCTCTTTGTCGCCGGTTTCTTCGCCAGTCTTCTGGCCCTGGCAATCGGCGGCTCCATGGTGCTGTTCGTGTTGGGCAGGGCCTGGTGGTTGAAGCGACGCGCCGAAAAGAGCTGCATCGAGGGCGAATATCAGGTCGTCCGAGAATAGGTACATCGCCCCAACCTTGCCAAACCGCAATGTCAGCCGCTCTGTGATGCCTGTCTGATGGCCCCATCATGAGCAAGCGACGTCACTGAATGGAGACCCTTTCAAATGGATAAATCCGAACAATCTACTAGCATCCCGCTCAGCTGGGAGCGCATTCTCAACATGCTGGTTCTGGCCGTGGCCTATACGATCGCAGAAACTGTATTGATCGCGTTGATCATCGGACAGATCCTGTTCCGCGTAGTGAGCAAGCAACCGAACGAACCAATGTGTCGTTTGGGCAAACAGCTGTCTGATTACCTATACCAAACCCTGCTCTACCTGTCGTTCAACAGGGAAGAAAAGCCATTTCCTTTCCAGACCTGGGCTGCGAGTCGGGAGCGAAAGATCATTGTTCCAGGCCCAGGCTCGCAAGCGGACGGATAAAGTCACTCGACCGCCTTGACTGGCTGATACCAGCTTTGGAGATATCTGCTGTGCAAAATGAAAACGCCCAAGTCGCATCCGGACGCCCATCTATTGCCGATCGGTTCGGTCTGGCAGAAGTTTTCGATCAAGGCCTCCGCCTGGCGCACTTTCGCCTCAAGCGCCTGCAGCGCAATGTCCGCCGGCGAGCCCTGCCACTGCGAGATTTTTCAAGCGAGCTGCTGCGCGCACCTCGCGACGTAGGTGCGGCATGTCCGAGTTCAAGGACCCTGGCAAGGGCAATGGCAGAGGGTATTGATGTGGATAATGATCGTCTGCTGATTGAACTCGGTGCCGGCACTGGCAGTGTCACTCAGGCACTGCTCGACCGGGGCGTACCGGTCAACCGACTGATTGTGATTGAGCGGTCGGAGGTCTTGGTCCGTAGATTGCGGCGGCGGTTTCCGTTGGTGACGGTTATCCAGGGCGATGCGGCCCAACTGTCGGCACTACTGGGTGAGCAGACGCAAAATATCTGCGGCGTTGTGTCCAGCCTGCCCCTGCGATCACTGCAACCGGCAGTGGCCGATGCGATTATTGCGGGTATTCTGGAGGTTCTTGGAGACGGTGGACGTCTGGTGCAGTTTACCTATGACCTGCGCAGGACTTCTGTCCCCGAGCGCCCTGGATTGGACCAGATTTCCACGCGCCGGGTATGGGCCAACCTGCCACCTGCGCGGGTGGATGTGTTTGATTATCGGCCGACTGAGGATGCGAATTCTGCGACTGAAGCAACGTGTTGAGATTTGCTTCGAATATCCAGGGGTTCATTACCTCATTCGATTCGTGAGCTCGACCTTTCCATATCGTAACTTTGATACTCTTGGGCAGACCCTTATTATTGCCTCATGCACTTGCTATTCATTGAAGACGACCAGGAAGCGGCTGCCTGGCTGATCAAGGGCCTTCAGGCCGTGGGACATGTCGTCGACCACGCGGCCGATGGCGAAAACGGTCTGCACCTCGCGCTCACCGGCGACTATGATGTGCTCATCGTTGATCGCATGCTGCCCAAGCGTGACGGGCTGTCGATCATTCGCATGCTGCGCGCGGACGGAGACCTGACCCCGGCATTGGTACTGAGCGCCCTGGGTGAGGTGGATGACCGGGTTGAAGGCCTGCGCGCTGGTGGGGACGACTATCTGGTCAAGCCGTATGCCTTCGATGAGCTGATCGCACGACTGGAGGTACTGACGCGAAGGAACAAGGACCAAGCGCCCGCCACACAGTTGAAAATCGCGGACCTTATACTCGATCTGACCACGCACAAGGTAACTCGCGCCGGACAAATCATCCGTTTGCAGCCAAAGGAGCAGCAGTTGCTCGAATTTCTTATGCGCCACCAGGACCAGATTGTTACCCGTAACATGCTCCTGGAGCACGTCTGGGATTTTCATTTCGACCCGCAGACCAATGTGATCGACACCCAGATATCGCGCCTGCGCAGCAAGATCGACAAGGGTTTCGATAAGCCATTGCTGCACACGATACGCGGACGCGGATACCGGTTGAGCGAGAATGAATAGACTCTTGCGCACCAGCGCCATCCGCCTGTCGCTGCGCTATGCAGTGTTCTACATGCTGGTCGCTGGTACAGGTCTTACCGTGCTCTACTGGGCAACCAGTCGCTATGTAGACGCGCAGATTCAGGCTGGCCTGGAGCATCATATTAACAGCCTGAAGGCGCTCTATGAGGCTGAAGGGTCTGTTGGACTGGTGCGGGCACTGGACGGCCGAGGCTTGGCGGCCGAGCCTGAGAATCATCGATTCATTTTGTATATGGATAAATCAGGAGGCCGGTTGGCTGGGGACCTGAAAAGTTGGCCACCCGCAGCTGAACCGGATGATCAGGTCAGAAACATTTGGATTGAAGATAGTCTCATACCACTCGCAATGGAGGATCACGACGGCTACTGGCCCAGTATTGCCACTACCTTTCCTGATGGTAGCAGGCTTCTGATCGCCCAGAGTGTGCGCCAGGCCGAGGATCTGCAGGAGTTTATCCTGGGGACTTTGTTTGCCACGCTTGGCATGATCATCGCTCTGACCCTAGTCCTGGGTTGGCGCATGGGACGCCAACTGTTGGCGCGTATCGACCAGGTCAACACAACGGCTGACAAGATTCTGAACGGACACCTCGAACAACGCATTCCGTTGAGCGGGTCTGATGATGAGTTCGATGAACTTGCGCAAAATCTCAACGCCATGCTGGATCATATCAACCGCTTGATCCATGGCATGCGACAGGTAACCGACAACGTCGCGCATGACCTGAGGCACCCCCTGACACGCATGCGTAACCGGCTGGATGTCACGCTGCTGGAACCGCGTGACGTAGAAGACTACCGTGAATCACTGCAAGCCACCCGCAACGACATCGAAGACGTGCTGAAGACTTTCAACGCCCTGCTGGAAATCGCACAGGCGGAATCGGGCCATTTCCGGGGTGAAATGGAGATAGTGTCGTTGTCAGCATTGGCAAGCCAGTTGGGTGAGATGTATGAGGACCTCTTTGAGGAGCAGGGGCAGCAACTCGATGTGATGGTCGAACCGGATATCTGTATCCGGGGCAATCGGCAGTTGCTGGCACAATCGATCAGTAACCTGCTTGAGAACGCGCACAAATACGCAGGCGACAAGGCACACGTGGCACTCTCCCTGCGACGTGAACAGACGACTGCAGTCCTCACGGTTTCAGACGATGGACCGGGCATCCCCAAGGATAGGCTTAAAGATGTCTTGCAGCGTTATGTACGTCTCGACGCAGCCCGCAGCACCCCTGGAAACGGCCTTGGCCTGAGCCTGGTAAGCGCCATTGCCCAGCTACATCATGCCCAGCTGCTGTTGGAGGACAATGCGCCAGGGCTGGCCGTATTGTTGCGATTTGCCCCCAAAACATGCCCTTCAGGACAATAAGCGACATTCGGGAATCTCTTGAATCGCTCAACCATTCACTGTTTCTTGCTATCAATACCAGTGGACACCCGCCAGCGGCCTTATATTTGGTTTGCCTGGTTCAGCGCCGAGATCCTGATTTATGTTCTGGCATTGGGGCTGGTGATAGCTTGGTTGCGCAGATCTACCGAAATGCAACAGGCGCTGGTCTATGCGGGACTTGTGGGTGCCGTCGCGCTTCTGATTAATCAGCTTATCGGCATGGTCTGGTACCACCCACGCCCCTTCGAAATCGGACTCGGGTATACACTGCTCGCGCACCGGCCCGAGACTTCTTTCCCCAGTGACCATGCAACGGTCTTTTTCAGCGTTACTCTAGCCTTGATACGCTGGCCAGGTGTGCGGAAATTGGGAATTGCTTTGATACCGATCAGCCTGTTAGTTGCATGGAGCCGGATATGGTTGGGGATCCACTTTCCGCTGGATATGTTGGGTTCCTTGCTTGTATCAGGGGCGGTCGTCGTGACTCTGCATCGACTTTTGATGGTTACATCTGATTATATAAACTGGGTAGGCGAACGAATGATAATGTCAGAAAAACGCAAACGCGCGTATTCATTCGGAAACAGGCGGTAATTCCTGCAGGCGCAGGGCAGGGCTCGCTTAATTTTGGCTCAAACCATCTCTCCCTTAAACACCACAACCCCACAGATCCGGGCATTCTGGTTGACCTCGATGATTCGGTTAGGCCACTCCGGGTTCAGCGCCTTCAGATACTGACGGCCTTCCTCGACGATAAGTTGTTTGAAGGTGGCCTCTGCGGTGTCTTCGATCATCACGACCACGTATTTTCCATGGATCGGGTCCACATGAGGATCCACGAAGATCAAATCGCCATCATGGAACTTGGGTTCCATGCTGATGCCGCGTACGCGCAGGACATAAGAATCATTGCTGTGTGCTGCTCGGCATCGGTGTCGGCGCGCTGTTCCATGGCTTCGTGCCCGAGCAGTGGGTCAGTGAGAACCTGGGCGGCGATGCCTGGTACACGGTACCGGCTGCCGTCCTGATGGGTATTCCGCTGTATTCGAATGCCACCGGCGTGATCCCGGTCGCCGAGGCGATGCTGACCAAGGGCGTAGCGGTTGGCACGACCCTGGCGCTGATGATGAGCGTGGCAGCCCTGTCGCTGCCGGAGATGCTGATCCTGCGCAAGGTGATCAAGTGGCAGGCGCTGGCGCTGTTCGCCGGGGTGCTCGCGATCGCGTTTACGCTGGTGGGATGGGGCTTCAATGTCATTACCTGATGACCATGGAGACTCGTGCTTGAATCCGTACTGGCCTGTCCCGAATGCACCGTTATTGGGTATTGAAAAAGGTAACATATATGCTACTATATGGGTCATATGATCGAGGTTAGAGAGTACCTGGATGCTGAGGGAAAAAGTCCTTATGCMAAATGGTTTGATCGCCTGAATGTGGCCGCTGCGGTCAAGGTGACGACAGCCGTCCATCGGAKRGAGCAGGGCAACTTCTCTAATGTGAAAGGTGTGGGTGCCGGCGTCTATGAGTTCAAGATTGATTTCGGTCCCGGTTATCGGATCTATTTTGGCAAAGACGGCGACCGGTTGGTGATATTGCTCGCGGGCGGTACCAAGAAACGGCAGGACGCCGATATCACTGCCGCGAAAGCTAACTGGCGCGACTATAAGCGCCGGAAACGGCAAGAGGTGACATGATGGCTTTGACGAAAGATTTTAAGGACACCATACAGGCACGTGCCCAACGGGATCCGGCGTTTCGCAAGGCCCTGCTGCAGGAAGGGGTCGAGTGCCTGCTTGCTGGTGATGTCGATACCGGCAAGGCAGTGCTGCGTGACTATATCAATGCGACGATCGGGTTCGAGGAACTCTCCCAGGTCTTCGACAAGTCGAGCAAGAGCCTCATGCGCATGTTCGGGCCAAAAGGTAATCCCCAGGCGAGTAACCTGTTTGCGGTGATTCAATATCTGCAGGAGCATGAGGGCATACACCTGGAAGTCAAAGCCCGGAAGGTGGCCTAAGGTGCTGTGTATTAGTGTTCAATCGGCAATTTGTCGATCCTTTTGAAGGATTTTCTGAGCATGGTATCCAGGTTTTCAATAACAGCGCGGTGGTCCAAAATCTTTGGTACGTCCGGCGGCATTGAGTGATTCTGAGCGTATGATTAACGAATCAAAGATAGATGACATTCTCGAGCGTTTGCGTCGAGTGCAACAAGAACTGGAAGCCGAGCTTGAACGTCTGCTCATAGAGAAGCGTGGTGAATTTCAGTACAGCATCCGCCGCGGCAAGGTGGTCTTCGAGAAAAGTGTTAGACGACTCCAGCGCATTCAAAGAGTTGGCTTGTGACGGTATTTGCGTGATGCGCCACTAGCCTACGTGCTGTCGGCTCCCGTGATCTACGGCATGATTGTGCCGTTAGTGATCCTGGATCTGTCCTTCACGGTTTACCAGCGTATCTGCTTCCGTATTTACCGTATCCCGCTAGTCCGCCGGTCAGACTATCTGGTAATCGACCGCCACAACCTTGACTACCTAAATGCGATTGAAAAGCTCAATTGCGTGTACTGCGGATATGGCAATGGGTTGATCGCTTACGCTCGGGAAATCACGGCGCGGACCGAGCAGTTCTGGTGTCCGATCAAGCACGCGCGGCGCACCCTCGATGTTCATCATCGGGCTGAGCGTTTTTTCCATTATGGTGACGTGTATGCTTTTCAACAGGGGTTAAAGATGCTGCGGCGTGATTGGCCGGATGGGAACGACCCGTATGCCCCGGTTCGGAGCGATAGGGTTGAAAAGTGAAGCGGGCATGTTCGATGAATATCAGGCGATCATGGAAATAGGCAGTTGATGATCCGTTCGAATTTCACCGTAACGCGTCTACTCGTGCTGCCCCACGTTGCCTTGTTGGGCCTCTCAGCGCTGCTAGTCGTCGCCCGGAAAAACGGGCGGTGGCCGGAGCCGCGCAGCGAGACAGTATTGCCACTCAATAACAAGGTGCAAAGCGATTAGCGATGGAATTCAAGGATTACTATGAGATCATGGGCGTCAAGCGTGACGCCACCCAGGACGAGATCAAGCGTGCCTATCGCAAGCTGGCGCGCAAGTATCACCCGGACGTCAGTAAGGAAGCGGATGCCGAGGTGCGGTTCAAGGAAGTGGGGGAGGCCTACGAGGTGCTCAAGGATCCTGAAAAGCGCACCGCCTACGACCAGCTGGGCGCCAACTGGAAAGCCGGACAGGATTTCCGCCCGCCACCGGACTGGGATCAGGGCTTCGAATTCCACGGCGGCGGCTACACGGGTGCGGACGCGGAACAGTTCAGTGACTTTTTCGAGGATCTGTTCGGCCGCGGGGGACCGCGCGGTGGCTATGCGCGCCAGGCCCGCCGCGAGTTCCATGCACGTGGCGAAGACACCTACGCCAAGGTGCTGATCGACCTGGAGGACGCCTATCAGGGCGCCACGCGTACCCTGACGCTAAAGCATACTGAATTGAGTCCGGAGGGTCGGCCACAGCTCAAGGAGCGCTCCCTCAATGTCCGCATTCCCAAGGGGGTGCGCCAGGGGCAACATATCCGGCTGGCCAAACAGGGCAGTCCCGGTATCGGCAAGGGCGAGGCCGGTGACCTCTACCTGGAGGTTGAGTTCCGCCCGCATCCTCTTTTCAAGGTCGAGGGCAAGGACGTCTACCTGGATCTTCCCGTGGCCCCGTGGGAGGCGGCACTCGGCGCAACCATCAAGGCGCCGACGCCAACCGGACCGGTCGACCTCAAAATCCCCGCGAACTCATCGGGTGGTCGGCAACTCCGGCTGAAGGGGCGAGGTATCCCGGCCAAGGCGCCGGGCGATCTCTATGTCGTACTAAAGATTGCGCTGCCGAAGGCAGACAACGAGGCAGCGAAGGAGGCCTATGAGGCGTTTGAGCAGGCCACCGCGTTCAATCCGCGCGCACACCTGGGGGTCTGAGTCATGGCGAAAGGGGATCTGTTGAAACTGCTGTCGGGCGAGATCTTCGAGGAGGAGGTCGAGTTGAGTCTGGCCGACCTGTGTCGCGCCTGCCAGCTGCCTGCGGAACGCGTCTTCGAACTGGTAGAGCAAGGCGTCATCGAGCCGATTGGTCGCGACCCCGCGCGCTGGCGATTTCAGGGTATCAGCGTGCGGCGGGTGCGCTGCGCGCAACGCCTGGAGCAGGACCTCGGGGTGAATGTGGCCGGGGCGGCATTGGCGATCGAGCTTTTGGAAGAGCTGGAGCGGCTGCACGCGCGTTTGCACCGCTTGGAAAACTAGCCCGGATTCGGGCTGGAAGCGCTCGTCCTCTTAAATCATTCACTTGACCGAGGCCAACATGAAAAAGACCTTCACCACGGCGCTGATACTGCTGGTCGTGATCGCACTCGCTGCCGGCGCTGTTCTGCTGCGCAAACAACGCATGGCCACGGTTGCCGAACTACCGAGGATGGGTGAGATGCCCTGGGCGCTGCAAACGGCGGATGCCGTACTCGGGACGCTTTCGCGCGGTTTTCCCGTCCTTGCAACACTCAGTGGCAGTACCGAGATCACGGTCAGCAGCCAGATCTCCGGCCAGATCGAGGCCATGGGTCCGCGCGAGGGGGTGAAGGTGAGCGAGGGCGAGGTGCTGGCGCGGATGTCGGTGACCGAGCTGCAACAGCAACGCGAGGGCCTGATGGCGCAACGCGAGGCGGCCCTCGCGGAGCGGCGACGTACCCGTGATGAATACACACGGCAGCTACAGCTTAAAGAAAAGGGGCTGACCACCCAGGAGCTGGTCGAAGCGAAAGACGCTGCGGCGATCGGGGCGGAGAAACAGGTGGCGAATCTCGACAAGCAGATCGCGGCTTTGGATGTGCGTATCGGCTACGGCACCGTCCATGCACCACGCGATGCCCTGGTGGCGGCCCGCCTGATGGAGGTCGGTGACGTGGCGCAACCGGGCAAGCCGCTGTACCAGCTGACGGTGGACAGCGCCGCGCGCCTGCGGGTCAGCCTGCCGCAGCAGATCCTGGAACAGGTCGGCCCCGGCAGCGAGGTCGTTCTGGAGCATGGCAGCCAGCGCGAGACGGTGCGGTTGTCTCGTATCTTTCCGCAACTGGACGCGCGCGCGCTGGGCGCGGCGGAGGCCGATCTGGAATCCATGCCTTTTGGTTTGCCCAGCGGGTCGCGAATACCTGCGCGGGTGTTGCTGGAAACCGCCGATCAGGCACTCACAGTGCCTCATGCTGCGGTGGTGCGCACCGGTGACCGTGGCTTCCTGTTCAAAGTGGTGGGTAAGGGGGACCGACAAACACTGCAGCGGGTTAACGTGAATATCACGCTGGTCGGCCGCGATGGCCTGGCGGTGGGCGGGGGTCTGCAAGCGGGTGACCGTGTGGTGGTCGGTCATCAAAGCGTGTTGATGCAGCTGCGCGACGGTGACCCGGTCATGGCCCGAGCGGCGGTGGCCGGCGAGTCTAAGAAGGAAGCAAGCTCGTGACATTTGGCGAACGTCTGCTCGGCCAGCCGCATGCGATCCTGGCCACGACCCTTGCCATTTTGATCCTCGGCTGGCTTGGTTTTCAGAACATCCCGACCAACCTGTTTCCCAATACCAACCACCCCAGCATCTCGGTGGTCGTGCAGTGGCCCGGTGCGACCACCGACGACGTTGCCAACGAGGTCACCCATCCACTGGAGGTCCGACTGTCGGCCATCGACGGGGTACGCCGGGTCACCTCCACCTCGCGGGACGAGGTCGCGGCGGTGCAGGTGGAGTTCGAATACGAGGTCAATATCAACGACGCGGCCAACGCGGTGACCACCGAGCTGTCCCGGGTGACCGGGCTGCTTCCCGCGGGTACCCGGGCGCCGCTGGTGTTCAAGATTACCGATGCGGCTCGACCGGTGATGACCCTGGCAGTGACCCCTGCGGGAGATTCCGGGCTGGATCTGGCCCAGGTGCGACGGCTGGCGGAACACGACCTGCGCGACACCCTGCTGAACCTGCCCGGCGTCGCCGAGGCGGAGGTGTTCGGCGGGCCGGTCCGGCAGGTCGCGGTGGACCTGGATCGAAACAAGCTGCTCGCCCACGGCCTGGATGTCGCCCAGGTGGCCGCGGCGCTGGCCGGCTCCAATCTGTCCCAGCCGGCCGGGCGCGTATACCGCGACGGTGAACGCCTGCTGTTGACCGCGCGCACCCTCGCTCAGGGGCCTAACGACCTGGGCGCGGTGTTGGTGCCGCTGCCCGGTGGCGAGCACGTGCGGGTCGCCGACCTGGGCGAGGTGGACTGGGGGGTTGCCGATCCCACCTCGCTGTATCGTGGTAACGGTAAACCGGCAGTGGCCATTGCCCTGTTGCGCTCGGAAAAGGGCTTCGCCCAGCCGGTGATCGATTCGGTGAACGAGCACCTCGACCAAGTACGCCACGCCTTCCCCACGCTGAACATCGCGGTTGCCGACACCCAGGGTCGGATCATCGGTCTGACCGTGAGCAATATGCTCAACTCGCTGCGTGACGCGATCATCATGACGGTCATCGTGATCCTGCTGTTCATCGGCAACAGCCGCGCCGCCCTGGTCGTGGCCCTGTCGCTGCCGGTTTCCTACCTGATGAGTTTCGCCATCCTCTGGTGGCTGGGTTTCGAGTTCGACATGGTGACCCTGTCGGCGATTATCATCGCCGTCGGCCTGCTCGCCGACGACGTGATCGTGGTGATGGAGAATATCGAGCGGCGCATGCGCGAGTTCAAGGAGCCGCGCCGGGTGGCAGCGGCGCGCGGGTTGGACGAGATCCTGCTGGCCGACACCAGCGGCACCATCAGCACCATCCTGGTACTGGTGCCGATCATGTTCATCGGTGGCTTCGTGCAGACGGTTTTACGTCCGCTGACGGTGACCCTGTCGGTGGCCCTGATCGCCTCGCTGGTGGTTTCGGTGACGCTGATCCCGTTGTTCGCACCGCTGATTCTCAAGCCGGGCGCGCGCGATCCATTGGCCTGGCTGTTGCGGCCTTTCACTCACTACGTGCTTGAGCCACTGAAGCGCCTGTACCGCTGGCTGGTGGGTTGGGGTTTGCAAAACCGTGCCCTAGTGCTGGTTATGTTCGTGATCCTGTTCGTTGTCTCCGCCAGCCAGATGCGCATGCTTGGGCGCGAGATCATGCCGCTGATGGACACCGGTATCGCGCGCATTACGTTGGAGGCCGCGCCGGACACCGACGACAGGCACATGGCGCAACTGCTGCACGAGGCCGAGGCGCGCATCCGCGCCGAGATCCCGGCCGAGTGGATCATCAGCCTGTCCACCGTGGCCGGCGCGGAACCGGGGGTGAAGTCGTTCGGCGCACAGCGCCTGCTGCAACAGGCAGAGATCACCCTGAACCTGGTCGATCGTTTCCACCGCGACCGCAGTCTCTATGACATCAACGAGGCCGTACGCGAACGCCTGCGCGGCATGCCCGGCCTGATCTCCGCCAATGCGGCGGTGTTCGGCGCCACACCGCTGTCCACCATTCGCGCCAACGTGGACGTGATGATCAGCGGACCGGACCCGGTCATGCTGAGCGAACTGGCGGACCAGGTCATGCAGCGCCTGCGCACGGTCAACGGCCTTACCGGCATGGAACGCAGTTGGCAGATCGGTGGGCGCCGCATCGAGTTGAACGTGGACCCGGCCCGTGCCCGCCTGTACGGTCTGAGTGCAGGCGATATCGCGGGCCAGGTGGCACAGCAGGTCGGCGGTATGCCCGGCGGCCGCCTGCGGGTGCAGGGCGAAGATCCGATCACCGTCTGGGTGCGCCTGCGTGATGGTCAGCGCAATACCGGCGAAGACCTCGAGGCGATCCCGGTGCGGCTGCCAGACGGTGGTGCCATCGCGCTGGCGTCGGTCGCTGCGCCGAGGCTGATTACCGCGCCGAGCGCCGAAACACACCAAGCCCTGGAGCCGACCATCGATGTACTGGCCTGGCGACGCAATATCGCGATCACCACGCTTAATGATGACGTCAAGGCGGCTCTGGCTGATCTGCAACTGCCACGCGGCTATCGCATTCATTACGAGGGCGAAGTCAAGCAGCTGAGCGAATCCTTCTCGCGACTGGCGGTGTCGTTCGGATTGGGCTTGGTACTGCTCTACCTGATGCTGACCGTGACCTTCCGTTCCTTCCTCGACCCGCTGGCGATCATGGCCAGCCTGCCCCTGGCCCTGATCGGCGCCGCATGGGGCCTGCTGATCGCCGACAAATTCGGCTCGATGCCCGGCTTCATGGGCATGATCCTGCTGATGGGTATCGTAGTGAACAATGGCATCCTGCTGGTCGATTTTGCCAAGGTGGCGCTGCGCGAGGGAAGGGATCTCAATGACGCCCTGCTCGAGGCAGTGGACAAGCGAACGCGACCAATCTTGATGACCGCGCTGTCATCGGCGGTAGGCATGCTGCCTTTGGCCCTTGAATGGGCGGTGGGTATCGAGCGCCTCTCGCCCCTGGCCGTAGTCGCCATCGGAGGCCTGCTGGCCGGTACCTTCCTGACGCTGCTGGCGGTGCCGGTGATGTACTCGGTACTGCACCAGGCGCGCGGACATTGGTTCACCGGTTCGGCATCAGAGATTTCCGAATGAATGCCGGGGGCCAGATCGACAAGCAGGTCTGGCTGCAAAACGCCTGGCGCAATCGAATGCAGTCGTTTTTTCTATTGGCCGCGATAGCGGGGTTTCTCGCCCTGGCTGGTCATGCGGATGTATTGGGCGAGGCGACTGGAGTAAGGTGAGGCGCCGGTTCTTTTGCGTGCCATGTCGGAACGCACTGCGCGGGCCGGTCTTGAGTCGCGTCCTGAGCTTTTCTACGTGCCGAGCCGGATGCTCAATGCCTTTGCTGCAGGGACCAGGGAGCAATCGGCGATTGCGGTCACCGATGGCCTGTTGCGGCAGTTGGACGGGGTGTTGGCTCATGAGGTCAGCAACATCCGCAGCAACGACCTGTGGGTGATGGGGCTTGCGGATCTGTTCAGTCGGGCGAGCAGCCTGTTGTCGCTGCTCGGGCAGTTCCTGTTGCTGCTGAACCTGCAGCTGATCCTTTTCTCACCGGTCACGATCAGCTGGTGGGCGATCCTGCTGCTGATCTTCGCGCCCAACCTGAGCGCGCTGGCGCAACTGGCCTTGTCGCGAACGCGTGAATACGCTGCCGACCTCAATGCGGCCAGGCTGACCGGGAATCCGGAAGCGCCGGCGCGGGCCCTGGCCAGGATCGAGCGGGTACAAGGGGGATGGCTGGAACGTGTTTTCCTGCCCGGACGGCGAATCCCCGAACCTTCTTTATTGCGTAGGCATCCGCAAACCGAGAAACGCATCGAGCGCCTGAGGGCGTTGAAACCGGAGTTGGAAGGCGTCACCCGGCCACTGTGGAATAGGGACACAAGACCGGATGTCGACGCCTTGTTGGGCAGCCGGGTGCGGCGGGTACCTCATTGGCATATGAATGGACTTTGGTATTAAAAGGCAGGCGACGAGAACAATGCAGTACAACAATCAGCAAAATCACTCCTGTCACCGCAAACGTGGAAAGAACCTGGGCGTACCGGAACTCATCGCCATTGCGCTCGGTGGCATGGTCGGCGGGGGGATCTTTACGATCCTGGGTATTTCGGTCTCTCTCATTGGTGCCTATACGCCCGTGGCCATTGCTATCGGCGCCATGGTGGCCGCGCTTGCTGCCTCTATTCCTATGTCAAGCTGGGCATTTATTAAAGGCACGAAGGCGCTACCTATTCGTTCTGAAAAAAGACCTTTCCCGACTCTCCATTCGCCGCATCGGTGATTGGCTGGTGGGTCATCTTTGGTTATATTAGCCCCCTGCCGCTGTATGCCTATACCTTCGCCGCCTATGCCCTCTCCGGGCTGACTATTGCAGATGCGGAATGGATTCGTAAGCCGGTGGCGGGTGCGGTGATCCTGACGTTCACCCTGATCAATGTCTGGAGCGTCAAGGGCATGGGCAAGGTGGAAGACCTCATGGTGTTTACCAAGCTGGTTATTCTGGCGGTGATTTCATTCGTGCTGATCAACAACAGCAACACCACGCTGCCGACGCTGCTGTCCACTCACCCAGGCGGTAGCGCCGATTGAACCTTAAACAATGCAACGGCGACCGGTACTCCTTATTATCTTCGATGGCTTCGGGCTTAACCCCAACCGGCTGAACAACGGCTGGGCGCAGGCCGGCACGCCCCATCTGGATCACTACTTCGCGACCAACCCCCATACCGCACTGCAGGCTTCCGGCCTTGCCGTGGGCCTGCCCGATGGCCAGTTTGGCAACTCCGAAGTCGGGCACTTCACCTTGGGGGCGGGACGAGTCCTTGAACAGGAACTGCTACGGATCATGGAGGTGATTCATTCCGGCGAGCTGAAGATAAATCTGGCCTGGCAGGCTGTAATGAAAGACAGCAGGCGGGTGCATCTGATCGGCCTGGTCTCCGATGGCGGGGTGCATTCCCACATTGAACACCTGTTGGGCCTGCTCCCGCTGCTCAAGGAGGCGGGTGTGACACCGGTGATCCATATGATTACCGATGGGCGGGATACGTCGCCGAAGTCTTCCCGCAAATACCTGTCGGCACTGGCGCAACGACTGGCCGAACTGGGTACGGGTGAGATCGCGACAATCAGTGGTCGTTATTACGCCATGGACCGGGCCAAACATTGGGATCGCACGCAAAAGGCCTGGTCTGCAATGGTGCTGGGCGAGGGCCTGCATGCCGGGACGCCGCTTGAGGCCATTGAAGCCGCCTATGCGCGGGGAGAGGGGGATGAGTTTATCCAGCCGACGGTGATCGGTTCACCCTCCACGCCGGTCATTGCCCCGGATGAGCCGGTTTTTTTCTTTAACTTTCGTAGTGACCGTATGCGACAGCTGGCCGCGGCCATGGGGCTTGAAGATTTTTCACACTTTGAACGTAATGCTGAACAAAACAAAGAAACGCGCAGGGTGGTGTGCATGACACAGTATAACGCTCGCTTTCCCTTTCCTGTTCTGTTCCCGCCTGAGCAGCCGGAAAAGGTGCTTGCCGAAGTGATCAGTGATGCCGGCCTCAAACAATTCCACTGCGCTGAACAGGAAAAATATCCGCATGTGACCTATTTCTTCAATGGGGGACGGGAGCAACCCTTCCCGGGTGAAGAGCGTGACATCATTCCTTCGCCGAATGTGGCGACCTATGACCTCAAGCCGGAGATGAGTGCGCCGCAGGTGGCGGACAGGATCATCCAGGCAATCGAAAGCGACCAGTATCATTTTATCCTGGTTAACTTCGCCAATGGTGACATGGTCGGCCATACCGCGGTCCGCCCGGCCATTATCCAGGCGGTGGAAACCCTGGATCGGCAGAGTCACCGGGTGATTCAGGCGGCGCTGCAACGGGATTATTATGTGATGCTGACCGCAGACCATGGCAACTGCGATGAGATGGTGGATCCTGCGACGGGAGAGCCCCATACCCAGCATACGGTCTATCCGGTGCCATTCCTGCTATTAGGCGACAGGGAAGCGCAACTCGGTATCGGCCGGGGGCTTGCCGATATCGCGCCCACCGTACTCGATCTATTGCAACTGCCACAGCCGCGACAAATGAGCGGTCATAGTTTAATCATTAAAGGCGGACTGGACTGGAATTAGCAAATGATGAAAGGGTTTCAGGCTCAGGTCTCGACCTCGTCTTTCGGATTGGGGAGCCCGGCCAGTTTGCAAAGCATGCGAACAGGACCATGGGGGAAAAGTTCATACAAAAAGTTTTTGTAGCTCTCCTCGTCCGCAAACTGTTTGCCCTCGAGTTTTGCCCGGCCAGCGAGCAATTTGTGCATGCTCGGATGGGTCTGGTGCGCTTCGTAATACTCGCGGAAGCTATTGATTAATTCCCAACCGGTTTCTGTGACAGGTTTATGGCCGTCCGCCTCATGCCGTTTAATCAGTTCCTCGGCGACGTCCTCGTTCCAGTCGTCCGGGTTTACAAGATAGTTTTCATCATCGGTTTCGATGACTTTACCATTGACTGTTATGCTCATTTTTCTGCTCCTTCTGGTTACTCTTCAGTTTATATGGGGTTAGGTCACCAGAATAAAACCCATTCTGTTGACGGCAATGACTTGCTTAGTCAGCGTCCCCTGGCCGTAATTGTTTCTCCGTCTCCACGATAGTCCGGGTGGTCTTCAATACCGTGTCCGGATTGAGGCTGATCGAGTCGATGCCAAGCTCGACCAGGTACGCGGCCATTTCGGGATAATCCGAGGGCGCCTGGCCGCAGAGCCCGGAGTGTTTCCGGTTACGGCGTGCGCCTTCGACGGCCAGGCGAATCATGGCCTTGACGCCGGCATCGCGTTCGTCGAAATCGAAAGAGACGATCTCGGAATCGCGATCCACACCCAGGGTCAGTTGGGTGAGATCATTGGAGCCGATGGAGAAGCCGTCGAACAGTTTGGCAAATTCGTCGATGAGGATCACATTGTTGGGGATCTCGCACATGACGTAGATCTCGAGGCCGTTGTCACCGCGCCTGAGTCCGTGTTCAGCCATTGCCTTGAGCACTTTTTCGCCTTCTTCGACGCGGCGGCAGAAGGGGATCATCAGCTTGATGTTGGTCAGACCCATGTCCTCGCGCACCCGTTTCATGGCGGTACATTCGAGGCCAAAGCCTTCCGCATAGGCCGGGTGGGTATAACGCGCCGCGCCACGAAAACCGATCATGGGGTTGTCTTCCCGAGGTTCAAAGTCAGCGCCGCCCAGCAGGGTGGCATATTCGTTGGTCTTGAAGTCAGACAGGCGCACCACCACCGGTTTGGGCCAGAAGGCCGCGGCGATGGTGCCGACTCCTTCGGAGAGTCTTTGCACGAAATACTCGGCACCATCACTATAATTGCTGATCAGGGTTTCAACGGCAGCGCGTGTCTGCGGGTCGCTGATGCGTTCGGGGTGCAACAGGGCCATGGGATGCGCCTTGATGTATTCATTGATGATGAATTCCAGCCGCGCCAGGCCTACGCCATCGTTGGGCAGCATGGCAGTGGAAAAGGCCAGATCGGGGTTGCCCAGGTTGATCATGATTTCGGTCCTGGGGCGGGGCAGGTCGGAGAGATCGGTCTCGATGATGTCGTAGTCGAGTTCGCCGCGGTAGACGCGGCCTTCGTCACCCCCGGCGCAGGAAACGGTGACGGTCTCGCCGTTGCTGATTGCCTGCGTGGCATCATCGCAGCCGACCACGGCAGGGATACCCAGTTCACGGGCAACAATGGCCGCATGGCAGGTGCGCCCGCCGCGGTTGGTGACGATGGCGGCAGCGGTTTTCATTACCGGTTCCCAGTCCGGCGTGGTGATATCGGCCACCAGCACCTCACCCGGCTGATATTCATTCAGGTGGGCCACATCATGGATGTAGCGCGCGCGGCCGGTCGCGATTTTTGAACCAATGGCATAACCGCGTGCCAGCACCTCGCCTTCCTGTCCGAGATGGTACTGCTTCAGGATAGTACCCTGCTTCTGCGACTCGACGGTCTCGGGGCGCGCCTGCACCATGTACAGTTCGCCGTCGATGCCGTCCTTGGCCCATTCCATGTCCATGGGTTTGGCATGACCGGACTGCGCGCTGTAGTGCTTTTCCACCTTGATGGCGTAGTCGGCCAGGGTCATCACGTCATCATCCGTGATGCAATAGCGTTGCCGGTCGGTTTCCGCGACAGGTACATTACGGGTCATCTCGCGACTGCCGCCGGTGGCGTAGATCATCTTGATCTTTTTGCTGCCGAGATGCCGGCGTAACACGGTGCGGTGACCCTGCTCAAAGGTGGGTTTGTGCACATAGAACTCGTCCGGCTCCACCGTCCCCTGCACCACGTTCTCACCCAGGCCATAGGCGCCGGTAATGAACACGACGTCGCGGAAACCGGTTTCGGTATCCAGTGAAAACATCACGCCACTGGCCGCCAGATCCGAGCGCACCATTTTCATGATGCCGATGGACAGCGCCACCTTGAAATGATCAAAGCCATTGTCGATGCGGTAGTGGATAGCGCGATCGGTAAACAGGGAGGCAAAACAGCGGCGGCAGGCATCGAGCAGGTGTTCCTCGCCGCTAATATTGAGATAGGTTTCCTGCTGGCCGGCGAAGCTGGCGTTGGGCAAATCCTCGGCGGTGGCCGAAGAACGTACCGCCACGCTTGATTCCTCGCCATATTCGGCTTTCAGTTGCTGGTAGGCCGCCAGTATCTGGGTGCGCAGGGTTTCAGACAGGGGTGCGGCATAGATGATGGCGCGAGCTTTGGCACCGCGGCGGGCGAGGTCGTCCACATCGTTTGCATCGAGACCGTCCAATGCCGATTTCAGGGCATCCCAGGCACCGGCTTCGCTGAGCATGTCACGATAGGCAGCGGCGGTAACGGCAAAGCCGTTAGGTACTTTGACACCCTGGGTCGTCAGGTCACGGTACATTTCCCCGAGTGAAGCATTCTTGCCACCCACCAGCGGGATGTCCCCGATGCCCAGTTCTTTGAACCAGCGGATATAGTTGTCAGCCATGGTGATACCTCGCATTTGTTTGGTTAATTGCAGTGCAGCTTAAATCAGCTTGCAGTTTAACGATGCAACCTGGGTGACAGGGGTGTTTAAGGGCACCTCTAATAATCCGTGAATACGCATCTTGAACGACATAATTCGACATCTCTGCGTTGAAGATCTTCGCAATAGCCTGCTATCACGTGCGACCTTCGCCTTGATCTGCCGAATTATGTTGCCCAATCTGCGCACCCAGGAGGATTAGAGGTGCCCTTAACTGATCCGCATCAACGCGAACCATGGCGATGTCGTATCAGGTAATGCAGACCGAGCAGAATCAGGAAAACCCCGAACAAACTGCGCAGATGCGCTTCCGGCAGGCCCAGTGCCAGATGGCTGCCCGCAGCCGCGCCGGCCAATGCACCAATGGCCAGCGGTATGATCATGGGCTTGCAGATATTACCCAGGCGCCAGTTTTCCCAGCTGCCACTTAGCGTCGCCGGCAGGCGCGCGGCCAGGGAACAGCCTTGTGCGAGTTGCTGCGGCAGGCCCAGCCCCAGTACGAACAACGGCGCCAGGATCGGTCCGCCGCTGATGCCAATCACGCCCGCGACCAGCCCCTCGATCACCCCCACCCCCAGCAGGTAGGCGTGGTAGTCGTTTGGGGGAATGGTAAAAGCTGTCGGCAGGTAATCGTGGACTATCACCAGCAGCCCACCCAGCGTGATGACAGCACCAAATTCGCGTTTGAATGTATCCGGGTTTAGTCGTTCTGACCAGGCGGCGGCCAGCGGGGTAATAATAAATGCCGGTATCGCCACCCACAGCACGATCTCGAGATCGACCTGTCCACGCGAAGCATAGATGAGGGTGCCGGTGGCGGCAGAGAAAACACTGACGAGGATCGCGGTGCCACGAGCGTGCAGCGGCGTTAATCCGGCCCAGCTCATCAGCAAGGGGATCACCAGGGTACCGCCACCCAGGCTCATCAGACCGCCGCCGACGCCGGCAACCACACCAATACCCAGTCCGGTACACCAGGGGCCAGTACACCCATGCGGCATTGATTTATTCATGGCGTTCCCACCACCCGGTCACTACGGAAATCAGTTCAGCCCAGGTTATTCCAATTGTATGCTGTATCCATTGGCCATATTGCCTGCACACTTATCATTCTATGTTTTGGATTGCAGTGCCTGAGTATTCGAGGCAGCGAGCCAGTTCTTTGCTTCGGGAATGAAGTGAGCCAGTCCCTCCAGCACACCACCGGCATAATTGCCGTTCAAGCCAAGAAACCCACCTTGTGCCAGATACAGGCATTTGGTCAGGCCTTTGTCTTTAAGCGTAGAGAGTGCGGTTTCGCGGACATCCGCACGGGCATTGTGCACCAATACCGCCTGCAATCCGCTGGTCAGTACAGGCAAATCGTTACCACTGTCGCCGGCGAATACGGTGTCGCCTTCGACAAAGCCCTTTTGGGTCATCAGAAAGTGGATTGCATGGTACTTGGTCGCGCGTTCGGGCAACACATCCAGTAATCCACTGTGTTTTTCCTCGTCGATACTCCAGATCAGGCTGGCCCCCACATTGGAGTTGAGCAGTCGCCGCTGCATTTCCTTGAGCAAGCTCGCATGGTCGATATCGGGCGGCGCATAGTAACTCAGCTTGAAGGTGTTTTGCTTTTCAGGCTCCTGCAGACTCAATACCTCCAGATCCACAAACAGTTGCGCGAGTTCATCATGGGTCTTGCCCGCCCAGTCAGGCGCGATCTCATTCGTCCAGGCTTGCCACGGACGCCATTCATTATTATGAATTTCATAGATGGTGGTGCCCACGTCGCCGATGGCGTAATCCGGTACTGGAAGATCGTAATCGCGGATCGCCGCTAATAACAAGGCGAGGTGGCGCCCACTCACATAGGCCAGGGTCAGCTCGGGACGCGTGGTCAGGCTGTGCAGCAACGGACGCGCCTGGGGAGATTCCGGTTGCGTACCGTTGGGTATCAAGGTGCGATCCAGGTCACTGCACAGCAAAATATGACGCATCTCGCTACTCCTGTCTGAAAAGCGGTTGCCCTGCCAGTGCTGCATGGCCCATTACCGCGGCTGCGGCACTCCATGCCTGATATTGCGTTCCTTTGGCGGTCAGTTCCCGGCCATGCACATACTCTGGGAAGCTCCAGGGTTCGTCGTTCATTGGCAGGGCATTGGCGCGGTGAATGCCCTGCAGAAAATGCCACGCCTGATCCCGGTGCCCACGTTGCGCCAGGTCGGTAACATAGAATCCGGTGACCATAGGCCAGAGGCCGGCATTGTGGAACTCGTAGGGCTGGTTCTTGAAGGTATAGGAAAAACTCATTTGCAGGTCTTCCCAATCGCGGTCGACGGGTTCAATGACCGGATAGAAGGCCGGCAGCAGCGCCACATCGTCAGGGACAATGCCCTCATCGCTAACAAACCTGTCGACCTTTTCGCGTTGCTCATCGTTTGCCACATCCAGTAATGAAACCAGAATGTTCGCGAGTGCATCGAAACGGTAGCCATAACCCTGCGGAGAAAAGAATGACATCCAGTGATGATTTGCACAGTGGGGCGTGGCGGCGTCACGGCCCTTCTGATACAACACCTCATGATAGACATCGTCAGGGACACGATCATGATCATTAAACCAGTAATTATCACGAATCATATGTTTCAGGCGTGTGTGGCGTTCCGTCAGGATATGATCAGATGAACCGTGCACATGGAGGTGCATGGCACAAAATTCCTGTTGTGCCTGCAAGTACAATAATTGATCGTATAACACATAGCCGTGATGAATATATTCATCGGCCCAGTCGCCGGTCTGCGGGACATAAAGCAGGCCACGGTTATTGAACTCCCAGGCGCCCAGTAGAAAACGGACTTTTTCCAGCGCCGGCAATACCTGTTCAAGAAATTCGTCGTCGCCGCTGGCGCGCCAGTATTGCCCGCAACCAATGACATACCACAAATCGGCATCGATTCGTCCGGTCGTGCCGCCGTAACTGACCCGGCTGGCGGTGGTATCCACATTGCTCGGAATCTCGCCATGTGGGCCTTGATATTGTGTAAGCGTCAACAAGGTGCGCCGCAAAGTCTCGATGAGATCCTGGTCTTGTGACATCAGGGCGGCGAGTCCAACAATGACGCCATCCCGGGCCCAGATCCGGCGATAATTATCCCGCTCAGTGCGGCTGGCGAGAAAGCCTTCCTCAGTACTGCAGGCGTGTAAAAGCTGGATTGCCTGTCGGTATCCTTCGGTATCGCCTGAATCGGTTGGTGCTTCAGTCGATGTGGCCTTGCCCGTCATTGCGTTCTCTGCCCCGCTCAGTTTTGTGGTGCCTGGAATTCGTCGAGCGCATCAAGCAACGGCGTCATATACATATAGGCCGGACCTCCGTGCATGATCACCGCCATAAAGCCCGCTTCCATGATGTCATCCCGGGTTGCTCCACTTTTTACGGCCTGTTCGACGTGAAAGGCGATACACCATTCACATTGAGCGGCGACGGACAGGGCGACATTGATCAGTTCTTTTTCTCGGATACCCAGCGCCTTGCCCGATTCCGCCTTACTGAGAAAACTAAGAAAGGCGTTGGTCTCGGTCGGGTAGTCCTTGCGCAACTCTTTGGTCAGCGCCATTACTTCATCGAGTTTTTCTTGCATCTTGCCCATAACAATTACCTCAACAATAAATTCCTTTCAGGTACCCTGCGGTTTTTATCCTGAATCCGTGACTTTCGGGAAGGTTTGCCGGGGTCTTTGGGTGAGTGGATGCAGCAGGGACGCTGCATCCAAGCCTACAGGGATGTATTCACGGCGTCTCACCCAAAGACCCCGGCAAGCCCTTGACCAATCGGGGTATTACACGCAAACACACGGATTCAGGTTTATAACACCTGTTTTTTGGTCCTGAATTCATCGGCAACTTCCCTGTTAGTTGTCTGATTAATTATCAGATGCTTCCATGTCGGGGTTGTATTCACCGAGTTGGGCGGCGCTGTTCAATCTGGCACGTTTTAGCAAGGCCTGTTGCGCGGCAGGTATATTGTCCACCTTGCCCATCCAGGCCTGCAATGCTGTTTTCTGTAAGGCGCGGCCATAGGAAATACTCAGGTTCCATGGCGCGTTTGCACCCTGCTGGTTGATGGCATTGAGGTTGGCCGTGGCTTCTTCAGGTCCCTGGCCGCCGGACAGAAAATTAATGCTGGGCACGGCCGCCGGTACGGTACGCCTGAGTATCTTTAAGGTTGCTGCCGCCACTTCATCGGGCTCGGCGCGGCGGCAGTCCTTGCCGGGCAGCACCATGTTGGGCTTGAGGATCATCAGTTCCAGTGCCACATGGTGCCGGTGCAGGGCATGGAACACGGCATGCTGCACCGCCTCGGTCACCTCGGCGTGACGATCGATGTCATGATCGCCGTCCATCAACACCTCCGGTTCCACGATCGGCACCAGGCCTTCTTCCTGACAGACGGCAGCATAACGGGCCAGCATTTCGGCGTTGGCCTCGATGCCGTGTTGGCTGGGTACGTGCCTGTCGATGGCATAGACCTCGCGCCACTTGGCGAAACGTGCGCCCTGTTGTTTGTAGCCACGCAGGCGTTCAGCCAGGCCGTCCAGTCCCTGGGTGATCAGGTCCCCGGGTGACAGGGCCAGCGGGATTTTGCCCTTGTCGACCTTGATACCGGGGACGATGTGCTGTGCCCAGGCCGCTTCGGGAATGGTCTTGCCGGCATCGGTTTTTTGCCCCAGGGTTTCCTCGAACAGAATGATGCCGCTGATGTACTGGCCGAGCCCCTCCGTGGTCACCAGCAGACTGCGCCACGCGCGCCGGTTTTCCTCGGTCGATTCGACCTCAATGGCCTGGAAACGTTTTGCAATGGTGGGTGCGCTTTCATCGGCGGCGAGGATGCCGCGGCCTTTTTGCACCATGTCGTGGATAGTGGCTTCGAGTTCAGTGGCGTATTGCATGGGTTGTCTCCTGTTTTGTTTATCGACTGCTGTTGTGGTCGTCTCGGCGATCCGACCAGGTGTGATGCATGAGTACGGCGATGGCTGCCGATGCCAGACGGGCCTCCGGCGGGTCGGAGCGTGAGGGCAGCATAATCGGCACCTGGGCACCGATCACGATACCAGCCATGGTGGTGCCGGCCAGGTATTCCAGATCCTTGGCGAGTATATTGCCGGCATCCAGATCCGGTGCCAGCAGGATATCGACATCGCCAGCAACCTCGCTGCTCATTGGCCTGCCTGTTGCTTCGCCATCACCGCCCGTACCGCTTGCACAAACGATTCGGTCAGGGTGGGGTGAGGATGGATGGCACCCGCAATGGCTTCCAGCGGTAAGCCGGTTTTAACCAGTAGCGCGGCTTCGCCCATCAGATCGCCGGCGCCTTCCACCAGTGCATGCACACCCAGCACCTTGTGGCTGGATTGGTCAAAGACGATTTTCAGCATGCCGCTATCACGGCCGGCAATCTGGGCGCGGGCATCCTGCTGGTAATCGTAACGGGCAACACCCACATCGAACCCGGCCTGTTTGGCCTGCGCTTCGCTCAGACCCGCCATGCCCAACTCCGGTTCACTGAAAATTACCGCTGTGTTGGTCGCCGGATCAGGGAACGGGATCGGCTTGCCCAGCAACTGGCGCGCCAGAGCAAGGCCCTGGGCGGTGGCCCAGTGGGCAAACATTGGCTGGCCGATAACATCGCCCACTGCATAAATGCCGGGCTCATCGGTTCGCAGCGTTGCATCCACGTCGATACCGTGAGGCGTGTGTTTGATGGCGGTGTTTTCTAACCCCAGGCCGGTCAGGTTGGGCCGGCGGCCGACGGCCATCAGTACATTATCGGTAAAGTGATGTTGTTGATCCTGACCGGAGGGCGTGTATTCCACACACACGCTCTGGCCAGAATGTACTATCTGGTTGAGCTTGCAGTCGGTGAGTATCTTAATACCATCAGCCTCCATGCGCTGGCGTAACAGCCCCGCCAGTTCCTGGTCGACCGGTCCGAGAATATCCGGGGCGGCCTCGATCAGGGTGACCTGACTGCCGAAGGTCTGGAATATTTGCGCCAGTTCCACGCCGATGGGACCGGCACCAATGATCACCAGATCTTTGGGTACATGATCGATGGCGAGGATGGACTGGTTGTCGAGTACCCTGGGATGGTCAATGCCTCTGATCGGCGGCAGGAAGGGAACGGAACCCGTGGCAATGATGCATTGGTCAAATTCGACCTCACAGGAATCACCCTCTATCGGATCGATCCGGGCTTGGCGTGGACCAAGAAAACTGGCCGTTCCCTGCTGGTAATCCAGCGAGGGCAGTTGCTGTAAATGCGCCAGTGCCCCCTGGGCTCGACGTTGCAGTATGCCGCGCTTGCGTTCCTGTATGGCAGACCAGTCAAGCCGCACATCACGGGTCGGCAGGCACAGACCGAAGTCGGCGGTCTCGCTTAGCTCACGTAAGCGGCGAGCAGATTCACGCAGGATCTTGGAAGGAATGCAGCCTTCAAACAGGCAGGTGCCACCCGGGCCATTGCCTTTTTCTACCAGCAGAACCTGTTTGCCGGCACTGGCCAGCGCCATAGCGGTGGGCGTGCCACCTGGACCACCGCCGATGATCAAAAAATCATAATGTGTTTTCATCGCTGTTTTCCTGTTGAGATATGTTTTGTTATCGCTTGATGTCAGCCCTCTGCTGCTTCGGGTCTGCGGCAATAGGCGCTGGGCCCGGCATAGTGGGCGGCAACGCCCAGGTGTTCTTCGATGCGTAGCAGCTGGTTGTATTTTTCCACCCGTTCCCCACGTGCCGGTGCGCCGGTCTTGAGGTGGCCGGTATCCAGAGCGACAGTCATGTCTGCGATGAAGCTGTCCACGGTTTCGCCGGAGCGGTGCGAAACGAAGGCGCCCCAGCCGTGATCGCGCGCCAGTCGGCTGGCGGCGATGCTCTCGGTGAGGGTGCCGATCTGGTTCAGTTTGATCAGTACCGCGTTGGCTACATCCTCCTCGATACCGCGAGCGATGATAGCCGGGTTGGTGCAGCACAGATCGTCACCCACCAGTTCGATACGCGAGCCCAGTTCGCTATTCAACGATTTCCAGCCGTCCCAGTAGTAGTACCAGTGGGTAGTGATCCACCAGTTTGCTGTAGTAGGCCACCATGTCGGCTGGATCCAGCTGACGAGATTCAGTCCGCAGATGGTATTTCCCGTTTTCGAAGAATTCACTGGAGGCCGGGTCGCACGCGATGCCGACATCCTGTCCCGGACGTAGCCCGGCCCGCTCGATGGCTTCGACGATGAGTTGAAACGGTTCCTCGTTGGACGCCACGTGTGGTGCGAAGCCGCCCTCATCACCGACACCGACAGATAAGCCACGCGCTTCCAGCAGCGAGCGCAGCACATGATAGATTTCGCTACCCTATTCCAGTGCCTGCCGGAAACTGTCGGCGCCGTAAGGCGCAATCATGAACTCCTGAAAATCCGCGCCTTGCCAGTGGGCGTGCACACCGCCGTTGAGGATATTCATATGTGGAACCGGCAGACGGGTCGCGCCCGGGCCACCCAGGTATTGATAGAGTGGCAGACCACTTGCCATGGCGGCGGTACGGGCTACCGCCAGGGATACACCAAGAATGGCGTTAGCGCCGAGACTGGCCTTGTTGGGCGTGCCATCCAGATCGATCATGGCGTGGTCGATCTGTGTCTGCTGGCGAGCGTCCATACCGATAAGGGCCGGGGCGATGCGTTCGTTGATATTGGCCACGGCCTGCAGCACACTCTTGCCTCGGTACCGCTTTGGATCGCCGTCGCGCAATTCCACCGCTTCGCGGCTGCCGGTCGAGGCGCCTGAGGGCACGGCCGCACGGGCGTGCGTACCGTCGGCCAGTCGGCAATCAACCTCAACGGTGGGGTTGCCGCGTGAATCGAGTATCTGACGACCGTAAATTTTCACAATGCCAAAAACCTTGTTCATACGATATTCTCCAGTTCATTTTTTCCGATTCCATCCTGCTCCTGACTCCTGTGATTGTCGTCATAATTAACCAGGTAATCAGAAGTCCGATCAGCATATCGAAATCTTTTGGCGTTTCACGTCGTGAGTATGCGTGTATTGAGAGGCACTGGATGCAACCCGGGTGACAGCGATAGTGCCCCGGGTTTGATGTATTTCACATTACTATGTATCTGCGAATTCCCACCCTCTCGTTCCCCACGGAATATGCAGGGTATGGGCTGGCGGTGTTATGAAGCAAGCATATGAGGAACTACAGGAAGCATCTACTATTCAGAAACCGGAATAAATTGAAACAGGATTAAACTCTCCTCTTCAAAGATAGAAATTACGGATAAAAAAGACAATGCATTTTTATCTTGTTCCAGTTATTAGAAGTGGACCCCGTAAATTGGACAGCGTGATAAGTGCTTCCTCGGGTCAAGCCGCCAGCTTGGCAGCGTCCTGATAATACACACTGTCCGGTGTCAGCCGGTCAAGTGATTGATGTCGTCTTTCCTCGTTGTAAAACGCGAAGTACGCGCCCAAAGATGCACGGGCGGTAGCGACGCTGTCGTAGGCTTTGATATAGACCTCCTCGTACTTCACACTGCGCCAGAGGCGCTCGACAAAGACGTTGTCGACCCAGCGCCCCTTGCCGTCCATACTGATCCGGATGTCGTGGTGCTTGAGCACGTCAGTGAAGTCCTCGCTGGTGAACTGACTGCCCTGGTCGGTGTTGAAGATCTCCGGTGCGCCGTGTCGTTCGATCGCTTCATTCAGGGCATCGACGCAGAAGCTGGTGTCGAGCGTATTGGATACCCGCCATGACAGGACTCGCCGCGAGTACCAGTCGATGACGGCTACCAGGTAGACGAAGCCACGAGCCATCGGAATGTACGTGATGTCGGTCGCCCAGACCTGATTCGGCCGATCGATCACCAGCCCCCTCAGCAGATAGGGATAGACCTTGTGCGCCTGGTTGGCGAGACTGAGGTTGCGCTTCGGATACAGCGCCGCAAGGCCCATCGTGCGCATCAGACGCCTGACCCTCTTGCGGTTGACCGTATGGCCGTGATCCTCCAGCCAGTCCCGGATACGCCGACTGCCGTAGTACGGATGCTTCAGGTGGCAGCGGTCGATCAACGCCATCAGTGCCAGTTCCTCGTCCGAGACTGGCTTGGGGACGTGATAGAACGTCGAGCGTGGTAGCTCCAACAAGGCGCACTGACGACTCACTGGCAGCGGTTCCTTCCGGTCTACCATTTCTTTCCTCTGGGCCCGTGAATCCGTTCGAGCCCGCGTTCTAAAAAATCATTCTCCATCGTGAGCTGGCCGATCTTGGCGTGTAATTCCTGGACCGTCTCGGCAGCGTCCTCGGCCTTCGTCGCGCCCTTGCCGAAGACATCCGGGGCGCTGTTCAGCAGCTGCTTCTTCCAGTCGGTGATCTGGTTGGCGTGCACGTCAAACTTCTTGACCAGCTCGGCCATCGTTAGCTCGCCCTGTATCGCCGCCAAGGCCACTTTGGCTTTGAATTCAGGTGAATGGGTTCTTCTCTTCCTTCTCATCGCTTTTCTCCAGAGCAGGATGCTCATGATGGAGGAAGGCACTTATCTCCGTCCAATGACTGTCCAATCAAGTGGGTCCATCTCTATTCATGTATAAGCTGTCAGCTGGGTGACAGTTGAAACAGGAACGTTGGTCCAGTATTAGTGATCGGCCCAGTTGGTGCTTTGATGCTGTTACATTAGCTCACATTTCGTACCAGTTTGACGAGCTTGAGTCCACAAGGAATTTTCGTCAGTCGGAAAACCCCTTGTGAATCCCAAGCCTTGTGCGATCAACTCACCAATAGGTGAGGAATGCGGGTTAGGAATTGGGCTTTCAGGCTCGAAATGAAGTTCTTGTGTTAAGAATCAACTTCGGGAACGAAGCTGGAAATTTCTTTAGAAAATGCTGGTACGGGTATTTCGGAGGTATAGCCGGTCAGGTCTACTAAGTGAGATTAAATATATGAATCATGACGATATGACAGCTCAGCAGGACCTGACGCAGCATGCCAAGGGCACCGGGCCTTTGCGATCGCGACGTCCGGTTTATGTCGACTACCTGCCGCCTTGCAATAATGCTTGCCCCGCAGGCGAAAATATTCAGGCCTGGTTGGCTTTGGCTCAGGCTGGCAAGTTTAAAGAGGCCTGGCAAAGCCTGATCGAAAATAATCCGTTTCCGGCGATCCATGGCCGGGTCTGCTATCACCCCTGTGAGGATTCGTGCAACCGCAATCATACCGATAGCACCGTGAGTATCCATGCGGTGGAACGTTTTCTCGGTGATATGGCGCTGGAAAACAACTGGCAATTTGAATTTGAATTGCCTGCCGGCGGAAAGCGGGTGCTGATTATCGGTGCAGGGCCAAGTGGCTTGTCTGCCGCCTATCATTTACGCCGTCTGGGGCACGAGGTCGAGATTCGCGAAGCCGGACCGGTGGCCGGTGGCATGATCCATTTTGGTATTCCAGCCTATCGCATGCCACGCAAGGAACTGAACGCCGAGATCAAAAGGGTCGAGGACATGGGCGTAACCATTACCCTTAACCATCGCGTTGAGAATGTACTCGCCGAAAAGCAGGACGGTAACTTCGACGCGGTATTTGTCGCCATCGGAGCGCACATCAGAAAAAAGATCGATATACCTGCGCGTGAAGCCGGCAAGATTCTGGATGCGGTGACCTTTTTAAAAGAGGCCTACAGTGAGCATCCACCCAAACTGGGGCGGCGTGTAGCGGTGTATGGCGGTGGCAACACGGCGATGGATGCGGCGCGTATTGCCAAACGTCTGGGGGCTGAAGAAACCCTGATTATTTACCGCCGCGACCGGGACAGTATGCCGGCGCACGACTTCGAAGCCGATGAGGCGCTGGAGGAAGGTGTCAAAATCAAGTGGCTGCGCACTATCAAGGAAATCGACCAGAGCACACTGAAAGTTGAGGAGATGGAGCTGGACGAAAACGGCTATCCCCAGCCCACCGGTAAAATCGAAACGTTGGAGACCGATGCATTGATTCTGGCGGTGGGTCAGAATGCCGATACCCGGTTTTTACAAACTGTTCCCGGCATCGAGTTTAACAGCGATGGCACGGTCATCGTTGCGAATAACATGATGACCGGTAGCGAGGGTATTTTTGCTGGAGGCGACATGGTACCCAGCGAGCGCTCGGTAACCACGGCGGTTGGCCATGGGAAAAAGGCGGCACGATTTATCAATGGCTATCTGCGTGGTGAAGCCTATCAGCCAAAGGCGAAGCATGCGGTCGTAGGCTTCGAGCGTTTACATCTTTGGTACCGCAGCGAAGCGCCACGTCAGGAACAGGCCGAACTTCCATTGGTCGAGCGTGCCCACAACTTTGATGAAATTGTTAAGGGTTTGAGTGCCCACGAAGCGCAATTTGAAGCACAGCGCTGTCTGTCGTGTGGCAATTGCTTTGAATGCGATGGCTGTTATGGTTCTTGCCCTGAAGATGCAGTGATCAAACTCGGGCCTGGCAAGCGTTATCGTTTCGATTACACGCTGTGTACAGGCTGTGCAGTTTGCTTTGAGCAATGCCCCTGCCACGCAATAGAAATGATGCCGGAGCCGCTACCCGATCAGAATGAGCAAAAGATGGTGGAGGGATAGGCATGAACAATACAAATACCAAGCACGTATCCGGTCACGAGTTAAGCGAAATAAGCCATGATTCGCCCTACCATAGTGGAGAAGCTCCACGGCGGGATTCTGGACAACAACAGAATCCGGAATATGTCACTGTCGATGGTAATGAAGCCGTTGCGCACGTTGCATACCAAGTCAGTGAAGTATGCTCGATTTATCCGATTACACCGGCATCGCCAATGGCGGAATCGGCCGATGTGTGGTCGGCCAAGGGGATTACCAATATCTGGGGACAGGTTCCCGATGTGATCGAGATGCAGAGCGAAGGTGGCGCTGCCGGCGCGGTGCACGGTTCGTTGCAGGCAGGGGCACTGACGACCACTTTTACGTCGTCGCAAGGCCTGATGCTGATGCTGCCGAATATGTACAAAATTGCCGGCGAACTGACGTCGACTGTTTTCCATGTGGCAGCGCGTTCACTGGCCGCACAGGCGCTGTCGATCTTTGGTGACCATCAGGATGTCATGGCGGCGCGTGCTACAGGATTTGCGATGCTGGCATCCAATTCGGTCCAGGAAGCGCAGGACATGGCGATGATCAGCCATGCCGCAACGCTACAGGCGCGGGTTCCCTTTATGCATTTTTTTGATGGTTTTCGGACTTCGCATGAGGTCAGTAAAATCAGCCGAATCGCTGACCATCAGATACGCGCGATGATCAATGATGAAGAAGTCATCGCGCATCGCCAGCGGGCACTCAACCCGGACCATCCATTCATCCGTGGTACGGCGCAAAACCCGGATACCTATTTTCAGGGGCGTGAAACGGTCAATCCTTATTATGACAAAGTACCCGATATTGTAAGCGCCAAATTGGAACAGTTCGCCGAGCTTACCGGGCGACAATACCGAATATACGAATACCACGGTGACCCGCAGGCAGAGAGAGTCATTGTGATTATGGGCTCTGGTGGCGAGACCGTGAGTGAAACAGTGAAGGCGTTGAATAAGCGGGGCCAGAAGCTGGGCGTGTTGCTGGTGCGCCTATTCCGGCCATTTGCTGTGGCGCAATTTGTCGCGGCGTTTCCGGCATCAGTTCAATCGATAGCAGTGCTGGACCGCTGCAAGGAACCCGGTAGTACAGGCGAACCATTATACCAGGACGTACTGACCGCATTTGCCGAGTCACTCAGTCAAGGCAGTCGTCAATCGCTGCCCAGAATAATCGGCGGTCGCTATGGTTTGTCTTCCAAGGAATTCACGCCGTCGATGGTCAAAGCGGTGTTTGATGAACTGGCGCTGGATGCCCCTAAAAACCATTTCACCATTGGTATTCACGACGATGTGACGCATACCAGCCTGGCATTTGACAAAGATTTCACGATTGAATCCAGCGGCATGAAACACGCCCTGTTTTACGGCCTGGGAGCGGACGGCACGGTCGGCGCCAATAAAAACAGTATCAAGATCATTGGTGAAAATACCGCATTGTATGCGCAGGGTTATTTTGTGTATGACTCGCGCAAATCGGGCTCAATGACCACCTCGCACCTGCGTTTTGGCCCCGACCCGATTCGTGCGCCGTATTTGTTGCACTCGGCCAGTTTTGTTGCTTGCCATCAATTTAATTTCATCTTCAAAATGGATGTGCTCGAACGGGCTGCTGACAAGGCGGTATTTTTGCTGAATAGCCCTTACCCGGCCGAAGCGGTGTGGGAGCAATTGCCACTACCGATGCAGCAGACGCTGATTGAGCGCAACATACAAATGTATGTGATCGATGCATCCAGTGTCGCATTGGCTGCGGGTATGGGACGGCGCATCAATACCGTTATGCAAACGTGCTTTTTTGCGCTTTCCGGCGTAATGCACAAAGAGGAGGCGATAGCACAGATCAAGCATGCTATTGAAAAGACTTACTCTCGAAAGGGTAGCACGGTAGTGGAAAAGAATTTCAACGCAGTGGATGCGGCACTTGATCATTTACATGCAGTCAACATCCCTGAAAAACCCACGAGTGCACTGCAGTTTATTCCGGTCGTACCTGAGAATGCGCCGCCCTTTGTGCAACAGGTCACCGCCATGATGTTGCGTGGTGAGGGTGATGAATTGCCAGTCAGTAAAATGCCGCATGACGGCACTTTCCCGAGTGGTACCACGCAATGGGAAAAACGCAATATTGCCGATTTTGTACCGCTCTGGGAGCCGGATATTTGTATCCAGTGCGGCAATTGCAGCTTTGCCTGCCCACACAGTGTGATCCGTTCACGTTTTTATCATCAGCAGGAACTGGAAGCGGCGCCGGACAGTTTTCCATCAGCGCCAATCAGCGCACGCGGTTTTCCGGAAACCCGTTTCACATTACAGATTTACCTGGAGGACTGTACCGGTTGCGGGGTTTGTGTTGACGTTTGCCCGGCCCATGATTTGCAGGATAAAGAACACAAAGCAATTAATATGAGCAAAAAGGCGCCACTGATGGATGCAGGGCGCAATAATATACACTTTTTTGAACAATTGCCGGTCAACAAGCGCTCACAGGTTGATTTCTCCTCAGTGCGCGGGGTGCAGTTTTTGCAGCCGCTATTTGAATTTTCCGGTGCCTGTGCCGGTTGCGGTGAAACACCCTATGTGCGCCTGCTATCACAGTTGTTCGGACCCCGTCTGCTGGTGGCGAATGCAACCGGTTGTTCCTCCATCTATGGTGGTAACCTTCCCAGCACACCCTGGACCAAAAACCATGAAGGGCAGGGGCCCGCCTGGTCCAATTCACTGTTTGAAGATAATGCCGAATTTGGTTTGGGAATGCGTATCAGTGCAGACCACCAGAACCAGGTGGCGCGTCAGTTACTCAAAGCGATGTTGCCCGAACTGGGTCAGGAACTGGTTGAAGCCACGCTGAATGCGGAACAGCGCGAAGGCAGCGAGATTCGTGCACAACGCAGACGCGTGATCGAACTAAAGGAAAAATTGCAGGCAATCGATTCAAAGCAGGCACGCGCGCTGCTGGCTGTGGTTGAACACCTGGTACGTCGCAGTGTGTGGCTGGTGGGCGGTGATGGCTGGGCTTACGATATCGGATCGGGTGGTCTGGACCATGTACTGTCAACCGGTCGTAATATCAATGTACTGGTGCTGGATACCGAAGTGTATTCCAATACCGGCGGGCAAATGTCCAAGGCTACACCGACCGGCGCTTCAGCAAAATTTGCATCGGCCGGTAAGCGCATCGGTAAAAAAGACCTGGCATTACAGGCGATTTCGTATGGCAATGTGTACGTCGCTCAGGTGGCGCTCGGCGCCAATCCGCAGCAAACGCTGCTGGCGATGCGTGAGGCAGAGGAATATAACGGCCCATCGGTGGTGCTCGCCTATTGCCCCTGTATTGCGCATGGCTACGATTTGCGTAAGGGACCTGACCAGCAAAAACTGGCGGTGGAGAGCGGTTATTGGCCGTTGTTGCGCTTTAACCCGGCGCTGCGCGAAGCAGGCGAACATCCGTTTGTGCTGGATTCACCCCGACCCAGAATCAGCTTCAAGGATTATGCGTACAACGAAGCGCGCTACAAGGTGCTGGCGCAGACCAACCCGGAAGAAGCGGAGAGCCTGCTGGAGGTTGCACAGCAAATGGTTGACCTGCGCTGGCAGACCTATGAATACATGACAGGGCAGGGGCCATCCGAATTCCAGCCTGTGCTGATGAATCCGGAGCAATAGATCGTACCTGTAAATATCAGGGGTAGCGTGATACTGCACTATTTTTAGAGGCGCCCTTATTTATAGTGTCTCTGGCCAACGCCATTGCAGGATTTCCGGCATGTCCTGCCCGTGTTCGCTGATGTATTGCTGGTGTTCAACCAGCTTGTCCTGCATCTGCTGTTTCAGATAAACCCCCTGCGAGCCCAGCCCGTCAACGCGGTCGATGACATCGCAGACCAGGTGAAAACGATCCAGTTCATTGAGTACCGTCATGTCAAAGGGGGTGGTGGTGGTGCCTTCTTCCTTGTAGCCGCGCACGTGCAGGTTGTGATGGTTGTTGCGCCGATAGGTCAGGCGGTGGATCAGCCAGGGATACCCGTGAAAGGCGAAGACAATATGTTTATCCGTGGTAAACAGGGTATCGAAGTCCTTGTCGCTCAAGCCGTTCGGGTGTTCCTCTCTGGGCTGCAGGGTCATCAGGTCGACAACGTTGATCACGCGAATTTTCAGTGCCGGCAACTGTTCACGCAGAATCTTGACGGCGGCCAGAGTTTCGATGGTCGGTACGTCACCGGCGCAGGCCATGATGACATCCGGCTCGGCGGCCTGATCGTTGCTGGCCCAGTCCCACGCGCCGATGCCTTCGTGACAGTGCTTGATGGCGGCATCCATACTCAGCCACTGTGGCTCGGGTTGTTTGCCGGCGACGATGACATTGACCCGGTCACGGCTGTTCAGACACTGCTCGGTGATACACAGTGTGGTATTGGCGTCCGGCGGCAGGTATACCCGCACGATATCGGCCTTCTTGTTGACGACATGATCGATAAAACCGGGGTCCTGGTGCGAAAAGCCATTGTGATCCTGGCGCCAGACGTGCGAGGTCAGCAGGATATTCAGCGAGGCGATGGAGCGCCGCCAGGGGATCTCCTTGCTGACCTTGAGCCACTTCGCATGCTGGTTAAACATGGAGTCGATGATGTGGATGAAGGCTTCATAGCAGGAAAACAGACCGTGCCGGCCCGTCAGCAGGTAGCCTTCCAGCCAGCCCTGGCAGGTGTGTTCCGAGAGGATTTCCATTACCCGGCCGTCCGGCGCCAGGTGATCGTCATAGTCATAGGTCTCGGCTTCCCAGGCGCGGTTGGTGACCTCGAGCAGGGCGCCGAGTCGGTTGGAGACGGTTTCGTCCGGCCCCATGACACGAAAGTTTTTCGTGTCTTCGTTCAATGCCATGACATCGCGTAAGTAATCACCCATACGTCGGGTGGCTTCGCCGGTCACCTTGCCGGGGGCGGGGACATCCACGGCATAGTCGTGAAAGTCCGGCAGTTTCAGGTCGCGCAACAACAGCCCACCGTTGCTATGCGGATTGCGGCTCATGCGCCGTTCCCCGGTGGGGGCAAGTTCAGCGACAGGCGGTATCAGGCAACCGTTGCTATCGAACAGCTCGTCCGGCCGGTAGCTCTTCATCCATCGTTCCAGCACCTGGATGTGTTCCGGCTTTTCCGCCAGTTGGGCAAAGGGTACCTGGTGAGCGCGCCAGTAGTCCTCGAGCTTGAGGCCGTCGAGGGTTTTCGGGCAGGTCCAGCCCTTGGGGGTGCGCAGGATGATCATCGGCCAGCGCGGCCGTTCCATGTTTGCATCCCGGCGTGCAGCCTGCTGGATGCGCTGTATATCCGCCATGGCCTGATCCAGGGTCGCCGCCATCGCCTGATGGACGGCAGCGGGATCCGAACCTTCGATCAGGTAAGGGGTGTAGCCATAGCCCTTGAACAGGGCCACCAGTTCATCACGACTGATGCGCGCCAGCACGGTGGGGTTGGCGATCTTGTAGCCGTTCAGATGCAGGATGGGTAGCACCGCGCCGTCGCGTTGCGGATCGAGAAACTTGTTGGAATGCCAGGCGGTAGCGGCCGGGCCGGTTTCCGCTTCACCGTCGCCCACCACGCAGGCAACGATCAGATCCGGATTATCGAAGGCTGCGCCGTAGGCATGGCTGAGGGAGTAGCCCAGTTCGCCGCCTTCATGGATCGAGCCCGGGGTTTCCGGTGCGGTGTGGCTGGGAATACCGCCGGGGAAAGAGAACTGGCGAAACAGCTTTTTTATGCCTTCCCGGTCCTGGCTGATATTGGGATAAAGCTCGCTGTAGCTGCCTTCGAGCCAGGTGTTGGCGATGATGCCGGGTGCGCCGTGGCCGGGCCCGGTGACAAACATCATGTTCAGATCACGCGCGCGGATGACCCGGTTGAGATGGGCGTAAATCATATTCAGGCCAGGCGTGGTGCCCCAGTGGCCGAGCAGGCGCGGTTTGATATGCTCGATTGTCAGTGGTTGTTGCAGCAAGGGATTATCGAGCAGATAGATCTGACCGATGGATAAATAATTCGCCGCCCGCCACCGGGCATCGATGCCTTGCAGTTCGTCAGCGGACAGCGGTGTGCTGTTGATGGAGAAGTGTGAGGCAATCATCTCATGGTCCTTTGTTCGAGTACGTGCGGGCTGTGCCGGGCGATGACCGACTCCTCGTCGGTGCGGATTACCCAGGCTTGGACAGGGCTGTCCGGTCTGCTGATCCGTGTGTGCTTGAGTTGGTTGGCATCCGTATCTAGCGCAAGCCCCAACCATTCATTGCGTTTGCAAATGGCTTCACGTATCGACGCATGCAAAAGCCGGCCACCGGGCACGATACGATGCCCCGCCGCGGTCAGTTGCAACGCGGGCTGCTGTTCGGCAAGCCAATCCAGCAGGATTCGCAGGGCCTGGGCACGATCAGCGATGCTTATGTCCCTGGCAATCACCGGAGCACCACTGGTTTCCCCGGCACGGTCATCGTAGACACGAAAATGTCACGCATTGCCGATGGCGGTGAACTTGCCCCGGTACAGGCAATCTGGTGTCTCCGCTTCATGGATGGCAAACAACGCAAACTTGAGGCTGGACGAACCACTGTTAAGCGAAAGCAGGGTCGGGTTCTTGTCGCTGTCCATGCTGTCTTACATTACAAAACGGGGGTGTGTGGGTCCCATTTGCAACCAGAACACGGCGTCAAACAGGAACCACTGCAGAAATATAAAACCGGCGATCGCCAGTAGCGCCATAATGACTGCGGCAAGCAGGGCATCACCAAAACTGTCCACCTCAAAACCGGACACTATGCCAGCGGTAATTTTGACCATCAGCGCATTGATCAGCAGTGCGAATAAACCAAATGTCAACACGGTCAATGGCAACGTCAGTATCCAGAGCAGGGGGCGAATAACGGCGTTGACGATGCCCAGCACCAGCGCGGCCAGCAGCAAACTGCCCACGGACTGCGCCCGCACACCGGGTACCAGCAGCGTGACCAGCCATAACCCTGTTGCGGTAATCAACCAGATAACCAGAAGTCCGATCAGCATAGCGAGCCCATTTGATTAAAAGGTTACGTCATAACCAGATACTGGCAAATCCGTGCCCCAAGCCCAGATAAAGTGCGACCCAGAGCAGGCAGGCCGGCAGGTCATACAAATAAAAGCGCTGCGGGGATATCCCCGAAATACCAGCCAATGGCGGTACCATTGGATGAACAAACCAGACGAAGCGACCGATGGCGATGCCCAAGGCACCATAGCGATCCAGGTAGTTGGAGGCCTTGGAACGCTTTTGCAAAAAGCGCGTTTTATGCAAACGATGATGCCATTCCTCTGAACTCAGAAGCCCCAACCAATAACCCAGACTGTCACCCAGCATGGCACCGAGGGCGGCAAGGAGCCAGGTTTCAACAAAGGGTAAAACGCCACTCGCCGTGAGCGCGCCCAGCGACAGGGTAATGAAAATACCCGGTAGCATCAGCCCGACCAGCGGGGCAGACTCGAGCGTCATGAGGATGACGATACCCAGATACCCCCATTGCCTCACCCAGTCCTGTACCATCACCAGGTCGGTTTCGTTCATCGATGTTCCTTGATTACCAATCCGGTAACGTTACAGATAATCAATCTGGCCGGTGACCGACATCTTGAGTCATCAGCTCATACAACCAGTGGGTCATATCGCGCAGTTCTTCGAGATCGCTTTCTGTTAGCGACGAAGCATGATCGGCATTCGGCATGGACAAAACTTTCATGGGCCCATTGTAATCCGTCATAATCTGACGCTGGATATCAGCCGGCACAACGCGATCTTCCTGGGCAGAAACAAAAATCGCGGGCGCTGATGCCTGCTGGGCATTGCTGATGCTGTCCAGTTCAGGCGGTATCTGCGCAGCAATACCGCGCGTCAACCAATTGAAGTGCCACCAGGCCGATTGCGCCGCGATGAGCTCACGCAGGGCCGGTGGATTCTGCATCATTACCCCTTCCACTCTGAAGTGCGCCGCCAGATAAAGCGAACTCACACTACCGAGACTGCCGCCGGCCACTATCACGGGAGTTTCGCCAGCCACCTGACGGATCGCTTTCAAGGCCCGTTCCGCTGCCGCTGGCAATTTCTGCAGGCTTGCTGTGCCACGGCTGTTACCATAGCCAGGTGGATTGACTGCCCATATTTCGGCGCACCGCTGTGACCAGCTGTCTTCCACAAAATCAGTGCAGTGCTCGGCACGACTGGCGGTTCCGGGAAACTCCAACAGATACAGGTCCGGTGCTCCCTGTGTATCAGCACCAACACGGTGGACCCACACCTCCAGCTCACCACCCTCATGAAAAAGCAGCAGGGGCTTTCTTCGCGGCATATGAAGGCGTTGTCGTGTGGGCTGAAGAATAATTCTGTCGGTTAACCAGCTTATAAAAACTGTTGGTCAGTTCTATGAATTCGCGCATGAAAAGCCAGAAAACATGAAAATACTCAGGAGATTCCGGTCCGGTGTCTGACAAGAAACCCATGACCGTCTTAGCGGCCGCTTCGCTCGGCATCGGCTCCATGGTCGGCGCTGGTATTTTTGCCCTGATGGGTGAGGCCGGCGCCATTGCCGGCAGTGCCGTCTATCTGTCTTTTATCCTCGGTGGCATTGTCGCTCTGCTCAGTGGTTATTCGCTGGCCAGGCTGGGTGCGCGTTACCCGGCGGCAGGGGGCATTGTCGAATATCTGGTACAGAGTTACGGCGTGGGACTGTTCTCTGGCGCCATGGCGATCATGCTCTATATCGCGGCGCTGGTGGCGCTGGCGCTCGTGGCTAAAACCTTCGGTAGTTATGCCATCACTTTCTTTCACCTGGGAGAAGCGTCACATCTGTGGGTCAATGGTTTCGCCAACGGCATCATCATTCTGTTTGTATTGATTAACCTCGAAGGTGCCAGCAGCGTTGCCCGATGGGAAAAACCGATCGTGGCAT
This sequence comes from Gammaproteobacteria bacterium Milos-ODIII6, assembly GCA_029228645.1. Taxonomy (GTDB): domain Bacteria; phylum Pseudomonadota; class Gammaproteobacteria; order Chromatiales; family Chromatiaceae; genus MONJU. Next base: position 109,074 of record JAPTHR010000011.1, read on the forward strand.
TCAAGGTGCTGATCCTGATCGGCTTTGCCGTGACAGGCCTGATCTTTTCCAGGCCGGAACTGCTCTCGCCGTCACTTTACCCCGAAAGCAAGATGGTTCTATACAGCCTGGCGATCACCTTCTTTGCCTTTGAAGGCTTTCGGGTTATCACCAATGCGGCTGAGGATATGCCGGACCCGGCCAGAACCCTGCCTCGTGCGATCCTGCTGGCCATCGTTCTGGTGATGTTTTTATATATTGCGGTAGCGCTGGCGGTGTTTGGTAACCTGGATGTGGAGCAGGTCATTAAGGCCAAGGATTTTGCCCTGGCCCAGGCCGCCTATCCCGTTTTTGGTGCGGCAGGTTTTACGATTGTCGCTATCGCCGCGCTCATTTCCACCGCTTCTTCGATCAATGCCAATCTCTACGCGGTGACCAATGTTACCTATCAAATGGCCAAGGACGGGGAGTTGCCGTGTGAATTCGGCAAGCCCATTGGTCATTCACGCGATGGGCTGCTGATCAGTGGCGGCCTGATTATATTGATGACGGATTTTTTTCCGTTGTCGGAAATTGCCGCCGTGGGATCGATTGCCATCCTGATTGTCCATTTGATCGTACACCTGGGTCATTTCAAGATACGACGTGAGACCGGGGCATCAGCAGCTATCCTGCTGTTGGCGATACTGGCTGCACTGTTGGCGATTGGCTTTGCCGTAAGCTATTCGATAAAAACCTCTCCGAACATTATCTGGTTTGTGCTTGGCGCATTGATTTGTGCCTTTGTCACCGAATTCCTGCTCCATCAGTTCACGGGAAGGCGTATTCAGACACGGACACCGGAGTAGTTGTATATAGTCGCCGCCAATCAAACCTTGTATCACAGGGCGGTGATCAAGCGCGTATCAGGACGACAACCGAGCGCGCCTTCACCCTGTAATGCAGGTTTTGCAAGACCTGTTCATTGCCCGGTTCGGCGATATCGTCGGGGTTATCCATGCCTGTATCCACGACACGCCGCCAGTTGGCGGCGACACCTTCCTGAATGGTGAACGTCAAATCCTGGCACCAAGCATTTATCATCACATAGATGTCATGATCATTCTGTGACGCGCCGTGCAGGCAGTAGGCCAGCGTATGTGAATGATCAGCACGGTCGACTTCGGGGCCTGTGCCATACCAGGCGATATCGTCGCGCCAGAACCGACTGCGGCCAAGCGATGGGTGAGCTTTGCGAAAGGCGATCATGTTGCGGAAAAAGCGGAACATGTCCTGATGGGTGTCCAGCAGGTCCCAGTTCAGCCAGCTGATTTCATTGTCCTGGTTGTAGGGGTTATTGTTGCCCGACTGGGTCTGCATGAATTCATCCCCGGCGCGAATCATCGGTGTGCCGTTGGCGAGCAACAACAGGCAGCAGAAATTCTTGATTTGGCGCTGTCGCAACTGCATCACGGCGTGCGGCACATTGCTGTCGCCTTCCCAGCCACAGTTCCAGGAATCGTTATGATCGGAGCCATCGGTGTTGCCGTGGCCATTGATTTCGTTATGTTTGTGGTTGTAGGAGACCAGGTCATAAAGCGTAAAGCCGTCATGGGCGGTTATAAAATTGACGCTCTGGTAAGGGTGATAAGCTTCCATCAACGAATCCGGGAACAGGTCATCGCTGCCGTAAAGCCGCTGCATCAGTGCATTGACCAGCCCGTTGTCACCGCGGACAAAACGGCGCACATCATCGCGGAACTTGCCGTTCCATTGTCGCCAGCTGATGCCGGGAAAGGTGCGCCCCAGTTGATAGCTGGAGATGTCCCAGGCCTCGGCGATCAAACGTACGTTGGCCAGGTCAGGGTCGGAACGAATCGCAGAGATAATCGGCGCATCTTCCAGGTTCACCGAACCGTCGCTGCTGCGGGTAAAGATCGAGGCCAGGTCAAAACGGAAACCATCCACTCCCATTTCTTTGACCCAGTAGCGCAGACTGTCCAGCACCATGCTGCGTACATAGCGATTGGCGGTGTGCAGCACATTACCGGTGCCGGCATCGTTGCGGTAAAAACGCCGCTCGTTTTTCAGCAGGTAATAGGAGGTGTTATCGATGCCGCGAAAGCTGTAGGTTGGTCCGTGTTCATCGCCTTCGCCGCTATGGTTATAAACGACATCCAGGATGACCTCGATATCCGCTCGGTGAAAGGCGCTGAGCATCTCCCTGAATTCATCCAATAAGGAACCTGGCGAAGCAGTACTGCCGTACAGGTGATGCGGTGCGAAAAATGACAGTGGCATATAGCCCCAGTAGTCCTTCGACTGCGGATCAAACTGGAATACCGGCATCAGTTCGACAGCGGTAATGCCGAGAGACTGCAAGTAGGGGATTTTGTCTACCAGGCCTGCAAAGGTGCCGCGCCTGTCCGGGGCTACACCGGAAGCCGGGTGCCGGGTAAACCCCCTGACGTGTAATTCGTAGATAATCGTGTCATGCGTGTGCTGGGGTTTTTGATTCTGGTTGACGGTGCCGACATCTGAATGTGCCTGAATAACACCCAACGGTGCCTTGCCGATGTTCGATCCAGGCTGAATGGCGGCATGACGGTCAAACATCGGCGGAAAAAAAACGGCCCGGCTATAGGGGTCCAGCAGGCTTTTCTGCGGATCAAAGCGGTGGCCTTCCTTCAGGTCAAATGGACCGTCAATCTGGTAAGCATAGTAATGGGCATCGTTCACCTCTGCTGCCGGCAAGCGGCAGTGCCACACGCGGCCGGATTTATTCAGCAAGGGGTTAAACGGGTATGTGTATTGTGGGTTTTGTAAATCGTTTTCACGGTATAGATGCAGCGTAACGGCAGCGGCATGTTTGCTATACAGGGCGAAATTCCAGGCTTGTTGTGACGAGACAAAACTGACGCCCAAAGGTCGGGGTGATCCTTCCAATGCTTCCCAGTCATTCATGGACATCATCTTGGTGTTGTGATGTTTGTAGTGCCGGTTGAGAACATTAGCCTGAGTAACACGATTATCCCATGAAGCAAAATTATCAAGCAGTTTTTGAATACCTGCTGTCACCCAGGTGGCAGCAGCGCGCACATGCGTCGTTTAAGGTTATCCCGATATAGCCAGTCAGATGATGCAGAGGGGATACACTTGAGTAAAAAAACCATCAGACCGGAAGTGCCGGAACCGGCGCACCCGCAGCATCGGAGGGAACCGCTTCCCTGGCAAGAACCCAAGTCGCAGGTTGATGATCCGCAGGGCCCCGCCAAGCTGGAGGCCATCCTGAAAAGCCCGTCATATAGTCCCGCTATTGAGGATGTGGATTTTCTCGACGGTGACGATGCGCGCGGTGTGCGCCTGCAACTGGATTACCTGAAGCCGGACCGGTTGCTCAAGGCACACGATGTTCAGCACAGTATCGTGGTGTTTGGCAGTACCCGGATCGTAGAATCGGCCGCCGCAAAACGGAAGGTTGAGCAATGTCGGGATGCCCTGAGCGCCTTGCCGCAAGATAGCGAGTGTCAGCGGAAGCTTGCGGTGGCCGAGCGTATCCTGGCCAAGAGCCACTACTATGAAGTTGCCCGTGAGTTTTCACGCCTGGTGGCCAATGCCGGCGGCGGCCCGGAAGATTCGCGCCTTGTGGTCGTGACCGGTGGTGGTCCCGGCATGATGGAAGCGGCCAACCGCGGCGCGCACGACGCTGGCGCCAAAACGGTCGGCCTGAACATTACCTTGCCGCATGAGCAGTACCCCAATCCCTACATCACCCCGGAGCTGTGTTTCCAGTTTCATTATTTCGCGCTGCGCAAGATGCACTTCTTGTTGCGCGCCAGGGCACTGGTGGCCTTCCCCGGCGGATTTGGCACGTTCGATGAGTTGTTTGAAACACTGACCCTGGTGCAGACCCGCAAGATCAAGCCGTTACCCATTGTGCTGGTGGGTGAACCTTACTGGCGCAAGGCTTTCGATATCGACTATCTGGTGGACGAGGGTGTGATTGATATCGAGGACCGTGATTTATTCTGGTTTGCCGAGACCGCGAACGATATCTGGGAAGGCCTTTTATGCTGGTATGAACACAAGGGTGAACCCCTGATTAAGGAAAGGGAATGAAGTAAAAGATGAAGAATGCGACACACGATATTGCATGTACTCCCGGAGCATTTTTTTATCAAATATGTCATAAGGCTCTTTGTGGAGACAGAGGATGACGGATACGCAACATGGAAACGACACGCCACGCTCAGCCCGTCTGGTGCTCGCCATCGGGGTGTTTGACAGCGAGACAAAAGCACAGCGCGTTATTGAGAAGTTAATCAAGGAGGATTTTCCTGCAGACCGGCTTTCCCTGCTACGCAAGTCAGGCGGTGCGGGTGATGATATGTTGGGTCTGGCCTATACCGATAGCAGTGAGCGTATCAAGGTTTGGGGTGAGCACGGCGCGGCCTGGGGGGCCTTATGGGGTTTGCTGGCCGGCGCGACCGGACTGTTTGTAATACCGGGTGTCGGGCCGTTACTCGCTGCGGGCCCGATCGTCGAGGCCCTGGGTGGCGCCATTACCGGGGCAGCCGTCGCCGGTGGCACGATGGCCGGCGCAGCGGTGCTCACCGAGTTTGCCAGCGCCCTGCACAGGATGGGGATTCCCGAGTCCCGGATCGAGGACATTCACGCCGCGATTGAAGGCGGCAAATATGTTGTGATTCTGCATTGTCAGCCGGATGAGGCTGAACGTTGCGCCATGCGCCTGGATTGGGCGGGCGCTGACCCGGTGATCAAGCTGCCTGTTGAGCATTAGCAGAATCCATTATTAGAAGGAAAGCAGGATGAAACTATCTTTTCACGGTGCCGATCAGAATGTGACCGGTTCCTGTCACCTGGTTGAATGCGCGGGCAAGAAGGTGCTGATCGACTGCGGTTTGTACCAGGGCGGTCGTGAGCTGGCCGAGGAAAACGCCGAGCCATTCGGTTTTGAACCAGCAGATATCGACTATCTGTTGCTGACCCACGCACACCTGGATCACTGCGGCCGGATTCCCTTGCTGGTCAAACGCGGTTTTCACGGTGAAATCATCACCACCGCGGCGACAGTGGAACTGGCGCGGCTGGTGATGCTGGATTCGGCCGGTCTTCAGGAAGAAGAGGCGCGCTACCAGAAGCGTAAGGCGCGTCGCCATGGCAAACATCATCATGGTGCCACCGAGCCACTTTATACCACGCTGGATGCGCTCAATAGCCTGGAGTTCATTGGTCGCAGGGTTACTTATGATAAACCGGTGCAAGTGGCACCGGGGATACGCGCCACTTTCCTGGATGCGGGCCATATCCTGGGGTCAGCCAGTATCCTGCTCGAACTGGAGGAAGCGGGGAAAGCACATCGCCTGCTGTTTTCCGGCGATCTGGGATATGGCGGGCGCGCTATTTTACGTAACCCGGCATCACCTCCACAGGTCGATACCGTGGTGATGGAAACCACCTATGGCGATCGCTTGCATAAGCAGTTGAAACCCTCGATAGACGAGCTGTACGAGGTGGTTAACGAGACCCTCAGGCGAGGGGGTAATGTGATTATTCCGACCTTTGCACTGGAGCGTGCCCAGGAGATTCTGTATTACCTGCGCGAAGGTATCGAGAGTGGGGCCATCCAGCATTATACGAACGTATTTCTGGATTCCCCAATGGCGATTTCCGCCACCCGGATATTTGAAAGGCACCCGGAATGTTATAACACCGAAACATTGGAGATATCCCATGATGGCAATGACCCGTTCGACCTGCCGGGTCTGCACTTTACCCGCGAGACTGCGGAATCAATAGCGATCAACCAGATTGATGGGGGGGCGGTCATCATGGCAGGGTCAGGTATGTGTACCGGCGGGCGTGTACGTCACCACCTGAAACACAATCTATGGCATAAAAAAAACAGCATTGTGTTTGTCGGCTACGCGGCACAGGGAACGCTGGCCAGGCGCATTATTGATGGTGCGGAACGGGTACGGATTTATGGAGAAGAGATACAGGTGAATGCCAGTATCCATACCATCGGCGGTTTCTCTGCGCATGCCGATCAGGCGGAATTACTGGCGTGGCATCAGCAGACGGGGAATCCAGAGACAACTTTTCTGGTGCATGGCGAGCCGGATAGCATGCATACCTTCGCCAATAAGCTGAAACAGACCCGGGTGGTCATGCCTGAGAAAGGTCAGGGCTTTGATTTATGATTTGCCCGGGTGACACGGGGTAGGTTGTCCTTTTTCTGGTGGGCCCTTGTCATCCTGGCTATCACCTTGGTGCTCGCCGCTGAATTGCTCAATTCCAGTATCGAGGCATTGGATGGCTAACTTCATCCAGAGCAGCATCCTGTCCTTGGCAAGGTTAAAGATATGGCGGCCGGGATGGTACTGATAATTGAGTGTCGCAGCGGTGATCGTCGGCATACTGGCGATCTGGTCTACTTTCTAAACAGCCCGCTAAAGACTCAAATTTTATCTTGACGTGTTTCCTCGCGCTCCAGGCGTTTATCCATGAAGCGAGACATTGGCCGATCACCATCGCGCAGGCGCCGATAAAACAGCTCGAACAAAACTACGGTTAAAATAACCAGTAAGCTGGACACCAGCGATTGCGGTGTATGCAGGGCGTTATAACCGATCAGCACCAGCACGGCCGCAATGCACAACAAGGCGGCAAAGCCTGAAAGCCAGCGGCTCGAAGCGGTTTCTTTGTAGAGTTTGAAATTGGCGAAATTGACCAGCGCAAACACCAGTAAAAAACCAAGGCTGCCGGCTACCGAGATATTATCCAGATCGAAAGACAGTGCGAAAATAATACTCAATAGCCCGACGATCACCATCCCCTCGTATCCGTTTTTAATGCGTTTCTCAAAACTCCCCGGCAGTTCACCCAGCTTTGCGATCAGGTAACTGGTCCGCCCGCCGCCATACAGCGTGGCATTGATGGCCGATGCGGTGGATAACAACGCAGCGGCTCTTCGTCATTTCAAGTGGATTTGAGGATGGAACCCGCCGGGCTGGCGATCATGTAGATCATCGCGATGAAGGTCTCGTTGTTCCGGTATCCGCGTGCCCTGGCTCTGGCTGCCTGAAAGAGACTGTTCAAGCCTTCCAGGCGCGCATTGGTATAGGTTGATGTCCAGCGTCTGACGACCCGTTCGGCATTTCTTCCCAGGGTCTCCAGGGCTTTGCTGACCGGTTCCAGCAGGGCGTTATCGCCAATCAGGCCTTTTGCGTAATTGATGAAGCGGGTAATGCGCCAGCGCGCTGCCCGAGGGGTCTTTGCCTGCCGGATCCACTTCAGCCTTTCCTTGATGCGCCAGGCGGTGGCCGTATCCAGCCCTTGCTCCAGAAGCTCAGCCAAGGCATTCAGTTGATTCGTGGTGAGGTGATCCACTTCGCCATTTTTCAAGACCGCCCATCGCACGTGTTTGGGTAGCGGTGTCACGTGGTTCTCCTTTTTCCTCACCTCATCCAGAGCGCGCGTAAACGTCTGCACGATGTGGAACC
>JAPTHR010000012.1 GCA_029228645.1 Gammaproteobacteria bacterium Milos-ODIII6
ACTGCGCCCGCCCTGGATCGCCGCCGCGCTGGCGCCGTTGCCGAGGTGCAGGCTGATGATGTTGAGTGCCTCCGATGGGCGCCCGAGGATGTCAGGGACCACGCGGCTGACATACTGGTGCGAGGTGCCGTGAAAGCCGTAGCGGCGCGCCCCGAAGCGCCGGTACCAGTCCTCGGGGACGGCGTAGCGATACGCATGCTCCGGCAGGGCGTGATGGAATGCGGTGTCGAAAACCGCGACCTGGGGCACGTCCGGCCAGGCCTGCAGCGCCATCCCGATGCCCGCCCGGTTGTGCGGATTGTGCAGCGGCGCGAGCGGGTCCAGATCCCGCAGTCGCCGCAACGTGTCGCTGTCGAGCACGACGGGACCGTGAAAATGCTCGCCGCCATGCACGACCCGGTGGCCAACCGCCCCGATCGCGCCGACCTCGCTGGCCAGTTCGAGCACCCATCGCAGGGCTGCCTCGTGATCGGAAAAGGCAAACGCCTGGTCGATGGCCTCGGCATCGCCGCCATGTCGCCAGCGACGCCGGCCGCGCGCCTCCCCTATCCCTTCCGCCCTGCCGGACAGCAGTTCCCGGTCTCCGTCAGCCAGCTGGATGCTGAACTTGACCGAGGAGCTGCCGCAGTTGAGCACCAGGATATTCATACGTGTCATGCGTAGCGATGATGACTGCCGGGTCCGGAAGCCCCGAAACCCGGCTGTTACCAGGACCGCCGTCTCAGTCGATGGCGAACTCGATGCGCTCGGCCAGCGCCTCGATGCCCTTGACGGCGCACTCGGCGTCCTTGTCGCCACCGGGCGCCCCGCTGACCCCGACCGCACCGATGTTGTAGCCACCGGCGACGATCCGGATGCCACCCTCCATCACGATCAGGCCCTCGATGTGGTTGAGCTCCGGACGGATATCCTCGCGCGCCTGGCGGAACACCCCGCTGTCGCTCCAGGCCATCACGGTCATGTTGGCCTTGCGCTCGGCGATCTCGAGGGTGAAGCGGGCCGCGGCATCATCCCGCAGTGCCGCGCGCACCAGGCCATGCCGATCCACCACCACCGCACTGGCGTGGTAGCCCTCGGCGCGACAGGCCATGATGGTCTCGTTGGCGATATCGCGCGCCAGGTCCATGCCGATGCTCTTCTCGCTGACGACGTCCGCCGCGAGGCCGGACTGGGATGCGAGCAGCAGGCTCAGGGCGCCAAAAACAGTAGAAAATCGACGCATGGAATGTCTCCGTTTGGTTGATGGTGCGGCCCAATCAGGGCCGTCAGGAAAACAGCATTGCTATCCTAGACGAAACCGCCGTGAAAATAATGGCCGCCAACTCACCGGAAAGATGCAATGAACCACTGGCTGATGAAATCCGAACCCGACAGCTTCGGCATCGAGCACCTGATGAAGATGCCGAAGAAGACCGAGCACTGGGACGGCGTGCGCAACTACCAGGTACGCAACATGATGCGCGACCAGATGAAGAAGGGTGACCTGGTGTTCTTCTATCACTCCAACTGCGCGGAGCCCGGTATCGTCGGCATCGCGCAGGTGGTCCGCGAGGGCTACCCCGACCACACCGCTTTCGATCCCGACGCCAAGTACCACGATCCGAAAAGCGACCCCGACAACCCGCGCTGGTACATGGTCGACATCCGGCACAAGCGCAAGCTCAAGCGCACCATCAGCCTGCGCGAGCTGAAACAGTATGCCGACGCGGAACTGGCCGACTTTGCGCTGCTGCGCAAGGGCAACCGGCTGTCGATCATGCCGGTGAGCGAAGACCATTGGGAATTCATTCTGGGGCTGGAGTAGCAAAACCGGTAGCGGCCATCCGGCTCCCTGTCCCGGGCTTCAGCTCAGCGGTGGGACCACCACGTTGATCCGTTGCGCACGCTGACTGCCCAGCCCATCGATCACCAGCATCAGTTCCACGTGGTCCCCCTGTGCCTCCAGCAGGGCCAGCCCTTCCGCCCTGCCACCCGGCGGCACCGCAACATCGCCCAGGTAGGCTGCTGCGCGTATGCAGGCATCCGAACCCGGCATCTGGTCCCGACCGTCCCACAGCCACAGCCGGTATGACCCGGGCGCCGAGCCCACCGGGCCGGTGAGCAGCAACAGCGCATCGCCCAGCGATACCATGTCACGGATACCCTGCCCGTTCAGGTCGACAAAACGCAGCTCGTAGCGCTTGGGGTGCCCGTAATCCAGCATCATCACCGGCACCAGGCCGTGACGCAGCACCGGTCCGCGAAAACCGACGAACAAACGCCCCTGGTGCATGGCGATACCCTCGATATCGACCCCGTTCTCCTTGCTCGCTATCTGCGTGAAAGGCCCCAGGAACACGTCCTTGCGCAGCCGCTTGGACAGGCTGATCGACTCGGGCCGACCCAGCCGACCGGTGCGCTTGTCGAAGGAAATGCGGTAGAGGCGATTGCGCGCTTTCTGCAGATCGACCCGGGCAAAGCGCTTGCGGTTCTGTTTGATGGTCAGGGATTCCCGTCGGAGCGAGCGTCGCCGCAGCGAGTGCGAGCCGATCACGTAGACAAAGCCGTCCGCGTAGGTCAGCGCCTCGATATCCGTCTCGTCCTTCGCCGCCGAGATTTCCAGCGAATGCGCCACGACCCAGGTGTCGGTGGCCTCGCCGGGCCGGCACACCAGCAGGCGATGGCCCTCGTCATTGCCCAGCAACAGGTAATTGCCGACCTTCACGACACCGCTGAGGTCGGCGACCGCGCTGTCGATCTCCAGCCTGATGGCGCGACTTGGGATCTCGGTCGGTAGCATTTCGTCATCCATCTTCTGTTAAGGATCGCTGTAGCGAGACTCTGCCTCATTCAGACCGGAGACTTTCGGTGAAAAGCCTCGCGACAGGCGGAGTGTACGTTAAAGGTTCCCAACGCCGTTTTCTCCGGGACCACCGATCCCGAGAAGAAGCAGCGGTCAGCCCGGTCCACACTCTCCGGCGAGCCTCGAATTGCCCTCCCCGGGCGATTGACTTGCCTGATCGTTATGGGATTATCCGAACGAAGTTCCCGCCAAACGATGCTTGGCGCTAACTTGGCATCGTCGAGTGCTCGCGTAGCATCAGGGCTTGGCTTTCTTTTGCAGAAACGGAAACCAATACCCAAGCCGCTGATGCCGCCAGTCACCACCACCGGGCTGGCTCCGGCAAACAACTTGACCTGCCTGCTGATGGGTACAGGTCAACACAGGGATTTTCATGAGGAACAGGGACTTGCGTTCTAATCGAGCAATCAGAAACCCACTCGCGACAGCACACCGCATTTGCCCGGTCGCTGGTCTCCCCAGCCCAGCGGGACGGGAGATATCGAGTACTAACGGTCGAAAGCAGAACGCGTTATACAGTCGCTGTCTATGTCAGTTATCGAAGCGACTGTCTATGTGCCGTATTTCGGTACATCAACAGGACTGTCTATCTAACTGTTAGCGCTGAAAAGGAGGATCGATGGAGCATGATCTAAAAATGGCTCTTCGCTATTTCGAGTGGAATTCACCCTGAAACCCATACCAGTGTATCCGGGAATTTGAGTGCGAGGAACCGGGATGGACAGCAAAGAGATTCTGCTACTGGGCTTGGGCATACAGGCGCCCTGGCAGTTGGTTGATCAGCGGCTCGAAACGGACAAGAATCCGCATGAGCTGCATCTTGAAGTGAAGGCGGAACGAGGCTCGAAGTACGCGTGCCCTGAATGTGGCAAGGCCTGCGCCGCCCATGATTTCCAGGAGAAGACGTGGCGTCATCTGAACTTCTTCCAGCACCATTGCTATGTGCATGCCTCGGTGCCTCGCGTGAAGTGCCCGGAGCATGGCGTGAAGTTGGTGGAAGTCCCTTGGGCGCGCAAGGGCAGCGCGTTCACGCTGCTGTTCGAGCAGGCCGCAATGACGCTGGTGCGTGAGATGCCGGTCAATGCTGCAGCCCGGATCATCCAGATCACGGACACTCGCCTGTGGCGGATTGTGCAGCACTATGTGGCCCAGGCGGTGAGTCAGTTCGACTTATCCTCAGTCGAGGCCGTCGGGCTTGATGAGACCGCCAGCAAACGCGGCCACAACTACGTGACAATCTTCATTGATATGGAGCGGCGAGCGGAGCCGGTGCTGTTCGCCACGCCGGGCAAAGGCAAAGAGACGGTGGCGTCCTTTGCCCGGTTTCTGAAGGACCACCAAGGCGAACCGGAGAAGATCAAGGAGGCGGTATGTGACATGTCGCCTGCCTTTCTCAGCGGCATCGCTGAACAGTTCCCTCAAGCCGAGGTCACGGTGGACTGGTTCCACATCGTGCAGACGTTTACGCGCGCTCTGGATGAGGTGAGGAAAAAGGAGAACCACGTGACACCGCTACCCAAACACGTGCGATGGGCGGTCTTGAAAAATGGCGAAGTGGATCACCTCACCACGAATCAACTGAATGCCTTGGCTGAGCTTCTGGAGCAAGGGCTGGATACGGCCACCGCCTGGCGCATCAAGGAAAGGCTGAAGTGGATCCGGCAGGCAAAGACCCCTCGGGCAGCGCGCTGGCGCATTACCCGCTTCATCAATTACGCAAAAGGCCTGATTGGCGATAACGCCCTGCTGGAACCGGTCAGCAAAGCCCTGGAGACCCTGGGAAGAAATGCCGAACGGGTCGTCAGACGCTGGACATCAACCTATACCAATGCGCGCCTGGAAGGCTTGAACAGTCTCTTTCAGGCAGCCAGAGCCAGGGCACGCGGATACCGGAACAACGAGACCTTCATCGCGATGATCTACATGATCGCCAGCCCGGCGGGTTCCATCCTCAAATCCACTTGAAATGACGAAGAGCCGGAAATACTAGTGCGCCCTTCCCGGCCAACTGTTATCACCAACACGTATAGCGCCACGCGGTTTGTAGAAGAACAGGATATCCCATTTGCGCCATCATGCCGGTTTCTATCAAGCGCCCATGACAGGACCTCGTTTCAATTAAAGCGGCTATTGCTTTTCTATCTCCATCGCTTCCCAGTATTCCGGACCATAGTCAATGAATACTTCCTCCCCGCAACAAATCCTTTTGGTCGCCTCCACGCGAGCCTTTTTCCAGCGGGTTGAAACCACAAATCGGGTGTTCGGGTTATCGCTATGGTTTATGTATCCTGTATACGAAGAACCCTTCCCCTCACCTACCACCCAATGATCCTTGCAGATCCATAACAGGTACAGGGAATTGACGTAGGGTTCCTCGTTGGCCTCTTCGTCGGTGACAATCTCACCCGAGTACGGCCCAATGGTGTCGCCCTTGTAAATCGTCTTGCGCGCAAAAAGGCCAAATCCTATTCCTGGAATAGACGATTCCTTTACCTCGAAGTCTTCCGTGGAAAAGCTGCGTGGTCTTCTCTTTGGCATGCGCACTGATGATTGAATTGGCTACAGCAGCAAGCATATCGCAGACATCCACATCAGGATAATGCTTGCAAGGGGGTTACCTGAAGCTGATCGGCTTGCCTGCAACAACTGTTATCGCCGCAGGCGCCTGGCCCGATGTGAGATCTGAATGTATTGCCCGCACGCTCGCATGCTTCTCACGCAAGCTGAAGCCTTTTCAGTTTGTAACGCAGACGGCATCGGGCTCGACGTTTGTCGAGTTCAGGGAACTCCTGCAGGCGTTTCCGCAGCGACCCGCTATCGCCATCGCTGCGCAGGAACGCCCCTACGGCGTTTTCATATTGCGGCGTGGTCAACTGGTAGGCGGACTTGAAGCGACATCCAATCCGTTCATCTTCAATCGCTGCGCAGTTCCTCAGGTCGGTAGGAGAAACAAAATTCGAGACGATGAGGCCATGCGGTTTGAGCACCTGCAATAGCGCACGGAACCAGGCGCCATCGGCTACAACCGCCTTGATCGGTTCGCCCGCCTGCTCCCCGAAGATATCGTCGATCACCATGTCGAACCGCTCCCCGCGGTAGCGGTTTACCCAGTCAACGGCATCCCCCTCTATCAACGCGATATTGTCTCCGGTATTGCCGTAGTAATTGCGGGCAATGTGCAGGTGCACCGAGTCCAGTTCAACACCGACGAGAAGGTCCGGCCGAAAAAAATGATTCAGTTGGCGGAGGACCGCACCACCTCCGACACCGAGCACCAATATCCGCTTCAGGCGGCGCCTCGGCAAAAAGAATGCCGGCAACATCAAAAGATCCCAGACGCTGCCGGTAACCGGATTGGTTGAATTGAACTGGCTGTGAAAGACGCCATTGGTATAGAGGCGCACGGAGCGACCGGCGCTACGCACCTCGTAGCAGGTATCGCCTGTTTGTTTTTTCCAGATCAGTGCCATAAGAGTGTTTCAGGGCCAGACCTTACCCCGGCCAGGAGTGGCGCCGACAAAATAAAATCGGGATGCAGGTCAGGGGGGCCCTAATTAAGATTCTTACCCCTATCAAGCCTAATAGGCTTCGCTCGATAAGTCAGGTTGAGACCGCGGCCGCAACCGGGTTTGCCACGAGGACTGAGCCACTCGCACCGGCGACTTGTCGAAATCGCCCCCAATGCAGCCTCCCAGTCCTTTGCCCCCGCGCGAGCTCCTGTGCCACGACAATCCAATTCCTTGCCCTCGAAAGCTGGCGGCATCTGCCAACATCCCCGATCCGTCGCCATACGAACCTCCTCCGCGCCCCGGACTTTGATTTGTATCAATTCAACTAAGCACTATATGTTGGGTAATGTGTGATTTTAGACTACAAGATATAGAGTTTTCTCAACTCAGGGGACCTATTCATGGCCCACTCTTCGGTTGCACCCATTTCCCGCCTGCCGGTTCGCTTGCGCCGTCGCGACGGTCGAGTCACCCAGTTCGACAGCGGGCGGATCCTATCGGCCATCCAGCGAGCCGGTGCGGCCACCGGCGAGTACGGTGAAGAGGAAACAAGACTGCTGACCTCCCAGGTCATCAAGGTACTCAGCCACGGCCGTTTCCCGGAGGGCATACCGGATGTGGAGCGGGTGCAAGACATCGTGGAGCAGACCCTGATAACCGCCAATCACCTGGCTACCGCTCGCGCCTATATCGTCTACCGCGAGCAGCACGAAAAGCTGCGTCGTGACCGGCGCACTTTGGTGGACGTCAGCACCTCGGTGAACGAATATCTCGACCGGGCCGATTGGCGGGTCAGTGCCAATGCCAACCAGGGCTACTCGCTGGGCGGGTTGATCCTGAACACCTCGGGCAAGATGATCGCCAACTACTGGCTCAGCCATGTCTACCCTCCGGAGATCGGCCAGGCGCACCGCGAGGGCGACATCCATGTACACGACTTGGACATGCTGGCCGGCTACTGCGCCGGCTGGTCTCTCCGCACCCTGCTGCACGAGGGGCTCAACGGTGTACCGGGCAAAGTGGAGGCCGAGCCAGCGAAACACATGTCCTCTGCAGTGGGACAGATCGTCAATTTCCTCGGCACCCTGCAAAATGAGTGGGCAGGTGCCCAGGCCTTCAGTTCCTTCGACACCTACATGGCGCCCTTCGTGCGTAAGGACGGCCTGAGCTACCGACAGGTGCGCCAGTACATTCAGGAGTTGATCTACAACCTCAATGTGCCATCACGGTG
This sequence comes from Gammaproteobacteria bacterium Milos-ODIII6, assembly GCA_029228645.1. Taxonomy (GTDB): domain Bacteria; phylum Pseudomonadota; class Gammaproteobacteria; order Chromatiales; family Chromatiaceae; genus MONJU. The sequence continues at coordinate 7,583 of JAPTHR010000012.1, forward strand.
GGGTACCCAGACACCGTTCACCAACCTGACCTTCGATTGGGTTTGCCCCGAGGACCTGCGCGAACAGATCCCGGTGATCGCCGGCGAGGAGATGTCTTTTCGCTACGGTGACCTGCAGACAGAGATGGACATGATCAACCGCGCCTACATGGAGGTAATGACCACGGGCGACGCCAAGGGTCGGGTATTCACCTTTCCCATACCGACCTACAACATCACGCCGGACTTCCCCTGGGAATCGGAAAATGCCGAGCGATTGTTCACCATGACCGCCAAGTACGGGCTGCCTTACTTCCAGAACTTCCTCAACTCCGAACTCAAGCCGAACATGGTGCGCTCCATGTGCTGCCGGCTACAGCTGGACCTGCGGGAACTACTCAAGCGCGGCAACGGCCTGTTCGGCTCCGCCGAACAGACTGGGTCGCTGGGAGTGGTGACCATCAATTGCGCACGCCTGGGTTACCTGCACAGGGGCGACGAGCCGGCACTGCTGGATCGCCTGGACCACCTGCTGGAGCTTGCCCGCAACAGCCTGGAGATCAAGCGCAAGGTGATCCAACGGCATATGGACGCTGGCCTTTTCCCGTACACCAAACGCTACCTGGGCACCCTGCGCAATCATTTCTCCACCATCGGGGTGAACGGCATCAACGAACTGATCCGCAACTTCAGCGATGATGCCGAGGACATCACCAGCGACTGGGGCCACACCTTCGCCTGCCGCCTGCTGGATCACATCCGTGCCCGCATGGTCACATTCCAGGAGCAGACCGGCCACCTTTACAACCTGGAGGCCACCCCGGCGGAGGGCACCACCTACCGGTTCGCCAAGGAAGACCGCAAACGTTTCCCCGACATCCTCCAGGCAGGCACCGGCGAACAGCCCTACTACACCAACAGTTCCCAGCTACCCGTCGGCTACACGGATGACCCCTTTCAGGCGCTGGAGATGCAGGAGGCCCTGCAGACCAGGTATACCGGCGGTACGGTGCTGCACCTATACCTCGGGGAACAGATATCCAGCGCCGACGCCTGCAGGCGACTTGTGCGCCGGGCCCTGGAGAAATTCCGGCAGCCCTGTATAACCGTGACGCCCACCTTTTCCATCTGTCCGACCCATGGGTATCTTGGTGGGGAACAGGAGTTCTGTCCCAAGTGCGATGACGCTCTGTTGGCAAACAAACAATCGCAGGAGCACGTCGTGCAGATCGAAGCCATTGCACTGAAAGACGAAGAACGCACCCGCTGCGAGGTCTGGACACGGGTGATGGGCTACCATCGCCCAATCTCCGCCTGGAACACGGGCAAGCAGGCTGAGCATGCGGAGCGGCGCTACTTCACCGAACCGGGCTGCCCGGCGGCCGGCTGAAGAGCTCATGAGCCGACTAAAGGTGGGTGGGCTCACACGGCTCACCAGCATAGACTACCCGGGTGAACTGGCGGCCGTGGTGTACTGCCAGGGGTGTCCCTGGCGCTGCCGTTACTGTCACAACCCCGATCTGCTGTCGCGGCAGCGCGGAGATGGCTATGACTGGGATGACGTACTGGCCTTCCTGAAACAACGCCGAGGACTTCTGGACGCCGTGGTGTTCTCGGGTGGCGAACCCACCTTGCAGGCCGGCCTGGCCGACGCGATCATCGAAGTACGCGAACTCGGTTTCAAGGTCGGGCTGCACAGCGCCGGTTGCTACCCGCGGCGGCTGGTAGACGTGCTGCCACTGGTGGACTGGGTTGGCCTGGACATCAAGGCATCGCCCGAACGCTATCCGGCGACCACCGGGGTGGCCGGCAGTGGCAAGCGCGCCTGGCTCAGCCTGGAACTGTTGCTGAGCAGCAGCGTTCGCCACGAGGTGCGGGTGACCGTGCACGACGCTCTATTGCCGCGCGGTCAATTATCCCGCCTGCTGAATCGTTTGGTGGAGGCCGGCACGCAATTGATTGTGCTGCAGGCCTGCCGCTGGCACGAGGCCCTCGATGGCGGCATCGGCCGGGCATCCTGTGACTGGATCACGACGGAACTGCTGGACCAAGCGGCGAATGGCCAGCCTGCGCAACTGCTCGTGCGCCCCTGACCGACATAAAAAAAGGGGACGCATCTATTGAACGGCCCACCAAGTTGATTTCGGCCTACCACGACTACGCCGCTCAATCTCGTCGACAAAACGCTGGTTGCCGGTCAGTTGGTTACGCGACCACGCCGAGCGAAACAACGCGATCTCCTGATCCGTTGCCCCTTGCCGCACATACACCTGATAGCGTACTCGACGCTGCGCTTCATCATAGGCCAGCCCCAGGTGGCTGGCATCCCGATCCAACAAGCCACGCCCAGCCCTTCGCGGGCACCTGTCAGCATTCTTTACACCCTCGGACGGCTGATAGTCCGGTCTTGGCCGATCACTGCCCTTATGGGGTCTCTCAGGAATCTTTACACCTACAAACGCGTGACCGTATGCTTTTAGCCGATCAGCGACCGTCTCCGCCGCTCGCATTTCAACAGCTGAGCGGCCTTGGCCGCGAAGAAAATGGACATTACTGCGCGCCGGTGACTCCGGCGGTCAGCGTGAAGCGCATGGCCTCCTCCATGTTCATATCGAGGGGGCGTACTGCGCTGCGCGGCATTAATATCGCATACCCACCAATCATGTAGCTCAGGGGCATATATACCAGCACGCAGTCGTCCCCCTGAAAATCCTCCGGCAGACGTTCCGGTACCGCCTGTGTAACGAAACCGATCATCTGCATGCCGGTTTCTCCAATCGATACCGCCACGACCTGCTGGAACTCAGCTCTTCTGGCGGGAGAGAAATAGTCGAGAAAGTCGCGAATGGATCGATACACTGTTTTGATCACGGGTACGTGGTAAAGCACCTCCTCTCCCCAGGCAAACAGTCGCTGCACCACGTAGGCATGCATCAGCACGCCAACCAAAAACACGACCAGCAGGCCTGCAATCGTGCCCATACCTGGCCAGTACAGATTTTCCGGCAGCACCAGTCGAATTACGTTACCCAGCGCAGTCTCCGTCGAGACCACCAGCCAGTAGAGAAGATAAAGTGTGAGTACGACCGGCAGGATGGTGATGAGGCCGGTAAGAAATGTTTTGCTCATGGATTTCAGCATCGAACACCTCCCTGGAAGGGAAAAAGGAAAAAGGGGACGGAGGAAATTTCTTGGATCTTCGAAGCGGTCCAAGGAGTTGAATAATACCTCCGTCCCCTTTCCCTTGATCGTGGCGGCCGGGCTGGTGCTAGTGGGCATCGGCTGCGCGCGGAAAAGGGAGCCCGCCGGAGTTCAGGGTTGAGATATCCGCAACTTCCGCTCTGGCCGTTCTGCAACCGAAGGAGACATTGGTCTCGCCGCCCAAGAAATCACTGCACACCATTCGGAACATGGACCCAACGGGCCTCGGAACAGCGCGCTGCGCTTCAGGCAACAGCTCCGCCGTTCCCGCTGACCGTCAAAAGAAATACCTGAAACGCACTTCCAGGCGGCTGTCGTTCTGTTTTTCGCCGAATTCGCTCTGCGCATCGCCGTGCAGCCAGGCCAGGCGGGCGCGTAACTCCGTGTCCTTGAAGCCGGTATAAATCACCTCCGGAATCACGGAAAAACTGCCATCCTGCAGGTTGACGATGTTGCTCAGGGCTGCTGTAACGTACACCAGGTCAAACGGGTCCTTGCTGCTGGCACGCAGGTACAGGTAGTCCCGGCCCGGGTTAGGCGCGCCGAACCCGGCATTCCGTGCCGCAATTGCCGCCGAGAACGTTGCCGGGTCAGTGACAGGGTTAACCTGCGCCAGCGCAAGAAAATGGGACAACTGCTCGTCGTCGTATCCCGCGCCGTTATGGTAGTACTCGGCGATCCAGGTGATATCCGACTCGGTGAGGTAACGTACACCCAGCAAAGCACGCACACTGTCGCGGGTGCGCCGACTCAAACGGCCGGATGCATCCAGCACAGCCTGCGGCTGATCGTCCAGGTAGGCGAATTCGCCGTGCACCTCGATGTTACTGCTGAGGTTGAGTGAAAAGTCAAAGCCGTAACGTGCGCTGCGGCTGCCCTGCGGCATGGCATACAGGTCGATATCGGTGTCGCGGTAGAGAAGGTACAAGCGTGCGGCAAAGTTCAGATCCTCGCGCGCGGAGAAATCGCCGTTCCATTCGTTGCCGACCGGCAGCAGTACAGGTGTGAACGCCACTGTCTTCAAGTTACCGTCGAAACTTCTTACCCAGTCCCCGGTCGCCATGACATAGCCTTCGCGGGAGAGATCGGGATCGTTCGGATCTTTCGCCCGTTCGACAAAACCCACCGGATTCCATGCGTAGCCCTTGCCCCACTTCAGGGCGCGCTTACCCAGTTCCAGGGTGAGGCTGTCGCTGGGCCGCACGGCGTAGTAAAACTCCTGCATGAGTGCCTGAGCGCTGCTGGACAGGTTGTCTTCGCGCTTCTGCACCTGGGCCCGGGCATGAAGTGAGGCATCGTCGAAACGGTAAAGCCCTTCCAGTTGCGCAAGCACTGTCAGGCGCTGCAGGCTTTGCGGCTGCCCGGGATCACGCAAATTGAGGTTGTACAGTGCGGCGTCGCGATCTAGCCAAGCCTGTTCCCCGGTCATTTCCAGGTGGCCTTTCCACTCGTAGGGCTTCTTGCGGTAACTGCCAAGATCGAAACTGAAGTCGTTCGCCTGCGCCGAAAGTGCGGCACACAGCAGCAACCAGGGCCACCTCACTGACGCAGCTCACCCACCCGCGGCATGTAATTGAGGGTAAATACCTCGTCGCTGAGGTCGCGCTCACGGATACCATCGAACAACATGACGGACTTGTAACCCTTGTACAACGGGCTGTCGGTCTCGAGCATGGCCGGGCGCACGATACCGTTCCCGAAGTCCTTGAGCTTGCTGTAGTGCAGGGTCTTGATCAGCAGACCGCTCGCGGCATAGGCTTCGATCTTCAACGGCACGCGCGCCTTCTTGTCCACCCACATCTTCAAGCTGTCATACGCAACACTGCCGCTCCTTGCCTTGAGCTCGAGAACGTACAGCCCTTCTTCCTCGGTCAGCGATTCGGCGTTGTACTCGGTGCTGTAATCCAGGCGCAGCAGGTCGGAATTATTGAACACGCCACCGACCACCGACTGCAGGCTGGTAATCCGGATCGGCTTGCCCACATTGGGGATGTACAGCCACATGTTCTCGCCCTGGCGCAGGCTGCTGCGGCCCTTCTCGCTCGGCGGATCGAGAAACAGGGCAACCACGTTCTCCTGGCCCTTCTTGACCGTGTACAGCACGAACTCCTTGCGATTGCCATCCGGCTCGATGTTGACCAGCTTGCGGTACATCTCGTAGGACTCAGGCTGCAACCTGCGGTCAATATCCAGCAGCAGCGCATTGCCATCCTGCGCCATCGCCGGTTGCACCAGCAAGCAGGCGACAAGGGTGAGAGTCTTGAATCGGGAGCGCAGATCAAACATGTCGCAATGCCTCGATAGGGTCCATACGAGAAGCTTTCCAGGCCGGTTGCAGGCTGGCCAGAACAGCGCCAAAGATAACCATCAGGGAGGCAAACACGACATCCTTGAAGGCGATCACGGGATATAACACCAAGCCGCTCTGGCGACCGAAATCAAACGTGATCTGCACCTGTTGCAGAACAAGCACAACAATCACGCTGAGGAGCACACCGATCGCGGCGCCGAGGATGCCAAGCAGCAGGCCCTCGATAACGAACAACTGCAGGATGCTGCCAGGCTGGGTTCCCATCGCCGCGATGGTGCCGATCTCGCGAATACGTTCGTACACCGCCATGATCATCACGTTCATTACGCTGATCAATACGATAGAGACCAGCATGATCTTGATGAAAAGGGTCATCAGGTCGATCATCTTGGCGATATTGGCAAACGGCGACAGCTTGTCCCAGCCGTGCATCTCGAACGCCGGTTTCCCCTGCTGGTTCCTCAGTTCGCCGAGGGTTCCCTGTAAATCCTTGAGCAACGCATCCAGGGTCTCCGGCGACTTCAGGCGGACCGCGATCTCGCTGACTTCGTTTTCATCCATGCGCAGCAATGCGCGCGCATCATCGATGTGCAGGTAACCATCACGCCCACCGGGGCCGGAAACCCCTTCCAGCACGCCCTGCACCACGAAGTTGATCCCGTTGACCGAACCATCCTTGTTGGTTGCCACCAGCACCACCGCGTCGCCGGTTTTCACACTCAGGCCCTTGGCAATCAGTTCCGGTATCAGGATCTTGCCGCGTTCCACCAGGTTGTCGGCGTTGCCTTCGATCACCCGCTTGGGCAGTTCCGGGCAAGTCGCTTTCTCACGCTCGGGGTCGACCCCGTTGAGCCGCACACTGGTGGTCTGCGCGAAGTTGCTGAACATGGCACCGAGCTTGACCCGCGGGGACCAGGCCTCTATCTCGTCGCGTTCCGCAAAAACCTCTTCGACCTTCTCCAGCATGCGCGGCTTCATATTGAGGTTGAGCGGCAGGCTGTCGATGGAAGAGACGTAACCCTTCTTGTGAATCTGCAGGTGCCCCAGCATCGAATCGGTAATCTGTCCCACCATCATCTGCTTGAACGAGCCCGAGGTACTGACGAACAACAGCATCGCCACCACGCCAAGGGTAATCAGCAGGGTCGTCAGCAGGGTGCGGCGACGGTAACGCAACAGGTTGCGGGCCGCGATCTTGAGCAGCTTAAGCATTGCTGCCCCCCTCGCGGGCAACCCGGCCGTCTTCCAGGGTGAAGATTACCTCGGCCGCTTCCATGATCTTGGGATCGTGGGTAGAGAAGATAAAGGTCGTCTCAAACTCGTCACGCATGCGCTTCATCAGGTTGATGATGCGGTATGCCGTCTGGTGATCCAGGTTGGCTGTCGGTTCGTCCGCCAGGATCAGCCGGGCGTTGGTCGCCAGCGCCCGCGCCACCGCCACGCGCTGTTTCTGCCCGCCGGACAACTGGTGCGGATACTTGTCGGCCTGCGCAGTGATATCGACCGCCTCGAGCATCTCGCTGACCCGCTGACGCCGCTTGGCCACCGGCCAGTTCTGCACCAGCAACAGCGGATACTCCACATTCTCCGCCACCGTCAGCACGGGGATCAGGTTGAAATCCTGGAAGATGAAGCCGATATGCTGGCCGCGAAACTGCGCTGCCGCCTTACGGTCCAGTCCGGACACATCGGTCCCAGCCACGCTGAGCGTGCCCGCGCTCGGATGATCGAGGCATCCGATCATGTTGAGCAGCGTACTCTTGCCGCTACCGGAAGGGCCGACAAACGACACGAACGAAGCCGGATCGATGGTGAAATCGGCTCCCTGGATCGCGTGCACCTCGACCTCCCCTACCTCGTAGGTCTTCTCCACATTCCTTGCACTGACCAGCGCCATGGTGGCTCCTGAACGCGTTGCACGAAGGGTGAATACTGCACCCACGCCATTATCTGGACAAGCCGAAGATGATCCGGAAAAAGGTGGTGCTTTGGCGTAACGGCGTGCGCATGCGACGACGGGGTCTGGCCTTGTTCCGCGCTCTAAGCCATCGCTACAGCATCGGGTTTTACAACATTGTAGGCACAGGACAATGCCCGACAAAGCCGTGTTCCCAGGCTGTGGTTGTTGACCCTCATGATCGAGGCCGTCGCCTCGAAATTACTTTACTATCGACCCGGTAGGCGGGAACCGCGCGCGGTGAAACAACGACCGAAACCCTATGCGCTACTGACGGCCCCTCGACACCACATGAAAGACAAACCCCACCGGGGTCGATAACGTGCAGAAAGCGCCTGAGTCAGTAACATTCCGGCCTGCCCCAGCTTTTCCATTCGGACACAGCCGAATAAACGCGGGTCGCGCATGAACGTGGTGCTATTCACCATCGGCAGCGCGGGGGACCTGTACCCTTTCCTGGCTATCGCACAGGACCTTCAGCGCCGCGGGCATCGAAGTACCGTTGTCGCCAACGACTATTTCAGGCCATTGGTCGAGAAGGCGGGCGTGGATTTCATCGGCCTCGGCACCCGGGAAGAGTACGACGCCGCGCTCCGCGTCCCTGATTTGTGGTCCCCAAAGCGAGGCTTCGAGGTCCTGGTACGGCACGCGGTGCTGCCGAGGATGCGCCCAACCTATGAGATTGCGAGTGGCTTTCCGCTGCGGGATACCATCCTTGTTGCATCCCCTCTCATGCTGGGTGCGCGAATTGCCCAGGAGCGCCTCGGTCTCCCCCTCGTCACCGTCGTCCTGCAGCCGAGCGTGTTCTGGAGTCTTGAAGCACCACCCCTACTGGCTTCCCTACCAATGCCGGGGTGGGCCCCTCTTGCGCTCAAGCGCCTGATGATGAGAGCCATTGACCGTTTTACTCTTGATCCTCTGTTCCTCGATAGCGTGAACGCCTTACGCGGCGAGCTCGGCTTAAGCAAGACTCGACACATCTATACCCGCTGGGCCATGTCCCCGCAGAAGGTGCTGGGGTTTTTCCCTGAATGGTTTGCACCAGTCCAGTCCGACTGGCCTGCGCAGATAGGTTTGCCGGGGTTCGTCCGGTTGGACGGCTCGGCAAAAGATGAGCTGCCGGGAGGTTTGAGGGACTTTCTCCAAGCAGGCAATGCGCCGGTAGTCATCACCCCGGGCACGGCCATGGCCCACGGCGAGGCATTCTTCCGCGAGGCCATGCACGCCGTCCTGTCGCTGGGCCTGCGCGCTGTGCTGCTCACGCCCCATTCGGAGCAGCTTCCGAAACGATTACCCGATGACATAATCCAAGTGGACTACGCCCCGTTCAACCGTGTGTTTCCCAAGGCGTCTGCCGTGATTCACCACGGAGGAATCGGCACCTGTGCCCAAGCACTGGCAGCCGGCGTCCCTCAGCTGGTGGTGCCCCAGGCCTTCGATCAACCCGACAACGGCGCACGGCTTGAGAATCTGGGCGTAGCAGAAGCGATTCCGGCCAAGGCCGCCGGGCGTCGTCGAATAGCCGTTTCCCTCGAGCGCTTGATGAAAGACACAGAAGTAAGCACCGCCTGTCGTCGCCACAGCGAACGAATCGACTTCGGCGAAAGCCTGCGCATTGCCTGCGATGAGATCGAATCTCTGAAGGCTTAAGGCATCCCCCTCGACTCATAGGCCGCCGGGTTTTACCCCGCTTATCAGCGGACTACCCTGACCTTCGCTTCGCTATGACTTTTCTGAATGCGCAAAGCCGTGCTTTGTATCCGCATTCACTCACACTGGAGGGCCCATCAGTCGGCATCAATGACCGATTGGGGTGTTCTCTATTTTGGCGGAGAAACCCGGCAACGCCCCCGGTTCACTCCAGAATCCGCAGATCCTTGCTCAGGGGAGTTGGGCCAGATTCGGTATCTTTCGTGGTCGCCTTGGGTTGCTGTGGCGTACATCTTCTCAAGCGTGCCTCCACTCGGAGAGCCGACATGCGGCTCTGGTCATTCACCTCTGGATACAGGGAAAAATACTCATCGACTTCGACGGCGTATTTTTTTGCCGCGATCTCCAGTCGCTCGCGGTCCGGATGGGACAGGCCTTGCAGCATCAGCAAGCGCGGGGACTTGCGCAGGAGATAGCGCTGACACAGTTCGTGCTCCGTCTGCTCCGGCCAATCCTCCCTCACCAGAAGAGAGGGGAAGGCGACCGTTTCGTCGGGTCCTCTTTCGAACCATGCGGCTCGAGGCTTTTTCCCGGCTCTTTTCGCTACCAGGCTCTCGAAACGATGATTGACCGGTGGGTCGCTGCGCGCCAGCTCCTCCGCGGTGTAATCGATCTGCATCTTGAGATGCGGCAGCGCCGTCCAGTCCGTGTGCGCCGGATACACCGACATCTGCGATGCTTCACAGCAGGAAAAGATCAGCGCCAAAGGCGATTCGTCGCTGCCATCGAGAAGCCAGTACTCGAAGATGTCCGCGGCCGGAAAAGGCAAAGGGGCCGTCGATAGATAATCGCTCAACTCCTGGATGCACGCCGCAATCTCTTCGGCATCGAGCCGGGATGGCACCAGAAAGGGGGTCAGCTGCTGGTTGTTCAACTTGGCGACCGGGAGATAGCTCCGGTCGACCGCGTATCCCTGCCCGCGTTTCTGTTGACGCGCCGAAGGGTCATCGGATGCCTGATACAGGATTTCCCAATTGACCCCATCGAGGCTTTGAGCGCGGGCACGCTCCGACTCGGCGATCTGGACGAAACCGGAGAACGGAGGCAGCAGGCGTTGCGAGTAGGCGCGGATCATTCGTTTATCATGCCGTGCTTCCTGATCGGCTAAACCCGATTGGATATGGGTTAATACCTCGCTGGGGTCCGCGAGCCTTTCCCCGCGATTTCTATCTCCCGCGGCCGGAACATTCACGAACCTTTAGAATCTGGCATAGTCGATCGCCACACATCCGAACCCCGACAAGCAGAAGACGAAAAAATGGAGCTGAAACTCGATACAGACAAATTCGATGAACTGCAGGCCCTCTTTATCCGGGAGATCACCGACAAGGTCCGGATCAAGCTTGAAGAGGCGGGCCTGAAAGGGCTGGAAATGGAGGAGATCGCGGCCAGCGTCGCCTACAGCATCGCCAGCACCATTGATGACACCTCGGATATCGAGGTGGACGGCGTCGAAGTCCACCCCTACCTGACCTTCCGCGACGCGGAAGACAGGCTGATTCACAGCGGTGAGAAGTCCTACACCTACGAATTCGTTCGCGGCGCCCTGAAGAAACTGTTCGACGTCTGACGGGTGCGGGCGCACTGAGCCCGGGCCGCTTCGCGCGACTCGGCGTTTGCAGGATGGGTCAAATGACGTGCCATCCGGGGCGCTGTTGTTCCCAGGCAGGGATCGACAGCGCCACCGGACTGTTCAGCGTACTGGTTTTACTTTGAGGGCTGCCCACCCATCGGCGTGTCGAACGGGCTGACCCAGGGCTGGGCGTCCTTGTACGGGCTCTCGTACTTCCAGTCCTGGGTCCATTTCCATGGATTGCGGTAGTGCTCGCGCTTTCGGGCTCGCTCGGCCTCGGCCGCCTCGGGGTCGCGAGGACCCCAGCTCATACCGGGGCCGCTGCCCCACATGCTTCTGACGTCACGCGCACCCGGGGGCGGCCCGTAGGGCATCGGGCCCGGTGCTGCCTGGCCCTGCGCCCCCGGCGCCTGCGGTGGCGGACCACCGTAGGGACCATATCCCCAGGGGCCGGGCGGATAGTCGTGCTTGCTTGCGCCAAAACCGAAAGCGCCGGCTGCTAAAGGAAGACCGGCCAAGGTCACGGCGGCAGAGAGAAGAGCAATCTTTGTCGTTTTCATGCAAACACCTCGTTCGATGTAGATGGACTGGAGTGTAAGCACCGGCGACGCATACAGGCAATATCGACTGGCATTCCCGGTTTCGGCCATCTACCGGGAGAGCCACCATGCGGGGACAAGCGGATCGGCCTGGCTTGTACCCTCGACACCGGAAAGCGGGGCCGGGCCGGCCATGCAACAGGCTGGCGGTCCTCCATCCCGACCTCCGGCCGTGGATCGCGAAGCGCCGCTCTTCTAGCGCCAGCGTTCCTTGCCGATCAGGAGCATGAACATCCGGACAATGGCGTCGTCTGACTGCCGGTAGTCGAACGACTCACTGACCCCGGAGTCGCTTTCCGGCAGGGTTGCCACCCGCCCGTCCAGAACCATCCGTGCACGACTGACGACGTAGGCGACGGCCGCGGCGATCTCCTGATCGACCAGTTCGGTTTCGCCACGCGCCGGCATGTCACCATGGCCCTGGATTGCATGCGCGATGAGTTCGCTCAGAGGCTGATCGATGCGATCCGACCAGTCGCCAGGGTCACCGGGTACCGGCGCGCCATCGTGCCCCTCCGCATGACAGCCCACGCAATGCTCGTTGAACACCACTCGGCCATGCGCCAGGTTGTAGGCTCGCGTGTCACGCTCGTAACCGGGCGGGGCAGTAAAAGCAGGCGCCGATGCCAGCGCCAATAAAATGCAGACGAGGGCCAGAGGCCCTGCGCGCAGTCCCGGATGCATGATGCCCACCTCTGAACCCCTCGGGGTTTTCTGCTCGATACCAGGAAACTATAGCCGACAACAGCTTACCGCGGGGATTTGAGGCTGTTTGGACCCAAAAACCGGTTCCGTCCGGGAATGGTTGGCGGGTGTGGCGGCTGCCGCCCGATCAGTCGCAAGGGGTTTTCGATGACCGGAGGTTAGGCGACTCGCCCGCGCCGGTCTGCGCAGACTGAGGCAATGGTCCTGTCCGGGTCAGATCCCGGCAGTCAGGGCCTGCGCATGCAGTAGAGGCCCAAGGGCGGTGTCAGAACTCTTCCCACTCGTCCCCGTCTGTCGCATTCAGCGACATCCCTGCGTGTGTTGCGGCGGTCCTGTTACGCTCGATAACGATGCCCGGACTCCCCCTGGAGAGGTCCGAGGCGGACTCCCGCTGCGCTTCCGGGATCGTGGAATCGCGCTCGATCACGACCGCTTGTTGCGCGGCAAAACCGCTTCTGGCGGGGTCCGGTCTGTTCCCCGCCTGGAAAAAGGCAACCAGTCTTTGCATTTCCGCCGCCTTCTCCGACATGCTGGCGGACGCTGCCGAGGTCTGTTCCGCAAGGGTCGCATTCTGCTGGGTCATTTCGTCCATGGCCGCCACGGCGTGATTGACCTGCTCGATGCCGGCGGCCTGCTGAACGCTGGCGGTGGCGATATCGGCAATGATGTCGCCGACTTCCTTGGTATTGGCCACGATCTCGCCAAGGGTCTCGCCGGAGGCGTTGACCAGATCCGTTCCCGCGTGCACCTTGGTCATGCTGTCTTCGATCAGCTGGCGGATCTCCTTGGCGGCATCCGCCGAGCGCGAGGCCAGATTGCGTACCTCGCTCGCCACGACCGCAAAGCCACGCCCCTGCTCGCCCGCCCTGGCCGCCTCTACCGAGGCGTTCAGCGCCAGCAGGTTGGTCTGGAACGCAATCTCGTCGATCACTCCGATGATCTCCGCAATGTGGTTCGACGCCGCCCGGATTTCCTCCATCGCGCTGACCGTACCAGAAACCACCTCACCACCACGCAGCGCGGAGTGCTGGGCCGCCGTGGCAAGCTGGTTCGCCTGCTGTGCATTACTCGCGTTGTTGCGCACGGTCGAGGTCAGCTGTTCCAGGCTCGAGGCGGTCTCTTCCAGGCTGGAGGCCTGTTTCTCGGTGCGCAGAGAGAGGTTGCTGTTGCCGGATGAAATCTCGCCGGATGCAGAGGCAATGCTGTCGCTGGCATCAACCAGACCCGCAAGGACTTCGGACAGGTTCGCAAGGGTGCGGTTGATATCGTTCTTCACCACCCCGAAAGTGCCGCTGTAGTCCCGGTTGATCCGTTGGTTCAGGTCGCCGTCCGCTATCCGGCTCATCACACGCGCGATATCTTCGAAGACACTGCCGAGTTGATCGAGCAGTTCATTGAATCCTTCTCCCAGCTGGAGGAAGAAGCCATGCTTGCCCTCCAGCAGGATCCGGCGTGAGAGATCTCCCACCCGCGCCGCATCGATCAGGCCGTCGATCTCGCGCTCGACAGCCAGCTCCTGGGTTCTGTCGACCCATTCCACTGCTGTGCCCAGGCGTCGCCCTTCGTCGTCGAACACCGGGGTGGCAGTGATCTTCATGCTCAGTTCACCGATCTGCACCTCGGCTTCATGCGTGCTCCGGATATCCGACAACAGGCTGGATTGGTGTGCCTGGTTGCTGTGGAAATCATCAATGCTTGCGCCGATCATCCTGTCAGGATCGAACCCGGGCAGTTCGCGACGGATCTCCTCCTGACGCTCGCGGAACAGCGTCTCGGCGCTGCGGTTCATGTAGATGATCCTGCGCTGGTCGTCGGTCAACATGAGATTGGAGCTGACGTTGTCGAGCGCCGAGCGAATGCGCGCGTTCTCTGCGGCAACCACCCTTTCGGCCGCAATGCGTTGCCGCTCCTCTTGCGCCGCGCGCAGGTCCTCGGTCACGTCGGTCCACTGGGTTACACGACCCTGCAGCTTGCCCCGATCGTCATAAACCGGTCTGGCGACCATGTGCAGGTTGCGGCCGCCGAATACGGTGTCGTAAGACGCCTGTTCCTTGAGCTCACCCTGATAGGCCGACTTGACCGCCGGGTCGTCGAGGTAATCGGGGAAACGGCGCCCCAGGAGCGCGTCCGCCCGGAAGTCCGGGTGCCGCTTGCTCACTTCCTGCTGCACGCTCTTCATCAGCGCTTGGGCGGCAAGATTCAGGTAGATCAGCTTGTTCTGACTATCGAACACCGTCACGGCAGTAGCGACATTGTCCAGTGCGTGGCGAATACGGAGATTCTCCGCGGCGGTGCGCGCGTCTGCCTCGATCCTGTGGCGCAGGTCCTCCTGCATCGCCGACAACGCGGACAGCAGCTCACCCAGCTCGTCCTCGCTTTTCACGACGATCTCGTTGTCCAGGCGTCCCTGCGCGATCTCGTCCGCCACCTCGACCGCCGTGCGGATCGGTCGGGTGATGCTCCTCAGCAGGAACAAACCCAGCAGTCCAAGTACAACGAACGCGACCGCAAACATCACGATGTTGTTCGCCTTCTCGGACTGGAACAAGGCTGAGGCGCTTTCGGCCGAACGGCGGCTGTCGTCCTCGAACTCCGAAACCAGGCCCTGGATCGCCGCGTCTATCTCGCGCAAGGCGGGCAGCAGTTGCATCCGAAGCAGGTGCGCGTCCTGCCGCCAGTCGCCGGATGTATGCAGGCGGAACAACTCGTTCAGGATCGTCCAGTAGGCATCCAGGCCGCCCTCGAAACGTTCGAAGGCATCCTCCTGCTCAAAGCTCATCGCATCCTGTAACTCCAGCAGCTTCTCGACTTCCCTCCGCACAACTGCCTTGTACATCGTTGCGTTCTCGATCGCGGCAGGCGCCCGGAAAGCCAGGAACACACGTTGTTCGTTGTTGAGCGCGGTCCAGTGGTAACGCAGCGATACCAAGCTGTGGTAAATGCCCTTGCGCTCCTCGCTGGGCTTCTGCTGCTCCTCTTCGATCATGGCGTTGAGCAACTGCAAACGCTCGCGATACTCGGGATTGAAGGTCTCGGATGCATACCGCATCGCCGGCATGTTTCTGACCGGGTCGATCGATACTTCAGCGAGTTCCTGCTCTATCTCCTCCACCTTCGTGATCGCGGCATGCAGCATCTCCATGCGATCGAGCAGGCGTTCCTGTCCCTGAATCGCGGCTTCCGCTCGCAAAGCATTCAGCTTCTCCCACAGGGAGTCAAAGGACTCCTGGTACTCCTTTCTGTCCTCGTTCTGGTGGGTGACAAGAAAAAAGCCGAGATTGCGCCCCGTATCATGCAGCTGGGACTTCAGCTCCAGCGCGCGCACCAGTGCCGGTTGATTGACGTCGACGATTCCGGTGGTCTCTTCGTTTACGTGCGACAGACTCTTGGTCGACAGGTAACTCTGTACGCCGAGGACGATCAGGACGAAGATGAAACTGCCAATCAGCTTCTGGCCTATGGACGGTTTGGCGAAGACGCTCATTCAACAACCTCTTGCCAGTCGGCAGAATGACGCTCTTGAAACGCCTTCCACTGCTGGTCAGAAAACACAGGGGATCAGCCGAGGTAACGGCCGAACCCGAGGCTTCTTAAATGCCGCGGAACACCGGATGGCCGCCGTTTAACGTCACCTTTGGACGACGCCGCCACAGGATTTCTGTGGCTTATCAAGCAGTCCGAAACCTTTAAGATGGGTATCTTCATTCGTGTCGAGGACAATAGTCATGAAAAGCGACGTCATTAAAGAACTCTACGATGCCGAGCCCGATTCCCCCCTGTACGTGGCGATCAACCGGGTATTGGTGAAGAACGACCCCAACCTGATGCGCATGATGAGACAGGCGAGTTCCAAGATGTGCCTGACCACCGCGCTGACACCCGGCTTCATGGGCTTCGACCTGATGAAACAACTCGGCTCCTGCCCGATGGGCTTGCGCTGGGGCGCCAGCACAGACATGGGGACCGACCTCTCGCACATCTGGATAGACCAGATCACTTATTGGGATTCCGTTGAAGCGCATGAGAACTTCCACGAAACTTTCGAGGACGTGGTCGTGGACACCTGTGCGCGTTGCGGCGAGGTCCTGCTGGAGGGTCCGGAGGAGCCGGTATTCCGGATCGTCCACAGCGATCTGCCGAAACTGGTCTCCAACAACCAATGGCTGCGCAAGAGCGCGGCCGGTGAGAACGATGGCTATGCCATCGACAGCGGTGAGACGGTCACCGTCATGGCGACACACCGCATCCGCCCGGGCAAAGAGGCGGAATTCGAGGCGGGCGAGATCGAGACGCTCAGTCTTCTGAAGGAATCACCGGGAATGGTCGGCTTCCAGATTCTGAAACGCATAGGACTTTCCACCCTCGGCAGCGGACATGCGACGGTCGAATCCATGATGGAGGATCTGAAAGACAGCTCCGGATCCAAACTCAAACGCACCGCCGAGGTATGGGAGGGCTATACCCTGCCGGCCGAATACCTCGTGATGGTCGAGTGGGAAAGCCTGCAGTACGCCCAGGGCAACATGCCGCACGTCAACGTCAAGCCCGAGTTGCTGTTCATCCACGGCCAGAAGGTGCTCAACAACTGCCTGCACATGCCCAACGTGCGCATGTCGGACTCGATGTTCCGTGAACAGACCAATCGCGAGGTGCTCAACCGCCTGCGCGGCTGAATCACCGCCTGACCCGGCGCGTCCCTCACCGCTCTTCCGGTGGGGCCGCGCGAGGCGGGAAGGGACCCAAGCCGGCAGTGTTTCTAACCGCCGCCAGCGGTCATCAGCACCGCGTGGGACGCGTACCAGAAGGGTTCCGCCTGCAGCTGAGGCCTTGCCTGCTGCAAGGCCTCTTTCACCTTGCCCTGCAGAGCCTCGCTGCCGAACTCACGCGTGGTCTGAATGAGCAAAGCCGACGCCGCCGGCAGGGCGCCGTCCCGTATGGCCTTCGACTGCCCCATACCGGGCAGTGGAGGCACCTCCACCGAACGCCATCCGCGGGCATCGTGGAAACCCGCCCAGGCCTTTTGCAGCAGCTGCGACAGCCACTCCCGCAACCCCGGGTCGTCACGCGCTTGCAGCAGTTGCGCGAGCCCATCCGCAAGATAAGCGTAGTCCTCCAGGCCAGCCTGCCCAACCGGCTGATCACCGGCGCGCGCGCGCCATAGCTCTCCGTCGCGCCACAGGTGCCTGTGGATGTTTTTCGCCAATTGCTCGGCTTCATCGAGATAGCGCGACGCCGGCAGTTGCCTGTCCGCGAGAGCGAGGGCGCCGAGCAGCAGGCCGTTCCAGGCGGCCAGTTGCTTGTTGTCGGCGGGCAGACCGCGCCGCGCCCGCTCCAGCAGCAGCTTGGCCCGGATCTCCCGCTGGCGTTGCTGCACGCTTTCCAGCTCGCTGCCTGACTCGAAAGCAATCTGCTGCAGGCTATCGCCCTGGCGCGGCAGCCATCCTCCCTCCAGCAAAGGCGGGCCAAGGATGGCCCAGTGCTGCTGCGCAAAAGCCGCATCCGCTTCACCGAGCAACGCCCGCAGCGACTCCGGGCGCCACAGATAGTACCCGCCCTCCTCTCCCGTCTCGTCGATGGCGGAGAAGCTGGCGATGAACATGCCATCCGGACCCCGCATCTCGCGCAACACGAAATCCAGGGTGTCGCGCGCCACTTCGAGATAGTCAGGACGTTGGTAAACAGATGCCGCGTGCAGGTAGAGACGCGTCATCTGCGCCTGGGTGTAGAGCATCTTCTCGAAATGGGGCAACTGCCAGGATGGGTCGACGGTGTAGCGGAAGAAGCCGCCGCCGATGTGGTCGCGCAAGCCCTGTGCGGCCATCTGATCCAGGGTCAGGACGAGTAGGGCATCCAGATCGCTGCCCGCCAGACCATCATGCACCCGCAGCAAGGCCTCGAGTTGGGGCACCATGGGGAATTTGCTCTGATCCCCAAAACCACCCGCCATGGGGTCTCCGATAGCGAGGCCCTGGTTGACCAGGCGTTGACGCAGGCGCTCCCCGCCGAGTGGGATGCTCTCGCGGCGCGGCGGTTCCATCGTGATTTCGAGTAGCACCCGGCGCGCCAGATCGCGCATCCGATCCGGATCCTTACTCCAACCGGCCTGGAGGCGGACCAGCAGCGCCTGAAAGGCGTCCGGCGGCATGTAGGTCGCCCCGATCAGCGGGTATCCCTCCGGTGTGAGGAAGATATTGAGCGGCCATCCCGCCTGACCCTGGGTGCGCTCGAGGTAATCGATGAGGTAGCCATCGAGCGCCGGGTTGAGCTCGCGATCGACCTTGATGGGGAGGAAATGGGTATTCAGGAACTTGGCGATCGCGGCATCGCGATAGCTCTCCCGCTGCATCACGTGGCACCAGTGGCAGGAGAAATAACCGCTGGACAGGAATATCAGCCGGCCTTCACGCTGCGCCTCCTGCAGCAGGTCCGGATGCCAGTCCTGCCAGGCGACCGGATCATCCGCATGCATCCGGAGATAGGGGGAGGCGTGATCGCGCAGCTGGTTTTCGGCGGCTTGGGCGCTGCAGCCAAGAGCCAGCAGCAACGCACCCAGCAGTACCCAGAGGCGCCTTCGGCCAGATCCCGAACCGGACCGAAGGGGTCTGTCACTCATCCATCTGCGCCAGGATGTTACGCGCCACCTTGACCTGTGTTTCGTTACCTTCGACCAGGACCTCGTACAGCTTGGTGCGCGCCTCTTCGTAACGCCCCTCTTCACGCAGCGTCATGATCCATTCAAGCTTGTTGTCCACGGCGTCCGGCACGAAGTCGGTCGGGACCTCATACGGCTCTTCGCCCTCCTGCACGCCCGGCGTTTCCGGTTCCTCTCCCGCTTCCTCTCCGGCTTCCTGTCCGGCTTCCTGTCCGGCTTCCTGTTCGTCGAGGAGATCGAGCTCCGCCTCCATTTCCTCGTCGGTCATGGGGCGGTAGCGGCCTTCCTCTATTTCCTCCTGGAAAGGATGGGCCTGCTCTTCGGTTCCACTACTGGGGTCATCCGGGTCGCTCCCTGGATTACCGCCGCCGTCGCCAGCCGCCTCTGCTGCAGGTTCGAGATCGCTTCCCGCTTCGACCGAAGCTGCGCTCACGCCGCGCTCGCGCACGACTATCCGCGCCAGGAACACGCCGAGTTCGAACAACAGCCATACCGGGACTGCCAGCAGCGTCTGCGAAATCACGTCCGGCGGTGTCAGCAGCATGCCCATCACAAACGCGGCCACGATCACATAGGGCCGTTTGGAAGAGAGCTGCTTCGGGGTGGCGATTCGGGCGAGCACCAGCACCACGGTCGCCACCGGCACCTGGAAGGAGATCCCGAAGGCAAAGAACAGCGTCAGGACGAAATCGAGGTACTCGGTGATGTCGGTCATCACCAGCACGCCTTGCGGCGCCGTGCTGGTCAGGAATGCGAATACCAGCGGGAAGACGACCGCATAGGCAAAAGCCGCGCCGAGATAGAAGAGAAAAATGCTGGATGCCAGCAGTGGCAGCGCGAGGCGCTTCTCGTGCCGATACAGGCCCGGCGCTATGAACGACCACAGCTGGTACAACAGGAAGGGCATCGCAACGAAGACGGCCGTGACCAGGGAAAGCTTGAACGGGGTCAGGAACGGGGAGGCCACCCGGGTCGCGATCATCGAGGCGCCCTCCGGCAGAACCGCCATGAGGGGGTCGGCAATGAAGGTGTAAATGTCGTTGCCGAAGGGAAACAGACCGATCAGAAGGACCAGGATCACGAGCACCGACCGCATGAGGCGGTCGCGCAACTCCAGCAGGTGCGACATGAACGGCTGTTCCTGCAGGGTATCGCTCATGGGTTTTTGTCGTTATCTACCGTCTTTTTGCCCGATATATCGCCAAGCGTGGCCTCGGTGCTGTGTTTTATATCGTCCAGCTGGTGGCGGGTGTCTTCGATGATGTCATGCACCGGGTTGGTGAACTTGCCGTCGTCCAGCAGGTGCTTGTATTCGTCGGCCTGGATCTCCCGGTCGATATCCTTCTTCACCGACGACACGAAGCGCCGCGCGCGGCCAACCCACATGCCACCCTTGCGCGCCAGCTTCGGGAGGCGCTCGGGGCCAACCACCAGCAGCGCGACTACGCCAATCAGCAGGAGCTCGAAAAAGCCGACATCAAACATCGGTGCAACCGCTTATTTCTTGTCTTTTTCCGGCTCTTTGACCGCCTCGCCCTCGATGACCTTCTCGTCGGTCTGCTCGAGTTTTTGCGGGTCAGTGGGCTTCTTCTCCTCGTCGCCCATGGCCTTCTTGAAGCCCTTGACCGCATTACCGAGGTCACCGCCAAGATTCCTCAGACGCTTGGTGCCAAACAGCACCAGCACGATGGCCAGAACGATGAGTAGCTGCCAGATACTTATTCCACCAAAACCCATGTCAATCTCCTCTTATGTCGTAATGCCTTGCGCAACAGCCCTATTGAGGGGCGCGCGATGCCTTTTCTTCCAGGCCCGAAAGCCCGAACCTACGCCGCAGTTCCTGCAGTACATCGTCCGGGCCAAGCCCCTCGTGCGCAAGCAGCACCAGGGAATGGAACCAAAGGTCAGCGATCTCGTAGACGATCTTATCAGGGGCCCCGTCTTTGGCGGCCATCACGGTCTCTGTGGCCTCTTCACCGATCTTTTTCAGGATCGCATCCAGGCCCTTGCTGTACAGCTTGGCGACGTAGGAGCTGTCCGGGTCTCCCCGCTTCCGCTCTTCCAGCACCTGCGCGAGCTGTTCCAACACCTCGCTCACAAGCGCACCTCAACGCCCTGCTCCGCCATGAAATGCTTTGCCTCGGCGATAGTGTACTCAGCGAAGTGAAATATGGAGGCCGCCAGCACGGCATCCGCTCCGCCATCCTTCACCCCATCCACGAGGTGCTGAAGTTCGCCCACCCCGCCGGATGCAATCACCGGGATCGGCACGGCCTCGGCGACCGCGCGTGTCAGTTCGTTATCGAAGCCGCTCTTGGTACCGTCGCGGTCCATGCTGGTCAACAGAATCTCGCCAGCACCGTAATCGGCCATTTTTTTCGCCCAGGCGATGGCTTCGATTCCGGTCGGTTTACGCCCCCCATGAGTGAATATCTCCCAGTGGTCCCCGACCCGCTTGGCATCGATCGCCACCACGATACACTGCGAACCAAAGCGCTCGGTGACCTCGCGAACGAATTCCGGGCGGAATACCGCGGCCGAATTGATCGCCACCTTGTCCGCCCCGGCATTCAGCATGGTCAACACATCCTCGGCCTTGCGTATTCCTCCACCCACGGTCAGCGGAATGAACACCTCCGAGGCAACCTGCTCGACCACGTGCACGATGGTGTCACGATTGTCGGATGTGGCGGTGATATCCAGGAAGGTGATCTCATCGGCCCCCTCCTCGTTGTATCGCCGCGCCACTTCGACCGGGTCGCCCGCATCGCGGATATCGACAAACTTCACGCCTTTCACGACGCGGCCGTTGTCCACGTCGAGGCAGGGGATGATGCGTTTTGCCAGACCCATAATGTTCACTCACCGCCAAGAGCGCCAAGTACGCAAAGGCTATCAAGCCTGAGCCTCTTGGCGTACTTGGCGTCCTTTGCGGTTAACTCTTTTCTCTACTCAACTCATCCGCCAGGCGCTGCCCCTCGGCAAGGTCCAGGGTGCCTTCGTAAATCGCCCGCCCGGTGATTGCCCCGGTGATATTGTCCGTTGGCGCCTCGCACAGGTCCCGAACGTCCTCGAGACTGGTGATCCCGCCGGATGCGATCACGGGAATCTCGATGTTTTGCGCAAGCGACACGGTCGCCTGCACGTTGACGCCCTGCATCATGCCATCGCGCCCGATATCTGTGTAGACAATTGCCGACACGCCATCGTTCTCGAAGCGACGCGCCATTTCAATGACCGGATGGTCGGTGACGTCGGCCCAGCCATTGATGGCAAGCATGCCGTCCTTGGCATCCAGGCCCACGATGATGTGCCCGGGGAACGACGCGCAGGCGCGCGCCACGAAGTCCGGCTCCTTGACCGCCTGCGTGCCGATGATGCAGTAGTCGACCCCCGCCTCGAGGTAGGCAGCGATGGTGCGCTCGTCGCGGATCCCGCCGCCGACCTGCACCGGGGTGTCCGGGTGCGCCGCGCAGATCGCTGCTATGACCTCGCCATTCACCGGTTCGCCGGCAAAAGCCCCGTTCAGGTCAACCAGGTGCAGGCGACGGCCACCTTCCGATACCCAGCGTGCGGCCATCTCCACCGGGTTGTCGGAAAACACCGTGTCGTCCTCCATGCGCCCCTGGCGCAGGCGTACGCATTTGCCATCCTTCAGATCAATCGCGGGTATCAGCAGCATTTCGGTTTTCTTGGGTGGGAAATTGAGGTGAGGAAGAGTGATTCAGCAATGGCGTGGAAACGTCGCGAGGAAACCGCTCAGGGGCTCCAGTTGACAAAATTGTGGAGCATACGCAATCCCACGTCCGCACTCTTCTCCGGATGAAACTGGCAGGCGAACAGGTTTTCCCGGCCTATGGCGGAGGCAAACCGTACCCCATAGTCGGTGGTCGCCACCACCAGGCTGGGATCCTCGGGTACCACCCGATAGCTGTGCACGAAGTAAAAACGGCTGCCGTCGGCGATGCCGTCCCAAAGTGGGTGCGACTGTCGCTGATCTACCGGACTCCACCCCATATGCGGGATTTTCAGCGGGAGACCGTTGTCTCCCCGGGCAGTACCGTCAAAGCGGCGCACCTTGCCGTGAAACAACCCGAGCAATTGGGTACCCCCGTTCTCCTCCGAGTGCTGCATCAAAACCTGCAGTCCCATGCAAATGCCAAGGAACGGCTTGTTGCGGGATGCATCCAGCACCGCCTTGTTCAACTGGTGCTCACCGATCGCCGCCATGCAATCCCGTGCCGCCCCCTGACCGGGAAACACGACCCGGTCGGCGGACCCGATGTAGCGATGGTCGTCGGTGACGCGCACCTCGGCATCACCGGCAACGTGCTCTATTGCCTTGGCCACCGAGCGCAGGTTACCCATGCCGTAATCGATGACGGCAATCCTCTGAGACATTCGACGCTACCCTACAGAGAGCCCTTGGTGGAGGGCACGCGATCGCGCATGCGCTCGTCCGGCTCGAGCGCCATGCGCAGCGCTCGCCCGAAGGCCTTGAAAACGGTCTCGGCCTGGTGATGCGCATTCAGGCCACGGAGGTTGTCCACGTGCAGCGTCAGCTGCGCGTGATTGACCAGGCCCTGGAAAAATTCGTGAAACAGGTCCACATCGAAACTGCCGATCATTCCACGCACGAAGTCAACGTTGAAGGTCAGTCCCGGACGCCCGGAGAGATCCAGCACGACCCGGGAAAGGGCCTCATCCAGGGGCACATAGGCGTGCCCGTAACGTCGGATACCCTTCTTGTCGCCCACCGCGCTGGCGAGCGCCTGCCCGAGGGTGATCCCGATGTCCTCGACCGTGTGGTGCGAATCGATGTGCAAATCCCCCTTGGCGTGGATCTCCATGTCGATCAGACCGTGCCTGGCGATCTGGTCGAGCATGTGATCGAGAAAGGGAACGCCCGTCTCGAAACTGGCGCGGCCGGTACCGTCGAGATCGATCGAGACGGTGATCCGGGTCTCGAGGGTATTGCGTTCGACGCGGGCTTGGCGCGGCATGCCGGACGTCCTCCTGGGACTTGGGGAAACAGACCCGCCATTTTATGCCAAAAAGGTCGGGCTGTAAGCTTCAGGTTTCCAGCCAGAAGGTCACCGGGCCGTCGTTGAGCAACTCGACCTGCATGTCCGCGCCGAAAACCCCACTGGCCACCGTCGGATGTTGCGCGGCCGCCTGCTGCAACAAGAACTCGAACAGGCGGCGACCACGCTCAGGGGGTGCAGCGCTGGAAAAACTGGGCCGCGCACCCTTGCGTGTATCAGCGGCGAGGGTGAATTGTGGGACCAGCAGCAAGCCGCCACCCACATCACCCAGATTTAAATTCATTTTCCCCTCCCCGTCAGGGAAAACCCGGTAACCCAGAAGACGCCGTGACAACCGCTCCGCATGGCGCTCTGCGTCGTCTTTCCGCACCCCCACGAACGCCAGCAGGCCGATCCCGATCTCGGCGACGAGTTGACCCTCGACATGCACGCGCGCATATCGCACCCGTTGAATCAAAGCGATCATGTAAAGTGTCCTCCGCGGTAATAGATGGTAAGCGCCGTCTGCACCGATTATATTTTCGTCCATAGAATCAGCGTTTCGGAGTTCGGATGGAACAGGCAGCAGATCGGATCCTGGCCGATTGGCAGACCGATACCCGGCAACAGCTTTGCGAGGGTTTCGCTGCTTTGCTCGAGAATGTTGGCACGACGCTTGTGGACTTTGCGGCAAAAACCGAAAGCCTGGCGCTCCAGACCAATTTTTTCGACGCGCAGCAGATCCTTGAGAGGGAGCGTGCTCGTCTGCTGAAGGATTTCTGCGAGCAACTGGAACTGGCCGGGTCACGCCCGCCGGAGGCCAAGCCACTCGTCGGCGGCGAAACGCTCAGCCTGCTCGAGCGTGACGATTACGAGAGATCCGTTGCGCTCGGCACCATCGCAGGCAACTGCGTGCAACGTAACCAGCAGAATTTCCATGCCCTCAGCCAAAGGGTGTCGGCGCTGTCGGGAGGACGTCGCTGCGAGATCGACGACCTGCCGCTCCATCCGCGCGAGATCACGGCGTGTCTGGAGAAGACCATCAGCGACCTCGACATCTCGAGCAAGGTTCGCCTGGTGCTGTTCACCCTGTTCGATCGCTATGTGATGCGGCGGCTGGATACGGCGCTGTCGAGCATCAACGAGCAGCTGGCCGAGGCCGGCGTCCTGCCGACGATTCGGTACCAAGTCAGGAAACCGACCACCGCGACGTCGCCCTCGTCGACAGCACCCGGGAGTTCTGCCAACCCCTCATCGGCCCAGGAGACCGAAGCCACCCCGGCACCCTATTCTCAAGCCAGGCCACCCCCGGGGGCGCCGCAGGAACGCTTCGCCCAGGAGGACGCCCCGACTGCCGAGGAGACCATGGATGCGATCACCCGATTGGTGACGGCGCGGCGTGAACAACAGGCTTTTTCCCAGCCCCGCGGCAGAGTGCAAAGCGGGGTGCCGCCTCTGCCGCCAGAGGAGAGCCGTCGCGAGGCGCTGGCGGCCCTGGGTTCCGAGCCGATAGCGCGGGAGGCCGCTGAAAGCCCGGCCTTGAGTGTCCTGACGGACCAGGACAACAAGATCGTGATCGACAGGGAACTGCTCTTCCGGGTGCGCAACACCCTCAAGAAACAGCGCGCCCTGATCAACTCGCTGCTGGGAAACAACAAGGTCCTCAACGACAGGGAGCAGAACGCCATCGAAGTGGTCGGCATGCTGTTCGAGGCCATGCTGGATGACCAGACGCTGCCAGACCAGCTCAAGGCCCTGTTGAGCCATCTGCACACGCCGTATCTCAAGATTGCGATCCGGGATCCACGCTCCCTCAGCGATACCGACCACCCGGCGCGGGACCTGCTCGGACGCATGCTGCAACTCGGCATGCGCTGGGTCGATCCGGAGCGCCTGCGTAGCGGCCTTTATCCGACCCTGCAGCATTGCGTGCGCGAGATCATCGATTCACCGGAAACCGTCGACTTCGCGGCTCTCGCAGAGCAAGTGGAGACGAAGGCGGCGCAACTTGGACAGGCACAGAAGGTGTCGGAGAAGCGCGCCCTCGATGCGGAAAAGGGTCGCACCATGCTCAGCCGGGCAAGGGAAACCGCTGAATCCGCGACCCGGGCGCTGCTCGAATCGCATGCCCTCCCCGCCCCGGTGCGCATCTTCTTCCAGACGGTATTCACCGACTACATGAGTCTGCTGCTGCTGCGCAACGAGCTCAACCCGAACGACCCCAAGTGCCTTGAGGCCCTGAATGCCGCCGTGAGGCTGATCGAGAGCGTGGACCGATCAGACGTTCCCACGGCCCAACAGGCCGGCGAATCCCTGAAGCAGCTCATAGAGGTATTGCTACCGCACTACCAGAACAAAATCGATATGTTCCTGGAGCACCTGGAACACACGATCACGTCCGCAGAGCGGGAACAGCCATCGGCACCCGAGATGGAACACGCAGCCGAGGCCCCGGCCGCAGCGGAACAAGACAAGGAGCCGATCGCAAGGGCGATGGAGGTTGCGCCCGGCACCTGGTTCATGCTCCAGGAGAGGCCCGATGAGCAAGCCCTGATGGTGAAGCTGTTGTGGTCCAACCCGCACACCCATCACCTGTTGTTCGTCGATCAACACGGCCTCAAGCGAGCCCACCTCTCGGCGCAGGAGTTTGTTCAGCATCTGGATTCGGGATCACTCGAGCCGATTGAAATCCAGTCCGAAGGCGTGCTCGCCAGACTCTTCTCGGCGATCAAACGTCGTCTGGAATCCTCCTTGGCGAAGGAAACGGAATCATGAGCGAAGAACGTCGCCGGGAACCCCGGCTTGATGCATCCTCACTGGGGCTTTTCGTGTACGACAATCTGCGAGGCGAACTGCTTGGCACCCTGGTCAATCTTTCGCGAAGCGGGCTCATGGTGCTCAGTGGCACGGGAGTGGACAAGGGTGGCGTGTTGCAGATCGACCTGCGCGATCGGGCCGAATCGGAGGTGTCGAAACTGTCGATGGGCGTGCAGGTGAGCTGGGTCACTCCCGCGAATACGGAAGGCAACTATTGGATAGGTGCCCGCATCATCGCGATCAGCGAGGAGGACACCATCAAGCTGAAGGCTTTGCTGCAACAGGCGCTAGCAGACAACGGAAACAGCGGAATGTCTTGAGGCCCGCATTCACGCGCCTGCATTCCAGCCGCGCGTACCCCCTGCATCATCGGTACAGGCGTTCGGCGAAATCGTTGGTCGCTTGCACCAGAGCTGAGCTGATCTCGGCCTCGCCGGCTGAATGACCGCTGTTGGGCTGGATACGGAGTTCACTGTCCGGCCAGGCGCGATGCAGTTCCCAGGCGTTTTCCACCGGGCAAATCATGTCGTAGCGGCCGTGCACGATCACACCGGGTATACCCGATAGGCGGTGCGCGTCCTCGAGCAACTGATTGGGGCGCAGGAATGCATCGTGCATGAAATAGTGACATTCAATCCTTGCCATCGACAGGGCCACATGCGGGTCCCTGAAATGCTCCACCACATCCGGATTGGGACTGAGGGTGGCGCATCGCCCTTCCCAGACAGACCAGGCACGAGCTGCCGCCAGGCGCTTCAGCTCATCCGCACCGGTCAGGACCTCGTGATACGCCGGCAGCAGCTCGCCCTGCCGCTCAGGGGCTATGGGCGCCACGAACTCCTCCCAGTAATCCGGGTATATCCGGCTGGCCCCCTGCTGGTAGAACCAGTGAATCTCATGCGGGCGACAGAGAAAAATGCCGCGCAGCACCAATGCGCTGACCCTCTCGGGGTGCGTTTCGGCATAAGCGAGCGCCAGGGTTGAGCCCCACGAACCGCCGAACAGCAGCCACCGTTCGACCCCAAAATGCTTGCGCAGACGTTCGATATCATCGACCAGGTGCCAGGTCGTATTGTCCTGCAGCTCGGCATGCGGCGCCGAGAGACCGGCACCGCGCTGGTCGAAGAGGATGAGCCGATAACGCTCGGGATCGAAGAAACGACGGTGGTAGTCCTCGCAGCCGGCACCGGGGCCGCCGTGCAGAAACAGGGCCGGGATGCCCCGGGGATTGCCGACCTCCTCCACGTGCAGGGTGTGGCGCTCGTCCACTGCTATCGTGTGCCGGGCGTAAGGCTTGATCGGCGGATACAGGGTGTTCATGAGCAAAGCAGTTTAGCAGCTCGGGGAGGATTCTCACCCCGAGCCGCCCCGACCCACTCAGGAACGACTGGCGCGCTTGCGCTCGTGCTCCTTGAGCATCTTCTTGCGCAGGCGAATCGAACCCGGGGTCACTTCGACCAGTTCGTCCTCCTCGATGAATTCCAATGCCATCTCCAGCGTTACCGGAATAGGCGGCGTCAGGGCGATCGCGTCATCCTTCCCCGAGGCACGAACATTGGTCAGCTGCTTGCCTTTGAGCGGGTTGACCACCAGGTCGTTGGAACGAGAGTGGATTCCGATGACCTGCCCCTCGTAAACATCATCCCCGTGGGAAGAGAACAAACGCCCCCGCTCCTGCAGATTGAACAGGGCATATCCCAACGCCTTTCCCTGCCCGTTGGAAATCAGTACCCCGTTCTTGCGCGGCGCGATCCCCCCGGACTGGGTCGGTCCGTAGTGATCGAACACGTGATAGAGCAATCCCGTGCCGGAAGTCATGGTCATGAAGTCTGTCTGAAAACCGATCAGGCCGCGCGAGGGCACGATGTAGTCCAGGCGCACCCGACCCTTGCCGTCCGGCACCATGTCCTTCAGCTCACCACGGCGCTCGCCGAGGGCCTCCATCATAGCGCCCTGGTGCTGCTCTTCCACATCGATGGTGACCTGTTCGTAGGGTTCACACACTTCGCCGTCTATCTCACGGAAGATGACTTCCGGGCGTGACACGGCCAGCTCGAACCCTTCGCGGCGCATGTTCTCGATCAGGACCGAAAGATGCAGCTCGCCACGCCCGGAAACCTTGAACTTTTCGGGATCGGTCCCCTCCTCCACGCGCAGAGCGACGTTATGGATCAGCTCGCGTTCGAGCCGATCCTTGAGCTGGCGCGAGGTCAGGTACTTGCCTTCCCGGCCGGCAAACGGCGAGGCGTTGACCTGGAAGGTCATCGACACCGTAGGCTCGTCGACGGTCAGCGGAGGCAAAGCCTCCACGTGCTCGGGGTCGCACAGGGTATCCGAGACATTCGGGGCTTCGATACCCGTAATCGCGATGATGTCTCCCGCACTGGCCTCGGACACCTCGTGGCGCTCCAGGCCGAGGTAGCCGTAAACCAGGCCAATCTTTGCCTTCATTTCGCGGCCGTCGCGCTTGATCACGACGACGCTCTGGTTGGGGCGGATCTTGCCACGGGTCACCCGACCGACCGCGATGGCCCCCACGTAACTGTTGTAGTCGAGGTTGGACACCTGCATCTGTAGCGGGCCGTCGGGATCGACCTCCGGAAGGGGACAGTGCTCGACAATCGCTTCGAAAAGAGGCGTCATATCGCCCTCGCGCACCGCGTCGTCCGGCGAAGCATAGCCATTGATGGCAGAGGCATAGATGATCGGGAAATCGAGCTGCTCGTCGGTCGCGCCAAGATTATCGAAGAGTTCGAACACCTGGTCGATAACCCAGTCCGGACGCGCGCCTGGCTTGTCGATCTTGTTGACCACGACAATGGGGCGGAGGCCGTGCTGAAAGGCCTTCTGGGTGACGAAGCGCGTCTGGGGCATGGGGCCTTCCTGCGCGTCCACCAGCAAAAGCACCGAGTCCACCATCGAGAGCACGCGTTCGACCTCGCCGCCGAAATCGGCGTGCCCCGGCGTGTCGACGATGTTGATCCGGTAGTCGCGCCATTTGATCGAGGTGTTCTTGGAGAGGATGGTGATGCCCCGCTCCTTTTCCTGGTCGTTGGAGTCCATGACCCGCTCGACCTCGCCGAAGCGCTCTCCGAGCGTTCCCGACTGTTTGAGAAGCTCGTCGACCAAAGTGGTCTTGCCATGGTCTACGTGAGCGATGATGGCGATGTTGCGCAGATCGTGTAGCACTGCATTTACTCGTTGCGGAAAAAGGGCGCGATTATACGCACGGCCTGTTCCGGGCGTATATGCCCAAATGGCGTTCGGAACGGCGTGCCGGGTCAAGTCGCTGGGCGCGCGCTCGGGATGACAGGCTGACAGGCGCCACGTCACGTCAATTCATTGACTCCATGGCCGGAGACATTGTGGATAACTCTGGGGAGAAAACGCGACGCCCCCCGCCGAACCAGCCCTTCGAGCCGTATCATGAAAAAGATTCTGACTTTTAAGTCATATAAATCAGGTAGTTATTAGGCCTTTGAAATCCATTACTGGATATTTTCGCTTTAAGCGAGGAAAAGGCGTCTGTGAAAAAAGATCAGCGGCGGTTGCCGCAGCGACACAGCGAATCGCGCCAGTTGGGGTTAGGCCGCCCTCTGCCCAGCGCGATGTAGCGACCCACCTCGTTCTCGTACCAGTGCGCATGAGCCTGCAGTGGCTCGACGGAATAGCCCCACCACGCCCCGTCGGCATCCTGCGCAACCCAGTTGACCCAGACCGGTGGCTCCAGGGGTGGCTTGGGTTGCGGGTCCGTCATTCTCTGCAAGCTCTTGAACGGGAGAGCCTGAGCGGTTCTCCAGTGGCTCCCACACCGGTCAGCCGGAGAGAAGCCGACTGCCTTGGCGTTCGGTGGGTTAACCCGCCCCTTTGGATCCGGTGAGGTCCCAGGAGAATGTGCAGTCGAGTTCAGAGAGCACCGCGATCAGGCCACCTTCCCCACCCTTGAGGATGATCGAGAGCGGCGTGCGGCGCCCGAATCGACGATGGGGCTGCTTGATCCAACGCCCCGTCATACGCGGGTTGCGTGGGTAGGTGGTACGCAAGGCGTCGGCGATGCGCAGGAGGTAATTGGCACGCCGCAAGATGTCCGGAGAATCCGGGAAGGCATCTTTTCCGTCCCTGAACTTCTGGAATGCGCGCGCCCTGACATTGTCTGGAAGCAGCAGCATCTCCTGCATCTGCCGGGTATCCAGGTCCCAGGTATCCAACAGGTTCATCACCGCCTGAGTGATCTGACGGAGCGCCTCCTCCTTGTCCTCGGAATTTTGCATGTCTTCACTCATCGGAAACCACCTCGGCATGAAGCTGAACTGGCAAATAGTTTACTATATTACTCGGTTTCCCGCCCAACGCCTGTCCGCCCCCCATTGGGTCAAATCAGGCACCGGGGGCAAATCCTCCCCACCCTGGCGGGGGAGCATTCCCTATAATGCGTGTTTTGAACAAGCCCGACCGCTCATGCCCGCGCTCTACGAAAGCCACCTTCCCCTACCCTTGTTGCACAAGGGAAAAGTCAGGGACATATACGACATCGATGCCAACCACATGCTGGTGATCACCAGCGACCGGCTGTCCGCTTTCGATGTGGTCCTGCCACAACCCATCCCGGGCAAGGGCGAAGTCCTCAATCGTGTCGCTCGCTTCTGGTTCGACCGTACCCGCTCGCTCATCCCCAACCATCTCGCCGATGTGGCGCTCGAGAGCGTCGTAAGGGATGCCGGGGTGCGCGATCAGCTGGGGGATCGGGCCATGGTGGTGAAGAAGCTCAAGCCCCTGCCAATCGAGGCCATTGTGCGCGGCTACATCATCGGCTCCGGCTGGAAGGATTACCAGACCACCGGGGCGGTGTGCGGAATCGACTTACCGGTGGGATTGCAGCTCGCAGACAGGCTGCCGCAGCCCATTTTCACTCCATCGACCAAGGCGGCTGTCGGAGATCACGACCAGAACATCGACTTTGCCGGCACATGCGAGCTGCTGGGTACCGAACTGGCAGAGCGTGTACGGGATGTCAGCTTGAAAATCTATGCAGAGGCAGCCGCCTATGCCCTTGAGAAGGGCATTATCATCGCCGACACCAAGTTCGAATTCGGCCTCGATGATAACGGGACTCTGTATCTGATCGACGAGGTCCTGACACCGGATTCCTCGCGTTTCTGGCCGGCCGACCAGTATCAACCGGGCACCAGCCCCCCCAGCTTCGACAAGCAGTTCGTGCGGGATTATCTCGAAACCCTGGACTGGGACAAGACCGCTCCCGGTCCCGAGTTGCCGCAGGAGATCATCCGCAAGACCGCCGAGAAATATCGCGAGGCGGAGCGGCGCCTGACGGGCAAATGAATGCGGCTCGCCAACCCCGGGTGATCCTCTACAGCACCCGCCGATGCCCCCACTGCCAGCGCGCCAAGCAATGGTTGCAGCAACACAAGCTGCGCTTCCAGGAATTCGATGTCGAGCGCAATGCGCGCGCGCTCAAGGAGTTCCAGAAGCTGGGCGCGCGCGGGGTGCCGGTCGTGCTGATCAACGGTGAGCGCGTGGATGGCTTCGATCCAAAGCGGATGCAGCGTCTGCTCTCGTGAGTCACCCTTTCGATCGTTTGACGCCTGACTGCATCCTGGATGCTATCGATGCACAGGGTTTGCTGAGCAGCGGGCACGTGATCGCGCTCAACAGCTACGAGAACCGGGTCTACCAGATCGGGATCGAGGACAAGCCGCCGCTCATCGCCAAGTTCTACCGCCCGGATCGATGGCCGGACGAGGCCATACTCGAGGAACACGCCTTCAGTCTCGCGCTCGCACAACAGGAGATACCGGTCGTACCCCCGCTGATCCGGCAGGGACAAACCCTGTTTCACTTCGATGGCTTCCGCTTCGCCCTTTTCGAACGGCGGGGCGGCCGTGCGCCCGACCCCGGCGAACTCGACCAGCTCGCGTGGATCGGTCGCCTGATGGGCCGGATACATGCCGTCGGGCGTGCCGGACGTTTTCAGCACCGGCCACAAATCGACCCGCTGCATTACGGACGGCAGGCAAGAAAGACCCTGCTTGCCTCCGGACTGCTCCCGGAGGAGCATCGAAACCGTTACGAGACAATATCGCGGCAACTCCTGGAGTTGGCGCAGCAACGCTTCGAAGCGGTCCAGGCCGAGCCAATACGGCTTCATGGCGACTGCCACCTCGGCAACATCCTCTGGTCGGATGATGGACCCCACTTCGTCGACCTGGACGACTGCGCCAGCGGACCCGCCATCCAGGACCTCTGGATGTTACTGAATGGCGACCAGGACAGCGTGCGAAGACAACTGCAGGCCCTGCTGGACGGTTACCGGATATTCTGCGATTTCAACCTATCGCAGCTGACGCTGATCGAGCCATTGCGAGGCCTGCGGCTGATGCACCATACGGCCTGGCTGGCCCACCGCTGGGATGACCCCGCTTTTCCGCGGGCATTCCCCTGGTTCGAGGAGCCGGGCTACTGGGTGAACCACCTGCGCGACCTGGAGGAGCAACTGCAGGCCATCGGCGAAGCGCCCGTGCTGGCGCTCTGAGCGCGCGGCAGCCATTCGATACGGCCAGCAGAGAGTTCAAAGCAAGGCCGCGAGCACAAAAAAGGGGGTGCCTGAGCACCCCCTCTGCAAACGCCGGAATCGTGCGGAAGATCAGTTGACCTTCGGATCCAGCTCACCGCTTGCATAGCGCTTCTGCATGTCCTCCAACGAGATCGGCTTGATCTTGTCGGCCATGCCGGCGCACCCGAAGGACTCGTAGCGGGCCTTGCAGATGTCGGACATCGCCTTGGTGGATTCCTTGAAGAATTTACGCGGGTCGAAGTTGGACTTGTTCTCGGCCAGGTGCTTGCGGATGGAACCGGTGGAGGCCATCCGCAGGTCCGTGTCGATGTTGACCTTGCGCACACCGTGCTTGATGCCCTCGACGATCTCCTCGACCGGCACGCCATAGGTCTCGCCCATGTCGCCACCGTACTCGTTGATGATCGCGAGCCAGTCCTGCGGTACAGAAGAGGAGCCGTGCATCACGAGATGGGTATCGGGGATGCGGGCGTGGATCTCCTTGACTCGCTCGATCGCCAGGATGTCACCGGTCGGCGGACGGGTGAACTTGTAAGCGCCGTGCGAAGTGCCGATGGCGATCGCGAGTGCGTCGACGCCGGTCTTCTTGACGAAGTCGGCCGCCTCGTCCGGATCGGTCAACAGCTGGTCGTGGGACAGGGTGCCCTCGGCGCCGATGCCGTCTTCTTCGCCAGCCTGGCCGGTTTCCAGCGAACCCAGACAACCCAGTTCGCCTTCCACGGAAACACCACCCGCATGCGCCATCTTGACGGTACGCGAGGTGACATCGACGTTGTACTCGTAGGAGGACGGGGTTTTCCCGTCTTCCATCAGCGAGCCATCCATCATGACCGAGGAAAAACCGGACTGAATGGAACGCAGGCAGACCTCCGGTGAGGTGCCGTGGTCCTGGTGCATGCACACCGGAATGTGCGGGTAGGCCTCGTTGGCCGCCAGGATCAGGTGGCGCAGGAAGGCCTCACCAGCGTAGGAACGCGCACCGGCGGAACCCTGCAGGATGACCGGGCTGTTGACCGCATCGGCGGCCTCCATGATGGCCTTGACCTGTTCCATATTGTTGACGTTGAATGCCGGCAGGCCATAACCGTGCTCGGCCGCGTGATCCAAGAGCTGGCGCAGTGAAATAAGTGCCATTGCTTACTCCTTAGGTAGTTGAGATGAATGTCAGTCGGGGTTGTCGGTCAATCCTCGCCGATGAAGTGTTCACCCACTCGGATGATCTTCATCACGTTGGTGCCACCGGACACGCCATTGAGGTCGCCTTTGGTGATAATGACCAGATCGTCGTCACGAACCGCGCCCCAACGCTGCAGTTCCTCGATCACCTCGGTGTTGGCGTGTTGCGAATCGGTGCCCTCGGCAAGTTCGAAACTGACCGGGTAGACGCCGCGGAACAGGGTCACTCTTCTACGGGTCGCCACATGATTCGTCAAGGCGTAGATGGGGATGCCGGATGATATCCGCGACATCCACTTGGGTGTCGATCCGGATTCGGTAAGGCAGGCGATCGCCGCCACCCCAAGGTGGTTGGCGGTATACATGGTCGCCATTGCAATCGACTCGTCAATGCGCCCGAAGACCGTATGCAAACGGTGGTCCGAACGCCTCACCGAGGTCTGCTTTTCGGCCTCCTTGCAGACACGGTCCATCGCCTCGATCGCCTTGACGGGATACTTGCCTGCCGCCGTTTCGGCAGACAGCATGACCGCATCGGTACCGTCCAACACGGCGTTGGCCACATCGAACACCTCGGCACGGGTCGGGATGGGGTTCTCTATCATCGACTCCATCATCTGGGTCGCGGTGATCACCACGCAGTTCATGGTGCGCGCGCTGTTGATCAAGCGCTTTTGCACGGCCGGGAGTTCCGCATCGCCGATTTCCACCCCGAGATCGCCGCGCGCGACCATGATCACATCAGAGGCATCGATGATGTCCTCGATGCAGTCGAGCGCCTCGGCGCGCTCGATCTTGGAGACCACGCCGCCATCACCACCCGCCTCGCGCAGCAAGCGGCGTGCAAGATCGACGTCTTCCGCCTCCTGCACGAAAGAGACGGCGATGTAGTCGGCCTCGATGCTTGCGGCGAACTTGATGTCTTCGCGGTCTTTTTCAGTGAGCGCAGGCGCCGAAAGGCCACCGCCCTGCTTGTTGATGCCCTTGTTATTGGACAGCACGCCACCGATAACGACCTTGCAACGCACTTCGCTACCGGCAACCTCTTCAACCCAGAGGACGATCAATCCATCGTTCAGCAACAGGGTGTCGCCCCGTTTGCATTCCTCGTTCAACGTGGCGTAGGTGGTGCCGACACGCTCCTGGTTTCCCTTGTTCGGGTCCCAGTGGGTATCGATCACGAAGCGCTCGCCCGACACCAGTTTCACTCGATCGTTCTCGAAGCGCGCAATCCGAATCTTCGGGCCCTGCAGGTCGACGAGGACGCCGACCTGGCGGCCACTGGCGCGGGCACGGTTTCGAACCCACTCGGCGCGCCGCTCGTGCTCTTCGTAGTTGCCATGGGACATGTTGAGGCGCACCACGTCGACGCCGGCCGCAATCACCTCGTCCAGCACCTTCTGGTCGTCGGTTGCCGGACCGAGTGTCGCCACGATCTTTGTTCGTCTACGCATACTTTGGTTTTCCGAAAGCGGTGTACGCTTTCCCTGTAATGTTTTAACCGGCTTTCTGCCAACCGGATATTGTGCAGCTTAAGCGCAAAGGAGGGCAGCCCTGCTGCCCTCCTTTGAGTGGTGTGCCTAGCGCTTGGCCGCTTCCTCCAACATGGCAACGGCTGGCAGCGTCTTGCCTTCCAGGTATTCGAGGAAGGCGCCACCGGCGGTGGAGATGTAAGACACCTTGTCATAGATGTCGTACTTCTGAATGGCGGCAATCGTATCGCCCCCACCCGCCAGCGAGAAACAGTCGGAGTTGGCAATCGCCATCGACACCGTCTTGGTGCCCTCACCGAACTGATCGAACTCGAAAACGCCGACCGGGCCGTTCCACACAACAGTTCCAGCCTTCTCGATGATAGCCGCCAGTTCCTGGGCGGACTTGGGGCCGATATCGAAGATCATATCGTCATCGGTCACATCGGAGGCGTCCTTCAGGGTCGCTTCGGCAGTCTCGGAAAACTCCTTGCCGCAGACTACATCGACCGCGATCGGAATGTTGGCACCGCGCGCCTTCATTTTTTCGATCAGCGCCTTGGCGGTATCGACCAGGTCCGCCTCGTACAGCGACTTGCCCACCGGGTGGCCGGTAGCCGCCAGGAAGGTGTTGGCAATTCCGCCACCGACAACCAGCTGGTCGACCTTCTCGGAGAGCGCCTCGAGCACGGTCAGCTTGGTGGACACCTTGGAACCACCCACGATGGCGACCATCGGGCGTGCCGGCTTGGCCAGCGCCTTGGCGAGACTGTCGAGCTCTTCGGAAAGCAGCAGGCCGGCGCACGCGGTCGGTGCGAACTTGCCGGCGCCGTGCGTGGAAGCCTGGGCGCGGTGAGCCGTGCCGAAGGCGTCCATCACGAAGATGTCGCACAGCGCGGCGTACTTCTTTGCCAGCGCCTCGTCGTCCTTTTTCTCGCCTTCATTGAAGCGCACGTTTTCGAACAACACGACTTCGCCTTCTGCGACCTCGAAACCGCCTTCGAGGTAGTCCTTGATCAGGCGCACCGGCTTGCCCAACTTGGCACTCATGTCGTCGGCAATCGGCGCCATCGAGTTCTCTTCATCCACCTTGCCCTCGCTCGGGCGACCGCGGTGGGACATCACCATCACCTTGGCGCCGGCCTTGGCACAGTGCTCGATGGTCGGCATGGAAGCGCTGATGCGGGCGTCGGAGGTAACCTTGCCATCTTTGACCGGCACGTTGAGATCAGCGCGAATCAGTACGCGCTTGCCGGCGAGATCGAGGTCGGTCAGCTTGATGAAAGCCATAGTGAACTCCTTGGATGTCTTAATGCTTGAAAGTGTTCAGGTCAGCCTGCGCTGACCAAAAGACTCTCTGAGTCTCGTAACAACCATCCCTCCCCCGTCCGCGAGGGAGGCCAGGAGGGGGAACAGACTCGGCATCCCCCTCCCAACCTCCCCCATGAATGGGGGAGGGGCGATCGCGTTCTGGCGGTTGGCGGCCAGAACAGTCCAGCTTGATCAGCCAGCAACGTGCTTGGCGAAACGCAGCATGTTGCAGGTGTAGCCGTACTCGTTGTCGTACCAGGAAACAACCTTGACGAAGGTGCCGTCCAGTGCGATGCCAGCGCCGGCATCGAAGATGGAGGAGGAACCGCAGCCACGGAAGTCGGTGGATACAACCTTCTCATCGGTATAAGCCAGGGTGTCACCGATTCCCGGCGTCTCGGAAGCTTCCTTCATAGCGGCACAGATGTCGTCGTAGGAGGCTTCGTTGTTCAGCTCCACGGTCAGGTCGACGACGGACACGTCGGAAGTCGGCACGCGGAAAGCCATACCGGTCAGCTTGCCATTCAGTTCCGGCAGCACAACGCCAACAGCCTTGGCCGCACCAGTGGAGGACGGGATGATGTTCTCCAGAATGCCGCGACCGCCGCGCCAGTCCTTCATGGAAGGACCATCAACGGT
The DNA here is from genome assembly GCA_029228645.1 of Gammaproteobacteria bacterium Milos-ODIII6. Lineage (GTDB taxonomy): Bacteria > Pseudomonadota > Gammaproteobacteria > Chromatiales > Chromatiaceae > MONJU. Next base: position 45,301 of record JAPTHR010000012.1, read on the forward strand.
CTTCTGGGTAGCGGTAGCTGCGTGAACAGTGGTCATCAGGCCACGCTTGATGCCCCACTTGTCGTGCAGCACCTTGGCAACCGGCGCCAGGCAGTTGGTGGTACAGGAGGCAGCGGAGATGATCGCCTGGCCCGCATAGGTCTCGTGGTTGACGCCGTAAACGAACATCGGGGTGCCGTCCTTGGACGGTGCGGACATGACAACCTTCTTGGCGCCAGCGTCGATGTGCTTCTGACAGGTCTCTTCGGTCAGGAAGAAGCCGGTGCACTCCAGCACCAGGTCGGCACCGATGTCGGACCATGCCAGGTTGGCCGGATCGCGCTCGGCGGTCAGGCGGATGGTCTTGCCATTGACAACCAGGTTGTTGCCGTCGACAGCGATGTCGCCCTTGAAGTTACCGTGCACGGAGTCGTACTTCAGCATGTAAGCCAGGTAATCGGCATCCAGCAGGTCGTTGATACCGACGACTTCGATGTCGTCAGAAAAGTCCTGGGAAATCGCGCGGAAAGCCATGCGGCCGATACGACCGAAACCGTTAATACCTACTTTGATCGTCATACTCATTGCTCCTCAACTTGAATCAGTCTTGGTTTTGAAATCCTGAGAGGGGCGGCCGACCAACGGCCACCCCTGGACGCGGGCGTCGCTTACGCGCACACCTCGTCGATTGCGGCACCCACGTTTTCAGCGGTAAAGCCGAACTCCTTGAACAGCTCGCCCGCCGGGGCGGACTCGCCAAAGCGGTCGATGCCGACCACCTTGCCGGTCATACCGACGTACTTGTACCAGCCGTCGGTGCAGGCCGCTTCGACCGCAACCCGCGCGGTGACGCCTGCCGGCAGAACCGACTCCTTGTAAGCCGCGTCCTGCGCGTCGAACACGCTGGTGCTCGGCATGGAAACCACGCGCACGTTCTTGCTGGATGCCTCGGCAGCCTCCATCGCGATAGCCACTTCCGAACCGGTCGCGATCACGATGCAGTCCGGGGTGCCGTCACAGTCTTTCAGGACATAGCCGCCCTTCTTGATCGCTTCGATCTGTTCGTTGCTGCGGTTCTGGTGTGGCAGGCCCTGACGGGAGAAGATCAGCGAGGTCGGGCCATCGCGGCGCTCGACTGCCTGCTGCCAGGCAACCGCCGATTCAACCGCATCGCAGGGACGCCATACGTTCATGTTGGGAATCATGCGCAGGGTCGGAATCTGCTCGATCGGCTGGTGGGTCGGGCCGTCTTCACCCAGACCGATGGAGTCATGGGTGTACACGAACACGCTCGGCACCTTCATAAGGGCCGCCATGCGCAGCGCGTTGCGCGCATATTCGGAGAACATCAGGAAGGTCGCGCCGAAAGGAATCAGGCCGCCATGCAGGGCGATACCGTTCATGATCGCGGACATACCGAACTCACGCACGCCATAGCGCACGTAGTTGGGCACCTCGTTGTTGTCCATCGGCTTGTAGCCGGTCCACTCGGTCAGGTTGGAACAACCCAGGTCGGCGGAACCACCGAACAACTCGGGCAGCATCGGCGAATAAGCCTCGATGGAATCGAGAGAGGCCTTGCGGGTGGCCGGGCTGGAGGCCGCCGCATTCGTCTCGGCGATGAAGGCCGCAGATTTTTCAGCCCAGTCAGCCGGCATTTCACCCGCCATGCGGCGTTCGAACTCGGCCGCCAACTCAGGAAAACCCGCACGGTAGGCATCGAACTTCTCGTTCCAGGCCTTCTCTGCCGCCGCTCCCTTTTCCTTCGCATCCCAGGCATGGTAGACGTCGGATGGGACCTCAAAAGGACCGTGATCCCAACCCAGGGCGGCCTTGGTCAGGTTGATCTCGTCGTCACCCAGGGGGGCGCCGTGACTCGCGTGCGAACCGGCCTTGTTCGGCGAACCGAAACCGATGGTGGTCTTGCAGCAGATCAAAGTCGGCTTGTCGGTCATGGCCTTGGCCAGCTCGAGCGCCTTCTGTACGGATTCCGGGTCGTGCCCGTCGACACCAGGAATCACGTGCCAACCATAGGCTTCGAAGCGCTTCGGGGTGTCGTCGGTGAACCAGCCGTCGACGTGACCGTCGATCGAGATACCGTTGTCGTCCCAGAAAGCGATCAGCTTGCCCAGGCCGAGGGTGCCGGCCAGGGAACAGGCTTCGTGCGAGATGCCTTCCATCATGCAGCCATCACCGAGGAAAACGTAGGTGTGGTGATCGACGATGTCGTGGCCTTTCTGGTTGAACTGGCCTGCCAGCGCCTTCTCGGCGATCGCCATGCCAACGCCGTTGGTGATGCCCTGCCCGAGCGGACCGGTGGTGGTCTCGACGCCCGGCGCGTAGCCGTACTCCGGGTGACCCGGGGTCCTGGAGTGCAGCTGACGGAACTGCTTCAGGTCATCGATGGTCAGATCGTAACCGGTGAGATGCAGCAGAGAGTAGATGAGCATCGAGCCGTGTCCGTTGGACAGGACGAAGCGGTCGCGGTTGGCCCAGTTGGGGTTGCCGGGGTTGTGCACCATGTGGTCGTTCCACAGCACTTCGGCAATGTCGGCCATTCCCATGGGCGCGCCCGGGTGACCGGACTTGGCTTTTTGGACGGCATCCATGCTGAGTGCGCGAATGGCGTTAGCGAGTTCTCTACGTGAGGACATAGGCCCCTCCTGATTCAAAGGCGAAAAAAATCTGCGCCGTGCCAACTCACCCGGCACGTATCCAGTAATTGGGCTGTCTTCCCGCGATCCAGTTACCGGATCGATCGGAACCGGTGTGACCTCAGGCGGAAAAAATGGGTCGGGTATTCTGACCCAGGACTCTCAGGTGGGGCAAGGCCGCATTCCCGGAATATTCAAATACTCCCATAAACCAGCCCGGAAACTGATCCAGGGCAAGCGACAAGCAACTATTTTTTAATGGAAATTACCTCGCACACCAGGACTCATTCCTTCCATTTGATGGAGCATCCCATGCTGGGGATCTGCTCCTCCGGCCCCCGCCCGGTTTCCGCTACCTGGCGCATCGCCTCGAAAAGGTCGCGCCGCACATCCGACGGCGCGGCCTGCTTGCGACTCTCATCCAGCCGCCCCCGGTACTGCAGTTCCCCTGCCGCGTTGTAGCCGAAAAAGTCCGGGGTACACACGGCCCCAAAATCCTTTGCCACCGCCTGACTTTCGTCCAACAGGTACGGGAACGGGAACTCCATCCGCTCAGCGATAGCCCGCATGTTCTCGAACGAGTCCTCTTCGTACTGGTTCGGGTCGTTGGACATGATCGCGACACTGTTGACCCCCAGCTCACGGAGTTCCGCGGTATCACGCACGATCCGGTCGAGCACGGCCTTCACGTAGGGGCAATGGTTGCAGATAAACATCACCAGCAAACCGTGCGGCCCCATGCAGTCGCGCATGGTCCAGGTGCGTCCATCCACCCCGGGCAGTACAAAATCACGGACCGCCTGGCCAAAATCACACACCGGTGTCTGCAGTGAAACCATCTGTTTGCTCCTCTATCAAGTCTTCTGCTTGCCGGCCGAATACTTTGAATCCCAGCCGGTAAAACGACAGTGTAGAATCGCGCACCTTAACAGATATCCCCCCGCCCAAACGGCGCGGTTAAAGCAAAGGAAGAGCCCATGGCGAATGACTTCACCTTCACCTCCGAATCCGTATCCGAAGGCCACCCGGACAAGATGGCCGATCAGGTCTCAGACGCGATTCTTGACGCCATCCTGGCGGAGGACCCGCATGCACGGGTGGCCTGTGAAACCGTCTTCAAGACCGGCATGGCCATGATCGCCGGGGAGATAACCACCACCGCGAAACCGGACTACGAACACATCATCCGGCAGACCATCCGGGAGATCGGCTACCACAGCTCGGCCATGGGTTTCGACTGGGAGAGCTGTGCGGTGATGACCGCGCTGGGCGTGCAATCGCCGGACATCAACCAGGGCGTCGACCGGGCAAAACCCGAGGAACAGGGAGCCGGCGACCAGGGCATCATGTTCGGTTACGCGACCAACGAGACAGACGTGCTGATGCCCGCCCCGATCCAGTACGCTCACCGCCTGGTTGAGCGCCAGGCCGAGGTGCGCAAGAACGGCGAACTGGACTGGCTGCGCCCGGACGCCAAGAGCCAGGTGAGCTTTCATTATCAGGACGGCAAGCCGGTCGGCATCGAGGCCGTGGTCCTGTCAACCCAGCACGCGGACACCCTGAGAGAAGCCGCGCTGCGTGATGCCGTGCTCGACACCATCATCAAGCCGGTCCTGGAGCCAACCGGTCTGCTGAGCGCCGATACCCGGATCCACATCAACCCAACCGGCAAGTTCGTGATCGGCGGGCCCATGGGCGACGCGGGCCTCACCGGGCGCAAGATCATCGTCGATACCTATGGCGGCGCTGCGCGCCACGGTGGCGGCGCCTTCTCGGGCAAGGATCCCTCCAAGGTGGACCGTTCCGCCGCCTACGCGGGCCGTTATGTCGCCAAGAACGTCGTCGCCGCCGGTTTGGCGGAACGTTGCGAAATCCAGGTGTCCTATGCCATCGGCGTCGCCGAACCGACCTCCATCATGGTCGAGACCTTCGGCACGGGCGAGGTATCGGACGAAAAGATCGTGGAGCTCATCCGTGAACACTTCGACCTGCGTCCATTCGGCATCCTGCGGATGCTCGATCTGCTGAATGCCGATCTGATCAAGTACCGCAAGACGGCGGCCTACGGCCACTTCGGGCGCGAGAACGAAGGCTTCACCTGGGAACTGACCGACAAGGCAGACGCCTTGCGCGCCGCTGCCGATTGATTTTCCCAGCCATCTCCCCGGCGCGCCGCCGGGGATCGCTTCGATGAGGCATCGACGCCCGCTCTTCTGCGTTCAATATGCTTTTGCCGAACGGGCGCCTGCGGTTCTCAAAAACCCTTTGTTTACTGACGTTCGACCGACTGAACGTCCGCCGCAATTGATTTAGTATTTGCATCGCGATTCAATGTTTCCCACAGGCGGACGCCTAAAACGCTGCACAACGCCGATCCGAGGAGCGCTGCAACCCCAAAGCGAGGGCCAGGCTCGGATCCATGCCACGAACTTTTCAACGGCGCTCACTCAACGATTCAATCTTAAGGAGTGGAACTGTGAGTGAGTTCACCGACTACAAAGTCGCCGATATGTCCCTGGCCGATTGGGGCCGCAAGGAAATCGCCATCGCGGAAACCGAGATGCCGGGACTGATGGCCCTGCGCGAGAAATACGGCCAGGAGAAGCCGCTTGCCGGCGCCCGCATCACCGGGTCGCTGCACATGACCATCCAGACCGCCGTCCTGATCGAGACCCTGGTGGAACTCGGGGCCGAGGTCCGCTGGTGCTCCTGCAACATTTTCTCCACCCAGGACCATGCGGCCGCCGCAATCGCTGCGCGCGGCATCCCTGTGTATGCCTGGAAGGGCGAGACGCTCGAGGAGTACTGGTGGTGTACCGAGCAGGTGCTCAACTGGCCGGACGGGGACGGCTGCCCCAACATGATCCTGGACGACGGCGGCGATGCCACCCTGCTGGTGCACAAAGGCGTGGAATATGCGAAGTCGAGCGTGCCCGAGGCAAAGGAAGGCGACTCGGAAGAGTGGCAGGTGATTCTCGGCGTCCTGAAACGCTCTCTGGCAGAAGATCCCCAGCGGTACGTGAAAATGGCCAAGTCGATCCGTGGCGTGACCGAAGAGACCACCACCGGCGTGCATCGCCTTTACGAGATGTTCAAAGACGGCAAGCTGCTGTTCCCCGGCATGAACGTTAACGACTCTGTGACCAAGTCCAAGTTCGACAACCTGTATGGCTGTCGGGAGTCGTTGGTGGACGGAATCAAGCGCGCCACCGACGTGATGATCGCCGGCAAGATATCCCTGGTGTGCGGTTACGGTGATGTCGGCAAGGGGTCGGCACAGTCTCTGCGCGGCTTGGGCGCCACGGTCTGGGTTACCGAGATCGATCCCATCTGCGCGCTGCAGGCGGCGATGGAAGGCTTCCGCGTGGTCACCATGGAGGAGGCCGCACCGATCGCGGACATCTTCGTGACCACCACGGGTAACAAGGACATCATCACCCACGACCACATGGCCGCCATGAAGGACCAGGCTATCGTGTGCAACATCGGCCACTTCGACAATGAGATCCAGGTGGATTCGTTGCGTCAGTACGAGTGGATCAATATCAAGCCGCAGGTCGACCAGATCGTATTCCCGGATGGCCACCGGATCACTTTGCTGGCCGAGGGCCGACTAGTGAACCTGGGCTGCGCCACCGGGCATCCGAGTTTCGTGATGTCGAACTCCTTCACCAACCAGGTACTGGCCCAGATCGAGCTGTTCAGCAAGACGGATGAATACCCGGTGGGTGTCTTCATCCTGCCCAAGAAGCTGGATGAAGAGGTCGCCCGCCTGCACCTGGGAAAGATCGGCGCCCATCTGACCGAGTTGTCGCAGGACCAGGCGGACTACCTCGGCATACCGGTGGAAGGCCCTTACAAGCCGGAACACTATCGTTACTGATCGGAAGAAATTTAACCGCGAAGGACGCAAAGGCCGCGAAGATTCTTCAGCTCTGCCGTCGGCTGACTCCGACGCATGATGCGAGTTGCCGGGGAACTCCCGGCAGCAACTCTCAAGGCTTGGCGAACTTCGCGTCCTTAGCGGTTTATTTACTCTTATGAATACCCAAAAGACTTTCAGCTTCGAGCTCTTCCCGCCCAAGACCGAGAAGGGCTTCGACAACATGCGTCGCACGGTCGCGGCGCTGAATGCGAAGAACCCGGCGTTCTTTTCCTGCACCTACGGGGCGGGCGGCTCGACCCAGAACAATACCTTCGCCACCGTGGATTGGCTGCGTGAGCAGGACATCGACACGGCGCCCCACCTGACCTGCATCGGGAACACCATCGACGAGACGATTGCGATCCTGGCGCGCTACCGCGATCAGGGCATCCACCGTATTGTCGCCCTGCGGGGCGACCGCCCTTCAGGCACCGGCATTGGTGGCGGAGACCTCTCCTATGCCAATGAACTGGTCACCCTGATCCGTTCGGAATTTGCGGATCACTTCCACATCGAGATCGCCGCCTATCCCGAGATGCATCCACAGGCACGTGACTTCCTGACCGATATCGAAAATTTCTGCAACAAGGCACGCGCTGGCGCGGATTCGGCCATCACCCAGTACTTCTTCAATGTGGATGCCTACGCGCATTTCGTGGATCAGTGCCATCAGCGCGGGGTCACGTTGCCGATCGTTCCCGGCATCATGCCGATCACCAACTTCAGCAACCTGGCGCGTTTCTCGGATGCCTGCGGTGCGGAGATTCCCCGCTGGATACGCAAACGACTGGAAGGTTTCGGTGACGACAGCGCAAGCATCCGCGCATTCGGCGCCGATGTCGTCACCGAGTTATGCCAGAAGTTGCTGGATGCGGGCTCCCCCGGCCTGCATTTCTACACCATGAACCAGGCGGGCCCAACCCTCGAGATCTGGGATCGACTCGGGCTCTGAGGGACGCGGCGCGTGCGCATTCCGCGGGTATTCTGCGATGGGCCATTGGCAAGCGGTCAGCAAGCACTGCTGGACGAGCAGGCCAGCCGCCACCTGCTACGGGTGCTGCGACTCAGGCGCGGCGACCCGATCGTGCTCTTCGACGGTTCAGGGCGGGATTTCGAGGCGCGCCTCGGGAGTGGGAGCAAATCGGCCCTGACCGCAGAGGTTGGCGATGTCCAGCATTGTGAGACGCCGCCGGCGCTGAAAATCCACCTCGCGATCGGTGTCTCGCGCGGCGAGCGAATAGACTACGCCCTGCAGAAGGCGGTGGAGCTTGGGGTGTGGCGGATACAACCCCTGTTTACCGAACGAAGTGTGGTGCGCCTGTCGGGCGAACGCCTGGCCTCTCGCCAAGCGCACTGGCAGGGCGTGGTCCGGCATGCCTGCGGGCAATCCGGGCGCAGCCTGATTCCGGCGCTGCGGGACGCCAGGCCATTCGACCGGTGGCTGAGCGAATTCAGCGGCCGGGGACTTCTACTTGACCATCGGGCGCCCTCCGGACTGAAGGGGGTCGACCACCCCGGGGAGGAAGTCACCCTGCTGGTCGGCCCGGAGGGTGGCTTATCACCGACAGAGCGCGATGCCGCTACCCGCAAAGCGTTTCAAGCGATCCGCCTGGGGCCCCGCATCCTGCGCACGGAAACGGCGCCCCTGGCCGCCATATCTGCACTGCAAACCCTGTGGGGAGACTTCGACGGCCCCACTTGAGCAGGACTTCAGCGTGTGATGCATCACCGCTCTGCAAAAGATCGCGGTTCGCTCAAGTGAAATCCTCCAGACGGCGTTCAAGCTCCAAAAGATCGGGTATCAGGGCGGGCGCTCCGTTGAACCGCAGCACCGCCTGTATCGGTGCTTGCGCGAGTTCGGCCGCCGCCACCTCCGCGTGCATCTGGTCCGCACTGATCCGCACCAGACGCGGTATCGACAGGCCGATGATGCCAAGAAAGTAGTCGGCATTCCCGCTCAGGGATTGACAGACGACGATACGCCGCCGCTGGCTGGAGACCACCCAGGGCTGCCCCAACAGATGTTCGAACTGAACCACGATGAGCCGGCGCCGCTGCCAGTCCGTGGCACCGGCAACCCAGTCGGGCGCGCCAGCCAGGGGCGCCAGCTCCCGGTCGCCGATGATGTCGACGACTGCCTCGTTTGGCAGCAGCAGTGTGTGTTCCTGCAGGGGGATCGCTATCCCGCGGATCTCCATTCCCGCTGCCGCGGCATTCACGCCTCTACCCCGGCCAGAACGCTGTAGATGTTCTCCAGCAGTTCGGCTTCCTGGTAGGGTTTGCCAAGATAACGCTTAACACCCAGATCGACCGCATGCAGGCGATGCTTGGTGCCGGTGCGCGAGGTGATCATGATGATCGGCACATCGCGGAGCGTCTCGGAGCTCTGCATGTGCCGCGCCAGCTCGAACCCGTCCATACGCGGCATCTCGATATCGAGCAGCACCACGTCCGGCTTCTCCTGCTGCAGCATCGCGAGCGCATCCACGCCGTCTCTGGCTGTCGTAACCGCCATGTTGTGACGCTCCAGAAGCCTTCCGGTCACTTTGCGCACGGTAATCGAGTCGTCGACTACCAGGACCCGAATGCCTTCGGCCGCCTCTTCCTCGGCTACCGCGCTTGGCAGTGTCTGTTGCGCGGTCTCCATACGCATCAGCGCCACCATGTCGAGGATCAGGGCAACGTTTCCGTCCGCCAGGATGGTGCCGCCACTGAACCAGCGAATCCCGCTGAGCTGGGTACCAATGGACTTGACGACCACCTCGCGATTTCCGAGCAGGCGATCCACCTGGAGGGCGACCCGATGCTCACCGGACCTCACCAAAAGAATGGGCAGCCAGCGTGCCGTTTCGGGCAGCTGACGGGGCCCCAGACCGAGCAGATCGCCAAGATAGCGCACCCGGTAGTCCTTTCCATCGAACTCGAAGGCCTCCTGCTCGCCGCGATAACAGGCCTCCAGTTCATCCTTCGCTATGCGGCTGATCCCATCCATGCTGCCATGCGGGACCACGAAAATCTCGTCTCCCACGGCAACCAGGAGGGCCTCGCTGATGGCGAGCGTGAACGGCAGGCGAATCACGAAGCGTGCCCCCTTTCCCGGGTCCGAATGGATATCCAGGCTGCCGCCGAGCTGTTTTATCTCGCTGGCAACCACGTCCATACCGACACCGCGGCCCGCGACCTGCGAAACACCGGCACTGGTCGACAGGCCGGCCTCCAGGATGAAGGCATCCAGCTCCTCTCCGGAGATGTCCACGGAAGGATCGATCAAGCCCTTGCCTTCCGCCTTGCGCCGGATGGCGTCGCGGTCCAGTCCGCGCCCATCGTCAGAGACGGTCAGCACGACCTCCGAACCCTCGCGTCCGACATCCAGGGAAATGCGCCCGAGCGATGGCTTGCCGGCCTTACGGCGCTCATCCGCGGACTCGATACCGTGGGCCACGGCATTGCGCAGCATGTGCTCGAGGGGGCCGATCATCTTGTCCAGGATGCTGCGATCGATCTCTCCCTGTTCGCCGCTCAGCACGAGCTCCGCCTTTTTCCCGAGTGTCTGCGCTGTCTGGCGCACCAAGCGCTGCAAGCGGGTGGCTCGTGACCCGACCGGCACCATGCGGGTGCGCAGCAGTCCTTCCTGGAGGTCGTTGTGAATTCGGGCCTGCTGCTGCAGCAGGGTCTCGGTGTCGCGGGTCATCTCGCCCAGCGTCGTTCCGATGTTGCTCAGATCCTCGGTGGTCTCGGAGAGCGCACGTGAGAGCTGTTGGATCATCGAATAACGATCCATTTCGAGCGGGTCGAATCCGGCCGGCAAATCGCCTTCGTGTTGGCGTTCGTGCCCGGACAGGATCTGTGCCTCGGTTTCGTTCTCGAGTTTCCGAAGCTGATCCTGCAGGCGACTGATGGTCTGGAACAACTCTTCGATGTTTTGCCCGAACAGCTTGTTCTGCTGTTCAATCCGGGCGCCGTAGATATGCATCTCGCCCGCGTTGTTCACCATACCGTCGAGTAGCGCCGCAGACACCCTGACCTGGTCGCGACTGGGAGCCTGCTCGGTTTCCTCTTCCGGCGGAGGCTGGTGGGGTTTCTGCTGCGACGACTCCTCCCGATTTCCGGAATCGGGGAACTGGATGATGCGGGAATCCTCTCCGATGCCGCTGAGAAGGTCACCATCACCCCGCGGCAGCGCCGAGGGTTCCGAAATTCCGGTTTCCGACAGCAGTTCCGAATCGGTCAAGAGTTCGGAATCCGGCAGCGAGTAGGACTCCTCCAGCTGTTCCAGTTCATCCAGCGCCTGCAGATCGTCCTGCTCGTCCACCTCTGCAGGCGAATCCGACGCAACAATCGCATCCGCTGCCGGCGTCGGGACAGGCTCCTGGTCCTGCTCCGCGCCCTCTTCCCCGTTCTCCGGTTCGGCCTCGAGCGTGCTCTCCTCCCGATCTGGCGGCGCCACCGCGGCCTCCGGATCCGCACCGCGCACGACGGCCTCGAGTTGCGCGATGAGCGCGGGCTGCGCCTCGAGGGGGATACCCTGCTCGAGACCCTCGACCTGATCGGCGAGAGCATCCAGGGTCTCTCTGACCAGTTCCAGGATCCCGGAATCGGGCGTCGTGCGCCGCTCCACGATTCCCTCGAGAAGTGATTCGGCCGCATGCGTGAGATCGCCTATCGCGGACAGCGATGCCAGTCGGGCGCCGCCTTTCATGGTATGCAGCCCGCGCTGCATCTGTGCCACGGCCTGCGAGTCCGCAAAATCGGCGTTCCAGTCGACGAATGCCGCTTCCAGCAGATCGATCAGTTCGCGCGCCTCCTCGATGAAGATGGCGGCCAACTCTTCGTCGTACTCATCGGATTCCGCCGAGGCCATCTCGAGCCGCTCTAGCGGCTCCTGGTCGAGCCGCTCGACCTCCCTGGCGATGTCGTTCAGCAGCGCCTCAGAGTGGGGCATGTCGGCGCCCGGCCGGTTGATCACCTCCAGCAGCGACTGCATGGTTGCGTGCCCGCGCTCGAGCAGATCCAGCAGAGACGCATTCACCGCCTGGCCTTTGTCCGCACGCGCAGCAACCCAGTGCTCCAGCTTTCCGGCCACCTGCGCCAGTGGCGCCACCCCAGCCATGTCCGCGCTGCCGCGCAGGGTATGCAGGGATCTCTTCAGATCATCGCTGTAGTCGCACTCCGCGGGCGCAGCTTTGCAACGCTCCAGGTACTGTTGCAGAACATCCAGATGCTCCTCTGTCTCCCGCCTGAAGATATCGAACAGGGTCGCCTCGAGTTCGATTGGCGCCGGAAGCTCGGAGGCAGGCGGCATTTCAGCCTCGGCCGGAGCATCATCCACTTCAGCCGGGTTCCCGTTGAGAAGGTCCGACTCCGCTTGGGCTTCGGCCTCTTTCTCGAGTTCGAGTTCACCCTCGAACCCTTGTCCTTGTGCGGCCCCGGTTGCAACTTCAGCTCCGCTGTCGAGCCCGTGGCCCTCGGCGAGAGACTGGTCCTCGGGCGGGACCAGCGGTACAGGGATCGCCTGCTGCACTTCACTGTCGACGGGCAAAGCCGACTCCTCATGCAGCGCCGCCACCGGAAGCGCTTCTGGCGGTTCCGCCGGAGGCTCGATGTCTATCGTCTCGACGGGAGCGGTTTGCAGCGACTCCCCAAGGGAAAGCTCCAGTCCCTCCTCGGAAATCTCTCCGGCCCCCACGGAAGCTGGCAATGCTTCGCCATTCGCCATCGCGAAGGCACGCTCCTGCAGGGACTCGACCTCCGGTGCCGAATTGCCACTGGCGCCGATCCGCGCGACCAGTTCGGGCAACAGCCGGGCAGCCTCCTCGACCAGCCCGACCACCTCCTGTCCGGCAGTGACCGTTCCGTCAATGACACGATTCAGCAGGTTCTCCATGGACCACGCGAACTCGCCGATTTCGCTCGCCCCTACCAGACGTCCGCTGCCCTTGAGGGTGTGGAAGGAGCGACGCAGCAGGGCCAAAGGCTCCTCCGATTCCGGCTGATCCCGCCATGCAGGGCATTGCGCCTGGATATTCTCCACCTCCTCATTGGCTTCCTCGAGAAAGACATCGAGAATCTCCGGATCGATCAGGCTCTCGGATGCGGGCGCCGATTCGGCGGTCTCTGCGTCGCCGGGGGCGTCCGGTGTTGCCTCGTCGGGAATAAGTTCGGAATCCGTTACGCCGGCCACGTCGCCTGCAGCGAGCACCGCCTCTTCGGGGTCGGCGGCCGCTGCCGGTTCGATCGTTTCCTCACCAAGCAGCTGCAGCAGCGCCTGGTCCGCGGTGTCCAGCGCACGGTCGTGTCCCAGCGCGGGGCGTAGCAAGTAGGACAGGTAGTATTCAATTCCGCCGAACAAGTCGGCAAGTGCGTCCGCCTCATCGGACTCGGGCGCGGGCCTGTCTCCCTGGGCATGGCGCTCGATGTAGCGGCCCAGTCCCTCGATCAGGGCGGATACGCGCGGCTGATTGACGATCGCCAATGCGCCCGCGAGCGAACGCAAGGCCACCGGCACCTCAAGCAGCACGGTGTTTGCCTCGCCCCCTTCGATGTAAGCCGACAATGCCTCACGAAGTCTGGCGAGTTCCAGAACCACAAGATCGAGCGTGGTCTGCACATGCGCGCGATACTCGGCTTGCGACATATCCAGTGCCGACACGGCGCCGTTGCCCCCTTCGACAAGTTTCGTCGCGCTGACCTGCGACAGGTCGAGCAGCGCCGATTCGATCGCCAGAAGATCCCCGGCCAGCGCCATGAGGACGTTCTCATGCGGCTCCTGCTGCGTATCCACGCTCTTCCGGATTTCTTCGATATGCGGGTGAAGACGGTCCCGCAGCTCGACCAATTCCAGCATGCCGAGGGTATCCCCAAGCCGACCCAGGGGCTCCGCGAGCCCGGCCAAACGCGTCAGGTCGCCCCGGTCCCCGCGCACGTAGGACTCCAGACGATCGGTGATCAGCGCCAGGTCCTGTTTGAGCGCGCCACCGACCGCGGCGAACGCCCCGCTGTCCGCTCCGGCATACCCGGGGGAGGACTCCAGCACGTCCCCCGCCTCCGCAAAGACCTGGTCCAGGTGGTATTCCGCTCGCAATTCGAGCAGCGAGGAATCGGCCGAATCGGCACGCGCGAGGTGGTAGAGGACATTCTTCAGGAGTTCCAGCGGAATACCGCGGGCAGCGCGCTCCTCGCCCTCGTCCATGATGGCCTTCAATACCCGGTCGATGCGCCCGAATACGACCTTTAGGGTGGGCACCACCTCGACGCTGTGTGCGCCGATGGCATGCAGCAACACCGCCGTGGCATCCATCAGCCGGCGCAGCGGTGCGGTCCGGGTGAGCTCGGCAATTCCCTGTATGACGGCCTGCATGTCCTGCAAACCACTTGCAGAATCCTTATCCCGCATCCAGGCCAGCAGACCGCGATGAAATATCGGGCGCCGGGCGGCGACCAGCGCCGGAAGGTCGGGATTCCCGGTACCCGCCGGTACCTTCTGCTCCCCACCGAGTTCGAAGTCGAGTCGCGGCGCAAGCAGCGCCATCCTGGAAACAGCCGCCTGGCCCTGCGCCGACCGGATCTCGTTGACCAGCGGAAGAAGCGAGACCGGGATATCGGGCTCACCCTTCTCCAACCGTTCCAGGTAAGCCGGCAGCTGGACGATACCGAGCATCAGGGCATCGGCGGCAGCCGCCCGGTCCGATACCGCGTTGCGGTTCAGGGCGTCCGCGAGTTGCTCGAGATGGGCTGCGATGAGCGCCGCACCGTAGATCCTGGCGACCCCCAGGGCCCCCCTGACCTGATGCAGAGTCTGAATGACTTGGTTGAGTTCGTCGCGTGAATCGTCGACGAATTCCTCCAGCCCCCGCCTCGCCTGGACCAGCTTCTCGTCGACATCCTCCCGGATCCAACCCAGCCCGGCCGTTTCTGTTGTCAGATCCTTGCTCATGGTTTCCTTGGAATTCTGCATGCAGGCAGCCCAATAACAATGGTGGATCGGTCAGTGGCGCACGCCGACTCAATCACCTTCGGGCAGTTTGAATCGGGACACCGTTGCCCGCAGTTGCTCGGCCAGGAGCGCCAGCGACTCGATCGACTGAGAAGTCTGACCGGTGCCCTCGGCCGTCTGATTGGTGATCTCCTGGATCACCTTCATGCTGTCGTTGATCGTCTTCGCGTCATCTGACTGTTCGATAGCGTCCACCGCCACCGCCTCGATCTGTTCTGCAATCTGCTGCGAGACCTGCTCGATACGCTTGAGCGCCTCACCAGCGGCCTCCGCCCTTTCGGCTCCCGAGACCACTTCGGACGTGCTCGCCTCCATGGATATAACGGCCTCGTTGGTATCCGCTTGAATCGTGTTCACCAGCGCCTCTATCTGCTTGGTGGCATTGGTCGACCGTTCGGCCAGTCGCTGGACCTCGTCGGCCACCACCGCGAAGCCTCTGCCCTGTTCACCGGCCATGGCGGCCTGCATCGCGGCATTCAAGGCCAGGATGTTGGTCTGGTCGGCAATGTCCTCGATGAGTTCGACGATATTTCCGATCTCCTGGGAAGATTCACCCAGTCGCTTGATCCGTTTCGATGTCTCCTGGATCTGTTCGCGGATGTTTTTCATCCCCTCGATGGTGCCCTGCACGGTTTCGCCACCTTCGCGGGCGATGTCCAGGGACTCGCGCGCGACGGCGACCGAATGGCTGGCCTTGGTCGCCATTTCATCCATCGTGGAGGACATCTCGCGGACGATATCCGAGGCATTCACGATCTTCTCGCGCTGCCGATCCGAGGCCTGCGAGAGATGCTTCGCGGTTGCGCGCGTTTCCTGGGTGGACGCCGAGACCTGGACCGAGGTTTCGTTGATGGTCGTCACCAGGCCGCGCATTTCCTCGACCGCCTGATTGACCGAGTCGGCGATCGCGCCGGTGATGTCCTCGCTGACCGTGGCTTGGATCGTGAGGTCGCCGTCTCCGAGGGCCACCATCTCGTTCAGCAGACGCCGGATTGCTTCCTGGTTACGCTGGTTGTGGGCCTCCGCGCGCGCCTCCCTGTCGCGCGAATCGCGCAACAGGATCAGGCCGAGGACGACCAGCAGCATGGCCGAGATCACGCCCATGATGGTCACCACGTAGGGACCAACCGAAACCGGTCCAAGCTGGAAAGCACCGCCGGTTTCACGGTAGGCCTGGATCAGGTCCTGAGAGGCCCGATCGAGGCGCTCGGATGAAGGGGTGATCTCCTCGATCACCTCCAGAGCGGGCAGCAGCTTGGGCGTCTTGTCGATGATCTCACCGACATGGTCCTGCAAGGTCACGAACAGCAGCGTGACTTCTTCGAGCTGTTTCAGTCCCTCCGGGTCGGTGATCGCCACGATACCGAGTTGCTTGTCGCCGTTGAGCATTCCCTGCAATACCCGCCCGAACTGATCCGCATCCTGGCTGAACTGGTCGATCGCCACCGCGGTCGATGTACCGCCCTGCAATACCCGGTTCACGTTGTTTTGCATTCGCTGGGCGAGCATCAGCTGGCGCACTGCCAGGTAAATCTGACGGGGTGCGGAATCGCCCTTGATCAACTGGCCGGCAACCTGATCCGAAGCCCCCAGCACCGCGGGAATCAGTTCCTCTATGACGCCAATGAATTCCCGGACGGCGAGAACCTCCTCCCTGTTCAGCAGAATCTGGTCCGCATAGGCACGCAGTTCCAACCAGGCATTCTCTACCTTGCGCAGCTGCGCAAGCACGTTGTCGGGCGTCGCCGGCAGGCTGGAAGCGGGGTCCCCGTTCTTCAATTCTGCAAGCGTCTGCGAGAACCGGTCGCGACCGGCAAGCAGCCCATCGAAGGCATTGCTCTCGCCGCGCATCGCATCCAGTGACAGCTTGGCAACCTTCTGCGCCAACACCTGCTGTTCCGCGCTTCGGATGAGGTACTGCTCCTGATGATTGGTGGCCCGCTGGGACAGGATAAACATCACCACCGTTACGATGATCGCCAACAAGGACGCTGCACCCATGACGGCGATGCTGTTGCGCCCCAACCCCTGCTGAGTGATATCCACTTTCATTCAATCTCCCACGGAATTCCCCAGATCAACGAACGGGGTTTTCAAGAACTCTAGTCGTCATTTGCAGCTCGAAGCCCGCACCGGGCACTCTCGAGCGGGTGATTCCGAGTGTGGCCGGCATGCATTCAGGCCGTCGCGGAACGGAATTCAGGGTCTGCACTCAAACCCGACATACTGAA
Organism: Gammaproteobacteria bacterium Milos-ODIII6; assembly: GCA_029228645.1. Taxonomy (GTDB): domain Bacteria; phylum Pseudomonadota; class Gammaproteobacteria; order Chromatiales; family Chromatiaceae; genus MONJU. The sequence goes on from JAPTHR010000012.1 coordinate 62,083, forward strand.
AACCGGCCATACCTCATCATCGATGGAAAAGGCCTCGTAAACGTATCGCCCCAGCGCACCTTCCATGCGCGCATGCTGCAAGCGCCGAGCGAGGTCAAAATGCTTGACGCCCTGCACCGAGGGCACGAGCAAGCCACACACCAGGCCACGCATGCGGATGACCAACATGCGCGCCGATTTGCCTCGAATCACTGCCTTGGCCCCGAAATACTGTTGTATATCGATGACCGGCAAAAGTTCGCCACGCACGTTTGCGAGGCCCTTCATCCACTCCCTGGAACCCGGCACTCGCGTGATCTGGCCGGGGTAAGCGGTCATCTCGCGAATCTCGGTCATCGAACTGACCAGGCGCACCCCCGCTATGCTGAAAGCGAGACCGTCCCAGATGGCCTGCCCCGCTTGCGAGCGCGGCAGGCGCTGCCTGCTTTCGCGCGCCTGTTCGGCAATCCGGGCCAGCATGGCCAGCAGTTCAGACGGTTCCGGCGTTGCAGCAGATGAATCGTTCATGGTCCTTTTTCAGTTCAGAATCCCTTCGAGCACGCCGATCAATTCCGGCGCGGACACCGGTTTGACCAGGTAAGCCGTGGCACCCTGAAGCATGGCCCACTCGCGGTCCGTGTCCTGGTCCTTGGTGGTGATCATCACCACTGGAATGTTCTTGGTTACCGGGTCGCGGCTCATCTTGCGGGTCGCCTGGAACCCATTCAGTCCCGGCATCACGACGTCCATCAGGATCAGGTCGGGCCTTTCACTCTTGGCGACACTGACCCCCTCCGCGCCGTTCTCGGCCGTGATGGTCTGATAGCCCGCCGATTCCAGATAGCCTGTGATGACGTGGAGTTCCGTCAGGGAGTCGTCCACCACGAGGATCTTGTGCATCTATTCAGGCCGCCTTGTCCGCGAATCGCTTCAGGGCATCCAACAGCTCGTCCCGGGAAAAAGGCTTGGTCAGATACTGATCGGAACCGACCAGGCGGCCACGCGCGCGGTCGAAGAGCCCGTCCTTGCTCGACAGCATGATCACCGGAATTCCGCGGAAGGTTTCGTTGTGCTTGATGAGGGCGCAGGTCTGGTAGCCATCCAGACGCGGCATCATGATGTCGATGAAGATCACGTCGGGGTGGTTGTCGGCGATCAGGGACAGGGCCTCGAAACCATCCGTTGCCGTGACAACCTCGCAGCCAGCTTTTTTCAGCAGCGTTTCCGCGGTGCGGCGGATCGTCTTGCTGTCATCAACCACCATCACTTTCAGACCCTGCAAAGCATCATCTCCCGCCGTGTCTGTCATCACTCCAGGCCTCCGTTCAGTTATCACTTTTCCGGCACTACCGTGGTCAGGCCCCACAGCTGCCACATCTGCATGCCGCCCCGGTAATACAGTATCTTGTCCTTGGGATACCCCGCCGCCAGCAGGCCGCGAATCGCGCGTGGCGACTGCCCGCATTCCGGTCCGTTGCACCACAGCACCAGCTTGAGCGCCTTGCTGAAATCCCAATCCTCGGTGAGGTTCGGATCGTCATGCCAACCCCAGTCGCGCAGAAGCTTTTCCATCACGCCCGCGCCCTCGGCTCTCTCCACCCCACCGAAGCGCTGCAGCAGCGCCACCATCTCCGGATCATCCATGGGTCGGGACAGCTGGCTGAAGGGGATGTTGACCGATCCCGGGATCGTGCCCTTGCTGTACCAGGACGGGGTGCGCGCATCGATCAACAGGCCGCTTCCGTCGCGCAGATCACGCTCGAGAAACTCGAACAGTTCCACCTCCCCGATCGCGGCGATGCCCGGCGCGGGCGAGATCGGTTGCAGGCAAAACGGCGGGCATTTGCGCACCGTCTTGGCGAAATAGCCGCGCAGCTGGTAGTCGGGATCCTGTACCCGTTGGACCTTGATCGATTGCCCTTCATGCACCACGTGCACATAGGGCTTGTCCGCGGTCAGCGGGAAAAAGTCCTGGCTGAGCTTGAGTTCGTCCGCGGATCCTGCCCCGCTGAAACACACGATAAGCAGTAAAAAAGCCGCAAAAACGCGATGAGAACTACTGACCACTGATGCACTCCTGGCTTGCCGCCGCAAAACCGGCCAACTCGACTCCCCTGTTAACGTTGCAGCAGACGATTGATAATCTTCTTTCTGATTTCAGACATATCGGCCCCTTGCCGATATTCTTCAAAGACTTCCTGACGGCTCCGCTCCGGCAGCTGTTCATAGAACCGAAAAGAACCAAGGTAACGACGTTCCAGTTGGCGTTCGAAGGCCTCCCGCGAGGCACCTTCCGGCGTACCGCCGCCAGCTCTCGCCCCCACCGCTGGCGATTCCTCGCTCGCGGTTGTCGCATCCAGGCCGGAAACGGCCTGCTCCCGGACCTTCTCCACCTCGGCGGCCAACTCGTTGAGGTAGGCGTCTTCCGCGGATCGAACCGGCGTGGCAAGGAACCCGAACAGGGCAAGAATGAGGATGGCATGCTGAGGGGGCGACAACCGCCAGGGGTTCCGGCCCACCCTGATGGCGACGACCAGACCACTGACTGGTGAGGACAATCCCAACCGCATGCTTTCTCCCGGAATGAGGTGGAATCGGGCGGCGTTGTCGTCACGCCTTACCCTGCCCCCTGTTTCAAGGGAGGTTAGCGACGATAGCAGCCCGAACTTTAGGTCGCAAGGCAGCTCCACCCGGACACGGGGCCCTTACTCGGGACGCTCGACCGCATGCCAGCTGGTAACATGCGCGGCCTGAGATCCGTTGTCGCGAGACCCATCGCCCATGCCGCACTCACTTCTGGTCATCATGGACCCAATCGCAGGGATAAAGATCCACAAGGACAGCACCTTCGCCATGCTGCTGGCGGCGCAGGAACGGGACTGGCAGCTGCACTATGCAGAGATTGGCAAGCTCTCGCAGAGAGATGGGAAAAGCCTCGCCGAGTGCCGATCGCTGCAGGTCAGCGACAATCCGGACGCCTGGTTCACTCTGGGAGAGCCCGAGACGCTGCGCATGGATGACTTCGACGTCATCCTGATGCGCAAGGACCCGCCCTTCGACATGGATTACATCTTCGCCACCTATTTATTGGATCAGCCTTTTCGCGCGGGCGCCCTGGTGGTCAACCGACCCGACGCACTCCGCAACGCGAACGAAAAACTGTCGTCCACCCTCTTCCCCGAGTATTGCCCCCCGGTACTGGTGAGCTGCGACGCTCGACAACTGCTGGAATTCATCGGGGAGCAGGGAGACGTCATTCTCAAACCGCTGGATGGTATGGGTGGCGCTTCGATCTTTCGGGTCACGCCGCAAGACCCGAATCGCAATGTGATCATCGAGTCCCTGACGCGGCACGGGAAACGCCAGATCATGGCGCAACGCTTTATCCCGGAGATTCAACAGGGCGACAAACGCATTCTGGTGATCGATGGCAAGCCGGTCCCCTATGCCCTCGCGCGCATCCCCGGCGAAGGCGAGACACGTGGCAATCTCGCGGTCGGCGGCGAGGGTGTCGGGGTAGCCCTCAGCCCGCGCGACTTCGAAATCGTCGCCGGCCTCGAGTCCTGGTTGCGCGAAAACGGTATATGGTTTGCGGGGCTGGACGTAATCGGGGATTATCTGACCGAAGTCAACATCACAAGCCCCACCTGCATCCGCGAACTCGATCGGATCTATGCCCTCAATATCGCCGGCGATCTGATCGATCGACTCGCGCAGGAACTTGCCGCATGAGCCTACTTTCCCAACCGCGTTCACGTTTCGTCGCGCTCCTGATCGCGCTGCTCCTGACCGTGCTCGTCGTCGGCTGCTCGCGCAGTCTGCCCTCGCAATATTTCCGGATGCTGTCGTTCGGCACCATCATGGAACTGGAGATCATCGGGGTCGACCAGAAGACCGCGCAAAAGGCCTATCAGGCACTGCAGAAGGACTTCGACCTGATGCACGCGGCCTGGCATGCCTGGGAACCTGGACCGGTCGGGCGTATCAACGAGCACTTCGCCAGGCAGGAGTCGCTGGTTGCGCCGCCTTCCGTGTTGCCCCTGCTGCGAATATCGCAGGATCTTGCACAGCAAAGTGATTACCTTTTCGACCCGGGCATCGGCAAACTGGTCGAGCTCTGGGGCTTCCACTCCAGCGAGCTGAAACCGCACGCGCCGCCGGAACAGGCAGACATTGACGAGATCCTCGAGCATCACCCGAGCATCCGAAACGTCAAGCTCGATGGAATACACCTCTCCAGCGACAACCCCTTTGTGAAACTGGATTTCGGCGCCATTGGCAAGGGTTACGGTGTCGATCTGGCGATCGAACGGCTCAAGTCCATGGGGATCTCGAGTGCCATCATTAATGCCGGAGGCGACCTGCGCGCGATCGGTTCACGCGCCGGTAACCCGTGGCGCATTGCGATCCGTGATCCGGATGGCGGCGGCATCTTCGCCCTGCTGTCGGTCACCGGGGACGAGTCTGTCTTCACCTCCGGCAACTACGAGCGCAATTTCAGCTGGAACGGCCGGCTCTACCATCACATCCTGGATCCCCGTACCGGACACCCCGTCGAAGAGACCGCTTCTGTGACCGTGATTCACTCGGATGCGGCCACCGCCGACGCCAGCGCCACGGCCCTTTTCGTGGCCGGTCCCGAGAACTGGCACCGCATCGCCAAGCAGATGGGAATAAAATATGTGCTCCTGATCGACAGCGAGGGCACCACCCATATGAACCCCGCCATGTACGAGCGCATCAAGCTGCAGAAATCGCCGGTCAACCTCGTTATCAGCGACCCCCTTTGACAGGAACCGTGCATCCACCCAATCTCTCACTGGGCGACAACCTCAAGGACCCGCTGGGCTTCGCTCTTCTGGCCGCGGTACTCCTGCATGCCTTCGTGATTCTCGGTATCAGCTTCGACATCCAGCGCAGCAATCCGCCCGCCCCGGAGCGCACACTCGACATAACCCTGGTGAAACCCAAGGAAAAACCGCCTGAACCGAAAAAGCCCGACTTTCTGGCGGTCGCCTCCCAGGAGGGAGGTGGAGAGCAGATCCGCAAAACCCGCCCCAGCAGCCCCCTGGGCAATCCGCAAACGCTCCGGACCGAAGAGACACCGGCGCCGCCCCTGACCCGCTCAGCCGCACCCGCGCCGGCAAAACCCCGGCCGCAGGCGCGCGTGATCACAACCCCTAAGGCGCCCCGCAAGACGGTCGTACGCGAGCCCAAGCCGAAGGTCGAACCCAGCCCGCGCCCCAAGGTGGCGCAACTGCTCGCCAGCACCCAGCGGGAGATCGACCGCCTGACCGCGGAACTGGACCGCCGCACCCAGGCCGCTTCGCAACAGAAGCGCCGCAAGACCATCAATGCCAGCACCCAGGAATACAAGTACGCGGCCTACCTGGAGTCCTGGCGCAAGAAGGTGGAGAGAATCGGCAACCTGAATTATCCGGACGAGGCCAAGCGCAAAAAGCTGTTCGGCGCCCTCATACTGCATGTCGCGGTGCGCAACGACGGCAGCATCGAACAGATCCGCTTGTTGCGCTCTTCCGGGCACAAGGTGCTGGATGACGCGGCGATCCGCATTGTCCGCCTGTCGGCGCCTTTTGCATCCTTCCCGCCCGAGATTGTCAAAGAGGTGGATGTGCTGGACATCACCCGCACCTGGCAGTTCCGCAGTGGCAACCAGCTGTTTTCCAGCCGCTGAGCAGGCACCCAGGCTTGTTACCCGGTAGCTGCGGCCGCATACTTTCCGCATGGAAAACACCAGCCTGACAAACCACCTGCTGATCGCGATGCCCAATCTTCGCGACCCGAACTTCGAGCACACGGTCACCTTCATCTGCGAGCACAACGATAACGGCGCGATGGGCATCGTTATCAACCGCCCGGTCGATATCGATATCCGGGAGGTTTTCGAACAGATGAAGATCCCGGTCGAGGCCGAAGTAGGCAAGGTGCCGATCTTTCTCGGCGGCCCGGTAGAGGAACAACGTGGCTTCGTCCTGCATACCGGGGACGGGAAATGGGATTCCAGCCTGCAAGTCAACCAGCAGCTGAGTGTCACCACATCGCGAGACATCCTGGAGGCAATGGCGCGCGGCACAGGTCCTGAACGAGCACTGATCGCCCTCGGTTATGCCGGCTGGGGCGGTGGCCAACTCGAGCAGGAGATGCTGGAGAATGCCTGGCTGAGCGCCCCCGCCGAGCAATCCATTCTGTTCGAACTGGCGCCCGCCAAGCGCTGGGAAGCGGCTGCCCGCCTGCTGGGCATCGATCTCAACACCCTCAGCACCGAGACCGGTCACGCCTGATGCCGACGCTGTTGGGATTCGACTACGGCAGCCACAAGATCGGGGTGGCCGTGGGCCAGACCCTGACCCACAGCGCCAACCCGGTCACGACCCTCGGCAACCCGCGCGGCAAACCGGACTGGGACCGGATCGGCGGGCTGATCGGCGAATGGCAACCGGACGCGCTGGTGGTCGGACACCCCTTTGAAATGACCGATCGCGAGGCCAGCAATGCCGAACCCGCGAAACGGTTCGCGCGCCAGCTCGCCGGACGTTACCATCTGCCGGTGCACATGGCCGACGAGCGCCTGACCACGCGCGAGGCCTGGATGGAGCTGGGGCCGGAAGCCCAGCGCGACCCTACGCGCGTCGATGCCTACGCGGCAAAACTCATTCTGGAGACCTGGCTGAGAAGCGAATGACCGAACTTCGGACCTTCATGCAGCACGACGCCATCGTCGACCTGATCGGCGGCATGTGCCACGTCATCAAGAAGCGCCTGCACGAGCGGCACATCCACGACCCGGCGGTCATCGGCATTCATACCGGGGGCGGCTGGATAGCCGGGCATGTGCATGCGAACCTTGGCTGCAAGGACCCCTTGGGCCTGCTCGACATCAGCTTTTATCGTGACGACTTCACGCGCATAGGCGTGAACCCGCAGGTCCGGCCCTCGCGCATCGAATTCGAGGTCGAAGGACGCGACATCGTGCTGGTGGACGATGTCATCCAGAGCGGCCGCACGATCCGCGCCGCGATGAACGAGATTTTCGATTTCGGCCGACCCGCTTCGATTACCCTGGTCTGCCTGATCGAGCGTGGTGGACGCCAGCTGCCGATCCAGCCGGACGTGGCCGGTCTGCGCCCGCCGCTGCGAACCGACGAGCACATCCGCCTCAACGGTCCGGAGCCACTCAGCCTCGAGATCAGCCGCAGCCGCCAACCGCGCGGCACCTGAGGGCGGCGGCACAGGACTGGCACAGCCAAGTGCCCGCCTGGAGGCACGCGAGCGCCGTTCACGCCATTCCCTGCGCACGCCTTCCTGCTACAATCTGACCCGATGCACGGCAGGCAACACCACAACATTCAGCTCAACGAAGAGGGTGGTCTCCGTCATTTCCTCACCATAGACGGACTCGGCCGCGATCTCCTCACACGCATTCTGGACACTGCCGAGTCTTTCGCCACGCTGCCCGGACGACCGGTAAAAAAGGTCCCGGCTCTGCGCGGGCGCATCATCACAAACCTGTTTTTCGAAAACAGCACCCGCACACGCACCACCTTCGAACTGGCGGCCAAGCGTCTCTCTGCGGATGTCCTGAATTTCAATGTCAGCACCTCCGCCACCAGCAAGGGGGAGACCCTACTCGACACCCTGCGCAACATCGAGGCGATGCACTGCGAGATGTTCGTGGTCCGGCACAATGAATCCGGGGCAGCCCATTTCATCGCGCGTCACGCCGCCCCCGGGGTCAGCGTGATCAATGCGGGCGACGGGCGGCATGCCCATCCCACCCAGGCGATGCTCGACATGTTCACCATCCGAAAACACAAAGGGGATTTCACCCCTCTGCGGGTGGCCATCGTGGGCGACATCCTGCATTCCCGGGTCGCGCGCTCCCAGATCCTCGCCCTCAACACGCTCGGCGTCACCGAGGTGCGGGTGGTCGGTCCGCGGACCCTGATCCCGACGGACGCCAGGGCCCTGGGCGTACACGTCTATCACGACCTCGACGAGGGCCTGCGCGAAGTCGACGTCGTCATCATGCTGCGTCTCCAGAAAGAGCGCATGGCGGGCGCATTGCTTCCAAGCGAGGAGGAGTATTTCCGCCTCTACGGCCTGACCAACGAGCGTCTCGAGGCGGCAAAACCGGACGCCATCGTGATGCACCCGGGTCCGATGAACCGGAGTGTGGAAATGGACTCCGAGGTCGCGGATGGACCGCGCTCGGTGATTCTGCAACAGGTGAGCTACGGGATCGCCGTGCGCATGGCAATCATGTCGATGTGCATGCAGACCTTCGAGGCCGACGGGAGGCCCGCATGAATGTCAGCATCGTCAAAGGGCGCATTATCGACCCGGCGAATGGTGTCGACCGTCAGGCCGATCTGCACATACACGCGCAACAGATCGTCGCGATCGGTGATCCACCGGAAGGCTTCGTGGCGCACGAAACGATCGAGGCCGAAGGCAAAGTTGTCTGTCCAGGCCTGGTCGATATCGCCGCTTCGCTGCGCGAACCGGGTCCTTCCGTGAAGGGTTCGATCGGGAGCGAGACCCTGGCAGCGGCGAAAGGCGGGATCACCACTCTGGTCTGCACCCCGGACACCCACCCACCAATCGACAGCCCCGCGGTCATGGAACTGATCCACCGTACCGCGCGCAAACTGCGACGCGCCCGGGTCCTGACGACTGCCGCATTGACGCAAGGCCTGGAAGGCCAGCAGCTGTCCAATATGGCGGCGCTGAAAGCGGCCGGCTGCGTCGCCCTGGGCAATGCACGTGCGCCGCTGGCGAACACCCTGGTGGAGCGACGCGCCCTGGAGTACGCGACCACCTTTGGGATCACGGTCATGCTCGCGCCGGAAGACCGCCACCTGCGCGCAGGCGGCTGCGCCCACGAGGGCGCGGTGGCAACCCGCCTCGGTTTGCCTGGAATCCCCTCTGCCGCCGAAACGGTGGCTGTGGCGCGCGACCTCGCGCTGGCCGAACACACCGGGGCGCGGGTGCACTTCCGCGCACTCTCGAGCGCGGGTTCAGCACGCATGCTGCGCGAGGCGCAGGCGGCAAAACTGGCGGTCAGCGCCGACGTGGCCGCGCACCAGTTACACCTCACCGAAATGGATATCGAGGACTTCGATGCCAACTGCCACGTCGCCCCGCCGCTACGCACCCTCTCCGACCGTGAAGCGCTGCGCCAGGCGGTGGCGGACGGCACGATTGCCGCCATCTGTTCCGATCACCAACCGCACGAACCCGACGCCAAGGAGGCCCCGTACCCGGAAACCGAAGCCGGCATTTCCGGCCTGGAAACACTGCTCGCCCTGACCCTGCGGCTCGCCGAGGAGGGCCTGCTGTCGCTGAACGACGCGATCGCGCGGGTCACCTGCGGACCCGCCGACCTGCTTGGTCTGCCCTATGGCCGGCTCGGGGTTGGCTCGGCGGCGGATATCTGCATTTTTGATCCGGCGCTGAACTGGACCCTGAATCCCCAGGAGATGCTCAGCGAGGGACACAATACGCCCTTCGCCGGCTGGGAGTTCCGCGGCGCCGTGACACACACCTTGTTCAACGGACGCCTGGTCTACCGCCGCTGACCGGAACGTCGCGAGGAGAACGGCGTTTCTTGACCTGGGACAAAGACCATACAAACAACATGGTCTATCTTCTCTCCCCGAGATCGCATCCTGTCGTCGCTTTCTCCGTCGCTTTGACGATGCCAATCTCACTCTCATGACCAATTGTCACCCGCTCCCTCAGCGGGTGTTTTTTTGCCCGGAGAGCGGCCGCACGCGGCCCTGACGGGCCTGTACAGTGCCTCTCAGACATCCCCCTCGGGCGGGCCGGCGTGGGCGGGCTCCTGATATGATTCGCACATGAGCAAATCTGATCACCATGTGGCGGTGTTGGGCGCCAGCCCCAAACCCGCCCGCTATGCCAACCAGGCTATCCGCCTGCTGCTGCAACACGGTTACCGCATCACGCCGATACACCCCCGTTTCGAGGAAATCGAGGGACTGCGCGTGGCCAACGACCTCGAATCGGTCGAACTGCCCATCCATACCCTGACCCTGTACGTGGGGCCTGAGCGCCTCGCCACGCAGATACCGGACCTGGTGAAACTCGCTCCCGGTCGCGTGATTTTCAACCCCGGGACCGAATCCCGCGCCCTGCAGGAGGCCCTGGATGCGGCCGGGATCGAGTGGTTCGAGGCCTGTACCCTGGTGATGCTGCGTACCGGGCAGTTCTGATGGGCCGCTACCGGCCGCCCGCACCGCCGGCATCGCCCTACATCACGCGGGAGGGTTTCGACAGGCTCAAGAGCGAGGAGAAGGACCTTTGGCTGAGACGCCGCGAAGTAGTCAAACACCTCTCCGCAGCGGCGGCCGAGGGCGACCGCTCCGAAAACGCGGAATATATCTACCGCAAGAAGCAGCTGCGCGAAATGGACCGACGCATCCGCTACCTGCAGAAGCGCCTGCCGGAGCTCAGGATCGTGGAGCATTCGCCAGAGGATCGCGCGCGCGTTTTCTTCGGCGCCTGGGTCACCCTGGAGGGCCTGCAGGGGGAATCCTGCAGCTACCGCATCGTCGGCAGCGATGAGTTCGACCCGGCACGCAACTGGATCAGCGTCGACTCGCCAATGGCGCGCGCGCTCCTGAAGCGGGCCATCGATGACGTGGTGGCAGTCCGCCTGCCGGACGGGATGGCCGAGTATGAAATCGTCGAAATCCGCTACTGAGCCGCTCGCACGAGTGATCGCAGCCCAGCGCCGAGCCCCATCCGCGCCGCCGGGCTCCACCCGTGCGTTGCATTCAGCGCCCGACCTGCGGTCAACAGAAACGGTTCGGCGCCCTGGCACAAGGCGAAAGCAGCCTGGGCTTCGGAAATCGACCCCGGGCCATGCGTCTGGAGAGCCGGCGCGCTTCGGGCTCAGCCTGCTTATTCGCCGATCCGCACTGCACAGAGGAAGTAAGGGGTGAAGCCAAAACTCGCTTATCTGCTGCTTGGCTGGACCTGTGTCACGCTCGGGTTCATCGGGGCATTCGTGCCACTTCTGCCGACCACGGTATTCCTGCTGATCGCGGCCTGGGCATTTGCGCGCAGTTCTCCCCGCTGGCACCAGTGGCTGCGCGACCACCCCCGTTTCGGCTCGGCGGTGCGCGCCTGGGAGGAACATCGGGCGATGTCGGCACGCGCCAAGCGTATCGCGCTGGTCGCCCTCGCTGTGTCCTGGGGGATCACGGCCCTGATCTTCGGGCCGTTTTCCTGGGTGGCGCTGATCGCGGGGCTGTGTCTCACAGGCGTCGCGATCTACATTGCCCGGATCCCACTACTGGAGTCCACGACAGCAGGATCCCCTGCTCAACGGACGCTTGAATAAGGGGTCCGGCGCCCCTAGATTGACTTCCGTACTCCCCATCAAAACAGGTAGCAAACGTGCGTATCCTCTTATTTCTCGCGACCAACGTGGCGGTATTGGCGGTCATCAGCGTGGTATTCCGGCTGCTTGGCTTCGACGACCTGCTGGCAGCGAACGGCGTCGACCTCGACCTGCAGGCCCTGTTGGTCTATTCCGCGATCATCGGCTTTTCGGGTTCCCTGATCTCCCTGTTCATGTCCAAGTTCATGGCCAAGCGGAGCATGGGCGTCCAGCTGATCGACCAACCGCACAACGAGGCCGAACACTGGTTGGTCGACACGGTTACCCGCCAGGCCCAGGCGAGTGGCATCGGCATGCCGGAGGTCGGGATCTTCGAAGGACCGGCGAATGCCTTCGCGACCGGCTGGAACCGCAACGACGCCCTGGTGGCCGTCAGCACCGGCCTGCTTCAGGAAATGAATCGCGACGAGGTGGAGGCAGTCCTGGCACACGAGATCAGTCACGTCGCAAACGGCGACATGGTCACCCTGAGCCTGATCCAGGGCGTGGTGAACACCTTCGTGGTGTTCCTCTCCCGCGTCGTTGGCCACATCGTCGACCGGGTCGTGCTCAAGAACGAACGCGGCCATGGGATCGGCTTCTTCATCACCTCCATGATCGCGCAGGTGGTTCTCGGCATCCTGGCATCGATGATCGTGATGTGGTTCTCCCGGTGGCGGGAATACCGTGCCGACGCTGGCGCCGCCGAGCTTGCCGGCAGGCAGAAAATGATCTCCGCCCTGCGTCGCCTGCAACAGTCGCACTCGACCGAGCCGCTGCCGGACGAGATGGCCGCCTTCGGCATCAGTGGCGGCAAGGTCGCCGCGCTGTTCGCCAGCCACCCACCGCTCGAGGACCGTATCGCCGCGCTACAAAGCCGGAGGTAGGTTCAGCAGCGCCATCTCGCCCGAGATGGCCTGCTCGTCCAGGTTCCGGAAGTCCTGCTCGTTGAAGGTGGTCAAAGAGCCCGCGAGTTCAGACCAGGCGAAGCCACTGGTCCAGGGCGAGTGCTGGTAGCTCCCCTGCACGCGGCGCATCAGCACATACACGCATCCGGGGCGATAGAGCAGGTTGAAAGCCCGGTTCTGCTCCTGCAGGCCGGACAAGGCACGCCAGGCCTCACCGCAGTCCTGGAACCGCTCACAGGCCAGGGGGTAGGCCTCTCCACCGCCATTGTGCTGCCACCGGCCGGCCTCCACCGGATAGCCGTTTCCCGGGTGAACAAACATCTGGAAATGCTGATGGTTGACTGACGCATAGGCGCCATAGCTGTTGTACCCGAACCCCAGGCCGGGCAGCGCTACCCCGGCGTGTTCACACAAATCCCACACCAGCTGGTGATCGTCTTCGGACAGAAACTGCGGGGTGTTGGATTCCGGCTCCACCACCAGCAGCGCATGCAGATGGGCAAACGGGAACTTGTTGTACAGCAGGCGACAGTCGCGCTTCAGGAGATGTCCTTCCCAGAGCACCTCTTTCATCAGGAAGGGACGGTTGAAGTGGAAGCCGTTGGGGTCGAAGGGTTGAAAGACCCGCTCCACCCGCGCGCTCGCCATGCGCGGCGGACGCAGGGCGCGCAGCAGATTGAACTGCAGCTGGAAACGACCGACGTCGCGGAACCGGGTCAGGGGAAGCTCGTGCAGTCCCAGGGCCATGAGCCTGAGAAACACATCGACATCGTCTGCGGCGTCGCCCGCTTGCCTGCCGGCACGCAGGGTTGCGCGCAACGTGGTCGCTGCGCGCTCGAATCGTTGCTCCAGGCGGCCTATGAGTCGCGGATGAATCGCCGCATCGTAGCTGGCATTGGCCAGCACCAGGATGAATACACCCAAGCCGTGGTTTGCCTCGAGCAGCTGCTCGAGCCCCTCCTCGAAACGCTGCCGCAGCTGATCCATTTCCCGGAAAAGGTCCGGCAGATCACTCATGGCGGCAATTGGCATGCGGAGGATCGGGTACCGGATCGACCCCACCCTCGTGCCAGGGATGGCAACGCGAGACCCGCTTGAGGCCCATCCAGATACCGCGCAAGGGTCCCCATTTTTCCATCGCCTCGATGGTGTAGGCCGAGCAACTCGGATAGTAGCGACAGTTGTTTCCGAGGATCGGACTGATCAGCAGCTGGTAGCCGCGCACCAGCAAAATGAGAATACGTTTCATGCCGTCCATTCTATCCCAAGCCAATCGCTCTCCGCGTTCGCGTGCCGCCGATCTTGCCGGCGCACCAAACCCGGCGGCATGTCGTACCCAGCGGCTGGTAGAATCGGCGCATGCACGGCAGTCTCTATTTGACCCCCCGGGACCCACAGCAGCTGCCCGACCCGGTTGCCGTGTCGGATGTCCTTGCAGCACTCCAAATCCAGGGCGCGCTGCTCTCCGAAGCACCCGAAAAACAGGTGCGGGCCGCGGGAGAGGGGTTTACCCGGCACGTGATCTATGCCGGTTGCTCGCCACACCTGCGCTTCGAGCCCGAACGACCACATGACAGGGCTTTCTGTCACGTCGCGCTGCTGGGCCCCTATCCGGAACCGGAAGTGTTCACCGGAGAAAACACGGTCATCCCGCGCTGCCCGCGATGCCGTGGACGCCTCAGTGACTGGCAGAAGCAATTCCACGGCGGAAAGCTATCCTGTGGGAACTGCGGCCATACCTCGGCGGCCTGGGAGGTCGACTGGCGGCAACATGCCGCCAGCGGCCGCTACCTCATCGAGCTGCGCAACGTCTTCCCGGCTGAAGCCTCGCCCAGCGACCAGTTGATGGGCGCCTTGCAGCAAGCGACAGGAATGCAGTGGACCTCTGCCTGGTCAGGCATGAGTCCTGAACCCTGAGACACCCGCTGCGGCCAACGGGGATTCAGGGCGCGAGCAGGCAGCGGTTCTTGCCCTCCCGCTTGGCCTGATACATGGCCTGATCGGCGCGCTCGAACATGCCCTCGAACATCTCGCCGTCGCAGGCGACCGAGACGCCTCCGGATACCGTGAGGGGAACCGGCTTGTTTTTGGATTGCATCCCAATCGCAGCGACCCGGGTGCGCAAGCCATCCGCCAGCCGCAGGGCGGCATCAGCATCGACCCCGGGCAACAGAACAACCATCTCTTCCCCCCCGTAGCGCGCGATGAAATCGCCTTCCCGCAAACCCTCGGAGAGCTGTTTGGCTACCCGGGCCAGGGCACGGTCGCCGGTCTTGTGTCCAAAAAGGTCGTTAACTCTCTTGAAGTTGTCGACATCGAACACGACGACTGCCAGAGGCTGGCCGCTACCTTGTCGATTCTCCAGTTCCTTGAGCGCACGCGCCTCGAGGGCCCGCCGGTTGGGTAATCCGGTCAGGGTGTCGCGCATGGCCTGGTTGCGGCTCTCCTCCACCTGGCGACGCAGCGCTAGCGCCTCCTGCTCGAGCGCGCTCAGCTGACCCTGCATCTCAGCCGCCTGGCGACTGGCCATTTCACTGCGCTCGCTCTCCCCATCGAGATGGGAGGAGACGTGCCGCTGGATCCGGTCGAGTGAATCGAGCACATGCTGGCGCAACTCGGGCAGCGCCTGCCCGGTACGCATACTGGCAGAAAGATCGCCCATCTCCTCGCTCACCATGCGGCCCAGTCGAGCCCCGCTGTCGCGCGACGACTGGCGGCGCGCATCGTCACTCGACATGTAGGTGTCGAAGATCTGCAGGCGCTGCGTGAGTTGCTCCAGGAAGGCATTCGAGGCCTCCGCATCCTGGTGGGCGCGATCGAGGACGGTTGCCGCCATTCCGCTGATCTCGCGCACCACCCCGAGCCACGCATCCTCCGGCGCCGCCCCCTGCAGGCGGCCACGCAGATCGGCAACCCGATCGCCGATACCCTGTGGCCACTCGATCGAGCCAATGATATCGATCAGAAGTTCATTCGGGCTGCGCGCCTCCGAGCGCTGCAGAAGCCGCCCAAGCAGGCCTCCCTTACGCGCCGGCTCGGGCTCTTCGGGAGGCTTTGCCCCAAACAGTAGCTGCGCCAGTTCGTCGACCTCTGGGTCGCTTGCCGCATCCGGCGAGCGGGCGAGCTTGCGCCACAGCCGCTGAGCAGTCTTCGCCTGCGCCTTCGGAATACGGGAACGGTTCAGGAGACGTCCGAGCAGATCACCCCTGTGGCGCTCGTCCTGGGCCTTGAGAAGCGCGTCACCGAGTTTCTGGGCCTGCGCGACCAGGCGCACACTGTCTCCCTTTCGGGCGGTCTCGCGCACCCGCTCCAAGTGCGGGTCGAGATGGGCATCAAAACCGGTAGCCGCGACACACAGGCGGGTGATCAGGCGCAGCAGTTCCTGTTCGGCCGACTGGAAACGTTTGTCAGCCTTCTCCGCCTGCTCGGACAGCTGCAGGTAGCGATCGCGCCATTGATCTCCTTGCGACACGATGACCTCAGGCGGCAATTTCCTGGTAGCCGGGAACATGCACTTCGATGCTGATCGGCAGGTGGTCGCTCAAAGGATAATCCAGAACGCGCGCATTGCGCACCCGCAGCGAGCGCGACACCAGGATGTGATCGATCCGCTTGACCGGCCGCCAGCTCGGGAATGTGGGCTTGGTGCAGGCCGGCTCCTTGAGATCGCTGTGGTCGATGAAACGACGGAACTCCTGCGCATCGCAGCCGGTATTCATGTCCCCCATGACCACCAGGTTGCGCGCTTCGGAGAGCAGATCGGACAGGAAATCAAACTGGCGACGTCGCATGCGGCGGGAAAGCGCGAGGTGCAGGCTGCAGACGTACAACGCATGCTCCCCTTCTCCAAAGCGTATAACCATCGCCCCGCGGCCGTTACCCGGGGGCAGGCGGTAGCGATTGACTTCCTGCGGCGCGAGCATGCTGAGAAAACCGTTACTGTGTTGCGCGATCATACCGATGTCGCGATTGACCTGACGGAACCAGTGCGGATAGCCGGCCCGGTGCGCCAGGTATTCGGTCATGTCCAGGAACCCGCTGCGCAGGCTGCCGGAATCGACCTCCTGCAGAGCAACCAGGTCATAGCCGCGCAAAAGCTTCGCAATCTGGTCGAGATTGTGCAGCCGCTGACGGTTGGGGAGCACGTGCCGCCAACCCTTGGTCAGGTAATGACGGTACTGGCCGGTTTCGATCCCGGCCTGGATGTTGTAGCTGAGCAGGCGAAGCACCTGCCCATCCACGCCAGGTTCGCTCGAATTTGGCTCTCTTGCCGGACCTGACATGACCTTCCCTCGCCTACTGAATGTTGTCGCTGCGCTCTTCCCGGACACGCTCTGCGAGGAAATCGGCCAGATCGGTCAAATCTTTATTGGCCAGCCCCCTGCCGCTCTTGTAACGGCGGTCGACCACCAGCGCGGGCACGCCGCGCACGCCATAACGGCGCATCAGCACCGCGGCCTGATTGGTTTTGGCGACCACGGCGAAAGACTTCATCGCCTTGCGGAACTTGTCCATGTCGACGCCCTGGCTCTGCAGAAACTCGTCCACCGCATCGCGGGTCTTGAGCCTATTCCGCTTGACGTGCATCTCGGTGAAGAAGGCTTCGTGCAATCGCTCGAGTTCGCCGATCGCCTGCAAAGCGTAAAAAACCTTGGCATGCAGGTTGGCGCTGCCACCGAACATGGCCGGCACCTGCACGAACTCGATGTCGTCCTGCTTGGTCTCGAGCCACCGCTTCACGAAGGGTTCGAAGTGATAACAATGCGGGCAGCTCCACATGAAGAATTCCGTCACCTCGATTGGCTCTCCCGGCTTACCCGGGTCCGGCTCGGGCAGCAGGAGCTCGAAGTGGACGTTCTCTTCAAACGTCTTCTGCTCCGCCAGCGCGGGCGCAACCATCAGACTGACAGCGAAGAAAAGGCCTATCAGGTACTTAGTCATCATTTCTCCAGAAAAGGTAAGTCACGTGGCTTTGGAACGCTGAGCGCGCCTACGGTTCCAAGGCTTGCACAACGCTCTCGGGTTCGCCAGCATAAACGAGAAAAGGCGACCGAAGCCGCCTTTTGCATTCCACCGAATCCGAGCTGGAGTCAGTGCAGTCCCTGCACGTACTGCGAGACCGCATCGATCTCCGCATCGCTCATCCGGGCCGCGACGCCGCGCATCATGTTGCCGGCGTCATTGGCGCGCTCGCCCTTGCGGAACATCTTCAACTGCAGGGCGATGTATTCGGCGTGCTGCCCCGACAGGCTCGGGAACTGCGCCTGGGGATTGCCGGATCCATTGGGGCCATGACAGGCCGAGCAGGCCGCCACGCCCGAGGAAGCGTTTCCGGCACGGTATATGGACTGGCCGACTTCGAGCTGGTCCTCAGCCGTGGTGCCCACCTGCACGGGTTGGCCCGCGAAATAGGCGGCCAGGTCATCGATGTCCTGCTCGCTCAGCGGCAGAACCATCGCATTCATGGTGGCGTTCACGCGCTTGCCGCTCTTGTAATCACGCAATTGCTTGGCGATATAGCTCTCGTGCTGTCCGGCCAGCTTGGGGAAACCCGGCGAGGGGCTGTTGCCGTCGGTACCGTGACAGGCGGCGCAGGAGGCCGACTTCGCCTTTCCGACCGCGGCATCGCCGGCCACGGCCGGGAGGGCGATCACGAGGGAAGCAAGCGAAACGGCGAAAATAATTTTCTTCATGGCGCTAATCCAACAAGTTCGTAGAGCTGATCGTTAATCCGAATCCGGCGGGCAGATTATAAGGAAACTCTGATTAAGATGACAAAAAATAATTTATCCGGGCATTGGAGGCCCGATCGACCGGGCTAGCAGTCTGTCGGACTTATCCGTTTGAAGCGAAAATTCGCGGGAGCGAATCAAATGAGATTATCGGATGAGGAGAATAGTGGACCTATTTGACGAGTCCGATAAGGTCAGTTGATCGCTATCCGCGGATTTATGAAACACATCCTTGTGTTTCACCGCTACGCGGCTTGCGTGAAAACCTTTTCCTGAAAGGTTTTTGCAGCCAAACAGCGTTAAGTCCGACAGACTGCTAGCGCAGCGTGGCGATGTAGGCGGCCACGTTCTCCATGTCCGTCTCGGTCAAGCCGGCGACCATCGCCTTCATCGTGGCGTTCTCTCTGCGGCCAGCCTTGAAGGCCCGTAACTGCTCCACGACGTAGCCCGCATCTCTGCCGGCCAGTTGCGGGTAACCGAGCGCCGTATTCCCCATACCGGCAACACCATGACAGCCTGCGCAGACAGCGTACCTCGCCTTGCCGGCAACCGGATCGGCGGCCAGGACCGGCAACGACAGGATCAACGCGGCGCTGATCAGGAACATGGATACCTTTCGCTTCATAAACATCCCTCGGGTAAATGACCGGTTCCGGCGTCACAGATTGAGGCTCATGACTCTATTAAAGGCTTACTTACGGCCGATGGGTAAAGAAATGATCTTCCAGCAGGTAACGCCGCGGCCCATCCCGCATCATCAGGGCCGCCCGCCAATGCATTATCCTTTGACTGCACACCGGGATGATAGTTTCTCCTTCCCAGGCACCGCCCCCGGTTGGACGCAGGGAGACCCGATTCAGGCCCATGTCCATGTTCAGCCCGGTGATATCCAGGTGCGAGACCTGCATATCCGGGCCACTCAGTTTCAACTGAACCCGCACCGTCTGCATCAGTGGAACAGGCTGCGGAGAAATCGCAATCGCCACCTCTCCCCCCTGCGGCAGCTCGTGCACACAGAGACCCTCCCCGATATCGCAGGGTGTTCCCTCATTGAGTGCCGTCAATTCGCGGCTTTCCTGCCAATGACGCGCCCCGAAATACCCGCCCGCGGCAAGCGCCAGCAAGACGATAGTCAGTAACAGGGAACGCATTCGATCGACCTCCGGGCATCTGGATCACGCATATTCTCAGCCACCCTTGGGCAGGTCAAACCGGTCTCCGCCAACGGGGCAAACCAAGCTCATCCGCCCCGGCGGCGCTGCAAAGCGGCTGCCTGCGGCGATCCGGATGGCAATCAGGCGACCAACCCCGAACGCTCGGACTCGGTCAGTTCGCGCCACTCTCCCGGGGCAAGCCCGGGGTCGAGAAAGAGACCTCCCACTGCCTCGCGATGCAGCGCCTCGACGTGGTTCCCCAGCGCAGCGAACATCCGTCTGACCTGATGATAGCGCCCCTCCTGGAGGGTCACGCGCGCCTGCCGTTCGCCCACCCTCTCGAGCCCGGCCGGCCGGGTGGGCCGCTCTTCATTGCGCAATGACATGCCCCCGGCGAACCGCTCTTCGGCCGCCTCCGACAAGGGCTCCGCGAGCGTCGCGAGGTAACGCTTGGGACAGGCGTGGCGCGGCGAGGTGATCCGGTGCGACCAGGCGCCATCGTCGCTCAGCAACAGCAGGCCGGTGGTTTCCTTATCCAGGCGTCCCACGATGTGAACCCGCCTTGCCAGGCGGTCCGGGAGGAGTTCCAGCACTGTCGCATACCGGTCATCACGTCTTGCGCAGACCAGCCCGGCCGGCTTGTGCAGCATGAGATACACCTTGCCCGGCTTTTCCAGGAGCTGCTCCCGCCAGTAGATGTCGGCACCTGCGGCCACCCGCCGCCCCGGATCGCGGACGATTTCCTCGCCCACCCGGACCCGTTGCTTGCGGATCTCGATCCCCGCCTGCTTGCGGGAAAGGCCGGTCGCGTGAGCCAGCAGGCGGTCGAGCCGCTCGATTGATTTGCTCTTGTTCATCGCGGAGAGGATATCGCCTTACGCGTACCTGGAAGTCCCCTAAAATGACCGCATGAAATTCTCAGCCCTCGCCATCGGACAACGTTTTCGCTTCCAGGGAGGCGAGTACACCAAGACATCGCCATTGATGGCGGAGGCCTGTGCGGGCGGGGAGCGGCGCTTGCTGCCCCGTTCAGCTGAGGTCGCCCCGCTGGATAATTCAGCCGCTGCAAGCGGGGAGTTGCCCACCCCGCCATCCGAGGTCCCGCTGGAACAGCTCGACCGGGTCATGCAGCAACTTGCCGGCGAGCTCAATGAAATCATCGCGGAGAGCGGCCTGAATGCGGCGCAGAGCAGCGAACTCGCGCGCCTTTTGCAGGCGGCCTTCGTGCGTGCCCGCCAAGCCCTGCAACTGCCCACCTGATTTTATCGTTCGGGGTGACGGCCCGAGCTCCCTGCCCCCCCCCCGAGCCAGGCACTGTCCGGGATCGACCGGTCGCCACCGGCTTCTGCTGCCAGGCTCATCGAGACGCAAGCGAAACCCTCACAGACCCGCGCCAAGCCTGGCGCCATCAGGACGCGTTCAGGACCTCGTGCTTGGCCCGAATGAACTCGCGGTGCGGCATGTGCAGCAAATCGGCGAGACGGCGCACCAGATGCTCCTCGTAATGGTGGACCCGCCCATCCGCACAGGCCACCTGCCAAAGTCCCTTGAGGAGTTCGTATTTGCGCGGCGGCGCAAAATGGGAATTGATCAGATCGACCTGCGCATGCAGCGAGGCGTTGGTGCGCGCCTCCTTCTCGGCCATCTCCAGGAGTTCCAGCAACTCACTGTCATCCAGTTTCCAATGCCTGCGGAGTTCCAGGCGCAGCCGATCGACTTCCGCCTCATCCAACTGATGATCGGACTTGGCCACCTCGAAGAGAAGCACCGCGGACGCAAGATGCAGTGCACGCTCGTCTGTTTTCTCCTCCTCCGGATCCACCGTCGAGAGCAGTTGTCCGATTTTTTCCAGCAGGCTGATCACTTCTCGATGCCGGTGTGACTGCCATCGCAGTAAGGCGGCGTGCTGGTCCGCTTGCAACAGCACAGCGCGCGCTTGCCGCCCTTCTCCTCCACAAACGCGAGTGGCTCGATGCCAGTACCCTGATGCGAGCCGTCGCAGAAAGGTTGCGTCTTGGCACGACCGCAGGCACACCACCAGTACTCCTTGCCACTTTCGAGTTCCAGGATGCAGGGCTTTTTTTCGGCAATCCGGGGTTCATCCATCGCTTATTCCTCATTCCCACTCGGGTTAATTGATTCGGGTCAAATCCAGTCTACCCTCGCAAGGTTAGCCTGACTCGCCAATCTCGAACAGGAGGCATGTCATGGAACTTTGGGCGGAACTTTTCAGCGACTGGGTGGGTATCCTTTCGTTCGGCGTAATCGCTTTCGTTCTGGTCATCGGCGAGTTCTACATCTGGTACTTCCTCAGCAAGTCTGCTGACCCCAAGGAGTGACCTGCTGCCTTACTGCAAGACCGCTGGCATCCGGACCGGACGCTAGGAGTCTGCGCGGCAGAAATCAATCTGCTGCAAAAGCGCCATGAATCATCATCTCAGCTTATCCAACTCGTTAAATAGGCCCACTATTCGTCTCGTTCGATAAACTGACCTGATAATCCCTATCGCCTTTTCGCTTCGATCGTTTCTACCGCGCAGACTCCTAGGCCGGGTCAGCGCCGATAACGGTCGACAAATCGTTTCAGGATCGCCTGGGCGTGCGGCGTCTGAGCGCCATCCAGCGACTGGATGAGCGCATCCGCTTCGTGCGGCTGGAAATAGCCATGGTGCCGGTACACCTGGATGCGCGTACCAAACCCCTCGGCATCGCCTTCCGGGTGGAACTGGGTGGCGTAAACGTTCCTGCCGACCCGGAACATCTGCACCGGACAGGCCTCGCCGGTCATCAACAGCACGGCTCCCGGCGGCAATTCATCGCAGGCCTCCTTGTGGCCCAGCAGCACCTGGATGACGTCCGGCAGCCCGCTGAGCAGGGGATCCTCGCGCCCTTCCGCAGTGATCTGCAACGATACGCATCCCACCGCCTCGCCGTACTTCCTCGAGATCGGGGCCCCCAGGAAGGAACCGAGCAGCCCGTTCCCCGAACAGGCCCCGAGGAAAGGGAAATCCTGATCGACAATCTGCTCGAACAGTCGCGAGAAACCTGCCTCGATTTTCAGCTGTACGGCGCTTTTGTCCTCCGCTGGGGTGCTGATGTCGAACGGGCTCCCGCCCACGATCAGTGCGCTGTAGTCGAGCAGATTCAGCGCTGCAGGGACACCGCTGGTCTCGATGCGCAGGCGGACCGAGTCTTGCTCACTCAAGCCACCGTAGCGAAGGATCGCCCGGTACTCGTTGTCAGAGGTTTCGTCCTCCGGACGCAACTGCATGATCAGCAGCGGCTTCGGCATCGCAGGCTCTCCATTTGGGCAATCTTCAGGACCTTAGCAAACATGGATTGGCGTTTTCATGCCGGGCTTCAGCAACCGGCATAGGGTTACTCCCGGGCTGGCAGAGGATTGCTCAGGCACTAAACTGGTGAAGGTTCTATTCCACCCGGAGCAAGAATGACCGCTGATACAGCGAATAAAGATAAAAAACGCTTCCTCACTGGCCTACTCCTGCTGATCGCCGCCCTGATAGCCGCTGCCGCCTTCGCCGGCATGGGCATGTTCATGTACAACATGGGCAAGGACATGTCGACCATGACCCAGGCGGTCAGTCAGATGACCCGCGATGTGCACAGCATGGCGGGTAACATGAACGGCATGGCGCAGGACATGGTGAAAATGGCCAGCAGCATGGTCGAGGGTCAGGACCGGATGGGCTCCGACTTCGCCCAAGTGGCCGAGGACATGCGCAGTATGACCACCAGCATGGTTGGCATGAGCAAGGACATGGGCGACCTGGGCCAGCACATCGGCACCATGAACGTGAACATGGCGGCCATGAATCAGGCGATGCAGAGAATGAGCGGCGACATGGCCTATATCCGCTACGACATCCACAAGTTCACCGAGCCGGAGAACATCATGCTGCCATTCCTGCGCTGACAGCGCGACTTGGGAGGCGGGCGGGAAACGCCTGCTACTGGTAGGTCCGGCCCTTGTGCTTCAGCCAGCCGCCGACGTGATATCCGTTCGGATCATGATGGGTCCAGTGGATGACCCCACCCCGGTCGTTCCATTCGTACTCGCCGTAGAACGCCACGCTGTCACCGGTTTTCAGACCGCTGATTCTCGGCGCCAGATCGATATTGTGGGCCACCAGTACGGTCTGGCCGGCGTCGACTTTCAGGATGAACTTCTGATGCCTGGAACCGTCCAGATCGTCGGGAAGAATCCGGGTGACCACCCCCTCCCCCTGTACCTGCAGATCGCTCTGCCTGTTCCGGTAGGCGGCCTGCAGGGTCGATTGCGTGCCCTGCGAGGACGGCGCCGTGCCCGGTAAAGACAGCCCGCGCTCCTCGACATAGCCGTAGACGAGCGCGACAACGACGAAGGCGAGGAGTGCTGCGCGCTTCATGCCCACACCTTACCGCCCGCAACCCTCATTGCTTCTGGTAGATCTCGGCGCCGCTGGCCTTGAATTGCTCGGCCTTCTCCTTCATGCCCTCCTCGACGGCCACGCTGATGTCCTTGAATTTGTGGCTGGCGGCATACTCGCGTACGTCCTGGGTGATCTTCATCGAGCAGAAGTGAGGGCCGCACATGGAACAGAAGTGGGCCACCTTGGCGGAGTCCTTGGGCAGGGTTTCGTCGTGGAACTCACGCGCCTTCTCGGGATCCAGGCCAAGGTTGAACTGGTCCTCCCAGCGGAACTCGAAACGCGCCTTGGAAAGGGCGTTGTCGCGTACCTGCGCGCCCGGCAGGCCCTTGGCCAGGTCGGCGGCGTGCGCGGCCAGCTTGTAGGTGATGATGCCTTCACGCACGTCGGCCTTGTTGGGCAGCCCGAGGTGCTCCTTGGGCGTGACATAGCAGAGCATCGCGCAGCCGTACCAGCCGATGTTGGCGGCACCGATGCCGGAGGTGATGTGGTCGTAGCCCGGGGCAATATCGGTGGTCAGCGGGCCCAGGGTGTAGAACGGCGCCTCGAAGCAGTCGCGCAACTCCTTGTCCATGTTCTCCTTGATCATCTGCATCGGCACATGACCCGGGCCTTCGATCATGACCTGCACGTCATGCTCCCAGGCGATCCTGGTGAGTTCGCCGAGGGTTTCCAGTTCGCCGAACTGGGCGGCATCGTTGGCATCCGCGACCGAGCCCGGACGCAGGCCATCGCCGAGCGAGAACGACACGTCATAGGCCTTCATGATCTCGCAGATGTCCTCGAAATGGGTATAGAGGAAGTTTTCCTCGTGATGCGCCAGGCACCACTTGGCCATGATCGAACCGCCGCGCGAGACGATCCCGGTGACCCGCTCGGCGGTCAGCGGCACGTAGCGCAGCAATACGCCGGCGTGGATGGTGAAGTAGTCCACCCCCTGCTCGGCCTGTTCGATCAGGGTGTCGCGGAAGATCTCCCAGGTCAGATCCTCGGCCTTGCCGTTGACCTTCTCCAGCGCCTGGTAGATGGGCACGGTGCCGATCGGCATGGGCGAGTTGCGCAGGATCCACTCGCGCGTCTCATGGATGTTCTTGCCGGTGGACAGATCCATCAGGGTGTCGCCGCCCCAGCGCGCCGACCAGGCCATTTTCTCGACCTCTTCCTCGATGGACGAGGACACCGCCGAATTGCCGATATTGGTATTGACCTTCACCCGGAAATTGCGCCCGATGATCATCGGCTCCAGCTCCGGATGGTTGATGTTCGCCGGGATGATGGCGCGGCCTTCGGCTACTTCCTGGCGCACGAATTCCGGGGTGATCTGCTCCGGCAGATTGGCGCCGAAGTTTTCGCCCGGGTGCTGTTTGAGCAACTTTTTATAGCGCGGGTCCTGGCGCAGCTCGTCCAGGCGCTGGTTCTCGCGGATCGCGACGAACTCCATCTCCGGAGTGATGATGCCCTGGCGGGCATAATGCATCTGGGACACGTTTTTACCCGCCCGGGCGCGGCGCGGCGCGTGGATGTGCTCGAAACGGAGGTTGGCCAGTTCAGGATCGCGCTGACGCTCGCGGCCGTATTCGGAGCTTGGACCGTCGAGCTGCTCGGTGTCATCCCGATCGAGAATCCACTGCGTGCGCACATCGGGCATGCCCTTCAGCAGGTCGACCTTCACGTTCGGATCGGTGAACGGGCCGGAGGTGTCGTACACGGTGACCGGCGGGTTTTCCTCCTCGCCAAAACTGGCGGAGGTCGGAGACTGGGTGATCTCGCGCATCGGGACGCGGATGTCGGGGCGCGATCCCTCCACGTATACCTTGGTCGAGTTCGGGAATGGGCGGGTAACCTCTTCCGACAACTCGGCTGTCTTCTTGATGAATTCTTCCGGGATTGCGCTCATGCTCGTCTCCATTCGGCGAGGTGGAGACAGAGTATCCCAGGAGGATGTATCTGACTCAGCTTCCCTCCGCCAGTATTAACTGGATCAGGTTCCAAGGGTTTTTCTCAGCCCTTGCGGGCACCCCTAGCTGCTTAATTACGCCACCGGCTAAAGCCGACGGCTCCAAGTTCCGGCTGAAAGCCGGATCGGTCGGCCCCCGGGCCGACTGTCCCCTCCCCACTTGTGGGGAGGGCTAGGGTGGGGATATGCATCGTTCATCATCCGAACTCACCCACCATCCCACCCTTCCCCCCAGAAAGGGGGAAGGGGTAAATCGACACAGCGGCTACAGCCAGCCGATAGATGGATCCCCCGTCGGGACATTAAATCAACGCGACATCCTGTCGCGATACGGTGGTCGTTTCCAACCCCGGCCCTCCAGGCCAGACACCAGATGGTATGGCCAAGCAGTTTACTCGGAATTGCTGCACTGGTCGCGCCCGGTTTCGTGGTCTGTCCAGGGGTTGACTCCGGTCGGCGTCACAAAACTTGCCCCGCTCAGACAATCCTTTTAGGCTATCGCCGGTTTGAACCACGCCCCGGGAGAAAGGTATGTTCGCGACCGACGCCGAAAAGGCCCGCTTCAATATGGTCGAACAGCAGATCCGGCCGGTGGATATCAGTGACAAACGGGTGCTCGAGGCCTTCACGCGGGTGCCGCGGGAGCATTTCGTCGATCCGACGTATCAATCGCTTGCCTTCGCCGACACCCACTTGCCGCTGGGCAGAGGCGAGGTGATGATGACCCCGATCCAGGAGGGGATGATGCTGCAGGCCCTCGACGTGCAGCCCGGCGACCGGGTGCTGGAAATCGGAACCGGGAGCGGCTTCGTCACCGCCTGCCTTGCGCATCTCGGCGGCAAAGTGGACAGCTACGAGATCGATCCGGAACTGAGCGAAAAGGCCGCCGACAGACTGCACTCGGCGGGAATCCACGGTGTGCACCTGCGGGTTGCAGACATCTTCTCCATCGGACTGCCCGAGGGGGGCTTCGATGCGATTGCAGTCACCGGCTCGATGCCGCTGGAGAACGACCGGTTCACCCGTGCCCTGGCCCCGGGCGGGCGTCTGTTCGCGATCCTGGGCCAGGACCCCATCATGCAGGCCACGCTCTTTACCCGCTCCATACAGGGGAACCTCAAACGCGAGGTCTTGAGCGAAACGCTGTTGCCGCCGCTGAAGAACGCGCCTCGCCCGAAGCCATTTGTTTTCTAGTGTGGTGAATCTCTCGCCGGCCGAGCTCCGGGATTACCTGGAGCAGAAGCAGCCCCTGCTGCTCGATGTGCGCGAACCCTGGGAATTCGACATCTGCCGCCTGCAGGACTCCGAACTGGTGCCCATGGGCCGCATACCCACCTGGGCGGAGGATGCGGACAAGGACAGGCCGACAGTGGTCATCTGTCATCACGGTATCCGCAGCCGCCAGGTGGCCATGTACCTCGAAAACCTCGGTTTCCGCGAAGTGATCAATCTCGCTGGCGGCGTGGAGCGCTGGGCCAGGGAAGTCGATCCGCAGATGGCGACCTACTGAGCGCCGAACCGACGCGTCGCAGACTCTCTCCGACCGGACTCCAAATTGACCTCGACCAAGCGCAGCAGGCGCTCCAATGCCCCCCGATTGGCCTGCACCACCTGCCGCCCGGCCTCACCGGCAGCGGCGCGCGCGATTGCATCAGACAACCAGTCCTGCAGCACCTCGGCCAAATGCATGCCATCGCTCACCTCGAGCGCGGCCCCCCGATCCAGCAGCATGCGGCTGATCAGTGAGAAGTTGAAGGTGTGCGGGCCGAAGCAGACCGGCACCCCCTGCGCAGCCGCCTCGAGCATGTTGTGCCCCCCGACCGGAACCAGGCTCCCCCCGATGAAGGCCGCATCGGATGCGCCCAGCAGCGCGGGTAACTCACCCATGGTGTCGCCCAGGTAGACCTGGGTCGATTCGTCGGGCAGGTCGCCACTGGAGCGCCGCACCACAGTCAGCCCATGCCGCACCACGCGCGAGGCGACCCGCTCGAACCGTTCCGGATGACGCGGCACCAGGATCAGAAGGGCATTCGGCAGCGCCTGCATCAGGCGGCTGTGGGCCGCCAGCATCAACTCGTCCTCCCCCTCGTGGGTGCTCGCCGCAATCCACACCGGCCGCTCCCCCCAGAGGCGCCGCAATACCTCGACCTGTTCGCTCACGCTGGCAGGCAGGGCCATGTCGAACTTGATGCTGCCGGTGACCACGACCTCGCACGCGCCGGCCTCGCGAAATCGCTGTGCGTCCGCCTCCGTCTGGGCGGCCACCTGGTCGATCGTGGCGAACACGCGGCGCGCGAACCGGCCGAGGCGCCGGTAGCGGCGGAAAGAGCGCTGCGACAGGCGCCCGTTGGCCAGCAGGCTGTGCACCCCCCGCTGCTGGCAGGTGCGCAACAGGTTCGGCCAGATCTCGGTTTCTACCATGAGGAAGTGTTGCGGCCGCACACGGTCGAAAAACCGGTCCAGGAAGCGCGGCAGGTCATAGGGCATGTACGAGTGATATACCCTGTCAGCAAAAAGGCGGCGCACCTGGTCAGAACCCGTTGGCGTGGTGGTCGTGATGGTGAGTGCGCGGTCCGGGTAGTGCTCAAGCAACAGCCGCGCCAGTGGCGCGATCGCCAGGACCTCTCCCACCGATACGGCATGTATCCAGATCCCTCCTCGTGGCGGCTTTCGATCCACGCAGCCGAATCGCTCCTGCCAGCGAAGCCGGTACGCGGGCGCCTTCCTGCCCCGCCACAGCAGGCGCAGCAGCA
Organism: Gammaproteobacteria bacterium Milos-ODIII6; assembly: GCA_029228645.1. GTDB lineage: Bacteria > Pseudomonadota > Gammaproteobacteria > Chromatiales > Chromatiaceae > MONJU. Next base: position 90,418 of record JAPTHR010000012.1, read on the forward strand.
CCAGGGGCATAGCCAGGTAGATCAGGGAGGTGTAAAGGCGATACATCGATCCGGCCGCTTCCAGGGACACCGCCGCGAGACTAACCGAGCGCCCCCCTGGTGGCCAGTCCCCCGGCATGTCGTTAGACTCGCCGTCCATGAGCCTGCCGACCATGCTGCTGCATCCACGCCACTGGCCGACCTGGGTGGCGATCGGCCTGCTGCGCCTGATCTCGCTGATGCCGTATCCCGCGATCATGGCCAGCGGGCGCCTGATCGGACTGCTGCTCTACCCCTTCGCCACGCGCCGCCGCCTGATCGCTCAGATCAACCTGCAGCGCTGCCTGCCAAATCTGAGTGACGCCGAACGGCGGACCCTGCTGCGATCGCATTTCGTTGCCCTGGGACAGGGAGTAGTCGAGGTGGGCATGGCGTGGTGGTGGTCGCAGGAACGCCTCGAGCGACTGCTTCGATCGGTCGAAGGGCTGGAACACCTGCCGCCCGTGGACCACCCCGGCGGGACCATCTACCTGACCGCGCACTTCAGCTCGCTCGAGCTGTCCGGCCGCTTCCTGGGTGCGCGGCGACCCAGCGCCGCCATGTACCGGCGCAATGAGAACCCGGTCCTCGAGTACCTGATCACGCGCCATCGTGGCCGCCACCTGCTGGATGTCATCGCGCGGGACGATGCGCGCGGCATGATCAAAATGCTGAAAAACGGCGACAGCGTGTGGTTTGCCCCCGATCAGAACTACGCGCACAAGGGCAAGGTGTTCGCCGAGTTCATGGGAGTGCCTGCCGCCACCCATACGGCGACCAGCCGCTTTGCCCGCGCCGGGCGCGCCGCTGTCGTTCCCTTCGTGCTGTTGCGGGTGCCCGGCGGTTACCGCCTGCGGATCGAACCGCCCCTGGCGGCGTTTCCATCCGAAGACCCACAATCGGATGCGCAACGGATCAACGACACCTTCGCGCAGTGGGTGATGCAGGCACCCGAGCAGTACAACTGGATCCACCGCCGCTTCAAGACCCGGCCGGATGGTGGTCCGCCGCCCTACCCGGCCCGGAGACCGAAGCGATAGGGCTGATGCCCCTTAGCCTCGAACGGCTTCTTTCGCGAGCAAGCTCGCTCCTACGGGTTGGGAGCGGCCTTGGCCGCGAAAGCTCAACTAAACACAGTTAGAATGGGGGCTTACCACTACCGGGCTCCAGCTGTATGCAATTCATCGACCTCAAGACCCAGCAACTGCGCATCCGCGACGACCTGGACCGTCGCCTGGCCGCGCTTCTCGACCACGGCCAATACATCCTTGGCCCGGAGGTCAGCGAGATGGAAAAGGATCTCGCCGCCTATGCAGGCGTCGATCACTGCGTTTCGGTCGCAAGCGGCACGGATGCGCTGCTTCTGGCGCTGATGGCGCTGGATATCGGTCCTGGCGACGAGGTCATCACCACGCCCTTCAGCTTCATCGCCACCGCCGAGGTGATCGGCCTGATCGGGGCGACGCCGGTGTTCGTCGACATCGACCCCATGACTTTCAACCTCGACCCGAGCCTGCTCGCCGCGGCAATCACCGAGCGCACCCGCGCGATCATGCCGGTGGGGCTGTTCGGCCTGTGCGCCGACATGCACAGCATCAACGCCATCGCCGCCGAGCATGGCCTGCCCGTGATCGAGGATGCGGCCCAGAGTTTCGGCGCAACGTTGAACGGGCGGCGCTCCTGTGGGCTGTCGACCATCGGCTGCACCAGTTTCTTCCCCGCCAAGCCGCTCGGCTGCTATGGGGATGGCGGCGCCTGTTTCAGCAACGACGAGGGGATTGCCGTCCGCCTGCGCGAACTGCGCAATCATGGCCAGGACCGCGCCTATCACCATCCACGCCTGGGCATCAACGGACGCATGGACGGGATGCAGGCGGCAGTCATTCTCGCCAAGCTGAAGATCTTCGATGAGGAGGTCGAGGAACGGGCCCGCATCGGCGCCCGCTACAGCGCGCTACTGGCAGACAGCGAATGCGTCACGCCCTATATCCCGAGTGACTACCAGAGCGTCTACGCGCAGTACACCCTGCAGGTCGACGATCGCGACAAGGTGCGCGAGGCTTTGCAAAAGGCGGGGGTTCCCACCGCCGTGTACTACCCCATCACGCTCGACCAACAGCCCGCATTGCGCGACATCGCGCGGGTGCAGGGTCACCTCGACGTAGCGCATGCCATGGCCGAGCGGGTAATGAGTCTTCCGATGCATCCCTACCTGGACGCCGAGACCCAGGATCACATTGCGGATGTCGTGAAGCAGGCCCTTTGAGTGGTGGCTGAAACCCGACGCCCGACCGGGGTGGAGCCTTTTTGCCGATGACAGCCCCGCTCACCCCGACAAGCCGCCAGACGCTCTCTCGCCTGCTCGGCTACTTCAGACCGCACTGGCGGGTGTTTCTCGTCGGAACCTTCGGCATGGTTCTGCTGGCGGTCAGTGAGGCGGGCATTCCGGCGCTGCTCAAGCCCCTGCTGGACGGCACCTTTGTGGAAAAGGACCCGGTCTACCTGAAGTGGGCGCCAGTCGCGCTCATCCTGCTGTTCCTGGTGCGCGGCATCGCCCAGCTGGCCAGTAATGCGGCCTTCGCCGCCATCTCGACGCGCCTGATGCACACCCTGCGCGAACAGATGTTCACCCGCCTGCTGCAACTGCCGACCGAATTCTACGAACGGACCGTCAGTGGCACCGTGATCTCGCGCTTCTCCTACGACGTCTCGCAGATTTCCTACGCTGGCGTGCAGCTGTTCAACACCCTGGTCAAGGACTCGCTGATCGTGCTCGGCCTGCTCGCCTACGTCTTCTGGCTCGACTGGCAGTTGAGCCTGATCACCTTCATCCTGCTGCCCACAGTCGCGCTGATAGCGAAATTCATCGGGCGGCGTCAGCGCGGCCTGAGCCGCGAGATGCAAGACACCTTCGGCGAAATGACCCATGTGTTGGAAGAGACCACACGCGGACACAAGGTAATCAAGATCCACGGCGGCCAGGAGTACGAGGCCAGGCGCTTCGACGCCACCGCGAAACGCATCCGGCATCAGCAGTTCAAGCTCGCGGTGGCGGCCAACATCGGCGTACCGGTGGTCGAGTTCGTGGGCGCCGTGATCATGGCAGCGGTCATCTACATCGGCACCGACCGGGCTGCGGAAGAACAATTGACCGTGGGCGGATTCGTGGCCTTCTTCACCGCGTTGGGGCTGTTGTTCTCGCCGATCAAACGCCTGACCAAGCTGACCGACCCGCTGCAGCGCGGCTTGGCTGCCGCGGAGAGCGTGTTCGCCGTCATCGATGAGCTGCCTGAACAGGACCACGGCCGGCAGGACATCGGGCACAGCAGCGGTGCGCTGCGCTTCGAGCAGGCGCACTTCCGCTACCCGGGGGCCGAGCGAGACGCCCTGGGTCCTATCGACCTGGAAATCCGGCCCGACAGCATGACCGCCCTGGTCGGCGCCTCGGGCAGCGGCAAAAGCACCTTCGTCAGCCTGATCCCGCGCCTGCACGAGGTGACCGGTGGACGCATCCTGCTCGACGGGATCGACACCCGGCAACTCACCCTGGACAGCCTGCGCCAACAGATTGCATTCGTCGACCAACAGGTCATCCTGTTCAACGACACCGTGGGCACCAATATCGCGTATGGGGCGGCGCACGATGAGGCGCGCGTGCGACAGGCGGTGCGTGACGCCGGCGCGCTCGAGTTCATCGAGAACCTGCCGCAGGGCTTCGACACCCCCATCGGCGAGAACGGGGTCAAGCTGTCCGGCGGACAACGCCAGCGCCTGGCGATAGCGCGCGCCCTGTTCACCAACGCCCGCATCCTGATCCTGGACGAGGCCACCTCGGCGCTGGACACCGAGTCCGAGCGCCTGGTGCAACAGGGCCTGGAGCGACTGCGCAGCGGCCGCACCACGCTGGTGATTGCGCACCGGTTATCGACGGTACAGAAGGCCGACCGCATCCTGGTATTCGAGCACGGGCGGATCGTCGAGGACGGCACCCACGGCGAGTTGATGGCACGCAAGGGTGTGTACTACCGACTCAACCAGGCGCAGCTATTTGCCGAAGACAAATGACTACTGCCTGTCGGGCCTTGCGGGACGACTATGGATCGCAGCGGCACATCGGGTTTTTCCACGTACCCTATAATGGACGGCAGTATTCCATCCCATCCCGCAAGTGATATGCGCTTGAGCCCAAGAGAAATCCGGGTCATCCGTGAAACCGTCACCGAGGTCTTTGGGCCCGGCGTCACGGTCAGTCTCTTCGGCTCGCGGATCGACGATACCGAGAGAGGTGGCGATATCGACCTCCTGATCGAGAGCGATGTCCCCATTCCCGACCGTCTGCGCAAGAACCTGCAGCTCGGAGCCCGGCTGCAGATCCGTCTGGGCGAGCAACCGATCGATATTTTGATGGTTGACCCGAACGTACCGATGCAGCCCATCCACGAACAGGCGCGTCGCACTGGGATACGCCTGTGAGTGGCCATTCGCGCCTGCTAAGAGGTTGCTTCCCGCATACGATGGAAATCATCCGCTGGAAAGGAGAAAAACAGGAGCATACATGCCAACTATCAGCGAATTTTTTGGCATCCTGATTCGGATGTATTACGACGACCACAATCCGCCTCATTTCCATGCCTATTACGGCGGACATGAGGCTATTTTCTCGATCGAAACCCTGGAGATCATGGAAGGCTTGTTGCCCAAGCGGGCAAAAGCACTGGTTATTGAGTGGACGCTCGAACACAGACAGGAGTTGCTGAATGACTGGAAACTGGCTGAGCAGCATCAGCCTCTCAACAAGATTGCACCACTGGAGTAATCACCATGCATCGAGTAACCCATGTAGAAACAAAACACGGATACACCCTTGCAGTCACTTTCGATGATGGCACCTATGGTGAGGTGAGCCTCGCGGATCGACTCTTCGGGCCAATGTTCGAGCCATTGAAAGACCCGGCCTTTTTTGCAAGGGCGCGGGTAGACGAGTTTGGCGCCGTGTGCTGGCCAAACGATGCAGATCTGGCCCCGGATGCGCTGTATCGCAAAATCACCGCCAACTGAATGCGGAACGACGTTGAATATAGGGATAGACCCGCTGCACCTCTGGCGCCTGCTGGACGGGCGGCGTGGCCACCTGACCCAGATCGAGGGGTTGACCCGGGCGCTGGCAGAGCGCCGCAAACTCGATCTGCACGACCTGTCGGCGCCAAGCCGATGGACGGACCTGAGATACTGGCTAAGCGGCCGCTTCCCACCTGGAGAGGGTCTGCCGGCCCCGGATCTGATCCTGGCCGCGGGACACCAGACCCACCTTGCCGCGCTCGCAGCCCGCCGTGCCCGCGGCGGGCGTATCGTGGTGCTGATGAAGCCATCCCTCCCGCTGTCATCGTTCGACCTGTGCCTGATCCCCCGGCACGACGCCCCACCGGCGCGCGCCAACGTGATCGCCACCCGCGGCGTGCTCACCACGGTGCGCCCGTCCGAGCGGCACGACCCGACGATTGGATTGATACTGCTGGGCGGCCCTTCCCGCCATCACAACTGGAACACGGCTACCATCCTCGAACAGATCCGGCAGATCGTCGCCGCGCAGCCCCAAGTACGGTTTCGGATCGGCGACTCGCCGCGCACCCCGCCAGAGACGCGCCAGTCACTGAGCGCGATGGAATCCGTGCAGCTGATCCCCTGGGAACAGACCGAACCCGGAGATATCCAGCGGATGATGGCCGCAGCCGGCCAGGTCTGGGTCAGCGAGGACAGTGTCTCCATGCTGTATGAATCGTTGGGCAGCGGCGCACCGACCGGGTTGTTGCAGGTCGAGCGTAGAAAGCAGACCCGCGTCAGCCGCGGCGTCGATCAACTGGTCGAAGAGGGGATTGCCACACCCTATTCCCACTGGCGGACCCACCGACAGCTCGCCACCCCACCCGCACTGGATGAGGCCGGGCGCTGCGCAGATGAGATATTGAAAAGATGGCCGACCGCCGACTGACCGTCCTGCAATTGCTGCCCGCGCTGGAAGGCGGCGGGGTCGAGCGCGGCACGGTCGAGATCTCGCGCGCGCTGGTGGCGGCGGGCCACCGCTCGCTGGTCATGTCGGCCGGCGGTCGCTATGTCGAACAGTTGCTTGCCGAGGGCAGCGAACACATCGAATGGGAGATCGGTCGCAAACACCTCGCCACGCTGCTGCTGGTCCGCCCCTTGCGGCGGCTGCTGGTCAGCGAGCAGGTCGATATCGTGCATGTCCGCTCGCGCCTGCCAGCCTGGATTCTCGAACTCGCGCTGCGCGGCATGCCGCCTGAACAGCGGCCGATCCGCATCAGCACGGTGCACGGTTTGTACTCGGTGTCGCGCTACAGCGCCATCATGACCCGCGGCGAGCGGGTGATTGCAGTATCCAGCACGGTGCGGAACTACATCCTGAAGAATTACCCCGAATGCCATCCGGATCGCATCGTGGTGATTCCACGCGGAGTCGACCCGGCCGAGTTCCCGCGCGGCTATCAGCCGGACCCGGAATGGCGCGAGGCGTTTTTCAAGCAGTTTCCGGAAACGCGCAACAAGACGCTGTTGACCCTGCCCGGGCGCCTGACGCGGCTGAAGGGCCATCACGCGTTTATCCACCTGATCGATGCACTGCTTGAAAGGGACATGCCCGTGCACGGACTGATCGTGGGGGGCGAGGACCCGAGACGCGCCGCCTATGCCAGGGAATTGCGCGATACGGTCGCGCAAAAAGGGTTGCAGGGAAACATCACTTTCACCGGCGCGCGTACAGACATGCGCGAGATCTATGCGGTCAGCCGGATCGTATACTCGCTTTCGACCAAGCCCGAATCATTCGGTCGAACGGTCGTCGAGGCCTTGAGTATGGGTGTGCCGGTGATCGGGTACGATCACGGCGGGGTTGGAGAGGTCCTGGCACAATGGTTTCCGCAAGGGAAAGTCCGGCTCGAAGACCACCAGTCGCTGATCGAAAGGAGCATCAGGCTGGGTTTGGAAACGCCGGTTGTTCCCGAGAATGATGACTTCACGCTCGACGAGATGCTCGGTCGAACGCTCGCACTGTATGCGGACCTGTCAGCCTGACTTGCCGGCCGGAGTATCCATCGGCGCTCCGGCTTCCTTCATCAGTAACTCGCGCAACCCTTGCTCGTCGCGCTGCGCGAGCCTTTTTCCCAATCGCTTGATCAAAAGGGGGAACTCCGACCCCGAATCGCCGCGTTCGACCGCCTTCATGATCTGAGGATGGCTGGTTCCCCGCGCATTGGCGCCGTCGATCAGCAGTTCCTCGTACAACTTTTCACCCGGCCGCAGACCGGTCACCTGTATCCCGATATCCCCATCCGGGGTCAGATCGTCCTTAACAGTGAATCCCGCGAGCTGGATCATGTTGCGAGCGAGGTCCATGATCCTGACCGGCTCGCCCATGTCGAGCAGAAAGATCTCGCCCCCCTTGGCCATGCTGCCCGCCTGGATCACCAGCGCCACGGCCTCGTGGATCGACATGAAAAACCGGGTGACCTCCTTGTTGGTCACGGTCAGCGGGCCGCCGTTGGCAATCTGCTCCCTGAACAAGGGCACCACCGACCCGGAAGAACCAAGCACGTTGCCGAAACGCACCGCGCAGAAAACCGTCGAAGGGTTCGCATCCGCGCCCGCCTTGTCGGTGCAGTGCTGAATGACTCGCTCGGCCCAGCGCTTGCTTGCCCCCATGACATTGGTCGGCCGAACTGCTTTGTCGGTGGATATCAGGACAAAGGTCTCGACACCGCATTCGTACGAAGACCGGGCCATGACCTCGGTACCCAGGACATTGTTCATCACGCCCTCGAGCGGGTTTTCCTCCACCAGAGGCACATGCTTGTGCGCGGCCGCGTGGTATACGGTCTGTACCCCATGCGTCTGCAGGATATCCTTTACCAAAGCCTCATCCCGCACCGAACCGAGACGGGCGATCAGTTCACATTTCGCGGTCCGCATCAGCTCCCGCTCGACCTGGTAGAGGGCGTGCTCGTTGGACTCCAGCATCACGAGTTTCGTTGGGCTCAGAGCGGCAATTTGCCGACAGAGCTCAGAGCCGATCGAACCACCGGCCCCGGTGACGAGAACCGTCTTGGAGGTAATGCATTTTGCCAGCAGGTTTGAATCGGCAGGCACCGACTCCCTGCCGAGCAGGTCCCCGATATCAACTTCTCGCACCAGGTTGACCAGATGCTTACCGCTGGCAATGTCTGTCACCGCCGGCAGAATGCGCACTTTGACCGGAAAGGATTCGAGGGAAAGGACGATTTCACGCCGGCGAGTGTTTGATGCGGAAGGGATGGTGACAATGATGTCGTGGATACCGAAGCGCTCGATCAGTTTGGCGAGCTGGTGTGGGGGATAGACACGAAGACCATCCATATCTTTACCATGAAGCCCCGTATCATCGTCCAGGAACCCAGCCGGGAAAAGCTCCCTGCCTACGCGCAATGAGCGAGCCACCTGCCGCCCCGCAACACCGGCGCCGTAGATCAGGACCTGCCGACCCTTATAGCGCCTCCTGGTTGGACTCCAAAGCAGCCAGCGGGATGTGAACCTGGCACCAGCAACCAACAATAGCCCCAAGAGAAAATAGATGATCGGCACGGCCCGGGGCACCCCTTCGATGCCGGTCATCGCGGTCATGAAGGCGAAGGCCGCCCATAGTATCGCCGCCAGCGACATGCCTTTGAAGATGGACCAAAGGGCATGCTCGCCCACATACCGAATCACCGACCGATAGAGCCCGAGCCGAACAAAAACCGGGATGGCCAGCAATGGCGCAAGCAGGATCAGCCAGGTCTGATGAGCATTCGGGAGAAAGAAAACGCCGAGACGCAGCGAGTAGGCCATCCATGCAGCAAAGGCCAACAAAATGCCGTCGACCGCCATCATTACGCCCTGTTTGAGGGTCCGATCCAGGCCAGTCAGCAGCGAGCTGATCAACACAAAGATCCTTCTATGCATGATGGTCTCTCACTCTGTCACCGCCACCCTTTCCTTTTAGGGTAAGAAAAAGGTATTTGAAATACTGTTCGATATTTAGATTGGCAAGCATTCTCGCATCGGTTTCGGCGAGTAGCACTGGCGTCGACATATCGATATCGGTTACCTGTGCAAGCCCGGTAATTCCAGGCCGGGCATCAAAAACCCCCTTTTCCATTCTTGCGGCTATCAGCTCGTCCTGATTGAGCAGGCATGGCCTGGGACCAACCAGACTCATATCTCCTTTCAGGACATTCCACAATTGCGGCAATTCATCCAACTTACTACGACGCAGAAATCTACCAAATTGCGTTACAGCGCTGGATTCCGCCAGATGTGTGGGCACCGAAGGCGCATCTCTACGCATCGTACGAAACTTGTAAAGAAGAAATGGCACCTGATAATGCCCCATCCGCTGCTGGCGGAAAATCGGGGCCCCGGTATCCAACACACCAATCACCATGATCACTGCCATGATGGGTAGACAAACAATCAACCCAAGCAGTGCCAACAAGAGATCAACGATACGTATGATGGGTTGAGAATTATTCCCCATTTTGATCCTTTCGCCATGCTGCCACCATCTCCGGCATACTGCTCAACAGATCGTGCCGGGGACACCAACAAAGTTCTCGCTGGCAGTATCTGGCGTCGTAACAGGCAGAGTCCAGCAGGCGAGAAATCATACCCGAGCTTAAGGGGAACGCTTGGTCGAGTAACGCACTCAGCCAATCACCCACTCTGCCGGAAAATCGCAGCAATGGAACCGGTACCGTCCAATGTGAAACCGGTCTTCCCAGGGCTTTGCAGGCGCTTTCATACAGCTCACGAGTCGAATGGGGTCGATTGTCAGCGACTATAAAGCGTTTGCCATAAGCCTCCGGAATATCCGGCACTCTGAGCGCCAAGCTGCAGAGATCCTCCACATGCACCATTGATCGTCGATTGCCTGTGTCCGGCAAACCTGGGCAAAATCCGGAATCGATTAGCCGAAGAATTTTACTTAGATTACCCTTCACATGCGGGCCGTACACTAGCGTGGGACGCAAAACCACCGCATCCATCTTCGCCCGGTTCGCACGTTGGATAACAACGTCCTCCGCCTGACGCTTGGAACGCCCATAGGCTCCCATCGGCCAATCTTTACGGCTTTCATCAACACATTCCTCATCCTCTGGATCAGGCATTGCCTTGACAGAACTAAAGTAAACAAAGTGCTCTACTCCAGCAACGGCAGCCGCCTCAATCAACAAACGAGTTCCCCCCAGATTAACTTTTGTATAAACCGCGTCGGGAATTCCTTGGGCCTGCGCGACGCCCGCCAAGTGAAAAACCCGATTTACCCCTTCAAGCGAACCTGTTGGAATGCATTCGCGCCCAAGGTCACAATACAGCACCTCATCCCACGGCCCTTCACTATCCCGCCGAAGCAGTGCGCGCACGACAAACCCACTCTCCTTCAATTGGCGGCAAAGGACTCGGCCAATAAACCCTGAGGCCCCAGTAACCAGCGCCACATTCGATTTCGCCACTCTAACGACCGTTCACCAGGGAGCACTTGGATGCCGCCTCTTCATACAAATGCGTGTAAGCGTTTCCCATAGCTGCCCCAGACAACAGGGCTTCATAGCGTTGCCTGGCGGCCACCCCAAAACTGTACGCGAGATCATCTCTTACCAACAGGCTGTTCATAGCTTGCGCCAAGGCTCCGACGTCTTCGGGCGCTACAACGAAACCCGTTTCTTTGTCTCTATTCACAAAAGACGTTCCGGTCCCTATCTCGCAACTGACCATAGGTTTACCAAACATACTCGCCTCCACCAAAACCATGCCGTATGCCTCAGAGCGCAAGTGGGAGGGCAAGACGACAGCGCGACAGGCTTTCAACAACGCGACCTTCTCTCTTTCGGTGACCTGCCCTGAGAAGATTACATTCCTCAAACCTGAATTATCAGCGCTTTCGCGCAACAACTTTTCTTCCGGCCCGGACCCGGCAATAACGACTTTATGCTTTACTTGACCACAGGCATCTAACAACGTGTAAAGACCCTTGTAATACCGCAGCACTCCGACGAATAAAATAAACGGTTCGCCACCTGTTAAACCCAAGCGATGCAACACTCTCTCGTCACCAGAGCGCGGATAGGACATCTCCTCTATACCCAGGGGAATTACCCTCAACCGGTCAGCGGATAGGTCCTCGGTCAAGGGGCCACTACTCTTGGCATAGGAGGGCGAAGTGGCAACTACAAAATCCATGTCCCGCAAGGTATGCGACATCAACGGGCGATATAAAGCACCCAAAACCCTCTGCCGCACGACGTCAGAATGATAAGTCATCACTTTGGGTTTATCCGGACGCACCCAAAGGTTCAGCACATCTGCAAAAGGCCAAGGATAGTGATAATGAATGACGTCCGCCCACAGTGACTGCTCTTTAAACGTTCGAATCGATCCCGCTCCCCCGATATCACACGATGCCGGCGCTATCCAGGAACGGCACCGTATCACTCGCGCCTCCGGCCGATCCAAGATTTTTGGTACCGGTCGCTTCGACAAAGCAAAAACTGTATTCTCATGGCCCCTAGCCTGGGTTGAAAGGCTTATTTGTCGAATCGCTTCCTGCAACCCACCAGTCGGATCCGGCAAGTATGTCCGATATACATGTAGTATTTTCATAAATTGAAATAACCACCTTTGCCCTTTATTTTTTTACCAACTTACCACGCATTTAACATGCCTCTCTCTAGTGTGGTGTGTCAGAAGTTCGCTACGTTTCAGCGTGGCTGTGCGGGCCCATGGCTAGGCGCGCTTGCGCAGGGTAACCGTTCATTCCGCACCGCTATTGACCCAGTAAGATTCAGCGGAGTCGTTTTTTCTTCTGGGTTCGATCGGATTGTGAGGCACTATCGACATCCTTGACCTCTGACAGCAGGCCAGGCGTGACGCGATACTGTCGACCATCATCACTCACCACGTTGACCGTCTTGCGATTGTATTTGACCAGGGTGCCAACGACGCGCCCGTGTTCGGTGTCGAAGCTGACCTTGGCGCCGAGGTTGAAGGCCATCATGTCGACATGGGCCTGCATCGCCTGCAGCATCTTGATGCGCTCGACCACCCGGTGGTTCAGCTGCATCAGTTCTTCCAGGCTCAGGCCATCGATATCAACGGGCATGCTCAAGGTCCGAGCGCAGCGGATTGTCGGCGTACAGCGTCTTCCAGCATCGCGGGGTCAGTTGCTCGACGTCTTTAGCCGGGTGCAGCGCGATGCGTTGCAGCACGTCCACCAGGTAGGCGTACGGGTCGACATCATGCAAGCGGCAGGTGCTCAGCAGGCTCTGGATGATACCGACCTGTTCGGCACCGACCTCTGACCAACAGAAGAGCCAGTTCTTGCGGCCCATCGGGATCACCCGCAAGGCCCGTTCCAGGTGGTTGGTATCGATCGCTACAGCCGGGTCACCGAGATACACCCGCAGTTGCGCCTGATGGTTTTCGGCATACACCAGAGCCTTGGCCAACGGTGCGCTGTTAACCAGGTCGGTGCGCTGGCGCTGGCTATGCACCCAAGCGAAGAACGCATCAACGATCGGCAGGGCATGCTGGCTACGGTAGTCGAGCTTGGCTTGGTCGGTGAGTTCGCGCTCACGGATCTGTGCCTCGACCTGGTACAGGGCGCCGATGATCTCCAGCGCCTCGTTGGCCGCCGGATCACTGTCTTGCGCACGTTCGAAGTAGCGCCGGGTGTGCGCCCAGCACTGCGCCTGGGTGACCTTGGGGCGCGTCTTCGCATAGGCGTTATAGGCGGCATACCCATCACTCAGCAGCGTGCCGGCAAAGTCCCCAAGCTGTTCCACCACGTGGGCCTTGCCACGACTGCGCGACCAGCTGAAGCAGATCTCGTCCGCCTCGCCATAGATCGGCCAGTACCAGGTCTGTTTGAGCTTGCCTTTGCCCGCCTTGCCCGCTTTGATCGGCGTCTCATCCATCGCCAGCACTTTACTTTGCAGGATGTGCTGCCATTGCGCATCGTAGATCGGTTCGAGTAAGCCGATCGCGCGTCGCACGTAGTTGCTCAGGGTCGCCCGGCTCAGGGTGATGCCGGCATCGGCTAAGCGTTGATGCTGGCGGTACAGCGGCAAGTGGTAGAGGAACTTGTCAACCAGGATCCCGGCCAGCAGGCTGACATCGGCCAGGCTGTTGTCGAACACCGCGCTCGGCGCGGGCACTTCCATCAGGGTGGAACGGCGCTTGTCGCGGATCACCGGACGGCGATACACGAGCACCACGTAACTGCCGGGACGCTGCGCGAGGCGGCGGGTGATCTTGTAATCGATGACTTCGTACTGATCCGCGTCTGGCCCCTCCAGTTGCGGGGCCGACAGTTCGATGGTCTCGATCGGCACCCGCTCATCGAAGCGCAGGCCGCTGTCGGTGACATCCTCGTCACGCCGCTGCTTGCCCTTGCGCCGGGTGTAGCTGATCTTCTCCGTGGGCGCCGGTTCGCTTGGCGGTGCCGCATCGCCCAGCAGCTGACCGAGGTCGAGTTGATCGGGGTTCTCCAGCAAACGTTTCTCGGACTTGCGGCCGAACAGCTGGCGCTTGAACCAATCCAGTTGTTGCTTGAGCGCGTCGCGCTCTTCGCGTAACTGCGCATTGTCCGCACAGACTTTTGCGTACTGCTGGGGTTCGATCGTTGAGCTGCTCGAAGCGCCTTTCATAGCGCTAAATTATACCGAAACGCGCGCCTCGTCAGGGCGTCGATAACGCTTGAAACGCCGTATCGAGCGCAGATCGATACCCTCCAGAATCAGCTTGAGTTCGGTCCATTCCAGGCGCCGCTTGTCACCCTGACCCTGCGGGTGAAACTGGCCCTGCT
>JAPTHR010000013.1 GCA_029228645.1 Gammaproteobacteria bacterium Milos-ODIII6
ATGCGATTCCAGCAACACTGATTGTTTTTGATATTTTCATGATTCACTCTCCTTTAGGTGGTTTACGGGAACTCGTTCCCGACTAGCTGATATACACCACGTTGATGTAACCGTTCACGCCCTACTTAGGGGCGGGTAAAGTATTCATCAATGGCAACTGCAAGGTCACTTCGCCTTTCTCGATCCCTTCTTTGCATATCTGTCGAATCACTTTTGCAGTACTGATTCCCATTCTTTATAGTCTACGTTTCTGGGAAACGCCATTCTTGTGCGTGAACGGTTCCCAGGTTGATCTGTAGCGCATAACGCCTCAAACACTGGGAATTTGAGAGCGCAGCGAATAAATTATCCATGTGAGTTGCCTTGTTAAGTGCCGTATAATCGCTGAAAAAGCCCTTATTGAGATTTATAAATGCCAACAATATCAATGTTTTATGGCCTTATTGTCAGAATGTACTATTTTGACAATCAACAGCATAACACGCCACATATACATGTGTATTATCAAGACTATGYCGCTGTAATAGAAATCCCTAACGGAAAAGTTCTTGAAGGTGATTTRCCAAAAGCCAAGCAAAAACTGATTGATGCCTGGATTGAGTTGCGCCAAGAAGAGTTAATGGCTGATTGGCAACTGGCTGTAAATGGTGACTCCGTTTTTAAAATTGATCCTTTGAGGTAAGTTGAATATGAACCCTCAAGTAAGGCATGTTGAACCTATGGCAAATTATCGGCTTAAAATTATGTTTGAAAACGACGAAATAAAAGAGTTCGATGCCACACCGTTTTTGGATAAAGGAATTTTCAATGAATTAAAAAATGAAAATTACTTCAAACAAGTTCGCGTTTCTTTCGGTTCTGTAGAGTGGCCGAACGAACAAGACTTCAGTAAGGACACTCTGTATCTTCTTAGCACTCCTTTAAGCACTTAACAGTTAAATCGGGCGCGTCGGGCTATGTCCGACATCGATTGACGCGGCCTATGTCAACAAGACTAGGATATTTGACCCGGCTAAGTAACCGGTTTCCCAGAAGAATCTTCTCCCGCAGCTTTTATCCAACCTGAAACGCGCTGCTTCGTTCCATTTGGGAGATGGTCCGACACATCCGGTTGCGTTTCCCATCCATTCTATGAATGTCTCCACTTCGCCTTCGGAGCCAGAATAGCAGGTGGCAGTGATTTCTTGGGAGGCGAGACCTATGTCTCCTTCGGTCGCAGAACGGACTGATCGGGGCCAGTAGGGCGATCTTCTAGGCTCTAGGGTCACTGACCGACCATGAGCCGTCATCCGATTTGGGCGTTCATCGACGCATGTGCGCGCAGACCGTATCCATCCAGCCGTGTTTTCTCGCGGCCGAGCATGCTCCTGGGGCTGAGCGCTCAAACTCTTTTCGCGTGCCGTACTTTGCCGCCTCCTCGGCCACGCGCTCGAATGTCCACCAGCCGTTTGGTCTCTTGTCGCCCTTTACCACGCTGCGAAGTTCAGACAAGAGGCCAAGTCTATGCGCGGCATCCTGTGCGGCACTGTGCAACTCTCGGAACTCCTTCAGCGAACTGCATTGAGCCGCAGTTTCAAGTACCTTCTCACGGGTCCAGTAGCCGGGCGGCTTTCTGAGTCGTCCCATGTGTCCGCACACGTCATCTAGCCAGCCATTATTTCTCGCCCGGTTATACGCGGACGGGTTGGCCTTGGCGAATTCGCCACGTGTGGAGTACTTCTTCGCTTCCTTCTCTATCCTTTCTCGAGTCCAATACCCCACCGGTTTAACCAGACGCTCCATGTGTTCACAGACCTCATCGAGCCAGCCTTGTTTGAACGCCTTTTGGTAGGCCGCTCGAGCCCCTTTCGAGAACTCAGATCGTGTTTGGTATTTCAACGCCTCATCGTTGACCCGTTCTTTTGTCCAGTAACCGGAAGGGCTCACGAGATAGTCCATGTGCCCGCAGGCCTGATCGAGCCAACCCTTCTTGCGAGCGGCATGGTAGGCACCTGAGTTCTTCTTCTCGAACTCTCTGCGCGAGGAGTATTTCGCCGCCTCTTCCTTTAGCGCGTCTAGCGTCCACTTTCCGTGTTCAACAGCACGTAACATATGCTGGCTCATGTCTGGCCACCAGCCATGTTTGCACGCTACCGTGTGAGCGGAGGGGTATGCGTTTTTGAAGGCCTTCACTGTGTCGAACCCGGCAGCCAGCTTGTCGATCTCTTCGTAACTCCACTTCTTCGGCCGAGATCCCAAGCCGCCGGCCTTCATTCGATTAAGAATATTCCAACCACGCTCCCTATACGATTCGATGATCCTGGCTTCTTCTGCTCCAGCTTCGTTAAGTGCCATCCACTTGTTGAATCGCACGTACTTTGCCGGGACGTTCTTTAGTTTTTTTCCGATGTGTTTGTTCTGTGTCCTGTGTTCGTTCAAGCGCACGTCATAATCGAAGGTCAACCCCACATAGACACTTTTATCCTCAAACTCGAACGCATAGATTGCTCTCTCATACTGGCTGCCTTTCTTCTCCATGTGAGCGCAGACTTCGTCGAGCCAGCCGTTTTTCGCGGCAATGGTGTAACCAGCGCCCTTAGCCTCCATGAATTCGGTCCGAGTGGAATACTTCTTGGCCTCCTCGGCGACCCGCTCTTTGGTCCAGTAGCCCGCTGGCCGCTGTAGGTATTCCATAGGTGAGCACACATCATCCAGCCAACCACTCTTGTGGGCCGCGGTGTAAGCTGCACCAGATCCTTTCATAAACGCGGTGCGTGTCTGGTATTTGGCCGCTTCGTCCCTGACTCGTCCTATCGTCCAGTAACCAGGCGGCCGCTGCTTTCTCGGCAAATGTTCAGCCAGGTCGTACCATTTGTTTTTCTGCATCGCAGATCGAGCAAGCGGATGCTTCGTTCCGAACTCTTCGTATGTTTCACACTGCGCGGCCAAGGCCTGGATTCTTTCTCGCGTCCAGTGCCTCTTAGGACCGTTCCCTTTGGTCATATGCGCACATACTTCATCCAGGATGTGGTAGCGCCGAAGCGCAGCTTCGTACGCTCCGTAAGCCTTCTTCTGGAACTCCGTGCGCGTTTTGTAGAGCTTGGCCTCAGCGGCTACTGCTTCTGGAGTCCACGGCGGGCCGTACTTCTTTTTGCTCATAGACCGAATGTGCAGGGAGAAGCGTTGGGTTGTCAAAAGCCACGGCTCGTAAATTTCAGTAGCGCGATTGCGCCGTTACGAGCAAATCTCAGGAGAATTCGGCTATGCGACTTTCATCGAAGAAACGCTGGCTTGACGTTGTTTTCTGCCGAGCTGTCGAAGGCCTGTAGGTCGGCTCAGTGTTGGTTGCTGCCATTCGCACCAAGCTGAGAGTAGGCCAGTTCGGCACCCTGGTCGCCCCGCTGTCGAACTTCAGCTAAGGTCGCAGAACGGACTGATCGGGGCCAAGCGGTCGATCTTCTACGCTCTAGGGTCGCTGACCGGCCAAAGCGGAACTAACGCCTAGTTCAGCGGCGCCGAACACGGAGCCACGTTTTGGGGAACAATTTCGAAGGCATGCCCAAAAAACGCGCGGAGTGTTCGGTGTCCGCTAAAACGACTTTTTACGCTTTCGGCTTGGTATCGCATTGCTGCACTTCTTGAATTGCCAGCACGGACGGATTTTGGCGTAGATATTTCCAGACCCATGGCTTAATTCGATACTTCGTATGGGGTATGCCGATATCTGCCAATGTAACGTCGGCATATGCAGACAACCACGACCAATCTTTGCCATCATCATTAGGGACGACGAATTCTTCTTCTCCGGTGTTTAGTAATGTTTGCAGGAATTCAAGGTTTCGACTCTCAAGATACGGGAGTCTTTGAAGCACAACATCGTGTTGCGCATTAGCGCGCTCTCGCCTCGACTGATTGTTCCTCCAATCGGAGATATATCGCGATAGGCGTAAGACCACCACTATGAGAAGGCGCACGAGAATGATGAGAACGAGCACAACGGCTGCGAATCCGATGTAGCCGTGAAACTCTTTAAAAACTACAGAGGTTTCTTCATTCAACTGGATGACATCTGGGGCGAACCATAGAGCCACAAGCACGATGGCTGCACCGACCAGAATCGACCAGTTCTCCCAAGCTTTCAGTATCACTTCTGCAACTTGCTTCCACATTGGTTTTAGAGCCTAACCGTTGATTATGTGGCTGGCGCCATAACTGAATTATTTGGCCATCCGTTCTATGCATGTCTCCATTTCGCCTCTGCGACGAAATCTAATTCCGCCTTCGGAGCCAGAATAGCAGGTGGCAGTGATTTCTTGGGCGGCGAGACCCATGTCTCTTTCGGGTCGCACAGCGGTCATAGAGTGATCCGCACCATGAGTGCGGAGGAACCACTAAAGCGGGATCCTTTTTTGGTGCTGCTGCTTCTTTCGCGCGAACATTTCACCAGTATTCGGAGAGCCTGTGCGTTTCGCAGCCGCCGTGGCGCCCGGTCCTTGAAACCAATTTCCCCCTTCTTGAAATAAACCCTGACCATCATCGGTCTCAGTATCGGGAGACGACAGGCGCCTTACGCGCCGGTTCCGTGTCCGTGCCTATTGATGGCTATTCGGGTCGCCATACCGGCTGCCCCTTTTCACGACATCCAACCATTGGAGAAGGGAACATGAATAAGGTTAAAACAACCGCCACATTCGCATCAGCCGCCTTGGCAGTCGCGATGAGTACCAGCGCAATCGCTGCTGAATCACCGGCAGGCAGCCACGGTGCTGCCATTGGTGCGGGCGATAAAGTCCATTGTTACGGGGTGCATTCCTGTAAAGGAAATTCCGACTGCAAGACCGCTGAGCATGCATGCAAAGGCCAGAACAAGTGCGGCGGCCACGGCTTTAAAGGCATGAAGGCAGAAGCCTGCCTGGAAGCTGGCGGCGTGATTGCCGATATCAAGTAACCGTCGGGAGTTCAGTGATGACTTTCGGCTTTGGCCTCGGCTTGCGCACCCAGCATTACAAAGATTTTCTGGATGCCCCCCAGCCTGTGGACTGGCTGGAAGTCATTTCTGACAACTTTATGGTCGATGGCGGCAAGCCATTGGCCATACTGGATCGCATACGTGCCGATTACCCGATGGCCATGCATGGCGTATCCCTGTCCATCGGCGCGATCAAGGGTCTCGACACGGACTACCTGAACCGGCTCAAGGCACTTGAGCAACGTATTGAGCCGATGTGGGTATCGGATCATCTGTGCTGGACTGGCGCGCACGGCCGCAAACTGCACGACTTGATGCCGCTGCCCTTCACCAACGAGGCCGTGAAAGTCGTAGGACGCAATGTCCAGCAGGCACAGGAAGCGCTAAAACGCCCACTGGTTTTGGAAAATGTTTCCAGCTATCTGGAATTCACCACGTCGGAAATGAACGAATGGGAATTCCTCACAGAAATCTGTCAGACAACCGGATGCAAGTTGTTGCTCGATATCAACAACATCTATGTCAGCGCTTTCAATCATGGCTTCTCGCCTTCCGATTTCATTAACGGCGTGCCGGTCGATAGCGTCATCCAGTTTCATTTGGCTGGCCATCAGGACAATGGCAACCACCTGATAGACACGCATGACCATCCCGTCTGTAATGATGTTTGGGACCTCTACCGGCAAGCGCTGAAAAGCTTTGGTGATGTTCCGACCATGATCGAACGTGATGACAAGATCCCCCCCCTGCCGGAGTTACTCGCCGAGTTGGATATTGCCCGGACGCTTGCCGATGACGTACTTAACCCGGAAGTTGCCGTATGAACCTCGAAGAACTGCAATCACGCTTTCAGGACATCGTATTAAACGCTGAATGTGTTGGCGCAAACTGGGTTGGCAAGTCCGCAAGGGGGCTGTCATCGCAAGACCGCTTGGCTATTTATCACAACGCCTACCGCGTTCGACTGATCGATGTGTTGCTGGACACGTTCGAACATACCGCGACTTATCTCGGCGATGACTGGTTCCAGCAACTCGCATCGTCCTATGTGCAAGCGCACAATTCAAGCCATGACAACATCGGCATGTATGGCGAGGCGTTTCCCGAGTTTCTGGCCGGACAACTGCAAGACGACAGAGAAGTTTCCGAACTTGCCTCAATGGACTGGAAGCTGCGCAGAGCGTTTGATGGCGCCGACGGCAGCGTCATGACACATGACCATCTGCTACAGATGGCAAGCGGTGAACGGCAAATCAACAGCCTGCAACCCGTAGCCACGCTGAACATCGGCACAAATCATTTCAACACCTTGGATATCTGGCATGCGATCAACCAGGACGAACACCCGCCTGATGTCGAGCAACTGCCGCAGCCGGTTGATGTCCTGATTTGGCGCAAGGGCGATTCACCGCATTTCCGAAGCCTCTCGACGATGGAGTCAGCGGCCATCGCCTGTGTCTGTTCCGGGTGCACGATGGAGGCTATTGGCGCTGCACTCGAGAAAGACTTCCCTGATATCGATGCGGCAACAGAATTTGGCCTCATGCTGCACCGCTGGATCGACGATCAGGTATTGGCCATCGACGGGTAATCACCTACCTGGAAGCAACTAAGACAAACGCCTCCGTCGCCTTTTTCGTCCGTCCCCTTTTTCGCGCGCTGCGATATTGATCAGGCATGAGCTTGAGGTGGTTTGATCAGCGACTCAGCCGGAATACCCAGGCCTTCGTGGAGCTTCCAGATCATTTTCAAAGTCAGCGAACGCTTGTGATTTAAGATCTCGTAAACGCGATTACTTTTGCCGATCATCGGCTCAAGGTCTCTTACGGTTAAGCCCTTGCGTTCCATCTCGAACTTGATTGCCTCAACAGGATCAGGCAAATCCATCGGGAAATGCTTGGCTTCATAAGCCTCAATAAGCGTGACCATGACATCCAGCTTTTCACCTTCCGGGGAGTCTGGCCCAGCCATCATCAGGCTTTCAATTTCTATTAATGCCGCGCGGTAGTCGGCATCAGTTTTAATCGGTTTGATGTCCATTGCTATTCCTCCGGCAGTTAAATGGTCTGCACATCAATTTTGTCGTACTGCACATGGGTGCCAATAAAGCGGATGTATACAACCCTGTAGGCGTAGTTGATCCACACGACGAGTCGATATTTGTTCCCCGCGATATTGAAAACAGCGCGACCATCTTTAAGGATGCTGGCATTCCCGAAGTCCTGCTTTACCTCGGCAGGTGAACTCCAGTCGGCACGCAAGGCATGACGGTACCAGGCCAATGTTGGCTCCTTTGCATCCTGATATTCCGGGTTCTCTTCCCAGAAGGCTTTCAGCGTCGATAGTGCGATGATTCTCATGTAGTCGATATGATAGTCCCATATTGGGACCTTTGAAAGAAAAAAGAGGACGCGGGATTTTAAGCCTCACCTGTCTAAACCTCGGTCCCCTTTTCCTTTCCGGGGGGAGCCCCTGAATTTCGCGTTACCGAGCCTGTTTTTCGGAAAGCTGACCGAAAAGCGGTGGGAGCTGGCGCAGGCCTTTGTCGTTTGCCTGAATCAAGCTCAGGCCTGACTGGTACCGAGGGTGCGGTTCGCGCCCTGCTAAGCCATGTGATTGTTAAGATTCATGCGCAAAGGCGTCTGCCTTTCACTTGGATATACCATTGACATATCCCCTGGTCGGCCTAACATGGGGATATGTTTAATGGATATACGTGGGAGAGGGTATGACAACAGTCCACACCAAAGTCTTTAAGAGCAATCAAAGCCAGGCGGTAAGGCTGCCAAAGCCGGTTGCACTTCCGGAGAACATCCGGGAGGTGGATATTGTGGCAATCGGCAACACGCGCATTATCACGCCCGCCGGTAAATCCTGGGACGACTGGTTCGACGGTTCGGGCGTCTCTGATGATTTCATGCAGGCCAGGGAGCAGCCTGCGGACCAGGAAAGGGAGTCGCTCTAGTGTTGAAATACATGTTGGATACCAACATGGTCATTTACACGATAAAGAACCGTCCTGAAAAAGTACGCAGCCTCTTCAATAAGCACGAAGGTCAGATGTCTATTTCCTCCATTACCTGGGGTGAGTTGATCTATGGTGCTGAGCGCTCGTCTCAACCGGAGAGAAATTTGGCGGATATCGAAGGGATGGGTGCGCGATTGGAGATCGCTTCGTTCGATGCGCATGCAGCAACGCATTTTGGGCAGGTGCGGGCAGAATTGTACCGAACAGGTCAACCTATCGGTCCTTACGACATGATGATTGCCGGACACGCGCGGGCGCTGGGGTTGATTCTTGTTACCAATAACATGAAGGAATTTGAAAGAGTTTCAGGGTTGCGTCTGGAAAACTGGGTTTAGGAAGCTGGGGTTTCCCGGTGCTGTAAGCGACAAAGGCCTGCTCATGCAGGCCTTTGTCGTTTGCCTAGAGCGAGCTAGGCGTGGTTTGGTACCGAGGGTGCGGTTCGCGCCCTGCTAAACGGTCTTATTGTCAGCATTTGTTGTCGTAATTGACAACAGGAGTGGGTGTTGCCATAGTTGCCAACATGAAAGCCCGATTGGTTATCCGGCAGAAACAGGTTCTCTCCGACAGCGAGATGATCGAAACGCCTGGGATGTGCCGAATCCTGTTGAACCATCTGAGCACCTGTACAAATACCGGCTTGTATACATCGTAAACGGCGAGAGGGTGATTGGCTTCGACAATGAACGGGGTAAAGGCGATCACTGGCACCTTGTCGGGGAAGAACGCCCTTACTCGTTTAGTACCTTAGAGAATCTGGTTGACGACTTCCTGACAGAGGTGGCCAGGAGGAGGAGAGCATGAACAGAACGCTGACCATTACCATAAACCCGGACTGGGAAGCTAACCTGAAGGAGGCAGCCAGGCGGTCAATGCAGGGTGGTTACCAGGGAGAGTATCTGAATTTTGCATCTCCAAGCCTGTTTTTCGGAAAGTTGACCGAAAAGCGATGGGAACTGGTTCAGGCCTTGCAGAATGAGGGGGTAGCGGGTGTTAGAGAGTTGGCCCGTCGGGTGGGGCGCGATGTTCGGCGTGTACACGATGACGTGACCGCGCTACTCGATTTGGGATTGATCGAGAAGGACAGCAAGGGAAAGCTGATATGCCCCTATGATGATATCCACGTGGACATGCATCTGAAAGTGGCGTGACAGTACAATTGAGCAATAACGAAAAAGGCCTGCATCAGCAGACCTTTTTCGTTGCCTGGTTCAAGCCAGGCCTATCTGGTACCGAGGGACGGACTCGAACCGTCAAGCTGTTGCCAGCGGGGGATTTTGAATCCCCTGTGTCTACCAATTCCACCACCCCGGCGTGATGATCGAAAGGCGGATGAGTATACCGCCGGCGCCGGCATACACAAGTGCTGTGATACCATCGCGCGCCCATGCGCCTGTCCGATTTCGACTACGACCTGCCTGATGAGCTGATTGCCCAGCAGCCTTCCGCGGAACGCTCTGCCAGCCGCCTGCTGCAGCTCGATTGCGATGGCCTCGGCGACCGGCTGTTCGCAGACCTGCCCGGGCTGCTGCAAGCGGGCGATCTGCTGGTGTTCAATAACACCCGGGTCATGTCGGCGCGCCTGTTCGGGCGCAAGGCGAGCGGGGGACGCGCGGAAATCCTGGTCGAGCGCGTCCTGGCCCCCGACCGGATCCTGGCGCATGTGCGTGCCAGCAAATCGCCCAAACCCGGCACGCGCCTGGAGGTCGGGAACCAGTCCCTGCAGGTCATCGGCCGACAGAATGATCTTTTCGAACTGGCGCTGCCGGACGGTGATATTCATGCGCTCATGGCACGTGAGGGGCACATGCCGCTGCCGCCCTACATCCAGCGTGAGGATGCCGAATGGGATCAGGAGCGCTATCAGACGGTATACGCACGCCATGCCGGCGCGGTGGCCGCCCCCACGGCTGGCCTGCACTTCGACCGCGCTATCCTCGCGGCGCTCGAGGCGCGCGGAATTGAAACCGCGGAAGTGACCCTGCATGTGGGGGCCGGCACCTTCCAGCCGGTGCGCTCCGAGGACCTCGATGCGCACGTCATGCACAGCGAATGGCTGCAGGTCAGCGAGCAGGTGTGCGAACAGATCGCGGCCACCCGGAGGCGCGGTGGCCAGGTGGTCGCGGTCGGAACGACCAGCGTGCGCAGCCTCGAGACCGCCGCCCAGTCCGGTGAATTGCGTCCCTACGAGGGGGATACCCGCCTTTTCATCCGTCCCGGCTACGAGTTCCGCGTGGTCGACCGCCTGCTGACCAATTTCCATCTGCCAAAGTCGACCCTGCTGATGCTGGTCTCGGCCTTCGCGGGGTACGACCGGGTCATGAGCGCCTACCGGCACGCGGTCGCGCAGCGTTACCGCTTCTTCAGCTATGGCGACGCCATGCTTTTGCAACGATGCCGATGATTCGGGCAAAAAAAAGGCGCGGCAGGGGATGCCGCGCCAAATTCCACCAAAGGAGGATGGAGGAGATGTGCTGTTAAGCACATGAGTATTCTCTAATATACTTAATAGCATGTCAACCCCGACAAGCACCATTTCCCCGGCGATGCAGTTTGAGCGGCTGACGCGCGACGGCGCCGCCCGCCGCGGCCAGCTCACCTTTGCCCGCGGGACTGTTCAGACGCCCGCGTTCATGCCGGTGGGCACCTATGGCACGGTCAAGGGGATGACACCGGAGGAGCTGGTCGAACTCGGCGCCGAGATCGTGCTGGGCAACACCTTTCACCTCTGGTTGCGTCCTGGCACCGAGGTCATCCGGGCGCATGGCGACCTGCATGATTTCATGCATTGGGATAAGCCGATTCTGACCGATTCCGGTGGTTTTCAGGTCTTTTCCCTGGGGAAAATGCGCAAGATCACCGAAGAAGGCGTGCATTTCCGTTCGCCAGTCGACGGCGCCAGGGTCTTCATGGGGCCGGAGGAGTCGATGCAGGTGCAGCGCGAGCTGGGTTCCGACATCGTGATGATCTTCGATGAATGCACGCCCTATCCGGCGAGTGAGCGCGAGGTGCGTGAATCGATGCAGCTGTCCCTGCGCTGGGCGGCGCGCAGCAAAGCGGCCCACGGGGACAATCCCAATGCACTCTTCGGCATCGTGCAGGGCGGCATGTTCGATACCCTGCGCGCGCAGTCGCTGGACGGCCTGCAGGAAATTGGCTTCGACGGCTACGCGGTCGGAGGGCTCTCGGTCGGCGAGCCGCCCGAGGATCGGCTGCGGGTGCTCGATCGGATGGCGGATCTTCTGCCGCAGGACAAGCCGCATTACCTCATGGGGGTGGGTACCCCTGCCGACATCGTCGAGGCGGTCCGGCGCGGGATCGACATGTTCGACTGTGTGATGCCGACGCGCAATGCCAGAAACGGCTACCTCTTCGTGCAGCAGGGCGTGGTCAAGATCAAGAACCAGGCTCACCGGCTCGATACCGGACCCCTGGATCCGGACTGCGGGTGCTATACCTGCCGCAACTACAGCCGCGCCTATCTGCGGCACTTGTTCCGCTGCAACGAGATCCTGGCCTCACGCCTCAACACGCTGCACAACTTGTACTATTACCAGTCGCTGATGCGCGCTATCCGGGCGGCCGTTGCGGATCAGCGCTTCGAATCCTTCCGCGACGATTTCTACCATCGCCGCGGCGAGGTCGCGCCCTTGTAAAAGGTGCTGTGGCATAATGCCGCGTCCTTAAATTCCAACACGCGTAACAACCGGAGAAATCCATGAGTCTTTTCATTTCCGACGCCCTGGCTGAGGGTGCTGCTGGCCCAGGTAGCGAGGGCCTGCCCCTGCTGTTCCTGATCGGCATGTTCGTGATCATGTACTTCTTCCTGATCCGCCCCCAGGTGAAACGTCAGAAGGAGCAAAGGAAACTCGTCGAGGGTCTGAAAAAAGGCGACGAAGTCCAGACCATGGGCGGGCTCGTCGGCAGGATTGCCGAAGTTGGCGACAACTTCCTGAAGGTCGAGATAGCCGACGACACGGTCGTCTCCATTCGACGCACCTCGGTCGAAGCCGTCCTGCCGAAGGGCAGTCTCAAGGAAATGTGATCGGGTCCCCAGCGGACAAGGCAACCCCATGAACCGATTCCCCCTTTGGAAGAACATCCTGGTGGCCGTGGTCCTGGCCTCCGGGTTGTTGTATGCCATTCCCAACCTGTTCGGCCAGGATCCGGTGATCGAAATATCCGGAACGCGTGGCGCCAGCGTGAGCCAGAGCCTGCGCGCGGACATCGCCGAGGCGCTCGATGCGGCCGGCGTGCAGCCCAAGCGGATCGAGCTGGAAGCGGACCGCCTGCGGGTGCGCTTCACCGAACCCGGGCAACAGCTGAAGGCGCAGGATGTCATCGCGCGCAATCTCCCGGCCGATTTCACGCATGCACTGACGCTGTCATCCGACCTGCCGGGCTGGTTGTCGGCGTTGGGTGGCAAACCCATGAACCTGGGCCTGGATCTGCGCGGTGGCATCCACGTCCTGATCGACGTTGACATGGAGGCGGCCCTGCAGAAGTCCATGGAACTGCAGGTCGCGAGCATGCGCACCTTCCTGCGCGAGGAAAAGCTGCGTTACCTCACCGTCAAGGCGGAAGGCACCCGTGTGCTGGCCCGCTTCAGGGAAGCCGGCGTGCGTGACCGGGCAATGCAGGTCGCGGCGGAGGAATTCCGTGGCCTGGACTTCCGCAAGATCGACCAGGATGGCGATTTCTTCTTCCTCGCCGAGGTCGGTGAGTCGGAGCAGGCCGATATCCGCAAGCAGGCCCTGGCGCAGAACATCACTACGCTGCGCAACCGGGTCAACGCGCTTGGCGTGGCTGAGCCCATCATTCAGCAACAGGGACAGCGTCGCATCGTGGTCGAATTGCCGGGTGTGCAGGATCCAGGCAAGGTCAAGGACCTGCTGAGCGCCACCGCGACCCTCGATTACCGCCTGGTGGCGGGCGATCCGGCGCAGGCCCTCGAGGCCGAGCGCACCGGCCGGGTGCCGCCGGGAACCCGTCTCTACCACGAGCGCAATGGCCAGCCGATCCTGCTCAAACGCCAGCTGATCGTGACCGGTGACCAGATGATCAGCGCCTCTTCGGGGGTCGATCAACAGTCCGGCACCCCGGCGGTATTCGTCAACCTGGACAGCAAGGGCGCGCGCCGCATGCGCAATGTCACCACCGAGAACGTCGGCAAGCCGATGGCGGTGGTTTTCAAGGAGAAGCGCACCGTCGGACGGGACGAGAACGGCAAGGAGATAAAGAAGTGGGTCGAGGAGGTGATCAATGTCGCCACCATCCGCGAACCCTTCGGACGCCGTTTCCAGACCACCGGCCTGGATAGCCCGGGTGAGGCGCACCAGCTGGCCGTACTGCTCAAGGCGGGCGCCCTGGCGGCGCCGATCGATATCGTCGAAGAGCGCACCATCGGTCCCAGCCTCGGCCAGGACAATATCGACCAGGGCTTCCGCTCGGTCGTGGTCGGTTTGGCCCTGGTGATGGTCTTCATGGGCATCTACTATCGTGGCTTCGGCCTGGTGGCGAACCTGGCGCTGGCGGTCAACCTGGTGCTGATTGTCGCGATCCTCTCGATCCTGCAGGCCACCCTGACACTGCCCGGGATTGCCGGTATCGTTTTGACGGTCGGTATGGCGGTCGACGCGAACGTACTCATCTTCGAGCGGATACGCGAGGAACTGCGTGTCGGCAGCACACCGCAGGCGAGTATCCACTCGGGCTATGCCAAAGCGTTCAGCACCATCATGGACGCCAATATCACCACCCTGATCGCGGCGATCGTGTTGTTTGCCATAGGCAGCGGCCCGGTGCGCGGTTTCGCTGTGACCCTGACGATCGGCATCCTGACCTCGATGTTCACTGCGATTATCGGCACCCGCGCCCTGGTCAACCTGGTCTACGGTGGCAGGCGCATTAGAAAACTCTCCATCTGAAGCTGGAACGACATCATGCGGTTAATCAAAAGTGCTACGCGCATCGACTTCATGGGGAAACGCCAGGTGGCCCTGGTGTTTTCCGCGGTACTCATGCTGGTGGCGGTCGGCTCGCTGGTGGCGCGTGGTCTGCACCTGGGTATCGATTTCACGGGCGGCACCCTGATCGAAGTCGGCTACCAGGCCGATGCGGACATCCCTGCGATTCGCGCGGTACTGGAGGAGGACGGCTTCGCTGGCGCTTCGGTACAGCAATTCGGTACCGCGCGCGACGTCCTGATCCGCTTGCCGCAGCTGTCCGAGGAAAAGAACAAGAAAGTCTCTGACGAGGTGTTTGCCCAGCTGTCGCGGGCGGTCGACGGGGCGGTCGAGCTCCGCCGCGTGGAGTTCGTCGGGCCGCAGGTCGGGGAAGAGCTGACCGAGGACGGCGCGCTCGCCGTACTGGTCGCTTTGATGGCCATCCTGGTGTACGTCGCGCTGCGTTTCGAGTGGCGTTTCGCGCTTGGGTCGGTCATCGCCCTGGTGCATGACGTCACCCTGACGGTGGGCGTGTTCGCCCTGATGCAGGTGCAGTTCGACCTGCCGGTGCTTGCGGCGGTGCTGGCGGTGATTGGTTACTCCCTGAACGATACCATCGTGGTGTACGACCGGATCCGCGAGAACTTCCGCAAGCTGCGCAAGGGGAGCCCGAAAGAGGTCATCAACACCTCGCTCAACCAGACCCTCAGCCGAACCCTGGTGACCTCGATGACCACCGTGCTGGTGCTGCTGGCCCTGTTCTTCCTTGGGGGCGAAATCATCCACGGCTTCGCCTTCGCGCTGCTCGTGGGTGTAATCATCGGTACCTATTCCTCGATTTACGTGGCCAGCAGCGCGGCGCTCATGCTGGGCGTGAGCAAGGCCGATCTCATGCCGGTGGAAAAAGAGGGCGTGATCGATGACCGACCCTGATTGCAGGGGCGGTCTTGGCCGTGAAAGGTGATCCTTCGCGAGCAAGCTCGCTCCTACGGCGCGGGGGAGGTATTGATCCCCGCAGGTTCTTTTGTCGCGGTGCCCGTTGCGTCTGTTGTAGGAGCGGCCTTGGCCGCGAATGTTCGCGAGCAAGCTCGCTCCTACGGCGCGGTGGAGGTATTGATCCCTGCAGGTTCTTTTGTCGCGGTGCCCGTTGCGTCTGTTGTAGGAGCGGCCTTGGCCGCGAATGTTCGCGAGCAAGCTCGCTCCTACTAACTGTTGCCTGATCCTGTGGGAGCGGCCTTGGCCGCGAATCAGCTCAGCGCTTCTGCCGCCACCAGCGTTGCACGATATCCGCGATATCCAGATCCTCCGGACCGTTCCGCCAGGCCTCGTTGACCGGGGCGTCCTGGCTGGCAGGGGGCGGATCCGGGCGGTGGATCCGCATCCGGGTAGGCAGAGGGATGGACTCGCCCACCGCGAGCGCCTCGCCGCGCCGCAGTGAGGCGAGGGTTTCGGTCAGGTCCTGCTCACCCTCCGGCATCAGGCGCCGAATGTAGTCCTGGTCATCCGGGTTGCTGATGCGCAGGCAGATGAAGTTGCTGCACTGCGCCAGGACCGTCTCTGACAGTTCCAACGGCCGCTGGCTGACCACGCACAAACCGACGCCGTACTTGCGGCCTTCCTTGGCGATACGCTCGACTTCGCGCCGGGTGGCGGCGTGCTGTTGCTCGGTGTCCCGCGGTATGTACTGGTGCGCCTCCTCGCACACCAGCACGAGCGGGAATTCGTGCCGCTTCGGATTCCAGTAATTGAATTCGAACGCGAGGCGGGCAATCTGGGCGGTGATCGTGGGTCGCACATCATGTGGCACGAAGCTCAGGTCGATCACCGAGATCGGGCGTTTGGGTTCGCCCAGGCCAACAAAATCGCGCAGCAGGGATTCGAGTTGCGAGGACTCGGTACGCTTCTTGGGCTTGAAAAGGAAGGCGTAGCGCGAGTCGTTGTACATCGCCTGGAATCGCACCATGAACTCGTCGAAGGCCCCGAACAGCGGCCCCCGGCTCTTGCCGAAGTCCATCTGCTGTTCATTCGCCTTCTTGAACTGCAGGTACATCTCCTTGATGTTGAAGTAGACCGGCGAGTCGACCGACAGGCTGTCAATGCCAAGGTCGGTATTCGATTTCTTGCGCAGGGTGAAGAGCACCTCACGCATGAAGGCCATCTGCAGGGATGCGTTCGGATCGGTGCGGTCGATCAACAGATCGATCATTTCAGAAAAGGTCAGCAGCCAGTAGGGTATCTCGAGGGCGCGCGCGTCCACATGGCGCGCCATATTCTCGGGAAAG
The DNA here is from genome assembly GCA_029228645.1 of Gammaproteobacteria bacterium Milos-ODIII6. Lineage (GTDB taxonomy): Bacteria > Pseudomonadota > Gammaproteobacteria > Chromatiales > Chromatiaceae > MONJU. The sequence goes on from JAPTHR010000013.1 coordinate 16,201, forward strand.
GCGCTGTGGAGTTCTCCGTTTTCGTCCCGCCAGCCGTATTCACCGTGGATGTCCAGCACCACCATGTGGGCGCGTGGCATGGCCCGGACGGTCTGCTGCAGGATACTGGTCACGCTCCAGGACTTGCCTGCACCCGACTGGCCCAGGATCGCGAGATGACGGCTGAACAGCGGGGTTGGGTCGAAGTAGACGTCCAGGTCCTGAAACTCGCTGTGTTTTCCCAGGCTGAGGCCAAAGCGGCGAAAGCTGTCGAACATGGTTTGCAGAGAGGCGCTGTCGACTTGGTGGACTCCCGCACCCAGGGCCGGAAACAGGCTGACGCCGCGGGTGAAGCTGCCATCGTCTCCCAGTTCCCCCACCGGGACCAGCTGCAGTTTGATCTCGCCGTTTTCGTTCCAGGAACGGATCACCCGCACCAACAGTTGGCTGCCACGCGATTTGACCAGCAGGTTGGCTCCGGAATGGGTCACACTGACATCGCCGGCAGCGGAGCTGCCGAGGCGCGCCTGGTAGTCTTCCGGCAGGGTGGCGATCATGTGGTGGGCGGACGCATCGGTGATCCGCCCGATGCTATCGGGGTCGCTATGGGCCAAGGTTGGCTGCTCCTTTCCTTGCTTGTGGCAAGTCATCATAATCGGCCCCATCCCCAGGGGGCAAAAAGAAGCGTCACAAGGCAACGATGCGGGCAGGGCAAGCCGGCCGAATCGACTTGCGGCAGGCAGCGATCGTTACAAAGAGGAGTCCGAATCATGTCGAGAGTTACCGTCGTGGGTGCCGGTTTTGGCGCTCTCACCGCCATTCGTACGTTGCGCTCGGCCGACCGGGACATCCAGATCGATGTGGTCGCGCCCAGGCCGGCGTTCGTCTATTACCCGGGGACCATCTGGATTCCGACCGGTCTGCGTGAACCGGAAGACCTGGTTGTCCCGCTGGAGAATTTCTTCGGCCGCATGCGGGTCGATTACCACGCGGCCGAGGCCAGTGGCCTGAGCGAGGACGGGCGCACTCTGCACACCAGTGCAGGAGATATACCCAATGACGGCATCATCATCGCCTCCGGCGGACAGTTCATCCGCAAGGCGCCCGGGATCGAGCACACCATCACGCCCTGTGGCGGTATCGCGGCGACCACCCGTATCCGCGATCGCTTGGCGGAGATGCAGGGCGGCACCCTGGCATTCGGATTCTCCGGCAACCCCAAGGAACCGCAGGCAATGCGCGGTGGCCCGGTGTTCGAGTTCCTGTTCGGTATCGACACCTGGTTGCGCCAGCAGGGCAGACGCGACCGCTTCAAGCTGGTCTTCTTCACGCCGGCGGAAAAGCCGGGCGCGCGTCTCGGGCCGAAGGCGGTCGACGGTCTCCTGAAGGAGATGGCCAAGCGCGATATCGAGACTCAGCTCGGGCACAAGATCAAGGCCTTCGAGGAGAACCGGGTGATCACCGAGGGCGGCGAGTTCGCCGCCGATCTGATCCTGTTCATGCCCGGTATGACCGGCAACAAGTGGTTTGACAACACCTCGCTGGCGCGTTCCGAAGGTGGCATGCTCAAGGCGAATGCCCTGACCCAGGTCGAGGGGGCCGACAAGGTCTACGTGGCGGGGGACTCCGGCAGCTTCCCGGGGCCGGACTGGATGCCCAAACAGGCGCACATGGCGGACCTGCAGGCGGAGGCGGCCGTCAGCAACCTTTTGGCCGAGCTGGCGGGCAAAACGCCGGACAAGACCTTTAAGGTGGAACTGGTCTGCATCGTCGATTCGCGCAACAAGGGCATGTTGGTCAGCCGTACCGAGAAGTCCGGTCTGGTGCTGCCCGGGTCCGTGCTGTTCCACTGGATGAAGCGCGGCTTCGAGTGGTGGTATCTGCGCAAGTACCGATAGATCAACAAGGCCGGGGTGCGGGGGCTGATCTGCTCCATCACCGCGATCGATCTGCCTTTCGTAGCGGCCTTGGCCGCGAAGGCGCGATCATTCGCGAGCAAGCTCGCTCCTACGGCCGTCGCAATCCCAAGCGCTAAACCCGTAGGAGCGGCCTTGGCCGCGAAGAATCCCGGTCCTGGTTCAGAAAAGACGCCTGTTCGCGAGCAAGCTCGCTCCGGCTTCGATTCTCTGATCAGGCCTCGAATCGTAGGAACGGCCTTGGCCGCGAACCAGATACTTTCGCGAGCAAGCTCGCTCCTACGCGAGTGGTGGCTCAGTCGACCTCTGTAAGAAAACCCGGGTCAGTCCGCGCTTGCCGGCTTGCGTTGGTAATCCAGCAGTTTGTTGGCGAAGTACTTGTCCCCGAGCTCGGGGTCGATGGCATTGCCTTCCAGGTCGACCAGCGGCAGGTCGTATTCGTTCCAGCCGCGCAGGCCGGTCTTGAGCGAGGTGACATACGCATAGCCCATCTGCATCAGCGTATGGGTGGCGAACACGCTGCGGCTACCGGAGCGGCAGACCACGACGATCTGCCGGTCGCGCGCCTCGACGAGGTCCGGCTCGGTCTCCTCGTGGTCCCATTCGACTGCCGTTTCCAGGATTCCGCGCGGCACGTGCAGCGAGCCCTCGATATGCATGGTGTCGTACTCCTGGTTTTCACGTACGTCCAGGAACAGCAGGTCGTCGCCTGCGTTCATGCGCTCTTCCACGTCCCAGGGAAAACATTCCTTGATCTGCGGGGCGATCTCGGCCACCAGGTCCTTGTAGGTCTTGCGTTTCATAAAGCTACCGTCGACAAACTGCGTTGGGCGCGGATTTTAGCAAGGACCGGAGCAAAGTCTCGCCTCAGGGCGATCCGGTGGCGGCTTTCCGGGCCTCTCCCGACAGCTTGGGGAAATAACGCTCCGCCGCCGGGTGCAGGGGAACCGTCAGACCCTCGCGTGCGTTTTGCAGCGCACCTCCTGTTGCTGCCAACACAGACCCCCGCCAGGCTGGCCAATCCGGTGGACGACTGGACCGACCGCCCTGGCTCAGCCCGGCAGCCCCGGTGCGTCGATCACGTGTCCGACGAACTTGCTCATGTTGTCCAGAATCTCGCCGCCGCGGCGGAAACCCAGGCCGCAGGCCTCGTAGACGTAGAACACGCCGGCTTGGTAGCGGTTGCCTGCCGCGTCGCGCGGCATCGGGGCGTACGCCTGGAAGACACTGGCGTGCTGCCCGTAGTTGCCGTCGGTCTCGGCGACAATCCGACCGTCCGGGTCGCTGATGCGGGTGTTCTCGCCTTCGCGCCCGAAAAGCTTCTTTTCCACCTGGGCCTTTCCCTGGAGCGGTTCGAAGCGCGTCTCCAGGAGGTAGGGTGAATCCGGGAACAGCTCGTACAACAGGGCCAGCATGCCCTTGCTCTGAAACAGCAGGGTGTAGGCCGGATTGACGAAGCGGGTGCTGCCGAGCGCACTGATGCTCTCGAGGATGCCGACCAGTTCCGGTTCATCGCTGGCGATGTCCTCCCAGGGAAACAGCTTGAACCAGAAATCGGCGCGCTGCTGGTCGCGGTTGAACACGCCCTGCTTTTCCAGAAAGCCGGCTTCGTCGAGGAAGCAGAAGTCGGTGAACAGGCCGGCCTCGTGCGCCACGTGCTGCAGGTAACGTACGGTGCGCTCGTCCTCGGGAAACCCGGCGATGCTCGAGAACAGCAGTTTCTGCTGGCGGTAGGCCTGGCTGAAGTCGACCCCGTCACCCACCACCAGGCGACGGAAGTTCTCCTGCAGCATGGCGTGCAGATTGTTGAACTGGCGCGCCTCTTCCAGGCCATTGGCCTTGAGCAACGCCCATTGCACGATCGATGTCTCGAACAGGGAAGTGGGCGTATCCGCGTTGAATTCGATCAGCTTGATCGGCTCGCCGTCGATCCCGCCGGCCAGGTCGAAGCGCCCGTACAGGTGCCAGTCGTCGCGCTCCCAGCTCTGTTCGATCAGTGGCACCAGGCTCTCCGGGATGCCGAGTGGCTCGTACAGGCGTTGCTCGATGACGTGTTGCGCCGCCTCGACATACAGCTCGTAGAGGGTGTTGCTGGCGGCGTAGTAGGCCTCGGCTTCGGCCTCGCTCACCACCACCAGTTCCGGCACGATGTAATCGCTGCCGTCGCTGTCGGTGTGCCACTGCATTCCCATGTCTTCGAGCACCGTGCGCGGTACCGGCTCAACGGCGAGTGTACGGACCATATCAGCCCCCGAAGGATCCGAAGCTGCGGCTGCTCGTGGAGCTGCCGCTGCGTTTGCCGAAGAAGCCGCTGCGCGCCTGGGTGGCGCCGCCGGTACGCAGGCTGGTGGGGGCGCTCGGGCGGGTGGTGTTGTAGCGCTGGCTATTCTGCTGGAAACTGCGATTGCGCATCAGGCTGTTGGCCAGCATGCCGCCGATCAGGGAACCGGCCGCCGCCGCCAGCAGGGTCTCACCGAGCGACAGGCCGCCGCTCATTTCGGCCCCGTCCTGAGCCAGGCGCGAGCTGCCGTCCTGGACGCGCTGCGCCTCCTCCTCGGCGATCGCCTTGAGCTCGTCTTCCGAGAGGAAGCGTTCGATCCCGCTCTGATCGCGCAGAATGGCACGCGTCGGACCGCTCGTGGGATGTTGTTCGACCACGTTGTAGGTGTCCGGGTTGCTACCGGTCTGTTGGATGACCATGAACCAGGATCCGTTCACGGCCTGTTGATCGCTCATTCCAGCGGGGGGCTGCGGCTGTTCGCAGCCCACCAGGCTGGCGGCCACGGTCAAACCGAGACTGCCGGCGATGGAGTAGGAGAGCGCTTGCTTGATGTGCTTCATCGTCTGATACCTCCGGTTGACGGGGCGTCATTCTAAACCGGCTTGCGGCCCCCCGCTTGCGTATGCGGGTGCATGAGCCTAAGTTCTCGCCAGGTTTGGTCGATACGATTACCCATGCGCCGCGTAAAGTTCCTCATTCGTGTTTGTCTGCTTGCCTCGCTGCTGCCGGGCCCCGCTCTCGCAGCCGGCCTCGAGCAGGCGAAGGATTTGCGTGCCCTGGCGGCAGAGGCGGCTGATCGAGATGTGGTCATCCTGCTGGCGATATCGCAGGAGCACTGCGGTTACTGCGTCCGGCTGAAGGAGGAGATCCTGCAGCCGATGGAAATCAGCGGCGATTACGTGGACAGGGTCCTGATTCGCGAGCTGCTGATCGATCGCTGGGAAACGGCGATCGACTTCGACGGGCGTGACAAGCGCAGCTCGGAGATCTCCGACCGCTACAAGGTGTGGGTGACGCCCACCTTGCTCTACCTCGGCCCCGATGGCAGCGAATTGGCGCCGCGCATGCTCGGGATCAATACCGTGGAAATGTATGGCTATTATGTCGACCAGGCCATCGATACGGCGCTGCGGCGCCTGCGCGCGCCGGATGCCCAACCCTATGTGCCCACGCCCGAGGACATCGGCATCGAGAAGCCTTCCCTGGACGGGATGCCGGACTGACCAGGCCGCCGCGGCCTGCGTGCAGCTCAGCCGAACAACAGTCGCAGCGAAATGAGTATGGATACCGTCACCAGCAGGGGGCGGATCAGCGCGCTGCCATGGCGCAGCACCAGGTGTGACCCGATCCAGGCGCCAATCACCTGGCCCAGGCCCATGCCCAGGCCGATACTCCAGACGACCTGACCGGCGGCGGCGAAGAACAGCAGCGAGGCGATGTTGCTGGTGAAATTCAGCAGCTTGGTGCCTGCGGTGGCGCGCTTCAGGTTCCAGCCCAACAGCAGCACGAAACCGGCAGCGAAAAAGGTGCCGGTGCCGGGTCCGAAGAAGCCGTCGTAGAAACCCACCCCGAATCCCACCAGCAGCCCGAACAAGCGCGGCGAGATGCGCTCCTGGGCATCCTCGTCCCCGATGCGCGGGGAGAACAGGAAGTAGACCGCGAACAGGATCAGGAGCACCGGGACCAGGGCGTGCAGCCAGGCCGCGACCAGGTGCTGTACCGCGAGGGTGCCGGCGACCGCGCCGGCAAAGGTCCAGGCCACTTGGGTGAGCATGCGGCGCGGGTCGATGACGCCGCGGCGGGCGTGGTGCAAGGCGGCGGTCGCGGTGCCGAAACTGCCCTGCAGCTTGTTGGTCGCGAGCGCCTGCAGGGGCGGGACGCCGGCCCACAGCAGCGCCGGCAGCGCCAGCAGGCCGCCGCCACCGGCGATCGCGTCCACCAGGCCGGCCAGCACGGCGATGCCGATCAGCAGTGCCAGGATCTCGGGGGAGACAAATTCCAAGGGTGCTCAGCGGGTGAATAGTCGCGGGCGGTGGCGTATTGTACCGGACCCGAGACCCTATGCTTCCGAGATGAACGCGCTCACGATCCGAAACCTGGAGAAGACCTACGGTAATGGCCTGCGCGCCCTGTCCGGTATCGACCTGGACGTGGAGGAAGGGGATTTCTTCGCCTTGCTCGGCCCCAATGGCGCCGGCAAGTCGACCACCATTGGCATTATCTGCTCCCTGGTGAACAAGTCCGCCGGTCGGGTCGAGGTGTTCGGCCACGATCTGGATCGGGCGCCGGAAGAGGTCAAGGCCTGTATCGGTTACGTGCCGCAGGAGTTCAACTTCAACCCCTTCGAGCCGGTCGGGGAAATCGTGATCAACCAGGCGGGCTACTACGGCATCGCGCGTCCTGAGGCCCGCCGGCGCGCCGAGGGCTGCCTCAGGCAGCTGGAACTTTGGGAGCGGCGCGAGTCACAGGCCCGCTCGCTCTCCGGCGGCATGAAGCGGCGTCTGATGATCGCGCGTGCGCTGGTGCATCGTCCGCGCCTGCTGATCCTGGATGAGCCGACCGCAGGTGTCGACATCGAGATCCGGCGTTCGATGTGGGATTTTCTGCGCAATATCAACGTCGACGGGACCACCGTGATTCTGACCACGCATTACCTCGAGGAGGCCGAGAGCCTGTGCCGCAACATCGCGATCATCAATGACGGTCGCATCGCGGAGCGCGCCGCGATGCACGAGATGCTGCGCCGTCTGCACCAGGAGGACATCATCCTCGACCTGGCGGCGCCATTGAACGAGGCGCCGCCGCTTCGCGGGGTCCGCCTGCGGCTGCTGGATCCGACCACGCTCGAGGCCTGCATGGAACAGGGGCACGATCTCAACGACCTGTTCGCCGGTCTGCAGGCGGCGCGGGTGTCCGTGGTGAGCATGCGCAACCGGCAGAACCGCCTGGAAAAGCTCTTCCTCGAACGGGTCAGCCAGCACCGCATAGAGGGGGGCGGGGTGTGAGTCACAGTTACCGGGTCGCCTTCCAGACCCTGGTCGCCAAGGAGTTCCTGCGCTTCATCCGCATCTGGGTGCAGACGGTGCTGCCGCCGGCGATCACCACGGCACTGTACTTCGTCATCTTCGGCACCCTGATCGGCAGCCAGCTGGGCGAGATGGACGGCTACCGCTACGTGGATTTCATCGTGCCCGGCCTGATCCTGATGTCGGTCATCTCCAACAGCTATGCCAACGTCGTGTCCAGCTTTTACCAGGCCAAGTACCAGCGCAATGTCGAGGAGATGCTGGTCGCGCCGATACCGGCCTGGGTGATCCTGGCGGGCTACGTGTCCGGGGGGGTGGCCCGTGGTGTGGTGGTGGGCGTGCTGGTTACCGGCGTGTCGCTGTTCTTCTCCGACGTGGGCGTGCACAGCTACACGGTCTCGCTGGCGGTCTTCGTGCTGACCTCGATCCTGTTCTCACTGGCCGGTTTCATCAATGCGGTGTTCGCCAACAGCTTCGACGACATCTCGATCATCCCGACCTTCGTGCTCACCCCGCTGACCTACCTGGGTGGGGTGTTCTACTCGATCGAGCTGTTGCCGGAGGTCTGGCAGCAGATATCGCTGGCCAACCCGGTGCTGTACATGGTGAACGCCTTCCGTTTCGGTCTGTTGGGCGTCTCGGATATCCCGCTCTGGATTGCGTTCCTGATCATCGTCGGTTTCATCCTGTTGTTGTTTGCCTTCGCCCTCCACCTGCTGAAAAAGGGCGTGGGGATCAAGAGCTGAGCGGACCATGAGCTATACCCGCTCGCAATGGAGCTGGGCCCTGTACGACTGGGCCAACTCCGCCTTTGCCACCACCGTGATGGCCGGGTTCTTCCCGGTGTTCTTCAAGCAGTACTGGGCCGACGGCATGGCGGTGACCGACAGCACCTTCCTGTTGGGCACCGCCAACTCGGCGGCGGCGGTGATCGTGGTGCTCGCCGCACCCCTGATCGGGCTGTGGTCGGATCGCGCCGGACGCAAGAAGCGCCTCCTGGCGGGGTTCGCCACCCTCGGCATTGTCACCAGCGGCAGCCTTTTCCTGGTGGCCCAGGGGCAGTGGGCAGTGGCGCTCGTGCTGTACGTGTTCGGGGTGCTCGGATTCTCCGGCAGCCTGATCGGCTATGACGCGTTGTTGCCGCAGGTGGCCGCGCGCGACCGCTTCGAATCGCTGTCCTCGCTCGGGTTCGGCCTCGGTTATCTCGGCGGGGGACTGTTGTTTGCGCTCAACGTGGCCATGGTGCTGTCGCCCGGGACCTTCGGTCTGTCGGATCCGGCGGAAGCGGTGCGCTGGTCTTTCCTGCTGGTGGCGCTGTGGTGGCTGGTGTTCAGCCTGCCGCTGCTGCTGTGGGTGGATGACGACGGGGATCCGGGCCAGCGGGCGCACGCCCCCGGCCTGTTGGGCGATTTCCGGCAGACCTGGCGCGAGCTGCGCGCCCTGCCGATGGCGTTCATCTTCCTGCTCAGCTACTGGCTGTACATCGACGGGGTGGACACCATCGTGCGCATGGCGGTCGACTATGGCCTGTCGATCGGTCTGCAGTCGAACGACCTGCTCACCGCGCTGCTGATCACCCAACTGGTCGGCTTCCCGTCGGCCCTGGCGTTCGGCTGGATCGGGACCCGCATCGGGGCCAAGCGCGGCATCTGGATCGCAATCCTGGTCTACATGATGGTGGTCTTCTGGGCCTGGCGCATGCAGACCGCCGCCGAGTTCTATGCCCTGGCGGTGGTCATCGGGCTGGTGCAGGGCGGTATCCAGTCGCTCAGTCGGGCGCTGTACGCGCGTCTCATCCCGGCCCGTCACAGCGGTCGCTTCTTTGGTCTGTACAACATGGTAGGCAAGTTCGCGGCCGTGCTCGGGCCGGTCATGGTCGGTAGCGTGGCGCTCCTCAGCGAGAGCCCGCGCACCGGCATCCTGAGCGTGCTGCTGTTGTTCCTGCTCGGCGTCGTGCTGTTGTCGCGTGTCGACGTGGCCCGTGGGGAGCGCGAGGCGAGGGCATTCGAATGACCTGGGTGCTGCTGGTCATCGTGCTGTTCGCGCTCTTGTACGGTCCGCAGCTTTGGGTGCAGCGGGTGCTGGCGCGTTATCACCGCGAACCCGAGCAGAACTTTCCCGGCACCGGTGGCGAACTGGCGCGTCACCTGCTCGACCGTTTCGGCCTGCAGGAGGTCAAGGTGGAGCCGACAGACATCGGTGACCACTATGACCCGCTCAGCCGCACGGTGCGCCTGACGCAGGACAAGCTCGAAGGCCGCACCCTGACCGCCATCACGGTGGCCGCACACGAATGCGGGCATGCGCTGCAGCATGCGGCCGGCGAACCGCTGTTCAGCTGGCGCACGCGGCTCGCGCGCCTGGCGGTCAGCGCCGAACGCCTCGGTTCTTTCCTGCTGTTTGCCGCGCCGGTCCTGATGCTGCTCACGCGCATGCCGCATCCCGGGCTCATCAGCGCGCTTGGCGCCTTCCTGATGATGGGCTTCGGCATCCTGGTGCAGCTGGTGACCCTGCCGGTGGAACTGGACGCCAGTTTCCGCAAGGCGCTGCCGCTGTTGGCCTCGGGTTACCTCGAAAAGGAGCAGATGCCGGCGGCGCGACGCATTCTGCGCGCGGCGGCCTGGACCTACGTTGCCGCCGCACTCGCCAGCCTGTTCAACTTCTGGCGCTGGCTGGCGGTGCTGCGGCGGTAGTGGGCTGAGCGTTACAGAACTTTCCGCTTGGCCCATTAGTTCATTGCGCGCTGCGCCATTCGCGAGCAAGCTCGCTCCTACGCCCTCCAGCATCCGATCAGCCCCCGATTCGTAGGAGTGGCCTTGGCCACGAAGGATTTGGGCCTGGTACCCGGGGATTGCTGTTCGCGAGCAAGCTCGCTCCTACACCCTCCAGCATCCGATCGGCCCCCGATTCGTAGGAGTGGCCTTGGCCACGAAGGATTTGGGCCTGGTCCCCGGGGATTGCTGTTCGCGAGCAAGCTTGCTCCTACACCCTCCGGCATCCGATCGGACCCCGATTCGTAGGAGTGGCCTTGGCCACGAAGGATTTGGGCCTGGTCCCCGGGGATTGCTGTTCGCGAGCAAGCTTGCTCCTACACCCTCCGGCATCCGATCGGACCCCGATTCGTAGGAGTGGCCTTGGCCACGAAGGATTTGGGCCTGGTACCCGGGGATTGCTGTTCGCGAGCAAGCTCGCCTACGCCTTCCGGCATCGGATCGGACCCCGATTCGTAGGAGTGGCCTTGGCCACGAAGGATTTGGGCCTGGTMCCCGGGGATTGCTGTTCGCGAGCAAGCTYGCTCCTACACCCTCCGGCATCCGATCGGACCCCGATTCGTAGGAGTGGCCTTGGCCACGAAGGATTTGGGCCTGGTACCCGGGGATTGCTGTTCGCGAGCAAGCTCGCTCCTACGCCTTCCGGCATCGGATCGGACCCCGATTCGTAGGAGTGGCCTTGGCCACGAAGGATTTGGGCTTGGTGCCTGGGGATTGCTGTTCGCGAGCAAGCGCGCTCCTACGCCTTCCAGAATCCGATCAGACCCCGCTTCGTAGGAGTGGCCTTGGCCACGAAGGATTTGGGCCTGGTACCCGGGGATTGCTGTTCGCGAGCAAGCTCGCTCCTACGCCTTCCAGCATCGGATCGGACCCCGATTCGTAGGCGGCCTTGGCCGCGAAGGAACAGGGCCTGTGCCGGATTTCCGCTCCGTCTTTTCTCCCATCGCCGTCAAAGTCCTGGCGCAGCGTCCGGTGTCGTTTCTCTAACCCTCGGATATTTATGAATTAAATCTCCTGTCTCTCATTGGCATGCCGATTGCTTTTCCTGAAACGAAGAATCAGACAGGTCTCTCCGGGAAAGGCAAATGGCGAAAGACAAAGACAAAGACACAGACAAAGAAGGCGAGAACTCCGAAGGCAAGGAGGGCGGCAACAAGAAGATGCTGATCATCATCATCGCGGTCAGCGTGCTGATGATGTTGATCGGTGCTGGCGCCACGGTATTCCTGATGGGGTCCGATGAAGACGAGGGTGGTGACGAGGCTTCCAGCGAACAGGTCGCCGAGGGACCCGAGGAGGGCGACCCCATCTACGTCAGCATGAAGCCGGCGTTCGTGGTCAACCTGCCGCCCGGCGGGCCGGCGGGCATGCTCCAGGTGGCGGTTACCGTCTACACCCGGCAACAGGAGGTGGCGGATTTCATCGCGGCCAACGACCCGCTGCTGCGCCACCACCTGAACAATCTCTTCGAGTCCCGCTCCAGTGCGGAGCTGCTGACCCTGGAGGGCAAGCAGGCCCTGCAACAGGCAGTCCAGGATCTGTTTCAGGAGCAGATGACGGCGATGCAGCAGGCCGGCAACGTGAAAGGCGTTTATTTCACCCAGTTCGTACTCCAATAGGACACGATCATGGCCGAAGAGCTGCTTTCACAAGACGAGATCGATGCCCTCCTGCACGGTGTCGACGATGGTGCGGTCGAGACCGAGACGGACATCCCGCCGGAAGACGACGATGCGCACAGTTATGACTTCGCCAGTCAGGACCGGATCGTTCGCGGGCGTCTGCCGACCCTGGAGATGATCAACGAGCGCTTTGCGCGCAATTTCCGCACCAGCCTGTTCAACATGCTGCGCCGCAGCGCGGATATCAATGTATCCGGCATCCAGATGTTCAAGTTCGCCGAGTTTGCGCACAGCCTGTTCGTGCCAACCAGCCTCAACATCATCAAGATCCCGCCGATGCGGGGGCGCTCGCTGTTCGTGCTCGATCCGAAGCTGGTCCATAGCGTGGTGGATGACTTCTTCGGCGGCACCGGGCGGTTCCAGACCAAGATCGAGGGACGCGACTTCACTCCCACCGAGCAGCGCGTGGTGCAGAAGCTGCTCGGGATTGCGTTCCAGGACCTCGAAACCGCCTGGAAGCCCGTCCTGGATGTGCGCTTTGAATACATCGAGTCCGAGGTCAACCCCCAGTTCGCCAACATCGTCAGCCCGAGCGAGGTGGTGGTCGTGACCACCTTCAATGTCGACCTGGAGTGCGGCGGGGGCGATTTCTACATCTGCCTGCCGTACGCGATGCTGGAGCCGATCCGTGGCCTGCTGGACTCCGGGGTCCAGGGTGGTCGCGGCGAGCGTGACGAACGTTGGGAGAGAGCCATGCAGGACGAGATCCTGGGCGCAAGCGTCGAGATCAGCGCGCAACTGGCGCAGATCGAGCTCAACGTGGGCCAGGTCGCGGATCTGCGCGTGGGCGACATTCTGCCGATCGAAGTGCCCGATGAACTCGAGGTGTCTGCCGAGGGAATGCCTGTGTTCACCGGGACCCTGGGTGTGCACAAGGATCGTTACGCGATCAAGGTGTCCGACTGGTACGTCCCCTGCGAGAGCAAGGGTATGGCCGAGTTGATGGTCCTGGAGCATCACCCGGCCGAAGAGCAGACCGAAGAACCGAATACCGATGACATGCCGTACCCGGCACTCACACAGGAAGTCGCATCATGAGCGAAGAAATCGAGAACACCGCCGAAGCCGATGATCAGGCGCTGGCCGACGACTGGGCGCAGGCGCTGGATGAGCAGGATGGCGTCGAGGATGCCGCGCAGGTGGCGGGTTTCCAGTCCCTGAGCGCGGATGACAGCCGCCAGGGCGACATCAAGCTGGACGCGATTCTGGATGTGCCGGTCACCCTCTCGATGGAGATCGGACGCACCAGGATCAATATCCGCAATCTGCTCAAACTCAACCAGGGCTCGGTCGTCGAGTTGGACCGTCTCGCGGGCGAGCCAATGGACGTGCTGGTCAACGGCACCCTGATCGCACAGGGTGAAGTGGTGGTGGTGAACGAGAAGTTCGGTATCCGCCTCACCGACATCGTCAGTCCAGCGGACCGGGTCAAGAAGCTGAAGGGCTGACGCGCGTGCCTACGAGCTTATCAATCCGGATCGCGACCGCGCCTTCGATCCTGGCGCTCGCCTGCATGGCATTACTCGCGCAGCCGCTGCACGCCGAGGGCGCCGCTCCGATGCTCAACAGCTCGGATGTGCTCAATACGGTCGGCGGCCTGATCGTCGTCCTGGCATTGCTGTTGGGCCTGGCCTGGCTGGTCAAGCGTTACATGAGCGTGCCGGGCATCAGCAAGGGACGCATCCAGGTCGTGGGCGGCGTGTCCCTGGGTCCGCGCGAACGCGCGGTCATCGTCGAGGTGGACGGGGCCCGCCTGCTGCTGGGCGTGGCGCAGGGCAACGTGCGTCTGCTCGATCGGCTGGAGTCGGTCGATGTGGCACAAGAGAGCTTTCAGCAGACCCTCGCCGGGGCGCAGCAGGAACAGCAGGAGGCGGAACGATGAAGTACTGGCTGATGCTGCTGCTCATGCTCGCCCCGACGGCGATGGCGGCTCCCGGGATCGACGCGGTGAATGTCAGCAGCGATGGCAATGGCGGCCAGACCTACACCCTGAGCATCCAGGTGCTGCTGCTGATGACCGCGCTGTCCCTGCTGCCGGCCGGACTGATGCTGATGACCTCTTTCACGCGCATCGTGATTGTGCTGTCGATCCTGCGCCAGGCACTCGGCACGGCGCAGACACCCTCCAACCAGATACTCGTCGGGCTGGCGCTGTTCCTCACCTTTTTCATCATGTCTCCGGTGCTGACGCGCGTGTACGACACCGCGCTGGGACCCTATTTCGAGGAGCGCATCGATGCCAGCGAGGCCATGGAGAACGCCAAGCTGCCGATCCGCGAGTTCATGCTGGCGCAGACGCGCGACGATGACCTGGCGCTGTTTGCGCGCATCTCTGGCGTGGAGAGTTTCGATCGCAGCGAGGAGATACCTTTCAGCCTGTTGATGCCGGCGTTTGCCACCAGCGAATTGAAGACCGCCTTCCAGATCGGGTTCCTGCTGTTCATTCCCTTCCTGGTCATCGATCTGGTGGTGGCGAGCGTACTGATGTCAATGGGCATGATGATGCTGTCGCCGCTGATTATCTCGCTGCCGTTCAAGATCATGCTGTTCGTGCTGGTGGACGGCTGGTCGATGGTCATGGGCACCCTGGCCACCAGCTTCTACGTGTGAGGTCGAGATGGATGCAGATTCGGTCATGAGCATCGGGCGCCAGGCGATGGAGGTCACCATCCTGCTGGCGGCGCCCATTCTGCTGATCTCGCTCGCTGTCGGCCTGTTGATCGCCATGTTCCAGGCCGCCACCCAGATCAATGAGATGACGCTCTCGTTCGTCCCCAAGCTGATGGCGGTAGCGGTGGTGCTGATGGCGGCCGGGCCTTGGCTGCTGCGTCAGATCGTCGGCTTCACCCAGAAGCTGATCGAAAACATTCCCTACATGATCGGCTGAGATGCACTTCAGCGACGCCCAGATGCAGCAGTGGCTGGCGGATTTCTTCTGGCCCTTCGTGCGTATCGGCGCGGCCCTTATGGCGGCGCCGATTTTCAGCGTGCGCCAGGTGCCGGCACGCTACCGGGTGCTGCTCGCGGTGCTGATCACCTTGCTGGTGCAGCCGTTGATACCGGCCTCTCCGGTGGTCGACATGTTCGGCGCCGAGGGGGTTCTGATCGCGCTTTCCCAGGTGGGCATAGGCGCGATGATGGGTTTCGTGGTGCAGCTCGCGTTCAATGCGCTGATCTTCGGCGGCCAGGTCATGGCCTACAGCATGGGCCTGGGTTTCGCCAACATGATGGATCCGACCAACGGGGTCCAGGTCCCGGTGGTGTCCCAGTACTGGCTGATTCTCGCGATGCTCGCCTTTCTCCTCGGCAATGGTCATCTGCTGCTGCTTGGCAGCGTGGCGCAGAGCTTCCACATCCTGCCGGTGGCGGTGGACGGATTGACCCGCGCGGGCCTTTGGGGCCTGGTGGAGTGGTCGTCGCGCCTGTTTGCGGCTGGCCTGCTGATGTCGCTGCCGGTGGTCATGGCGCTGCTCCTGATCAACATCGGGCTCGGCGTGGTTTCCCGTGCCGCGCCGCAACTGAATATCTTCGCCATCGGTTTCCCGATCACCCTGCTCATGGGTTTCGTGGTGATCTGGATCACTCTGCCGCAGGTCATGGCTGGGTTCGATGGCCTGGTCAACGAGGCCCTGGGGATCGGGGTCGATCTGCTCGACGCGGGGTGAACCATGGCGGAAAACCAAGACGGCCAGGAAAAGTCACAGGAACCCACAGCCAAACGAATCGCCGACGCGCGCAAGAAAGGCCAGGTTCCGCGCTCGCGCGAACTCAACACCATGGCGCTGACCATGGTCGGCGTGGCCGCGCTCATGCTCATGGCAGGCAGCTTCACCGAGACCCTGGAGAAGCTGTTCCGGTCCAACTTCATACTCGCGCGCGAGGACATCTTCGATCCCAATGCCCTGATGGCCCATCTGGGGCTTGCCATTCAGGACGCGCTGATCATGCTCCTGCCCTTCTTCGCGATCCTGGTCGTGGTCGCGGTGGCCGCGTCGGTTGCGCTGGGCGGCTTCAATATCAGCGCCGAGGCGATGCAGCCCAAGCTCTCCAAGCTGAGTCCGCTCAAGGGTTTCAAGCGGATGTTCGGCGCCAAGGGGCTGATGGAGCTGGTCAAGTCGCTGGCCAAGTTCGTGCTCGTCGGTGTGGCTACGGTATTGCTGTTGTGGAGCTGGAGCGGGGACATCCTGGGGCTGGCCGAACGGGACGTTTCGGTCGCCCTGGTGGAAGGACTGCGCATGGTGGGATGGGCCTCGCTCCTGATCGCCTCGACCATGACCCTGATGGCCGTGATCGATGTGCCCTTTCAGATGTGGCAGCACAAGAAAGAGCTCAAGATGACCCAGCAGGAGGTGCGCGACGAACTCAAACAGACCGAGGGCCGTCCCGAGGTCAAGGGTCGCATTCGCCAGCTGCAGCGCGAGATGGCGCAGCGGCGCATGATGGAAGAAGTACCCAAGGCGGATGTGATCGTCACCAACCCGACCCATTACGCCATCGCGCTGCGCTACGACCCGGACAGCATGGCCGCTCCCCTGGTCGTGGCCAAGGGCAAGGATCTGTTGGCGGCGACCATCCGCGAGCTTGGCGACGAGCACAAGATACCCCGGGTCGAAGCACCGATCCTGGCGCGCGCGATCTACTTCAATACCGAGATCAACGAAACCATTCCGGCCGGCCTGTTCCTGGCGGTGGCGCAGCTGCTCGCGTACGTGTTCCAGCTGCGCGCCTGGAAACAGGAGGGTGGCGACATACCGCAGCGGCCCGACGAGTACCCGGTACCCGAGGACCTGCAGCATGACTGAGCGGAAGACACTCAACCGCAAAGGGCGCGAAGGTCGCAAAGGCCTGCCTGGACTTACCGTGAGCTGCTCCATCCGCACGATCGATTCTCAGCGGCATGCGCAGAGCGATAAGAATTCCTATGGATTTTCTTTGCGTTCTTCGCGTCCTTGGCGGTGCAAATAAAAATGGAAGCGATTCTTCAGAACCTTAAACAGGTATGTGCCAAGGGATTGGAAGCGTCATACGAAGGCGTTCGGTTTCCACAGCAGCCCGGGGAGTACCCGGTACCCGAGGACCTGCAGCATGACTGAGCAGGCGCTTTTTAACCGCCAAGGACGCGAAGGACGCCAAGGGGTACGAACAATGGGCTCGTTCAAGGCGACAAACACTATCGATTCTCAGCGGCATGCGCAGAACGATAAGAATTCCTATGGATTTTCTTTGCGTTCTTCGCGTCCTTGGCGGTGTAAATAAAAATGGAAGCCATTCTGCAAAACGTAAAACAGGTCGGCGCGCGGGGGCTGGGTGCTCCCATCGTGATCCTGATGCTGCTGGCGATGATCGTATTGCCGCTGCCGCCGTTCCTGCTGGACCTGTTCTTCACCTTTAATATAGCGCTCTCGCTGGTGGTCCTGCTGGTGGTCGTGTACGCGCTGCGGCCGCTCGATTTCGGTCTGTTCCCCTCCTTGCTGCTGGTGGCCACGCTGCTGCGCCTGGCGCTGAACGTGGCATCCACGCGGGTGGTGCTGCTGGAAGGGCACAAC
The DNA here is from genome assembly GCA_029228645.1 of Gammaproteobacteria bacterium Milos-ODIII6. Classification (GTDB taxonomy): domain Bacteria; phylum Pseudomonadota; class Gammaproteobacteria; order Chromatiales; family Chromatiaceae; genus MONJU. The sequence goes on from JAPTHR010000013.1 coordinate 33,402, forward strand.
GGCGGGGATGCCGCCGGCAAGGTGATCGAGGCCTTCGGTGAGTTCGTGATCGGCGGCAACTACGCGGTCGGTCTGGTGGTGTTCCTGATCCTGGTGATCATCAACTTCGTGGTCGTGACCAAGGGCGCCGGGCGGGTCTCCGAGGTATCGGCGCGCTTCACCCTGGACGCGATGCCGGGCAAGCAGATGGCGATCGATGCCGATCTCAACTCCGGCCTCATCGACCAGGACCAGGCGCGCACGCGACGCGAGGAGGTCACCAGCGAGGCGGACTTCTACGGTGCGATGGACGGTGCCTCCAAGTTCGTCCGCGGCGATGCGGTCGCCGGCATCCTGATCCTGCTGATCAACATCATCGGCGGACTGGCGATCGGTATGGGACAGCACGGGCTGGACATCGCGGTTGCGATGCAGAACTACGTCCTTCTGACCATCGGTGACGGCCTGGTGGCGCAGATCCCCTCGCTGCTGCTGTCGACCGCGGCCGCGATCATCGTGACCCGGGTATCCAGTTCCGAGGACATGGGCAACCAGGTCGCCAGCCAGCTGCTGAACAGCCCGCGCGCGTTGGCTATCGCGGCCGGCATCATCGGCGCCTTGGGTCTCATTCCCGGCATGCCGAACCTGGTGTTCCTGCTGCTGGGCGCCTCGCTGGGCGGCGTGGCCTACAGCATCCATCGGCGCCAGACCCAACCCGAGATCGCGCCAAGCGAACCGACGCCCACGCCCGAGATGGAAACCAGCGAATCGCGCGAGCTGACCTGGGAGGACGTGCAGCCGGTCGACATCATTGGCCTGGAAGTCGGCTATCGGCTGATCCCGATGGTCGACCGCAGCCAGGGCGGCCAGCTGATGAACCGCATCAAGGGGGTACGCAAGAAGCTCTCGCAGGAACTCGGATTCCTGATCCAGGCAGTTCACATCCGCGACAACCTGGATCTCGCGCCGAGCGCCTACCGCATCAGCCTCAACGGCGTGCCGGTGGCGGAAACCGAGATTCATCCCGAGCGCGAGCTGGCGATCAATCCCGGGCGGGTATTCGGCGATCTGCAGGGAACGCACACCACGGATCCGGCCTTTGGCCTGGAGGCGGTCTGGATCGATCCCGGCCAGCGTGACCACGCACAGACACTCGGCTACACCGTCGTGGATGCGAGCACGGTGGTGGCCACCCACATGAGCGAATTGCTGCAGCGGCATGCGGCCGAGCTGATTGGCCACGAGGAGGTCCAGCAGCTGCTCGACAACCTGGCGCAGAGCGCGCCCAAGCTGGTCGAGGACCTGGTGCCGAAACTGCTGCCGCTGACCACCGTGCTGCGGGTCCTGCAGAACCTGCTGTCGGAGGCCGTTCCCATCCGCGATATCCGCAGCATCGCCGAAACGCTGGCGGAGCAGGCCCCCCATAGTCAGGATGCCGTCACCTTGACGGCGGCTGTCAGGGTAGCCCTCAGTCGAGGCATCGTTCAGCAACTCGTTGGAAATACAGAAGAAATTCCCGTCATGGTGCTTCAGCCCGGATTGGAACGCCTTTTGCAAAAGGCTTTATCGAACGTCGCAGAGGACGACGCAGGCATCGAACCCGGACTGCTCGAGCAGATCCAGGTGGCGCTCAAGGAAGCGGCGCAACAGCAGGAGATCAATGGGCACGAGGCCATCCTGCTGGTCGCAGCAGGGCTGCGGGCCTGGATGGCACGGTTCACCCGCCAGAGCGTACCGGGGGTGCACGTCCTCTCCTACAACGAGATTCCGGACAACCGGCAGATCAGGGTGGTCAACACCATCGGCCGGGAGAACGAACAAGCCTAAGGGGCCCACGGGCCCCGCCACGAAAAGGGGCCAGTGGGTATGAAGATCAAGCGCTTTGTAGCGCCGGACATGAGACAGGCGCTTCGCATGGTGCGCGAGACGCTCGGCGAAGACGCGGTCATCCTCTCCAACAAGTCCATCGAGAATGGGGTCGAGCTGACCGCCGCCGTGGACCTGGTGCCGGAGGAAGCAAGCCCTTCCGCCTCGCGCCAGGCGCCGCTGCGGGCCAGGCCGCAGCGTCCGGCTGCACGCGCCGGCGCGCATACCGGCCCGAATCCCGCCCAGAGCAACCGCGCCAGCGGTCCACGTCGCACCGAGACGCGTCCGGCCGCACAACCGGCGGGCGAGGTACCGCCGGAGGCGCTCACCTCGATGCGCGAGGAGATGCACAACCTGCGCCGCTGGCTGCAGGCGGAGCTGAGCAGCATGAGCTGGTACGACCTCGGGCAACGCTCCCCGCACATCCGCGAGCTTTTCCAGCATCTCATGCAACTCGGCCTTTCTGCGGACATCGTCGAACGACTCGTCGAATGCGTGGATCGGGACGCTGAGCTGGCGCAGGCCTGGCGCCAGGCGCTGAACCTGCTCACCGGCGAGATCGGTGTGTTCGAACAGGACCTGCTCGAGCAGGGTGGCGTGGTGGCCCTGGTTGGACCGACCGGGGTTGGCAAGACCACCACCATCGCCAAGATTGCGGCGCGATTTGCGCTGCGACATGGGCACCGCAACATCGCCCTCATCAGTACCGATAATTTCCGTATCGGCGCGCGCGACCAACTGCACACCTACGGCAGGATCCTGAACGTGCCGGTGCGCAGCGCGGACGACCCCGAGGTCATGCGTGAAGCGATCGCCTCGCTGTCCGACCGGCGTCTGATCCTGATCGATACCGCGGGCATGGGTGGCGATACGGAACGCTTTCAGCAGCAAGTCGAGACCCTGCGAGCCGCCGGTGACGACATCACGACCCTGCTGACCCTCTCGGCCACCACCGAAGGCACGGCGCTGGAAAAGGCGATCGATCTGTTTTCGGTGACCACTCCGAGCGCCTGCCTGCTGACCAAACTGGACGAGGCGGCCAGCCTCGGTGCCGCCATCTCGGCAGTAATCCACAGCGGTCTGCCGCTGGCCTTCCTGGCGGATGGACAACGTGTCCCGGAAGACCTTACCCCGGCGCGCGCGCACACCCTGGTGGAGCGCGCTGCCGATCTTCTCGACTCCTACCCGGCCGAGTGCGACTCGGCTTACGTGGCACTGTCTTACAGGGGGAACTCCCGCAATGCTTCTATCTGAAAGCCGCATGGACCAGGCGAACGGGCTGCGCCAGATCGTATCGCCGGATCCAATCCGCGCGATCGCGGTCACCGGTGGCAAAGGTGGCGTGGGTAAGACCAACGTCTCGGTCAACCTCGGGGTTGCCATGTGTGAGATCGGCCACCGCGTCATGCTTCTGGACGCGGATCTCGGCCTGGCGAATATCGACGTCATTCTCGGCCTGCACCCGAAGTACGACATCTCGCACGTGCTCAGCGGCGAGCGCGGCCTCGAGGAAGTCATGGTCGAGGGCCCGGCCGGTCTGCGTATCGTGCCCGGTGCTTCCGGCATCCAGGCACTGGCCGAGATGGGCACCGCCGAGCATGCCGGCCTGATCAATGCGTTCAGCGATGTCGCCGGACAGGTGGATACCCTGATCGTGGATACCGCGGCGGGCATCTCCGACACGGTACTGAGCTTTGCACGCGCATCGCACGAGATCCTGGTGGTGGTGTGCGATGAGCCGGCCTCGATCACCGATGCCTACGCGATCATCAAACTGCTCAACCGTGATTATGGCCACCAGCGTTTCCGCATCCTGGCGAACATGGCGCGCAGCGCCCAGGAAGGCCGCGATCTGTTCAACAAAATGTGTCGGGTGACCGACCGTTATCTCGACGTGACGCTCAGCTTCATGGGCGCCATTCCTTATGACGATAACCTGCGCCGCGCCGTGCGTTCACAGCGTCCGGTGATCCAGGCGTTCCCACGCAGCCGCGTGGCCCAGGGATTCCGCAGCCTCGCAAAGAAGGTGGAGTCCTGGCCGCAACCCAGCGGTGCCAACGGACAGGTGCAGTTCTTCGTCGAACAACTCATCAAATTTTCCAGTAAACACGGGGAGGTGCCGTTATGAGCGGACTGGCAAGCTACAGTGCAAGTACCGATAAGGCCTCGCATGAGGACCTGATCACCAGACACGCGCCGCTGGTCAAGCGGATCGCCTATCACCTTATGAACCGGCTGCCGCCTTCGGTCCAGGTCGAGGACCTGATCCAGGCGGGCATGATCGGCCTGCTGGAGGCGGCCGGCAACTACGATGCAGGGCAGGGGGCGACCTTCGAGACCTATGCCGGCATCCGCATCCGCGGCGCCATGCTCGACGAGATGCGCCGTTCCGACTGGACCCCGAGGTCCGTGCACCGCAAGGCGCGCAAGGTTGCCGAGGTCATGCGCGAGATCGAGAACGCGGAAGGCCGTGACGCACGCGATGTCGAAGTCGCCGAGGCGATGGACCTGTCCTTGCAGGAATACCACCAGATCCTGGCGGACTCCTCGGGTGCGCGTATTTTCAGCTACGAGGAACTCTCGGAGTTCGGCGAAGTGGTACCGGGGGAGACCAATACCCGCATCCACAACCAGATGCTCGAGGGTCCGCTCAAGGGCCTGGAGAACAGCCACTTCAAGGAGGCGCTGGGAGAAGCCATCGCGGGCCTGCCGGAACGCGAGCGCCTGGTGATCGCCCTGTATTACGACGAGGAACTCAACCTGCGCGAGATCGGACAGGTGCTGGGCGTGAGTGAATCACGGGTCTGTCAGATCCATAGCCAGGCGGCCCTGCGTCTGCGCTCCCGGTTGGAGGAATGGCTGCCGAAGTCCGGGCGCAGCAAGGGCTAGCTGCGTAAACGCAGCGGATTTTCGCGCGATCCGTAGGCTATCGAAAAAGTACAGTTTGTGCCCGGCGTCGTTCTATTCGGATTCCTGCGGTTTCCCGCTCGCTGTGGCTTGGCTTTACTCCGCACTTCCCGGTGCTTCGCCCTGCGGGCCAGCCCTCGGCTGGACCAATCTGCTCAGGGCAGATTGGTCACTTGAGTCATAGCTACGGCTATGACTCGCGCTCCAAGGCGGTGCCACAGCGGCTGCGAAACGCGCAGGCTCTCCGAATACTGGTGAAATATTCGGGCTAAACGATGGCCACGGCCATCGATCCGGCCCGCTCATCCTGACCTTCTCCCCCGCGGTCGTCGCTTCGCGCATTCAGAATCGGGCGCAGCGATCCCGCCGATCCCACCGATCCCATCGATCCCATCAATCTCTCAGGGCAAGGCGAGCGCCACGCCGGTCCCGGGATGCGGGTGAAAAATCCCGCTGAGAGGGAATAGCGAGCCTAAACAATGCAGTGCGCCTGCCGTTAAGACAACAACGTCAGAGACGGTACGAAATTCAACTCGGGATTTGTCTACGGAGGTCAACTTGGACAAGAACATGAAAATCCTGGTGGTGGACGACTTCTCCACCATGCGTCGCATCATCAAGAACCTGCTGCGCGAACTCGGTTTCACCAACACCCAGGAAGCGGACGACGGCAGTACCGCGCTGCCGATGCTGCAGAGTGGCAAGTTCGACTTCGTTGTCACCGATTGGAACATGCCCGGCATGCAGGGTCTGGATCTGCTCAAGGCGATGCGTGCCGACGATGCGCTCAAGCACATCCCGGTCCTGATGGTGACCGCCGAGTCCAAGCGCGACCAGATCATCGAAGCGGCCCAGGCCGGCGTGAACGGTTACGTGGTCAAGCCCTTCACTGCGGTCACCCTGGAAGAGAAGATCAACAAGATTTTCGAACGCCTCGCCGCCTGATCGCGTTTCGCTTCGGAACCTGCAATGGGCGAACTCGCACAATCGATGAAAGACGAAAGGCTGGAACTGGCCAGGGCGCTGGTCTCCTCGCTGGAGGCAGGTCGTGAAAGCGACGCCGCCGAGACGTTCGCAAGCTTGCGCGCGATCCATGATGACGCGCTCCGCGAGCAGACCGGCGTCACCGGTAGCGAACTGCACGATCGCATCCGGCGTTTTCTGGAGGACTCGCATCTTGCCGATATTGCTGCCGGTGACATGCCGGACGCGGCTGAGCGTCTGAGGCACGTGATTCGAATGACCGACGACGCCGCCAGCACCACGCTGTCCGTAGTGGAAGGGGTCATGCCACTGGCCGGCGTGTTGCAGAAGGATTCGGGCCAGCTCGCGGATTGCTGGGAGCGTTTCCGGGCACGCGACCTGGATGTGCACGACTTTCGCCAGCTGAGCATGAAACTGGGCGCGTTTCTGCGTGACACCGAGGCAAACGCCGGGGAGCTGAACGATCAGCTTTCAAGGGTCCTGTTGGCGCAGGAGTATCAGGATATTACCGGGCAGATACTGCAGCAGGTGATCGAGCTGGTTCGGGACGTCGAGGGCAAGCTGGAACATCTGATGGACCTCGCCGGAGCGCGTCCATCGCGATACGAAGAGCAGTCTGAAGATGCGCTCGACACCCATGCCCAGGGGCCGATCGTGCCAGGCGTGGACCGTGTCGACAGTGTCGCCGGCCAGGATGAGGTCGATGACCTCCTTTCGAGTTTGGGATTATGAGCATAGCTATCGATACCGATGACGAGATTCTCCAGGATTTCCTGGTGGAGGCCTCCGAGATCGTCGAGCAACTGAACGAACAGCTGGTCGACCTCGAGCAGGTGCCCGAGGATCAGGATCTGCTGAACGCGATATTCCGCGGGTTTCATACGGTCAAGGGGGGCGCGGGTTTCCTCTCCATCGATTCTCTGGTCGAGGTCTGTCACCGCGCCGAAGACGTCTTCAATGTCCTGCGCCAGGGGCAGAGGAAGGTGACCTCCGAGCTGATGGATCCGGTGCTCGAGGCCCTGGATCTGGTCAACGCCATCATGGACCAGCTGCGCAGCGGCGAGCCGCCCGAGGCGGCCAACCCGGAGCTGTTGGCGCGTCTGGAATATTTTGCCCTGGCCCAGGAAGCGGACGTCGAGCCGGTAGTAGAGGACGTGGCGGAGTTGGCGCCGGAAGGCGAGCCTGAAATCACAGGGCCAGCGCCAACCCCGGTGCGCGCCGCTGCAGATACGGATACCGAGGAAGAGATAAGCGAGGACGAGTTCGAGGCGCTGCTCGATCAGTTGCATGGCATGCCCGCGGCGGAGGCAGGCGCTGATGCGCCGGCCCCGGCGCCCGCAGCGGAAAGCGAATCCATAAGCGGACCCAAAAGCGAACCCAGAATCGAACAGGTCGTAGCGAGTGTGGCTGCTTCGGCGGTGCCCAACACGCTCGCCGGCAAGCGCGAGGGCTCGCCGGCAAAGCCAGCCGAACCGGTGCGCGCCGGATCCGCCGACACCTCCGTACGAGTGGATACCCAACGCCTCGACGACATCATGAACATGGTGGGTGAGCTGGTTCTGGTGAGAAATCGCCTTTCGACACTCAAGTCGACTATTGCGAATGAGGCGCTCGCGGATGTGGTGGGCAACCTCGACGTGGTGACCGCGGATCTGCAACTCGCGGTGATGAAAACCCGCATGCAGCCGGTGCGCAAGGTTTTCGGTCGCTTTCCCAGGGTGGTGCGTGATCTCGCGCGCAACCTCGGCAAGGAAGTTGACCTGGAGATGCATGGCGAGGACACCGACCTGGACAAGAACCTGGTAGAGGCCCTTTCCGACCCCCTGGTGCACCTGGTGCGAAATGCCATCGACCACGGCATCGAGCCGCCGGACGAGCGCGAAGCCATGGGCAAGGCGCGCCGCGGCCGGGTGGTCCTTTCGGCGACCCAGGAGGGTGATCACATCCTGCTGCGGATCGAGGATGACGGACGCGGCATGGATGCCGACAAGCTGCGCCGCAAAGCGGTCGAGCGCGGGTTGCTGGACGCCGAAAGCGCGGCGCGCCTGGACGACAAGGACTGCTTCAACCTGATTTTCCATGCCGGCTTCTCCACGCGCGATGCTATCTCCGATGTTTCCGGGCGCGGTGTGGGCATGGATGTGGTCAAGACCGGCATCGCCAAGATCAATGGCACGGTCGATATCGATGCCGATGCCGGCAAAGGCAGCTGCATCACCATCAAACTGCCCCTGACCCTGGCGATCCTGCCGACCCTGATGGTGGAGCTGGGCGAGCAGCCCTTCGCCCTGCCACTGGCCAACGTGGTCGAGATCTTCAACATGGATATCTCGCGCACCAATACCGTGGACGGGCAACTCACGATCCGCGTGCGCGAGCGCGCCCTGCCGTTGTTCTATCTCGGTCAGTGGCTGGTGAACGGCGCCCGCAAGGCGCCGGAAGAGAACAGCGGACACGTGGTCGTGGTCAATGTCGGCGGGGCCCAGGTCGGGCTGGTGGTCGATATGCTGGTGGGTCAGGAAGAGGTCGTGATCAAGCCGCTGGGGGCCTTCCTGCACGGTCAGGAGGGCATGGCCGGCGCGACCATCACGAGTGATGGAAAGATCGCACTGATCCTGGATATGCCCGGCCTGATGCGCCGCTACGCGCGGCGCTACTGAAGCAGTCCCTGACAGAACAACAATGGAGGCGGGATCCTGCCGTGCGGCGGGTGACCTGAAACAGCATGGCAGAGCGTGTGCGGGTTCTTATCGTTGACGACTCCAGCTTCTACCGTAAGCGCATCATTGCGGCGCTGAGCCAATCCCCGGAGATCGAGATCATCGGCGAGGGGGCCAACGGCGAAGAGGCGCTGCGACTCACCAAGGCGCTTACCCCCGACCTGGTCACCATGGACATCGCGATGCCGATCATGGATGGCATCGAGGCGGTCGGTCGCATCATGGCGGAGCGACCCACGCCGATTCTGATGTTCTCGGCGCTGACCCGTGAGGGTGCGCGCGCGACGCTGGCGGCGTTGGACGCGGGGGCGGTCGATTTCGTGCCCAAGATCGGTTCCGGAGACCAGCAGTCTTCCGCGGAGGCCTTGCGCCAGCGTGTGCTGGAGGTGGCTGCCAGCAGCACGGGCCGCTCCGGCAGCCATGCCAGGCCGGCGCCGGCGGACATTGAACCGGTCCGCCCCGCGGAGCCCAGGGTAAAGAGAAAAGCCCGCCAGGGCCTGCAATTGGTGGTTATCGGCGCGTCCACCGGCGGACCGGTGGCGGTGCAGAAAGTGCTCGCCGGACTGCGCTCCGACTTCCCGCTGCCGGTGTTGGTTGGAATACACATGCCGGCGGCTTTCACCGCGACCTACGCGGAGCGCCTGAATGCCGCGACCCCTTTGCCGGTCAGCGAGGCACAAGATGGTTCGGTTCTCCGCCCTGGCGAGGTGCTGATCGCGCCCGGTGGTCAGGAGACGCGCGTGATCTCGCGTCGCGGGCAACTCATGGTTTCTGTCGGACCTGGCCAGGAGGGCGACCTGTACCGCCCTAGCATCGATACGCTGCTGGCTTCGACGGCCGAGAGCATCCCAGACGGCGCCCTCGGTATCGTGATGACCGGCATGGGGGCCGACGGCGCGCGCGGCGCCGCCGCCCTGCGTCGCGCGGGCGGTCGGGTTTGGGCCCAGGATCAGGCCAGCTGCGTGGTCTACGGCATGCCGCGCGCAGTGGCTGACGCCGGCCTGGCGGAGAACGTCCTGGCGCTGGAACAGATCGCACCCAGCCTGCTGGAGGAGTGCTAGGTGGACAGCCTCAGCCTGCTCGGCATCACGCTCGGTGCGCTCGCGCTGCTCGGAGGCAACTGGCTGGAGGGCGGCCAGATCGAGACCCTGCTGGACGGCCCCGCCCTGGTGATCGTGCTTGGCGGCACTGTCGGCGCGGTTCTGCTGCAGACGCCGGGAGAGGTCTTCGCGCGCGCCATCCGCTCCTTGCGACATGTGTTCCGGCCACCGGTCTTCTCTCGCCAGGAGCGTATCCGGCGTACCGTCAGCTGGGCTGAGAGCGCCCGCCAGGGTGGCTTGCTCGGTCTCGAGAACATGCTTCGCCGCGAGCGTGATCCGTTCGTGAAGAAAGGCCTGCAGCTGGTGGTCGACGGCAACGAGCCGGAAGACATACGGCGGATGCTGGAACTGGAGCTCGACAGCAACGAACAACGCAGTCTGCAGGCGGCGAAAGTGTTCGAGTCCATGGGCGGGTATTCGCCGACCATCGGCATCATCGGCGCGGTCATGGGCCTGATCCAGGTGATGCAGAACCTGGCCGAGCCATCGATGCTGGGCAGTGGTATTGCGACCGCCTTCGTTTCCACCATTTACGGGGTTGGTATGGCCAACCTGGTGTTGCTGCCGATCGCCAACAAGATCAAGGCATACGTACTGGAGGAGTCCGGGTATCGCGAGATGGTCATCGAGGGACTGGTGGCGATCTCCGAGGGCGAGAACCCGCGTCTGATCGAGGTTCGGCTCAAGGGCTTCCTGTGAGAGGGGAGAAGCCACGCAGGCGCCGACGCCGGCTCGAGGAGGACAATCCCGATCGCTGGCTGATCTCTTACGCGGACTTCATTACCCTGCTGTTCGCCTTTTTCGTCGTGATGTATTCCATTTCTTCGGTCAACCAGGGCAAGTACCGGGTCCTGTCCGAGACCCTGAATGCGGTCTTCGGCCAGGACGCCGTCAGCGCAGAGGAACTCCCCGAGGTGCTCGAGCACGGGTTCAAGGGACAGCTCGGGGAAGCGGCCGTGCCAACGTCCTCGCGCGACGAGGAACTGTATCGCCAACTCGGGGAGCAGGCGCTGCGCAATGCGGCGTCACGCCAACGGGTGTACGACGAACTGGCTATCTCGCTGGAAGAGTGGATGCAAAGGGACTTGATCGATGTGCGTATAAATGGTGACCGCATCGAGATCGACATGAAGGCGCGCATGTTGTTCGCGTCTGCCGAAGCGCGCCTGTCGAGCAGCGCGATGGATGCATTGCGCCTGGTTTCTCACAGCCTCTCTGCGATCCCGAACCCGATTCAGGTGGAAGGGTTTACCGACGATGTGCCGATTTCCAATCCGGTGTACCAGTCGAACTGGGAGTTGTCTGCGGCGCGTGCCGCCAGCGTTGTGCACTTCCTGAGTGCCCAGGGCGTGCAACCGGAACGCCTTGCGGCGGTGGGAAGGGGCGAGTACCAGCCGATTGCTGACAACGCCACCGCCGAGGGGCGCGCCGCCAACCGGCGGGTCACCCTGATGGTCCTGGGGTCGGAGCAGCGGGTGTTCGAACCGGAGGGCATGGTCCCCTGGGCGGAAGGCCCCGCGGCCGCCTTGCCAGTGGGAGCCGAAGCCGACCCCGCTGCGGACGGTGACGGCGGCGTTGTCGATCCGGGAGTGGCACGATAGCTGCATCAAGCTACCCCAAGACAGCAGGGCGTCGGTAATTCGACGCCTATTTCGAATCACAGGAGAGCAAACATGGCGAATGCAGCCGCGGAAGCGACACCGGATCGAGTGGTCCAGCTGGTGACATTCCGGCTTGGTGGGGAGACCTACGGCATCGATGTGATGAACGTGCAGGAGGTGCTGCGCATCAGCGAGATTGCGCCGGTACCGGGTGCGCCGGAATACGTCCTTGGAATCATCAATCTGCGTGGAAACGTGGTGACGGTCGTGGATACCCGTGCCCGTTTCGGATTGCCCTCCAGCGAGACCGACGACGCCAGTCGCATCGTCATCGTCGAGTCGGAAGACCAGGTGGTCGGCATACTCGTGGACAGCGTTGCAGAGGTGGTCGAACTGAACCAGTCGGAGATTGACGTCCCGCCGAATGTCGGCAACGAGGACAGTGCGCGCTATGTGCAGGGAGTGGCCAACCGGGAGTCCGATCTGCTGATCGTGATCGATCTGGACAAACTACTCGCCCGGGACGACTGGTCCGGGGTGGCCTGAGCGGAACCGAAGGCAGCGGATATGGCTCGGCTGGATGACAAATCCAGGGTGGACAATGTAGCCCCGGTCAATCCCGCCCGTGCGCCCGCACGGCGGGAAAAGCAGCCTGCGCCAACTTCCCGACCACAAGCTGGCAGGCGCAAGGTGCCGCATCCTCCTCCTGACGATGGGCATAGGGTGGATGAATATGTCTGAGTGGATCGTCTCTGGCCTTGCCTGCCTGGCCCTGGCGGCGTCGTTTGCCGGCCTTTTCATGTTGCGCCGCTTCGCCCTGGAGCGTACCCAGCTGCGCGAGCAGGTCGAACGGCTGCAACAGCAGCTCGCGCTGCAGCAGCAGAGCATCACTGGACTGACCGCGGGCGCGATCGGCATGGACAGGCGCCTGCGCCGCACCGAGGCGACCGAAAGGATGATCAGTGACCGCCAGGAGATCATCGAAAACCAGCAGGCCGCCGAACAGCCCTACAGTCATGCGATTCGCCTGGTGCAGCAGGGTGCGAGCGCGGAGCGCCTGATGGAAGAACTCGGCCTGAGCGAGAGCGAGGCCACGTTGCTGGTTCGCCTGCACGGTCTGCGCGAAACCGCCTGACGCCTGTCGGGTTTACGCGACGGCGTTTTTCACCGGATTTGTTCATCTCGCAGAATCACCGGTCCATAATGCCCCTCCATAATCGTGGCTTCCAGCCTGGAGGGTTCCGTGAACCGCAATACCATTCGTCATACGCTGCTCGCTTCCTGCGTGCTCCTTGCTTCCTCGTCGCAGGCCGGTTTTCAGGACCTGATGAATTCCGCCGGCGGACTCCTCGATGGCGGCGCTTCACTGCCAGGAATCGGCAGTGCCACCCAGGCCTCCGCGCTGAGCAGTGCCCAGATCGATGCTGGCCTGAAAGAGGCGCTCTCTGTCGGCGCAGACCGAGCCGTGGCCCTGCTCGGGGCGAGTGGCGGGTTCCTCAATGATCCCGCGGTGCGGATACCGATGCCCGGCATGCTGGAGAAGGTGGCGGATACCGCACGACGCTTCGGCCAGGGACAGTACGTCGATCAGTTCGAGCAGACGGTCAACCGCGCCGCTGAGCAGGCTGTCCCCAAGACCCTGGATATCGTCAAACAAACGATCAGCGGCATGACCCTGGAGGATGCGAAAGGGGTGCTCAATGGTGGCGACGATGCCGCAACCCAATACCTCCGGGAGAAGGCCGGTCCCTCGCTGCGCGAGGCGGTGCGCCCGATCGTGTCGCAGGCGACTGACGAGGCCGGTGCAACCGCTGCCTATAAGAACCTGATGGCGACCTCCGGTAGCAGCCTGGGGGCCCTCGGCGGCATGTTTGGCGCCAAGCAGACCAGCCTGGATCTGGACAGTTATGTCACCGACAAGACCCTCGACGGTCTGTTCCTGAAACTGGCGGCGGAGGAAAAGGCCATCCGGACCAACCCCGTGGCGCGCAGCACCGATCTGCTCAAGCAGGTGTTCGGTCGCTGAAAGAATCTTTACAGCAAATTGACAGAGGAGTTTTAGCAATGGGAGATACCCAGGAAATCATGAGCCTGATACAGACGTACCTGGCTGAGTACGGGCTCAAGGTGGTGGCAGCGATTGCCATCCTCATCATCGGTCGCATGGTGGCCGGGTGGGTGCGCAAGCTGGTCAGCCGTCTCATGACCAAGGGCGGCACCGACAAGACCATCGTGAGTTTTGTCAGCAGCCTGGCCTACATCGGCATGATGGCTTTCGTGGTACTGGCGGCGCTCGGTCAGCTGGGCATCGAGACCACTTCCTTTATCGCGGTGCTCGGTGCTGCCGGCCTCGCCATTGGCCTGGCCTTGCAGGGATCGCTCGCGAACTTCGCGGCCGGCTTCCTGATGATCATCTTCCGTCCCTTCAAGGCCGGTGATTTCATCGAGGGTGCGGGCGTTGCCGGGGTGGTGGAGAAGATCGAGATGTTCACCACCACCCTGCGCACCGGTGACAACAAGACCATCATCATCCCGAATGGCGCCTTGTCCGGTGGCAACATCGTCAACTACTCGGCCAAGGAGACCCGTCGGGTCGATATGACCTTCGGGGCCGCCTATGACGCCGACATCAAGCATGTGCGCGATGTGTTGCAGGGCATCATCTCTGCTGACGAGCGTGTCCTGGCCGATCCGGCGCCGATGATCGCGGTCAGCGAACTCGGCGACAACAGCGTCAACTACGCGGTCCGCGTCTGGGTCAAGAGCGCGGATTACTGGGGCGTGTTCTTCGATACCACCGAGGCGGTCAAGCTGCGCTTCGACGAAGAAGGCATCGGGATTCCCTACCCGACGCGCGATGTGCACGTATACGAGCACAAGGCCGCCTGAGCGAGCGGCGGGATCAACAGGCGGCTTCGGCCGCCTGTTTTCGTTTGGGAGTCTGCGGGAAAGTCCCGGTGGAAGGGTTTGCCGATCAGCATTTGTCTGTGCAAGGCGCAAATCGCGCGTAATAGCCAGCGCGAGAGCGGGCGGCCTGGCGTGTGGCGAAGATCTGCAACCCCGAACTGAGGGATTCTGGCGTACAGGATCGAGGAGCCGGACTTTTTCAGCGGCTCCTCAAGGCTGCTAGTATCCGCAGCATCTTTAATCGGGAAGATTGTGGGGAAGCGTGATGGGAAAGCTACTGAAGCTGATCTTTGGCCTCCTGCTGGCCATCGTCGTGTTGATCGTGGCGGCAGTGATTATCCTGCCGCTGGTGTTCGATCCCAACGAACACAAAGACCAGATTGTCTCGCTGGTCAAGGAGCACACCGGGCGTGATCTCGCCATCGATGACCGGCTTGAGCTGTCCGTGTTTCCCTGGCTGGGGCTTGAGACCGGGGGGGTCACCCTGGGCAACGCCGCCGGCTTCGGCGATCAACCGTTTGCCAAGGTGCGCAAGCTGGGTGTGCGGGTCAAGCTCCTGCCGCTGTTGAGTCGCAAACTTGAGGTCGACACTTTAGTACTGGATGGCGCGGAACTCGACCTGCAACGCAATGCCAGCGGCGTCACCAACTGGCAGGACCTTGCCGGCGCAGAGCAGGAAGGTGCGCCCGCAGAGGAAGCGCCGGCGGCCACCGCGCCAGGAGAACAGCAGGGGCCCGCGCTGGCATCCTTCCACATCGAAGGCGTCGAGCTCAGCGATACCCGGGTCAGCTGGCGGGATGCGCAGGCGGGCACGCACTACGTCCTGGAGAAGGTGCGCCTCAATACCGGCGCCTTGAGCAGCGGGGCACAGGTCCCTGTCGAGGCCGGGTTCACCCTCAGCAGCGATGCGCCGCGACTGCGTGTCGACCTGGAATTCGAGACCACCGCGAGCGCGAGCTCGGATTACCAGCGCTTCGACCTCGCGGGCCTGTTGCTGAAGGTTGCGGCGGTGGGCGAGGGTCTGCCCCAGGACGGCGTGGATCTGAAACTTTCCGCGGATGTTGCGGTGGACCTTGCCGCCGACACAGCGAGGATATCGAAGCTCAAACTGAGCGGTCCGCAAACGGAACTCAACGGCGCACTGGATATCGCGAAGCTGCAAACAGCGCCGCAACTGCAGGGCCAGCTGGCGCTGGCCGAGACCAACGTGAAGCAGCTGGCTGCCCTGTTTGGCAGCGAGATCGTCACCGCCGATCCCAAGGCCCTTACCCGTGTCAGCGCCGACATCCAGCTGGCACACGAGGGCGAGGCGACCCGCCTCGACCCCATCCGCCTCACCCTGGATGACAGCAAGGCAAGCGGGTACGTGCGCCTGCTCAACCCGAAAGGGCCGGTGGTCAGGGCCAAGCTCGACCTGGATGTGATCGATCTCGACCGTTACCTGCCACCTGCGGCGGAAGAAGGTGCAGCCGCTTCGAGCCAGGCCTCGACTCCGGCTTCACAGTCAGGCAGCTCCGCTCAGGGCAGTACGACTGCGCCGGCTGCAGCGCAGGATCCGTTTGCCGCATTGCGCCCAATGGACCTGGTGATCGAGGCGCGGGTCGGCCAGCTCACCCTGAGCAAGGCGAAGATGCAGGATGTGGTGGTCAAGATCACCAGCAAAGGGGGCTTGCTCGAGGTGAATCCGGCCACGGCGCGGCTCTACCAGGGTGCCTTCAATGGCAATGTCACTGTGGATGCCCGCAGCAAGACCCCCAAGGTGCATGCGGTAAAGCAGCTCACGGGCATCCAGGTCGGCGAGCTGTTGCGCGACATCGCCGGGCAGGACCGTTTGGTGGGTAAGGGTGACATCAAACTCGACCTGCGTACCGTCGGACTGAGCGAGTCGGAGGTGCGCCGCAGCCTGAGTGGCAACGGGAGCTTTCTTTTTTCCGATGGCGCCTACAGGGGAGTCAACCTGGCCAAGCTGATCCGTCAGGCGACCGGCCAGGGCGGCGGTGCCGGACAGGTCGGCAACACCGAGGAGCAGACCGACTTCACCGAGTTGAGTGCGTCCTTCACCGCGCGCGACGGCCTGATCAGCAACTCGGACCTGCTGGCCAAGTCGCCGCTGTTGCGTATCGCTGGCAAGGGCGACGTCAACCTCCCGGCCAACAGCATCGACTACCTCCTGACGACCGAGATCGTTGGCAGCCTGCAAGGACAGGGCGGTGCGGCGGCGGAGCAGCTGAAAGGGGTTCCCATCCCCGTGCGGGTCAAGGGCAGCCTGGACAAGCCCGGCTTCAAGCCGGATCTCGAGGCCCTGCTCAACGCCAAGGCCAAGCAACGGCTGGAAGAGGAAAAGGCCAAGCTGCGCAGCAAGATCGAGGACAAGGCCAGAGAGGCATTGGGCGACAAATTCAAGGGCCTGTTCGGCAATTGAGGCCGGGATGCTCCATGATTTTCGCGGCCAAGGCCGCTCCTACGGGGAAGGCGTAGTGGGTCACGCACGCGTAGGAGCGGCCTTGGCCGCGAATGTTCGCGAGCAAGCTCGCTCCTACGACAGAGGCGTAACAGGTCACGGATGCGTAGGAGCGGCCTTGGCCACGAATGTTCGCGAGCAAGCTCGCTCCTACGGCGGAGGCGTAACAGGTCACGGATGCGTAGGAGCGGCCTTGGCCGCGAATGTTCGCGAGCAAGCTCGCTCCTTGTATGTTTACCCTCATGGTTGGCCAGACCGGCCAACCATAAATGCAATGTATGAAGAGGTGAGCTCCACCGGGAAAGCCGTTCGCTCCTGAGGCTTCGAGCCTGCACGTAGATCGGCTTCCCGCCCTCTTCGCCAATACCGAAGAGTATCCGAGGCCTTGAGCACTGCTCCTGAGCCTGCATACACAAGGTCGGTAGGCGATCAGGTGACAGGGTCGGGAAACCGGTGTTTACCTTACCGCAGATCGCTTTGGAGGGTAATACGATGAATGTCTCGGGTATCGACGTCAGCGCCAAGGAACTCATGGTCGCCATTGCCGGGGAACGCCCCGTCACACCACAGGGATTCGTCAATCGGCACGATGGCTTTGGTGAAGTGCTTGAGTGGTTGCGGGAACACCAGGTCAAGCGGGTGGTCATGGAAGCCACCGGGGTGTATCACCTGGATTTGGCCCTGTATCTGCACAGCGCCAAAGATATTGAGGTGATGGTACTCAATCCCAAGGCGGCCAAGCACTTTGCCGAGGCCCGTCAGACCCGCACCAAGACCGATCGTGTTGATGCCAACTCGCTGGCCGAGTTTGGTCAACGCATGCCCTTTGAACCCTGGCAACCGCCCAGCGACCAGGTTCTGGCCTTGCGGGCCTGTTCGCGACGCCTGGCCGCATTGACCCATCAACGAACACAGGCGAAAAACCAGCGGCATGCGCTCACAAGCACCGACAGCACCCCCGAGTTCATCCTCGAGGATGTACAGCTGAGCATCGACCAGTTCGATCAGCAGATCAAAGCCCTGCAGGCCAAGACCGTGCAGTTGATCGCGCAGGATCCGCAGCTGCAACGTCCCTTCGAACTGCTGTTGTCCGTGAAGGGGATCGGCGAGAAGTCCGCCATCCAGCTGTTGGGGGAACTCCTGGCACTTCCTAAGGATATGCGGGCCAAGCAATGGGTGGCGATGGCCGGTCTCGACCCGCGCCAGCACCAGTCAGGCAGCAGCGTCAACAGGAAGACGCGTATCAGCAAAGCGGGCAATCGCCATCTGCGTACGGCGCTGTTCATGCCCGCCCTGGTCGTCAGTCACCGCGTCCCTCAGGTCAGAGACTACTATGAGCATCTGATCCAGAATCGTGGCCTGAAAAAGATCCAGGCCATCTGTGCCGTGATGCGGAAACTGCTGCATGCGATCCATGCCATGTGGCGGACCGATACCGCGTTCGATCCCGAGCGGTTTTATCGGGCCCAGTCATAAGGGGCATCTATCAGAAATCGGCCGACCGGGCTTGACCCGGAACAGAGTATCTACGGCTTCCGGTATCCGATCAGCCCCCGATTTGTGGGGGCGCCCTTGGGCGCGAAGGCTCCTGTGCAGGGTTAAAGAGAAACACCTGTTCGCGAGCAAGCTCGCTCCTACGGCTTCGATTATCCGATCAGCCTCCGATTCGTGGGAGCGGCCTTGGGCGCGAAGGCTCCTGCGCAGGGTTCAACAGAGACGCCTGTTCGCGAGCAAGCTCGCTTACGCCTTCCGGTATCCGATCAGCCCCCGATTCGTAGAAGCGGCCTTGGGCGCGAAGGTTGCTGTGCAGGGTTAAAGAAAGACACCTGTTCGCGAGCAAGCTCGCTCCTACGCCTTCCGGTATCCGATCAGCCCCCGATTCGTGGGAGCGGCCTTGGCCGCGAAGGCTCCTGCGCAGGGTTCAACAAAGACACCTGTTCGCGAGCAAGCTCGCTCCTACGGCTTGCAGTATCCGATCTTTCCGAATCGGCGACTGTAGAACCTCACGGGTTGGCCTTCCCCGCACTTTGGTGTGCTAGACTCCGGTGCCAAGGCGCCCCTGCGCTCCCGGCGAGCTTGCCGACCCAGAACAATCAACGCACCGACCGGCCATGGATTACCTGATTCTTCTCATCCCCCTGCTGCCGCTGTTGTCGGCGCTGGTGTCCCATCTGGGGGCCGCCACGCTGCAACGTCGCGTGGCGCGGCTGAGCGTACTGAGCACTCTCGCGACCTTCGTGCTGGCGGCATCCGTGCTGGGAATGGCGCTGAGCGGGGAGGCGCGCCAGGAGGTCGCGCTGGGAGCGGACTGGGGAATCCTGCTGTTCGATCCCCTGAGCGCGCTGATGGCGACTGTCATCGCGGGCATCAGCTTCATCGTGCATCTGTACTCGGTGCGCTACATGGTGGAGGAGACCGGGTACCCGCGCTTCTTCGTCCTGCTCGACCTGATGACCGCGGCGCTGCTGATCATGGTGGCGGCGGGCGACCTGATCACGCTGTTGATCGCCTGGCACCTGGTCGGGGTGTTCCTGTACTTCCTGCTCGGTCACGACAGCCGCAGCCAGTCCGCCTACCGCTATGGACTGTGGACCTTCATCACCTATCGTCTCGGTGACCTGCCATTGGTGCTGGCGGCGGTGGTGCTGTTCCAAGCCTACGGGACCTGGTCGCTGCCGGAGATCTTCGCTCGGCTCGCGGCCGAGCCCGATGCGCTGACCTACTTCTCGCTGCCGGTCGCGGAGGTCGTCGGCGCGCTGGTCGCGCTGGCCGCGTTTGCCCGCTCGGCGCAGTTCCTGCTGCATACCTGGCTGCCGTACACCATGGAGGGGCCGACCCCGGTCTCGGCCCTGATGCACGCCGGGATCGTCAATTCCGGCGGGTTTCTGATCAACCGCTTCGCGCCGCTATACATACACACTGGCGACGTCCTGCACTGGGTGTTCATCGTCGGCCTCGCGACCGCCATCATCGGCTCGATGCTGATGCTTAGCCAGAACGATGTGAAGAAATCGCTCGGCTATTCCACCATGGGGCAGATGGGCTTCATGATCATGGAATGCGGCGTCGGCGCCTTCTCGCTCGCGATCTTCCACCTGATTGCGCACGGCCTGTTCAAGGGCACCATGTTTCTCAACGCCGGCGGTGTCATCGGCGAGGCACGCCATGACGACGGGGTGCCGAAAGACGAGGTCTATACCTTTGTCGTCGAACGGGAGACGCCCGCGGTCAAGCCGCCCTGGCTGTTGATGATGGCCATCACGCTGCTCTTCCCGGTGATCGTGCTGCTGGTGTCGCACCTCTGGGTATCGCCCGACCTGTTCCAGAAACAGGGTGCGGTGATCCTGCTGTTCTTCGGTTGGGTGACCGGCGCCCAGTTGCTGTTTTCCACCTATCACATGGGGGGCACCAATCCCTGGCGTCTGCTGGGACTGATCCTGTTCTCCTTTATCGTCGTGGTCGCCGGCTACACCCTGATCAGCCATGCCTTCGACCAGTTCCTGTACGACGACCCGCGCTTCGCCGCGCAGCTGTACGCAGCCGCCGGCATCGACATCCTGTGGTTCGACATCCTGATGGTGGTGACCACGGCCGTGATCGTGCTCGGCTGGGTGCGCGCCTACCGGGTGGATAAGCTGGGCTCGCGCATCGATCAAAAGCCGGGCCACTGGTGGATGAACATGTACTCGCTGATCGCGCGCGAGTTCTACATCGTCGATTTCTACACCGGCCTGTCGCGTCGCCTGGTGGCGGTCTCGGCGCGGCTCAACACCTGGTTGAGGTGGGGCTGATATGCCGGATCCCGCGCTTCTGCTGCTGGCCTTCTTCCTGCCGCTGTTCCCCTTCAGCGTCGGCTTCAATGCCCTGTATGCGCGCCTGGGCCATCCCGGACTGCGCCTGGGGCTGTTACTGTTGTGGCCCTTGATCGGGATCGGTCTGTACCACAGCCTGGCGCCGGAGATCCCCGCCTGGGTGTTGCCCTGGGCGGTCGCGACAGCGCTGCTGTATGCCGTCCGTCTGGTGGCGATGCGCGAGGTCGGCTTGTGGACCGGCTTCCTGGCGACCTCGATCTGGGCCTGCCTGTGGCCGGCGGCGGTTTACGCTGGCGATCATCTGATCCTGTACGCGCTCGGCTTCGGGGTGCCGCTCGCGATCCTGGCGCTGCTGGTGGCTGGCTTGGAGCAGCGCTTCGGCGCCGCCTATACCGGTCTCTACGGTGGATTGGCGCTGACGGTCCCGCGCCTCAGCGGGGTGTTGGTGGTGGCGATCCTGGCGGCCACCGCGACCCCGCTGTTTCCCGGCTTCTTCGTGATGATCGATATCCTGGTCGGTTCCGATCCGCTGGTCGCGATCGCCCTGGTGGCGCTGTGGGTCCTGTGGAGCTGGGCCGGCGCGCGTCTGATGCAGGGCCTGATCGTCGGCCCCGCAAACGCGCAGGCGATCGAGGACATCTCCATTTTCGATACCTGGCTGGCGGCCGTCACCTTCATCGGCCTGGCCGTGGCCGGCATGTCAATGTTTGGGGGAGTCTGATGGATATCACGCTGGGCACCAGCCTCAAGATCCGCTCGACCATTCATATCGCCGCCGAGCCGATCCCGTTTTTCTGGCCGATGCGCACCTTCATCCACCACAACCCGCTGCATGGTCTCGAGCACCTGCCTTTCAAGGAAGCGGTCGAGGAGGGTGCACGCCTGTTCCATGGCCGGGTCTATCTGCCGCGCCGCCAGTACCAGGAGTATCTCGACGAGGGCAAGGTCGATCGCGCCAGCCTGCGTTCGGGTATCGCACGCTTTGTCGCCAAGCGTGAGCCGATCGAGGGGATCGACCTGCGGGCCTGGCTGGAGGCGCTCCTGTTGCGGGTGTCGGACCCGGTCATGCTCGAGACCACGCTGTGCGACACGCGCGATCTGCACGCGCTGTTGGGCGCGCAGCCCATCGCGGCGCGCGGCGAAGAGATGCTGGCCTTGGTGCAGGCCGGGTTGGGTAAACAGCTGTTGCAGGATCGACCCGTGTACGAGGCCCTGGACGTCCTCGAGGGCGGTCGTATCGGCGACGAGCTGGACGAGCTGGTGATCAACAGCTGTCTGGACTTTTTCGATGAGGGGCAGTCGGTGTGGGGCATGCCGGAGCGTCAGCTCGGCTTCTTCCGCGCCTGGCGGGAAGTGGTCAGCCGCAACGTGCCGTTCTTCCTCAAGGGCGTGCGCATGGGCAGGATCCTGGAAGAGGCGGATACGCCCGAGGGCATCATCGCCTACGTGCTGGCAGAGCTGGGTATCCCGGAGCAGGAATGGCTCGGTTACTTCACCAGCGAGTTGTCGCGCCTGCACGGCTGGGTCGGTTTCATCCGCTGGCGCAACAGCGCCAAGAACTATTACTGGACGCAGCGCTTCCCCGGCGACCTGGTGGATTACCTTGCGATCCGTCTCACCCTGGCGCTGGCCCTGTTGACCCAGGGCCGGCGGCATCAGAGCGTGCGCAGTCGCGCGGAGGTGGCCGCGGCGATCGAGCAGCGCCCGCGCGAGTCCTATCTCAGGTCCGAGCTGAACCGGGCCCGGGTGCTGCCGGAGATGGCGTACGCGGTGGAGATGGCGGTCGCGCGCGGTGACCAGAGGCAGATCGAAGCGGTATTCGCGGAGTACATCCAGCGCAAGCAGCGGCACGAGGCCGAGACGCAGACCGCGAAGCTGCTCGAGCTCGCCACCGCGGCCGGGGCACGCGACGCACTCGGGTCGCTGACGGTGGCGCAGCTCGAAGCACTCCTGGACGCGATCGCCGCCTTCGAGCGGCGCGAGGGACACACCTGGCTGCGCGCTATGGAAGACCATGCGATCAACCACCTGCTGGAAGGCGTCGATCTGCAGCCCAAGCCGCCGCGCGAGAAGCGGCCCTTCGCCCAGGCGCTGTTCTGCATCGATACCCGTTCGGAGCGTATCCGGCGCAACCTCGAAGGGGTGGGTGACTACCAGACATTCGGCATCGCCGGCTTCTTCGGCGTGCCGGTCAGTTTCATCGAGCTGGGCAAGGGTAGCGAAAGCCACCTCTGCCCGGTCATCCTGACGCCGAAGAACCTGGTGCCGGAGATCAGCGTGACCGACTTCCGTGACGATGCGCCGGTCACTTTCCTCGGCAAGGTCATGCACGAACTCAAGGAGACCGTGCTGACCCCGTTCGTGACCGTCGAGGCGCTCGGCCTGTTGTTCGGTTTCGACATGGTGGGCAAGACGGTGGCTCCGCAGATGTACAACCGCTGGCGGCGGCACCTGAACCCGGAAAAGCCGACCACCCGCCTGCTGCTCGACAAGCTCAGCCGCGAACAGGCGGACTCGATCGTGCGCGCGGTCCAGCGCGCCCTGATCCTGAACGCGCTCGAGCAGGATGTCGGCCTGGCGCCGGAGGACATCTCGGACGATTTGATCCGGGAGCTGCGCGAACTCGCCCTGGGCCATCAAACCGACCGGTCGCTGTGCGAGCAGACCCTGGGGCGGAGCGCCGGGGAGATCGACGCTTTCGTGCAGCGCCTGCGCGAGGTGTACCGGATCGATGCCTCGTTTGCGCAGATGCAGATGGAGCGCCTCGGGCGGATCGGCTTCACCCTGGAGGAGCAGGCGGGTTACGTCTCGCAGGCACTGCGTTCGATCGGCATGACCGACACCTTCTCGCGCTTCGTTCTCCTGGTCGGGCACGGCAGCGAGTCCGATAACAACCCCTACGAGTCGGCGCTCGACTGCGGCGCCTGCGGCGGCAACCACGGCCTGGTGAGCGCGCGGGTGCTGGCACAGATGGCGAACAAACCGCAGGTGCGCCGGCGCCTCGCGCAACAGGGGATTTCGATACCTGACGACAGCTGGTTCATTCCCGCGTTTCATAACACCACCAGCGACGAGGTGGTGATGCACGACCTGGACCTGATCCCGCCGTCGCACCTGATCTACATCGACCGTCTGAGCACCGGGCTGACCGCGGCTTCACGCCTGTGCGCCTTCGAGCGGATGCCCTCGCTGGAGATCGATCCGCGTGAGGCGGGCAGCCCGGCGCAGGCCGCGAGCAAGGCCCAGCGCAACGCCAT
The DNA here is from genome assembly GCA_029228645.1 of Gammaproteobacteria bacterium Milos-ODIII6. GTDB lineage: Bacteria > Pseudomonadota > Gammaproteobacteria > Chromatiales > Chromatiaceae > MONJU. The sequence goes on from JAPTHR010000013.1 coordinate 56,996, forward strand.
GGACTGGTCGCAGGTGCGTCCGGAGTGGGGACTGTCGCGCAATGCCTACTTCATCATCGGCCGGCGTGATCTGACTGAGCGCCTTGGCCTCGATGGACGCGCCTTCCTGCACTCCTACGACTACCGGGTCGACCGCAAGGGGCGCCTGCTGGCCAATATAATGACCGGCCCGCTGATCGTTGGGCAGTGGATCAACATGGAGCACTATTTTTCGGCGGTGGACAACGATCGTTTTGGCAGCGGCAGCAAGGTCAACCATAATGTCGCCGGCCGCTTCGGGGTCATGAGCGGCAACCTCAGCGATCTGCGTACCGGGCTGCCTTCGCAGACCGTCCTCAAAGACGGCAAGCCCTATCATGAGCCGGTGCGCCTGATCACCCTGATCGAGGCGCCTTTCGATCACGCCAGGCAGGTGTTCGAGTCGGTGGTGGCGGTCAAGAACCTGGTCAGGAACGGCTGGATCCGCATGCTGATCGTCGATCCGGAGACCCACCACGTCTCGCTGTTCGAACGCGGGGAGTGGAAACACGACCGTCAGATCGGGCAAGGTCCCGCAGCGATTTCCGAGGAGTCAATAGCATCGTGAATAACCTGAACTTCAGCCAATTGAAGAAACTCGAGATCATCCTGGAAGGTGAAAACCAGGAGTTTGCGACCGACCTGCTCGACCATGCCGGCGTCAAGGGATACACCATCATCAACAATCTCTCCGGCAAGGGCAGCCACGGTTTCCACGGCGGTCACCTGATGTTCAACGAGGAAGCCGTGCTGATCATGATCATCGCGGCGGTGCCGGAGGAACTGGTCGACCCCCTGATGGAAGGGTTTGCGCCCTTCTTCAACAAGCACTCGGGGGTGGTGTTCGTGTCCGACATCCAGGTGACGCGCATGGTGAAATTCAGGAACTGAAACCAAATCGCCCGGTTTTCCGGGATTTCTTATCCGCCTATAAGAATTGCATGGGTAATTGATCTGTGTCGAATACCTTAAGGGTTTTCCCGTGTAAGGTCTGGATCCGGGTTACTCGGAAACATGCCTACAGTCGTCCTGAAATTGAAAAAAATAATTAGTAAACAGTGGCTTGAAGAATTATGGAGAGGCTTTCGAGCGCTTGGGGCGAACCGTGGGGGTGACTCCCGGCGGATTTCCACCGGCCGAATCCATAGGTTTTAATAGATGGGAATTGTCGAAGGTATTTATTGGAAAGAATGTGAGGGGCTTTCTAAGCTTCGCCAAGATTTTTTCGTGACCCTCACGCAATCGCTAAACAGCAACTGAATCAGGAGTTGATCATGGCTAAAAAATATGATGCGGGCGTTAAAGAATATCGTGATATGTACTGGACGCCGGACTATGTGCCTTTGGACACGGACCTGCTGGCGTGCTTCAAGTGCACCGGTCAGCCTGGCGTTCCCCGTGAAGAAGTAGCTGCAGCGGTTGCCGCCGAATCCTCCACCGGTACCTGGTCCACCGTGTGGTCCGAGCTGCTGACCGACATGGAGTTCTACAAGGGTCGCTGCTACCGCATCGAAGACGTACCTGGCGACTCCGAGTCCTTCTACGCCTTCATCGCCTACCCGATCGACCTGTTCGAAGAGGGTTCCGTGGTCAACGTCCTGACCTCCCTGGTCGGTAACGTGTTCGGCTTCAAGGCCCTCAAGCACCTGCGTCTGGAAGACATCCGCTTCCCGATCGCCTACATCAAGACCTGCGGTGGTCCGCCGGCTGGTATCGCCCTCGAGCGCGATCGCCTGGCCAAGTACGGCCGTCCGATGCTGGGCGCCACCATCAAGCCGAAGCTGGGCCTGTCGGCCAAGAACTACGGCCGTGCCGTTTACGAATGTCTGCGCGGCGGCCTGGACATGACCAAGGACGACGAGAACGTCAACTCCCAGCCGTTCATGCGCTGGCGTGACCGTTTCGAATTCGTCGGCGAGGCCATTCAGAAGGCCGAGCAGGAGACTGGCGAGCGCAAGGGTCACTACCTGAACGTCACCGCTGCCACTCCGGAAGAGATGTACAAGCGCGCCGAGTTCGCCAAAGAGGTTGGTTCGCCGATCCTGATGCACGACTTCATCACCGGTGGCTTCACCGCCAACACGGGTCTGGCCAACTGGTGCCGCGAGAACGGCATGCTGCTGCACATCCACCGCGCCATGCACGCTGTCATCGACCGTCACCCGAAGCACGGTATCCACTTCCGCGTGCTGGCCAAGTGTCTGCGTCTCTCCGGTGGTGACCACCTCCACACCGGTACCGTGGTCGGTAAGCTGGAAGGTGACCGTCAGTCCACCCTGGGCTTCGTTGACCAGCTGCGCGAATCCTTCATACCGGAAGACCGCTCCCGCGGTGTCTTCTTCGACCAGGACTGGGGCTCGATGCCGGGCGTCTTCGCGGTCGCTTCCGGTGGTATCCACGTCTGGCACATGCCGGCGCTGGTCACCATCTTCGGTGACGACTCCATGCTGCAGTTCGGTGGTGGTACGCAGGGTCACCCCTGGGGCAACGCCGCTGGCGCCGCTGCCAACCGGGTCGCTCTGGAAGCTTCCGTCAAGGCACGCAACGAAGGTCGTGAGATCGAGAAAGAAGCGCGTGACATCCTGTCCGAAGCTGCCAAGCACAGCCCGGAACTGGCGATCGCCATGGAGACCTGGAAAGAAATCAAGTTCGAGTTCGAAACTGTTGACAAGCTGGACGTCAGCTAAGGCTCCTGTAGTCCGCTGACCAATACTTTAGTAACAGTCCAAATTTAGAGGATAAAGACATGCAATCTACTATGGGTGACTATCAGACAGCTCGTACTCTCGAAACTTTTGGTTTCCTGCCGAAGCTGTCCCAGGACGAAGTCTACGACCAGATCGCCTACCTGCTGGCGCAAGGTTGGACCCCGGCGATCGAGCACGATGCCCCGGAAAATTCCGCCAACCACTACTGGACCATGTGGAAACTGCCGTTCTTCGGTCAGACCGACCTGGGCGACGTGGTTGCCGAACTGGAAGCCTGCCATCGCGCTTACCCCAATCATCACGTGCGTCTGATCGGCTATGACAACTACAGCCAAACCCAGGGCGTGTGCTTCGTGGTTTACGAGGGTCGCTCCTGATTCTTTCGAATCGGAACCGTTAAACCCTGTTTAACGGTTGAAGCGATGTCAGCAGTGCCCCCGTTCGGGGGTGCTCGTAGAGTAATTGAAGCTCGGTAGATGAAGCGGAGATGACAATGGCACAAGTAAGTCAGAACAGCAGCAGAGCTGCGGCATTAGCGAGGCGTAAAGCGATGTCCAGCGGCGGCAAGGCTGCGATTTCAGGTGGCGCGGATCGTACGCGGGTCACGCCTCAGAATGCCCCTGCGGCGGCACCTGCTGCCGCTCCGGCACCCGCGGCCGCCCCGGCACCTGCTGCGGCGCCTGTGTCATCTCGCGCTTCCTCTTACCGTCCCAGGATGATGGCTGCTCCGGTAGCCAATTCCAGCCGCGCTGCCGCACTGGCTCGTCGTAAGGCGATGTCGGGTAAAGGCAAGTCTGCAGCGGCTTCACAAGACAGGACACGTGACCTGAGCATGATTGCCAGCAGCAAGAAAGCTGCAGCAGCTGCCACCGATGCGCCGAAGGCTGAGAAGTCCGGTGATTGCGGTTGTGGTTGCGGAGGCAAGGGCGACTGCGCCCCGAAAGAGCGTACGCCGGTCCGTGCAAACAGCCGTCGTTCCACCCGAACAAACAAACCAAAGATTGCTGCCAACCCGAGCAAGGCAGCCGCTTTGGCGCGCCGCAAGGCGCAATCCACTCGCGGCAAGGCCGGCATCAGTGCCGGCGGCATGAGCGAAGCGCAGACCGCCCGCGCAGCCAATCCGACCCTCTCCAGTCGCGAACTGGCGCAGACGCTGCGTGAGCAGCGCAGCACGCGCGGCAAGACCTGCACCGGTGGCAAGTGTCGCCCGACCGGGAAGGTGCGCAAGAAGCCGGAAGCGGGTGGTGCAACTGACCAGCCGTGGAAAGTTGGAGTTTCCGAGACCTCGCATGGTCAGTCCGTTACCGGCACCATGGTGGGTCGCGACAAGGACGTGACCGGCGACGAGGCCAGCACCTGTCGCGCCGTCACCGGTACTGAATACCTGGGCGCAGACGTCTTCCGCGACTTCTGCCAGGCAGAGCCGCAGAAGACCCCGATGCGCACCGGTCTCAGCGCTACCGGCCGTGGCAACGCGGTCACCGGCAATGAAGTCGGTCGCAGCAAGAAGGTCACCGGTGACGAGCCGGGTACCTGCAAGAACGTAACCGGTACCGAGTATGTCGGTGCCGGGCAGTCCGAGGCCTTCTGTGGCACGCCGACCAAGCCGGCGCAGATGGGTTCGGTCATGTCCGAGACCCGCAAGGGCAAGACGGTGACTGGGGATAACGTCGGAAACTCCGACAAGGTGACTGGCAACGAGGCGGGTGCGAACCGTCAGCTGACCGGTGCACAGTATGTGCGCGGCGAAGAGGTGCGCGAGATTCCGGCCAAGGTTCGCGTCAGTGAAACCCTGCGCGGCGGTCACGTGACCGGCACCGCGGTGGGACGCAGCCAGAAGACCACGGGTGATGAGCCTGGTGCCTGCCGTAACATCACCGGCGACGACTACGTCGGCCAGGAGCAGTACAGCTCTTTCTGCGGTGCCGAGGTCAAGCCGACCGACCAGAAGGTTGGGGTCTCCGGGACCTTCGGTGGCCAGTCCGTTACCGGCACCATGGAAGGCCGCGCCAAACGCGTCACCGGCAACGAGCCGGGTACCTGCAAGGCGGTCACCGGCACGCCGTATTTCGGCATGGAGAATTACAGCTCCTGTGAGGCACCTGCGACTCAGAGCGCCGAGGCGCGCATGCAGCGCAACACCTCGGTGATGGGCAAGAATCTGACCGGTCAGCAACCGGGTGTCGGCGGCGTCATGACCGGTGACAACAAGGGCGCTTGCGAGCCGGTTACCGGCACCCCTTACCAGGGCGCAGATCAGATGGCGCAGGCTTGCCCTGCAACAGCAGCGGAGCCGAACAGCTCGGATTTTCCGCAGGCCGTAGGTGATACCGGCTGGGGTGAGTTTAGTGTGGCTCCCCCGGCTCACGCTGCGGCTGTCGATGAAAACACGGGTGTTACCGGCTCGCGTTACGAGCAGGGCCTCATCACCGGCCCGTTTGGCATGGCCAGCGGCAAGGTGACGGGTACCGAGGATGCGCGTTTCGGTAGCGGTTCGGTCAATTCCACGTCGGTTAACGAGGTGGTGGAACCGCCGATGGTGCACGAGCGGGTGAAGTCGCGTATCACCGGCGAGGGTATGGACGCGGGGGCGTCCATCACCGGCGATGACTGGGATCGCGGTGATCGCGTGACCGGGACCGAGGGCTCCTCGGCCATCGTTCGCAACCCGACCGTGCGCGGTCCGATGAACGCGATGGTCAATAAGGTCATCGCGGATGTGAAGAGCGAGGCGCCTCAGCCGGTCAGTCTTGTCACCGGCAGTAGTGGTAACTACGAGGGTGGTTCGCTGATCACGTACTCCGGCGGCGCACGCGGCTGATAAAGGATTGGACTGATCGTGCCTCGTCGGCCTTTACAACGAAACAGCAGGGCAGCACGCCCGGTGGCTCCGGCTCCATGCCGACGCCCGGGTGCCTGCAACACGTCGGATGACGTGGGTTACAACGGTAGCGTTGCCAGCGGTCACCCGCTGACCAATGACCGCGAAAACATGCGCTTGTTTGCCTACGAAGATCGGATCAAGAAGGGCTTCGATGGCATTGTGCCGGTCCTGAAAAAGCTCTCGGCACTGCAGCACGAGCGAGACTTCGATGCACAGGCGCAACGGATAGCGCGCGACCAGCTGGGCTTTGAGCTGCCGGAAGATATCCTGGCGAATGCCTGGGTCGAGCAGCTGGATATGCGCCGCCTGTTTGCCTGGTGTGTGTTTCAGACGTATCGCCGTTACAGCGATGAGTTCTACACGCAGGCGCCGCTGGCACATTCGGGTGAAAGCGATTTCGACGAATTCATTCAGTCGTGCGGCTTTCACACGGTGGACATCTCGCCTTGTGCAGATGGTCGCCTGGCGCACGTGATCCGTTACGTGCTGCGCCTGCCGCACAAGATGGTGCGACGGAAGTCTTACGCCGGTTCGATGTTCGACATCGATAACAGCGTCGAGAAGTGGGTTGAAACGGAGATGCTGCGCTTTCGGGAAGGGAAGCCGAACACCGCCGACATGCCGACCCGCTATCTGAAGGCTGTGGTGTATCACTTCAGCTCGGTGGATCCGCAGCACCAGGGCTGTGCGTTCCACGGATCGGATGACGACAAGGCGGTTGCAGGTGGTCTCGAGCGTCTGAACACGTTCAAGACGGCGATAGAGAACAGTTTCTGTTGTGGCGCATCGATCGACCTGTTGTTGATCGGCCTCGACACCGATACGGATGCCATCCGGGTGCATGTGCCGGACGGCGAGGGCTTGATACGAACCGACCGTTTCGTCGACGCCATGGATGTGTACAAGGTGACACAGTACGGGAGCTACCCGGAGGGCAAGGAATTCATCGCCAATCAGGTGCGTTCCTGTTCCCCGGAAGCCCCTGAAGGGACAGCCCGCTTCGCGGCCTATCTGCTGGAGAACAATCTCTCGCAGATCGATTATGTCCGGCGCAACTTCGGCGGCGCTTACCCGGACACCGGCCACGCTGAGCGTTTCATCGGTGCCGGGGTCGGCTTCGAAGAGATACAGCTGCGGAATCTGATGTATTTCGCCTACCTGCAGACGGTGGAAGAGGCCGTGGCCGACACCGACGTGGGGATAAAGATTTTTACGGGCCTGAACGTTTCCAAGGGCCTGCCTGTGCCGGTGGTCGTCCGGTTCGACTACCACGGCCAGGTGCCGGGAGCGCGGGAACGCGCGCAGGAGCACTGCCAGCGCGTGGCGCGTGCGCTCAACGAGCGTTACGCGCAGCTGGCGAAGCAGGGCATGCTGCATATTCTGCAGGTGGTCCGGGATTGCAACGCGAATGCCCCGATAGAAGTATTGGCGTGTTCGGTTAACCCAGTCGTTGACGGAGGTCACTGATGAAGATTTGTCAGGTGGAAAGGCCGCTGGTTTCGACCAACCGGATTGCCATGATGGAGCACAAGCTGCTCCAGGTCGTGAAGGACGGCAGCGCCCTGGTGGTTGCGGTGGACGCGGTGGGCGCAAAGCCGGGCGATTGGGTGATATGCGTGGGCAGTTCCGCCGCGCGCGAGGCCGCCGGCAGCAAAGGCTATCCCAGTGATCTGACCATTGTCGGGATCATTGACAAGTGGCCACCGGAATCGGACGGGGCGCAAGCCGATGCAGATTCTGCAGGTTGAGCGCAACCTGGTCTGCACCTCGCGGATCAAGGGCCTGAAGCACGCCAGGCTGAGGGTGCTGCGGGACGAGAAGGGCAAGCGCCTGGTGGCGACTGACCCAGTCGGTGCAGAGCCTGGGAATTGGGTTTTCGTAACGAGCGGTTCTGCGGCGCGTTACACGGCAGGGGATTTCGAGATCCTGACCGACCTGGCAGTGTGCGGAATCATCGACCACTGGCCGGATAAGGAATGAAGCTGGCAGACATTTTGGCGGCTGTTAATGGTTTATAGAATCGAGTCAATAGGAGACACGAAAGATGGCAACTGAAAACTATGGTATTGCACTGGGCATGATTGAAACGCGCGGGCTGGTACCCGCCATCGAAGCAGCAGATGCCATGACCAAGGCAGCTGAGGTCCGTTTGATTGGTCGCGAATTCGTTGGTGGCGGCTACGTCACCGTGCTGGTTCGTGGCGAAACTGGTGCGGTCAACGCAGCAGTACGTGCAGGAGCTGACGCGTGTGAGCGTGTTGGTGACGGTCTGGTGGCGGCGCACATCATTGCGCGTCCGCACAAAGAGGTCGAGCCTGTTCTCGGCAATGACTAAGGGATCCGCTCCCTGTAACTGTTGCCGTGTGCCGACACGGCCTTCACTAGAGTTTCTTTATTCGAGTACGGAGATATAACGATGGCTAACGAAAACTACGGTATTGCTCTGGGTATGATCGAAACCCGCGGTCTGGTTCCTGCAATCGAAGCGGCTGACGCCATGACCAAGGCAGCAGAAGTGCGCCTGATCGGTCGTGAGTTCGTCGGTGGCGGCTACGTTACCGTTCTGGTTCGTGGCGAGACCGGTGCTGTCAACGCCGCTGTTCGCGCTGGCGCTGATGCCTGTGAGCGTGTGGGTGACGGCCTGGTTGCCGCGCACATCATTGCGCGTCCTCACCGCGAAGTTGAGCCGGTCCTGCCGGCTGGCGGTCCTGCTCAGGACTGATCTTCGTAAAGTTTCGACGCGGTGCCGGCTGAATGATGACGGTAAGAGCAGATCAGAAAGTTCTGGGCTATCTCGGGCGTGCCCTCAGCCTGGAGCTTTCTGCTGTTCAGCTCTATACGACGCACGCCAGGTTGTGTAACACCTGGGGCTTGAGCGAGCCCGCCAAGAAATTTCGTGAAGAAGCTGCATCCGAGATGCTGCATGCGGACAAACTGATTGCCCGTATGCTGGCTCTTGGGGCGGCACCCAACGCTTCTCAACTCAGACCGGTCAAGCTGGGCAATAATCTGAGTGAGCTGCTGGTCGTCAACATGGCCTTTGAACAGGATATCGTGCAGCTGTACACCAGTGCGGTGGAGCACTGTAATCGGATTGCCGATTTCGATAGCCGCATGCTGTTCCAGGAACTGTTGGAGGAAGAGCGGGTTCACCTGGACGAGCTGAGCACCTGGCGTGCTGAGTTGGCGAAAGTCTAGAGTTTGGGCTACCTTGCAGCCTGCTTGGCTCTGATTTGCTTTCCAATACAGCGGAGAGATGTTGATGAGTGATCAGTGGCAGGAGCGCAAGCGTCCCGTGCGCCTGGAGCGGCGCTACGAGTTTGCGAGCTATCCAGAGCTGCGCGATTTTCTCGATGAAGCTGCTGATCTTTCCGAAGCCAGGGGATACTATCCGGACATGGGCTTTGGTAAGGATTACGTCAACATAACCATTCATGTCGAAGAAGGCAGTGAGGAGATCTCTGCCGAGCAACGCGAGTTCGCCAGCGAGCTCGATAAGCTGTTTTCCGCAGACCCTGCTTCCTAGGCGGTCTTTATGCCGATTATTTCACTCTTAGGTAACAAGGGTGGGGCGGGTAAGACCACACTTGCGGTCAATCTGGCAGCGGCGCTCAACCAATTGGGCACCACCCTGTTGCTGGATGCCGATCCCCAACAGTCCTCGTCGCAGTGGCGGGTGCTGAGCAGTCAGCCCGATACGGTACCGGTGTTCAACGCTTCCAGCAGTGTCGCGATGTCGGTCGGTGCGCAGGCCAAGAACTATTCCCACCTGCTGATCGATTGCCCGCCTTCGGTGCACTCGGATCAGACCAAGGATGCCTTGCGCCTGAGTGATTGGGCGATCATTCCGGTGCTGCCGTCACCGCTGGACCTCTGGGCCAGCGTCAAGATCGAAGCGGAAATCGACCAGGCCAGGGAAAAGAACCCGGGCCTCAAGGCGCTGTTGGTGATCAACCAGCTCGAACCGAGAACCCGCTTGTCCCAGGCGATCCGAAACGCTACGGTCGAACTGAGTACACCCACCGCGAATACCGCGATCCGGCGTCGCGTGGTCTATCGAAGTACGGTGCTGGAAGGCCGGAGCGTGTTCGACGCGGGCGCCAAGGGTGCCGCAGCGGCGGATGAATTAACTGAACTCTTGACAGAAATAGGAATCACTCGTGAGCAGCAATGACAAAACCGCTGACCTGTTGGTCGCAACCACCCGGGCTACCAAGGGCGAGGCGTCGGCCGAGTCGAAACCGGCTTCGGCAGAGGCCAAGGTAGCCAGGAAGAAGGCGGCCGCAAAAAAAGCGCCTGCCAAGCCCGCAGCAAAAAAGGCGGCCGCGAAGAAGGCGGTAGCCAAAAAGGCAAGCAGGAAGGCCGCACCGAAGAAAAAGGAAGTCGAAGCGATCGTGACCTTCGGTCAACGCGTCTGGCCGGACTGAGTCCGATCCCCCGTTTTGTTGGAAGGGGCGCTGTCGGATGCCGATCCCTTTCCCTCGGCTGGGTACCAATAGTTGGCGGTGAGTCCGCTGGCGGAGATTCGCGGTCAGGCCTGAACCCGGGGAATCGCGTGTAGGGATCGGAGTCGGTCAGCGACTCCGGTCTTTTCTCTGGTCCGGCTGCAAAGGCTATCTCTTCCGCTCGACAGCGGCCCGAAGCGGCCGATCCACTCATAGATTTAATGTGGTGGTTTTTCCCTTCAGTATCTATGTTCCTCTATTCGTGGCAACATAAGCGGCTGTTTCATCGTCGTTTTGCGAGCTTGCCGTGGCTGTGACGCCTGAATCCGCCCCCACACCGATCGCCATCCCGGAATACCTGATCCGGCATACCACCCTGCGGCAGTTGCAGATCTTCGAGGCGACCGTGCGCCTGGGAAGCTTCACCCGTGCGGCCGAGGAACTGTTTCTCACCCAGCCGACCATCTCGATGCAGATCAAGAAGCTGTCCGAGGCGGTCGGCCTGCCGCTGTTCGAACACGTGGGCCGTTCAGTCAAGCCGACCGAGGCCGGTCATGAGCTCTATGACAGCTGCCGCAAGATCTTTGATGTGCTCGCCAACCTGGAGATGAAGGTCTCGGACCTGCAGGGGATGCGTCGCGGGCGTCTCCGCCTGGCCGTCATCACCACGGTCAAATACTTCCTGCCGGAGTTACTGGGAGAGTTCTGCGCCATGCACCCCGGTATCGGCGTCGCGCTCAAGGTGTCCAACCGTGAGCGGATCATGGAGCGCCTTGGCAAGGACGAGGACGATCTCTACATCGTGGGGGCGGTGCCCGAGGATGCCGACCTCGAGACCTACCCCTTCGCGCCCAATCCTCTGGTCGTCGTGGCGCCTCGAGACCACCCTTTGGTGGGGCGGAAAAACATCCCGATCGAGGAACTCGCAAGCTATCCGTTCGTGGGGCGCGAGCCGGGATCGGGTACCCGTGACGCGGTGCGGCGCATGTTCCTCGAGAAAGGGCCGTTGCCGGAAGTGAAGATGGAACTCGGCAGCAACGAGGCGATCAAGCACGCGGTCGTGGCCGGCCTGGGGCTGGCGGTCCTGTCATTGCATTCCCTGACCCTGGACGGCCCGGATGGCCCCCTGGCCCTGTTGGATGTCGAGGGTTTCCCGATCGTGCGCCAGTGGTATGTCGTTCATCCCAAGGGCAAGGAGCTGTCATTGGTCGCGCAGGCCTTCCTCGATTTCGCCCTGGCGGCGGTGCCGGCCAAGCGCGACCAGATGTGCGCCTCCTGGCCGGGGCTCAACCTCAGGGGGTAGCCCGATACCGTGGGGCGGCCTTGGCCGGGAGGCAGGAATATTCGCGAGCAAGCTCGCTCCTACGGACCCCTGGCTTGGCCCGGAAGGGCTTAGCTCTGGGCAGGTTGCGCTGAAGGTGAATTGTCGCCGTCCGGCTGATCTTCTGCCGGCTTGGCGAACTCCCGGTTGAGGGCGCGCAATGCGGTCTCCTTGTCCGGGTAGAAGGCGTCCTGCCCGAGGCTCTCGGCCACGCCGCCTTGTTGCAGCAGGCTGCGCACCTGGTGCTTGAGGCCACTGAATACCAGGCGAACCCCCACCTTGCGCAGGCGGCGCGCGACCTCACAGATCTTCTCTTCACCGGAGGCGTCGATGCTGTTGATGCCGCTGCCGATGACCAGGATGACCTTGGCCTGCGGGAAGTCGCTCTGGGCCTCGAGGATGATGTCCTCGAAATAGGCCACGTTGATGAACGACAGCGGTCCGTCAAAACGCACCGGCACAAAATCCTGGCTCATGGGCTCGAGCTTGTTGGCGCGGATACCCCCCAGGGTGCCATCGGGCTTGCGCGCGACGATTTCGGCGCGCGGGCGCATGGTGGCGATGAGGTAGTGCAGTACCGTGAGTACGACCCCCAGCAGGATGCCGTTCGCAATGGCGGGCGCCATCACCAGGGTGGCGATGAAGGTCGTGATGCCGATACTCGCGCCAAACCGGTCAATGCGCCAGGCCTGCACCAGCGGCCGGATCCGGATCAGGCTGAATACCGCCATCATCACGATCACCGCGAGCACTGCCTGCGGCAGGTGATAGAGATACTCGGTGAAGAATAACAGCACCAGCACCACGCCGAGGGCGCTGATGATGGCAAACAGGCCGGTCTGGGCGCCGGTCTTGGCGGCCACCGCGGAGCGCGAGAACGAGCCGCTGACGGTGAACGAACTGAAGAAGCTGCCGGCGATATTGGCCAGGCCCTGGCCGATCAGTTCCTTGTTGGTGTCGACGCGCTCGCCGGTGGTGGTCGCGATGGCCTTGGAGATCGAAGTGGCCTCCATGAAGCCGATCAGCGCCATCACCAAGGCGGCGGGCAGCAGGGCCAGTACCAGGTCCCACTGGACCACCGGCACCTCGAGGCTGGGCAGGCCTTCCGGAATCACGCCCACCACGTCGCCTCCGGCGGACAGGGTCATCATGCCGTTCTTGACCCCGTCGAGACGCCAGCGGTAGCCCTCGCCAGGGTCGTCTGGCGAGGTGACATCGAAGCGCTGCGCTCCCCCGGACTGACCGTTGTCGAACAGGTCGATCGAATGCATTTCAACCTGCAGGCGGGTGATGTAGCGTTTGGCTTCGGCCTGCTGGAACTCCAGCGCGGGAATCCTGGAGCGAACCTCTGCCGCGCGCGACACGCCTTCCAGGTCACCATCCTTTTCCAGCTCATCCGCTTGCCTTGAGATCGCGGCCAGTTCCTCGGTGATTTCGCCCAGGCGGTTCTGGGCCTGGTCGAGCGATTGCAGCTTGGAGAGCACCTGCGCGTCGGCAACCCGCTGCACCGGGACGGTCAGCTTGTGCTCGAAGCCGACCAGCGCGCTGATGATGGTGGCCACGCCGACCGCGATCAGTACCCCCGGCAGCTTGGGACGATGACGGCGCAGCCCGGCAATCAGCACCCAGGCGCCGATCGCGAAAATCAGGGTCGGCAGGTGGGTGTCCGGGATCTGGCGCACCACGCGCCACAGGTCCGCGAGATAGGACTCGGTGCGTGGAAAGGGCACCCCGAGCACCTTGTTCAATTGCGACAGGCCGATGATCAGTGCCGCCGCGTTGGTGAAGCCGATGATCACGGGACTGGAGAGCAGATTGACCAGCGCGCCGAGACTGAGCACCCCGAGGGTCAGCCGCAGGATGCCGACCATCAGCGCCAGCATCACCGAGAGCTCGATGAAACCGGGTGAGCCGGGGGTGGCGAACGGGATCAGCGCCGCCGCCGACATCAGCGAGAGCATCGCCACCGGGCCGGTGTGCAGCTGGCTCGAGGAGCCCCACATCGAGGCGATGATGACCGGGATAAAGGACGAGTACAGCCCGTACACGACCGGCAGGCCGGCCAGTTGCGCGTAGGCCATGCTCTGCGGCACCAGCACCAGCGCGACCGTCACGCCGGCCATCAGGTCGGCCCGCATGCCGGTGCGGGTCATTGGGAACCAGCGCAGGAAGGGGAAGAGTTGCGTCAACATCGTACTACTCGGGATTAAGTTTTGACCATCTGGACCGGATTGCGCAGGCGTCGGGTCTTGTCCACCATGCGGTGGGTCGACAGGTTGTTGTTGTAGCGGGGCGCGAGGTGCAGCGGCACCCACAGGATGTCGTGGGATTCGTCGTTGCCGGGCACCGGGATACTGTCGTCGATTTCCAGCAGGAAGCGGATATCGTAGTGGACGTGGCGCGGGCCATGCTGGCTTGCGGGGATGGTGTGGATGTCCACATCGAAGATGCGGTCGCTCACCAGGCGGATGTCTTCCGGCGCGATGCCCGTTTCCTCATGGGTCTCGCGCAGGGCGACCCGGCGGATGTCGGAATCGCGGTCGGCATGCCCCCCGGGCTGGAACCACTGGTCCTGCTTCTTGTGGTGCAGCATGAGCACCTGGTCGCGCCGCGGGCTGACCACCCAGGCGGAACCGGTCACGTGTCCGGGCAGCAGCTCGGAATGGAAGCAGTCCTCGTGGGCGGCCACGAAACGCCTGGTGCGCTCGATATAGCCGGCCTCGCTCATCACGTGGGTCTCGTATTCGTTTAGCAGCTGGAGTAACTCGTTGCGATGCATGCGCGCTCTCCTAATGGGTGCCCATCGGGCGCTGCACCGCGGCAATCGCGGCGGCCGCCGCCTCATCGATATCGGCCTCCCGGCCCGCCAGGGTCAGTCGGCCGAATGCGCCGATCGCCTTGACGTCGATCAGGGTGATGCTGGCCGCCTTTTCCGCCTGGTTGGCGGCATAGGTGATGTAACCCGCGGGCTCGGTCTCGAGGATGAACATGCTCTGCCCGGGCAGGATCATCGAGCCACGCCGCTCCTGGCGGTTGATCAGCACGGTGTGGTCCGGCGTCATGCCGCGGATGATCTCCGACCACTGGATGCGGCAGGGCTGGCGTTCTTCCTGGCGCGCGCCCATGCTGTTGAGGATGATGCGTCCGGCCTCGATGACATCGCTCTGGTCGCGCTGGTGGATAACCATGGAGCCGTAGGCCCGCTCCACCACCTGCTGCGCCAGGTGCACCCGGGTCGCCTTGAGCGCGGTGTCGGTCAGGCGGTGGACCGCCATGCCGGGAGATACCTCCATCCACAGGCAGGCATCTCCGGGTATCGGCAGGAAACCCTGCGACACGGTGGCGATGTATGCCGCCAGCTGGGGTTGCAGGGCGTCGATGAAGGTGTAGGTTCGGAGGGAAATCGGGGGATTCATGCGTTTGCTCTCGGCTGCTCAGCGGCTGACGCAGTACCTTTTTCCTCCAGGTATCGGTTGGCTTCCCGCAAGGCGGCCTCGAGCGTATCGAGGACGTGCTCCGGATCCAGTTTTTTGAGCACGCCGAGGTTTTCGAGACGCTCTCTGACCTGCTCGCTGGCGCCGGCAAGATACACCGGTCGACCTGCCTCGAGGTCGTTCAGGATCATGTCCTCCAGCGCCAGGGAAGATGATACGCCCAATACAGGCACCTCGTGGAAGTCGATGATCAGCACCTCGTGGCTGTCCAGCACTGCGAAGCGACGCGAGATCACCTTGGCCAGGCCGAATATCAGCGCGCCGTGCAGGGTGAACACCAGCACCTTGCCCTGGGCCTGCTGCAGCAGCAGGCATTCGTCGCGATTCAGCTTGTTCGACGGATCGGGCCGGTCGATGGCCTTGACCGACTCACCCTGGATCTTGGTCATGCGCTCGATGGTCAGGAAGTTGGCGATGAACACCCCGATGGCCACCGCGGTGATCAGATCGACGAAGACCGTCAGGCCGATCACGCCATACATGATCCAGGCCGCCTTGGAGGAAACGATGTGCGCGCGCCGCAGGAAAGACCAGTCGATGATGTCGAAGCCCACTTTGAGGGCGATACCGGAGAGCACTGCGAGCGGGATCTGGGCGGTCAGTTCCGCGGCCCACAGCACGACCACCAGGAGGATGCCGGCACGCACCAGCCCGGACAGCGCCGTGCGTCCCCCGGTCTTGATGTTCAGTACCGTGCCCATGGTCGCGCCGGCGCCGGGCAGGCCGCCGAACAGGCCGGAAACCAGGTTGCCTGCGCCCTGGCCAACCAGTTCCTTGTTGGCATCCGATTCCTTGCGGGTCATGTTCTCGGCGATCACCGAGGTCAGGAGCGCGTCGATGCTGCCGAGCAGGGCCAGCACCAGCGCATCGATCAGCATCATCGACCACTGCTGGGCACTGAAGACCGGCATCTGGATAGCCGGCAGGCCGGTGGGGATCTCGCCGATACGACGGATGTCCGCGTCGCCAAGGAGCATCAGCGAGAGCACGGTGCCGAGCACCAGCGCGAGCAGCTGCGGTGGCGTGAAGCGCGCCAGGCGCTTGGGGAACAGCACGATCAGGCCGAAGCTGAATACGGCAAGCGCGGTTTCGGCCGGCTGGATCTGGCTCAGCAGCGAGGGCAGGTTTTCCAGGGTGCCGAGTACGCCACCCGGGGGAGGGGCCTGGCCGAGGAAGGGACCCAACTGCAGGATGATCAGGATGAGTCCGATGCCGGTCATGAAACCCGAGATGACCGTGTAGGGCATCATGGTGACGTAGTGGCCGAGCTTGAGAATGCCGAACAGCACCTGGAACAGGCCCGCCATCATCACCACGGTGAAGGCCATGGCCATCCCCTGTTCGGGATTCATCGCGATCAGGTTGGCGATCACCGCGGTCATTACGACCGTCATCGGGCCGGTCGGTTCCGAGATCAGGGTTGGGGTTGCGCCAAACAGCGCCGCAAAAAGCCCGACCAGGACGGCGCCGTAGAGACCGGCGGCGGGGCCGGCGCCGGAGGCGACACCGAAGGCCAGCGCCATCGGGAGGGCGATGATCGCCGCGGTCACGCCACCGAAGAGGTCGCCGCGCAGGTTGTCGAACCGGATCTCGTTGAGCACGCGCATAGAATAAGGAATAGGCCGGGTTTCGGGACGCTATTTATAAGGCTTTTCGCGTATAGATTAGAAACAGATAATTTCGATCCAATTCATCAGTGATCGTTTATCTATTCTCCAGGCCGGCTCCTGGCTTTGTTTTTTACATGAGAAGAAACCCGTAACTATCCGTAAACAATATAAAAAAAGAATTGCTGGCCTGGTTGGGGAAAAGCGGGCGCGAGGGCGTGTTTGGCGGGCGGGACGCCGGCAGAGAGCAAGGTTCGGAATTGGCGGGCCTGGAAATGGGGCAGGCAAACGAAAACCGGGCCGGCGTCGGCAACGACGATCCGGCCCGGTCCCGGACGCTCTCGCGTCAGGCGGACTCGAAGATGCGCTTGTAGGCCTCCCAGGTGGCGAACCCGAGCCAGGGGAAGACCACGGCAAAGGCGATGAAGAACGTGGCCATGCTGAGGATCGTCAGGACCGCCACGATCACGCCCCACAGCAGCATCGGCGCGGGTTGCGTGAACACCGTGTGCACGCTGCTCACGATGGCGGTGGCGAAGTTCTCGCGACCGCGCGCCAGCATCGGCATCGACCAGGCGAACAGCGCGAACACGATCAGCGCGAAGACCGCGCCAACCCCGCCGAGGGTCAACAACATGCCGATGTTATCCATGCTGAGGAAGGCGCCGGAGATATCGACCATCCCGGGCATGCTGACCGCGTACATGGCGGCGACCAGGGTGGAGACACGGATCCAGACGATCATCACGATCGCCAGGAACAGCGCCAGCAACAGGCTGTGTCCGAGGTTCTGGCGGAACAGGTCCCCGCAACGGACGAGATTGAGAGGCTTGCCTTCATCATGCCGTTGCGCCATGTGGTAGACGACCATCGCCAGTCCGGGGGCGATCAGCACGAAGCCACTCCAGAAGGCGAACACCATTTGCGGATTACCGAGTGCCGCATAACTGATCAGGGCTCCCGAGATCGCGAACAGAATGCCGAACAGCAGCGCGTAGGATTTAACCGACCAGAAGCTTTTCCAGCCGGCAGCCAACCACTCGAAGGGTTCCAGCAGGCCGATCTTCCGGGCCTTGAGCGGCGCGAGCGGGGCGTAGTGCACAACAGGTACGTGCTTGGATGGATTCACTTCAGATCTCCCTTGGTTGTAGATATAAGAAACAAGAATGGTTGGTCACGCGCGAGTTACAAGCCTGCGGATAATGCGTTTTTCCCGCAACGCGAAAACGCAGCGAAAAAGGGACGCTTGAATAAGCCTGGGGAAAGTGTCCGGTGCCGCAAACAGCTCACTCGACGGGTTTACGGTATGGCATGCCGGTCAGCCCTCGTGATGCTTTCCCGGTTCGGTCTCATGCTCGGCGGCAAGCGTGCTGTGCAGCCATACGATCCAGCGTCTGCGGATCAGCCAGCGCGCCATCAGGGTCGGCAGATCCCCCATGGGAGGTTCCGGCTGGTTCTGCGCGCGCGTCGCGGCTGGCAGCCGCATGAATGCGAAACCCAACAGCAGTGCGAGGATCACCGGCCAGATGGCGTGCAGCGAGAGTGTCGGCAGTGGGTACATGGTGTAGGCGGCAAGGTGGGCGCAGACCAGCAATACGATTGCCACGCCGGCGCCGGACGCAAGCGGCGCGGGTGTCTGCTGCCGCCGCGAAGCGCGCACCGCGAACAGGAAACGCAGCATCAGCAGGGTGGTGGCCGTGCTCGCGAACAGCAGCACGCTGCCGATCCAGGCGTATTCGTCGGTGAGCGGCGTTTTGATCAGCGTCTTGGCGATCGCGCCACTGGTGTATGGCGCACCCGCGAGCATCAGCGAGAGCAACACCAGGATCGCAAACGACAGCCGCGGACGCGCGCCTGCGCGGTAGTCATCCTGCGCCAGGAAAAGGGCGCCCTTGCTCAGGCCGTGGTGCACCGCATAGACGGTGATCGCGGCGATGATCGCTGGCGCCAGTTCCGGTTCGATCAGCGCGAAGCCGAGCATGGCCGCCATGCTGCTCATCTGGCTGACGCTGGAGTACGCGAGGATGGCCCTGGGCGTCCGCTGCAGCAGTCCGAACAGCACCCCGTAGAAGGCGCCGAGCAGACCCCATGCAAGCAGTAGCTGGCCCACTTCCGCGTGCCCCGGCTGCTGCAGTGGCAGGAAGCGCAGCAGGCCGATCAATCCGGCGTTGACCATGGCCCCGCTGAACACCGCGCTGCCTGCGGCCTGGCCGGCGGCGTAGGTCCAGGGCATCCAGGCATGCAGGCCGGGCAGGCCGATCTTGATCCCAAGGCCGGCGAGCAGGAGCAGCACGGTGATCGTGTCGGCCTGTCCAATGGCAAGCGTCGAAAAGCCGGTCGAGCCGGCCTGGTAGGCGAGCGATACCAGGCCGGAGAAGAGCAGCAGTTCGCCTGCGATGGTCCAGCGCAGATAGGTCGAGGCGGCCGGGGGCGCGCTGGACGAGGGCCGGTCGTGCACCAGGCCGTAGGCGGACAGGCCCATGATCGAGTAGCCGACGTAGAAGGTCATCACATCCTGCGCCAACACCAACAGCAGGTTGCCGGTCATGGCCAGCAGGAAGAACAAACGGAAAGGAGCCGCCTGCGCTGGCGAACCCGAGCGCCAGGCGTGATGCAGACCCGCGCCAGCCCACAGCAGCGCGCTGGCCGGGAGCATCCAGGCGCTGAGCTCATCCGTGCCGAGCTGCGCCCCGAGCAGAAACCAGTCGAGCGCAATGACGTGGTCCGCCGGGATCAAGGCGGCGGTCAGCAATGCCGGTACGGCCGCAATCGGTGCGGACCAGCGCTTGCGGTACAGCCCCGAGAGAATCAACAGCAGCGGGGCGGTCAGGGTAAGAGTCAGCAGCAGGTTCATCTCAGGTACTCCCTCTCCGCGATCAGGCCCGCCCACTCCACGGGGCTCCAGTAGGCGCCGGCGAACAGGCCGAACAGCAGCGCCAGGGCGGCGGTCACCAGCGGCGGCAGGAACAGGCTGGCGTGCGTCTCGAAGCGGCGCGCCGGAATGTTTTCCTGTGGCCAGCTGGATGCCGCCGGGCGGAACCAGGCGCGCTGCAGGATCGGCAGGAAGTAGGCGGCGTTGAGCGCGCTACTGGCGATCAGCACGGGCAGGACCCAATGCGCCACACCCGCTTCCAGCGCGCCGCTGCCGAGGTACCATTTGCTGACGAAACCCGCCACCGGCGGGATACCGATCATGCCGAGCGCGCCGACGGTGAACGCCAGGGTGGTGAGCGGCATGCGCCGGCCAATGCCGTTCATCTCGCTGACCTGGTGGACACCCAGGGTCTCGGCGTAGTTGCCGGCGGCAAAGAACAGGGTGATCTTCATGACCCCCTGGTGCACCAGGTGCGCCACCCCGCCGATGGTGCCCAGCGGGCCGAAGATCGCGGTGCCGAGCGCGATGTAGGAGACCTGGCTGACGGTCGAGTAGGCGAGGCGCTTCTTCAGATTGTCCTGCGACAGGGCGCGTATCGATCCGTACACGATGGTGACCGCGGCGGCGATCCCGAGCGGCATCAGCAGGCCGAGATCCGAGGCGAATTCGATCCCGTAGACGTCATAGACCACGCGCACGATACCGAAGGCGCCCGCCTTGACCACGGCGACCGCGTGCAGCAGGGCGCTGACCGGCGCTGGCGCGACCATGGCCTGCGGAAGCCAGCCGTGCAGTGGCACCAGCGCGGCCTTGACCCCGAGGCCGATGATCAACAGCAGGAAGATCCACGTCAGCTGCCCGTGCAGCTCGTCAGGCAGCTGCGACAGCAGGCCGCCCTCGACGAATTCGAGCGGGCCGACCAGGGCCTGCAGCCAGATCGCGCCGAGCATCAGCACCAGGCCGCCGCTGAGGGTGTAGGCGAGGTAGATGCGCGCCCCGCGTACCGCCTCCGGGGTGCCCTTGTGGGCCACCAGCGGGTAGGTCGAGAGCGTCAGGAGTTCGTAGAACAGGACGAAGGTGAACATATTGCCCGCCAGCGCCAGGCCGACGGTGGCGGACACGCACAGGCTGAAGAAGCCGAAGAAGCGGCTGCGGTGTGGCGAGTGTTCCAGGTAGCCGATCGCATACACGGTGGTGACCAGCCACAGCAGGGTGGACAGGTTGACGAACAACACCGACAGGGCATCCGCGTGCAGCACCAACTCCAGTCCCGGCGCGAGCTGCCAGCGGGTCTCGAAGAAATCGTCCTGGAAGACGCCCCAGGTCAGGGCCGCAACCAGGACAAGCTTGAGGATGGCGCCGAACATGTTGAGCACGCTGCGCAGGCGGTGGCTGCCCTCGCGCAGGAAGAAGATGATCAGGCCCGGCAGCAGCGAGCTGGCCACGATCAGCGCGGGCAGGCTGTTGGAGAGCGTCATGCCATGTGCTCCAGAAAGGGCCAGATCCAGGCGCTGCCAAACCCCAGCAGCAGGGTTGCGGTCAGGGCAAGCAACAGCGCCGGCCACTCCTCATGCACGCTGTGGATCGCCTGCACGCTCAAGGCGCTGCGACCGAAGGCATGTCCCAGGACCCGGAATACATAGGCGGCCGCGAGCAGCGAGCCGATGCCGATAACGACCACGAGGAGCCACTGATCCAGCGATATCGCGCTATACAGCAGGCGCCATTTGCCGAGGAAGGCGCCGCTCGGCGGCAGGCCGATCAGTGCCACACCCGCGAGCGCAATCGCGAAGGTGGTCGCCGGCAGGCGTTGCGCGGTGCCATCCAGCTCGGCGATGCGGTCGTGTCCGGCGCGATGCTGGATCACGCCAATCGCCAGGAACAGTGATGACTTGGCAAAGGCATGCGTGAGGGCCATCAGCACCAGGGCGCCGAACAGCAGCTCGCGCGCCACCCCGGGTGGTGCCGACATGAACAGCGCCAGCGCGACGAACAGGTAGCCCAGCTGGGCCACGGTGGAGTAGGCCGCCAGCAGCTTGAGCCGCTCGGCCTGCAGCGCCTGCCAGGAACCCCACAGGATGGCGCCGCCGCCCAGCACCGCGACCAGGGTCACGCCCTGCGTGGAGAGCGTATCCGGGAAGACCTCGGTCCACAGTCGCAGGACCAGATAAAAGCCGGCCTTCACCACCAGCGCCGAGAGGCCGGCGCTGACCGGGGCCGGCGCGTTCGAGTGCGCCGGCGGCAGCCAGAAGTGCAGCGGGAACAACGCACTCTTGAGCAACAGGCCGGCGGTCATGACGATCAGGGCCGCCTGGCTGACCGGATCGTCGCCCGTTTGCGCCGCCACCTGTTGCATATCCAGGGTGCCGAAAGCCGAGTACAGCAGGGCGACCCCGGCGAGGTAGCCCATCGATCCGAGCAAACCGATCATCAGGTAGCGCAGCGCGGCCGCGATGCCGGCACGCTTGCCTCCCAGTGCGGTCAGGGCCACCGCACTGAGGCTGAGCAGTTCCAGGGTCACGTACAGGTTGAACAGGTCGCCGGCCAGGAACAGGCCGTTCAGGGCGGCGATCATCAGCAGCCACAGGGGCCAGAACCGCTCCGCCTGCGAGCGGCGGGTGAAATAGTGCGAGGCATATACCGAAACCGCCAGCGCCACCAGCGCGGTCATGCTCAGCATCAGGATGCTGAGCGCATCCACCTGCAGGCGGATCCCGAGACCCGGGTCCCAGCCACCGAGCGCCTGGTGCGAGGGTCCATCGGCGAGCAGGCTGAACCACAGCCATCCGACCGCGAGGCCACTCAGCAGCACCGCCGTGATCCCGATGAAGACGCCGCGCCGCGGCCAGGCCGCCGCGAGCAGCGCGCCGAGCAGCGGCAGGATGATCGTCAGGGACATGCTCTCATTCATCGTCGGAGCGCTCGAAGGCGCGCAGCAGCGCCAGGGCCAGGGCGGTCGCTGCCACCGCGACCACGATGCCGGTCAGCACCAGGGCGTGCGGGATGGGGTCGGGATCCTGGTTGGGGCCGAAATAGGCCGTTGCGATCAGCACCAGGAATACCCCGACCCCCATCACGTTGATCGCAAGCAGGCGGCGAATGCTGTCGCGCTGAACGATGGCGGCATGCGCCCCGAGCCCTGCGAGCACGATGCCGAGCAGTCCGTAGAGTGTCGCCGCGTCAGGCATCCGGGTGCACCTCGCGTGAGTTCCACGAAGGGGGGTGCCCTCCGAGATAGACCAGGAACAGGGCGGTGGCGATTGATGCGGTGGCGAACAGCTCGATCAGCAGGATCAGGCCTCCGGCCCAGTCCGACGGCAACTGCAGCAGCACGCCACTGCCCAGCAGGGTGGACACCCCGACCAGGGTGAAAACGGCACAGCCGGCCACCGCCAGCAGGCGCAGCCGGGTGTGCCCCGGGAGCTGGAATTCGCGCCGCCCGCCGAGGTGGGCGAGCACCGCCGCGGCGGCGAGCAGGGCGCCAGCCTGGAAGGCGCCGCCGGGGGCATGCGCGCCGACCCAGAGCAGGTAGCCGCCGGCCAGGATGAGCAGCGGGATCAACCAGCCGATCAGGCCAGCGGCCATCGGCTCGGCTGCGCGCATCGGGGAGCGTTGCGGACCGAGGGACATCACTCCGAGCAGGGCCGCCAACAAAACGGTCAGCTCCAGCAGGGTGTCGTAGGCGCGGAAGTTGAGCAGCACCGCGGTGACCGGATTGCTGACGCCGCTCTCGTGCAGCGTCGCCTGCACGATGTTGGCGAGCGGCTCGTTCGCCCGCCCGCCCTGGACTTCGAGAAACGCCCAGGCGAGCAGCACGACCAGGGCCGTGACCAGGCCGCCGACCGCCACCGACTGCCACACCGGTGCGCGGCGCGTGGCATCGTCACCGGGGCGCCGATCGCGCAGCGCCGCCAGCAGCAGAGCGCCCGCCAGGCCGGAGCCGATCGCGGCCTCGGCCAAGGCGATATCCGGTGCGCGCAGGCGCGCCCAGGCCAGCGCCACCACGAGGCCGAACACGATGAACAGGATGACCGCGTGGCGCAGGCTGCGTGCGTGCAGGGCGCCGATTGCCAGCACCAGCATCAAGATGACCATGATCAGGTCCAGGTACAACAGTGCGCCGGCCTTCATCGGGCATCCTCCGGCGGGTCACCGTTCGGCTTCTGGTCCAGGGTATGGCGTGCGATCAGTTGCCCGCCGGTGGCACTGGCGGCGAGCACCAGGACCCAGATCAGCAGCAGTTTGAGCATTTGCAGGGGGTCGGACAGTTGCAACAGCACGCCGCTTGCCAACAGTCCGAGTCCGAGGTTGTCCGCCTTGGTCACGGCATGCAGGCGGCACAGGGTGTCGGGCATGCGCAGCACCCCGATGGTGCCAGCGAGGTAGAAGGCGAGGCCGCTGAAGATCAGCAGCAGGGAGATGACATCAAGCATCCGCTTGCTCCTTGCCCCTGCGGGTGAAGGCGATCACCACCACCACCGACAGGATGGCCAGCACCAGGGCGACGTCCAGCAGGGCGAGTTGCTCCTGAAGCAGCGCCAGCAGCAGCAACAGCCCGACCCCATTGCTGCCGAGCAGCTGCGCGATCAGGATCCGGTCGGTCGGCGTGCCTTGCCGCAACATGCCCAGCAGGGCCAACGCGAAAGTGGCGCCCAGCACGACCACCGCGAGTATCAGCATCTCAGTCACCGTACCCCTCCCCGCGCTCGCGCAGCATGGCGCGGATGCGCTCCTCCAGTTCCTCGAGCTGGGCGAGCGGGTCGCTGCCGATATCGAGTGCATGCAGGGTCAGGCTGCGGCCCTCGACCCGGGCGGTCAGTGTGCCGGGAAGCAGGCTGACACAGGCGCCGAAGAGCAGCATGAAGGCACCCTCCGGGAGAGAGCTTTGGTACTCGATCTGGCCGGGCGCGATGCGCAGTCTGGGCGACAGGGTCCGGCGTGCGACGTCCACCCCGCCGCGCAACGACTCGACCAGGAAATACCGGACGAAGGCCAGCGTCGGCAGCAGGCGGATGCGGTGGCGCAGCGGGGGCGCCAACAGCAGGCTGACCCAGGTCGCAAACAGGACCGCGGGCAGGCCGATGATCCAGGATCCCGGTTCCGGACCCGCGATCACCAGCCATATCAGGGCCAGCGCGGCTCCACGTTTCAGCGTCGATAAGCTGCGTTCGGTGAGCATCACTCCCATGAGCGTCTCAGCGGCGGCTTTGAGCGGCGCTCAGCCGACTTCCATCGGACGTCGCGCAGTGCGTCTCTCTCGATTCGGTTTGTTGCGGCGCAGGACATCCTTGCGGTCACCTTCCGGGCGGATTGGTTTGCGTGTTTGACGGCAGTCTAGCGAAGCAATGGACATCAGGGTGAGTCGAAATGTCACATCTTAAACATCGAAATAATCGAATCATTGATACGCTGGCATTGGCCCGCTCGCGTCACACGAAAAGGTCCTGGCGAGCGGCCTCGGCGATCGCGGCCACCGCCGGGTGCTTGATGCGGCGCTCGGCGGAAATGGCATAGAAGCGCTCGCGCAGTTCGTCGCTGCGGGCAAAGGCCTCCACGCCGTACTTCGCGACCACGTCCTCCTCCACGGCGGTGGGGGAGGTGAATATCCCGCAGCCGGCCTCGCCGAAGGCCTTCATCAGGGCGCGGTCCTCGAACTCGGCCACGATGCGCGGGCGCAGCCCTTCCCGGTCGAGCCATTGGTCCAGTGAACGCCGCAGCGCGCTGGTGCCGGTGGGCATCAGCATCGGCGCGCCCTCCAGGCAGGCGGGGAAGTTACCGCGATAGTGCTTGGCCTCTTCGCTGCGCGCGAAGAAGCTGATGCCCGATTCGCCGAGCACGTGGTTGTAGGCCTTGACGCTGAAGGTCGGGCTGATCGGGGTGTCGGCCAGCACCAGGTCGAGCTTATGCACCGACAGGTCGGCCAGCAGATCGACCAGGGGCGCCTCGTGGCAGATCATCTTGACGTTCTCCTGCATGCGCATCACCGGTTCCAGCACCCGGTAGGCCAGCAGTTTGGGCACGACCATGGCCACCCCGACATTGAACACCAGGTGCTCCCTGCTCGGTCTGCCCTGCAACACATCCTGCAGTTCCTCGGCGAGGCCGAACATCTCGTTGGCGTAGGAGAAGACCGTCTGCCCGGTATCCGAGAGGACCAGGTTGCGGCCGGATTTGTCGAACAGCTTGAAGCCGACGCTCTCCTCCAGCAGACGCAGCTGGCCACTGATGGTCTGCGGGGTGAGGTGCAGGATTTCGCTCGCCTTGCTGATGGAACCCTGGCTGGCGACCACCCAAAAGTATCGGAGGTGCTTGAGGTTGAGCTGCATGGAATCCGCCCCTTGCCGCGTTGCTTCGGATATTCCGAAGATTACGTGCTGCGATCTCGAATAAACAATGCGCGTACCAAGGTTAGGCTGAGATCGAATGGGGCCTGCGGGAGGCAGGGCGCAATCGTGCGGATGGAAAACCGCTTATGGAGCGATCCAGGTGGCGCCGGTGTCGCCTTGGACGATCCGGCCGGGGCAGGGCGCCGCCAGGGTCATGATCGCAATGCGGCGGGCGGGGCCAATTGGTCCGGCAATCTGATCCGGGGTGCAATCGACGCAAAAAGCAAAGGCCCGCGCGATGCGGGCCTTGCGGGATTGCCTGTGGCGAGCAGGCTGATATGGTGCCTGGGAGAGGACTTGAACCTCCACGGGGTTGCCCCCACTAGCACCTGAAGCTAGCGTGTCTACCAATTTCACCACCCAGGCGGATGTTGAGGGCGCGTAATCTACAGCGACATATCCTACCTGTCAACGTTACAATAGGCGCTTATTCTTTAGATAAGGCATCCAACCGAGTGGCAAGACGCAGCAGGTCGCGCAAGGGGCGCGACAAAGATCCTCATTTCGCGCGCGAGGCGCAGAAATACGAAAATCCCATCCCCAGCCGCGAGTTCATCATGGAACTCATTCAGGAGCAGGGGTGCCCGGTGTCCTTCCGCGAGCTCTCCGAGGCCCTGCAGGTCAACGAGGAGCAGGTAGAGCCCCTGTCCTTCCGGGTCAAGGCCATGACCCGCGACGGGCAGCTCATCCGCAACCGCCGTGGCGGCTACTGCGTGGTCAACCGCGAGGACATGATCACCGGGCGGGTGATCGGGCATCCCGACGGCTTCGGCTTCCTCAAGCCTGAGGAGGGCGGCGACGATCTGTTCCTGCTGCCGCGCGAGATGCGCAAGGTCTGGCACGGTGATCGCGTCGTGGCACAGATATCCGGCCTCGATCAGCGGGGGCGCCGCGAAGGCGCGATCGTCGAGGTGCTGGAGCGAGCCTTCCACAGCCTGGTGGGCCGCCTGCATATCGAAAAGGGCGTGGCCTTTGTCGTGCCCGATAACAAGCGCGTGACCCATCAGGTTCTGATCTCTGCCGAGGGTCTGGCAGAGGCGCAGGATGGCCAGATGGTGGTCGTCAACATCGACGAGCATCCGGGCGAGTGGCGCCAGCCGATCGGGCATGTCAGCGAGGTGCTCGGTGACCATATGGCGCCCGGCATGGAGACCGATGTCGCGATCCGCGCGCACGATATTCCGATGGAATGGC
Organism: Gammaproteobacteria bacterium Milos-ODIII6; assembly: GCA_029228645.1. Taxonomy (GTDB): domain Bacteria; phylum Pseudomonadota; class Gammaproteobacteria; order Chromatiales; family Chromatiaceae; genus MONJU. The sequence continues at coordinate 83,928 of JAPTHR010000013.1, forward strand.
CGGCGGAGGTCCTGGAGCAGATCGCCGGCCTGAGCGAGCAGGTGCCGGAAGAGGCCAAGGCGGGCCGGGTCGACCTGCGCGATACACCCCTGGTCACCATCGATGGCGAGGATGCGCGCGACTTCGACGATGCGGTTTATTGCCAGCCGACCCAGAAGGGCTGGCGCCTGCTGGTGGCGATCGCGGACGTATCCGCCTATGTCCAGCCGGGCAGTCCGCTCGACCAGGAGGCCTACAAACGCGGCACCTCGGTCTACTTCCCGGACCGGGTGGTGCCGATGCTGCCCGAAGTGCTGTCCAACGGGCTCTGTTCGATCAACCCGAAGGTCGACCGGCTGTGCATGGTGGCCGAGATGTACTTCGACGCCGAAGGCAAGATGTACCGCTCACGCTTCTTCGAAGGCCTGATGAATTCGCATGCACGCCTGACCTACGACAAGGTCTGGGCCATGTTGCAGGGCGATCAGCCGCTGCGCGACGAATACGCCGGGGTGCTGCCGCACCTCCAGGATCTGCACAAGCTGTTCAAGGTGCTGCACAAGGCGCGCGCGCGTCGTGGCGCGATCGACTTCGACAGCGTCGAGACCAAGTTCCGTTTCGATGACAACGGCAAGGTCGCCGAGGTGGTGCCAATGGTTCGCCACGACGCCCACCGCATGATCGAGGAGTGCATGCTGTCGGCCAACGTGGCCGCTGCGCGGCACCTGCTGCGGCACAAGATGCCCGCGCTGTATCGTAACCACGAGCGACCGAGCGCAGAGAAGCTGGGTGACCTGCAGGCCTTTTTGCATGAGTTGGGTCTCAACATGGGCGGCATGCCCAGTCCAACCGCGAAGAACTACGCCAACCTGCTCGAGCGGGCCGCTGACCGACCGGATCACCATCTGATCCAGACGGTGCTGCTGCGCTCGATGATGCAGGCCATCTACTCAGCGGACAACCAGGGTCACTTCGGCCTGGCGCTGCCCTCCTATGCGCACTTCACCTCGCCGATCCGGCGCTATCCGGATCTGATGGTGCATCGCGCCATCCGGCACCTGCTGATCGGCAAAAAACCGGACACCTTCCCCTACAGCCACGGCCACCTGGGCACTCTCGGGGAGCACTGCTCGGCCGTCGAGCGGCGCGCCGACGAGGCCTCGCGCGACTCCAGCGACGCGCTCAAGTGCGAGTTCATGCTGGACAAGGTCGGGTTGGAGTTCCCCGGTCGCATCGTCAGCGTCAACAACTTCGGCCTGTTCGTCGAGCTCGACGAGATCTACATCACCGGCCTGGTGCACATCACCGCGCTCGATCGCGACTACTTCCACTTCGACCCCATCGGGCATCGTCTGACCGGCGAGCGCAGCGGCAAGGTCTATCGCCTTGGCGACGAAATGGAGGTCAAGGTCGCGGCGGTCAATATGGACGACCGCAAGATCGATTTCGTGCTGGCCGGTGCGGATATGTCCGCCCCGCCCAAGGGCGGCAAGGGAAAAGGCAGTGGCAAGGGCAGAGGTCGGGGACGCGGTTCGGGCAGGAACTCGCGCAAGAGCGACAAGCGGGAAAAGGACAACAGTGGGGGCGCCGAGTCCTCAGGTGGCAAGCCCAAGTCGGATGACGCCGAAAAGCCCCGGAAGAAGAGCAGGAGCTCGCGTTCGCGCCGCAAGAAGCGTTCATGAGCGCCAGCCCGGAGCATTGGACCGCGGGCATCCACGCTGTGCGCAGCGCCCTGGGGCACGGCAGGGAGACGGTTCACGAGGTGCTGGTGGATGCACGCCGGCGCGACCGCCGTCTGGCGGCGGTGGTAAAGCAGGCCAAGGAGTTGGGCATCCCGATCGCGCAGGTCGAACGCGAGCGGCTCGACAAACTGGCGCCGGGTATCAACCACCAGGGCGTTCTGGCGCGCACCGAGGCGCCTGCTGCCGGATCCGAGAATGACCTGGATGATTTGCTGCTGGCGCTGCAGGAACCGCCGCTGCTGTTGATCCTCGACGGGGTCACCGATCCCCACAATCTCGGCGCCTGCCTGCGCAGTGCGGATGCGGTCGGCGCGCATGCCGTGATCGCGCCGCGCGACAAGTCGGTGGGTTTGACCCCGACGGTGTGCAAGGTGGCCAGCGGTGCGGCGGCCAACGTGCCCTTCATCCAGGTCACCAATCTCGCCCGCACCCTGCGTCATCTGCAGGAGCAGCACCATGTCTTCCTGATCGGGACCGCCGACGAGGCGGAGCAGTCGCTTTTCCAGGCCGACCTGAGCGGCCCGATCGGTATCGTGATGGGTGCAGAGGGTACGGGCATGCGTCGCCTCACGCGCGAGCATTGCGACCAGCTGATATCCCTGCCGATGATGGGCACGGTCGAGAGCCTGAACGTATCGGTGGCAACGGGGATATGCCTGTACGAAGCCCTCCGCCAGCGCAGTATCGGCTAAGCTTTCTCCTTCCCACGCCTCAGTATCGGGAGAGGAATCGCATGCATGTGACCATCGTCGAGGTCCGGGTCAAGCCCGGCCGCGAGGCCGACTTTCTCGAGGCCTGTCGCGTGAACCACGAGGCATCCGTGAAGGAGGCCGGCAACCGCCGTTTCGACGTGCTCCAGAGCAGCGAGGACCCCGCGCATTTCGTGCTCTACGAGGCCTACGAGAACCCGGCCGACGCCAGGGCGCACAAGGATACGGCCCATTACCAAGCCTGGCGGGATACCGTCGCCGACTGGATGGCCGAGCCGCGAGTGGGGCGACCGTTCATCGGACACTGGCCGCACTAGCATCGGCGGCGGGTGAAAAACCCGTTCGCGAACAGTTGACTGCCCCGCGATCACCCGTATAATTCGCTGCCTGTCTTGACGACAGGCGCGTAGCTCAGTTTGGTTAGAGCACCACCTTGACATGGTGGGGGTCGGTGGTTCGAGTCCACTCGCGCCTACCATTAAGCGCCCGTAGCTCAGCTGGATAGAGTACCTGGCTACGAACCAGGCGGTCGCACGTTCGAATCGTGCCGGGCGCGCCATACAAACGAAAAGGGCTCACCGAGAGGTGGGCCCTTTTCGTTTGTTCGGAATGTTCCCCGTGTACGGTTCGAAGGTGCGACTTATCAAAGGCTCACGTTCGCCAAGCATCCGCAGGATGCGCAGAACGCTAACGTGCATGCCCAGTCGATGGGCCATGTCGACCAGGCTATCCAGACGGAAATTGCTGATCTTGCCTTGCAAAAGGGCGCTGACTCGCGGCTGGGTGATATGCAGCACCTCGGCAGCTTGGTTCTGCGTGAGACCGCGATCCTTTATTTGTTCAGCGATTTGCATCATCAACGCAGAGCGTAGCTTCAGGTTCTCCTGTCGCACCGGGTCATCCTCGAGGGCATCCCAGACGCTGTCGAAGTGGTCTTTATTACTCATCACTCATGCCTCGTTGTTTAACTTGCTTTAACGCCTGTTTCGCTGCATCGATATCCTTCTTCCTCGTTTTCTGAGTCTTCTTCCGGAAGGCGTGCAGGACGTGGACCATGTCGGCAAGCTTCGCGATGTAAATCACCCGAAATTGTCCCTCATGCAAAGTCTGTACTCGGTACGTACATTGTTAGTGGTATGGGTGACTACATTGCTGGAAAAGACTGGAACAAAACAGCTGAAGTTACTAAAAACGCCCCATAAAATGACCATAATAATGGTCGCCATGCTGCAAAATGGACATAATACTGATCAATTTTTCGAGCGCCATCGCTATTATTGGCTACAATGATAGGCAGAAAGCGTTGTCGTGCTCATTTTTATGGTCATTTGGGGGCAGGGTTAACCGATGATTAAGACAAGAGCGTACTCACGCTACACGCGTGAAGCCGGGTTGTTGCTGGGCAAACAGATACGGCTCTCGCGCAAGCAGCGCAAATGGACTGAGCATGAATTGGCCGAGCGCGCCGGGATATCGCGCGCGACGCTGCAAAAAATTGAGAAAGGGGATCTGAGCGTGGCGCTCGGGTTGGTCTTCGAAGTTGCCGCACTGGTGGGTGTTCGTTTGTTCGACGAGGAGGTTTCGTCTCTGGAAAATCATATTGCTCGGACGCAGGAGATGCTCTCGCTTATGCCGGGTGCCGTGCGCAAGCCCAGTAAGGTCAGTAGGCTGGATGATGACTTCTGATAGTACATACACAGAAGCCTTCGTCTGGATCTGGCTACCAGAGGAGACGGAGCCGGTAGTGGCGGGGAAGCTCACGGCGGACAATGACCGGCTGGTGTTCAACTACGGTAAGAGCTACCTGGCTCGTGACAATGCGATTGCGCTATACGAGCCTGAGTTGCCTTTGCAGCCAGGTATGTTGCCTTTGCAGGCGGGACTCTCTATGCCTGCCTGCATCCGTGACGCCTCCCCGGATGCTTGGGGGCGGCGTGTCATCATTAACCTGAAACTTGGGATCAAAGGGGCAGGCGCTGACAGTGCCCAACTCGACGAGCTCACTTATCTCCTGGAATCCGGATCAGATCGCGTTGGTGCGTTGGATTTCCAGGTATCGCCAACGGAGTATGTGCCGCGTTTATCTGCGACAGCTTCTCTCGATGAATTAGTGGCCTCGGCCGACCGGGTGGAAAAGGGATTGCCTTTGAGTCTTGAACTCGATCAGGCCCTCCAGCATGGAACCTCGATTGGTGGGGCGCGGCCCAAGGCGCAGGTTCAGGAGGAAGATAAGAAATTCATTGCCAAGTTTTCTTCGGCCACGGATCTTTACAGCGTGGTGAAGGCTGAGTATGTGGCGATGCGCTTGGCCTCGCTGGCTGAACTGAATGTTGCTCCTGTCTCATTGACGCAGACGATGCACAAAGATGTGCTGTTGATTGAACGTTTTGATCGCGTTCGATCGCCTGGTGGGTGGCAACGTAAAGCGTTGGTATCAGCGCTTACGCTGTTATCGTTGGATGAAATGATGGCGCGATACGCAAGCTATGAAGAACTCGCCGAGATCATTCGGCATCGATTTTCTGATGCGCGCGCCACGTTGCGAGAGCTGTTTTCGCGCATCGTTTTCAACGTGCTGTGCGGTAACACGGATGATCATGCGCGGAATCATGCGGCATTCTGGAACGGAGAGGTGCTCCGGCTGACGCCTGCTTACGATATCTGTCCGCAAACCCGAACCGGGAATGAAGTGTCGCAGGCGATGTTGATTTCCGGTGATGATCGTATGGGACGTATTTCTTCCTGCTTGAATGCTGCAGCACACTTTTTACTGACGCGCGAAGAAGCGATTGCGATTACGGAGCAGTTACTGCATACAATCACTGAGCATTGGGAAGCTGTCTGCGACGAAGCTGGAATGTCGCCTGCCGACCGACAGCTCCTTTGGGGTAGGCAGTTTCTAAATCCGTACGCCTTCGATGATCTGGCTGGAGAAAGCTTCTATCTGAAGGCGTTGGGTGAAGATGCCAGAGGCGAGCGGGGCTGGTAACTCCACGGTTATTCGTAGACCATAAGGCAACGAATAACACACCCTGTTCTATCAACTGGTGCCTGCGCCAGGGTCGCTCTGCTTGTGCACTTCTTACTGATTGCCTGGCTGTTGTAGGCAAGTGGCCTGTCCCCGCGGTCCACGGACGCGAGACAGTGCTACGCCGCGACGTTGATCGAAACGTGCATGCCCAGTCGATGGGCCATGTCGACCAGGCTATCCAGACGGAAATTGCTGATCTTGCCTTGCAAAAGGGCGCTGACTCGCGGCTGGGTGATATGCAGCACCTCGGCAGCTTGGTTCTGCGTGAGACCGCGATCCTTTATTTGTTCAGCGATTTGCATCATCAACGCAGAGCGTAGCTTCAGGTTCTCCTGTCGCACCGGGTCATCCTCGAGGGCATCCCAGACGCTGTCGAAGTGGTCTTTATTACTCATCACTCATGCCTCGTTGTTTAACTTGCTTTAACGCCTGTTTCGCTGCATCGATATCCTTCTTCCTCGTTTTCTGAGTCTTCTTCCGGAAGGCGTGCAGGACGTGGACCGTGTCGGCAAGCTTCGTGATGTAAATCACCCGAAATTGTCCTTCATGCATGATGCGGATTTCCCGGACGCCAGGTCCGATCGAAGGCATCGGTTTCCAGGCGGTGGGTTCCAGTCCGTGTTGCACTCGATCCAACTGATATCCGGCCTCTCGTTTGGCAACAGCCGGGAAGTCACGAAGTGCCTCAAGGGAGCCACCGCAGAATCAGATATCCTTCATGTCGATACTATATGTTTAGATGTATAGTTATTCAAGTACCAGTATATTAAGATTTAGATACCTACTAGCGATGTGGCTAGTCGCAGGCGGAACGAAGAGGCGAATCGACATGATGGACTGGTAAGGAAAGAAACAATCTCGATGCGACGAGTTTGTAAGGCATCGAAATCATCGAAAGTAACCAGGGTTCGACAAGGCGCATAGCACTGCAGGACGCGTGAGCGAAGCGAGGGCGCTCCGCAGGGGCGAGGCGAAGCCGAGTCAATCCTTCGGTACACGTGGTGAAGCGATCGCAAGAAGATTCGCATGTTGTCCAATAGATTCCGTTCCGCAGTGTGGGTTCAGGGGCTTACACCCCGTTTGAGGGAAATCTATTGGACATGACCAAACCGCAATATTGAATGGAAACAGATGGTTATGCGGAGTTATTTGCCTGACTACTAACCAGGCGGTCGCACGTTCGAATCGTGCCGGGCGCGCCATACAAACAAAAAGGGTTCACCGAGAGGTGGGCCCTTTTTGTTTGTTCCGAATGTTTCCCGGTACGGTTCGAAGGTGCGGCTCATCAAAGGTTAAGTTCGCCAAGCATCCGCAGGATGCGCAGAACGCTGTCGCTTGCGACAGCGGCCTCGCGGGGGTGAGGGTATAGCCCGAATCATCGTGCCGGATGCGAAAATAAAATAATAGAAACAATCGGTTAGGAGGTTGTCTGGCCGCTTTTTTCTGCCTTATTTCCGACTGTGCTGGGTTTGTGCTAATCAGGCGGATTCCCGAGAGGCCATCCGCATATTCCGCCAGATGCTCGACAGACAAATGAGCATACCGGCGTACCATCTCGTAGTCGGACCAGACTCCCAGTTCTTGCACCCGTACTCATGCTTTTGCCCTCCGATTCCCTGTCGCAGGATCGGGGCCAAGCTGCTACGGCAAGGTTGCAGTAAGGCGAATCGTGGATCGGATGCCGCTGCGCCGGTTGGCGATGTGCCTTGGTGGAGCAGCCGAGCTGCGCCATGCCTTAAGTTGATGAGCAGACAGGCCTGCGACCGTTACCACATCAGGTCGTCGGGCACCTGGTAATCCGCGTACGGATCGTCCTCGGCGGGCTTTTCCCCTTTCGGCAGATCGATCACCAGGCTGGGATTGCGCTGGCGGATCTTCTCGGCGATGTCCGGCGGCACCAGCTCGAACTTGCCGTTGGCGTTGACGATCACCAGCCCGCCGGCGGCGATCTGGTCGCGCGTCTTGGGGCCGACATGGATGGTCTTGATCTTGCCCTTGTTCTCGAAATAGAAGGGCACATCGTTTTCCGGATCGCTCGGCGGATGGCGGTTCGCATCGACCAGCTGCTTGATCTGCGCCGCGATCTCGCGCTGCTTGCGTGCCTCGTTGCGGCGCTCGTTCAGCTCGCGGTCATGCGCCGCCTTTTCCTCGCGGGCACGTTGCTGCTCGGGTGAAAGCGTGGGCTTGTGTGCCTTTTTCTTGGCCTTCGGCTGCTGGCGCTGTTGCTGCTTCTTCGTCTTGTTGGCCTTTTTGACCTGATCCTTGCTGACCAGGCCGGCCTGCAGCAGTTGATCCTGAAGTGATTTAGCCACGCCCTCGATACCCGTTGCTCTGTGTGAATTGGTGCTGCCGCTGGCAGCGGTGAAAGGCGCCGATTATATCGGGGCCTGGACGATTGCTTGTGAATTTCCGCGCAAGCGGCTCACTGTGTCGGCGCGGTCGCCTCGACACTCAGCAGTGCCGCCTTGCCATCGGGCGCGATGATCACCGTCGCCACGCCGCCGCTGCGCAGTTCGTCTTCCATGGCCAGCGCCTTGTCGAAATAAAGCCTCCGTCCCCTTGCTCCAGGAATGCCCATGGGGGTTGGGCGGATAGGTGTTCGCGAGAGAAGAGGCTGGGTCGCTTCGATTTTCGCGGCGGTTGAAATCACCACTGAAGGGGTTGCAGCTGTTGCCGCCATCGCCTGCTAAGCTGAATCGCAGAAGAATTTCGCAAGAATGCGATCATGTTGCCCGCGAAACCCGGGTCCGCGAAACCCGGGTCCGCGAAACCCGGGTCAGAGAACAATTTTCTGCGCAAGGTTGTTGCTTTAAGCGCGTTCGTACCAAGTGCCCTTACCTTTGCCATGCTGGATGAGATGCTGGTTGGCAACAAGCGCCTGTAGATGCTTTTTCACCGTATTTCGGTTGGCATCGGTCAGCTCGACGATCTGACTGACGGTTAAGCGTCCGTGTTCTTTCGCCAATTCTAAAATGCGTACCGAGAGGTCCGGCAGCTTGGCAACCAGTATTTGCTCACGTTCGATTTTGGTTTCAAGGCGCTGCTTTTGTTTTTGCAGGGCACGCAGGAAATAGGTGATCCAAGGTTGCCAATCTGGCGCGTCGGAGCGGATCGTGCTTTGTGTGCTACGTAGTGCCAGGTAATAGCCTTCCTTGGATTGCTCAATAACGCTTTCCAGGGAGCTGTAAGGAACATAGGCGTAGCCGCTTCTCAGCAGCAGAAGGGTAGTCAGTACCCGTGACAGTCTGCCGTTGCCATCCTGGAACGGGTGGATTTCCAGAAACACGACCGCGAATATCGCGATCACGAGCAGTGGGTGCAGCTCTTTTTGTTTGAGGGCGTTAGCGGTCCAGTCAACCAGCTCACTCATCAAGCGTGGCGTGTCGAACGGTGTCGCCGTTTCAAAGACAACGCCTACTTCTTTGCCATCCTCATCGAAAGCGCTGACATTGTTCGGGTTTTTTTTGTAGTTACCGCGATGCCGTTCGTCCTTAGTACTGTAGGCAAGCAGGTCACGATGCAGTTGCTTTATGTGGTTTTCGGTCAGGTCGATGGCGTCGGCATGGTCATAGACCGTGCTCATGACATCGGCATAACCCGCCACTTCCTGTTCGTCCCGTGTGTCGAACTTTTTGATCTCAATATTGCCCAGCAGGCGGGCCACATCCCGGTCTGACAGCTTGCTGCCTTCAATACGGGTCGAAGAGCCGATGCTCTCGATCGTTGCTACACGGCGCAGGGCTGATAGGCGCTCTGGGGCCAAGGTCCCCAAGGCGCGCCAAGCACCCTTGAATTCATCCAGCTCCGCGATCAGCGAAAGGATATTTGGGGTAATGGCAAGTGTGATGGTGTTCAGGCTCATACCCAAAAAAATATCCAAAACCATCCATAAAGGCAATCAAAAATGCAAAATATCCGTATAAATCTCCACAATTATCCATAAGGGGGTAGTTAAGAATATATGTAACATATTAATTACGTAAAATACTCTTTTTGGAGCATAAGATGATGCCTGTTATCCGTTTGAATGATGCGACCTTTGCGGATCTGAAGGTCATTGCAACCTGGCTGGACACTGATACCCCCGCCGAAACCTTTAGTGCTCTGGTGCGCGAAAAGATGGACGCGCTTGGTCTGGAGCGCGATGTCGAAGATGAGGCGTCGGAGTCGGTGATTGATACCGATGGAGACCTGGCGTTCGACAAAGCGCCGGGGCTGACCTTCACCCGTATCCTTTCGGCCCGCGTGAACCATGACAAAGCAGCAAAAGTGAACTGGGCTGGTTTGCTGGTGAGCGTGATTGGTGCTGTCAAAGCCAAAGGGATTAGTGGCGAGAAGCTCGTCACCGAACTGCAGGTGCCCGCCAAGGCTGAAGCCTATACCGATGAGGGCTACAAGTTTTACGCAGACCTCGGTATCTCCGTTCAGGGGCAGTCCGCCCAGGATGCATGGAAGGAAGTCAGTCGTCTGGCCGCTAAGTTCAGCATTCCCGTTGAAGTGCGTTTCCAGTGGCGCGAAAATTTGAAAGCCCAGCATCCGGGCAAGATCGGCTTGATCCGCGCCGGGCGGTGAAAGCGCCAAAAGCCAGACGACGCGGCTCGAAAATCTTTCCGCGTTATGTTTGATACATGATCGACATAGCCTTGCCAGCTTTGGGGCCAGCCGATAGTCTCAATAAATCGGCGGGCCTGGCCAAATGGGAAATCGATACCGGCAATCCACGGTCCAGGTCGTTGTAAGGCGTCTTCAAATTCCTCAAAGCTCGTCCACTCATGCAACTCTTTGGCTTCAAGGTGTGTGCCCTCCAGCGTGCATGCCAAGCAAGTGATCGGTTTGCTGGGCTTCGGGCTGCTTGTGAAATCAATACCGTAGATGTTCATCGACTAACCATCGCACGGGATCTGATTGTGATCCAGGGACTGATTGCGCCGGAGGGCGCCGTATGAGGTCGCGGATGTCATGGTTACATCTGCATCCGCAGGATGCGCAGAACGCTGTCGCTCGCGACAGCGGCCCCACAGGGGTGAGGGCGAAGCCCGAATCATCGTGCCGGGCGCGCCATACAAACAAAAAGGCTTAGCGTTTTTCGAACGCTAGGCCTTTTGGTTTTCTGGCCGATGGTGCGTTTTTACCCCCGGATTTACCCCCGAATGCCTGTCGGTTGGCCACGGTGTCAACGGCTCTCGACGGCTTCGAAGGAAAACTGGACAAGTGCGTCAGGAAGTCAAACGGGACGGTGACGGGCTGAACATGGCTCTCAATAAACAGATTGACTAGAAACCAAGACAGTCCGGTTCGTTAATATGTGCTGAGAAGACCATATTGTGAGAAGGGATGTGTATGGATGCTGATGACCACCCAGTAGAAACCATTCTCGCTGAGGGGCGGCGCTTCATGGTTCCCCTGTACCAGCTGCAAGTATCAATGGGCCGATCACCGCTTGCTGCCGTTCTGGGATGATGTCCAAGCTAAGGCAGCTGACGTTTCCCTAATTGAGGGCTGGATATGGGTGTCCAGGGATGCTTTTGCTCAGGATGCTGCGTCATCAGACTGCGAATAGTGCTGTGGATCTGCTAAGCTCTTTTTTCAGAAAAACAATGCTTTTTATCTGAAAAAACGAAGCATTATAAAGTGACGCAAAGTATTGAGAATAAAGTTATTTCACGGATATATGGCCGTGGTAGGGGTTCGGCCTTTACCAAGACCGACTTTGTGGCCGAATTTGGTGAGGTCAATATTCACCGGGCACTCTCCAGCCTGACCAAGGCTGGCAAGATCCGTCGTGTCTGTCGAGGGGTCTACGACTATCCTCGCTATAGCGAGCTACTGGACCGTCAATTGAGCCCGGATCTCGACCAGGTGGCTCATGCTTTGGCTCGCAAATTCAACTGGCGCATTCAGCCTTCCGGCGATGCGGCCCTAAACCTGCTGGGCCTCTCCACGCAGGTTCCTGGACGCTGGATTTACCTCTCCGACGGTCCAGGCCGTGAGTACGAAATCGGTAAACATTCCCTGGTGTTCAAGAAAACCGCCTTGAAGGATGTGGGCTTCAAATACAGGGAGAGTGGCCTGGTGGTGCAGGCCTTGAAAGCGCTGGGTCGGGAGCATGTGGACCAAAAGGTGATCGAGCGTATCCGCCAGCAGCTAGAGTCGAAGGCGTGCGACCGTATCCTCAGGGATACCCGTTCGGTCACCGGCTGGATCTATGAAGCCATCAAACGGATCTGCAAGGAGGTGGACTGATGGACAGGGTTGCCCGGCTTCCTGCACAGCAACGTAGCGAGCTGTTTTCGGAGACGGCGACGCTGAAGGGCACCACGCCAGCTGTTGTCGAAAAGGACTTTTGGGTTACCTGGGTACTCAACCGGTTGTTCCGAGAGCCGGATGTCGCGCGGTTGCTGATGTTCAAGGGGGGTACCAGCCTATCGAAGGTTTACAACCTGATTGAACGTTTCTCAGAGGATATCGATCTGGTCCTCGACTGGCGTGTTCTGGGCGGAGATGACCCCTTGGCCGAACGCTCCAAAACCAAACAGGCCCAGTTGAACACGGCGATCAACGAGCAGGCAAAAAGGTTCATTGGCGGGGAACTGTTGAGATTGGTCGAATCCGCGCTCGATGGCGTGTGTGACTGTCGTGTAGATGGTGGTGATCCATTCGTGATCGATATCAACTACCCCGCGGCCTTTCCTGATGATTACCTCCGTTCTGAAGTGCGCCTGGAAATCGGCCCACTGGCGTCATGGCTGCCTTATGAGGATCGCAGTATCAGCTGTTATGCAGCAGAGGCCTTTCCCAATGTGTTTGAGCAACGAGAATGTGCCGTCAAAGTCATCAAGGCGGAACGCACATTTTGGGAGAAGGCCACGATTCTGCACCATGAGGCCCATCGTCCCGAGGGAAATGCACAGCCGCCTCGCTATTCGCGCCACTATTACGACCTGGCCAAGATGGCCCAGCCACCGGTCAAGGAAAAAGCTTTGGCCGATCCAGGGTTGCTGGCCAGCGTAGTGGCGTTTAAGCAGCGATTCTATCCTCGGGGCTGGGCCAGATATGAGCTGGCGAAGCCAGGTGGCTTGGTACTGGTGCCGGAAGGCCATGTGTTGGCCTCGGTTAGGTCAGATTATCGAGCGATGGGAAATATGATCTTCGGCGAGGTGCCGGATTTCGAGAAGATTCTAGCGGTGCTCCAGGCGCTTCAGGAAGAAATCAATGCGTAATGAGTAATTCGGTCATGAAGGTCTGGAGCCATTGAGAGATAGTGAAGCGTCTCGCGAAGAGTTATTCGCTCTGGTTCGGGAACGTCCGGCCACAGAGGTGGCACGCGAGTTCGGGATTTCCGATGTGGCCCTGGGCAAGCTGTGCCGACGATTTCAGGTCCCGAAGCCACCGAGAGGATATTGGGCCAGGGTGGCCTCGGGTAAAACACCAAGGCGACCGCCGCTACCGGCATAACGTGCAGAAATCGAGGAGCGTCTTCGGAAACGGGCGAAGCCAAAAAGCCAGGTCCGGCTATCGAAGCTGCAGTTGTCGTTTCTCGGGTATGCATTTCATCAAAGGTTACGTTCGCCAAGCATCCGCAGGTTGCGCAGAACGCTGTCGCCTGCGAACAGCCAGCACGAATGGGAGGTGTGACGAAACTGAATGGTTACTTTCGACCAGCGGCGAAGCCACGTGGCACGAGCCGAAGGCGCGTCGTTGGTCAGCGGGCCTGGCTCTTCTCAGATCGCGCCGCCGAGGCGGTCCGCAAGCAGGTCGACGAACGCTGGATGCTCGCTGATCAATGGCGTTATCTGTATACGCAAGCCGGGATACTTGGTCATGACCTGTTGGCAGATATCCAGCACGTCCCCGCCGGGGCCGGCATGCCGTCCTGGCAGCAGAAACTGCATGATCACGATGGCGCTCTTGTGCCCCTCAGCGGCGAGCGTTTCCAGCCAATCTTTGAGCAGCGGTCCGTTGAAATCGTACTCGGGCCCTTCGCGGCGCTCCATGGCAGCCTCTGAGAGTGAAACGTCTGCATCCAGTTGTTGCCGCAGCTGGGCCGCCAGGTGATTTCGCACTTGAGTGACACGCGCCACCGGTGAGCCATGATCCACCAACACGAGATTCGCCAGCGGCAGCCCATGCTGGTTCGCGGTCTGCACCGCGTGGTCATGCAGGATGTGGACGAGTTTCGGCTCCCCTTGCGGTAGCGGGTAGAGGACCTCTCCAAGTGAATACTCAAAATCCCCGTAGTCCGACTGGAGTTCCCGCACCGTATCAGGCACAAACGAGGTCAGTGCGCGACTGATGCCGAAAAACATCGGAAGCAGGAAGAAGTTCCGTTCACCTGCCTCGAGTCTTGCTTTCAGGAACTGCTTGAAAACCTGTGCTGGCGTTCCGTCCAGTTCCCACGGATCGATCGCATCAGCATGTTGCAGTGAGACCGGATGCACGGTTTTTCCGGTTCGCTCGGTCAGTCTGGCGGCCAGGTGCCTGAGCTGTCGTGTTGCGGCGGCTCGTTTCGAGCCGTTGTCAATGAGCAGAATGGACATGCTTCGAACTCCGTGTTGCCAGGGAAAAGTCAGGGCTGCTGGAGACTGCGCAAAATACTGACATCGCTGCGGCGTGAAAGAAATCAGCACCTAGCGACGGTGCAATGCGCCTGCGGGTTCAGATCAGCGAAGACCGGCCGAAACGCAACCCTTTGGGCGCCTTTACCCGCCCGGCTCTGGGGCACACAACCGGTGCAGAGAATAACGGCAAGGCATGCTGGAAAAACTGCACAAACTGGAACGATTCGTGGATGCCTGACCTCAAGTTCCTCCAGGTCACGGTCGCTGGTCCGGCAGTGGCGTCAGTCATGGGTATGCGGGGCGGCCGGCGGCAGTTGCCGTCCGGCGGCGATGCCTTGGGCGGCGCGCAGCGGGTCTGTCTCCGCGGTCGCGACGACGTTGACACCGTGCCGCGCCAGCCGTCGCATGAAACCCTCGCCGCAGCTGGCGGTGACCACGACGTCCATGCCGAACAGGGGGTGGTCGTCGCCATGGTACTCGTGCAGTGACATCTCCTTGGGCAGGTCGATGCGCTCCACCTCGGCGACCCCGTCGGGATCCGCGCGATAGACCAGGAATCGCCGCGTCTTGCCGGCGTGGCCTGTGATGGTGCGGAAGTTTTGGCTGGTTACGGCGATCTGCATGCTGCGGTGCTCCGCTTGAAGGTGAACGATTCTTACCCTTATTAAACGTGCAAACGCCCGTGGCGCGCATTGACAACCGTCACCGTCTGCAGCCGGAAGCGAGGGGTTACTCGCAGATCGCCGTTTTGAGTCCCCGGGCCACCGTGCTGCTTCTTTCAGGCGCATAGAGGGACAGAGGGAAGATTTTTTATTCCCTCCGTCCCGAATGGCACTAAGTTAAGGACGTTCAGCACGGTATCGGTTGCGGTGTTGTATCTCTTTCATTTCGTGTCGAGGGCGGTTCATTAGCTGGAAAGGTTTTGGCCTTCGTTTCACACAACGTGGCTCCTGCCGCCCAGGTCTATCGGGGGTAATGGCGTCGGCAATGGTGGCGCGTAGCGAAGCCATTCGCTGGCGAAGTTCACGATCTTTGAGATCGGGCTGATTGAGTAGCGGCTCCCATTGGCGTAGTGCCTGCAAACTGGCCTTGAAACTGATGCGTCGAGAGGGGTGATCGATTTCGCGGGCTGCATCGAAAATCAGTGACCGGATTGCGTTGTAAACGATCAGATGCATCAGGATTTCCTTGGTCACCATGGCCGGGGCGCGGCAGCGCAGGATATCCATCCCCAGCGTTGTTTTGATATCGCGAAAGAACAGTTCGACATCCCAGCGTTGATAGTACAAGTCCGCCAACTCATTGGCAGGATAGCGCACCGGATCGGTCAAGG
>JAPTHR010000014.1 GCA_029228645.1 Gammaproteobacteria bacterium Milos-ODIII6
CAAGGGACTTCCACCAACTTCACGCCATGCTCCGGGCACTTCACGCGAGGCACCGAGGCATGCACATAGCAATGGTGCTGGAAGAAGTTCAGATGACGCCACGTCTTCTCCTGGAAATCATGGGCGGCGCAGGCCTTGCCACATTCAGGGCACGCGTACTTCGAGCCTCGTTCCGCCTTCACTTCAAGATGCAGCTCATGCGGATTCTTGTCCGTTTCGAGCCGCTGATCAACCAACTGCCAGGGCGCCTGTATGCCCAAGCCCAGTAGCAGAATCTCTTTGCTGTCCATCCCGGTTCCTCGCACTCAAATTCCCGGATACACTGGCATGGGTTTCAGGGTGAATTCCACTCGAAATAGCGAAGAGCCTATGGGTTTTATCCATATTCATGGTCAACTTGAGCCGGCCTTCCAGAAACGCGTGGCATTCTTCACGAATAGCCTCAGCATGTGCCTTGTTTCCTTTGACGATGACAACGAAGTCATCGGCATATCGACAGTAAGCCACCGCGGGAAGCCATTGCCGATGTTCACGAAGGGCAATGGGCCGTTGGCGCTTGATACTATCGTTCCAGTACCAGCGGTCCTTCCGGGCCTTTGGGCTCAGGTGCTTGGCCTCCAGCCATTGATCAAACTCATTGAGCATGATGTTCGACAGGAGTGGTGAGATAACCCCACCTTGCGGCACACCTTCACTGGCAGCCCGGAACAGGCCTTTATCTATATGGCCCGCCTTTATGAAACGCCAGAGCAAGGAAAGGAAACGCGCATCGACTACCCGCTTTCGCACACAGCTCATCAACAGCTTGTGATGCACCGTGTCGAAATAGCTGGCCAGATCTCCTTCGATCACCCAACGACCTGACGTGTCGGTACCATCCTGAAGCTGAAATTTCACCGTGCGAATCGCGTGATGCACGCTACGCTCCGGCCGGAAGCCGTAGGATAGGCGATGAAAGTCGCTTTCCCAGATAGGCTCCATGGCCATGAGCATGGCACGTTGTACGATCCGATCCCGAAGGGTCGGAATACCCAATGGCCGTTGCTTGCCGTTGGCCTTCGGGATATAGACTCGTCGCGCAGGCTGTGGCTGATAGCCACCTGCCAGCAACTCGGCACGTATGGTGTCCAGCTGGTACTGGAGATCGCACGCCATCGCCTGCTTGTCTATCCCATCGATGCCCGGTGTCTTTGCGCCACTCGACGCCAGCGTCACTCGGGCGGCCTCTTGCAACCAAGACCGGTTGGCAATTATCCTCAGAAGACGATCGAACCTGCGTTCTTTATCCGCCGAGGACCATGTGGCCAGCTTGCTTTGCATTTCGCTGATTATCAAAGGTCTTCACCTCTCTACCGGCAACTAATCTGCCGAGCAAGCCACTCAAACTGTTCCCCTTCGCCGTGTGGCAGGTTTTCTCTGCCTCTAACTACTACGGGAACTCCGCCAGCCTATCGATCATTGGGGCCACACTCCCTTCACATCTCGATAAACCTTCCCCAGTCCACATGCCGGACTCAAACGTATTGGTGAGGTTGCCGATCGCAGTCTTTTGCCTTGCTTTCTGCAAGTCGATACGAACGCCACGGTTTGGCTATATTCTGACCGTGGCACCCAGCAGGCTGGCTTACATGTACATCCTGCATTCGGGATCAGATGCATACGTTTCATCTGGCCCAGTTCGTATACCACCTGTTAAGCCGTGTAGGTGGTGGCGACATTTCAGCCCATAGACACGGTTTAATCGGTTCGTGTTCCTCAACCTTCCAGTACTCAGCCTAGAGACGCATCTTGGCGTAACGACTTCGCCTCACGCCCCGTTTCCCACGGGCTCCGTCACCCTGCCAATGTGCAGCAGGTCACCGCCGCTTCGGCTCGTGCTTTCTCATAGCAGAAAGCAGGCACCCAATTCATTCCATCCTTTCAAAATCGGAGTGCATTCCAAACATGCTCAAGCCTCGACAGCATCGTCAATGACACCTTCGAAGGTTGGGCGCACTATACGTGATATCCGTTGCCCAGACCTGATTCGGACGATCAATGACGAGATCTCGCAGCAGGTACGGATAGACCTTGTGCGCCGGGTTCGCCAAGCTGAGGTTGCGCTTCGGATACTGCACCCTC
The DNA here is from genome assembly GCA_029228645.1 of Gammaproteobacteria bacterium Milos-ODIII6. Taxonomy (GTDB): domain Bacteria; phylum Pseudomonadota; class Gammaproteobacteria; order Chromatiales; family Chromatiaceae; genus MONJU. The sequence goes on from JAPTHR010000014.1 coordinate 2,122, forward strand.
AGATCCATCGTGCGCATCAGGCGTCGGACCTTCTTGCGGTTCACCTGGTGGCCCTGATCCTCCAGCCAGTCACGGATCCGGCGACTGCCATAAAACGGATGCTTGAGGTGGCACCGATCAATCAGGGCCATCAGCTCAAGCTCCTGATCTGAGACCGGCTGGGGCAGGTGATAGAACGTTGAGCGTGGCAGATCCAGTAACGCACATTGCCGCGTCACCGGTAATGGATCCTTCCGATCTACCATTTCTTTCCTCTGGGCCCGTGAATCCGTTCGAGCCCGCGTTCTAAAAAATCATTCTCCATCGTCAGCTGGCCGATCTTGGCATGCAGCTGCTCGATGGCTTCCACCGAGGACTCGGCCTTCTGTGCCCCTTTGCCGAAGACATCCGGTGCATTGCTCAGCAACTGCTTCTTCCAGTCGGTGATCTGGTTGGCATGCACGTCGAACTTCTTTACCAGCTCGGCCATCGTCAGATCACCTTGGAGTGCCGCCAGGGCTACCTTGGCCTTGAACTCGGGGGAATGGTTACGTCTTTTCCGTCTCRTGACTTCTCTCCAGAGCGTATTGCTCATGATGGAGGAAGCACTTATCTTCGTCCAATGACTGTCCAATCAGATGGGTCCAGCTCTGTTGTCAGGTTTTTTTACACTCTCAAAAAACTTCGGTTAAGTGAATGCCACAAAAAGTTAAAATATCAATGACTTATTATTCTGGCATAATAGTTGCCTATCTTTTCGTTGAAGAAATGTTGAAACATGGAGAGGAAAATGAAAAAAATTGTTTGTTTACTTGCTTTGTTATTTGGAAGTGGTCTATCGAATGCTAGCATCATAAGTTTTACACCTTCCGGCACATCAACCGTAAGCCAGTCAACTAATCTTTATTGGGACATGTTGTCTGATACAACTTCAACTTCGGCTTTCGGCGCTATTGGTAATTTTAATCTGACGAATCACGGTGATTTTCATTTCTTCCCCGGTGTTGCAGATATGATCAATGCCGGCACAGGAACAGGCGGAATTGACTTGGCATTAGGCACCCTGATTGGGCCTGGAAGTAACTGGTCGAATACTGACTTTTTTGTTGGTACAACTGCCTTCGGCGGAGGGTGCAGTATTGGCAATACATGTATCTACGGCTTATCCTTCGATTTATCAGGTAGCACTCACTACGGCTGGGTTCAATTTTCTGAAGGCACCTCTACTCAAAGTATTCTCGGTTGGGGATATGAATCTGTTGCAGGTCAATCAATTGCTGCTGGAGCAACATCTCAAGTTCCAGAGCCAGCATCACTCGCTTTGCTAGGACTCGGTTTAGCAGGAATTGGCTTTTCAAGGAAAAGAAAACGGCTTAAGTATGCCGAGTAAACCGCAATATTAATAAAGCCTCGGAATTAACCGGGGCTTTTTTATGCCTAACTGTCCAGTCCCGAGTGGTTATCAAATCAAAAGGGTCAAAATCAAAAGGGTCCGTTTCGATTGCTCTGCCCCAAATGCTTCCGTAGTCGACTTTGAAGACCACTCCGCGTCGGAACCCGGCGATGCTGCCGCAGTGTTGGAAGAGCACACTGCCATTGTCTATCAGCAATTCCTGTAGGACAGCTTCGTGTTGGTTGCGGTCCTTCTCGGCTGATTGAGCGCAGCGCCACCCGATGCCTTCTTCTCGGCCTCAGCTTACGTCTACTTCGGTCGCGAAGCAGCCGTCCAAAGGTCTTACCGTAGAGCGCGAACCTGGAAAAAATTGTTGACCCGAAGACCTTTTCTTTCGTCGCCGGAGCGGAGTCCAAGGGTGGAAAAAAATGCCCGGAATCGACACAGTCGATTCCGGGCATCGATTGGAGCTCCCGGCAGGGCAGATTATCAGGAGTCCATAGTCAGAGGACCTGTGGCCGGTCGATAAAAGGCCGCTTTCGCGGGCCGGTGATCCTTCAACTGTCCGGCAGCACGATATTCAGCTCCAGGATCTCCTGGTTGCCTTCCTGCTCGACCCGCACGTTGACCGCGTCCTGGTCCACGTGCACGTACTTGCGAATGACCTTGATCAGGTCGCGCTGCAATTGCGGCAGATAAGAGGGGCCAGGCCCGGCGCGGTCGTGCGCCACCAGGATCTGCAGCCGTTCCTTTGCCTTTGCGGCCGAGCCCGACTTGCGGTTCTGTTTGAAGAAATCCAGCAGTGCCATGCATCAACCTCCGAACAGGCGCCCGAAAAGGCCCTTTTTCCCGACCGTGGTGAAGCGGTGCGGCAGCTCCTCGCCGAGGTAGCGGTCGACCATGTCCTGGTAGGCCTGGCCGGCGTTGCTCGCCTCGTCCATGATCACCGGGACACCGGCGTTGGAGGCATTCAGCACTGACTCGGACTCCGGAATGACGCCGATCAGGTCCAGCGCCAGGATATCCTGGACGTCTTCGATGCTAAGCATTTCGCCTTTGGCGACCCGCTCTGGCGAGTAACGGGTGATCAGCAATCGCTCGCGGATCGGCTCGAGATTCTGCTCGGCGCGGCGCGACTTGCTCGAAAGGATGCCGATCATGCGGTCCGAATCGCGCACCGAGGAAACCTCGGGGTTGGTGACAACGATGGCGTCGTCCGCGAAGTACATTGCCATGGTCGCGCCTTTCTCTATCCCGGCCGGCGAGTCGCACACGATGTAATCGTGGCTCTCCGCCAGTTCGTCCAGCACCTTGCCCACGCCCTCCAGGCTCAGGGCGTCCTTGTCGCGTGTCTGCGAGGCCGCCAGGATCGAGAGATTCGGCTGACGCTTGTCCCGGATCAACGCCTGACGCAGCCCGGCCTCGCCCTGGATCACGTTGACCAGGTCGAAGACCACCCGACGCTCGCAGCCCATCACCAGGTCGAGGTTGCGCAAGCCGACATCAAAATCGATAACCGCGGTACGGTGTCCACGCGCGGCCAGGCCTGTTGCCAGGGCGGCACTGGTGGTGGTCTTGCCCACGCCACCCTTGCCAGAGGTTACAACGATGATTCTTGCCAACTGAATACTCCCGTGTTGGTCTGTGAAGAGAGAAGACTGTTCGTTAGCGACGGCGCCTGCCGCCGTTCTCACAAGGAATCGAAGCGCAGCGCATCCTGGTCCAGTCGGATCTGAACGGAACGTCCCATGAACTGTGATGGCAGGTCCTCGTTCACCTTGTAACGACCGGCGATCGCCACCAGTTCCGCGCCGAACTGACGGCAGAAGATGCGCGCCAAGGGATTGTCGCGCACACCCGCGAGCATCCGCCCGCGCACCGGGCCGTAGGCGTGAATATTGCCATCCGCCATCACCTCCGCGCCGGAACTCACCCCGGCCAGCAGCACGAGGTCGCCGCCGCGAGCGTAGATGCGTTGTCCGGAACGCACCGGTTGGTCGACGACGAGCGTTGCCGCGTTGGCTTCGCCGGGCTTCCCGGCGGGCATCGGCGCGTCTGCCGCCGCATTCCCGACCGGCGGCTCGCGACGTCGCGGGCGCAGGTTGGGCATGATCGCCAGCTCCAGGAGCTGGGCCTGCTCGCGCAATTCCTCCGAGGCGCCGCGCACTCCGACCGGGATCAGGCCGTAACCGCGGATCATGCCGACGATCACGGGGAAGCTGTGCGGCGACTGCCCGGACGGGTAGCGGCTCAGGTCGATGACCACGGGCGCCTGGTCGAAGAAGCGCGGCAGGCGCGCGACCTGCTCGGACAGGAAGGCATCCAGCGCATCGGCGTCGTCCTGGCGAATCAAAAGGCAGGGCAGGGTGTATTGCCCGGCCCGAAAATCAAAGGCGGCCGCTACGGCTGCCCCCTGGGCCTGGTCATTCGCTTGGGTCATGCCTGGAACCGCTCCGGCGTATTCGACGAGAAAAAACAGGATCGGGATTCTATCCGAAACGGCTCGCCCGCAGGAGCCGGCCCGCGCTACTGAACGAGTTGAAAGGCGCCGTCCCGTAATTGCAGTGTGAGGTCGCCATCGCGCAGCTGCGTCAGCGGTTCGCCCGCCACCGCACGGCGCCAACCGCTCAGAAGGGCGCAATCCGACTCGCCCCGCACCAGTTGCTGCAGGTCCTTGTGGGTGGCTATCGCCTGGGGCGAGAGCTGGTGCTCGGCGGCGATCAGGCGCAGCGCAGCGCCGAGGTAGTCGACCATGACCTCCTGCTGCACCGTCAGCGGCTTGGGGCGCCGTTTCTCCACCGGCCACTCTTCCTTCGGGCGCTCCATTCCGGCGAGGACCAGGTCGAGCAGCTGGCGACCCTCCTTGCGCACCAGGCCGGCGTCCATGCCGCGGACGTTTGCCAGGGCCTCCAGTTTGCGCGGCTGGCGGCGGCAGAGCTCGAGCATGATGTCGTCTTTCAACAGCCACTTGCGCGGCAGGTCGCGCCTGCGCGCTTCGATCTCGCGCCACTCCGCCAGCAATTGCAGGATGGCGAGCTGCCGCCCGCGCAGGTGCTGGCGACCCTTGACCCGCTTCCATGCCGTGCTGGGTTCGGGCGCGTAGGTTGCCGGATCGGCCAGGGTCGCGAAATCGGCCGCCAGCCACTGCAGGCGCTCGCGGTCGGACAAGCGCCCGCGCATCTCCAGGTAGAGCTGGCCGAGGTAGATCACATCGTCCAGGGCGTAGCGCAGTTGCTGCTCCTGCAACGGGCGCGCCGACCAGTCAGTGCGCGACTGATCCTTGGGAAGATCCACCTCGAGTACCTGATTGACCAGGTTGGCGTAGCCCACTTGATCCCCGTGGCCGAGCAGTGCGGCGGCGGGCTGGGTATCGAACAATGGCAGCGGGAACTGCTGCCAGTCGTGCCAGAAGATCTCGAGGTCCTGGCGCGCGGCATGGAAGACCTTGAGGATGCTGCCGTCGAACAGGACATCGAGGAAAGGCTGCATGTCTTCCAGTCGCAGCGGATCCACGCAAGCGGCGATCTCGCCATTGCAGACCTGGATCAGGCACAGTCGCGGATAGTAGGTGCGTTCGCGGATGAACTCGGTGTCGACCGCCAGCCATTCGCTGCCGCGCAGCTGTTCACATAGTTGCTGCAGGGCGTCCTGGGTATCGATAAGGTATTCTTGCATCGGTCCATCCGTTTCGGGGCCGAAAGCATAACATCTGGTTGATGAACGATTTGACCCGCTTCTTCTGGCAGCTGTGCCTGTTGCGCCGTACCCCCGGCGACCTGCCCCGGTCACCCTGGTTGCTGCAATGGCTGTTGTTGCTGAACCTGCTGATCAACACCCTGCTCGGCGTGCCGGTATTCGGGCCCGGGGCGTCGCTGCTGGCGGCGCTGGTGGAGCTGCTGCTCAGCGCCGGCCTGCTGTTCGCCGCCCTGCAGGTACGCGGGCGGGCTGAGCGCTGGCTGCAGTCCTATGCGGCGCTGCTCGGGGCGGGCGTGGTGCTCGGCGGGATCGCGCTCGTGTACCGCAACCTGCTGGGGTTGCTGGGCGTCGAGATGACCGCGCTTCCGGACCTGATGTTGTTCGTCTGGAGTATCGTGGTGATGGCGCACGTGCTGCGGCATGCCCTGGATATCGGCCTGGCCGCGTCGGTGTTGATCGTGCTCGCCTACACCATGTTCCTGTTTGGCCTGATTGCGCAATGGTTTGCGCCGGAACTGGCTGCCAACCCCACCTGAGTCGTCCCGTCATGCACATCCACATCCTCGGTATCTGCGGCACCTTCATGGGGGGGATTGCCCTGATCGCCCGCGAACTGGGGCACGAGGTGTCGGGTTCGGATGCGAATGTCTATCCGCCCATGAGCACCCAGCTGCAGGAGGCGGGTATCACCCTCATGCCGGGCTACAAGCCGGAACATCTGCAGCCGGCCCCCGACAGGGTGGTCGTGGGCAATGCCCTGTCGCGCGGTAACCCCGCGGTGGAATACATGCTGGACGCGGGCCTGAGCTACACCTCCGGTCCGCAGTGGCTGGCGGAACAGGTCCTGGCGGATCGCTGGGTGCTGGCGGTGGCCGGCACACATGGCAAGACGACCACGAGCGCCATGCTGGCCTGGATACTCGAGGATGCGGGATTGAATCCCGGCTTCCTGATCGGGGGCGTGCCGCAGAATTTCGGCATCTCCGCGCGCGCGGGCAGCAGCCCCTTCTTCGTGGTCGAGGCGGACGAATACGACACCGCGTTCTTCGACAAGCGCTCCAAGTTCGTGCACTACCATCCGCGTACCCTGGTCATGAGCAACCTCGAGTTCGACCATGCCGATATCTTCGACGACCTGGCGGCCATCCAGACCCAGTTCCATCACCTGGTGCGCACCGTGCCCGGGAGCGGCCTGATCATCAGTCCGCTCAACGAGGGCAATTTGCACGAGGTATTGGACATGGGCTGCTGGACTCCGCTGGAACACTTCGATCAGCAGATGGAGGCCACCTGGCGGGTGTCCGGGGTCAGCGCGGACGGCAGCGCCTTTGACGTGATCTGCGAGGGCCGGACCGTGGGGCGGGTCGCATGGGCGCTGACGGGCAGGCACAACATCGCCAACGCGCTGGCGGCGATTGCGGCCGCGCGGCACGCGGGCGTGCCCCCGGATGTGGCCGCGGATGCGCTGTGTCGTTTCCGCAATGTGCGACGCCGTATGGAACTGCGAGGCGAGGTCGGCGGCATACGGGTGTTCGACGACTTCGCCCATCACCCGACGGCGATCGAGACGACCCTGGCCGGACTGCGTGCCCAGGTGGGGCAGGGGCGTATCCACGCGGTGCTCGAACCGCGCTCCAACACCATGCGCATGGGGGTGCTTGCCGGCCGCCTGGCCGATGCGCTTCGGCAGGCGGATACGGTACAGGTGTTCGTGCCCCCCGACCTCGCCTGGGATGCCGCTGCGGTGCTGGCGCCACTCGGGGACAGACTGCAGGTCGCCGCCAGCACGGACGAGATCGTGAACCGTCTGAGCGGGACGGCGAAGGCCGGCGACACCATCCTGGTGATGAGCAATGGCGGTTTCGAGGGCATCCACGGTCGCATCCTGGACGCATTGAAACAAAGGGAGAGCGCATGAACGAGGCGATTGCAGTGGCCGTGACCGGGGCATCCGGGACGCAGTATGGGCTGCGCCTGATCGAGTGCCTGTTGCAGGCGGGGCGTGAGGTGCAGCTGATGATCTCGCAGGCCGGCCAGGTGGTCATCAATATGGAGACCGACCTGCAGCTGCCATCCGGGAGTGCCGAGGCCGAAGCCTACCTGACCCGGCACTTTGGCTGTGAGGCGGGCCGGCTGCGCGTTTTCGGCCGACAGCAATGGCTCGCGCCGGTCGCCAGCGGCACCAATCCGCCACGCGCCATGGTCGTCTGCCCCTGCACCACCGGCACCCTGGCCTCGGTCGCGGGCGGGATCTGCAATGACCTGATCGACCGGGCCGCCGACGTCGCGCTCAAGGAGAAACGGCCGCTCATCCTGGTGGTGCGCGAAACACCGTTCTCGACCATCCACCTGCAGAACATGCTGACCCTGGCGCAGGCCGGGGCCACCATCCTGCCGGCCAACCCGGGGTTCTACTTCCGCCCCGAGACGGTGGACGAAATCGTCGATTTCATCGTCGCGCGAGTGCTCGACCACCTCCAGGTGCCGCATGAACTTGGCCGGCGTTGGGGCGAGCGCACGGAATCGTGATCTGCCGCAAGGACGGCAGGCACCTGATCGTCGAGCTGAAAAACGATGCGCTCAGCGATCAGCGAGGACCTCGACCGCCTCACCAAGGGCGAGCGCCCACTCACGCCCGAAGGCCGCAAGGCCGCGGCACTCAACCCTGAGGTGCTGCACTAGCTGTGATCTTCGCCGCCGGAGCGTTGGCAGAGAATGCGCTGGATGAGACGCGGGCATTTGGGCAGGAAGTGCAATACGGCAGTCCGTAGCCCCGCTGTATGTATGAAGAGTTGCATTGAAGCGGATGGCGGCCTTCCTTATTTCAAATAAAGATAATAAGAAGAGAATATTTATTCTATAATTCAAAAAATGAAAATAAGAGGGCAAGGGAATTGCCCTTATCTCGTACTTCAAGGAGTCAGAAATGAGCAGAAGCGGCACCTTCCGAAAAACCCTACAGGGCTATAAGGCCTTTTTCCCGGCCCCATTGCCGCCCGAACCGGCGCTGCAACTGGATGGAGAGCTGAGTCTGCTGTTGTCCCGTGCTGACAGGGCGCTCGGCGCGATCAACACCATCGCCAGCGTACTGCCGAGCCCCGAGCTGTTTGTCGCCATGTTCATTCAGAAGGAGGCCTTGCTCAGCTCGCAGATCGAAGGCACACAATCATCTTTGGTTGATGTTCTCGGGCTCGACGAGGAAACCGAGCCGACCGTCGACCTGGGTGAGGTCATCAACTACGTCCAGGCCATGAATTTCGGCCTGGAACGCATCCGCAGCGACGAATTCCCGATGTCGCTGCGTCTGCTGCGCGAGATCCATGCTGTACTCATGCAACAGGTGCGCGGTGGCAAGGACGCTCTGACGCCCGGTGAACTCCGTCAAAGCCAGAACTGGATCGGCGGGTCCAACCTGCGCAACGCCCGCTTCGTGCCGCCACCGGTTGAGGCCATGCACGAGGCGCTGCACGCGCTGGAAAACTACCTGCACGCGGAAAGCGAGTTGCCGGTGTTGGTGCGCTGTGCCCTCATCCATTTCCAGTTCGAAACCATCCACCCATTCAACGACGGCAACGGTCGCCTCGGGCGGTTGCTGATCACCTTGTACCTAGTATGGCGCGGGGTACTCGACGAGCCGATGCTGTATCTGAGCGCCTATCTCAAGGTCCATCAACAGGAATACTACGACCGCCTCACCCAGGTGCGGGTGGATGGCAACTACGAGGCCTGGGTGCGCTTCTTTCTGGAGGGTGTGGTGGTCGTATCCAACCAGGTGGTCAGCACCACCCGTCGAATTCAGCGCCTCGAGCGTGACGATACCGATCGGTTGATCCAGTCCAGCGTCGGACCTTCGGGGGTGATGTTACTGCGTCTGCTGATGCGTCAGCCCGTGGTGCGTGTGAAAGATGTGCAGCAGGCCCTGGGGGTGAGTTACAACAAGGCCAACACCCTGATCACCGAGGCGGAGCGCATCGGTATCCTGCAGCAGATCACGCCGGGGCGGCGTAACCGCAAATTCAAGTACAAGGCCTACATCGACATCCTTTCCGAAGGCACCGAACTGCAATTGAGCGATCAGGCATGAGCAAAGACACGCTAAAGATCAGCAAGGCCAAGGGCTGCCCCGTGCTCACCTGGGTGGGCAAGCGGCCGCTCACCCGGGTAGAGGCCTTTGCGGCGCAGCTGTTCGAGAGCTTCGAAGTCCCCACCCCAACCCTCCCCACCCGTGGGGAGGGAGAGCCGGTTCCTCCTCCAGCAGTGGGGAGGGAGAGCCGGTTCCTCCTCCAGCAGTGGGGAGGGAGAGCCGGTTCCTCCACCAGTGGGGCGGGAGAGCCGGTTCCTCCCCCACCCGTGGGGGAGGTTAGGAGGGGGAGTCAGAATGCAAACTGGCGAGACTGGCCGGATGTCTACCCGCAGGCGCCGGCGTGGCAGTCAAGGTGATCGACAGGCTCGGCGAGGAAGCGGTGGTGGTGAAGCGGCTATGAACGCAAGCTGTGACCCCGTCCCGACTTTCTGAGGGTATCCGGGGTGTTCTGGCGCAAAAAACTTTTCCATAGCCGCGCGGTTTCGCATCCGGCGATGACGGCACTGTTGGCGCTGATGGTCAGCGCCGGGGTCTGGATTTTCGGACCGGGCAGGCTGTTCGGCGGCGGCACTGGCAACACAATAGCCGCTGTACTGGTGTTTGGCGTGCTTTTTCTGCTGGTGTTTCTGCTGATCCACTACGCCTACGGCATTCGAGTCTGGGTCAGGCAGGAGACGGTGTTGACGCCGCTGGCGGTCGAAGAAAGCGTGTTGTCCTTCAGGGGGCTCACGAAATATTCGAGAGGAACGCTCCCGGTCCGATACATCACCAGTCTGACCCTGTATCGGTTCGACGGCCTCTGGTGGCGGTTCTGGCAAAGGGATGCGGGCCTGCCGGCAAACACCAGGGTCTACCGGCAACCGGGTTATGTCGGCCCGGGCGTGGTGATCCGCTATCAGCTGCCACCCCACATGGTGGATAATCCACAGGAGCGAACCTGGATACTGCCCGTACCGCAGGCGCGGGAACTGATGCGCCTGCTTGAAGAGACCCGGCCAGGGTCGAAAGACAGGCTGTAGCCAACGCGTTTGGACCAGCATTTCGGAAAGCGGAGTAGGGTACGGTAAGCAAAGCGCATGGCACCGTTGCGCACGATCTCAGGCGGTGCAATGCGCCGCGTTTACTACACCCTACCGGATAGGAGCCTGCCTACATGAAACACGAAAAGGAGCCGTCCGGCCCCATCGAGGTCGGTCTGTTTCGAGGCGGAGCCAGTACTTGAACCGGATCGACGGATGATTACCTGTGGTCGGGGTGTGGATGGATGAACGATTCGTCTGAAGACAGCGGCCTGCGGGACTGGGCAGCCCTCAGCGCCGACGAGCAGCTGGCCCTGCGCGAGGCCTACGGGCACTATCTCGACACCCTGCCGCCGACCTGTTCGCTGCAGACCAAGATCGACCGTTTCCGGCATTGGCTGGCGGAGCGGGGGGTCCATTTCGAGGGGTGATGGAACCTTTCTCCGATAGTGCAGTCTCTTAGGTTGCAGGCGAGAGCTTGTAATGAACGGATGTTCATTGATTGACTCCCCTTGGTGATTAGCCGGCGTCTCTTTACGGAGGCGCCGGTTTTTTCTTGCCTTATTTGCACCAACTTGGCGCATATCGACCTATTATGGTGCACTCTGAGGCATCTTTCGGGTGGGCGGGTGGCTAACCCCTTGAATTGACATGCCTCATAATGAGGCATGAATCGTGCATTTTGCCGGCAATTCCAAGACCCATAAGTCCCGAGGAGAATCGATGTCTGACAAGATCAAAAGAAGTGCGCTCGCACTCGGTCTGCTTGCCCTGCCGGTGACGGCGCTGGCCGAAGACGCCCTGAGTGGGCCGGATACGGCCTGGATCATGGCCTCCACCGCGCTGGTGCTGTTGATGACCCTGCCCGGTCTGGCGTTTTTCTACGGCGGACTGGTGCGCAGCAAGAACGTCCTGTCGGTACTGATGCAGTGCTTCGCGATTGCCGGCCTGGCCTCCGTCCTGTGGCTGGTGGCGGGTTACAGCCTCGCCTTTGGTGAGGGCAATGCCTACATCGGTGACTTCAGCAGGGTCATGATGGCCGGCGTGGGGCGGGAGACCCTGTCCGGCACCATCCCCGAATCGCTTTTCATGATGTTCCAGATGACCTTCGCGATCATCACCCCGGCGCTGATCGTCGGTGGTTTTGCCGAGCGCATGAAGTTCTCCGCCATGCTGCTGTTCACTGCGTTGTGGATGTTCCTGGTGTACGTGCCGATTACCCACTGGGTCTGGGGTGGCGGCTGGCTTGGCCAGATGGGTCTTTATGACTTCGCCGGCGGCACTGTGGTGCACATCACCGCGGGTGTCGCGGCGCTGGTGGCGGCGGTTGTGATGGGGCCCCGGCGTGGCTTCCCCGGTACCGCTATGCCGCCGCACAATATGACCATGACGGTCGCCGGTGCCGGCATGCTCTGGGTTGGCTGGTTCGGTTTCAACGGTGGCAGCGCGCTGGCCGCGGACGGGAGCGCCGCGATGGCGATCCTGGTCACGCACATCTCGGCGGCCGCCGGCACCCTGGTGTGGCTGAGCATGGAATGGATCCGTTTCGGCAAGCCGAGCGTGCTGGGTGCGGTCACCGGTATGGTGGCGGGCCTTGGCACCATCACCCCGGCCTCCGGATTCGTCGGTCCGGGTGGCGCCCTGGTGATCGGTATCCTGGCCGGATTCGTCTGCTTCAATGCCACCCTGTTCATCAAGCGGGTGCTCAAGATCGACGACTCCCTGGACGTCTTCCCTGTGCACGGCGTGGGCGGTTTCCTCGGCACCCTGATGGCGGGGGTCTTCTCGGCGACCTCGCTGGGCGTATTCAGCGGCTACGGATTTGCCGATGGGATCGAGAGCATGGGTGGCCAGCTTTACGTGCAGGCCGTCGGGGTTGTTGCGACGGTGGTGTTCACCGCGGTCCTTACCTGGGTGATTCTCAAGGTGGTGGACGCGATCACCGGCCTGCGTGTCGGCGACGAGGACGAGGTCGAAGGTCTCGATATCGTGCTGCATGAGGAGCGCGGCTACGATATTCACTGATGGCAGGTGGCGGGCGAGCAGGGACGCGTGCCCGGCCTCTTGCTCGGCCTTGCTGTTATTCCTCGCCGCTCCTGGCGGCCCGGACAGTAAAGGATGGTCGTTCGGACTCCGGGGTGAGCAGGAGCGTCGCATCCGCCTGGTGGAGTAGCTCGACGATGCTGTCGCCGTCCTGCGGGTAGCGGGACAACCCCATCTCGGCCTTCACGCTGGCACCCTCGTCGGGTGGATCGCTGGGCATGCCGATGCGTGCCGCGATCTCCTGCCCCGGCTCGCCAGCCACCTTTTCCGCATCGTAATCGAACATCACGACCGCAAACTCGTTGTGGCCCAGACGCGCGACGGTGTCGCTCGCACGCATGCGGCTCGCGAGGCGATGCGCAATGGCCTGGCGTAGCCGGTCGTGGGTGTTTTCGCCCTCGGGTTCCTGCCCCGGGACGAACCCGGAGAGTTGCAACAGCACGACCAGCAGCGGTTTCTCGTTTCGCTCTGCCAGCAGGAGCGCCTGCTTCGCGCGATCGTGGAAGAGTGGTGCGGCGGGCAGTCCGGTCAGGTGATCGTAGCCACTCAAGGGGGAAGGGGTGGTCTCGAGCCGTTCACGCGCATGTGATGCCAGCAGCAGTTCCTGAGAGCAGCTGTCCAGTCGTTTTTCCAGGTCTGCCTGCGAACGTTGCAGCGCAAGCCGCGTTCTCGCCTCGGTTTGGGCCTTGCTCTGCAACTTGCCGCCGAGGTCGACCAGTGCCTGTGCGGCCTGCTGCTGTTCGTCGAATTGGACGTTCGGCGGCACATGCAGGTACTTGCCGTCAGCGGTCTGCTGCGCGGTATGTTTGAGGTAGTGCAGGGGCAGGGCCAGTCGATCAGCGCCCCGGCGGCTTTTCAGCATCAGCAGGAAAGCAGTCAGGGAGAGAATGAGGACCGTTACCAGGGCGCCACTCAGGAGGGTGTTCATCACGGTGTCGACAGCGCGTTGCGCGGATCCCACGGCGGTGGCTTCGGTTTGAATGGCGAGCAGCTTCCAGTCTGTTTGCGGAATGGTCGACCAGGCCAGCAGCCGGTTTCCACCCGGCCCGAGAGGCAGAATGCCGTTTTCCTGTTGGGTGATCGCCGTCCGCGCGCTCTCAGGCAAGCGGACGTCGAGCGCGCCTTCGCGGTCAGGGCCTGTCTGCAGTTCAATGGCTGAACCATTTGCTGCGGCGTCCGCTGCGCCGATATCCGCCGAGGGTGCGATCAGCGAGCCGTCGCTCGAGAGCAGCATCAGGGCGGCGTGCTTGCGATCCGGCAGTGGGTCGATGCCGGCGACCAGTGCGTCCAACCGGACATCCAGACCGACCACTCCCTCAAGCAGGTCGTTGCGGTAGACCGGCGCGATACAGGCGCTTAGCCAGTGGCTACTGCCGGGATCACGCCGCGGGGCGGCCCACACCGGAACACGCTCCGGATTGTGGCTCGCGTCCGCGAGGTAGTAGTTCGGCGATTGGGCAAGGTCTGTGCCTGGTGTGAAGCGTTCCAGCGGGTCGCTGTAGGGATAGCTGAGCTGGAGGGAGTCGTGGGTGCTGAAAAAGACTTCGACCGCCTGCGGGTGTCGCTGCAGGAGGTCGCGCATGGCGGGGTCAACGCTCAGCAGGCGCTGCAGTTTCTCGAGGGCACGCGCGTCTACCGGTTTGATACCGCTGTAGAAAAAAGCGAATCCCCCGTTCTCCTGGGACGAGTACAGGTCGCCTTGCGGGGTGCGCGCATACGCCTTGTATTGCTGCAGCGGCAGGCTCGCGGGCCGCCGTAACACCAACCCGACGTGGCGGGCGAAGGACGCCACATCCCGGGACAGCTGTTCCAGTTGCCCGCTGATGATGGTGGTGCGCAGCTGGATCGTTTCCCGAAGCTGTTTGTGCGCCTGTTGCCGGAGCGCGTCACGCTGCTGCTCGAGCAGTCTTTCGTATGCAAGCGCCCCAGCGATCGCCAGGGTGGCAATAACCAGCAATGCGGGAAGCAGGCCGCTGAGCAACAGCAGCCGGCGTAACCAGTGGGCGATCGAAGGTTTATTGGAGTTGTTCATTGCTCGCCATCGCAGCGTGGTCAAGGTTGTCGCGACGCCACCCAAACACGCAGCCTGCGGATCGCCCCCACATCCCTATTATGGCGTGCCCGGCGATTCCTGAGAAGGCGATGTATTGGTACAATAGTCCAATTAAATTAAATACGTAACATATTGTTTTGAAATGGAACGCAGAAATTGTTCGCTTTTCCTTGGTATCTTTGCTTGAATTGCGCTCAAGCGACGCCCGAAGGGGTGTCTGATGTGAGATTCCAGCGACAACGGTGGCAGGCAATGGCAGTGAAACCCGATATCGATCCCCAGGAAACACAGGAATGGCTGGACGCCCTCGACTCGGTACTCGAGATGGAGGGCGCAGACCGGGCGCATTACCTGCTCGAACGTCTGATCGACAAGGCGCGACGCTCCGGGGCGGACATCCCGCTCAGCGCCAACACCGCCTATGTGAACACCATTCCCCTGACCAAGCAGCCGCCCTACCCGGGCGACCAGGCGATGGAATCCCGAATCCGTTCCTTCATCCGCTGGAATGCCATGGCGATGGTGGTGCAGGCGAACCGCAAGGCCACAGAACTCGGCGGTCACATCGCCAGCTTTGCCTCCGCTGCGACCCTGTTCGACGTCGGCTTCAATCATTTTTTCCGTGCGAGCAACGACACTCAGGAGGGTGACCTGGTGTTCTTCCAGGGGCACTCCGCCCCAGGGATTTACGCGCGCGCCTTCCTCGAAGGGCGCCTCAGCGAGGAGGAGATGAACCGCTTCCGCCAGGAGGTCGATGGCGGTGGGCTTTCCTCTTATCCGCACCCCTGGCTGATGCCGAACTTCTGGCAGTTCCCCACCGTGTCCATGGGGCTGGGGCCGCTGATGTCGATCTACCAGGCGCGCTTCATGAAGTACCTTGCGGATCGGGATCTTTCCGCGGCCGCCGATCGCAAGGTCTGGGCCTTCATGGGTGACGGCGAGATGGACGAGCCGGAGTCGCTGGGCGCCATCTCGCTCGCCGGGCGCGAGCGCCTCGACAACCTGGTGCACGTGGTCAACTGCAATCTGCAGCGCCTGGACGGCCCGGTGCGCGGCAATGGCAAGATCATCCAGGAACTCGAGGCGGTCTACCGCGGCGCGGGCTGGAAGGTGATCAAGGTGATCTGGGGTGGGTACTGGGATCCGCTCCTGGCGCGCGACAAGGACAACCTCCTGCTCAGCCGCATGGAGGAGTGTGTCGACGGCGACTATCAGGCCTACAAATCCAAGGACGGCGCCTTTGTGCGCGAACACTTCTTTGGCAAATACCCCGAACTGAAGGCGATGGTGGCCAACATGTCGGACGAGGACATCTGGCGCCTCAACCGCGGTGGCCACGATCCGATCAAGATCTTTGCGGCCTACGCCGAGGCCACCGCGCACAAGGGTCAGCCGACCGTGATCCTGGCCAAGACTGTCAAGGGCTACGGTATGGGCGAGGCCGGCGAAGGGCAGAACATCACCCACTCGCAGAAGAAGATGGGCGAAGAAGCACTCAAGGCCTTTCGTGACCGCTTCAATATCCCGATCCCCGACGACCAGATCGCCTCGGCGCCGTATTTCAAGCCACCCGCGGACAGCGCGGAGATGAGCTACCTGCACGAGCGTCGCAATGCCCTCGGCGGTTATATGCCCTCCCGCCGTGCAGAGGCCAAGCTGCTCGAAATACCGGAACTCTCCACCTTCAAGGCCCTGCTCGAGGGCAGCGGCGACCGCGAGATGTCCACCACGATGGCCTTCGTGCGTTTCCTCACCACCCTGATCCGCGACAAGAACATGGGCAAGTTCGTGGTGCCGATCGTGCCGGACGAGGCGCGCACCTTCGGTATGGAGGGTATGTTCCGGCAACTGGGTATCTATTCGTCCGTGGGTCAGCTGTATACCCCGCAGGACTCCGATCAGGTCATGTATTACCGCGAGGACAAGAAGGGCCAGATACTGCAGGAAGGAATCAACGAGGCGGGCGCGATGTCCTCCTGGATCGCAGCTGCCACGTCGTACAGCAACCACGGCGTGAGCATGATCCCCTTCTACATCTACTACTCCATGTTCGGCTTCCAGCGCGTGGGTGACCTTGCGTGGGCCGCCGGAGACATGCAGGCGCGCGGTTTCCTGCTCGGCGGCACCGCTGGGCGTACTACGCTGGCCGGCGAGGGTCTGCAACACCAGGACGGGCATAGCCACCTGGTTGCCGGCACCATCCCGAACTGCCGCAGCTATGACCCGACCTTTGCCTACGAGCTGAGCGTGATCCTGCACCACGGTATGAAGGAGATGTACGAGCGGCAGCAGAACGTCTTCTACTACGTCACCGTGATGAACGAGAACTACCCGCAGCCCGCCATGCAGGAAGGCTCGGAAGAAGGGATCATCCGCGGCATGTACCTCTACCGGCAGGGGTCGCGCAAGAAGAAGCGGGTGCAGCTGCTGGGTTCTGGCACCATCCTGCGCGAGGTGATCGCGGCAGCCAATCTGCTCGAAGAGGAGTGGAACGTGGCAGCCGACGTGTGGAGCGTTACCAGCTTCAACGAGCTGCGCCGCGACGGCCAGGACACGGAGCGCTGGAACATGCTGCATCCCACGCGCAAGGCGCGCCAGAGTTACGTGGCGCAGCAGTTGGAAAAGGCCGTCGGTCCGGCGGTGGCTGCGACCGATTACATGCGTGCCTATCCCGACCAGATCCGCCCCTATCTCGGCGATCGTCATTACCTCACGCTGGGCACGGACGGCTTCGGCCGTTCCGACCTGCGCTCCCAGCTGCGTAAACATTTCGAGGTCAATCGCCACTACGTGGTCGTGGCGGCGCTCAAGGCGCTGGTCGACACCGGGGAGATCGAATCCAAGGTCGTGGCCCAAGCGATCAAGGCCTACAAGATCGACCCGGAAAAGCCCAATCCGGTGACGGTCTGAGCGGGGGATGACAGGATGAACCAGATGATCGAAGTAAAGCTCCCGGATATCGGCGATTTCCATGACGTCGAGGTGATCGAGATCCTGGTCTCGCCAGGCGACAGCGTGGCGGTCGAAGACTCGCTGATGACGCTCGAGAGCGACAAGGCCACCATGGAGATTCCCTCTCCCGAGGCGGGCGTGGTGCAGGAAGTGAGGATCAGCATCGGGGACAAGATCAACCAGGGGGATGTGATCCTGCTGCTGCAGTCCGCGGAGACCGCGGACGAGGCAGAACAGGCGGAAACGGAGGCTGAAACCGCCGAGGTGGCAGCGCCCGAGACCGAAACGGCGAGTCCACCGGAGACGGCGCCAGCAGCGGCTGCGGCGCCCGCCAGCGGGGCCGTACAGACGCTGCCGGTGAGCATCCCGGATATCGGAGATTTCAAGGATGTCGAGGTGGTCGAGATCCTGGTCGCGGATGGCGACAGCGTGCAAAAGGACGGATCGCTGCTCACGCTCGAGACCGACAAGGCCACCATGGAGATCCCATCCCCGCATGCGGGGGTTGTCCGTGATCTGAAAGTCAGCGTCGGCGACCGGGTCAACCAGGGTGACCCGCTGTGCGACATCGAGACCGCTGGCGGTGCTGCGGCCGCGGAAAGCGCGCCATCCGCGCAGCCGTCTGGCGAGCCGGCGTCCACTGCCGCCGAGGCAGCAGCGCCGGCGGCAGAGGCCGAGACGCCGCAACGCCTGCCGGGCGAGAAAGAGGCGCGCCGTCGCCCGGTGATCGCCAAGCCCTCGGATGCCCCGAGGGGCAAGGCGCATGCCAGTCCGGCGGTGCGTCGCTTCGCGCGCGAGCTCGGCGTCGATCTCTACCATGTGCCGGGATCCGGCGCGAAGAGCAGGATCATCAAGGAGGATGTCCAGGATTTCGTCAAGCGGACCCTCGCGGAAGGGGCGCCCGAAGTGGCGGCCAGCGGTGGTGCACTGCAACTTCCGCGCCCGCCGGAAATCGATTTCAGCCAGTTTGGCGAGATCGAGGAACAGGAACTCGGCCGCATCAAGAAGATCAGCGGCAAGCACCTGCACAATGCCTGGCTGGGTATTCCGCATGTCACCCAGTTCGACGAGGCGGACATCAGCGAGCTGGAGGCCTTCCGCAAGGGGCTCAAGGCGCAGGCGGAGAAGGAAGGCGTCAAGCTGACCTTCATGCCGTTCCTGATGAAGGCCCTGGCGGCGGCCCTGCGCGAGTACCCGCAGGTCAACGCATCGCTTTCGCCGGACACCGAAAAGCTGATCCTGAAGCGCTATGTCCATATCGGCGTGGCGGTCGACACCCCCAACGGCTTGATGGTGCCGGTGGTGCGCGATGTCGACCAGAAAGGGGTGTTCGACCTGGCGCGCGATCTCATGGACGTCAGTTCCCGTGCGCGTGCCGGCAAGCTGTCACCCACGGACATGCAGGGCGGCTGCATCTCGATCTCGAGCCTGGGCGGCATCGGGGGTACCCAGTTCACGCCGATAGTGAATTCGCCGGAAGTGGCGATCCTGGGTGTTTCACGCGCGGAGATGAAGCCCAAGTGGAACGGGAGCGATTTCGAGCCACGCCTGATGATGCCGTTCAGCCTGTCTTATGATCACCGCGTGATCGACGGGGCCGAGGGTGTGCGCTTCACCACCTACCTGTCGGGACTGCTGGGTGATATCCGCAGGCTGGTGCTTTAGAAAGATTGTTAGAACCGCAAAGGACGCCAAGGACGCAAAGGATTTAAGGCAGGCACGCGGATGCTCGTTGCTTGGTATTCGCATGTATTGTGGTTTCGATTGCGCGGTTTCATGTATTCGAAGAAGCCTTCGCGAACTTGGCGACCTTTGCGGTGAATTTCTTATTCAGCCGACGAAAACTTAGCGTTGAGTTGTTCGGTATTTTGGCCGCTTCAGATTTTTTCGTATTGGGAAACGCACTGCATCCAGGGGAATGAACAGATGAGCAAAGTGGATATCCATACGCAGGTCGTCGTGTTGGGAGCAGGACCCGGCGGTTACAGCGCGGCCTTCCGCGCCGCGGATCTTGGCCTGAGCACTGTGCTCATCGAACGTTATTCCTCGCTCGGCGGGGTGTGTCTCAACGTCGGCTGCATCCCCTCGAAGGCCTTGCTGCATACCGCGGAGGTAATCAACGAGGTGGCGGAACTCGAGGTGATGGGGGTGCGTTACACCAAACCCAAGATCGACCTCGACGCGATGCGTGCCGGCAAGGACAAGGTGGTCGGACGCCTCACCGGCGGCCTGGCGGCGCTGGCGAAACAACGCAAGGTCCAGGTGGTCCAGGGGGTCGGCCAGTTCGAGACCCCACGCCAGATCACGGTGCAGACTGCCGAGGGTGTCAAACGCATCGAGTTTGAGCACGCCATCATTGCCGCCGGTTCCCGGCCGGTCCAGATCCCCGGTTTCCCCAACGACGACGAGCGCCTCATGAATTCGACCGGCGCGCTCGCCCTCGCGGACGTGCCCAAGTCCATGCTCATCATCGGCGGGGGCATCATCGGCCTGGAGATGGCGACGGTCTATTCGACCCTGGGCGCCAAGATCGACATCGTGGAGCTGCAGGATGGACTCATTCCCGGGTGTGACCGGGATCTGGTGCGTCCGCTGCAGAAACGCCTCGGCGCCAAGGTGCGCAACATCTGGCTGAAGACCAAGGTCGCTGATATTCAGGCGCTCAAGTCCGGCCTCAAGGTGACCTTCGAGGGCGACAAGGCCCCCGAACCGCAGACCTACGATCGGGTATTGGTTTCGGTGGGACGTATCCCCAATGGCAAGCTGATCAATGCGGAAGCCGCGGGCGTCGAGTTCGACGAGCGTGGCTTCATCAGCGTGGATCAGCACATGCGTACCAATGTGCCGCACATCTACGCCATCGGCGACATCGTCGGCAACCCGATGCTGGCGCACAAGGCGGTGCACGAGGGTCATGTCGCGGCCGAGGTCATTGCCGGGCTGCCGGCCCTGTTCGACCCCCTGACCATCCCCTCGGTGGCCTATACGGATCCCGAGGTCGCCTGGATGGGCCTGACCGAAACCGAAGCCCAGGAGAAGGGCATCGAGATCGAGAAGGGCGTGTTCCCCTGGGCGGCTTCCGGCCGGGCCCTCGGCATTCACCGTGAAGAGGGCCTGACCAAGCTGATCTTCGACCCCAAGACGCACCGTCTGCTCGGTGCCGGCATCGTTGGACGCAATGCCGGTGAGCTGATTGGTGAGACCGTGCTGGGTCTGGAGATGGGCGCCGATGCCGAGGATATCGGGCTCACCATTCATCCGCATCCGACCCTGAACGAATCCATTGGTATGGCGGCCGAGATGGCCGAGGGGACGATCACCGACCTGATGCCGCCGCGTAAACGCTGAGACCCAATGCCGCTGCCGTTGCATTTCCGCGAGTACGGTGATGGCGGCGGGGTGTTGGTGCTGCTGCACGGCCTGTTCGGCTCGTCTGCCAACTGGGGTTCAATCGCGCGCTCGCTTTCTTCCCGCTACCGGGTGCTGGTGCCCGATCTGCGTAATCACGGCCAGTCCCCGCATGCGCCGGAGATGGACTACAGCAGCATGGGCACCGACTTGCTCGGCCTGCTGGACAGCCTGGAAATCGGCTATTGCCTCCTGGTCGGGCACAGCATGGGCGGCAAGGTGGCCATGCATCTGGCCCTGCAACAACCGCAACGGATCCGGGGGCTGGCGGTCGTGGATATTGCGCCGGTCGCCTATCGGCACGACTTCAGTCTGATCCTGGATGCCATGGAGTCGATCGATCCGGCTGCGTTGCGGGACCGGTCCGATGCGGATCGGAGGCTTGCAGCAACGGTCCCCGAGGAGGGCGTTCGCGGCTTCCTGCTGCAGAACCTGGTGCGCACCGGCTCTGCTTGGGCTTGGCGGATCAACCTGCCGGCGCTGAGGGAGGGCATGTCGGACATCACCGGCTTCGATCAGCCAGCCGGCATGAGTTATCCCGGTCCCGCGCATTTCATCTTCGGCGAGCGTTCGGATTATGTCCGACCGGACGCAGAACCCGTGATCCGGGAGATGTTCCCGCAGGCCCGGTTCTGCCCGGTGGCTGATGCCGGTCATTGGGTCTATGCGGAGCAGCGCGAAGGCTTCATGCGTTGCCTGGAGGCGTTGCTGCGACAGGGGATGGGTTAACCCAGGTTGTTCTGAACAGGGTCCTGAATACCCTGGGGACGTGTCAAAATGGCCAGGTCAATTGACCCCGGCCCGGATCTGCGGGTCATCACGGATTGACTTTTTACCCTTCGAGGGAAAAATAAACCGCTGGTTTGGCGGGCTGAGATGCCATTCCGGGATAGGCGTCAGTTATCGGTCGGGTACCGATAGCGCCGCACTAAGAATAACGATCCAAATTAATTCCAAAGGATGATCCCATGATGAGAATTTTCATGTTCACGGTTGCGCTCGCCTTCGCGGGCAACGCCTTGTCCGCGGACCTGGCGCGCGGTGAGGAAATCAACAAGAGCTGCGCCATCTGCCACGGACAGTATGGACAGGGCACCCCCGGGCAGCTCTCTCCCAGAATTGCCGGCATGCCCCAGGAATACCTGGTCAAGGCGATCAAGGAGTACCGCGACCAGGATCACCGCAACTATCCGCTGATGGTCCGTACCTCCAAGCTGCACGAGATGTCCGAAGAGGACATCAACAACGTGGCCGCCTATCTGGCATCGCTGAATCTCAGTGCCGATGCGCGCTTCAATGTGGAGGCGATCGGGGGCAATGTCGAAAACGGTGAGGAGATCTTCCAGGACGAATGCCGGTTCTGTCATTCCCGCGACGGTTATGGCAATCCGAGGAAAGAGGCGCCTCCCCTGGCCGGTCAGCACCCCGCCTACCTCTACACCACCATCCGTGGATTCCGTGACAAGGTCCGCCGGCATGCCAATGACGAGGAAGACGAGACCTTCGACGAATACGAAGACCAGGACCTCATCGACCTGAGCGCCTATATCGCCACGCTGGACGACGCCAAGGTGTCGGAGGGATATACCTTCCAGCCACCCGAGTTTGCGCCGCCAGTCAAGGCAGTCGCGTCTGCCGAGTCCGCGGCGAGATCCTCCAGCATCGAAATCACCGACATCAAGCAGACCGTGGTTCAGATGGCCCTCGAGGATGGCGTCTCCATCGAGGATGCGGCCCAGGCGATGTTGTCCAAGGCGGTCGAGCTGAACCTCAAGCTGGTCGGCCAGCAGAACGTGTCGCAGGAACTCGAGGCGCGCGGCGAGAAGACGCCGCACCTGTCGATCTACCAGTTCTGTAACCCGATGGATGCCAAGGTCATGGTCATGGCCAACCCGGTGTTCTCGAGCTACATGCCGTGCCGGATTTCGATGGTCGAAGACCCGAATGGCAAGATCTGGCTGATGATGCTCAACCTCGACATGCTGATCAACAGCGACCTGTTGCCGGCCGAGGTCACCGAAACCGCGGTCCGGGTCAACCAGCAGATGCTGGCGGTCATGGTCGCGGGCAGTGCCGGCGATTTCTGAAACAAGCCGCTGAAGCGGGCCGGGCTTTCAGCCCGGCCTTTTTTTACGTTCGCTTTATTCCGTTCGGAGTGCCTCGATCGGGTCCAGGCTTGCGGCGCGCAACGCCGGCAGGGCCCCGGCCAGCAGGCCGATTACGACCGCGACGGCAAACGACAGCAGCACATAGGTCCACGCGATCTGCACCGGCAGCCCGGGCACGAGCAGGCCGACCAGCCAGGCACCGCCGATGCCCAGCGCGAGGCCCGCAATCCCGCCCATGCTGCCCAGAATCATGGCCTCGCCGAGGAACAGCCCCAGGATCTGGCGACGTGCTGCACCCAGCGCACGCAGCAGTCCGACCTCGTGGATGCGCTCGTTGACCGAGATGGTCATGATGGTGAGGATGCCGATACCGCCGACCGCCAGCGAGATGGTCCCGAGTGCCCCGACGGCGAGGGTCAGGATGTCCAATACCGAGCCGAGTACCTCGAGCATCTGGTCCTGGGTGATGATGGTGAAGTCCTCGCGTCCGTGTCGCTGACGCAGGATCGTGCGCACCCTTTCGGCCACCTGCGCCGCGTCTGCGCCGGCCTGATAGAGCAGATCCACCTCCATGAGGCTTTCGCGATTGAACATGGCGAGTGCGCGACCGACTGGGATATAGACGCTGTCATCCAGGTCGAAGCCCAGCATCTGCCCCTTGGATTGCATGCTCCCGATGACGCGGTAACTCTCGCCGCCAATACGGATTCTCTCCCCCAAGGGGGAATGGGCGCCGAAAAGTTCCTCGCGCAGCTTGCTTCCGAGCACGGCGAAGGCGCGCGCGTTGCGTGGTTCGTCCGCCGGCAGGAAACGGCCCGAAGCGGGGCGTATCTGCCAGACCTCGGGCACGTCTGAACCGGTGCCGAAAATGTAGGTGCGGCGGGTGCGCCCCTTCCACTCGACCGCGCCGTTGCCCTGCACGAAGGGCACCACCGCTCGCACTTGGGGGAGACGTCGCAGCGACTCGGCATCGTCCAGGCTGAGTGGCCTGACCGTGCTGATGATCGCGCCGGACATGCCGAAGGTCTCGGTCTTGCCGGGGGTGACCGCGAGCAGGTTGGTGCCGAACTGGGTGAATTCCGCGGTGACAAAGCGTTGCACCCCTTCGCCGATCGCGGTCAGCAGGACCACGGCCGCAATGCCCACCGCGATGCCCAGGCCGGTCAGCAGGCTGCGGGTGCGCTGCGCCAGGATGGCGAAAGTGGTCAGCTGTAGCAGGTCGGCCACTCTCATGTCAGCGTCCGCTCAAAGCCTGCACCGGGTCCAGGCGAGCCGCGCGACGCGCCGGCAGGACCCCGAACAGCAAACCGGCCGAGAGCGCCACGCCGACCGCCGCAAGGGGCGCCCACAGGGGCGCGGCGAAGGGGAAGCCGGGATAGAGCTGGTTGACCAGCAGTATGCCGAGCCCCGCGAGCACGATCCCGATGAATGCGCCCGCGCCCGCCAGCATAATCGACTCGGTCAGGAACAGGCGTAGCACCTGGCGTTCCGATCCGCCCAGGGCCTTGAGCAGGCCGATCTCCGCGACCCGCTGCGATACTGCGACCAGCATCACGTTCATGATCAGGATGCCGGCCACCGCAAGGCTGATCGCGGCGATGCCGCTGACGGTATAGGTGAGTGCCCGCAGGATACGGTCAAAGGTGCCGAGCATGGCGTCCTGGCTGATGATGGTGACGTCATCCTCGCCATCGTGGCGCAGCCGGATGGTTTTTATTGCCGCCTGCCGCGCGGCCTCGATGTCTTCTTTGGCGCTTGCCTGAATGAGTACCCGGAACAGGGAGGGCGAGTTGAACAGCGCCTGTGCGGATGCGACCGGAATGATCGCCATATCGCCCAGGTCCGTCCCCAGGGATTCACCCCCCGGCGCCAGTATTCCGATCACCCGGAAGCGCCGGTCGTTGACCCGAACCCAGCGCCCGAGCGGGTTGTGACGGCCAAACAGTTCCTGCTTGAGAGCGGCGCCGAGGACGATCACGTTGCTCTGCCGGTCGGCGGGGATGTCCGGCAGTTGCCGCCCCACACCGACGCGGATGCGCCGAATCGGGAAGAAGTCCGGGGTACTGCCCACGATGGTGACCTCGCGCTCCAAGTTGGCGTGCGACACCGGCGCGTTGCCCACTGTGATTGGCGCCACCTTGATAATGCTCGGTTCGCGCAGCAGCGCCTGTGAGTCGTCTATGGTCAGGTCGCGCGGCGTCTGCCCGAAAAGTGGTGGCGGACCACCGGTGGTCTCAGTGCGCCCGGGCAGCATGATCAGCAGATCGGTGCCCAGTTGCTCGAATTCGCCGATCACGTAGCGGCGGGCGCCCTCCCCGAGGGCGGTGAGCAGGACCACCGAGGCGACACCGATACTCATCGCGAGCAGGGTCAGCAGGGTGCGGGTGCGTGCCTCGAAGACCGATCGTGAGGCGAGTGCCAACAGGTCAGGCAGGCGCATCTTCGGGCTCGTCGCTGTCGATGCGGCCATCCAGCATGCGAATCCGGCGGCGTGCCCGGCGGCCGATAGCCGAATCGTGCGTGACCACGATCAGCGTGATGCCATCGTCGTTGAGCTTTTCGAGAAGCTGCACCACCTCCTGGCCCGAGTGCTGGTCGAGGTTCCCGGTCGGCTCGTCCGCCAGCAGCAGGCCAGGACGCATGACGATGGCGCGACCGATCGCAACGCGCTGGCGCTGGCCACCCGACAGCTGGTCGGGCCGGTGCGAGGCGCGGTCGCCCAGGTCCAGGGATTCGAGTACCTCGCCGACGCGACGCTCTCGCTCGGGGGGCGCGATTCCGGCGAGAACCATGGGCAGCGCGATGTTCTCGGCCGCGCTGAGGCGCGCCACCAGGTGGAAGGCCTGGAAAACGAAGCCGATATGCTCGCGTCGCAGGGCGGCCCTCTGCTCTTCCCCCAGTGTGGTGGTGGGAGTACGGTTAAGTCGGTATTCGCCGCGGGTCGGGCGATCGAGCAATCCGATCACATTGAGCAGGGTGGATTTGCCGGAACCGGAGGGACCCATGACCGAGAGGTAGTCCCCGTCCGGTATGTCCAGGTTGACGTCGGCGAGCGCGCGCACCGTTTCGTCGCCCACCGCGAAATCGCGCTCGACCTGCTGCAACTCGATCATTCGGAGTCTTCCTGGCGAGCCAGCGCGCCGTCCTCCACACCTTCGCGGTCGACCGAGGTGACCACCAACTCGCCTTCTTCGATCCCGTCCAGTATCTCGGTGTGGTCCCAGTTGGCGACCCCGGTGCGCACCTCGCGCAGGCTCAGGGTCTGTTCCTCTGGCTGCAGGACGTACACCCGGTCGCCCTCCAGCAAGGCCTCGCTGGGGATGCGCAGGGTGTCCCGGCGCACATCCAGGATGATCTCGACGTCGGCCGAGTAGCCGGCCACCAGGTCCCGGATGTCATCGGGGTCGAGAAATTCGACCTCCACATCCACCGTGCGTGCCTGTTTCTCGACATCCAGCACATAATCCGCGACGCGTCGCACCTGGCCGGAGAAGCGGCGATCTCCAAAGGCATCCAGGGTCACGCGTGCCGGCTGCGCGGGGCTTACCCCGGCGACGTCCACCTCGTCGATCGGGGCGTTGAGGTAGAAGCAGTGGCTGGCGATCAGATCGACGGCCGGGGCTGTTGCCACGCCCACCGGAGAGGGGGTGACATACTCGGAGAGCTCGCCATTGATCTCGGCCACCACGCCGTCGAAAGGTGCGGTCAAACGGGTCTTTTCCAGCATCGCCAGAGCCACCCCGATCTGCGCGCGGCTGACCGCGGCCTTGGCGCGCGCGCCGGTGCACGCGGCATTTGCCGATCGAGCCCCCGACACGGCCTGGTCGACCTGGTCCTCGGCCACCAGTTTGCGCGCCAGGAGCTTTTGCTGTCGGGCCGCCTCGCGCTGCGCCTGTTCGGCCTCGATACAGCGCGCCTCCGCGGTGGCTTCCGCGCTCGCCGCCTCCTGGCGCGCCAGTTCGAGCTGGGCCTGCAGGTCCTCGTTCCACAGTTCGAGCAGTAGCTGGCCGCGCTTGACCTTGTCGCCCTCTTTGATCGGCAGGAGCGCGATCTGACCGCCGGCACTCGGCGTGAGCCCGGCGCGTCGGCAGGCCTTGACGGTGCCGGCACGGGTATTCGCGACCGTCTTCTCGACGATTCCCTTTTGCACGGCGGCGACAGTCACGCTGACCGGTTGGGGTCGCGAGTTCCACCAGGCCCAGGTTCCGGCCAGCGCGATTACGAGGAGCAAGATAAGGATTCGTTTCACGTCGTTGATGTGGTCGCTTGCGTGTACTTCGTAATCAGTATCGCAGGTTTGCCGGACGATGCAGGCTGGACTCGCTACGGTATAATCCCTGTCCTTTCGCTTCAGTGGTTTCAGAGGGAAGACATGGCGCAATCGGAAGTAAAAAAAGTGGTTCTGGCCTATTCAGGCGGGCTGGACACATCGATCATCCTCAAGTGGCTGCAGGATGTGTATCACTGTGAGGTGGTGACCTTTACTGCCGATATCGGTCAGGGCGAGGAGGTTGCGCCCGCGCGTGCCAAAGCCAAGGCCATGGGGATAAAGGAAATCTACGTCGAGGACCTGCGCGAGGAATTCGCGCGTGATTACGTTTTCCCGATGTTTCGCGCCAATGCGATCTACGAGGGCGAGTACCTGCTCGGTACCTCGATCGCACGCCCGCTGATAGCGAAACGCCTGGTGGAGATCGCGCGCGAGACCGGCGCGGACGCGATCTCGCACGGCGCCACCGGCAAGGGCAATGACCAGGTGCGCTTCGAACTCGGGGCCTATGCGCTCAATCCCGACATCAGGGTGATCGCCCCCTGGCGCGAATGGGACCTGCTCTCGCGCGAGAAGTTGATGAAATATGCCGAGGAGCATGGCATCGAAGTCGACTATGCCAAGCAGAGCGGCAAATCGCCGTACTCCATGGATGCCAACCTGCTGCACATCTCCTACGAAGGCGACATCCTGGAGGACCCCTGGAACGAGCCCGACGAGGACATGTGGCGCTGGACCGTGTCGCCGGAGGAGGCGCCGGACGAACCCACCTACATCGAACTGACCTTCGAGCGCGGCGATATCGTCGCGATCAACGGCCAGCGGATGAGTCCGGCCGGGGTGATGTCCTACCTCAACACCGTCGCTGGGGCGGACGGGGTGGGGCGCGACGACATCGTCGAGAACCGCTATGTCGGCATGAAGTCGCGTGGTTGCTACGAGACCCCGGCCGGGACCGTGATGCTGAAGGCGCATCGCGCCATGGAATCGCTGACCCTGGACCGTGAGGCGGCGCACCTCAAGGACGAACTCATGCCACGCTATGCCGAGATGGTTTATAACGGCTACTGGTGGAGCCCGGAGCGCGAGGCCCTGCAGGCCCTGATCGACAAGACCCAGGAAACGGTCAACGGCGATGTCCGGATCAAGCTGTACAAGGGCAATGTGATCGTGGTGGGGCGTCGTTCCGAGAGCGACAGCCTGTTCGACGAGTCGATCGCGACCTTCGAGGACGATCAGGGCGCCTATGACCAGAAAGACGCGGCCGGCTTCATTCGCCTGAATGCGCTGCGCCTGCGGGTCGGCGCTCGTCGCCGCGGCAGCTGAAATTTTTACAGACCGGGTGTCAGCTCGGCGGATTGTTAGGAGGAGAGTGATGAAGAGAATCTTGATTTTTGCCGGGCTGCTGTTCGCAGGCGTGGTGCTGGCGCTGCAGATCGGGCCCCCGATCAAGGGTGAATGGGCGCCTGAAAAAGTGGCGGACGGCGTTTACGTGATCCATGGGCCAACGGAACTGCCGACCCCGGAGAATCAGGGCTTCATGAACAACCCCGCTTTCGTGGTCGGAGACTCCGGCGTGGTGGTGGTCGATCCCGGCAGCAGCCTGCAGGTTGGCGAGATGTTGCTGGCGCGCATCGCCAAGGTGACCGACAAGCCGGTCGTGGCGGTCTTCAACAGCCATATCCACGGTGACCACTGGCTGGGTAACCAGGCCATCAAGGCGCGTTACCCGGATGTGCCAATCTACGGTCATGAGCGGGTCGGACCCAAGGTCATCGCTGGCGCCGGTGCGCAGTGGATCAACCTGATGCTCGACCTGACTCACAAGGCCACCGCCGGCACCGAGGTCGTGGCGCCGGACCATCCCGTCAACGATGGTGATGTGATCAAGACGGCAGGCCTGACCTTCCGCATTTTCAACAACGACAAGGCGCATACCGATACCGATATCATGGTCCTGGTGGAGGAGCGTGAGGTCATGTTCCTCGGGGACAACGCCGGTCACGGCCGGATCCTGCGCCTCGAGGGCGGCAGCTTCCGCGGCAACGTGCTGGCCCTCAACCGGGCCCTCGAGACGAACGCCAAGGTGTTCGTGCCCGGACACGGCCGCACCGCTGGCAGCGAGGCCGCCACCCGCTACCGCGATTACCTGCAGACGGTCTACCAGACGGTGGCGGACGGCTATTCCGACGGCCTTGCCGACTTCGAGATCCGTCCGACCCTGGTCGCGAAGCTGGACCGTTGGAAGGACTGGTCGGGCTTCGACATCGAGCTCGGGCCGCACATCAGCGCGGCCTTCCTCGAGGCCGAGGCAGCGGACTTCGAGTAGCGGCCTGGCGATCCATCTCCCGAATGAACCCCGCTCCGGCGGGGTTCTTTATGCGAGCCCCTGGATGGGGTGGTACCTCCCGCGTGAAGGTGAATGATATGACGCGTCCGCTGATCGCACTGAGCAGCTGCCTGCATGGTGATCCGGTGCGTTACGATGGCGCCGACAAGCGCGATGCCTGGCTGCTCGAGGAGCTCGGCAGGTTCGTCGATTATCGGCCCATCTGTCCCGAGGTCGGCATCGGGCTGGGCGTGCCACGCGCTCCGATCCGCCTGGTCGCGGAAAACGGCGGGACCCGCGTGCGCGGGGTCGCCGATCCGTCGCTCGACGTCACTGAGCAGCTGCGACGTTATGCCCTGGAAGTCCTTCCGCAGCTGGCGGAGGCCTGCGGCTATGTGTTCAAGGCGCGCTCACCAAGCTGCGGTCTCTTCGGCGTGCCGCGTTACGACCGGGAGGGACGGCTAAGCGACACGAGCAGTGGCGCCTTTGCCGCGGTCATTGCGAGCCGCCTGCCAGTGCTGCCGCTGGAGGAGGAGGGCAGACTCGCCAATCCGGTGCTGCGCGAGCATTTCGTGGCGCGGGTGTTCGCCCTGCGGCGCTGGCGCGAGCTGCTAGCCGAAGGCCCGGACGCGGCGCGCCTGATCGCCTTTCACGCCCGTCACAAGTACCAGTTGATGGCGCACTCTCCGCTTGCCTGTAGCCGCCTGGGGCAGCTGCTGTCCGATCTGTCCGGGGACGACCTGGCACAGCGCCTGGCAGCCTACGGGCAGGACTTCCTGGCGACCCTGGCGCAGCCGGCCAGCCGCGCGGCCCAGGTGAACGTGCTGCAGCACCTGGCCGGCTATCTCAAACGGGTGCTGGAGCGGCCCGCGCGGGCCGAGCTTGCGCAGGCCATCGAGCGCTACCGCACGGGCGTGGATCCGCTGCTGGTTCCAATCCAGCTGTTGATGCATCATGTCGCGCAGCACGCCATTGAGGCGCTCGCCGAGCAGAGTTACCTCAATCCCTATCCAGCGGCGCTCGATCTGCGCCGGGGAATCTGAACACGCGCATGCAGCAAGAGAGCAACGATTTCGCCAGCTTCGGCCTGATTGTCATCGGGGACGAGATTCTCGCGGCCCGGCGTCGCGACCGTCACTTCGAGGTGATCGGCGGGATGCTGCGGCAGCGGGGCTTCGGCCTTGCCTGGCTGCGTATCCTGCCGGACGATCCGGACTACCTCGCGCGCGAGCTGCGACGCACCATGGAAGAGGGCATCCCGGTGTTCAGTTGCGGCGGTATCGGCGCCACCCCGGACGACTATACGCGCGCCTGTGCGGCGCGCGCCGCAGCAGTGCCGCTGGCGCTTCATCCGGACGCCGTGGCGGAAATCGAGGCGCGCTTCGGCAAGGACGCCTACCCGAATCGTATCCACATGGCCGAGCTGCCACAGGGCGCCGAGCTGATTCCCAACCCGGTCAACCGGGTGCCCGGCTTCAGTATCCGCAGGCACTATTTCCTGCCGGGTTTTCCGGACATGGCGCATCCCATGGTCGAATGGGTGCTGGATCAGCACTACGGCACGCATACGCCGCCGATTCAACGCTCGGTCTGGGTATTCGGAGTGAGCGAGAATGACCTGATGCCGTTGCTCCAGGGCCTGACTGAGCGCTTCCCGCAGCAGAAACTGTTCAGCCTGCCGCGGCTGGGGGAGCCACGCCGGGTGGAACTCGGTTACCGTGGCCCGGCGGCGGTCATCGAAGCCCCCTTCAACGCCCTGCTGCAGGGCCTGC
The DNA here is from genome assembly GCA_029228645.1 of Gammaproteobacteria bacterium Milos-ODIII6. Taxonomy (GTDB): domain Bacteria; phylum Pseudomonadota; class Gammaproteobacteria; order Chromatiales; family Chromatiaceae; genus MONJU. The sequence continues at coordinate 33,228 of JAPTHR010000014.1, forward strand.
GCGAGCGGGGCTACCGCTTAGAAGTCAGTGTGGACGAGGATGACAGTGGCGGTGGGGGCGTGGCATAACCCACGCTAAGAACTTTCGGGCGATGTGCCGGCGCCGCCAGCCAGATGGCGCGGTGGCTGACGCTGGTGCCCGGCCGCGTGCAGTCGTTCGAGGTAATCGGTCCAATAGAGGGCCTGCTTGCGCCCGAGGTCGTGCAGGTAGTCCCAGTCGAACAGTCCGGAGTCGTGGCCGTCATCGAACACGATCTTTATCGCGTACTGACCCACCGGAATGATGTCGTCGATATTGACGTCCTGTTTATCGACCTGCAGCTTGGCGTGCTGGCCCCAGTGCCCGCGCACTTCGGCCGATGGGGAGTACACGCGCAACAGTTCCACCGGATAGCGGAATCCGGTGCCGTCGTCGAACCGGATCTCGAGTTCGTGCGACTTGCGGTGCAGGGTGATGTCGGTGGCTCTGACTTGGCTCATCCCGCGGATTCTGGCGTGCTCTGCGCAACCTGCCAACCCTGTGCGTGTTGTTGGAACCCTCGCTGACGTTCATCAACGAAGCGGGCGCCCGTCGGGTATATCTTTTCGGTAGAATTCACGGCCCCGGTCGAATCGGCCGGGCGGTCCAATGTCAGTCAGGAGGTCCCATGCTGGGCGAAAAACACGATCTGGTCCATGAACTGCCCGAGTATCGCGAGCAGATCCATCAACTCAAGACCCAGGACAATTACTTTGCCCGACTGTACGACGAGTACCACGAGGTGGAGCACGAGGTGCGCCGTATCGAGGAAGGGGTCGAGGTGAGCTCGGACGAGTATCTCGAGGAGCGCAAGAAGGTCCGTCTCAAGCTGAAGGACGACCTGTTTGCGATGCTGCGCGCGGCTGAAGCCTGAGGCGGCTCCCAGGAAACAATCAGTAGATGAAGGGAATCAGGCGTTTGCAGCTGTCGCAATATTCCCTGTAGTCGCCGAAGCGGGCGTGCAGGTAGCGTTCCTCCTTGTGCATCTTGCCAAGCACCGCGATCAGCAGCAGACCCAGAGAGAGCTGATTCAGCAGGCCGCCATTGAACATGGCCACGCCGAACATGAACAGCAGTACCGCCAGGTACATCGGGTGGCGGACCCAGCGGTAGGGCCCGCTGGTCACCAGCCTGGCGCGCTCGAGCAGTTCCGGGTAGACACCGAAGTTGCCGAGGCGGTTGTGCAGCAGGGTGTACAGACCCACCCCGATGCCGGCCAGCGAGACACTAAGCCACCAGGTGGAACCCTGCTGCCCCGCGTAGGGCAACAGCCCCATCCCGATGGCGACGAATTGCAGGGCAACCAGGCTATGGCTGCTCGCTGGCGGTTTCATCATGAGTTGGCTCCCAGTTTGCGCGCGCGTTCCAGCACCGCCTGTGGATCCTCCTGGTTCGCCGTCCAGCCGCAGGTGTGGCGATCCACGAGGTCGCACAACATCGTAATGTGCGATGCCTGGTCATTGAGACAGGGGATGTACTCGTAACGTTCGCCACTCGCCTGCAGAAACTCGTCGCGGTTTTCCATCGCGATCTCTTCCAGGGTTTCGAGACAGTCGGTCGAGAACCCGGGACAGATCACCTGGACCGAGCGGGTGCCATCGCTGGCGAGCTTGTGCAGGGTCTTGTCGGTATAGGGCTGCAGCCATTGCTTCGGCCCGAGCCGCGACTGGAAGCTCAGAGTCCAGCGGGAGGCGTCCAGTTCAAGGGCCTCTGCCAGCAGGCGTCCGGTCTTGTGGCACTCGCAGTGGTAAGGGTCCCCCTTGTCGAAGTACTCCTGCGGGATTCCGTGGAAAGACATCAACAGCTTATCCGCCTCGCCGTGCTGCTGGCGCCATTCGCGCACGCTCGCGGCCAGTGCCTCGATATAGGCCGGGTCATCGTGGTAGTGATTGATGAAGCGGGTCTCCGGGAGCCAACGCCAGCCGCGCAGGACCTGGGTCACCTCGTCGAAGATCGAGGCGGTGGTGGTGGCTGAATACTGCGGGTAGAGCGGCAGCACCAGCAGGCGGCGCGCACCGGCATCGCGCAGCTGTTCCAGGCCGTGCCGGATCGAGGGCGTGCCGTAGCGCATTGCCAGGGCAACGCTCAAATCGTCCCCGTGGCGGTCCTGCAAGGCCTTGCGCAGCGCTTCCTCCTGCGCCCTGGAGATGGTCAGCAACGGGGATCCCTGCTCGGTCCAGACCTTCTGGTAGGCCTTGGCGGAGCGCCCGGGACGGGTATTGAGAATGACCATGTTCAGGACAAACCACCAGATGGGGCGGGGCACCTCCACCACGCGCGGGTCCCACAGGAACTCCTTGAGGTAACGGCGTACCGAGGCCCGGTCGGGCGCGTCCGGGGTGCCGAGATTGACCAGCAGGACACCAGTACGGTCGGCTTGGTCGTGGCGGAAGGGGGTCTGGCTCATGATTCGACTCGGTCTGCTGTTGCACGAAGAAGGTCATTATAAGGCGCGTCTGAGGCGTGCTTTCACACGTGCCTCCTGGATGATCTCGGGCTGCAGGATCTCGGGGTAAAGAAGATAGCGGTCCGCCACCAGGCTCGCACGCCTCAATGCCTGCTGTTCGAGCTCGCGGCGCTTTGCCGGGGCGAGCGGCAACATCAGTAACAGCGGCGCCAACCACTCGATGTAATCCTGCACCAGTTGCGTCAGCAGCGGGTCCGGCCAACGGGTCTCGATCCCGAGGGTAGGGAAGGGCATGCGCAAAGGTTCACCGTTGTCGAGACGTCGACTGCCGCCATCGTCGAGCCGCTCGACCCAAAGACCACTTGCGCAGTGCTGGCGAACCTCGTGTTCGAGGCGTTGCGCGTGCGCGCGCTCCGATGAGGCGTCCTGCGACGGGATGCCCGCCCTGCGCAGGCTCGGCGATTCGAACCCATCCCGGGCCGCCGGGGTCGCGCGCCAGGCCGTCTCCAGCGGACCGCCGGTGTGCTTGGCCTCGAGCTCGCTTGCGATCAGCGCGATCGGGTTGGCGTGTTGGTCGCAACACCAGTACTCAAAGCGGTCCGCCAGCGCAAACGGCAGTTTCCCGATGTTGGCGGTGACGGCCTCGAGCAACTCGTCGCCGGCGCGCTGCATGCCCCCCAGGTCCATGAGCGGGTTGGCATTGACCCGGTGCAGGCCCTCGTCCCGCGACCACAGCGCCCAATTGAAGAACTGGCGCTGTGTCCCGCGGTCGGCGCTGCGCCAGGTGTGCTCCGGACGCTCCGCCATGACCTGCAGCTGCCACAGGCCGCCGTTTTCGCTGAAGGCGCGTGCCGCATTCGTTTCGACCACCTGGAGCACGCCCGCGAAGGGGTTGAGCTGGCGGATCGCATAGCGCTTCACGGCTGGCGATAACCCCAGACGGCGAACACCGGGTCACTGCTGTCGCGCTGCTTGGAGTACGGATCGCCCGGCGGGCGGGGCAGACCGCGCAGCGAGTAGCTGTGCAGATCGCGGAACCGACCCTCGCGCAGGAAATATTCGAGCACGAGGCCGGGGCGTTCGAAAGGGTGGGCAAACTGCCATACCCGGGTCACCTTGGGTGGGAACCAGCGATCGGAGAAGGTCACGACCAGGGGTGCGGCGGGCCGCAGCACCCGTGCCAGCTCGCTGAATACCGCGAAGGGTTTTATCAGGTACTCGACCGAGAGGCTGCAGATCGCGCCATCGAAGCTGGCATCCGGCCACGGCAGCGAACTCTCGATGTTGAGATCCTGCACCACTGCCCCAGCCAGCGCGGGGTTGGCTTCCATCTCAGCCCTGTTCATTCCCAGGCCGAAGACCTCTGCGGCGTAATCCCCCGGCAGGTGGGAGTGCAGGCTGCTCATCAGGTCGAGGATCCTGCCCTCGGACGGCAGCAGGCGTCGATACAGTGCGCCGATCTGGGCCGAGGCCGTGTTATCGACATGCGCGACCATGCGCGGCTGTGCATAGAAGACCTCGTCCGGCTCCGCGGCCTGGCGCAGGAAGGGGGAGTCACTGAAGAAATCGGTCGGCTGGTCATCCCAACGCGCCTGCATCCCCGGGCCACCGTTGCATATCTGCTGGGTCATGTTCTGCAGCTGTTCAACCGGTCCTTCGCCGGCTTTGCGGCTGTCCAGGATACGCGCGCCAAGGCGCAGCTCGCGACCGGCCAGGGGGTGGGCAAGATCGATGTCCAGCTGGTTTTCGGCTACCCCGATGACGCGCAGGGGGCGGATGTCGCGCCGTCGGCAGCCGGCGACCCCCGCAATGAAACCGCGCGGGTAGAAACGACCGATCCTCGGTTCCACGAGGTGGCCTCGGATGAAGTGGCGGTCGAAGGATTCGCCTGGGATCCTGAGCCGGTCCCCTGGGGTCGCGGCCGCAAGCAACTCGCCGGACCCGAAGACATGGCTGGCGACCTCGCCTCGCGGCTGGTTCAGGAGTTGCTGCTGCAACGGTTGCGGCAGAAGTTCAGGTGCGAAATGTGAATGCGGGGCAACCAGGATATCGCTGTGGCGCGCGCTCCCGGATTCCCAGGAGAGCTCGTATGCAATCTGCGCCACGGTGTCCGGCCGATTCGACTGCAGCGCCCCCGGGGTGGCGTCCCGGTCGCCGACGGCGATGGCGCTCAAGCCGCTGAAGTCCTTGTCCCGCATATACGCTCAGAACTTTAGTTTGAATCCCGCATTGGCGAGGTACCCCGCCTCGTGTTCCAGTTCCAGGTGGGTGAGTGGATGGGACGCCAGCCAGTCGTCCGGAAAACCGACCTGCAACGTGCCCGAATCCTTGATATCGAGGTACAGCATCGGCTTGTTGTCGGGCGAGTGGCCGCGGTGCAGCAGGACCGAGAGGCGCAGCAGCACGGTCAGGCGGCGGGTGGGTTCGAGCAGGTATTCCGGCAGGTTTTGCCAGGCGGCCTCGGAAAACTTGCGCCGGTGGTTGTAAACCATCGCCGCGAGCATCGCCTGCTGCGGGCGTGAGAAGCCCGGCATGTCGGCATTCGCGAGAATGTAGGCGCCGTGCTTGTGGAAGCCGCTGTGCGAGATGCTCAGGCCCACCTCGTGCAACCGGCATGCCCAGCCGAGCATGCGCGCGTGGTCGCCGCTGGTCAGGTCCCAGGGGCGCGCAACCTGGCTGAGTAGCGCTGTCGCGGTCATCTCCACCCGCTGTGCCTGGGCGTTGTCGACGCCGAACCGCTCCACCAGCGACTCCACCGTGCGGGTGCGCACGTCGATGTGCCGGGTGTAGCCGATCAGTTCGTACAGCAGCCCTTCGCGCAGGGCCATGTCGGAGACCTGCATCTTTTCGATCCCCAGGCTGTCGAACAGGGCGCTCAGGACCGCCACGCCGCCGGCGAACACCGGGCGGCGCTCGTCCGAGAGACCCTCCAGTTCGATCGCATCCACGTGTCCGGCCTTGATCAGCTTCTTGCGCAGTTTTTTCAGGCTGGCCGCAGTGATCCCCTCTTCGCTCCAGCCGTTCGCCTTGACCACGCTGCGGATCGCGCGGATGGTCCCGGAGCTGCCTACCGCGCGGCTCCAGTTGCCTTGCTGGTAGATATGGCGTACCGGGCGCACTTCCAGCGCGGCGCGCAGCATCGCGGATCGCATGCTGTCTTCGCTGATGCGGCCCTCGCCGAACATCAGCCGGCTCATGCTGACACAGCCCATGTACAGGCTGTCACGCTGGCCCGGTTCGGTGCCCTGGCCGAGGATCAGTTCGGTGCTGCCGCCACCGATGTCGATCACCAGGCGGGTCTCGTCCCCGGCGGCCAGGCCATGCGCCACCCCGAGGTAGACCAGGCGCGCCTCCTCGTTACCCGAGATGATCTCGATCGGGTGACCGAGGGCCCGCTCGGCTGTCCTTAGAAAGGCGCCGTTGTCCTCGATCTGGCGCATGGTGTTGGTCCCGACCGCGCGGATCGCCTCCGGAGGGATGCCGCGCAGGCGCTGGCCGAAACGCTCCAGGCAATCCAGCGCGCGCTGCGCGACCTGTTCATCCAGCGACTGGTCTTCACGCAGCCCCTCGCCGAGCCGCACCGAGTCGCGCAGCCGGTCGACCAGCACGAGGCGATCCTTGTCCATGCGCCCGACGACCATGTGAAAGCTGTTGGAACCGAGGTCGATGGCGGCGTAGCTGGTCTCGTCGGTTTGGTCCTGCAAAGGCGTGCTCATGTCTTTCCTGCCCGGTAAAAGTCGCGCACATGCTACCGCTTTTGCGGTTTAAGATGGAGCGATGAAGATGAAGTATTGCAGTTGCTGTGGTGAGCTCATCCGGGTCGGTGTGCCGGAGGGCGACAACCGGCCACGCCACATCTGTGACGCCTGCGATACGGTGCACTACCACAACCCCAAGATCGTGACCGGCTGCATTCCCGCCTGGGAAGACAAGGTTCTGCTCTGCCGGCGTGCGATCGAGCCGCGCTACGGGCTGTGGACGGTGCCGGCCGGCTTCATGGAGAACGGCGAGACCACCTACCAGGGCGCGATGCGCGAGACCCTGGAGGAGGCCAACGCACGGGTCGCGGTCGAGGACCTGTACATGACGGTCAACCTGCCGCACATCGACCAGGTGTACATGCTGTTCCGGGCCAGGCTGCTGGATCTGGATTTCTCACCCGGCGAGGAGAGCCTCGAGGTCGAACTCTTCGGCAAAGAGCAGGTGCCCTGGAATCAGTTGGCCTTTCCCACCGTGGCGTTGACGCTGAAGCAGTATTTCGTTGATCGCGACAAGGGTGCCTTCCCGGCGCGTATGGCGGATATCGTGCGCAACCCTGCCAATCCGCGAGGTTTCGATGTCAATCTGATTGGCGGGGAATGGTGAGGAGCAAGGGATAGCGAGGCCCTGCACGCCAAGGGCAGGGGGCATCCATTCGCCAGCAAGCTGGCTCCTACGGCTGGTAGCGTCTTTTTGTAGGAGCGGCCTTGGCCGCGAAGGGTAATCCCGCGAATGGTCCCATGGGCAGGTGGCGTATAACGGGTCGGAGTCAAACCGTTCACATACGATGGTTTCTCCCACCTTCGTGGCACGGTTTGACTTCGACCCCTCAGCACCTCGATGTAACTCCGATCCCTCAGCACAAGTTGGTACGCTGCCCCCCAATTGTCAATGACTCCAGGAGACGGTCTTCGTGAAACACCCGTATGAGACACAGCCGGATAAGGCATTTTGGGCTACCGGCGTAAGGAATAGTCTCGTAGAGCATGGCTCTCTGGATGTTGAGCCTCTGACATCGATTTTGGACAAGGATGATGTTGTCGTTTCCGCGGGCTCATGCTTTGCACAGCATGTTGGAAAGGAGCTGTTCCGACGGGGATACGGTTATGCCAAGTCAGCGTTTTCCGGAGAGCGGGTGGAAAGTTTCGGGTTGGGGAATGTGTACACCATTCGTCAGCTGAAGCAATGGTTGGAATATGGACTTGGGCAGAGGGAATGGGCTGAACAGACGTTACATGTCGAGTCGGGCCGGTACTACGATTATCTGTTGCCCCACTTGGGCAAGTTTTCCAGCCTGGATGATATTCAAGACCATCGAAGGGAGGTGGCAGATGAGTTGGTGCGTCAACTGACTTGCGCCGATGTTTTTGTGTTCACCCTGGGTCTGACAGAGGCCTGGGTGAACTCCGAGGGTGATGTCTACCCCTCTTGCCCCGGTGTCATGGTTGGGTGTTTTGATGAGTCTTGTCATCAGTTTGTTAACCTGGCATTTTCCGATGTGTTGTCCGACCTGAAGGATGTCGAAGCTCGTATTCTGGAAATTAATCCAAACCTGAATCTGGTCTTCACAGTTTCCCCTGTTCCCCTGACAGGTACCGCAACTGACGAACATGTTTTGATTGCAACGAATCATTCCAAGTCTATTCTGCGAGCAGCCTTGGGTGAATTTCTCAAGGGCGCGCGATCATCGTCCTACTTCCCTTCCTATGAACTGATCACTCACAACACCTTGAATGATTGGCGCTTCCAGGAAAACCTGAGGACAGTAAGTACTGAAGGTGTGGCGTTTGTAATGCAGCATGCATTTGGCGATGCCAGGAACAAGGCTTCCGCGAGAGGGCTGGGCAAGGCCGGGGAAATCGCTGATGAAGCTTTTTGTGAAGAAAGTCTGATCGAAGCGCATCAAAAACTGGGCCAAAAAAATGCGCCTGATTTTGAGTTTGTGTTAGTTGGTGATTCTCATATGGAACATCTGGCCAAGGCACTTGAGGGGATGGGGGTTGCTGTTGCCGGCGGTCAAGTGATGAATGGAAGTGGTTTCACGGATGGGAAGTTTGAATTGTCCGAATCCAGGGTGTTTGTGCCAAAGGAAAGCCCTGAGTCGAAGGAAATCTGGGACGATCTGTTTGAGAAAATTGAGAACCAAGCTGATGGCTTGAATATCTTAACGAACATTGGATTTCAGACACATAGAACCATTAATGGAATGGCCAATCATTTCCGTGAGTTGGTGGTGACTTTTGATCAGAGTTTTGAATACTTCAATGAGAAGTACAGGGATCAAATTGAAATCTGGTCTCGGCTGTCTCGCTATGGTCGCGTATGGCTGATAGAAGACCCTTCTTTTTATGCCTTCATATCCAACAAAACCGATGCGTTGATTGTCAGGGATAAGAACTTCCCTGTGTATTGTGCGTGCGTAAGAGAGGCGGCCAAAGCGGTAGGGGTGGAGTATTTGGACCCGTGTAATGCGGTCATGCAAAAAATCTTTCATGAAACCGGGTCTGTTGTGGGGGCTGTTGGACCTGACGGTTTCCATGGAAGTGAGAAATACTACGAGGTGGCCGCACGCGTGTTAACAGATACCATTTACCCGAAAACGGTTGGTGGTTGAAGTGGCAACAAGCCGCGTGGTCTGTGGTCAGCCAAACATCTCGGCGAATTCCTCGGAGGCCCGCTCGAGGTCCTCGATGCGCCCGATATCCACCCAGTAATCGCGCAGCGGAAAGCTGCCCACTGGCCGCTGCATGTCCATCAGGCGCTCGAACAGGGTCGGCATGTCGTAGAACTTCTGCCCCGGGACCAGCTGCAGGGCCTCCGGCGACAGCACGTAGATACCGGCATTGACGTAGTGCCGCTCGACCGGTTTCTCGCGCAGCTGCTCGATGCGGTAACCGTCACCGATGCGCAGCACGCCGTAGGGAATCTGGTGGCTGTATTCGCGCATCGCCATGGTGGCAACGAAGCCCTGGCGATTGTGAAACTCCAGCAGGCGGACGAAATCGACCTTGGTCAGGAGGTCGCCGTTCATCACGATGATGGGTTGGTCCGGTGTCTCCGACAACAGGCTGAGCGCGCCCGCGGTGCCGAGACGCCGGTCCTCGGTGATGTAAGCGATCTGTACCCCGAGCTGCGCGCCGTCCCCGAAGTAGTCGCGAATCATGTGCCCCTTGTAGTTCAGGCACAGGTGGATGTTCTCGAAGCCCTGCGAGGCAAAGTTCTCGATGATCGTCTCGAGGACCGGTTTCGGTCCTACCGGCACCAGCGGCTTAGGGATATTTTCGGTCAGCGGGCGCAGGCGCGTGCCAAGGCCCCCTGCCATGATGACCACCGGTGTGCTGCGCGAGGGTTCACTGGGGATGCGGTACTCGGCCAGCTCGATGACACAGCCGCGCTTGTCCAGGATCGGCAGGTGGCGCAGCGAATGCCGTTGCATGGTGCGCTGCCAGATGCGCTCGTCCTCTTCCAGCAGGCCGGTCACCGGGTTGGGGTTCATGACCTCGCTGACCGGGGTCTCCAGGGTGCGCCCCTTGAGCAGCGCGCGCCGGATATCCCCGTCGGTGATGGTGCCGCTGAGGTGGCAGGCGTCTTCCACCACCAGGGCGATCTGCTTGGCGCCCCGGTCGATGATCTCGAGGGCCGCGCGTACGCTTGCCGCGGGCTCGATGGCAATGTCTTTCCAGCTGTCGGGCATTTAATTGGCCAGGTTGCGTTTAATCTCGGCCGGGACGCCGGCTACCAGCGTCAACGGTTTGACATTTTCGATGACTACCGCTCCTGCAGCAATAATCACGCCATTTCCGATCTCAATCCCCTGTATCACCACCGCGCCTGCTCCGATATGGGCGTTCTCTCCAACCCGGCACCCTCCGCAAAGGACCGCCCCGCTGGCGACGTGCACGTGGTCATCGATGACACAGTCATGCTCGATCAGCGCACGGCTGTTGACGATCACGTTGTCCCCCAGGCGGACGCCGCTGTTGACCGTAGCGCCCGGCAGGAACTGGCAGCCGGTGCCCTGGTGCAGACGTTTCGACACAACCGCTGCCGGGTGCCGAACCGCCAGAAACCGGTATCCCAGGGCGCTGTAGCGCTCGAACAGGCCACGTCGCAGGCTGTTGTGACCCACCGAGCCCACGCCGTTCACCAGGCGCAGTTCGTTCGCGGGGAATTCCCGCAGGCAGCTGTCCGGACCGAGGTAGGGGATGCCAGGCAGCAGTTCGCCTTCATCACCCGGCGCGCTGTAGCCGACCACCATCGCGCCCTGCTCGAGCAGGCAGTCCGCGAGTACGCGGGCGTGACCACCACCGCCGAGGATCACGATGCGTGAAGTCATTCGATGACCTCGTCGGCCGCGTAGACACGCCTGGCGGGCGTGCCCAGCAGGTCCCAGAAATCCAGCGGCGAGCGGCCGCTGGCCGGACGCTTGCTGCCGAGATTGTCTGTGCTGAAGGGCTCTCCCCTGGCGATGGGTCGCAGCGCTACCAGGCTCTTGCGCGCAACCGCGCGATTGCCCTGCTCGACCGGCGACATCGCCTTGGTCGGGCTGCCGAGCGCGATTTCGACGCGCCTTACCGCATTCACCAGCTCCGTCAGTTCATCGGGTTCCAGCGAGGCGACATGATCCGGGCCCGGCAGGGTGCGATCCAGGGTGAAGTGTTTTTCCAGAATCGTGGCCCCGCGCGCGGCGGCCATCACCGCGACATCGATGCCGAGGGTGTGATCGGAGTAGCCGACCCGCAGGCCGAAGGCGTCGCGCAGGGTATCCATGGCGCGCAGATTGACCTGCTCCAGCGGGCAGGGGTACTCGGTGGTGCAATGCAGCAGGTGGACCCGCTGGCGCAACAGCTCCCAGGCCGATGGATCATCCAGCACTGCGCTGAAATCGGATCGCCCCGTTGGCGGGTTGGCATGCAGGTAGCCGAATGCCAGCACCCCCAGTGCCTCGCGGATCTCGCCCAGGTTCGCCATGCCGGTCGACAGGATCAGCTCGCGCCCCGCGTTGGCGATCTGCAGCAGCAGCGGGGCATTGGTCAGTTCGCCCGAACCGAGTTTGATGCGGGGCAGGTGGAGCTCCTGTATCAGGAATTCGGCGCTGGCCGGGTCGAAGGGCGAGGACATGAAGTCTATGCCGCGCTCGCCACAGCGCGCCACCAGCGCGTGGTGATCCCCGGGTGCGAGCACCAGCCGCTGCAGCATGGCCAGCTGGGAGCCGGAGTCGCCCTCGTTGCGTATCTGGTAGTCCGCCTGTGGGGCGCTCTGCGTGACCAGCGCGGCCGCGTCGAAGGTCTGGAACTTGACCGCATCCGCGCCAGCGGCAGCGGCAGCATCCACCAGGGCCAGGGCCCGCTCGAGGTTGCCGTTATGGTTCACGCCGGCCTCGGCGATGACATAGATGGCGTCGCTCATGCCCATGTCTCCCGGGGGCGATCGAGCATCAGTTCCGCGAAGCGGAAATCCAGTTCCGTATCGATATCGATCGATCGCTCCCGCGGCATGACGTAAGCGTAGCTGTTGTCATCCATTTCGAGGCTTCCGGTGCGCATCAGGCGCTCCACATTGAACAGGTAAATGGCGCCGTTCAGACGGTAGCTGACGGGCAGGTCCTGTGAGCGGGTGCCGCGAATCCCGGGGCGGAAGAAGTCCTGCATGGACAGATCCAGCGGGAGCGTATTGCTCCATTCCGGAGGGTGATCGGTTGGGCAGACACTGATAACGGCGTCCGCCTGCTTTTCCAGCAACAGCCCGATGGCGCCATCGATGTCCGCGCTGGTTCGCAGGGGCGAGGTGGGTTGCAGGAGCGCCACGTAATCATAGGGTTGACCATGAGCGATCAGGTGATTCAAGGCGTGCAGCAATACATCCAGCGTCGTTGCTGTATCCGTGGCGAACTTCGCAGGCCTTGAAAAGGGGACGCTTGCACCCGCCGCAAGACTCGCCTCGCCAATCTCCGTGTCGTCGGTAGAGACAATGACCTGGTCGATCCCGCGTGTCGCCAGCGCGGAATCGATGGTCCAGGAGATGAGTGGACGGCCAGCGAGCGACAGCAGGTTCTTTCCCGGGAGGCGCTTGCTACCACCCCGTGCCGGGACCAGGCCGAGTATTCGAGGCGACTCGGCCATGTCAGTACTGCCTCCCTTGGCGAAGCCTTTGAGGAAGACGGTTCGGCGTAAGCGGTTCGATATATCGGCCCTTTGCCGTCGCCTTGAGGTTTGCGCTGCGTCGCATTTTTTTCCGGGTGCAAGAACGCTTCTGTCGGGATAGAGAAGCAATGCCTGTGCCATTGAGCGTCGATAAGCGCAAAAGGTATTTAAGCTCTTGTTATGAATGAATATTCAGGCAGGGTGCCAGCTCCGCGGAGGGGCTGGGGGCTTGCAAAGCGTGGCCGTTGGCGGCGGTGTTGTGCGCAAGGCGTCAAATAATTTACGCGTTAAATTCCTTTGCGCTTATCCACCATCAACTCTATTGAGCAGGCTTGGGCAGTGGAGTCTTCACTCAGGTGCAGGGTTGTCGATCGACAAAACGTTTTTGAATCAGTTCGTCCGGTCTCCATGGGCCTGCCAATACCGAGATGATGCGCTCGGTGGCCGTTCCATCGCCGTAGGGGTTTTTGACGCCGCTACAGTCCGTTCCAAAGGCATTGATTATGGCGGCTTCTATGGCCTCCGTCTCTACAGGACAATCGATTACGGATACGGCCTTGAGGCGGCCCTTCTGACGGTCACCGATATTGACCGTCGGAGTATGCAGGCTGGGTGCTTCATACAATCCGCTGGAACTGTTGCCCACGACCGCATCGGATAGTGCGAGCAGTGAGTAGTAAGCCTGTTGCCCGAGTGACAGATGCTGTACCGCATTGGTATGACTGGAAACGAAATCCGCCACCCTGCGGTTGAGGCTGTCGCCCTTGGGATCGGCATTGGACCCGGTAAAGACCAGCCCGGTATCCGGCCCTAAGTTATGCAGAGCAGCCAGAAGTGCCTCGAGCTGGGCTTCCGCCTCCTCCCGTTGCAGTGTCGCGGGGTGAAAAGTGATCGCCAGGTTGCGCTCACGCAGCTGCATGCTCAAACGGTGTTCCAACTCCGGGGTAGTGAGGCGGGGGGTGGCAAGCAGCAGGTCTATCCCGGGGCTGCCGCTAAGGTGAATCCTGTCATCGGCCTCACCCAGCTGGCGCAAACGCTGTGCCGCCTGTTCGTTGGTGGCGAAGTGCAGGTGCGACATCTTGGTGATCGCGTGCCGGATGGCATCATCGAAGGCACCCTCGGTCACATCGCCGCCCGCGATATGAGCGACCGGGATGCAAGCGATCAGTGCGGCCTGTACCACTCCCAGGATCTCATAGCGGTCGCCCAATACCAGCAACAGGTCGGGGGTCAGCCGATCCAACTGCTCGGCCATACCGCCGACCACTGCCGCCAGCGCCTGACTGATATCGATGGCATCGTCACCGCCGAGATTCACCGGTATTTTCGCATCGACGGAAAAGCCATCCTCTGTGATGGTGTCGATCGTATGTCCGTAATGGGATTCAAGGTGTGAACCAGTAGCGACCAGACACAAATCCAGGTCGGGATGCTGCTGAATGGCGTGCAGCACTGGCAGCAGCAATCCGTAATCCGCCCTGGAACCTGTGACCGCACAGATACGGCGTTTTGCACGGCTCATGATTGGCCTGGCTTCCCGCCCAGCTGTGCCGAACTCGGCAGGCAGATTCCGCGGCTGAACAGATCGTCGCACACGACAAGCGCTGCACGGGGGCAGTCCTGGTACATCGGAAGATGGTGCAATGGGGTCCAGAACGGCCTCAGCTGAAGACCTTCCGCATGCGCGGCCTGCAGTAGCTCGTCCCGTTGCAAGGGGGCATCGAGCAGCAGCAGGTTGAGCCAGTGGTTACTCTCGCGTCCTGCCGCCTCCCTAAACAGTCGGGCACCGGACATGTCTGCGAAAGTCTCCCGATAGTGTTGCGCCAGTACCTGTTTCGCTGCGATCAGGGCGGGGAGTTGCTCCATCTGGGCCACGCCCAGCGCGGCGTTGAGGTTGGGCATGCGGTAGTTGAAGCCGATTTCGTCGTGTTCGAACGCCCATGGGTGGGCTTGTTTGGCAGTGGTTGTCAGGTGCCTGGCATGGCGCGCCAGTGCTTCATTCCGGGTAAGGATCGCGCCGCCACCCCCGGTGGTGATGATCTTGTTGCCATTGAAGCTCAGGGCGCTGAGATCGCCCCAGGCGCCGGCATGCCGGCCGTCCAGGTGGCTGCCCAGGGCCTCCGCCGCGTCTTCGATCAATACCAGGCGGTAGCGTTCCGCCAGTGCTTTCAGACGCGGCATATCGGCAATATGCCCGAGCACATGCACGACCACCAGGGCGCGTATGGGTCGACCGCTGATCCGGTTATGGCAGACGCCGTCGCGCAGTTCGGCGGTTTGCGCAAGATGTGCTGCAAGCGCCGCAGGATCGACACCCAGCGTCTCATGCTCACAGTCGATAAAATGCGGAACGGCACCCATGGCGGCCACCGGGTTGGCGGTGCCGACAAAGGTCAATGCCGGTAGCAGTACCTCGTCGCCGGCTTCAACCCCGGCCAGCAACAAACAGGTATGCAGGGCCGCAGTGCCGTTGACCGTTGCCACGGCATGCGGAACGCCGGTGTATTCGCTCAGCGCCGCCTCGAATCGGTCCACATAAGCACCGACGGAAGATACCCAGCCGGAGTCGAGACAGTCCCTGACCCGTTCCCATGCGTTGGCCTCGAAGCGGGGCTCGTGCAGCGGTATGGGACGTTCTTCGGGCAGGAGCGAACGCAGGCGTTCCAGTATCGTCGTGATCAATAGGTCCGGTCTGGGACCGGCAACGCTGGTGAACTCAGATGTTGTAGATGCCATGCTTGTAGCGCGCCAGGTTGGCTGGGTCGGTGAACCACGCGGCGGTTTCCGCCAGAGCGCGTTTGAAGCCTTCTTCCTGGCCGTACTCCGGTCGCCAATTCAGAAGTTCCCGTGCTTTGCGGTTGTCCGCCCAGAGTCTTTCCACCTCGCTTTTTTCCGGTCGAAGGCGCTGCTCATCGGTTGCGATGGTGATATCGGCGCCCATCACCTCGGCGATCAGTTTCACCGTGTCGCCAATACTGATTTCGTAGTTGCTGCCCAGGTTGATCTCTTCGCCCAGCACCCGCTCGGATTGCATCATCGCGATAAAGCCGTTGACTGTGTCTCTCACGTAGTTGAAGTCGCGGGTCGGGTGCAGGGCGCCGAGTTTGAGTTCCCTGGCACCGTTGGCGATCTGGGTGATCACGGTGGGGATCACCGCACGTGCCGACTGGCGTGGGCCGAAGGTGTTGAAGGGTCTCGCTATGGTCACCGGGGTTTCGAAGGAGCGGTGGAAAGACAGTGCAATCTGGTCTGCCCCGATCTTGGTGGCGGAGTAGGGCGACTGCCCCTGCAGCGGATGCTTCTCGTCGATGGGCACGTACTGCGCGGTGCCATACACCTCGCTGGTCGAGGTATGCACCACCTTGCCCACGCCCAGGTCGCGCGCTGCCTGTACCACGTTGAGCGTGCCGCGCACATTGGTGTCAACGTAGGCATCGGGTGAGTGATAGGAGTAGGGAATGCCGATCAGGGCGGCCAGGTGAAGTACGGTGTCGCAACCCTGCATTGCCGTGCGCACGCCATGGGGGTCGCGCACGTCCCCGGCAAATACATCGAGTTCCTGTTTGATGTCCGATGGCGACTCGTCCAGCCAGCCCCAATGGCCGAAGCTGTTGTAGTAGACGAAGGCGCGCACGTCATGCCCGCGGCGCACCAGTTCCTCGGTGAGATGGGAACCGATAAAACCGTCCGCGCCAGTGACGAGGATCTTCATGCGGGGCTGTGCGCCTTGTCGAGTGAATCGAGCATCATGCGGGCGGCTGGGTTGTCCGGTGACAGGGTCAGCACGTGATTATAGGACTCCCGGGCGGCCTGCAGGGCGCCTGCCTCCTGCAACAGTCGGCCGAGTTTCATCATGCTCGCGGTATCCGTGGGCGCCTTGGCCAGATAGTCGGTATATACGTCGACCGCCTCCTGGATTCTGCCGGCCATGCGCAAGGCTTCGGCAAGTTGGGGCGCATAGACCGGAGACAGGCCGGCCAATACATGCAGGCTGAGCACAGCGTTGTCGATGTCGCGTGCCTGCACATTGAGATAGCTGATGCGGCGCAGCGCGTCCTCGACGCGCGGGTCGAGTTGCTCGCCTGGCGAGCTCTCCAGCCTTTCACTGGCGCGGTCCAGAATGATCTGGTAGCTGGCCATCGCCTCTTGCGGTTGCCCATCCAGCTCCGCGAGGTAGCCACAGGCAAGTGCCGAGAGTTCCCGTGCTTCGTTGCTTGCCTGGCTGTAAAGGGCCTCGGCGAGCCGGTTCAACTCGACGGTGTTGCCCTGGCGAAACAGGAGCTGCAATTTGCTCCGGACGGGGGCGAGCGTGTGTGTATTCCGCAGGCCCTTGGCATGTCTTGTCTCCAGCTGCGACAGTGTGTCCTGCAGTTCTCTCTGCATTTCCTCGAAGGCCGCACGCAGCGGGGCTTGTGCATGCGCCAGAATTTCCGGGTGGCGCTCTGCGAAAAGCACCACGCGTCCAGGGGTACGGTCTTTATCCCATTGCTTCAGCAGGAGTTCGAGGTCCGGCCGCTGCTTGAGTTCCTCCAGACGGGCCGATACCCGACCCTGGCAAGCCGACACGATCTGTTGGCACTGTTCCACGGCATCCAGGTAGACCTGGTAGTAGTCACGGCCCCAGGTGTAGATTTCCTCGTCGCTCCATTCGTGATCGGGATCGGGGCGCAGCAGTCGGATGAAGCCTTCGACGGCGAACTTCTTGAGCAGCGTGGTGATCTTGCCGAATTCGCTGTCCAGGCGGCGTTCGATCCGATCCATGCGCTTCTTGTACTTGAAGTCCGCCGGTTTGCCGGCTTTTCCGAAGAGATGCTCGTTGCAGGCCAGCGCCTCCCCGGCGAGTTTGCGTACCTGGTTGAGCTGGTTGCGCGCCCAGGCGAGTTCCTTGCGCGCAATTTTCAGTATTTCGAGCTGTCGTCCCGGGTGCGCCTCGAGAATTCGTCTGATGCGGTCCGGGTCGTGCCCATCTTCATCCGCGACCACGCGTTCCAGCGGCAGGTATTCCACGGATTCGATACGCGCGGCATCCGTTGCCGGGTTTATGATTCGGCAGCCGCTCCCCGCGGCGGCCCTGGCTTGCCCCGCCAGGATATCGACCGCCTGCGCAAATGCCGGGCTGGTATCCGCCAGCCGGCCACCATTGGTTTCCACCTGGTTCCCGACCGTGCCAAGGTTGGGGCCGATGTCACGCTCGCTGCTGGCACTCGCATGCGTATGCCCCTGTGCGTTGAAGCAGAGATCGACGCCACCGAGGATGACGCGCGAGAAGCCCATCTCGACAGCCACGGCGATAGCGAGGTTGGTGACTGTCGGGCCGATGCGAACGATATTTTTACTGTTCGAGGTCGTGGGCCAGGGGAAGCGGTCGCCACAGTAGACCGATGATCCCGGCCATTGGCCCAGCAGTAGCGGCGATACGTGATCGTTGCAAACCAGCAACGGCCGGTTTCGGAATTTCAGGCATTCCTTGCTGACGTCGAAGCTCACCGCATGCGGGTCGATAGAGACCACGATGTCGGGTTCGAGCCGGCTCTCCAGCAGACGCCGCGCGATGCGCGAGACAGCAATGACGGTGAGATGCTCGCGGTGTTGTTCGACCCAGGGGAGGATATCGTCCAGCGAGGGACCGCCGCCCAGGACCACCGCCGTGGCCCCGGCGAAACTGTCCTTCAGCAGTGCAGCCGGGAGCAGATTATCCGCGACATTCTCCAACTGGCGGCGGAGAAAGGCATGGTTTCCAAGCTGCAGCTGGATGCCGCGCTCGTACTCCGAGATTTCCACCAGCATGTGTGATTCGAGGATACGGTAGTCGGACAGGTGAGCGTCGCGCGCCCCCAGCGAGGTGACCAGGCGAATCCCTCCCAGGTAGGCGTAGTCGCTGAAGCGGTACGACTCGATCAGGTCTACCCATGCCACTGCGGTGGTCAGGCCGAAGTTCGACGTCTCCAGCATCGGGCCGCATCGTTGCTTTACCGACGGGATCAGCTCCTCGAGCTCGACGAAGACGTAGCGCGAACCCGGGCCCTGTGTGCGCTTGGCGATCCAATGCGGCAAGAGGCCGGAATCGGTCCCAAGAATGATGAAAAGTGTGTTCGGCTGTTCGAAAAGAGAGCCGAACTGGCGCTCGAACAGCACCTCCGCACCGACCGCGTCGAAGGTGCTTCGATTGACGTCGTACAGGATTTCGTCGCCGAACCGGTTACGGATAAAGCTCGGAGAGGATGTTTGCGCACTCATAAGTCTGGGTCACTAGGCCCCGGTGCGCGCTGCGCTTACCCGGACAGACCGGGGGCTGGCCGCACGCAGCGGAAAGATGCTGTAAGTAATTGTCGATAGCGGGTCAGCCCGCACCGGCTCTCCTCGAGAATATTCAGCTTCCTCAGCCCAGCAGCTTGAGCACGTTCTGCGGCATCTGATTGGCCTGCGCGAGCATTGCTGTACCCGCCTGCTGCAGAATCTGGTAACGCGTCAGGTCGGCGGTCTCGCGGGCAAAATCCGCATCCATGATGCGCGAGCGGGCAGCGCTCTGGTTTTCCACGATGTTGGCGTTATTGCGTACCGTGGACTCCAGTCGATTCTGTATGGCGCCGAAGTCGGCTCGCAGTGTGGATATCTTGTCCAGGGCAGCGTCGATAGCGCCGACCATGTAGGAGGCGCTTGCCTTGGTCGAGATGGCGCCGCCAATCGCACTGGCAAGGCCCGAGGCGCCTGCCACGTCCACGGTGGCTACATCGATCTGGTTGTTGGCATCCGCTTCGAAGCCGATCTGCAGGGTAATGTTTGCGGCTGCGCCGATGATCTTGACCCCGTTGAATTCGGTGGAGTCGGTGTTGCGGGTGATCTCGGTGCCGAGCGCCTGGTACTCGTCATCCAGGGAGCTGCGGTCAGCCGCGCTGACCGTGCCGTTGATTGCCTGCACGGCCAGCTCGCGCATGCGCTGCAGGGCGTTGGAAATCTCGGCCATCGCGCCTTCGGCCGTCTGCATCATCGAAATACCGTCGTTGGCATTGCGATTGGCCTGCTCGAGGCCGCGGATCTGCGCGGTGAAGCGCTCAGAGATCGCGAGGCCGGCCGCGTCGTCCTTGGCGCGATTGATGCGCAGGCCCGAGGAGAGGCGTTCCAGGGAAGTCTGCATTCCGCCCTGAGACATGTTGAGTGAGCGCTGAGTGTTCAGCGACATCAGGTTGGTATTGATGATTTGTGGCATTGATTTTCCCTCGAATGATGCGGGCGGTCAGCCGGCCGGATAGCAATGAAGGGCGAGCAACTGCTTGAGCATGTTCCTCCGCCTGATCTTTCGGCTCAATGAGCCTCTATGGTCACTGTGCGGCGCGGATCGTGCAGGCTCTTCTGCATGGCGATGCGCTTGCTCAAGTTGATGATGATCGGGCCGTTGAAGTTCGCCTGTGGGCCGGATGCGTCGGAAGAACCTTCGCGCACCGTGACCAGCAGGGTGAGATCCTTTGGATCCTCGACGCCGAGCAGATCGCTCTCCTCATCCGTGAGCGTTATCTGGTAATGCACATCGAACCAGTGCGGACTGGTCAGCGGCAGGCGCACTTCCGGGTCCTCGGTGGACTGCAGGTAAAAGACGCTGCGATTCTCGATGTCATGAAACAGAGCGAAGCGGCGCAGCTCGCGGAAGCCCGGCAAACCCTGTGGAAAATCCAGAAGGTTGTCGTCCTTCACCGGCAGGTTGCCGAAGCGGGTGCGGACTTCGATCTGGTCTGTTTTTTCGATCACTTGTGCTTGTGTGGCCATAGCTCGATTCTCTCTAGTGGCTAACCGTCTTCGGACCTGCAAGTGCAACCGCGGCCCGGTGTCGATAAGCATCTAGCAGGAGTCGTGCCAACCCGCGATCGGTTGGACCCTACCTATATATGCAGCAGACGCGAGGGGAAAGCGGCAAACCGACGGCAGGTTTTGCCACTTGGGCGGCGAGCTTTTGCCAAGTCAATACTTTAGGTATTAAAGCTTCGGGGGCCGAGGTCGTAACAGCGCGTGAAGGCGGTAAATGCAGGGATTGGCCCAGCATATCCGCTCACGACAGAGCGACAGAAAGGCGACGCCTTCTGTTGCCAGGAGCAAAAAAATGGCACAGGTTATCAACACCAACGTTCTTTCCCTCAACTCTCAGCGTACTCTCATGAGTTCCCAGGCGGCCATGCAGACCTCGATCGAGCGTCTGTCCTCGGGCCTCCGCATCAACAGCGCCAAGGACGACTCTGCAGGCCTCGCGATCTCGGAGCGATTCACCGCGCAGATCCGCGGGCTCGAGCAGGCCAACCGCAACGCCAACGACGGTATCTCGATGCTTCAGACCGGTGAAGGCGCCATGTCCGAGATCGCCAGCAGTCTGCAGCGCATGCGTGAGCTGGCCGTGCAGGCGATGAACGGCACCATGAGCGCCGCGGACCGCAAGTCCCTGGATGACGAGTACCAGGCACTCGGCGCCGAGATCACCCGCAACACGGACTCCACCGAGTTCAACGGCACCAAGGTGATCGGCGCGGCTGCGAGCATCGTGCTGCAGATCGGCTTCGAAGCGGATGCCGCCAACCAGATCACCATCGCCACCGTGGATGTCAACGCCGCCTCGGGTGTCGGTAGCGCGATCGGCGGTGCGGTCTCGACCAAGGCGAGTGCTTCCTACATGGTCGGCACCATCGATACCGCTCTGGACAAGATCTCCACCCTGCGCGGCGACTTCGGTGCGGTGCAGAACCGGCTCGAGTCCACGGTGCGTAACAACTCCAACATCGTGGAAAACCAGAGCTCTGCCCGCTCTCGTGTCCTGGATACCGACTTCGCCAAGGAGACGGCCAACATGACCCGCAACCAGATCCTGCAGCAGGCGGGTGTCGCCATGCTGGCGCAGGCAAACCAGATGCCGCAGAACGTGTTGTCACTGATCCGTTAAGCGTGCGGTTCCTGTCCGGGGCATTGGGTCCCGGACAGGTTACTGGCAGAGCCCAGGGCTGGTCCCTGAGGCTCTCCCAGGACACAGTATCAGGTGACCATGATGGCAAATGATATAGGCAAGAATCTGGTGGGCAGCATGCAGGCGCTGAACCCCGTCGAGGCCGCCACCCGAGCGCGTGCGACCACGAACACCACGGGGCGCCTGGAGTCGGCGGCCAAGTCGATGCAGGAGAAGCCTCAGGTTTCCGGGGCCGGCGAATCCCTCAATGAGGTGGTGTCCGGGCTCAACGAGATGGTACAGAACCTGCATAGGAATCTTCAGTTCTCTGTCGACGACAATAGCGGTGACACCGTTATAAAGGTGATCGACAGCGAGACCGACGAGGTGGTTCGACAGATCCCCTCGGAAGAAATCATGAAGCTGCGTCAACGTATGAAGGATGCAGCAGGTGCATTGTTTCAGGGTGCCGTCTGATAGAGCGGATGGCATCCTCAGGAGGCCACCATGCCAATAACGGCAGCAGGTGTTGGGTCAGGGTTGGATATCGAGACGATCGTCACTCAGCTGATGTCGCTCGAGCGTCAGCCGTTGTTCAACCTGCAACAGAAGGAATATGAAACCGAGGCGCAAATCAGCGACTTCGGGAGTCTGAAAAGCGCGGTGTCCTCGTTCAAGGATGCGATGGATGAGCTCGGCAGCGTAGACAAGTTCCGCGTTTACGCCTCCGCATCCAGTGACGAAGACGTTGCGACGGTGACAGCCGACAGCTCGGCGGCCAACGGCACGTATGACATCGATATCCAGCGCCTTGCCCAGCACCACAAGCAGGGCAGCAGCGCCTTGGCGGGAGGAACCACCTTCGGCGGCACTTCGGGCGACAGTCTCAGCTTCACGGTCGACGGGGAGTCAATGAGCATCGACCTGTCCACGGCGATGGACATGCAGGCGCTCCGGGATGCGATCAATGATGCCAGCGATAACCCGGGCGTGAACGCGACCATCATCAACGCCGGTGACGGCAACCAGCATCTGGTTTTGAGCGCGAGTGACTCCGGCTATGACAAGCGCGTCGAACTGTCCTACGCGGGAAGCGTCAATGCCGGGACCTTTGGATTCAGTACCATGAACAAGAATGAGAGCGGTGCGGTCATGAGTGATCTGACCAAGCTGGGCGCCGCTTTCACGATCGATGGTATCGCTGCGACCGCGGCGGACAACGAGGTGAGCGAGGTGGTCGATGGCCTGACGCTCGAGTTGAAAGCAGTCGGCACGAGCACCTTGTCCGTGAATCGTGACACCGAGGCGATCGAAGCTTCGGCCCAGGCCTTTGTGGATGCTTACAATGGCGTGGTCAAGAAAGTTGACAGCCTCGCCTCCGGCAACATCGGTAACGATGGCGCCTTGCGTAGCGTGGTGAGCCAGCTTCGTTCGGTGCTGAACGAGGAGGCCAGCGGGCTGAGCGGCAGTTTCAGCACCCTGTCAGAACTCGGCATAAAGACCAACGCCAAAAGCGGCGAACTCGAGCTCGACTCGAGTGAGTTCCAGGACGCGCTGGACGCAGACTTTTCCGCAGTCTCGTCGTTATTCGCCGACGCGACCAGCGGCTACGCCACGCGATTCCTTTCTGTCGCGGAGAATCTGCTCGATACGGACGGGATTCTCGAGTCGCGTATCGATAGCCTCGAGGACCGGGTGAGTGGCTACCAGGGCCGTCAGTCCGCTATAGAGGCCAATCTCGAGTTCAAGGAAAAGGCGCTGCGCTCCCGGTACGCGGCGCTGGACGTGCTGATCGGGAACCTCAATTCGACCTCATCCTTCCTGGCCGCCCAGCTGTCTTCTTCCTGAAGTCGATCGGCGCTGTCCGGCAGCCCCCGGGCCGGATCAGGCGTGCCGATTTGATTCCGACTTCGACCCCTTCAATGCAAGCGTTTAAGGCTTAAAGATTGACCGCCTGGAGCCGTTAAGTCGGGTATCCATCAACGGCGAGCTGGGACCGATAAGCAATGACCCTCCGGAACACGCGTGCACTCTCCCAATACGGCAATGTGGCAACCCGCTCGGAGGGCGAATACGCCTCTCCGCACCGGCTTGTGCAGACCCTCATGGAAGGTGTGCTGGACAAGGTTGCGACGGCAAAAGGCTGCATCCAGCGGCAGGATCTCTCCGGCAAGAGTGCGCACATCACGTGGGCGAGTTCCATCCTGAACGGCCTGCGTTCGAGCATTGACATGGAGAAGGGCGGCGAGATCGCCGTCAATCTGGACGATCTCTACAGCTACATGCTGCAGCGGCTCACCGATGCCAATGTCGGCAATGTCACTGATCCACTGGACGAGGTCTCCAACCTGATGTCCGAGATCAAGGGGGCATGGGACGCGATGCCGGAACATATTCGCAACGCGCGTCCCGCATGAATGCCATGCCACCGCATCCCGACCGTGTCCGGCTACTGGGCCAGGCGTTGGATCTGACGCATCAGATGCTGAAGGACGGCGAGGCCGGTGAATGGCAGCAGGTGATCGAGCAGGAGCAGCAGCGGCGCCAGCTGCTGGAACAGGCCTTCAGTACCCGCGAGCCGCTGAATGAGGTTCTGGCCGCCACGGTGCGCCGGATTCTCGAACTCGACAAGGTGCTGCTCGAGGCGAGTGGCCGCGAGCGTGACGAAGTCGGAGGGGAGTTGAGCCGCTACAATCGCGGCAGCCGCGCCAGCGATGCCTACCGGGCGAACACTGCCTGACAGACCCCATTGAACCCCTCTGGAAGAGGCCGATACCGGAGCACGGCGAAGCCTGTCAGCGCGTGCTGGTCAGTCGAAAGCGCGCTTCAGCGGTGAAGTACCAGTTCCAGGATCGCCTTGCTCCCGAAATAGGCGAGCATCAGTAGCACAAACCCGCTCAGTGTCCAGCGGATGGCGATGCTGCCGCGCCAGCCAAAGCGATACCTGCCCCACAACAGCGCGGCAAATATCACCCACGCGAAAATCGACAGCAGCGTCTTGTGCGCAACATGCTGCGCGAACATGTCCTCCAGGTAGGAGAAGCCGCTCAGAAGCGAGAGCGAGAGCAGCACGAAGCCCAGTCCGATCATCTCGAACAGCAGCGATTCCATGGTCTGCAGGGGCGGCAGCGCGCGGATGACCCCGCCGGGGTGGTGCGAGCGCAGGTGACTGTCCTGGAAAGCGAGCAGCAGCGCCTGCAGGGTGGCCAAGGTCAGCATGGCGTAGGCGAGGATGCTCACAACCACGTGCAGGCGCAGTTCCCAGCCGGTTCCGGGCGGGAGCAAGCGACTCCCGGGAAAGGCGAGGTCGGCGATCATCAGCACGGAGGCGAGCGGAAAAACCAGCAGTCCGAGCGTTTCCACCGGCTTGCCAATCGCCGAGACGAGCAGCACGGTGCTGATCATCCAGGTGGTGAGCGAGGCGACGTTGAAGAAACTCAGGTTGATCCCCTCGGCGGTGTGCAGTTCGCCGTAAAGGGCCAGCGCGTGCAGCAGCACGGCACCGAAGCCGACTGCCAGAACGGTGGAGCGTTGCAACCTGTCCGGGTCGCGATGCTTGAGGCGAAACGCGACCAGCGCGGTGCAAACGAGGTAGAGAGCGATCGCTGCAGCGGTCAGGAGATAGGCGTTCATGGGCTCGCAATGATGTCACAGGAAGTCAGGGGATGCATGGGTGAACCATGCGCCGGTGGGCGCATCAGGAAGTTCCCGTCCCGAAGCCCTATAATGCCTTCTTTGAACTGCTGCTGAATACCCGGAATCCTATGTTTCAGAATCTTTCCGACAGGCTCGGGGACGTCCTGCAGAAGGTGCGCGGCCAGGGCCGCATAACCGAAGCCAACGTCAAGGACACGTTGCGGGAAGTCCGCATGGCGCTGCTCGAAGCGGATGTGGCGCTGCCGGTGGTCAAGACCTTTGTCGACCAGGTGCGAGAGAAGGCCCTGGGGGAAGAGGTGATGAAAAGCCTCACCCCCGGCCAGGCCCTGGTCAAGATCGTCAACGACGAGCTGGTCTCGGTCATGGGCGAGTCCAACGAGGGGCTCAACCTGGCAGCCCAGCCCCCCGCGGTCGTCATGGTTGCGGGTCTGCAGGGATCGGGCAAGACCACCAGTGTGGCGAAGCTGGCTCGCCTGCTGCGTGAACGCGACCGCAAGAAGGTCATGGTGGTCAGCTGCGACGTCTACCGGCCGGCGGCGATCGAGCAGCTGCAGACTTTGGCCACGGAAGTGGAGGTCGAGTTTTTCCCCTCGAATGCGATGCAGAAACCCGTCGCGATCGCGCAGGCGGCCGTGGAAGGGGCGAAGAAGGGCTTCTTCGACGTGCTGCTGGTCGATACCGCGGGCCGTTTGCACGTCGACGGGCAGATGATGGATGAGATCCGCGAACTGCATGCGGAGATCGAACCCGTCGAGACCTTGTTCGTGGTCGATGCCATGACCGGCCAGGATGCGGCCAACACCGCGAGGGCCTTCGACGAGGCGTTGCCGCTGACTGGGGTCATCCTGACCAAGACCGATGGTGATGCACGCGGGGGCGCGGCGCTGTCGATCCGCCAGATCACCGGTAAGCCGATCAAGTTCCTCGGTGTCGGGGAGAAGACCACCGCTCTGGAGCCGTTCCACCCCGACCGGGTCGCTTCACGAATCCTGGGCATGGGAGACGTTCTCTCGCTGGTCGAGGAGGTGACCCAGAAGGTCGATCAGAAGCAGGCGGAAAAACTCGCGCGCAAGCTGCAGAAGGGGAAGGGTTTTACCCTGGCGGACTTCCGCGAACAGATGGAGCAGATGCAGAGCATGGGTGGCGTTTCCGGCCTCCTCGACAAGCTGCCGGGCATGGGCCAGGTACCGGACGCGGTCAAGTCCCAGATGGGTGACCGTGAAACACGCCGCCTGATCGCCATCATCAACTCGATGACACCGCAGGAGCGCGAGTTTCCCGGGATGATCAAGGGGTCACGCAAGAAGCGCATCGCCGCCGGCTCCGGGGCCCAGGTACAGGACGTCAACAAGCTGCTGAAGCAATTCATGCAGATGCAGAAGATGATGAAGAAGATGAAGGGAGGCGGTCTCGAGAAAATGATGCGTGGCATGAAGGGGAAGTTCCCTGGAATGCCAGGGGGCGGGATGCCACCGGGAGGGGGATTCCCCTTTTGACCCGCTCGAGCGTGCGCGCGGCTGTGACAGGGAGGTTGCTGGCGGCCGCGCTCGCACTCCTTTCGCCCGCGCAGTCGCATGCAGCACTGGACGGTCGACAATTGGAGTTGCGCAAGCTGGGCGACTACGTGACCGAGGTGCAGGCGCAGGTGGAGCGGCTGCAGGCCGCTCTGGAAGCGGCAGAGCAGCGCAATCGCGAGCAGTCCGGCCTGATCGATCGTCTCGAGGCCAGTCTGAGCGCGCGTGAGCTTTGCCTGCCCGGCGAGCAGGCGTCGATCCGGCGGCGGTTTTTCGATGAGCTGGCTGCCCGACTGGGGCCGTCACCGGTTTACCGACTGGAAGAATCCCGCGTCGTGATTGCGGCGGATACGGTGTTCGTATTCGCGCGCGCGGAGATCGGCGCGGAGGGCGAGTCGCGCCTGAAGGCCTTGGCCGAAGCGCTGCGCGAGGCGGCAAAGGGTCTGCCGGAGGGAGGTGCCTGGCGCCTGCGCGTCGAGGCTCACAGTGATGCCAGGCCCTTGCGTGCGAACTCCCGGTTTGCGAGCAACTGGGAGCTCTCGGCGGCGCGCGCGACCGAGGTGCTCCATTTTCTCGCCCGACAGGGGTTTCCGGAGCGCCACCTCCTCGCCGTGGCCTGGGCTGCAACCGTCCCGGCTGGCGACCAGCCCGATCACCGCAGGGATCGGCGTATCGAGCTTCGCCTTGGGTTTGAGCCCTAGCAGTCTGTCGGACTTAACGCTGTTTGGCTGCAAATCCGCGGATAGCGATCAACTGACCTTATCGGACTCGTCAAATAGGTCCACTATTCTCCTCATCCGATAATTTCATTTGATTCGCTCCCGCGAATTTGATGCCGGGCATCCTGCCCTTCACCCCTTCGGGGCCAGCAAAGCTGGTCA
Organism: Gammaproteobacteria bacterium Milos-ODIII6; assembly: GCA_029228645.1. Lineage (GTDB taxonomy): Bacteria > Pseudomonadota > Gammaproteobacteria > Chromatiales > Chromatiaceae > MONJU. The sequence goes on from JAPTHR010000014.1 coordinate 60,527, forward strand.
ATCCGCTCCTGGCGGATTAGTCGCTTCAAACGGATAAGTCCGACAGACTGCTAACCCGCATCCCGGTGAGCGATACGGGTTGAATTTCGCCCCTGGCCAGCCGTTAGAATTCGAATGGCTTGATTTCTATCAATACAATAATTCTTTTTATAGACAACACTTTAAGATTGATATCGAACAGCTTGGAGAGAGCCTCATGACGGATTTGAGTAGCGTGGCGGCGAACGATCGGAAATCGGGAAAATCAGTTTCCAAGGACTCGGCGGAAGGCGGTGCATCAGAGCAGGCCACGTCGGAAGAAGTGGCCACCCCTTCTCTGAAAGAGATGTTCAAGCGCAACATCTATCCCTACGAGAATAAGATGCGGCGCAAGGATTACGAGGCGCAGAAGTACCAACTGCAGATCGAGTTGTTGAAGCTGCAGAACTGGGTGCGCGATACCGGGGAACGGGTGGTGATTCTGTTCGAGGGCCGCGACGCGGCCGGCAAGGGTGGGACCATCAAGCGCATGATGGAGCACCTCAACCCGCGTGGCGCGCGCGTGGTGGCCCTGGAGAAACCGACCGAGGTCGAGAAGGGGCAGTGGTACTTCCAGCGTTATATCCAGCATTTGCCGAGCGCCGGTGAGATGGTCCTGTTCGACCGCTCCTGGTACAACCGCGCCGGCGTCGAGCGGGTCATGGGGTTCTGTTCGGCGGCTGAGTACCTGGAATTCATGCGCCAGGCGCCGGACTTCGAGCGCATGCTGGCGCGCAGCGGGATCCGGCTGTTCAAGTTCTGGTTCTCGGTCAGCCGCGGTGAGCAGCTGCGGCGCTTCAAATCACGCGAGCACGATCCGCTCAAGCAGTGGAAGCTCAGCCCGGTCGACCTGGCCTCTCTGGACAAGTGGGACGATTACACCGAGGCCAAGGAGGCGATGTTCTTCCACACCGATACCGCCGATGCGCCCTGGACCGTGATCAAGTCCGACGACAAGAAGCGCGCGCGCCTGAATGCCATGCGACACGTGCTGGCGAACCTGCCTTATCCCAACAAAGATCCTGAGGTGGACCTGGAGCCCGACCCGTTGATCGTCGGCAGCGCCTCCAAGATATACGAGGAAGGCGAGCACGCCATGGCTTCGGCCCCGACCAGTTTCAAGGGTTGAGTTATTTTAAGGAGTCAGTCAATGAGTCAGCATTACGAAAAACATGCGGATGAGATCGTCAAGGGATTCGTGGATATGCTCGATCAGGAGGTCAGGGATTGCCTGGATGAGGAATCGCTGCAACGGCTCAGCATGATGATCGAGTCGGCAATCAGCACCGCAGTCCTGAGTCAACTGGAGAAGGTCGCGGACGAAATCGCCGGGCTGTCCAAGCAGGTCAGCCGTCGCGCCGAGCACTACGATGCCGGAGACCAGGCTGCTTAGGGAGCCTCTGAGAAAGTCTGGGCCGAAAAGATTGACGATCAGAATTCGGCAGTTCGAGGCGCAAATCGCACGTAATAGCGAGCTATTGCGAAGATTTGCAACGAAGAAATGACGGATTCTGGCGTCACAGATTGAGGCTCATGACTTTTTCAGAGGTTCCTTAGGCCGATTCAGACACCTCGTCGTCCAGGCGAGACCAGCTCATGTCCACCTCGAGTCGGTAAGACCCCAGGAACGGCTGGGGCGGTTGACCGCCCCAGTCTCCCGGAGACAGCATCGAGAACTGCAGGGCGCCACGGGCGTTGCGATAGAGGTGGTATTCCCTTCCCGGTATTTTGCGAAAACTGCATTCAGCCGAGTGCAGGTCAAGGTCTTCCCTGGCCTTTTCCATGATTTCCAGTGCCTTGGCCTGCAAGCCGCGGATCTGGTCCGCGATCAGGTCCAGCTGCGCAGTGGTTTTGCTGCTCAGGACAAGGTCGGCTTTCTCCAGCTCGGTGGCGAGTTCCACCAGGCTGAAGGCGGGCGCCAGGCGACTGGTCGGGTAGGGGCTGCTGCGAGCGTCTCCGCGATGGATCGGATCGGGTTTGAGCGGGGGCTTTGTTTCCCGGTTCACGGTAATTGGTACTTCACAAACGGTCGATTTTGCGTAGAATACCGCGTTTCCCCGCCGAGTGGCCCTGTCTGTCTGAGTGGAAATGTTCCAGGCAAGAGGGCTTTGTCGACGGTTCCAAAGAACTTAACAGGTTGAAATAGATGGTTTCAATTCGTCTTGCCAGAAGCGGGGCCAAGAAGCGCCCCTTCTACCACTTGGTGGCTGCGGACTCGCGTAGAGCGCGTGGTGGTCGTTACATCGAGCGCCTCGGTTTCTTCAACCCGATCGCGGTTGAGGGTCAGGAAGGGCTCCGGATCGACCTGGAGCGTGTCGACTACTGGGTATCCGTGGGTGCCAAGTTGAGTGATCGCGCTACCAAACTGGTCGAATCCTATCGCAAGGAAGCCGTTTCCGCCTGAGCAGCTTCGGCCAGCGGGCCCCGGACGCTTGCATGAGTGAACTGGGCAATAGTGGACGAGACGATATCGAGGGTGACGAGCGCAATCTCGTCACCCTCGGTCGTGTAACCGGGGCGCACGGCCTCAAGGGCTGGCTCAAGGTTCATTCGGATACGTCGCCCAGGGAGAACATTGCGGGTTTTCCGCACTTGTTGCTCAACACCGGGGACGGCTGGCGGCGTTGGCGGGTCAATTCCGGCGGGCGCCAGGGAAAGTACGTGGTCCTGAAGTTGCGTGGATGCAACGACAGGAACGCGGCGGAAGAACTGGTCGGCGCGCAGCTCGCGATAGCGCGTGAGCAGCTGCCCGACCTGATGGAGCCCGGCGAGTTTTACTGGGCAGACCTCGAGGGCTTGCGCGTCGAGGACCTGGAAGGGGAACTGCTCGGGCACCTCGACCACCTGTTCGAGACCGGGGCAAACGATGTGATGGTGGTTCGCGGTGAACGTGAACGCCTGATCCCCTTTCTCTGGGAACGGGTGGTGAAGGGCGTAGACCTCGAGCACGGCGTGATCCGCGTGGATTGGGATCCGGATTTTTAAACTGGAGTCCGGGACATGCGGTTCGACGCAATCAGCCTCTTCCCTGGCATGTTCGATGCCATCCGGGAGGGTATACCCGGTCGGGCCTTGCAGCAGGGACTGGCCGATTTGGTGCTCTGGAACCCGCGCGACTACGCCACGGACGTGCACCGCACCGTGGATGACCGGCCATACGGCGGTGGGCCGGGAATGGTGATGAAGGTGGAACCGCTACAGGCCGCGATAGAAGCGGCAAAGGCGGCGGCACCGGAGTCGATGGTGATTCACCTGAGCCCGCAGGGTCGGCGCTTTGACCAGGCGGCAGCGCGTGAAATGGCGCAGCGTTCGGGTATGATCCTGGTCGCCGGGCGCTACGAGGGCATAGACGAGCGCCTCATCGAGACATATGTCGACGAGGAGTGGTCGATCGGAGACTACGTGCTATCGGGGGGCGAACTGCCCGCGATGGTGCTCATGGACAGCGTCATCCGGCTTTTGCCGGGTGCGTTGGGCCACCAGGATTCCGCGGAACAGGATTCTTTTCGTGATGGGCTGCTCGACTGCCCGCATTACACCCGACCTGAAGAGGCGCTCGGGTGCCGGGTGCCGGAGGTGCTGACCTCCGGCAACCACAGGAACATAGGACGCTGGCGCCTGCAGCAGGCGCTGGGTCGGACCTGGCTAAGGCGACCGGACCTGTTGCAGAAACGGGGCTTGAGCCAGGAAGAGCAGGAACTGCTCGATGAATTCATACGCACCAACGACGGTGCTTGAGTGGAAACGATCGTGCCGGGAGGCACTTTTTCAAACAGGGTCAGGAGCTAGGGCGATGAGCAACATCATCCAGGAACTCGAAGCAGAGCAGATGAACAAAGAGATGCCGGAGTTTGGGCCGGGCGACAATGTCGCGGTCCAGGTGAAGGTAGTGGAAGGCAACCGCGAGCGGCTGCAGACCTTCGAGGGTGTCTGTATTGCCAAGCGTAACCGCGGCGTCAATTCTGCCTTTACCGTGCGCAAGATCTCGCATGGCGAGGGCGTTGAGCGGGTCTTCCAGACCTATAGCCCGCAGATCGCCTCGATCGAGGTGAAGCGCCGTGGCGATGTGCGCCGCGCCAAGCTTTACTACTTGCGTGGCCGCACCGGTAAGGCCGCCCGTATCCGCGAGAAGATCTCCAGCAAGTAAGCCGGAAAGGCTGAGTGCACCGGGCTGGAAACCGGTGTCGGCCTGGCGTCTGCTTGCCCGGGCCATGCCACGGGCGTGAATACACCCTGATGCTTTTCGAGGCGTCGGGGTGTTTCTTTTGGTCGGGTCGCGGGGGCATCCCTATCCAGGTGGTCGGTCACGCGCAGGTCCCGGAATCGGCTGTCGCTCCGGGACCTTGTTAGCCGGGCGCCCAGAACCCCTGTTTGGCTGCAGCATGCAATTCTCCCGGAGCGGCACGAAATCCGTGCCGCCGGGGGGGATGAGTCCGGCAGCGCTGTGCTAGCATCTCTCTCCTTCCCTGGTCGCGCCGGGTGTGTCGGTGCATGCCCGGTCGGCCAGTCGAACCCAACTATGCCGCCGCCCCAAAGGATCATGAGCCACACCATTCAGCGTCACATCACCGTTCCGGTCAAAGTGGGCCGAATAAGTATTGGCGGCACCGCCCCGGTGGCGGTGCAATCGATGACCAACACCGATACCGCCGACGTGGCGGCGACGGTCCAGCAGGTGGCAGACTTGGCGCGCGCCGGTTCAGAGCTCGTGCGGATCACCGTGAACAACGAGGCGGCAGCGAGCGCGGTGCCGGAGATCCGTGCTCAATTGGACGCACGCGGTGTGCACGTGCCGCTGGTGGGCGATTTCCACTTCAACGGTCACCGACTGCTTGGTGAGTATCCTGAGTGTGCCGTGGCGTTGGCCAAATACCGCATTAACCCGGGCAACGTCGGCAGCGGGGAGAAGCGCGACGAACAATTCGCCGCCATGATCGAAACCGCCAAGCGCTTCGACAAGCCGGTTCGGATCGGGGTCAACTGGGGTTCGCTGGACAAGGGTCTGGTTGCGCGCATGATGGACGAAAACGCGCGTACGCCAGAGCCACTCGACGCCGACAGCATGATGCGCGAGATTATGGTCGCCTCCGCGCTGCAGAGCGCGCAGCGGGCCGAGGAAATCGGTCTCGGGCGCGACCACATCATCCTCTCGTGCAAGATGAGCCGGGTGCAGGACCTCATCGGTGTCTACCGCATGCTCGCGCAACGATGTGACTACGCGCTCCACCTGGGTCTGACCGAGGCCGGGATGGGCTCAAAGGGCATCGTCGCCTCGACCGCCGCACTGGCGGTTCTCCTGCAGGAAGGGATCGGCGACACCATCCGGATATCGCTGACACCGGAGCCGGGCGGTGATCGTACCCAGGAGGTGCGCGTGGCGCAGGAGATCCTGCAGTCGATGGGCCTGCGCGCTTTCATGCCCCAGGTTATCGCCTGTCCGGGTTGTGGCCGCACCACCAGCACCTATTTCCAGAAGCTGGCCCAGGACATTCAGGGCTATCTGCGCGAGCAGATGCCGGTATGGCGGGAGAAGCATCCCGGTGTGGAAGCGATGGATGTGGCCGTCATGGGCTGCGTGGTGAACGGTCCTGGCGAGAGCAAGCATGCCAATATCGGGATCAGCCTGCCCGGCACCGGAGAACGTCCGGCGGCCCCGGTGTTCATCGATGGAGAGAAAGCCGTCACCCTCAAAGGTGACCGCATTGCTGAGGAGTTCCAGACGATAGTGGAGGAATATGTACGGACCCATTACGTCTGAGTGAGTGCAAAGCCCTGAGGAGGAGCAGCATGAAAAAAATCATTCCCGTCTTCATTGCAGTTTGTGGTTTGTCCATGCCTTTGGCGGCTGGCGCCGAAGAGGCCATGACGGTGCAGGTCAAGCGCCTGTCGCTGGCCACGGCCACGACCATGGCCCAGGCCGCGGTGAAGGCCTGCGAACAGGAGGGCATCCAGATCGGGGTGACCGTGGTCGACCGAAACGGTATCCCGCAAGTGGTGCTGCGCAACACGGTGGCGCCGCCCATCACCCTGCCGATCAGCCGTGACAAGGCCTACGCCGCTGTGATGTTTAACGTGCCCACCTCGCAACTCGAGGATCGTGCCAATACGCCCATCGGGCGGGTGCCGGGTGTGGTGATGTCGCCAGGCGCGGTCCCGGTCCAGGTCGGCGGTAGCCTCCTCGGGGCCATCGGGGTCTCTGGTGCGCCCTCGGGCGAAACCGACGAGATGTGCGCGCAGGCCGGCCTGGATGCCGTCATAGACGACCTGGAAATGGCCGAATAATCGCTTTGCGCGCCTGCTGTTTCTTTTCCCGGACTCCTGCGGCCTGCTAGAATCCGCCTTTCGTTTTGGAGTTGGAGCGCCGCATGATCCGGGGCAGTATCGTCGCACTCGTCACCCCCATGTCGCCCGATGGCCGCGTCGATGATGCGGCCTTGGCGCGTCTGCTGGATTGGCATGTGCAGCAGGGCACCGATGCGGTCGTGGCTGTTGGCACCACGGGTGAGTCAGCGACCCTGGACGAGGAAGAGCACTGCGCGCTGATTGCGCGCACCGTGAAACTGTTGGCCGGTCGCATGCCGGTCATTGCGGGGACCGGCGCGAATTCGACCAGCGAGGCGATCGCGCTGACGCGCTGTGCGCACGAGGCGGGCGCGGATGCCTGCCTGTTGGTGACCCCTTATTACAACAAGCCCACCCAGGAAGGGCTGTTTCTGCATCACAAGGCGGTCGCCGAGGCCGTCGACATCCCGCAGATCCTGTACAACGTCCCTGGTCGTACCGCGGTTGATATGCAGCCCGAAACGGCGGCGCGCCTGGCCAGAATCGGCAACATCGTTGGCATCAAGGAGGCCACCGGAGACCTGTCCCGCATCACCCGCATTCGTGAGCTGGCGGGTCCCGACTTTGCGATCTACAGTGGCGACGATGCCACTGCGCGCGAAGCCATGTTGCTCGGTGCGGACGGTGATATCTCGGTGACCGCCAACGTGGCGCCGGCGCGCATGCATGAGATGTGTGCCGCGGCGCTCGCCGGCAACGCCGAAACCGCGGCTCGCCTGGACGAGTCGCTATCGGGCCTGCATGAGGCCCTGTTCGTTGAATCGAACCCCATCCCGGTCAAGTGGGCGTTGCACTGGATGGGCATGATCGGGCAGGGGATTCGCCTGCCCTTGACCTGGCTTTCGCCGCAATCCGAAGAGCCGGTTCGTGCTGCGCTGCAGCGCGCCGGTGTCACCCCGCCGCAGGCGCCCGCGTGACGCGTTGGAGAAACCTCAATCTATGAAAAAGCTGATCCGATTCTCGACTCTTTGCGCGCTCATTCCGCTCGCTGGCTGCGGTGGCTTGGGTTCGGGCAAGGTACTGCCGGACAAGGCGGTGGAATACAAGCGTGAGAAGCAGGCCGGACGCGATCTCGCGATCCCGCCCGATCTGACCACCCGTCGCGTCAATGACCTGATGAGTGTCCCGGACAACTTCGATGGCGTGGCCACCAACTACTCCGAGTACATGACCGACAGGCGCCTGCGTGGCGCCGAAGGCGGTCCCAGCGCCCGCTCGGCGGGCGTTGTGCTGCCGCAGAACCCGGGCATCCAGGAGATGCGCGATGGCAATGCACGCTGGCTGGTGATCGACGCCCCGGCCGATGCGGTCTGGGACAAGGTGCTCGATTTCTGGCAGGACCAGGGTCTGCTGTTGCTCGAGCAGGACCCCGAACTCGGCATCATGCGCACCAGTTGGCTCGAGAACCGCGCCAACATCTCGCGCGATTTCCTCTCCGATGCGGTGCGCAAGGTATTCGACGGCATGTACGAAACCGGCCTGCGCGACCAGTACCGCGTGCGCTTCGAGCGTGCCGGGGATGACCGCACGGAGATATTTCTGACCCATTACGGCATGGAGGAAAAGCTGATCGCCGGTACCGGCGGGCAGACGGAGAACACCGTATGGGAACCCCGGCCGCGCGACCCCGATCTCGAGGCCGAGATGCTGCGCCGCATGAAGGTCTTCCTGGGGGCGGCGGATGAGCGCGAACGCGTGCGCCAGGTGGCCCAGGGCCAGCGTGCGGAGACGCGCTCGCAGCTCGTTCAGACCGATGCGGGCGTGCAGCTGCGTATCGACGAACGCTTTGAGCGCGCCTGGCGCCTGGTTGGGCTGGCCCTTGACCGGGTTGGCTTTGCGGTCGAAGACCGCGATCGTTCCGCCGGCATGTATTACGTGCGTTACAACGATCCGGCAACGGAGAGTGGCGGCGGTGGCCTGCTGTCCAAGCTCAAGTTCTGGGGCGAGGACGAGCCGGAGCGCAACACCGAGTACCGCATCAAGCTGGATAAGCTCGGCGATCTGACCGAGGTGAGGGTGCTGGATGCCCAGGACCAGGTGGATACCACGCCTACCGCCACACGGATACTCAAGCTGCTCCAGGAACAGGTTCGCTAGGCGGCTTGCAGCAGACTGGGCGGGATGTTCCGGTTCGCCTCTCTGGGCAGCGGCAGCCGAGGCAACGCCACCCTGGTGCAGGGTGGTGACACCACGGTCCTGATCGACTGCGGCTTTCCCTTTCGCGAGGTCCGGCGTCGCTGCGGCTTGCTGGGCGTGGATCCACAGGCCATCGATGCCGTGTTCCTTACTCACGAGCACGGTGATCACATGCGTGGCGTGGGGCCCACCGCGCGCGGGCTGCAGTGCCCGGTTTGGATGAGCCATGGCACCTGGCGCGCGGCCAGGTTCGGTGATCTCCCGACGTTGAACCTGTTCAGCAGCCACGATGGCCCGGTGCGTGTCGGCGAGCTGGAACTGCACCCGGTGCCGGTGCCGCACGATGCGCGCGAGCCGGCCCAGTTCGTTGTCGAATGGCGCAACACCCGTCTCGGCTTGTTGACCGACCTGGGTAGTCACACTCCGCACGTGCTCGCCTGTTATCGGCAACTCGATGCGCTTCTGCTGGAATGCAACCACGACCCGGGAATGCTTGCGCAGGGGCCGTACCCGCCTTCCCTGCAGGCGCGCGTTGGTGGTGACTACGGCCACCTCAACAATGGCCAGGCGGCCGAATTACTCTCCGGGATCGAGCATGACCGTCTACGTCATCTGGTCGCGGCGCACCTGAGCGAGAAGAACAATACGCCCGAGCTGGCGGTCAGTGCGCTCTGTGGCGCGGTCCCGGATATCGGCTCGCGCCTGCGCGTTCTGCTGCAGGACGAGATCAGCGACTGGTTCACGGTTGCCGACTGATAACCCCCGCGCTTTCAAGATTCTGCGCGCTTGCCGATACTGAATTCGACACGGCGGTGCCGCGGGGATCGCCGCGCTCGGCCTTCTCGAAACTGGTCGGAACACAGGGGGTCGGAGCAGGTGAAGAATCGGCGCAACCACTACCGCGTGCTGAACGTCCAGCCGGATGCGCCACTGGCGGTCGTCAAAGCCAGCTACCGCGCCCTCATGCAGAAACTGCGGGTCCATCCGGATCTCGGTGGTGACGAGACGCACGCCCGCCTGCTCAACGAGGCGTATGCCGTGATATCGGACCCGGTCAGGCGGGCCGAATACGATCGGCAGCACGGTCCGGATGCCCTCAGGCGGGCTGGAGCGGAGTCCGGATCGACCGCCTGGCAACCCCGGCCTTCGCCTCCCGGCACGCCCGGGGACGCTGGACAAACCGCCTACCGGCAGGCTTCGCAGGGCGAACATTGCCTCTTCTGCGGCGTCATGCAAACGCCGCAGCACGAATTGGGACTGCCCCCGGTGTGCCTCAACTGCGGCAGCCCGCAGCGCCTGGTGAATGGCCCGCTACCCATGGATAACAACGAACGTTCCCTGGCGCGGATCCAGCGCGAGGGAGCGGTCGCTATCTACACGCACTGGCCGCAGGCCCGTCCCCACCGCGCCTGGCTGACGGATCTTTCCCCGACCGGTCTTGGGCTGCGCTCGCAGGTCCCGCTATCCGAAGACGCCGTGATCAAGGTCGATGGTGCGGAGATGCAGGCCATCTTGCGCATTTGCAACTGTCAGGCTCTGCCGGCACTGGGCGCGCGCGAATACCGTTACGGCGGGCGCTTTCTGACCCTGTCGTTCGCCCTGGAGCGGGGCAATTTCGTTTGCACCAGGGCCTGAGCGCCGTTCGCCCTGAGCGAGCACGCGGCGCTTGCGCGGACTTGGATACAGGGAGCCCGGTGTTTTTCCGGGTTTTTGCCTAAAGAATCATGCCTTCCGGACGATCTCAAGACCATTCGCAAGTGTTTCCAGGAGCTCATCCGTTCATGTGGCCGACGGCGATTATCTTGATAGCAGGCAGCCTGTTGGCCACCGCCCCGGTGCTGTGGCTATTGCCCAACCTGACCGGCGTCCTGGCCTCGGCCTGGATTCTGTTGTTCGGCGTGACGATGCCGCTACTGCTCGCGCGTGGCCGCATCCCGGGTGATCTGCCGGGCTTCATCGAGTCACTCAGCCCGGATGGTCGAATCCACCTTGACCGGCGCCATCATGGCCGTTCGTCGGTTACCGCCAGCCTCGACGAGTTTCTCGAGACCACCGACAGGCAATTGATCGAGATCTCGCGCTCCGCGAGCCGACTCATGCCTATCGCCAGGGAACTGGCGGAAGGGTACGGCGCTATCCAGCAGAAATCGGATCTGCAGAACAGTTTCGGCAATGCGGTCGCCGGCTCGGTCGAGGAACTCGAGCGGATGCGCCTGGCGGTGCATGGACAGAACCAGGAAATCAGTGTTGCGGTCAACGAAGCGGTAGACAGCGCGAAAGATTCCCTCGCCATCGTCGGTGTCACTGCCGAGAGCATGAAGGAACTGGCCGACGCGACCGACCAGGCGGGCATGCAGATCGATGTCCTGGCCAAGGTCAATACCGAGATCATGTCGATTTCACAGACGATTACCGAAATCGCCGAGAGCACCAATCTGCTGGCGCTCAATGCCGCTATCGAGGCGGCCCGTGCTGGAGAGCATGGGCGTGGTTTCGCGGTGGTGGCGGACGAGGTGCGGCGCCTTTCCTCGCAGACCCAGGACGCGACCGCCAACATCCGCCGGCTCGCGGATTCGGTCGGCACCGAGTCGGAGCGCACGGTGGAGCAGATCCGCCAGACCCGCGACAGCGCCGAGCGCACCCACGAGCAAATGGACAAGGCCAGTCAGCAGATCGACGTGATCGCGAGCGCGGTGGGGCGGATCAAGCGGCTTTCCGATGACATTACGGCGGCCATGGAGGAACAGCAGGTGGTGGCGGAGCGCGCCCGCACGGATGTCGCTTCCCTGGTGGATCTGAACGAAAGCGTGGTGGAGGACAACAGCGCGCATGTCGTCAGCGAATGCGACCTGATCAAGTTGGGCGAAATTCTGCGCAAGAAGATCTCGATCTTCGCGCTCAGCGAAGATGGCTGGGATGTCGCCATGCGACCGAAGAAACGCGCCGCCAAGGATCGCCCCGACGCGGGTCCGCCCGCCTCTCCGGCGAATCCGCCGGGAGCCCGCGAACAGGCCTGATCCCGGGTTGCCTTCCCGGTGTCCTCCCGCAGGACGCCGCGCTATCATTGCCCTCTTTGCGAACCGCATCTCAGAGGGCCTCCCATGCTTATATTGCGCGGCGCACCTGCGCTTTCCGATTTCCGCCGCCAAAAGCTCTGCAGCCGTGTTTCGGATAGCTCCGGGATCGCCCTGTCGCTGTACGCTGAATACCGCCATTTCGTGGAACTCAAGGGTGAGCTCGGCGAGGCCCGGATGGCTGTCCTGGAGCGCCTGTTGCGCTATGGTCCGGCACTGCCGGCGCACCAGCCGAAGGGGCAGCTGATCCTGGTGGTGCCCCGACCCGGCACCGTTTCACCCTGGTCTTCCAAGGCCACCGACATCGCGCACAACTGCGGACTGCATGACATCGCCCGGATCGAGCGCGGGCTCGCGTTCTACGTCGAGGATGTGCAGCTGACAGCGCAGCAGCGCGAACAGGTGGCGGCACTGTTGCACGATCGCATGACCGAGGTGGCTCTCGACAGCGAGGAGCAGGCCGAGATGCTGTTCCAACAGGCCGAGCCGCGCGCGCTCACCAGCGTGGATGTGCTCGGCGGCGGGCACAAAGCCTTGCAGGAGGCCAATGTCGCGCTCGGGCTGGCGCTCTCGGAGGACGAAATCGAATACCTGGCGCGCAGCTTCCAGGAACTCGGGCGCAATCCCAGCGACGTCGAGCTGATGATGTTTGCGCAAGCCAACTCCGAGCACTGCCGGCACAAGATCTTCAATGCGGACTGGGTCATCGATGGCGAGGTGCAGCTCGAATCGCTGTTCCGCATGATCCGCAACACCACCGAGTGTTCCCCGCAGGACGTGCTCTCGGCTTACAAGGACAACGCGGCAGTCATGTGCGGGCACGAAGGCTCACGATTCTTCCCTTCACCGGGGGACGGCGTGTACGGCGAGCACGACGAGGACATCCACATCCTCATGAAAGTCGAAACGCACAATCATCCCACCGCGATTGCGCCCGACCCTGGCGCGGCGACCGGCTCGGGCGGCGAGATCCGTGACGAAGGCGCCACCGGGCGGGGCGGCAAACCGAAGGGCGGGCTGTGCGGTTTCTCGGTGTCCAACCTGCGCATCCCGGGCGCGCAGCAGCCCTGGGAGAAGGACAACGGTCGGCCGGCGCGGATCGTCTCCGCGCTCGACATCATGCTGGAGGGCCCGATCGGCGCGGCCGCGTTCAACAACGAATTCGGCCGCCCAAATCTATGCGGCTACTTTCGTACCTACGAGCAGACGGTAGGCGAGGAGCTGCGTGGCTACCACAAGCCGATCATGCTCGCGGGTGGCCTCGGCAATATCCGTGCGGAGCATGTCGAGAAGGGCGCCTTTCCGGCGGGTACGCCACTGGTCGTGCTGGGTGGTCCGGCGATGCTGATCGGGCTTGGCGGTGGCGCCGCCTCGTCGATGACCTCCGGATCCTCCGCCGAAGACCTGGATTTCGCCTCGGTGCAGCGCGCCAATCCGGAGATGGAGCGGCGTGCGCAGGAGGTCATCGACCGCTGTTGGCAGCAGGGCGAGCAGAACCCGATCCTGTTCATCCACGACGTCGGTGCGGGCGGGCTCTCCAATGCCCTGCCGGAGCTGGTCGATGATGGCGGTTGCGGGGGCGAATTCGAGTTGCGCGAAGTGCCCAGCGACGACCCGGGCATGGCGCCGATGGAAATCTGGTGCAATGAATCACAGGAACGTTACGTGCTGGCGGTCGCCGTGGATCGCCTCGACGACTTCAAGGCACTGTGCGAGCGCGAGCGTTGCCCGTTTGCGGTCGTTGGGCAGGCGACCGGGGAGCGTTCACTGCGCCTGAATGACCGCCTTTTCGGCAATCGGCCGATCGACATGCCGCTCTCGCTATTGCTGGGCAAGCCACCCAGGATGGCGCGCGACGTCAGCCGCGTGCACCCGCCGGCGCTGCCCTTCGATACCGCCGGGCTGGATCTGGCCGAGGCCGCCGCGCGCGTGCTGCGCCTGCCGACCGTGGCCAACAAGACCTTCCTGATCAGCATCGGGGATCGCTCCATCACCGGTATGGTGGCGCGTGACCAGATGGTCGGACCCTGGCAGGTCCCGGTTTCCGACGTCGCGGTGACCGTGAGCGACTTCAACGGCTATGCCGGCGAGGCCATGAGCATGGGGGAGCGCACCCCGCTGGCGCTGCTGGATGCACCGGCGGCGGGTCGCATGGCGATCGGTGAGGCGATCACCAACATCGCGGCCGCCGACGTCCGCTCGATCGGCGACATCAAGCTGTCGGCCAACTGGATGGCGGCCGCCGGGCACGCAGGCGAGGACGCGCGCCTGTTCGACACGGTGCGCGCGGTGGGGATGGCGCTTTGCCCTGAACTCGGCATCGCGATCCCGGTGGGCAAGGATTCGATGTCGATGAAGACGGTCTGGGAACAGGACGGCGAGCGGCGCGAGATGACCGCGCCGCTGTCGCTGATCATCTCGGCGTTTGCGCCGGTGCGCGACGTGCGCCGCACCCTCACTCCGCAACTGCGCCGCGACAAGGGGGATACCGACCTGATCCTGATCGACCTTGGCGAGGGTCGAAACCGCCTCGGCGCCGGCGCGCTGGCTCAGGTCTACAGCGAAGTGGGTCTGGAGGGACCGGACCTGGCCGATGCCGACCTTCTCAGGCGCTTCTTCGATGCGATTCAGGACATGAATGCGCAGGACCTGCTGCTGGCCTATCACGACCGCTCCGATGGCGGTCTGTTCGTGACCCTGTGCGAGATGGCCTTCGCCGGGCGAACCGGGGTCGATATCGACCTCGCCGGTCTGGCAGTCGACGATATCGCGGTGCTGTTCAACGAGGAGTTGGGCGCCGTGATCCAGGTGCGTCACAGCGATTCGGACGACGTCCTGAGCCAGCTGGAGCATTCCGGGCTGGGGCACTGTTCGCAGGTCATCGGAACGCTACGCGAGGATCAGCGTGTTGTCATCCGGCATGCCGACCGGGCGGTATACGAGGGAACCCGCACCGCCTTGCAGCAGGCCTGGTCCGAGGTGACCCGCGAGATGCAGTCGCTGCGCGACAACCCCGAGTGCGCCGCCGAGGAATTCGCGCGCATCGCCATTCCCGATCCGGGCTTGAGCGCATCCTTGAGCTTCGACCCCCGGGACGACATTGCGGCACCCTACATCGAGACGACCCGGCCGCGCGTGGCAATCCTGCGCGAACAGGGCGTCAACGGCCAGGTCGAGATGGCCGCGGCCTTCCACAAGGCGGGCTTCGAATGTGTCGACGTACACATGTCCGACGTGCTCTCAGGGCGGGTAGCTCTGCACGACTTCCGCGGGCTGGCCGCCTGCGGTGGTTTCAGCTACGGCGATGTGCTCGGGGCCGGTGAGGGCTGGGCCAAGTCGATCCTGTTCAACAGCCGTGCACGTGACCAGTTCCAGGCCTTCTTCGAGCGTCAGGAAACCTTCACCCTGGGTGTATGCAACGGTTGCCAGATGCTGTCCAATCTCAAGGAGTTGATTCCGGGCACGGCAGACTGGCCGCACTTCGTGCGCAACCGCTCGGAGCAGTTCGAGGCACGTTTTGTGGAGGTCGAGGTGAAGGCCTCTGCATCGATCCTGTTGCAGGATATGGCGGGCAGTCGTATGCCGATTGCGGTGGCGCACGGCGAGGGCAGGGCGGAGTTCAGGACGGATGCCCAGCTCGACGGCGTGCAGTCGCAGGTGGTACTGCGCTACATCGAGAATGACGGCAGCATTGCGCAGCACTACCCGGCCAATCCCAACGGTTCGCCACAGGGCATCACCGGCCTGTGCAGCGAGGATGGTCGGGTCACGATCATGATGCCCCACCCGGAACGGGTCATCCGTGCAGTCCAGAATTCCTGGCACCCGGATGAATGGGGCGAGGATGCTCCCTGGATGCGTCTTTTCCGCAATGCGCGGCGCTGGGTTGATTGATGACCAATCCGGATATCATCGCGCTGCAGGAGCGGATTGCGCATCAGGACGCGGCAATCGACGAACTGACCCGCCATTCCCTGGCGCAGGCTGCGGCGATCCGTGGCCTGGAGAGCCGCGTGCAGCGACTCGAGGAGCAGCTGCAGGAGCTGTCATCCAGGGTGGGGCAGGAGGTCGACGATGCGCCACCGCCGCACTACTGAGCGACCGACCCGCGCATGAGTTCTTCCTGCCGCGTCTGCCTGTTGATCCGTACCGTGATCCTGGCGGTCGCCATGGGCGGCGGCGGTGGCTACCTGGTCGCCCAGTCCGTTGGCCCGGGCAAGCTTTCCATGCTGGCGACCTTCTTCGGCGCCATCGTCCCGCTCATGTGGTACGTGCGGGACAGGGACAAAGATGCCTGAGCATCGGCATCAGCTGCAATAAATCGCGCTTCACGGCGGTCTAAACTTGCAGGCAGCCGCTCGAGGATCCGCCATGCGCATACACATTCGCCGTCCCTGGGAGCTGAAGGAGTCCGACGTCACGCCGGAAGAGGCCTTCCGTCAGCGCCGTCTCATCATTAAGGCCGCTGCGCTCGCCGGGCTTGGGGCCGCATCCCCTTTGCAGGCGCTGGTGCCCTCGCAGGGCAGCGGGGCGGTCATCCAGGGCCTGGCAGACACCCCTTACGGCAAGGGGCTGCCGCTGACCGACTACGAGTACGTCACCAGCTACAACAATTTCTACGAACTCGGTACCGACAAGGGTGATCCGGCGCGTAATGCCGGATCCCTGCGCACCCGGCCCTGGACGGTGCGGGTGGATGGAGAGTGTGAGGCGCCGGGCGAGATCGGCATCGAAGATATCCTGGCGCGGATTCCTCAGGAGGAGCGCATCTACCGTTTCCGCTGCGTTGAGGCCTGGAGCATGATCGTGCCCTGGGCCGGGTTCCCCCTGAGTCGGTTGTTGCAACGCTTCAGGCCGACATCGCGCGCCCGCTACGTGGCCTTCGAGACGCTGCTGGATCCGGAACAGCTGCCCGGGCAGAAACGCCCGATCCTGGACTGGCCCTACCGTGAGGGTCTTCGTATGGACGAGGCCATGCACCCGCTGACCCTGCTGGTGACCGGCGTGTACGGGCGCGAGCTGCCGGGGCAGAACGGCGCGCCGCTGCGCCTGATGGTGCCGTGGAAGTACGGCTTCAAGAGCATCAAGTCGATCGTGCGGATCCGCTTCGTCGAGCGTCAGCCCGGCACGGCGTGGTCCGATCTGCAGCCCTCGGAGTACGGTTTCTACGCCAACGTAAACCCGGAAGTCGACCACCCGCGCTGGAGCCAGGCGCGTGAGCGACGCATCGGCGAGGGCTTGTTCGAACGCAAGCACGAGACCCTGATGTTCAACGGCTACGCTGAAGAGGTGGCCGGGCTCTACCGGGGCATGGACCTGCGCAAGAATTTCTGAACATGCAAAGCAGAACCCTGGTTCGGCGGGTGCTCAAGCCGACGGTCTTCTGCATGGCCCTGCTGCCCTTCGCGTTGTTGCTTAGCGGTGCCTGGCGGAATGACCTCGGGGCCAATCCGCTGGAGACCGTCACACGCGCGAGCGGCGAGTGGGCGCTGCGCTTTCTGTTGTTGACGCTCGCCATGACGCCATTGAAGCGTCTCCTGGGGCGGGCCTGGCCCTTGCAGCTGCGCCGCATGCTGGGGCTGTTCACTTTTTTCTACGCCAGCCTGCATTTCCTGATCTGGCTGGTGCTCGCCCAGGAGCTCTCGTGGCGCAATATTCTCTTGGATATCGCCGAGCGCCCCTTCGTGACGGTGGGTTTTCTCGCGTGGCTGCTGTTGGTGCCACTCGCGCTGACCTCGACCCGGGCAGCGATACGCCGTCTAGGACGCAACTGGGTGCGTCTGCACCGACTGGTCTACCCTATAGCTGTTCTGGCCGTGTTGCATTTCCTCTGGCTGGTCAAGGCAGATCTGTACCAGCCCCTGTTGTACGCGGCGGTTCTGGTAGTGCTCCTGCTTGCCCGGCTTGGTGATGGGCGGGCTGCATTCGCCCGCTCAGACCGTTAGGGCTTGGGAGCGGGGTTCGCCAATCGCCAACAATGATGAGGAATGTGGTTATACTCCGGGTCACTTCAAGACTTGCTCAAGAACAGGCCTGGAGGAGGATGGAACGCCCGGTCCAATGGACGGGGCGTTTTTTTTGGCTATGAGTTGTGGTGTTGTGACCAAAGCGATTCCGCTCAGGTCTCTGAATAAAAAAACGGAGGAGTTCATGATCAAAACGGGTTTCACTTGTCTGTTGCTCGGCTCACTCGCCTGTGTGCCCGCCTCGGCATTCTGGGGATGGAGTGATAACGATCAGTACGGTCAGTACGGCGACACCGGCGCCGACACCCGGGCCGACGGCAGCGGGGACGTCGCGGGGGATGCGAGCGCCGAGGGTGAGGTGGATTTCACCTTCGGGTTCAAGGGTCGCACCAAACAGTCGCGTCGATTCTCCGCTGACGTCGATTCCGACACCGAGTGGGGTGGCTACAGCTATGACTACCCCTACTGGTACGGCGTCCCGGGTAACTACGGGCCCTATGGCATGCCCTACACGCCCGGGCCCCAGGTGGCACCTCCGCCGCAGTGATCTCTGGGAAGCCGCCGGGTGCCTGCCCGGACGGTTTCCCCGATCGCACCGACCGGGTCCTCTGGATCCAGCTTGATGCAGGCCCCAGGCAGCTCCCGTTCGGAACTGCCAAGGGTCCCCCTGTGCCTCGGAACGCCGGTGGGCAGGAAACGGTGTGAAGACCGGCACGACGGTCGGTCAGTTCGACCTTGCGCTGATGTATAACAGGATCGAGGGCAACAGGTTCCGTGCGGTGGAGGCCGGTCCCATGTACACCGATTGGCAGCAGGGCTACGGCAACTACGAGCCGAGCGATGCTGTCGGCGTCCAGGTGAACTAAAGTGCGACCGAAAAGGCCAGCGTCAAGCTGGGGTATGTCGAAGTCGAGTACGATGTCGCCCCTTCGTACATCGACAGTTTCTCTGAATTCAACATCGATGCGAATTACATGATCAGCAGGGAATCGAAACTGCGTATTCGTTACTCGATCAAGGATCAGGCGAGCGAGTCGTCCCGCGAAGACCGTGATGATTTCAGGATCATCTACTACCACAGTTTCTGATGTATTCGGCTAATCCGGAAACGGCCAAAGTCCGTCTTGGCGGCGGCCTGTTTTCGTAACCATCCTCAATCGCCATGGGTGTTGCCCGTGCGCGTCGGGAAAACCAGGAGAGGAAATCTTATGTTTGGCAAAAAGTGGGTTTTGGGAGCGGCAACGATCGTGGCTCTGGGGCTGGGAGCGGCCTCCACGGTGAATGCGCAGTCGTTTATCACCATCGGTACCGGTGGTGTGACCGGTGTCTATTATCCCACCGGCGGCGCCATCTGCCGTCTGGTCAACAAGGGGCGCAAGGAGCATGGCATTCGCTGCTCGGTCGAATCGACCGGTGGCTCTGTGTACAACCTCAACACGATTCGCGCCGGGGAACTGGACATGGGCGTGGCGCAGTCGGACTGGCAGTACCACGCCTTCCACGGCACCAGCAGTTTCGAGCAGCAGGGGCCGAACAAGGATCTGCGTGCCGTCTTCTCGGTGCACGCCGAGCCGTTCACGGTGGTGGCTCGCAAGGACTCCGGCATCAGGTCCTTCGATGACCTCAAGGGCAAGCGGGTGAATATCGGCAACCCGGGTTCGGGTCAGCGCGGCACCATGGAACTGGTCATGACCGCCAAGGGGTGGACCCGGGATGACTTTGCGCTGGTTTCCGAACTCAAGGCGGCCGAGCAGTCGCAGGCGCTGTGCGACAACAAGATCGATGCCATGGTGTACGTGGTGGGTCACCCGAACGGCTCCATCAAAGAGGCCACGACCTCCTGCGACACGGTGCTGGTCAACGTCGACGGACCTGCCATCGAAAAGCTGATCGCCGACAACTCCTACTACCGCAAGGCGGTGATCCCGGGTGGCATGTACAGCGGCAGCGATGCCGATGTGATGACCTTCGGTGTCGGCGCCACTTTCGTTTCATCCACCAACACCCCGGCGGAGACCGTATACCAGGTGGTCAAGGCGGTGTTCGAGAACTTCGACGACTTCCGCAAGCTGCATCCCGCCTTCGGGATCCTGAAAAAGGAAGAGATGGCCAAAGATGGCCTGTCGGCCCCGCTGCATGACGGTGCCGCCAAGTACTACCGTGAGGCCGGCCTGCTGTGATGTCCGGTCCGGGCCGGCCAAGGCCGGCCCGGGGATCGTCAACAGTCAGTCGCGCTGAACCCCGCGGGACATGCGCGGGTTGAAGTAAAAACAGTCACAAGCGCCGCAGGGGTGCTGGGGGAGGGTGTTGTGGCGGAGGACAAGCAAACCGAAAAGGGCGGACTGGACGCGGCCGACCTGGTAGCCCAGGTCGATACCGGTGCGCGCCACCCCGGCGGCGTCCCCGGCAAGGTGCTGTTCGGTGTGCCTGTGGCATGGTCGCTTTTTCAGCTGTGGTACGCCTCGCCACTGCCTTTCCTCTTCGGATTCGGCGTGTTCAACAACACCGAGGCGCGCGCAATCCACCTCGCGTTCGCGATCTTCCTGGCCTTTACCGCGTTCCCCGCCTTCAAGCGCTCGCCGCGTGACCATATTCCGGTCCAGGACTGGGTCTTTGCCGCCTTGGGAGCCTTCAGCGCCGCCTATATCTACATCTTCTATGCCGAGTTGGCCGGTCGCTCGGGGGCGCCCACCAGCATGGATTTGGTGATCGCCGTGATCGGCATGCTGATGCTGCTCGAGGCCACCCGACGCGCCCTCGGCCCGCCGTTGATGATCGTCGCGATCGTGTTCCTCGCGTATACCTTCGGCGGCCCCTACATGCCGGATGTGATCGCGCACAAGGGGCAGAGCCTGCACAAGGTCATGTCCCACCAGTGGCTGACCACCGAGGGCGTGTTCGGCATCGCCTTGGGGGTGTCCACCAGTTTCGTTTTCCTGTTCGTGTTGTTCGGCGCCCTGTTGGAGCAGGCCGGGGCCGGCAACTACTTCATCAAGGTGGCCTTCGCCATGCTTGGCCACTTGAAGGGGGGGCCGGCCAAGGCCGCGATCGTGGCCTCGGCCACCACTGGCCTGATCTCCGGCTCTTCGATCGCGAACGTCGCGACCACCGGAACCTTCACCATCCCGCTGATGAAGCGGGTCGGCTTCCCCGGCACCAAGGCCGGCGCTATCGAAGTGGCCGGTTCGACCAACGGCCAGCTCACGCCACCGGTGATGGGCGCGGCCGCCTTCCTCATGATCGAGTATGTCGGCATCTCCTATCTCGAGGTCATCAAGCACGCCATCCTGCCGGCGGTGATTTCGTACATCGCGCTGTTCTACATCGTCCACCTCGAGGCGCTCAAGGCCGGTATGCAGGGCCTGCCCAAGCGCACCCATACGACCCTGGCGCAAAAGCTGATGACTTTCGCCTTCGTGGTCACGTTGATGTGCGTGATCGGCTTCGCGGTCTACTACGGCATCGGCTGGATCAAGCTTGTCGCCGGCGAGGCGGCGATCTACATCGTCGCGGTATTGATCGCGATCGCCTATGTCGGACTCTTATGGTTCGCCACCCGTTCCCCCGAACTGGAAATGGATGACCCCAACGACCCGGTGATAGAGCTGCCCGAGACCGGCCCTACCGTGAAGGCCGGCCTGTACTTCCTGCTGCCGATCGTGGTCCTGATGTGGTGCCTGATCGTGGAGCGCTTCTCGCCCGGCCTGTCGGCCTTCTGGGCCACCGTACTGATGATCGTGATCGTGCTTACCCAGCGCCCGCTGCTGGCCTTCTTCCGCGGGCGCCATCACGCCGGCGAGTTCAGGCGCGGCATGCAGGAGTGCATCGACGGCCTCGGTCACGGTGCGCGCAACATGATCGGCATCGGCGTTGCCACCGCCGCCGCCGGGATCATCGTCGGCACCATCACCCTGACCGGTATAGGCCAGGTGATGATCGAGTTCGTCGAGTTCATCTCCGGCGGCAACCTGATGGCGGCGCTGATCTTCACCGCGATGATCTGCATCATCCTGGGCATGGGGCTGCCGACCACCGCCAACTACATCGTCGTCTCCAGCCTGATGGCCCCGGTCGTGGTTGCTCTCGCCGCCAGCAACGGCCTGATCGTGCCGCTGATCGCGGTGCACATGTTCGTGTTTTACTTCGGCATTCTTGCGGACGACACGCCACCGGTGGGGCTTGCTGCCTTTGCCGCCGCGGCGATTGCCAAGAGCGACCCGATCCGGACCGGCGTACAGGGCTTCATGTACGACATCCGTACCGCGATTCTGCCGTTCCTGTTCATCTTCAACACCGAGCTGCTGTTGATCGGAATCGAAAACTGGCTGCACCTGATCGGGGTGATCGTTTCCGCCACGATTGCGATGCTGTTGTTCGCCGCCGCCACCCAGGGATACTGGCTGGTAAAGAGTCGCCTGTGGGAGTCGCTCGCGATCCTGCTGGTCGCGTTCACCCTGTTCCGTCCGGGTTTCTGGTGGGACGAGATCTACCCCCCGACCGAGATAATCCCCGCGTCACAGATCGTCGAGCGTGCCGCCATGGTGCCCGGCAACGGCAAGCTCACGCTGATGGCCCAGGGCGAGACCCTCGACGGCAAGTTCGTCGAAAAGCTGGTGCGCCTGCCCCTGGGCAAGACGGGGGACGGGGAAAGCCGGCTGCGCGAGGCCGGCCTGGAGCTGCGCAGCGAGGACGGCAGGGTGCTGGTCGATAACGTGATGTTCGGCTCGGATGCGCAGACTGTCGGGCTCGACTTCGATTGGGAAATCGTGAACCTGCAGGTGGAAGCCGATATCCCGCCCAAGCACATCATGTTCATCCCTGCGTTGGGCCTGCTAGGCTTGATTGCCTGGCTGCAGCGGCGTCGCCAGGTTCGCCAGCCGGCTGCATCACAGACCACCTGACCCGGAGACTCCCGATGTTCAAAAAGATTCTTGTCCCGCTCGACATCGAGGAACGGAGCCTGAATGCACGGGCGATCACCGTTGCCGAGGACCTCGCGGCGCAATACGGAGCGACCATTACCGCACTCTCGGTGATTCCCGATATCAACGACAACCCCCTGGTCGCCAGCTATTTCCCGGATGACGCGGGCAAGAAGGCCTACGAAAGTGCCTGCGCAGACTTCCAGAAGATCATCGAGCATCAGTTCGCGAGACCGGGCGAGGTTCGCTGCGCCATTGCGGTCGGAAGCGCGCGCAAAGAGATCCTTAAGTATGCCGAGGAGAAAGGCATCGATCTGATCGTGATGCCGGCGAGAAAAAACGACATCAGCAAGTTGCTGCTCGGTTCCAACACCCGGTATGTGGCCGAGAATGCGCCATGTTCGGTGCTGGTGGTAAGGCCCTGACCCGCGGGGAGGGATGCCTGGCACACCATACCCCGGGGCCTCCAGCAGTTCGCATAGTATTCACCTGCCGCCGGGAGGTGGCTGCATGGCAGTGAGCAACAGCGAGATTGCGGCAATCTTCAATGAGATCGCCGACCTGCTCGAAATCGCCGGCGAGAATCCGTTTCGCGTGCGCGCCTACCGCAATGCCGCCCGCACCGTCGAAGGCTATTCGCGCAGCATGGCAGAGATGCTGGCGGCAGGTGAGGATCTCGAAGAGCTGCCCACGATTGGCGAGGACCTCGCCGGCAAGATCCGGGAGATCGTAGACACCGGGCGTCTGCGCAAGCTGCAACGCCTGGAGCGCGGTGTCTCCCCGGCGCTCGCCGGGATGTTGCGTTTGCCGGGCCTTGGCCCCAAGCGGGTCAAGGTCCTGCACGAGCGCCTCGGGATCAATACTCAGGAAGAGCTTGAACACGCGGCCGAACAGGGCAAGATCCGTGAGTTGCCCGGTTTTGGAGCGAAGACCGAGGCGAAGATCCTGGAGGCGATACGCCGGCACGCCGGTCAGGAACGACGCTTTCTGTGGCACGAGGCCGAATCCCTTGGCAAGGAACTCCTCCATCATCTCGAGCAGGCCAGGGCGGTCAGGGACGTCGTGATTGCCGGCAGCTTTCGGCGACGGCAGGAAACGGTCGGGGACCTGGATATATTGGTGACCGCCGGCAAGGGCACGGATGTGATCCAGTGCTTGCACGACTACGACCGCGTCGAGCGGGTTGTCTCCAGCGGCGAGACCCGCAGCACGGTGATCCTGCGCATGGGGCTGCAGGTGGATCTGCGCGTGGTGCCGGCGGTCAGCTTCGGTGCCGCCCTGCATTACTTTACCGGCTGCAAGGCGCACAACATCGCCATCCGCACCCTGGGCGTGCGCAAGGGATTGAAGATCAACGAGTACGGGGTATTCCGTGGCGAAAGGCGGGTTGCCGGCAAGAGCGAGGCCTCCGTATACGCCCAGGTCGGCTTGCCCTACATCGAGCCGGAACTGCGCGAGAACCAGGGCGAGATCGAGGCGGCGCAAAAAAAGACATTACCGGACCTGGTCACTGAGGCGGATATCCTTGGCGACCTGCATATGCATACGACTGCCAGCGACGGGCATGACAGCCTCGAGGCCATGGCCCGGGCAGCGCAGCGGCGAGGTTATGCGTACATCGCGATCACCGAGCACAGCCAGCGGCTGAAGGTCGCCAGGGGGCTGACCGCGGAGCGGCTGCGTAAACAGTGCGACGTCATCGATCGGCTCAATGACAAGCTCAGGGGCTTGCGCGTACTCAAGGGCATGGAGGTGGATATCCTCGATGACGGCAGCCTGGACATGCCCGATGATGTCCTGGAGCGACTGGATGTCTGCGTCGGGGCAATACACGCGGGTTTCAACCTGTCCCGCAAAAAACAGACCGAGCGCATCCTGCGCGCCATGGACAATCCGCATTTCAATATCCTGGCGCATCCCACCGGTCGCCTGATCGGACGACGGGATGCCTATGAGCTCGACCTGGAGCGCGTCCTGAGAGCGGCCAAGTCGAGCGGCTGCGCCATCGAACTGAATGCCCAGCCGGAGCGACTCGACCTGGATGACAGTGCGTGCCGCCTGGCGCGCTCGATCGGCGTGCCGCTTGCCATCTCCACCGATGCGCACAGCACCGCGCAGCTGGATTACATGCGCTTCGGCGTCGCCCAGGCGCGGCGTGGCTGGTTGGAGAAGGCGGATGTGCTCAACAGCCGCAAGCTGCATTCCCTGCTGAAGTTCATGCAGCGCTGAGGAGGCGCCGGATGCGGTCCCAGAACTCCGCGAGGACGCGAAGGTCGAAATTCAGAGATTCCCCCGAGACATACGCCATGCCAAGCATCGCCAGTTTTTCTCCCCTGTTACTGGTCCTGTTGCTGCCGGCACAGGCGTATTCCGGCTATGGGCATCAGGATCGGGTGCAGGCGCTGATCGATGCCGGGAATGCGCCCGACGGCGTAGTCTTTGAAATCGCCAGCGGCGATAGCCGATTCCTTGATTGGGCGCTGCAGGAGGCCGATCGACTGACAAGGCAGTTGCGGGCCAAATACCCCGGGCTGGATGTTTCCATCGTCAGTCACGGTCGTGAGCAGTTTGCCCTGACGCGGCAGCGATTGGCGGACAACGCGCCGCTCGAGCAGCAGTTGCAGGGCCTGGTGGATGCGGATGTGCCGGTACATGTGTGCGGTACCAATGCGGAATGGAACGGCGTGGATGCGGAGGAATTCACCGCACTGGTGGACGTGGCTGTAACCGGACCGGCGCAGATCAACGACTACGTCAAACTCGGTTACGAAAAGATCCGCATTGTTCGCCGCTGATCGACGGGCGCGCGTCAGGGATTGCGCGTCTGCTTCTATCGCGAGCGACGATGTCCGGGAAACGGATGCAGGGCCTGGCCAGCGGGCTGCGAAGGGTTTCTGCTCAGTTCGCAGCCGGCATCCAGGCCGCGAAGGATGGCCTTCCTGCCGGTTACTCGCCCGGCGTCTTAGCAGTGATCGAGAGAGCGTGCAGGGCGCCGCTGGCGATCTCTTCCCTGAACAGGTCCATGACCGGACGCTGCCGCTGGAGTGGATTCTTGCCCTCGAAGGCGGAACTCACGATGTTCACCGAGAAGTTGCAATCCGCGCCTTCGGTCTGGACTTCGGCGTCGGGAAAGGCGGTCTGAATGCGGTCTACGATTTCCTGAGCGTCCATCGGGATCCCCCTGGTCTCGGTGTAAAGATATATCCGGTCAGAGCCAACGGTCGGCGTCGTGCGCCTCCCGCGGCGGGCCTGGTTAAAGAGAAACCCCGTTCGTGGCAGGCATCCGCGCTTGGGAGACATGCCACGAACGGGGTTTCACAGGTCTGGTAGCGAGGGTCGGACTCGAACCGACAAGCTGTTGCCAGCGGGGGATTTTGAATCTCTTAGAAGCAACATGCCACAATAAACTACACAAATAAAAACAGTAGGTTAAGCTGTTTCTTCTATCGCCCCTTCCTGCGGTTTATGGCACGTGATTGTACTCAAGTGCGCCATGAGTGCGCCACAAATTTGTATCTACCGCTCCTGAATTGTGGAACGGGCATTAGGGGGGAGCGGTTTAACGGGTGCTTACGGCCAACACCGGACCATCAGCCGTCTTTGGGTGTAAAAAATCCTGACAGATGTCCGCGACAGTCAGTGACCGGCCAAAGGCGGACATAAGAAACCCCGCCGGAGCGGGGTCAGTTTTCAGCATGGGAGTGAGTTGTTTCCTTCCGGCAGGTCCGATACCAGTGGCGGATGCCCTATGGGGCGAGCCTGGAAGGCTACAAGAGTGTAGTACGAACTACTTGGCTGCTTTCTTGAGCGGACTGTTGACTTGCTTTGGGCCCATGTAAGCAATCAAAGCCTTGATCCCACCTTTAACTACCCAGACGTTATCAAAGCCAATTGCCCGAAGAGCAGTACCAGCCGCAACTGATCGGATTCCGGACTGACAAAAAACAAAAACAGGTTTGTCAGTGGGAATCCTGTCTAGGTTCGCTTTCTCGAAGAGTTCGTTGAGGGGAATATTCAAGGTTTCTGGCAGGGCCATTCCCATTACACCCATCTCTGCCGGTGTCCTCACGTCCACTACAGCCATGGGCTTGTTGCCTTTTACCCCGTCGATAAACTTCTCCGGAGGTAGCAGATGAATCCTCTTGCCGACGGCTGCGCCCTTGGCATGTGAAAACATGGATTTGTAGGTTTCGGCAGCGGCCTCATCATAGGACCACACCGGTGTGGAAAGCGCCAGAGTTGCGGCTGTAAGGGTCGCGCAAAGGAACTTCTTGTACATCTCTAGACTCCTGTCATGAAAAAACACCTATCAGCGCTCTCTAGTATCGACCTCTTGCGTTCCCTTTGCTTTGATAGCCGTCAATTACCGCTGCTGTGAGGCAGGTGACTAAGGACCGCATGCCGGCTTCTGGAGATTCCCTTGGGGGCGCAGATCGGCCAAAAGCGGAATTAACGCAGAGACTCCTTGATTGAATCTTGCTTGGTCGAGACGGTCGGTTGGACCAAATCAATCGAAGCTGACCCCATTGATCAGAAACAGTGGCGCAAGCCGCGTACCCGTATCCGCAATCTCATCCGGCTGGGCACCAGGACGCTCACCGCTGTGCATCTTGGATTAAGCTCGAAAGGCCCCTATCGCCTGGCTCGAACACTGGCCACGCAATCGGGAATGACCAACAAGTGGCTGGCAACACAGGGGCTCGTCTCGGTAAGGGAACAGTGGATCAAGTTTCACTATGCTTGACGAACCGCCCGGTGCGGACCCGCATGCCGGGTGGTGTGGGGACTGGGGGTTAGAGACCCCCGGTTACCCGATTATGCGTTGTGTATTAAGGATGCTATTTTCGGACAAAGTGATATACGGAGTTTTTCTCCAGCTTCCCGTTCTTAAAGATTGTGTATGTTGTTTTTAGATTGTCACCCGATATCTCATGCGTTATCTTATGCACATGCCCCTCTTCGGAATTACATAACGCACTTGATGGATCACAATTCATCGTAATTACATTTTTCGAAGAAGCAGATGCATCAAGAATTAGCTCTGGCTGGTTTTGTTTAGCGCAATAATGTGTCGCCTTGACCTGAGAACAATTTTTGAATTCGTCACAATGATACATCGTTGCCATCTCCTTGCCTGTGCCAGGTAGAAGATTCTCTTGTACTGTACTTCCTTTGCCTATGACYTTGAARCTCATAGCAGTTTTATCAGTGCCGATAATCTTTKCCGCTGGCCCCTTTTTCGTTGCACCTCCCTCTTGCTTATTGGTTGGCCCAGACTTCC
>JAPTHR010000015.1 GCA_029228645.1 Gammaproteobacteria bacterium Milos-ODIII6
CACCGAGAGCTACACACGGGGTACCGTCGGCAGCGTCCGTGGTGTATAAGAGACAGGGTCTCACCTTTCTCCAGGACCCCGTCCCCGTTGCCATCGTCGATCAGCGTAAGGTCGCTGAGGCGATCATCGGTCAGATTGATATCAGCAAGCGCCGTGCTGCCCGTATTGGTTACCACATAGGTGAACTCCACCTCCGAACCAAACTGAGCCTCAGGCCCGTTCGGCTCGTCAGCGTCCTCCCCATAGCCACCGCCAATGTCCGGGGCGCCATCGACGCCCTCGTAATCGACCAGCTTGGCATAACCTGTCTCGTCGCCGATGTTGATCGGTTTCGAACACGAGGTGTGGTAGGTGATCGACTGCAACAGACCCATCTCATTCTGATAGTCGGCCTCACTCTCGAAGAAGTGGATATAGGTCCTCGAGTCAAACTTGTCGGCACCAAAGAAGCCACTACCAAGACCGGCCGCGAACGTACCGCCCTCGGCCACCGTGCCCATGAAGTACTCTTTACCACCCAGGTCGTAAGCATCGCTCTTATTTGACACGACGATATAGGAGGAACCGTCGGCATCTTCGAACGTGTCGGTCAGCACCCTCGCGTCACCGCTTTGAGTATTGCTCACATCCGTGTTGTCCGAATCCACCTCGTAGACGAAGGTCATCTCCACCGGCTTGCCGTAGGTCTCGCAGACCTCTGGCACGAACGGCGCCCAACCCTCCGGCTTGACGTACTTCTCCAGGTCGATCGCGCCAATATTGCCCGTCACATAGGTGGCGATATCCTGGTCGTCGACGTCCGGCAACCCCAGTGCAACGCCATTGTCATCTACCGCGGTACCCTCGACGTAAGCGGTGTTGGTAACAACTTCGAATTGCCCGGCGGCCCCATCGGAACACTTAGTCCAGCGCACGTCGTTGAAATTGATCTTAGGGCTGATGAACTGCGCACATCCCTGACCATCATTGACCTTGAGTTCTGTCGTGCCGTTGTCGAAATAGCTATTGCCAATGGCAGCGGCACCTGGGTCGTTGCCATCCTCATTGCCAAAGACGATCAGGTCCCAGAGTCCAATACCGTTGAGCACGGTATCGTTGAAGCTGAATACGGTATCGCTGGAATTCCCCTCTTCGCCCATGTTGTAACCACCGGTGCCGTCTGAGAAGCCCGACCCCTTGACGAAAATCGCACCCAGACCGTCTACCAGGGAAGACTCCGAGTTGTGCCCGATACCACCGTCACCCAACACGATCGTGGATTGATTCACCACCAAGTTGGTATCGCCCAGGATGCGGAATACCGCGAAGGTGGATCCGTCGCCCTGGATCACCCAGTTACTGTTGGTGATCTTGAAGTCCTTGTCATTGAAATCGAGGTCGATCACCGCAATACCGTCACCATTGGAATCGTATTGATCAACGTTCGTGACCCAGAGGCGCTCGTTGTCTATGCCACCGCTGTCACCCGGGTCTAGGTCGTCGTCGGTCAAGGCAACCTCGGGTGCGAGATCCCGGATATAGGCCTCCCAATCGTCGATTTCCTGCAAAAGCGCGCCCATTTCATCGGTCGCGCCCTCAGTCAGACCGTCAGGCGGAAGGGGCTGGCCATTGGTCGGAGATGACCCATCGTCGGGCAGCACGCCATCGGCAAAGTAATAGGTGTTCGAAACACTGCTGACCGCGTCGGAACTCGCAGACACCACACCGAGGTCTGCGTAGACCTCGACGTTGCTCATGTCGAACTTCGCGCCCGGACTCGTCAGGGCAACATTGCCGCTCCAATCTATGCCCTCAAACACATCGGCTGCCCGAACCAGCGTGCCATCCTGAGCGTAAGCCTCCAGATAATCCGCATATCCGGGGGTCGCCGTGTAGTTGGCCAGGTCATCTGCGTTGTACCAGGCTTTCTGTGGCGTACTGCTACCGTCGCGTTCAAACACATCGCGGTTGTCGAAATCGACGTTGTCGTTGATCTCATCGGACAGCACGATCACGTCAGCGCCAAGATCGCCATTCTGAACATTGACCGCCTTCGCAATGTCGTCGCTGGCCGTTCCCACCATCAGGTACTGGCCGAGCAGACTGCTCGCGGGGGCCGATCCAGCGACGCCGTTAACAGGCTTGCTTGCACTGAAAATCCAGGTCTCATCGACGTCCAGCAGGCCGTCGTTGTCGGTGTCGCCACCGACGAAGGTTGGATTGAAGTCGTCCGACGAATCGTCCGGCGTGGCATTGTCATCGATCAGGCGGTAACCGCCTTGGCCATCGGCAAGATCCAGCACGGTATTGCCGATGTTCTCGACGAGATAGGTGTAGGTAATTGTGTCGCCTTGTTGTGCCGTCGGGTAAGGACCGACGTTGGCGTCATGGTCAGGGCCATCATTGACCCTTACCAGTTTGGTGAGGTCGATATATGGGTAGACGCCAAAGTAGTTCGCATCATCAGTATCGGTGTCGGTCTCGGTATTGCCGTTGCCGTCGGTGTAATCACCCGAGGCGGTCGCGGTATTGACGTGCTGACCCGCCATCCAGCTTGCGCCATCAAAGATCAACTCGTAGGTGTCACCCACCGCCAGGGCGCCGATCTCGATGGTGTAGTCACCCACCCCGTCGATCGGGAAGTCGCTGTCGGTCAGGGTGACGTTGCTCAGATCGACATTGCCGATGTTGGTCACCACGAACTTGAACTGCGGATCGGTGCCGCTGTTCAGGTAGGGACCGGTCGCCGTGTCGGCATCCACCCAGGTCGCACCGTTATCGATCGAGACGTACTTCTCGACGTCGATCTCGGCATTGGTCCTAACGAGACCCGCATCGATGGTCGGGTTGTTCTCAGCCACACCCAGGGTGAAGCAACCGGTCACACCCGTGCTGTCCGCATCCGAGTCGGTCGTGTCATCGTTGACACCACTCACGGTCGCATCCTGGGTCGAGTAGATGTAGGTCTCGGTTCCCACCGTGTTCGAGAACTGCACCTGGTACTGGCCTGCCGGCAGGTTCGCAAAGGTATAAGAACCGTCGGCTGCCGTGGTCGTCGTGGTCACCTCAACAGGAGCCGGACCCGAGCAGTCGTATAGCGTGACCGTCACGCCACCCACACCGACCTCGTTACCGTCCTGCACACCATCGGCATCCAGGTCTTCCCACACAAAATCGCCAATGCTCGAGAGCGGCACCAGGCCCGCATCCAGGGTCAGGTTGTTGTCGCCCGACTGCAGCGTCACCGGCTGGGTCAGACCCGCCGCATTCGCATCGCTGTCCAGCGTGTCATCGTTGACACCACCCACGGTCGCATCCTGGGCGGTGAAGGTGTAACCGCTCGGCGCCGTGAACTGCACCTGGTAGTCACCCGGCAACAGGTTCTCGAACAGGTACTTGCCGTCGGCACCAGTGCTCGTGGTCGCAACCACCGCACCGTCCTTGAGCAACTCAACGGTGACATTCGCTACCGGGGTATCGCCAGTACTCTGCGTACCATCGATGTCATTGTCATAGAAGACGTAGTCGCCCAGACTGGCCAGCTGGTACAGCCCCGCATCGATGGTCGGGTTGTTCTCAGCCACACCCAGGGTGAAGCAACCGGTCACACCCGTGCTGTCCGCATCCGAGTCGGTCGTGTCATCGTTGACACCACTCACGGTCGCATCCTGGGTCGAGTAGATGTAGGTCTCGGTTCCCACCGTGTTCGAGAACTGCACCTGGTACTGGCCTGCCGGCAGGTTCGCAAAGGTATAAGAACCGTCGGCTGCCGTGGTCGTCGTGGTCACCTCAACAGGAGCCGGACCCGAGCAGTCGTATAGCGTGACCGTCACGCCACCCACACCGACCTCGTTACCGTCCTGCACACCATCGGCATCCAGGTCTTCCCACACAAAATCGCCAATGCTCGAGAGCGGCACCAGGCCCGCATCCAGGGTCAGGTTGTTGTCGCCCGACTGCAGCGTCACCGGCTGGGTCAGACCCGCCGCATTCGCATCACTGTCCAGCGCATCATCGCCACCCGCATCCTGGGCGGTGAAGGTGTAACCGCTCGGCGCCGTGAACTGCACCTGGTAGTCCCCCGGCACCAGGTTCTCGAACTGGTAGTAACCGGTCGCATCGGTAGTGGTGGTCTCCACCACTGAACCGTCTTTGAGCAACGCAACCGCGACATTCTCCACCGGGGTATCGCCAGTACTCTGCGTACCGTCAGTGTCGTTGTCGTAGAAGACGTAGTCGCCCAAAGAGGCGAGCTTAATGGGAATTATTACTGGTTGGGCGTTGTCGTCGTCTCCCGTTGGATCGAGCAGAACGGTCTGGAAATCGGAAGGTAGCGTTTCTCCCAAACTCTGACCGTTGTCCTTAGCGGCCTGGTTGGCTGATTCAGCCGCATCGGTAATTTCCTTAACTTTCACCTTGAACGCGTCCCCCAGCACATCGCTGTATGGAGGAGAAAACGAGCCCTGCAGCAGAGGCCAGTAGCCCTTAAGTACTGACGAGAAGTTGATATTGTATTCTGGCACGACAAAGGGATCGTCCAACTCGTAATTCAAGACAGTCCAGATAGCGGCCTGCACATGTCCGAACGTATATCCCTGGCTAGTGAAGTCCTGGGCAAGAATCCAATCGACCTTGTCGATGTCCTCTTGAGAAGGTTTTTGCCCTGGGACATCCTGATTATCCGGGCCAGGTGCCCCCTCGCCGTCATCTACGACCCCCGCTGTCTCGTAGTCCGTGGTACTCGGATCGATACTTACCGTTGTATCGAACGGCGATCCATCAAGGAACAACCATGGTTGCAAGCAATACCCGTCATAGAGTCCATCTGGCAGAGAATCACTACCCTCCAAGTTAATATCGAGGTAACTCGGCGAGTTCTGGTCGCTCGAATAAAGGGGGGTCGTATATGTGAATGTGGCCATGAGAACTTCCCTCGATGTCTAAGTGGCGGTAAAGCTTTTTGGTGTTTCTGACGGGGTCGTTTGCAAGTCAAAGTACCGAAATACAATAAGGCCTGTGATTAACAGGCCTTATTGGGCCGGGTCTTACAGCTACTTCATGCGGCGACGAGCAATAACTGCAGCAACTAGACCTATGCCAAACAGAGGTAATACACCCGCCTCCGGAATTGCGGGTGGAAGCGGAGAAGCCAATGCGACACTGGGGAGCATCGCCACAACTGCAAAAACCGAAGCCAACTTAAACATTTCTATTTCTCCTAAAAACTAACGATTTTCGAAAATCCAGAGTGATGTTCACGCTCCTGCATCGCCACACCAGGCGGCCAAACAGGAAGGAACGCAAAACCTCTCTTATTCCCAATAAGCAAATTGAGTGCCAGCGCAAAACAACATGCCGGCATGTGACAAGCATCACTGTTCGTTCGTGAACGGGTCGCACCTTGTACGTGCCTGTTTAATGCACTTTTTTACCCGAGTTAAATTCTTCAGGACTGTCGTTGTTTGACGACTTTCGGTTGTACGGCCAAACGATTACCTCTCAGGCAGCGCTTATTAGTTGTCTTTAATATGTAAAAAATCCGGACACTTTTTAACCGTGGTTAAGAAATTAGTTCCCAACGCATGGCAGGTGATCTTGGGTATGTCCACGTTTGGCCCGGTGAGTATTACCGCGTTAATTCTCCGGTTCGGCGTGGCTGAAGGATTACCACCCTTGGCACGCTTTGAAAGTATCCAGGAGATTGTTGGCAGACAGCGCTAAAGACAAACTTGCCTACGCCGACCTTTATTCACTGGACCTTGCCTATTCGAGAGCGCGGGAAATGTCGCACCCTCCCTTGCTGTGTTGCACTATGATTCTTCACCTGCATCGCAGCTGAGATACGTGGCTTGCGCGAATGGGGCGCTGTATCGGCAATGAGGCGCAGCCAGACATTGAGAAAAGTAAGACAGGACCCGCATGAAAAGAAAGGACGACAGCATCAATAAATCGGAACTGCGCGAGGCCTTGGCGGCTTCACGCTCGTCCTTCCTTTCGAACGCGGTATTCAGCTTCTTCATCAACATACTGATGCTCGCGCCCATCCTTTATATGCTCGAGGTGTATGACCGGGTTCTGACCAGCAACAGTGAAGAGACCTTGCTGATGTTGACCCTGCTGCTGGTGTTCCTGTTTCTGGTGATGGGCAGCCTCGATTGGGTGCGCTCGCGGGTGCTGATCGCCACTGGTAGCCGGCTGGAGAAGACGCTGGGCCCGCGGGTGTTCAATTCGATGTTCGGCCAGACGCTGGCCTCGGCCGGTTCGGTCTCCACCACTCAGCCCTTGAACGACCTGCTTTCACTGCGCCAGTTCCTCAGCGGCCCTGCCCTGATCACGTTGTTCGATGCGCCGTGGCTGCCGATCTATCTGGCGGTGCTGTTCATCTTTCACTCGCTGCTGGGTTATGTTGGTGTCGGCGCCGCGCTGCTGCTGATCGTATTGGCGATTGCCAACGAGCGTTCCACGCGGGACGATCTGAAAAAGTCCAACGAACTGAATATCGCCAACAATCAGGAGACCCAGCGCAGCCTGCGTAACACCGAGGTCATCGAGGCGATGGGGATGTTGCCGCGCCTGCGGGCACGTTGGCAGAAGCGGCAGGACGAACTGCTCGAACACCAGGGCCGAGCCAGTCGGCGTGGCGCGCTGATGACCACCTCGTCCAAGACATTCCGTCAGCTGATCCAGTCGGTCATGCTGGGACTCGGGGCCTACCTGGCGATACAGGGTGAAATCACCGGCGGGACCGTGATCGCGGGCTCACTGCTGTTGGGGCGCGCACTGGCGCCCATCGACCAGCTGATCAATTCCTGGAAGGGTTTTGTCAGTGCCAGAGGCGCCTACGGGCGGCTGAACAAGCTGCTCGAGGAGCAGCCGGCCGTCGAGCCACCCATGCCGCTACCCGCCCCGCAGGGGCATGTGCAGTTTGATAAGGCCTACATCACGCCGGGCAAGGCCGAAGCGCCGATTCTGAAGAACCTCTCGTTCACGATTGAGCCGGGCACCTCGGTCGCGATCATTGGCCCTAGTGCGGCCGGCAAATCCACCCTGGTGCGGGCGCTGCTGGGCATTCACCCCACCGGCAGCGGCTCCATCCGCCTGGATGGCGCAGAGATCCCGCAATGGGACCGGCAGGCGCTCGGCGAGCACATCGGTTACCTGCCGCAGGACGTGGAGCTTCTGGACGGCAGCGTGAGCGAGAACATCGCCCGCTTTGGCGACATCGATCCCGAGAAGGTGATCGCGGCCGCCATGATGGCCGGGGTGCATGAGATGATTCTCAAGTTGCCGGACGGCTACGACACCCAGATCACGGCAGGCATGCTCTCCGCCGGTCAACGCCAGCGTATCGGGCTTGCCCGTGCCCTCTATGGCGCCCCCAAGCTGGTGGTGCTGGACGAGCCGAACTCGAATCTCGACACCCAGGGTGACCAGGCGCTGGCGAGTGCCATCGAAGCGCTCAAGCGCAGCGGCTGCACCCTGATCATGGTGACCCATCGCAACAACGTGCTCGAACTGGTGGATCGTATCCTGGTGCTCGCGAACGGCGAACTGGTCGCCTTCGACGAACGCGACAAGATCAAGGCGATGCTGAGCGGTGCCAACAAGGCGAACCTACCCCAGTACAAGTCTGTCGCACCCGCAGCCGGAGAACTCTGAGCATGTCGCAAACCCCGGCTGCCCTGCCCAACCCCACGGAACCCGAGGACTCCAGGCTGGATGACCGGGGTGTGCGGCGCTTCGGTTACCTGGTCATCATCCTGGTCTTCTTCGGACTGGGCACCTGGAGTGCGACGGCTCCGATCTCGAGTGCGGCGCACGCCGAGGCCAAACTGCGCGTTGAGAGTAGACGACAGACCATCCAGCATCTCGAAGGCGGGATCGTCAGGGAATTGGCCGTCCGGGACGGCGACTTCGTGGAAAAGGACCAGATGTTGATCGCGCTCGATGACACCCAGGCGCGGGCGCAACTCGAGGTCGTGCAGGGACAGTATTACCTTGCCCTGGCGCGCGAGGCACGCCTCCAGGCGCAGCGTGACCAGCTGGACGCGGTCGCC
Organism: Gammaproteobacteria bacterium Milos-ODIII6; assembly: GCA_029228645.1. Classification (GTDB taxonomy): domain Bacteria; phylum Pseudomonadota; class Gammaproteobacteria; order Chromatiales; family Chromatiaceae; genus MONJU. Next base: position 8,037 of record JAPTHR010000015.1, read on the forward strand.
TTTCCCCAGGAATTGCTCGACCTTGGGGAGGACAGTCGTGCACGCGAGGCCATGATCATCCAGAAACAGATTTTCTCGGTGCGCAAGGCGGCGGTCGAGAACGAGCTGGCGCTTTACCAGCAGCAGGCCGAGCAGCTGGAGTCACAACTGGTCGGCCTGGAATCCCAGCGTCGCGCCAGTCGCCGCCTGGTCAACTCCTATGCCGAGGAGCTGAGAGGCATCAAGTCGCTGGAAAAGAGCGGTTACACCGAGAAGCGCAAAGTGCGCGAACTGGATCGCCTGGTGGCCGAGAACGAAGGCATGCTGGGCGAGTTGACGGCGCAGATCGCCTCGACACGCTCACAGGTCGTGGAGTCGCAGCTCAAATCGCTGCAGTTGCAGAAAGAGCTGCAGCGCGAGGTGGCGAACGAACTCGATGATGTGCAAGAGCGCATGTTCCAGCTGATCGAACAGCGCCAGGCCCTGCAGGACACCCTCTCCCGCACCGTCATCCGGGCGCCGCAGGCCGGGCGGGTCCTGGAACTGTCCGTCCACACCGTGGGCGCGGTCATCGGCGAGGGCGATAAGCTGATGGATATCGTTCCCCAAGGCGAGCGGCTGGTGGTCGAGGCCAAGATCTCACCGATCGATATCGACCGTGTCAGCGTGGGCCAGGAAGCGGATGTGCGTTTCTCGGCCTTCAAGATGGCGATCGCGCCGAGGGTCAAGGGCCGTCTTATCAACCTGTCTGCGGACGCCATCACCGACCCCAAGGATCCGGACCAGATTCCTCATTACCAGGCGATAATCGCGATCACCGACGAGGGGCTGAAGGAGCTGGCTAGCAATGACCTCACCCTGATCGCGGGCATGCCGGTCGAGGTGTTCGTCAACACCGGCGAGCGCACCCTGCTGGAATACCTGTCCGCCCCGCTGACCAATATCGTGGCGCGTTCGTTTATCGAAGACTGATCTCGGGAAGAGTTCCTCCCCACCCTAGCCCTCCCCACTCGTGGGGAGGGGATAGCAAGGCGAATGGCCGACCGATGCGGCTTTCAACCATGATTCGAAGCCACCGTTTATAGCCGGTGGAGGATTCACACGTGCAACAACGACATGCTCTATCTCCCCAGTGAATTTCCGCACGAGGCAGGCCTCTGCTACCTGAACCATGCGGCGGTCGCGCCCTGGCCGCGGCGTACCGCCGAGGCGGTCCAGCGCTTTGCCTTCGAGAACATGACCCGTGGCGCGCAGCACTACCCCGACTGGATGACGGTCGAGCGCCGCCTGCGCGAGCGGCTTGCGTGGTTGATCAATGCGCCCTCACCGGACGACATCGCACTGGTGAAGAACACCTCCGAGGGGCTTTCCTTTGTCGCCGCAGGTATCGACTGGCAGGCGGGTGATCGCGTTGTCGGGATCGCGGATGATTTCCCATCCAACCGGGTGGTGTGGGAGGTTCTGGCCGAGCGCGGGGTATCTTTCGATACGGTCGACATCAATGCGGCGGATGACCCCGAGCAGGCGCTGATCGATCGCATCCAGCCCGGCACCCGCCTGATAGCGGTCAGTTCGGTGCATTTCTCCAGTGGCCTGCGTCTCGACCTGGCGCGGCTCTCGCAGGCCTGCCGGACCCATGGTGTTCTCTTGTGTGTCGACGCCATTCAATCCCTCGGGGCGATTCAATTCGACCTCTCGGAAGTGCCCGCCGACTTCGTGGTGGCCGATGGGCACAAGTGGCTGCTGGCGCCGGAAGGGCTGGCTGTTTTCTACGTCAATCCTGCTATCCGCGACAGCCTGCGACTGCACGAGTTTGGCTGGGCGATGCGCGACCACCCCGGGGACTATGGCACGAGCGCCTGGCAGCCTGCACCGAACGCACGGCGGTTCGAATGCGGCAGTCCCAACATGCTTGGAATCCATGCGCTGGATGCCAGCCTGTCGCTGTTGCAGGAGGTCGGCTTCGAGGATATCGAGCGGATGCTACGAGGCCATGTCGATGCGTTATGGGAACAGCTCGCTGCGATCCCGGGTATGCGTTTCATCACCCCGGAAGACCCGGCACGCCGCGCCGGCATCCTGTCCTTCGAGGTGGAGGGTGCGGACAGCGCTGAGCTTTATCACCAGCTGATGGCGCGCGAAGTGATCTGCGCCAACCGCGGTGGGCATGTGCGGTTCTCGCCGCATTTTTATACCCGCGCGGAGACGCTTTCGGGGGCTGTCGAACACCTGAAGGAGATCCTGGCCAAATGATGATCCATCGACTTCCTGCCGAAGATCGTTCGCGGCCAAGGCCGCTCCTACGCGATCCGGTTGTTCCAAGCACTGTGCCGTAGGAGCGAGCTTGCTCGCGAATCTTCCTTCCTTCGCGGCCAAGGCCGCTCCTACGATTGTGCACCAGCTTGCCGCACCCCGATGCGTAGGAGCGAGCTTGCTCGCGAAAGAAGGTTGCACGGGAGTCGAATGCAAAGGATAGGAGTCGCCAACCAGCTCCGACCTCTATCTGTTATCCCTATCTGTTACCCAGGAGTACCTCATGCAAAGACTGTTGATCGCTGCGGGACTGGTTCTCCTGGTCATCGGACTGACTTGGCCCTGGCTGCGCAAATTGCCTTTCGGCCGTCTTCCCGGCGACATCACGGTCGAGCGCGAGAACTTCGCTTTCTACTTCCCACTGACCACCATGATCATCGTCAGCGTGGTGATCACCCTGCTGCTGTGGCTGTTTCGGCGCTGACAGGCGCAGGCACGCGGCATTGATCGCTGGGCCCTGGACACCGGATAATGCGCGACTGACGCCAACACTGAGACCGCGTCGCAAACAATTCCTCGATCACTGCCGAAACGGGACGGATAAGCTTTATGTCGGACACTGAAAAAGCGGTACACAGTCCCCGTGAACTGACCTACCGGGTCGTCGCCATGCCCGCCGACACCAACGCGGCCGGGGATATCTTCGGTGGCTGGCTGATGTCCCAGATCGACATCGCAGGCAGCGTGCTGGCGGTGCGCGAGGCAAACGGCCGGGTCGCCACCGTGGCGGTCAAGGAACTTCGCTTTATCGCGCCGATCAAAGTCGGCGACCTGGTCACCTGCTATTCGCAGGTCGTGGACGTCGGCAACACCTCGGTCACTGTGCACATCGAGGCCGAGGCCTCGCGCCAGCGCAGCCACGACATCGAGAACCAGGACCTGGTCGCCAACGCCACCCTGGTCTACGTCGCCCTGGATGACAAAGGCAAACCGCGCGCCATCCGGCGCTAGCCAGACTGTTCGATCCTTCTTCCCGGTGTTGCGCAACGCCCGTGCGACACACCCAATTTTTCACGACTCGGAGACTCAAACCATGTTCGATATCAAACGCTCTGTGGCGCCTTTGCTTGCCGCCCTGCTCCTGGGCCCCTCGGCTTTTGCCGCAGACAACGCGGCGCTTGTAGTCGAAGGCGCTTATGCGCGTGCGGTGCCGCCGACGGCGGGCAACAGCGCGGCCTTCATGCAGATCCGCAATACCTCCGGCGAGGCACGCCAGCTGGTCGCTGCCGAATCGGACGTCTCGAACGTCACCGAGTTGCACAACCACATCCAGGACAACGGCGTGATGCGCATGCGTCGGGTGGATGCAATCGAGGTGCCGGCCAACGGTGCAGTCGAGCTCAAGCCGGGATCCTTCCACGTCATGCTGATCGACCTCAAGCAGCCGCTCAAAGAGGGCGATCCGGTCAACATCGAACTGCGCTTCGACGATGGCAGCAGCAAGGACGTGTCAATGAGCGCGCAGAGTGTGATGGGCGGAATGATGCACCACGGCAAGCACCACCATCACTGAGCGGAGCACCGGGGCGGGATATCGCCCCGGCCTGCCCGGGTGTTTCCTCGGTTGTCCGTCATCCGGCGGTAGGCTACATTCCGGACGCGAATGAACCAAAGGTGGGCCGACCATCGTATCTTCACAGGGGACCAGCATGCTCAGGAAATTCATCGGCGTCGCGATTGCCGCGTCGCTCGCGCTCTTTTTGACCGCCTGCAACAAGCAGGAGGAACCCGTCGGTGAAAAGGCGGCAGCGCCCGCCAAGACCTACACGCTGCGCCTGGCCGAGACCTGGCCACCGAATTTCCCGATCTTCGGCGATGCCACCCAGAAATTCGCCTCCATGGTGGACACCATGTCCAACGGGCGCCTCACGGTGCGCATCGATTCGAAGAACAAGCACAAGGCGCCGCTCGGTATCTTCGACATGGTCAAGTCCGGCCAGTACGACATGGGCCATTCCGGCTCCTACTACTGGAAGGGCAAGGACCCCAACACGCTGTACTTCACCTCCATGCCGTTCGGCATGACCACCCCGGAGCAGTACGGCTGGTTCTACTACGGCGGCGGCTTGGAGCTGATGCAGAAGGTCTACACCCGGCACGGCATCCTGTCCTTCCCCGGCGGCAGCACCGGCAACCAGATGGGTGGCTGGTTCCAGAAGGAGATCAATTCCCTGGAGGACCTGCAGGGCCTGAAGATGCGCATCCCCGGCTTTGCGGGCGAGGTATTGGCCAAGCTCGGCGCCAAGCCGACCAACATCCCGGCGGGCGAGCTGTACACCGCCCTGGAGCGCCGCACCATCGACGCGCTCGAGTGGGTCGGTCCCTCCCTGGACCTGCGCATGGGCTTCCACAAGATCGCCCCGTACTACTACACCGGCTGGCATGAGCCCGGCACCGAACTGCAGTTCATGATCAACCAGAAGGTCTACGAAAGCCTGCCGGCCGATCTGCAGGAGATCCTGCGCGTGGCCATGATGGCGGCATCCTACGACATGTACGCGCGCTCCTATCACGAGAGCGCCGAGAACTGGGCATCCATCAAGAAGGAATACCCGGACGTACAGATCAAGACATTCCCGAAAGAGGTCCTGGATGCCATGCGCCAGGCGAACGAGGAATTGCTGGCGGAACGTGCTGCCGCCGATCCGCTCGCGCGCGAGATCATCGAGTCGCAGAAGAACTACATGGTCAAGGCGCGCGCCTGGACCGCGATCTCGGACCAGGCCTATCTGAATTCGCTCGGCGACTGATATTCACGTCTTTTCCTCCCCACCCTAGCCCTCCCCACAAGTGGGGAGGGAATAGTTCGCTGGACGGCCGGCCAACCCACCCTAGCCCGTCCAATCGCAAACGGTTGCTTAAGCGCAACCCTTCCCCACAAGTGGGGAGGGAATAGTTCGCTGGACGGCCGGCCAACCCACCCTGGCCCGTCCAATCGCAAACGGTTGCTTAAGCGCAACCCTTCCCCACAGGTGGGGTGGGAGTAGTCCGTTGGACGGCCGACCGGGACAGCTCACTGCCGTGACCTGAAGCCGCTCCGGGTCGGTGTCGTATTCAGCACCCGAGTCGGCCATGCGTTAACATGGTCGCCTCTTTCTAGTTCCGCTGCGTGAGGGAATTCATGTCCTTGCTGCTCAGGGCAGAGGCCGTAATCACCCGTTTTTCGGTCGGTGTCGGCCATCTCTCCGCCGTTCTGCTGCTCCTGCTGGTCGCCAACGTCTTTTACGACGTTGTGATGCGTTATGTCCTCAGGGATGTGTCGATCGGCATGCAGGAACTGGAATGGCACCTGTATGCATCGATCTTCCTCCTGGGCGTGGCCTATGCGCTGCAGACGGATGGGCACGTGCGCGTGGACGTGCTGTACGAGAAGCTGTCGCCCCGCCGCCAGGCCATGATCGACATCTTCGGCACCGTGGTCTTCATCTGGCCCTTCTGCTTTCTGGTGGCGGACTACGGCATCGACTTTGCGTACGAGGCCTACCTGATCAACGAGACCAGCGGCGATCCGGGTGGCCTGCCCTATCGCTGGATCATCAAGGGCATGATCCCGCTTTCCTTCGTCTGTGTGCTGATCAGCAGCCTGGGATTTCTGCTACACGCGGTCAACCAGTTGCGTGGCCTGGAGCCGCCCCAGCACGAACCGCGGCGGGAGATCTGACAGATGGTCGGCATCGTGATGTTCCTGGTCGCCCTGCTCCTGCTTCTGCTGGGCTTCCCGGTGGCGTTCACCTTTGGCGGGGTGGCGCTGATCTTCGGCGTGTGGGCGCAGGGTTGGGACCTGTTCGCCTTCATGCCCTTCCGCATCTACAGCATCATGCAGAACTCGGTCCTGATGGCGGTGCCGCTGTTCATCTTCATGGGCATCGTGTTGCAGAAGACCCGCCTGGCGGAGCAACTGCTCGAGTCGATGGGTCGCCTGTTCGGCAGCCTGCGCGGTGGCCTGGCCGTCTCCACCATCCTGGTGGGCGCCTTGCTCGCCGCCTCAACCGGGGTGGTCGGCGCCAGCGTGGTCGCGATGGGCGTGATCTCGCTGCCGGTCATGCTCAAGTATGGCTACCGATCCGGTCTGGCGTGCGGCACGATCTGCGCTGCGGGCACCCTCGGGCAGATCATCCCGCCATCGATCGTCCTGATCATCCTGGGAGACGTGCTCGGCCTGCCGGTCGGGGATCTCTTCCAGGCGGCGCTGATTCCCGGCCTGGTACTGGTAGGTCTGTACGTGATCTACGTCCTCGGCATCGCCTGGCTCAATCCCGCGGCTGCACCGCCGGTTCCGTTTGAGGATGATGACACCAACCGGACCCAGCAATACCTCGTGGCGCTGCGCGCGATCGTCCCGCCGCTGGCCCTGATCATCGTGGTACTCGGCTCGATCTTCGCAGGCATCGCGACGCCGACCGAATCCTCGGCGCTCGGTGGCGTGGGCGCGATGTTGCTGGCGGTTTTGTACAACAAGTTCAGCTGGCGGATGATCTTCGACAGCGCCCTGGAGACGGTCAAGATCACCGCTATGGTGTTCGCCATCCTGCTCGGCGCGACCGCGTTCTCGATGACCTTCACCTACACCGGCGGCGACGCGATCGTGGAGGAATTCATGACCCAGCTGCCGGGCGAGAAGTGGGGCTTCCTGATCCTTTCGATGCTGATCATCCTGGTGCTGGGGTTCTTCATCGATTTCGTCGAGATCTCCTTCATCGTGGTGCCCATCCTGGCGCCGATCGCCGAGGCCATGGGGATCAACATGCTGTGGTTCGCGATCCTGATCGCCATGAACCTGCAGGCCTCCTTTCTCACCCCGCCCTTCGGCTTCAGCCTCTTTTATCTCAAAGGGGTGGCCCCGCCTGGAGTGAGAACGGTAGACATCTACCGGGGCGTTACGCCGTTCATCCTGATACAGGTGGCGGTGCTGTCATCCATCCTGGTATTCCCGGAGTTGTTCGGTCTGGCGTGAGTGCCGGGAGGGGTCGGAGGCGATACCGACTCTGCCCCCTGGCGATGCTCAGTCGGCGCGCAGGCTGCGGAGAATGGCCTGGTAGCGTGATGGCGCCGGCTGACCCTGCAGCAGCCAGGCCTGCAGGTCCGGGTCCTGTTCCTGCAGGAGCGCCTCGAACGCGGCCTTCAATTCCGCTGTATCCGCGGGATAGTGCTGTTCGAGATAGTCTTCCAGGATGTAATCGAGTTCGAGCATGCCGCGGCGGCACTGCCAGCGCAGCCGCTGCCGCGAAGTCCCGCCGGCGGGCTGCACTCAGACCCCCTGACGCAGCATCAGGTGCTTGATGTGGCCAATCGCCTGGGTCGGATTGAGTCCCTTGGGGCAGACCTCGACACAGTTCATGATGGTATGGCAGCGGAACAGCTTGTAGGGGCCTTCGAGCTCATTGAGGCGGTGCTCGGTGGCCTGGTCGCGACTGTCGGCCAGAAAACGCCACGCGGTCAACAGCGCCTGCGGGCCATGGAACTTGTCCGGGTTCCACCAGAAGGACGGACAGGCCGTCGAGCAACAGCCGCACAGGATGCACTCGTACAGCCCGTCCAGCTTGTCCCGATCGGCGGGTGATTGCAGGATTTCCTGCTCCGGCATCGGGTCCTCGCGCACCAGCCAGGGCTCAACCGCCTTGTACTGCTGGTAGAACTGGCTCATGTCCACCACGAGGTCGCGGATAATCGGGCGGCCCGGAAACGGGCGTACCTCGACCGGCTCCTTGAGATCCGAGACGGCCGTGATGCAGGCCAGCCGGTTGGTGCCATTCACGTTCATGCCATCCGAGCCGCATACCCCTTCCCCGCAGGAATGCCGGAAGGCGAAGGACTCGTCCTGGCGTTGGATCTCGAGCAGCGCGTCGCGCAGCATCATGCCCCGCTCCACCGCCACCTCGAAGGTCTGCATATGGGGCTTGCTGTCCGTATCCGGGTTGAACCGGGAAACTGCGAATTTCATTGCTAGTAAACCCTTTCTTTGGGCGGGAAGGTCTCGACCGACAGCGGCCGGGTCTGAACCGGCTTGTACTCGGCGCGGTCGCCGTCCAGCAGATACAGGCTGTGCTTCATCCAGTTGGCGTCATCCCGCGAGGGATAATCGGGGCGCGAGTGCGCACCGCGGCTTTCGCGTCGATGCAGCGCGGACACCGCGATCGCCATGCCACAGGCCATGATGTTCTCCAGTTCCAGCGCCTCGATGCGCGCGGTGTTGAACACCCGCGAATGATCCTGCAGACGCACGTCATCGAGCTGGTCGCGCAATGCCTTGAGCCGGGCCACGCCCTCATCCATGATTTCTTCGGTACGGAACACCCCGGCATGATCCTCCATGCACTTGCGGAACTCGTCGCGCAGTTCGCGCACCGAGATGCCATCGCCTTTCCGGTCCCAGCGTTCCAGGCGCGACATGGCCTTGTCCACGGCCGCCTCGCTCATGGGGCGGTGATTCGATTCCATGTGCTGCATCAGATCCAGGCCGGCGGCGCGACCGAATACCAGAATGTCGAGCAGCGAGTTGCCCCCGAGACGGTTGGCCCCATGCACCGAGACACAGGCGCACTCACCGGCCGCATACAGTCCCGGCACGACCTCCTCGCCGGTCCCGATCGGCGCCAGGACCCGGCCGAAACGGTCGGTGGGTATCCCGCCCATGGCGTAGTGCGCGGTCGGGAAGACCGGTAGCGGTTCGCGTACCGCATCCACGCCGGCGAAGATCTTGCCGGTCTCGCGGATGCCCGGAAGCCGCTTGTTGATGATCTCCTCGCCGAGGTGATCGAGCTTGAGCAGGACATGCTCGCCATTCGGCCCGCAGCCCCGCCCCTCCTTGACCTCGGTCACGATGGCGCGCGAGACCACATCGCGGCTGGCCAGGTCCTTGGCGTTGGGTGCATAACGCTCCATGAAGCGCTCACCGTCCTTGTTGACCAGGTAGCCGCCCTCGCCACGCACCCCCTCGGTGATCAGCATGCCCTTGCCCGCGATACCGGTCGGGTGGAACTGGTAGAACTCCATGTCCATGAGCGGGACGCCGGCACGCAGGGCCATGGCCATGCCGTCGCCGGTGTTGATGTGCGCATTGGAAGTGGTGCGGAACGCCTGGCCACAGCCACCGGTCGCCAGCACGGTCGCTTTGGCCTCGATCAACAGCGGCTCGCCGGTCTCGATCTCGAGCACCAGGGCGCCGAGAATGGCGCCATCGTCATCGCGGATGAGGTCGATGGCGAAGTACTCATCGAAGAAGTGCGTGCGCGCCCGCAGGTTCTGTTGATACAGGGTGTGCAGGATGGCATGCCCGGTGCGGTCGGCCGCGGCGCAGGTGCGCGCCGCCTGCGCGCCGCCGAAGTTCTGGCTCTGCCCGCCGAAAGCACGCTGGTAGATCTTGCCGTTATCCAGGCGCGAAAACGGCACCCCGTTGTGTTCCAGTTCGTAAACCGTCGGTATCGCCTCGCGGCACATGTACTCGATCGCATCCTGGTCGCCGAGATAGTCCGACCCCTTGACGGTATCGAACATGTGCCAGTGCCAGTTGTCCGGGAGCACATTGGCCAGCGCCGCATTGACGCCGCCCTGCGCCGCCACGGTGTGCGAGCGCGTCGGAAACACCTTCGAGACCACGGCCACGCGGGCCTCTCTGCCGGCGAGCTGGATTGCCGCATTCAGGCCGGCACCACCGGCGCCGATGATGAGTGCGTCGAAACGTCGTTTAGCGAGCCCCATCAGACCAACCTCACCAGTATCAGTGATTGCGATGCCCACAGCCCCCAGGTCAGGAGGCCAAGCGCCAGCAGCGCCAGCAGGCTGACCCGCAACCACAGGGGTTTGATGTAATCGATCAGGACATCCCGGATGCCCACCCAGGCATGCAGCAGGATGGAAACGATGAACACGAGCGTGGCGATCCCGACCAGGGGGTCGGCAAACCAGTTCCGCCACTGGGCGTAGTCGGTCGGCGGCGAGACCAGCATCACGCCAAGCAAGGCCACCCCGAACAGGCCGATATAGATGGCCGTGGCGCGTTGCAGCACCCAGGCCCCAAGCCCCGAAAGTTTGCGACTCATAGCAGCCCCCAGGTCAGCAACAGGGCCAGCGGCGGAGCCGTCAGGATCACGATCCATGCGCTCAGGCGCGCCGTCGGACGATCCAGACCGAGATCGATGTCGATCAGCAGGTAACGGATACCGGCAAGCAGATGGTGTGCGAAAGCCCACACCAGGGCGAACAGAAGCACCTTGCCTGTCAGGGTGTGGAGCCCTTCCGCAACCGAGTGGAACCCGGAGGCGCTGATCAGGGACAGGTCCAGCAGGTAGATGAGCGCCGGGATCGCGAGGAACAGGAGCACGCCGGTGATGCGATGCAGAATCGACAACACCCCGGGAACCGGCAGACGGATCCTGAACAGATCGAGGTGAACCGGACGCTTGTTGGCTGTTTCGAATGGCATGCGGGGAAAACTCGTGGGTTACTGGTCTGATACTGCACGCAGTGAAAGGGTGACCGGTTCTTCGGGACTATAGATCAATTTCGGTGTCCGCCTCGAACAACTCGCGCAGGTGACGAAACAGCTTGCGTCCGGCCCCCGCCGGCTTGCCCTGCTCCCGCTCCCGCTGAGCATCCCGGACCATCTGGCGCAACTGCTGCCGGTCCAGCATGGGCAGTTCGGAGAGCAGATCCTGCATGGCCTGGTCACCTTCCGCGATCAGACGATCCCGCCAGCGTTCCAGCCGGTGCAGCGCCTGGTTGATCCCGACCTGCTGCGATTGGCGGTCTGCGAGATACAACTCGACCTGGGAGAGGTCTGCGTCCTGAAGGTACTTCACGCAGTGCTTGAGCTGGCGTTTGCGCGCACCGGAGGGTTTGATTGCACGTACCCGGCCGACCTCCTCGATCATGTCATCGCTGAGTCCGAGCCGCTCCAGTTCGCGGTCGGTCAGGCCGGTCATCTTCTCCACCAGTTCGGTGCGCGCCGCGATCTCGCGCTTCTGCTGGCTCTTGTTGGGACGAATCGCCCTGCCGTCGACCGGGTCCTGTTCGTTCATGCGGGCTCCATGTACTCGATCCGAAGCTGCAGGCTGCTGGTACCGCGCCATTCATTGATGTCGAGGCGGTAAGCCGCGCGGATACGATCCGGCATCCGCGGCAGCTGGTCCAGCGCGTTGAAGGCGATCGCATCCACGGTGGTCTCACGATCCGGGTCCTGCAGTACCAGCTTCCAGTGGCGCTTGCCGACCACGCGGCTGGAGCGCACTTCAAAGACGTCGTCGAACATCGGCTCGACGAATCCCTGTCCCCAGGGTCCACCCTCGATGATCGTGCGTGCCGTCTCCAGGGTCATGTCGTGCGATGGCACGCTTCCGTCCGAGGATATCAGCGGTTGCAGCTGATCGGGTTCGAGTTGATCCCGAACGACCTGGTCAAAGACATCCGCAAAGCGGGTGAAATCCTGCAGCCGGATGCTCAGACCGGCGGCCATGGCGTGACCGCCGAATTTTTGCAGCAGATCGGGGTGAAGCGCGGCGACCCGGTCGAGGGCATCGCGGATGTGCAGCCCGGGAATCGAGCGCGCGGATCCCTTGATGGTGTCCTGGTCGGCGCGCGCAAAGGCAATCACCGGGCGATGGTAGCGCTCCTTGATACGTGCCGCGAGGATGCCGATCACCCCCTGGTGCCAGTCCTCCTGGAACAGGCTGAGCCCCCAGGGCAAATCCTGCGTCGTCCGTTCCCACTCGCCAAGCATGTTCTCGGCCTCTATGCGCATGTCCTGTTCGATCTCGCGCCGCTCGCGGTTGAGCTGATCCAGTTCCGCTGCCAGCGGACGGGCCTCATCCAGCGAGTCCGCCAGCAGGCAGGCGATCCCGCGCGACATATCGTCCAGGCGTCCAGCCGCATTCAGGCGCGGACCGACCGCGAAGCCCATGTCATTGGCCTGTACCCGGTGCGCATCGCGACCGGCGGCCTCAAGCAAAGCCAGGATGCCGGGGCGGCACTCGCCGGCGCGAATGCGTTGCAGCCCCTGGTGCACCAGGATGCGGTTGTTGTGATCCAGGGGCACGACATCCGCGACCGTGCCGAGCGCGACCAGGTCGAGAAAGCGGGCCATGTTCGGCGCTGTCTGGCCACGCCGTTCGAACCAGCCGCGGGTCTGCAACTCGCTGCGCAGCTGCAGCAGGACGTAGAAAATGACGCCTACGCCCGCGGTCGCCTTGGAGGGGAATTCATTGCCCGGGGCGTTCGGGTTGACGATCGCGGCAGCGGCCGGCAGACGGTCTCCCGGCAGGTGATGATCGGTCACCACAACGGGAATCCCGGCGGCATTCGCCGCTGCCACCCCGTCGATACTGGAGATGCCATTGTCCACGGTGATGATCAGGTCTGGCGAGCGCTCTGCCGCCAGCGCGACGATCTCCGGCGTCAGTCCGTAACCGAACTCGAAGCGGTTCGGGACCAGGTAGTCGATATCCGCATGCCCCATGGCGCGAATCGCCAGCACACTGACGGCGCAGCTGGTAGCGCCATCGGCATCGAAGTCCCCGACCACGAGCAGGCGCCCCTGGCGTTCGATCACATCCGCTATCCGGCTTGCTGCCTGGTCCGCCCCGGACATCAGCTGCGGCGGCAACAGGCCGCTGAGGGATCTCTCCAGGTCCTGTGCATCGCGGATGCCGCGGTTGGCATACACACGCCGCAGGATTTCCGGCATTTCGGCAGGCAGCCCGGGGACGTCCACCGGCGTGCGGCGCTGGATGTGCGCAATCGCGCTCCCGGTGGTGGTTACTTCGGCCTGGCTCACGCGGCGATAGTATCATCCGGCGCATGCAGTACTCATCCTCTCCGGCATGGATCCCCCGCCCTGCACCCGGCCAGCTTGCCGGGGACGAAATGCACGTCTGGCTTGTGTCACTGGCCGATGCGGACTGCCGCGCGGAGTGGTTGGACGCGCGGGAGCGCAGGCGCCTCGAGGACAGCACCCATCCCCGTGGGCGAGACCTGTTCTGCGCCAGCCGCAGCATGCTGCGACGACTGCTCGCCGGCTACCTGGACATGCGGCCGGATGCGGTCGAGCTCGAGATCGAACCCGGCGGCAAACCGGTCGTGCGGGGGCAGGCGCTGCACTTCAATCTCAGTCATGCGCGCGACACCCTGCTGCTGGCCTTGAGCGCCAAGCGCCCGCTGGGTGTCGACCTGGAATACCCGCGGCCAGTGAAAAACCTGGCTCAGGTGGCGCAGCGCATCTTCAGCGCGCAGGAGATCCTGGCCCTGCAGGCTGCGGATGACCCCCGGGAACGCTTTTTCGAGTACTGGACCCGGTTCGAGGCCACCCAGAAGTGTGCCGGGCACGGCATTTTCGGTGCGCGCCAGCACGGGGATCGTGTGCGACATCATGGCTTTGCAATCGGCCCGGGGCGCGCCTGCGTGGCGTGGCAGGCAGACGAAACCAGCCGGAGCGAGCCCACCTTGCGCTATTTCCGCTACGCGCCGGCCAGCGACTGATACGCCCGTCACCGGGCAAGGCTTGCCTCTATAATGCCGGGCTTTGTCTTCCGCAATACGACCGAGCCAATGGACCTGATTCAAATAGCGATCCTGGCGCTGGTGCAGGGGCTGACCGAGTTCCTGCCGATTTCCAGTTCCGGACACCTGATCCTCGCGCCGCACATCTTCGGTTTCCGCGATCAGGGCCTGGAGCTCGATGTCGCGGTCCACTTCGGCACCCTGATCGCCGTGGTTGGCTACTTCCGACACGATATTGTGGCGATCACCCTGGGATGGTTCAGGGCCCTGCCGCCGGGTGCGACCGCCAATCCGGAGAGCCGTCTCGGCTGGGCGATCATCGTGGGGGTCCTGCCGGTCATCCTGGTCGGCCTGCTGGCCAAGGATCTGGTGGAAAACCATCTGCGCGAGCCCTGGATCATCGGCGCCACCACCATCCTGTTCGGGCTGCTCCTGGGTTGGGCGGACTGGCGTGCCCGTCGCCAGCGTGCGATCACCCAGCTGACCCTGGCGGACGCCATCTACATCGGCCTGGCGCAGGTCCTGGCGCTCATCCCGGGCACCTCCCGTTCAGGCATCACCATGACCGCCGGGCTGATGCTGGGGCTGACCCGCGAGGCGGCGGCACGCTTTTCCTTTCTCCTCGCGATCCCCACCATCCTCGGATCCTCGCTGCTGATCGGGAAGGACCTGCTCGAGGTGGGCGGCGAAGTCGACTGGGGCACCATTTGGACTTCGGTGGCACTTGCGGCCATGACCGCCTGGCTGTGCATCCACTACTTCCTCGCCTTTATCGAGCGCATGGGCATGCAACCGTTTGTCATCTACCGGCTCCTTTTGGGCGGCGTGATCTTCTACCTGATCTGGTAGAGCACCTGGACCGAACCGCTCCCGAACATGGCGAAACTCCTGCATCACCTGATCCGCGACAGCGCGGCCGAACGGCCGGATGGCATCGCGCTGTTCGACAGCCACGGCACCCACTCGTACCGCTGGCTGCAGGAGCGCGTCCGTCGGGTCGCCGGGGGTCTGCGCGCGGCCGGTCTCGAGCCGGGTGAGCGTATCGCCATCCAGCTGCCGAAAGGCGTCGACAACATCGTCTTCCTGTTTGCCGCGGCAAGCGCGGGCTGTGTGTTCGTCCCGCTCAATCCGCTCCTCAAACCGCTCCAGGTCGGTCATGTGCTGCGCGACAGCGGCGCCGCCATGCTGGTGACCAACCCGCAGCGCGCGCAGCTGTTGAAGGATGAGCTGACTGCCTGCCCCGCGCTCCGGCTGCTGGTGCTGAGCGACAACTCCGAGGCCGCGGCGATCGCCGCCGCGTCCCCGGGGCTGGAGGTGCGTCTCGCGGAAGAGCTGGCGACGGATGCCTTGCAGGATGACTCGGCCGGGCCGAACGACCTCGCGGGGATCTTCTACACCTCGGGCAGCACCGGGCTGCCCAAGGGTGTCATGCTGTCGCATGCCAACCTGGTGATCGGGGCCGAGAGCGTGAACGCTTACCTTGGGAACGGTCCCGATGACCGGCTGTTGGCGTTGCTGCCGTTCAGCTTCGATTACGGCTTCAGCCAACTGAGCAGCGCGTTTGCGGTTGGCGCCGCGGTGATGCCGATGGAGTATCTCCTGCCGCAAACGGTGGTGCGCGCCATCGGCCAGTACGAGATCACCGGCCTGGCAGGGGTGCCCTCGATGTGGAACCGGCTCAGCCGGGTCGAGTGGCCGCAGGCCGCACGCGCTCAGCTGCGTTACCTGTGCAACTCCGGCGGTACTCTGGCCGCGAACACGACGCGGCGTCTGCGCGAGCTGCTTCCCGGGACCGATATCTACCTGATGTACGGCTTGACCGAGGCCTTTCGCTCCACCTATCTCGATCCCGCGCTGGTCGACGCGCATCCGGATTCAATCGGGCGACCCATCCCGAACGCAGAGCTGCACGTGGTACGTCCTGACGGGAGCGAGTGCGCCCCGGGGGAACCCGGCGAACTGGTTCACCTCGGTCCACTCGTGGCCCAGGGCTACTGGAACACCGCGCCCGGCAGTAACCGCACCTTCGCACCGTGGCAGGGGCGCGCGGCCGTCTGGTCGGGCGACCGGGTGGTGCAGGACCGTGAGGGCCTGTTCTATTTTCTCGGGCGCAACGACGGCATGATCAAGACCTCGGGCTACCGCGTCAGTCCGGGCGAGATCGAGGCGGTCGCGCTGCTCCACCCGGAGGTGCGCAGCGCGCTTGCCACTTCGGTGCCCGATCCCGAGATCGGCGAGGCCATCATCCTGTTCGTCGAGGCGGGCAGCGAACTTGATGCACTCACCCGACTGCTGCACCGCTCCCTGCCCTCGTACATGCATCCGCGCCGGATCGAGTGCGTAGCGGCATTCCCCCTGACGCCCAACGGCAAACCGGACCGGGCCGCGCTCCTGGCCGGATTGGGGAATGCGGCGTGAGCGTATCGGAGCAAATCCTGCAGCAGTACCGCATCGTGGACGGCAGTCTGTGGCTCGGTGGCACCCGTGCAGCCGAGCTCGCGCAACGCCACGGCACGCCCTTGTACGTGTACGACGGGGAGGCGGTCGTAAGGCGCATCGATCGGCTTCGGGACGCCCTGCCCGCGGAGCTGGCCTTGCATTACGCCATCAAGGCGAACCCGATGCTGCCCCTGGTGCAGCTGATGGCAACGCACGTGGATGGCATGGACGTCGCATCGCTTGGCGAGTTACGGCTGGCCCTGGCGGCGGGCGTGACAGGCGCGGATATCAGTTTCGCCGGCCCGGGCAAACGCGACGAGGAGCTGGAGGCGGCAATCCAGGCGGGCGTCATCCTCAGCATCGAATCGCCGCTGCAACTGCAGCGCGCCGCGGAGGCTGGCGAGCGCAGCGGAAAGCGGCCCAGAATCGCCTTGCGCATTAACCCGGCATTCCGGCTCAAGGCGTCCGGGATGCACATGGGGGGTGGCCCGGCGCCCTTCGGGATCGACGAGGAGATGGCGCCTGAAGTCCTGCGCCAGGCCGTGCAACTGCCGGTGGATCTGCTCGGCCTGCATGTCTACGCGGGCTCGCAGAACCTCTCTGCGGCCCACCTGATCGAGGCGCAGGATGCGATCTTCACGCTCGCAGAGCGCCTCTCGGTTCATTTCCCGCAGGGGCTTGCATGGCTCAACATCGGCGGCGGCTTCGGCATCCCCTATTTCGCCGGCGATCAGGCGCTGTCGCTGAGTGAGGTAGCGGACAATCTGCACAAGCGGGTTGCGCAGCTGAACCAGCGCCTGGGCCAGTGCGAGCTGGTACTGGAACTGGGCCGTTACCTGGTCGGCGAGGCCGGCGTCTACCTGTGCCGCGTGATCGATCGCAAGATCTCGCGCGGGCGGGTCTACCTGGTCACCGATGGCGGCATGCACCAGCATTTGGCGGCCAGTGGCAATCTTGGCCAGGTGATCCGCAGGAACTTCCCGGTCGTGCTGCCGGAACGTATGCCAAAGCAAGGGGAGCCGTCGTCCAGTGAGACCGTGAGCGTGGTCGGTCCGCTGTGCACGCCACTGGATCTGCTGGCCGATGGGGTCGAGCTGGCGCATGCAGAGCCCGGCGACCTGGTGGCGGTGCTGCAATCGGGCGCCTATGGATTGAGCGCCAGCCCGGTGAACTTCCTGTCGCATCCGCCACCGCGGGAGATTCTGGTTTAGCCCTTTGACCTGAATGGCACTAAGTTAAGCCTCTCCAGCATGCAAATAGGAGCTGTTTTGTTTGGCCTAGAATGAGAAAATCGGGCATGGAAAACAGCTCCTATTACCTGCCCGGATTTCACCTCGCCAGCCTTCGTAAAAAGCCTCGCTCAGCACGCGAAAAGCTCGCTGAGGAACATGCGCGGATTCGGCACCATTCGCTCAGCCGACTCGGTGACAGCTTTGGGTCATTCATTCCGGTGCAGGAGTTGGGCGGAGATACATCCGGCGCCTTCAGTCGTCGGCGCGTGTTCAGCAAAGAGAATACGTTCTGGGCATTCTTCTCCCAAGTACTGGATGCCGATGGTGGCTGCCAGGAAGCCGTACGCAAAGTGCAGGCGGTTTCGGCGTCACGCGCATTACCGAAGCCCTCGACGTCGACCTCAGCCTACTGCCAGGCGCGCAGCAAACTCAGTACGGCGACTTTGGAAACCCTGCTTTCGCACACGGCCAATAGCCTCCAACAGCGGCGTGGCGATCAGTGCTGGAACGGTCACCGTGTCGTTGTCGTTGACGGGACTGGGTTAAGCATGCCGGATACGCCGGCGAATCAAGCCCAATGGCCCCAGCCAGCGAATCAAAAGCCTGGCTGTGGATTTCCACAGGCACGTGTCTGTGCCTGCTTCTGTTTACATACCGGTGCGCTACTCAGCCATCGTGTCGGTAGCCGCAAGAACCATGAACTGCCGCTACTACGGCAACAGTGGGAAACGTTCAAACCGGGCGACATCTTCCTTGGCGACAAGGGTTTTTGCAGTTTCTACGATGTCTGGCAGTTCCAACAACGCCAGGTTGACTCGGTCATTACCCTGGCACGCCGTACCCCGGTTGAGGCGGCCGCCGCCGTGCAAGTGCTCGGTCCAGACGATTTGCTGATTCAATGGCCCAGACCGTCTTGGCACAAAAACCTGGGCTACTCGAAAACACAATGGCAGGCGATGTTGCCGGAGTACTTGTCTCTACGCCAGATCAAGGTCACGGTGACTGAGCCGGGGTTTCGTACTCAGTCGTTCTACCTGGTCACCACCTTGACCGATCCGGTGCGCTATCCTGCCAATGAGTTGGCGGACTTGTACTATCAACGCTGGGATGTCGAACTGTTCTTTCGCGATATCAAAACAACGCTGGGGATGGATATCCTGCGCTGCCGCGCCCCGGCCATGGTGACCAAGGAAATCCTGATGCATCTGATCGTTTACAACGCAATCCGGTCACTGATTTTCGATGCAGCCCGCGAAATCGATCACCCCTCTCGACGCATCAGTTTCAAGGCCAGTTTGCAGGCACTACGCCAATGGGAGCCGCTACTCAATCAGCCCGATCTCAAAGATCGTGAACTTCGCCAGCGAATGGCTTCGCTACGCGCCACCATTGCCGACGCCATTACCCCCGATAGACCTGGGCGGCAGGAGCCACGTTGTGTGAAACGAAGGCCAAAACCTTTCCAGCTAATGAACCGCCCTCGACACGAAATGAAAGAGATACAACACCGCAACCGATACCGTGCTGAACGTCCTTAACTTAGTGCCATTCCCCTCCGTCCCCTTTTTTAACGCAGGCTATCCTTCGCGGCCAAGGCCGCTCCTACGCCGAATCGTTCGCGTAGGCGAGCTTGCTCGCGAAACACGCTGGAGCGCTGATACAAGCCCCTGTTGAATAGCGCCAAGGCCCCGGCCGTCCCAAAGACTCGACGCAATAACGCAGACATCGTCACTTGGACCTGATGAATCCGCTTGGCCGCTTGGCTGAATGCAGCGGCACGCAGAGGTACTCGAACTACCGCGCGTGCGGTGACCCGGGGGAGCCACCCGTCCCAGGCGCCACCACCCGGTTCTGCGACCGCCACGGCCACATTTCGCGGGGACGCGCGGCCTTCTTTTCCACCTCGTAGGTGATCGCGACCATCCACGGCTGGTAATCGGGATCGATGCGCTTCATCTCCGCGACCAGCTCCTGCAGGAAGAATGTCTCGATCGGCTGACCCCGGTTCGGCCAGATACGGAACTTCAGCCGCAGCAGTTCCTTGCCGGTCTTGAGCGTGTAGCGGCCCTCTTCCGACGGCTCGCGAATGATGATCCCGGCAAACTGTTCGTAGGTACCCTGCATCAGGGTGAGGGCCACCTCGCGCATCTGCTCTCTCTGCGCCGGCTCGCCCCGCAGGGTGACATCCGCAATACAGCGAATGTATCCGCGGGGATAGCTGACGATGTTGTTGATGGTCCGGTTGGGCACAAACACCGAAGCTCCGAGCGCATTCTCCAGCTCGACGAAACGCATCGTGATCGCCTTGACGATCCCGGTCTGCCCACCGACCTCGACCAGGTCGTCGACGTCGATCAGGTCCGAGAAGATGAAGGTCAGGCCGGTCACCACGTCCTGCACGATGCCCTGTGAACCAAAGCCGATCGCCAGGCCGACCACCGAGGCGCTCGCCAGGTAGGCGGTCAGCGAAACCCCGAACTCCCGCAGGATCAGGCCGATGGCAAAGAAATAGAGCAGGAAGACGATCAGGCTCGTGGCGAGCGTTGCCAGCGAGCGGAGCTTGGGATAGCCCCGGGTTCGATGGCTGGCAAGCGAGAGGGTCGCGAGATGGCGCACCGCAATGACCACCAGGTGAACCGACAGGGCAAACCCCAGGAAGGCACCCAGGCGCAGCACCAGTGGCAGATCGGCGATAAAAAGTAACAGTTCGTCCAAAGTCACCTCCCCGGGTCTATCATCAACGCCACAGGGTCCACAGCCCGATCACGATGAAGCCGGCGCCTGCCACCGTGCGCAGGGCGCGCTCGCTGACGTACTGCGCCAGCACGCCACCGGCTAGCACCCCGATCGCAGAAGTCGCGATCAGGGCCAGCGAAGCGCCGATGAACACGAGCCATTTACTCACGTCCCGATCGGCCGCAAACAGCACTGTCGCCAATTGGGTCTTGTCGCCCAACTCCGCAAGAAACACCGTACCGAACACCATTGCCAAGGTCTTCCAGTCCATCTACGCAACCTCATCAGGGGAAAACAGAAAAATCACTGCACTCGAACCTGGTACCGGTCCAGCGCCACGGGGATACGCGCCCCGCTTTGGTAGGACCCGCCGTTTGTCCCAAAGGGCACAAGTGCGCGATTATGCCCCATCCTCGAGTCTGCACCCTGTCATTGCATTGCGAACAAGACCTTCGCCCAACTCTTCAGGATTCACCCCATGAGTGTCGAGCTTGATCTCCTTCGGAGCTGCGAACTGTTCTCCACCCTGACGGCAGAGGAACTGGCCAGGGTCAGTGACCAGGCGGAAATGCTGTCGTTTCCCGCAGACCAGGTGCTGTTCGATTATGGCAACGCCTGCGGGATGCTGCCGCTTGTCCTGGACGGATCGATCCGGGTGTTCAAGCGCAGTGAATCGGGACGCGAGATCAGCCTCTACCGGGTGACCCGGGACCAGATGTGCATCGTCACCCTGGGTTGCCTGCTCGCGCGGGATCGCTACCCCGCCACCGGGGTGACCGAAGAACCCGTAACCGCGATTTCCGTTCCCGATGGCCTCTTCCAGCAGCTCATCGTCTCCCAGCAGGGATTCCGCGGGTACGTCTTTCACCAGTTCGCGGAAAGAATCACCGACCTGATGCAGCTGGTGGACCAGGTTGCCTTTCAGAAGCTCGACCAGCGACTGGCCCAGCTGCTCCACCGGCGCGGACCGCTGGTGCGCGAATCCCATCAACAGCTGGCCGACGAACTGGGCAGCGTGCGCGAGATCATCAGCCGGATCCTCAAGCAATTCGAAGAACGCGGCTGGATCGCGCTCGCCAGAAAGCGGATCGAGGTGGTCGATCCGGCCGCCCTGCAGGCCCACGCCGCCGGTGCTCAGTGACAAAAGTCACTTACTGCAGGCGCTGCTTTGCCAATACTCCGCGCATGCCAGATCACGGTGATCCGGCCAACGCCTGGAGAAATGCAATGAAAATGAATGTCGGTGGTATCGATAAGATTCTGCGGATTCTGGTTGGAGTGGCGCTGATCGCCTGGGCCTTGCTCGGCGGTCCGGTATGGGCCTGGGTGGGAATCGTCCCTCTGGCGACCGGCCTGATCGGTTTCTGCCCGGTCTACCCGATCTTTGGCTGGAGCTCGAAGAAGTAAGGCCTTCGATCGCCCGCAGACGAAGCGCACCCTTCGCGGCCAAGGCCGCTCCTACACATCTGCTTCCCCCCAACGGTTGTAGGAGCGAGCTTGCTCGCGAAGGACTCGGCGTAATCTGCCACAGGCACACCATCCTCCGGGCCAAGGCCCGCCCCTACCCCGGACCGTTCGCGGAGCGAGCTTGCTGGCGAAATTGCCTTGCCCCCCGAAACGGCTCCACGAGTACGAAAGGCCCCCACAAACCGGTCAGCCGCTTGTTGCATGACGCGCAACACGCCACACTTTCGTGATGTTCAAGTCATTCCTGCACAGGGGTTTGAAACGGTTTCACGAAACCGGCTCGAAATCGGGCGTTCAAGCCAAGCACACCAAACGCTTGAGAATGCAATTAACCGCCCTCGATACCGCGACAACGATCGACGACCTGGATATCCCAGGCTTCAGGTTCCATGCGCTGAAAGGCAAAGAAAAGGGCCGCTGGTCAATCTGGGTGAACGGCAACTGGCGCATCACGTTCGAGTTCCGCGATGGCCATGCTCATATTTTGAATTATGAGGACTACCACTGATGCCCATGCACAACCCACCGCATCCCGGCGAGTTCATCCGCGAGGTCTACCTGGAGCCCAATAACATTACCGGTAGGCAGCTTGCAGCGAAGCTCGGTGTCTCCGCCTCTACACTCAATCGAGTACTCCAGGGCACTAGCGGCATCAGTCCTGAAATGGCTTTGCGCCTCTCCAAGGCACTCGGGCGGTCCCCGGAGAGTTGGCTCGCCATGCAGGACAATCATGACCTTTGGCAGGCGCGACAGACCGTAGATTTGGATGCAGTGAAACGCATTGATTTTTGCGCCGCTTAGCTGCGCCTCGGCGCGCAGGGCACGCTGAGCTCACGCGGACCTCACCGCCATTCCATTCGCGGCCAAGGCCGCCCCTACGCCAGACCGTTCGCGTAGGAGCGAGCTTGCTCGCGAAAGCCGCTGGACGACTGTCCCAACCCTTTTCATTCGCGGCCAAGACCGCTCCTACGAGCTATCGCGCTCCGCGGTCGAACCACCATTTTTGATTCACTCGGGTTCGAACCCAACCGAATCCACAAATTCAAAAGGCCCCAAAAGGGGCCTTGTGAATTTGGCGGAGAGGGAGGGATTCGAACCCTCGTTAGGCGCTAACCTAAACACGATTTCGAGTCGTGCGCTTTCAACCGCTCAGCCACCTCTCCAAAAGACGAAAGGCCTCCCACGGGAAGCCTTCAGGCGGGGCAAAGATACCACAGCAGATGTTCAAGCGTCATCCAGCTACGGTGCAGCACCGGGCAGGCTCAGAGTTGAATCCCCCGCTCCCGGTACCAGTCCTTGTCCAGCACCCAGCGGACAGACTTCACATCCGGCAGGTTCTGCACGATCTCCTGCGCCCGCTTCTGTACTTTTACCAGGTCCTCTTGTGCCGCGACCATCCTGGGATCGTCCTGTTCCTTGCCGGTAAGTGACGGCTCGACCAGCTGCAGAAAGCGCATCACGGGCACTTCGTAGGAGCGCGGCGAGCTCAGTTCGGCAACGCCGTTCTCCAAGGTGATCACGCGGAAGGGATAGGCGTATTCCGAGACGAGGGGATCGTCTGACAGCAGATCATTGATCTCCCACACCCCCGGGTTGAGGCTGAACAACCATACCAGCAGGATCACACCCGCGATGGCTGCCAGTATCGCCAGATAGATACGCGTGAAGTGATCGAGCTGCCCCGCCTTGGCTTCGCCCGCTTTCGCCTCATTGATTTCCTGCTCCATTGCAAACCCCGTGGCCATTTAGAGGGGGGAAGACTAACGTCGCATGGGCGGCAGCGAAATGTGATTCGTCAATGCCGCACGCCGGTGAGCGAGATCGTCCGGGATCTGCATGAGAACCGCCTGCTCGAGGTGACCCCGGAGAACATGCAAGGGCACCTCAAGGCGGGCAAGCACCCTCACCCGCATGCTGAAGGGCACAGCCACACCGTTCACGGCAGGGACTGAAAAAACCGTCGGCATTAGGGCCGGGGCTCACGCCGCGCGCAGCATCCCCTGAATATCCACGCCGGAGGCCGGGCGCCCCGTCAGGTAGCCCTGGATCAGGTCGCAGCCCTGCTCCCGCAGGTAGTCCAGCTGGTGTTCCTCCTCAACGCCCTCGGCCACGATCTGCATGCCGAGGGCGTGGCCCATGCCGATGATCCCCTGAATGATCGATCGGGCGCTGGGATTGTGCGCCAGGTCGGAAACGAAGCTGCGGTCGATCTTGAGGGTGTGGAACTGAAACTGGCGCAGGTTGTTGAGCGAGGAGTAGCCGGTACCGAAATCGTCGATCGCAATCCGGATGCCGATATCGTTGAGCTGCTGGAGAATGCGGTTGACCTCGTTGCTGTGCTCCATCGCAACCGTTTCGGTCAGCTCGATCTCGATCTCCCCTTCGCCGATGCCGTGCGTGTTCATGCGCGAGATCACGTGCTCGATCAGGCCATGCTGACTGAACTGGTGTCCGGAAAAATTGACCGCTATCGGCACCACGGAGCACCCGGCCTGGCGCCACGAGCGGCTCTGTTCACAGGCCTTCTCGAGGACCAGTTCGCCGATCGACAGAATCAAGCCGCTCTCCTCTGCCAGGGGTATGAACATACCGGGGGGCACATAGCCCAGGGTGGGATGATCCCAGCGCGCCAGCGCCTCCACACCGAGCAACTCGCCGCTGAGGGAATCCACCTTGGGCTGGTATGCGAGATGCAGATCGCCGTTCTGCACGGCTGTCTGCAGTTCCTTGTGCAGGAAGGCCTGCTCCCTCCGCTTCTGACCCGTCCCGACCGAGTAGACACAGGGTTCGGTATTCGCCATCGACAATGCCACCTCGGCGCGGTCGAAAACCTCTTCCACCCTGTCGGCGGAACGGGTCGCGATCGAGGCGACGCCGACCCGCGTGGCGATGTCGATATCGTAGTCGTCAAACAGATAGTTGCCGGAGATCCGGTCCTGCACCTCGTGCGCAAAGCGCTGAAGATGCCCTTCTTTCTGAAAGTCATCCCGCGCCACCGCAAAACCGGCATCGCCGACGCGACCGACCAGCGGTGCGAACAGACTTGCAGGCATCTCCACTTCATCACCTTCGATCAGCCCTCGCAGCCGTATCGCGTACATATTGACCAACTCCTCGGCACGTTGCCTGCCGAGCAGTGCACGCGCGTTCTCCAGGCCGACGATCTCCAGTCGCAACAGGGCCAGCCCGGTCTCGCGGCCCCCCTGGGCACGCACATGTGCCTGGATCAGCTGACACATCCGCTCCTGGTTCGGAAGCCCGGTGACCTTGTCGTAGTAGGCAAGGCGGTGAATCTCGGCCTCTGCCCGGCGTCGCCCGGTCAAATCGTGCACCAGCGCGACGATCGCGCTTTCCCCGCCGGGTGCCAGGTACACCTCGTAGTCCCGCTCGCCACCGGATGTTCGCACCGAAAATGCGAACTCGGCCTGGTTGGCTCCGTCGATGATGGACTGCAGGGCGACGCGCGCGAGTTCATCCGCCGGGGATGGCAGTGCCTCCGCCAACACCCGACCGATCGAGAAAAGCTGTTCACCCGCGGTCCACCCTTTGCCCGGCAGACGCGCCTCAGTTACCCGGCCTTGCTCGTCCAGGCTGAGCACCGCGTCCGGGATAGCGGACAGCAAGGCGTCCCTCTGCCCCTTGCTGGCATGCAGCGCCTCGCGCGTGTTACAGGCCCGGATGGTGAAATGGATGCGCCGCCGCAGGATGGACCAGTTGATCGGCTTGACCACGAAATCGGTGGCCCCAGCCTGATAGGCGGTATCCACGGCCTCGTCATCGTTCAGACCCGTGGCCATGATGATGGGAAGGCCCGCGCCCCGGGACATGTTGCGAATGCGGCGGCAGGCTTCCAGGCCATCCATGCCCGGCATGCGGATGTCCAACAGGATGGCGTCCACCCGCTCTCGCTCGACAATCGCCAGCGCCTGCTCGCCGCTGCTGGCCTCGAGTGCTTCGAAACCGGCCTCGTGGAGTGCGAGCCGGGCATAACCGCGCAGTGACTTGTCATCGTCCACCACAAGCACGCGGCGGACGACGGAGGGCTGGGATTTCACTGCAAGGGGTTCTGACATGGGTCTGCGCTCTGGTTTCGGGTAACGGGCCTCAGAACCACCAGAGCAATTACCAGGCCAATATAACTAACGGGCGAATAGTGCGCGATATGGCCGACATCTTGTCGCCAAGATACGCTAATTACGGACTATCTGACGTTTCTTGCACGCCGGGTAAAGCACCAGCAATATCACTATCCGGGCGTGTTTCCTGCCGCAGACTGCGACAAGCTTTGCAAATTGCAAAGACGTGTCGGGAGATGGCTGCCGAATTGCAAAAACGGACCTCGCAGCAGCGATCGTGGCAGCGGCAGACGGGGTGGCAATGGGTGCGTAACACCACGCGCGTTCGCGGTGGGATTTACAGCGACCCGAAAGCCGCGCGGGACGCCGGATCAGGCGGTCTGCTGACCTTCTTGTGGTGCCTCGGCGAGCGCCTTTTCCCAGGCGACGCGCTTGCGGTAGATGGTCGATGCGCTGATCTCGAGCAGGGCCGCGGCCTTCGGGATATTGCCATCGCAGCGTTCGATGGCGCGCTCGATCACTTCTTTCTCCGCCAGCCACAGGGGGCGGATACCTGGAGACCCGGCACCTTCCCGATTGTCGGAGTCCGCCATCGGCGGCGCGACAGCGGTTTCCTGAGAGGCCGCCTCGCTTGCGGGCGGAGGAATCGCGCCCTGTGACTGCCGGACCGGCATCGGCAGCATATCCAATGCGACCTGCTCACTGTCGTGCAGCACCACCACGTTGCGGATCACGTTTTCCAGTTCGCGCACATTGCCGGGCCAGAGATGGGCCACGAGGGCATCCGCCGCCCCCTGTGAAATCGCGCGGAAGCTCTTGCCCTCTTCCGTGGCCATGCGACGCAGCATTTCTCCAGCGATGGCGAGGAGGTCGTCACCCCGCTCACGCAGCGGCGGCAGTTCGATCGGTATCACGTTGAGGCGGTAGTAAAGATCTTCGCGGAAGCGCCCTTCCCTCACTTCCTGCAGCGGGTCGCGGTTGGTTGCGCATACGATACGGATATCGACCTGCTCCTCGCGCGAATCGCCGACACGCTGGAAGCGGCCGGTCTGAATGAAGCGCAGCAGCTTGCTCTGCAGGTCGATGTCCATCTCGCAGATCTCATCCAGGAACAGGGTGCCCCCGTCGGCGCGCGTGGCAGCGCCGTCACGACGCCCGGATGCGCCGGTGAAGGCGCCCTTGACGTGTCCGAAGATCTCGCTCTCCATCAGGTCACGCGGGATGGCGGCGCAATTGAGCGCAACAAACGGCTTGTCGCGGCGCGGACTCTCTGCATGGATCGCCTCCGCGCACAGTTCCTTGCCGGTACCACTCTCGCCGGTGATGAACACCGTCGCACGACTCGGCGCTGCGCTCTCGATCACCCGATAGACGGCCTGCATTCCGATCGAGGCGCCCACAAAACCGTGAAAGCGGTCGCGCTCGAAATTCTGCTGATAGGTGTGCACCATCTCCGAAAGACGGCGCTTGTCGAGCGCATTGCGCACGGTGACCCGCAGGCGGGTCGCATCGAAGGGCTTGGATACGAAGTCCACGGCGCCGAAGCGCATCGCCTCGATGGCCACGTCGATCGAACCGTGCGCCGTGATGATGATGACTGAACAGTCGATGCCGGATTCGTACACATGCCTGAGCACATCCATGCCCGGCCTGTCGGGGAGGCGGAGATCCAACAGCATGATGTCGGGCGCGTGGATCTCGAGACGTGCAAGCGCCTCGTCGCCGGTCCCGACAACGTCGACCTCGTACTGATCCGCACTGAGGTAACTCTGGTAAACCACAGCCAACGATGGGCTGTCCTCGACCAACAGTATCCTTGCTCTCGCAGGCTCGTGCTCATCCATCCGACTTTCCCTGCCCGGTAATCTGGTTTGCATCATCGGAGGAGGATGCCAGGTAGTCAAACCGTTCGCGGTAGGCGTTCAGTGTTTTGTGCAATACGTCATCGATCCCGGCACCCAGTGAGAGTGCACTATCCGTTCGTCCTTCGCGGCAAGCCGCCTCCACGTCGCGCGCCAGATCCTGTAAACGCGTTGCGCCGAAGGTGCCGGCACAGCTCTTGAGCGTATGCGCTTCATCCTCCAGCACCGCCAGACCGGCGCTGCCCTGCAACACCTCATTGACCTTGTCGGCGCGTTGCACGACTTCCTTTAAGAACATCCGCAGCATGTCCGGTACTGCAGCCGGCGTGACATCGGCAGACAGCTGTTCGATGACCTGCTCATCCAGCAGGGGCAGGCCCGGCGCCTGATCATCGCCGCGATCGGCCGGACGGTCCGGCCCGGCATCTACGCTTGGCGTGCCAGCCAGGTGGCGGTCGAGGGTGTCCAGCAGGCGCTTTTTCTCCACCGGCTTGGGGATGAAATCGTCCATCCCTGCGGCCAGGCAACGTGAGACATCCTCCTGCATGGCGTTGGCGGTGAGCGCAATGATGAGAACGTCCTGTCCACCGGGCAGCGCGCGAATCACCTCGGTGGCCTGCAGGCCATCCACCTCCGGCATGCGCAGATCCATCAGGATGGCGTGGTAGCGATTCGCCTCGAAGGCGGCGATCGCCTGCGCGCCATTGTTCGCGATATCGACGGCGAATCCGGCGCCCTCGAGCATGGCGCGCGCAACGATCTGATTGGCCGGGCTGTCCTCTGCCAACAGCAGGCGATGCCCTGCGCCCACTTGCTGCGCGGCTGCCGACACGGGTTCCCGGTTTGTGGATGACGGTGTATCCGCCTGCCCCGGGTCGATAATCGCATTCAGGCTCTGCGTGTTCAGCGGCGAGGCGATCAGCGAATCGCACAAGCCCGACACGGCCGCCTGATCGCCGCGTTCCCTTTCCCCCGGGACCAGCAGCAGACAGCGGCTGACACCCCGCTGCCGGGTTGTTTCCAGCAGCGTGGCCATCGCTGAACTGTCGAGTGTTTCCCCGATCAGAAGGACATCACCTTCACGTGCATTCAGCACAACCGGGTCGGAGGGATGTGCAGCGATCGCCAGCTGGCAGTCGTTCCAGGCACAGAAGCGTGCCAGTATCCGCTCCAGGAGGGGCGGCAGTCCGACGGCAATCAGGGAACACATGCCATCCCTGGGCGGCACCTCGGGGACCGACCCCGGGGTCGCGGCAAATGGCACCTCCACCCAGAAGCTGCTGCCTTTGCCGGGCTTGCTGTTCAGCCCGATCGCGCCCCCCATGAGCCCCACCAACCCCCGGCAGACCGCGAGGCCAAGGCCGGTCCCGCCGTAGGCGGTTGCGTCGGAGTTATCCACCTGCTGGAACTCATCGAACAGCCCCGCCTGTGCTTGCGGGGCAATGCCGATACCGCTGTCCTCCACGGTGAAACGCAACAAGGCGCCTTGCTGGCCCGCCTGGACGGGCTCCACGTAGAGCACGACCGCGCCCTCGGCCGTGAACTTGACCGCGTTGTCCAGCAGATTACCGAGTACCTGGCGCATCCGTGGCTGGTCGCCAGTCAATATGTCCGGCACCGCCGGGTGCACGATCGCGACCAGATAAAGCCCCTTCTCCCGGGCGCGCTGCGATACCAGGTGAGTGGCCTCGTCGACCATCTGCCGCAGGCTGAAATCATTGTTTTCGAGCTTCATCTGGCCGGCTTCGATCTTGGAAAAATCCAGGATCTCGTTGATCAGTCCGAGCAGCAGCTTGCCGGATGACTCTGCCGTTTGGGCGTACAGGCCCTGGCGTTCGTCCAGGCCGCCTTCGAGTAACAACTCGAGCGAGCCAAGCACCGCGTTGAGCGGCGAGCGGATCTCGTGACTCATGTGCGCCAGGAAACGGGACTTGGCCTCGGAGGCGACTTCCGCCTTCTGCTTCGCCTCGAGCAGCGCCTGCTCTTCGGCCTTGCGCTCGCTGATGTCGCGCACGAAGGCGGTGAAGTAAGCCTCCTCGCCGATCCATATTGGCTGCACCGCGAGCTCGACCGGGAAGCGGCCGCCACCCGCGCGCATCGCCTCGACTTCGATACGACTGCCGAGTACGGGTCCTTCACCGGTCTCGAAGTAATGTTGCATGCCGCGCCGGTGCATCTCGCGCATCTCCGGCGGGATAATCAGATCCGCCATGAGATGCCCGATGACATCCTCACGCGAGTAGCCAAACATCTCCTCGGCGACGGCGCTGAATTCCACCACCCGGTCGTCCCGGTCGACCGTGATCAGACCGTCCAGGTTGGCGTCCACGATGGCCGCGCGCATGATCTCGTTACGGCGCGCGGCCAGCTCGGTCGCCAGCTGCTCGGTCAGGTCACGCACCAGGCCAACGAACAGGGTGCGCCCTTCCAGACTCATCTCCGAGACCGAAAGGTCCATCGGGAACAGACTGCCGTCTTTCCTCAGCCCCTGCACCCGCCGCCCGTGGCCGATCACCTTATGCTCGCCGCTCTCGAGGTAGCGCGAGATATACCCGTCATGCAGGGAACGGTCGGGCTCCGGCATCAGGCAGGAGACGTTCTGCCCCACCAGCTCAGCCTTCGCATAGCCAAACAGGCGTGCAGCGGCGGCGTTGAGATCGTCGATATGGCCGCGTTCATCGATGGTGATGAAACCATCGACCGCGGTATTCAGGATGGTGGAGAGACGCATCTCGCGTTCTGCCAGCTGCACTGCCAGGGCGCGACTCTCCTCCACGCTGCGTTGCATGCTTCGTTGCGCCGCCGCGAGGCGCGACGACATGTCGTTGAACGCCCTGCCCGTCTCGGCCAGTTCATCCTTGCCCTTGATCTCGACGCGGGCCTCGCGGTCGCCCTGGCTGATGGCCCGGGCGGCGCGCGCCAGGCCGTCCAGTCCACGCGTGAGATAGGTGCCCAGCAGCAAGGAGAACAGCGCCACCAGCACCATCTCGCCGAGCGCGATGCCACTCAGGTAACGTCTTGCCTGGTTGATCAGCAACGTGGCCCGATCCACCGAGAGACCGAGTTCCACGCGCCCGACATCGAATCCGCCCTCTCGCATATCGAATGCGACATCCAGGATGCCGTCATCGACCGACGAGAAGTCCGCGTCGCTCTGGAAAGGCCGCCGCAACACGTCTTCGGGCCCGGCCTCCGCGAGGGTCAGGTTACCCCTGCGGAAACGGACGTAGACCATGTCCGGCGATTCCAGCGCCTGTCGCGCCACGCTGTCGAGACGCGCCAGGTCGCTGGCGAGAATCGCATCGGCGCTCAGCTGCCCCATCGATTCTGCAATCGTGCTTGCGCGCAGCACCAGCTCATTGCCGCTGGACGCGGTCACATACTGCAGACTGCTCCATACCAGCAGGAGCAAAAGCGCGCCCTCGATCAGAGCGACCCCGAGAATGGTCTTTAAGCGAAAAGACACGTACGCCCGCCCTCAGTCCTGTCGTCCAACCGGGATATCGAGCTTCAGTGCACGCACGTCGTCCCAATCCGCATTGGCCGCCGCCTCGAAAAACCCCTGATCTTTAGCCGGGATAGCAGAGTGGCGGCGTTTTCATCCTCTGCCAGCGCCACTAGCACCTGCCGCACCCGCGCCACCACCTCTGGCTCCAGGCTCGCTTTTGCCGCAATCGCATGCGGGGTGTAGGCCGGCGTGGTCCACAGCACCCGCAGCTGTTCCCTCACATCTGGCGCGGTCGCATTGAAGGTTCGCAGCACGCCGCCACCGGCCGGAAACAACCCTTTCGCGACCGCCTGGTAAACCGAGTCATGCGAGGAAACATAGCGGGATTGGAACCGAATCCCACCCGCCTCGAGGCTGGCGCGTGGAATCACGCTGGCGGCAAACGCCGCAGGCGCCGGGAAAGCCAGTTGAGCGCCGTTCAACTCGCTCAAGGCCTGAATCGGGGAATCCTTGCGCACCACCAGGATCCCCTGGATGCGCTTGTTCGCGGCCCGGGCGACTGCCTGGTAGCCAAGCTCCCCCTCGTTGAACACGGTGAAGTGGTAGGGGTTCATGTAGGCGAAATCATATTCCCCGACCGCCAGGCGGTCCTCGAAAGTCGGTATGTCCGGCGCGGTGCGGAACACGAAGCGGTAGCCGGTCTTGTCCTGCAGATGGCGCAGCACCGGACCCCAGGATCGCAACAGGGTGCTGGCCGCCTGTTGCGGCACAACCCCAAATGTCAGGACGCGCTCGCGGTCGGCCGCGGCGGAAGCCTGCGCATGCCACAGGGAGATCGCGGCGAGAAGTATCGCGGCAAGGAACCGCAGGGAATGATAAAGGTTTGCATAATTTCGCATGGGTGCGTGGACTGTCGTTGTATGGATACACTTCACTACGCAAACATCAGGCCAACCTCATCGGGGAAGCCCGGAATAGAGCCATCCTGGCTTTCTGAGAGCACGCTCGACGCAAACCCGGTTTATGCCCTGTTTCAATATGAGCGGCCTACGCCGTCGATTCTGGCGGCACCACCCAGTGCCGCAGAAACGCTGTTTTATTCAGAGCTTCCTTAGCGGCCTCAACTTGCGGATCGTGAGCCCGCAAACCCGTTTGCAGACCAGCAGCCGCAAATCGCTTTGCAAATTGCAAAGCATATCGCCAGGGATGAATCCTTTACTCCCGTTTAGGAATACGAATCCTGCCTGGCGGCGGTTTTGCCAGAAACTCGCCTGGCACGATTCTCGCAGAACCCCTCGCAGGTATCTGCAGCGGAATTCGCACCATGCAAGCGCTCGAACAACTTCCATCAGCCCCCCTGGCGACCCCGCCGGCGATGTCAGAGGGAGTCAGGGTACTCGTTGTCGAAGACAGCAAGTCGGAACAGATGCGCCTCCAGGCCCTGATCAGCGCCTTGGGCTACGAGGTACTGGTGGCGAACGATGGCGAAGGCGCCCTGGAGCAGATGTGCAATCAGCGAATCGACCTGATCGTAAGCGACTGGCGCATGCCACGTATGAATGGCATCGAGTTGTGTCGAATCGTACGAGCCGAGGAACAGTTTCAGCCCTATATCATCCTCGTGACCGGTCAGAACACCAAGTCCGACCTGGTCGCGGGCATGGATGCCGGGGCCGATGATTTCATCTCCAAGCCCTTCGCCAGCGAGGAACTCCGGGTCCGCCTGCAAGCCGGCGTGCGCGTACTCCAACTGCGCCACGATTCCGAACAGCGCAGTATCGAACTCGCCAGAGCCCTGCAGCGCGAGGAGCAGGCCAACCAGTCGATCCGAGAAGACCTGCGTCTGGCCGCCAAGATGCAGCGCGAATTCCTGCCCGCGCCGATCAGCCCCTTCCCCCAACTCGAGATCGGCGGGCTGTTCCAGGCCGCCTCCCAGGTCGCCGGGGACAGCTACAACTTTTTCGCGCTCGATCCGGACCACCTCGCCTTCTACCTGATCGACGTGGCCGGCCACGGGGTGGCGGCGGCCATGCAATCGTTCGCGCTCTCCCGCCTGCTGTCGCCGGAAATGGAGGCTTTCAAACGCGCCCCCGGTAATGAGACGCCAAACGAGGCGCGCCAGTTGCCGCCCGCAATCGCCGACCCGAGCGCGGTCGTGGCCACGCTCAATGAACGTTTCTCGCGCAACGATGAATGCCGCCACTACTTCACCATGATTTGCGGCGTGCTCAACGTCGACACCGGCAGGGGCCGGCTCTGCCAGGCAGGACATCCTCACCCGCTCATCATGGAGGGCCCGAGGCGCATGCGGCGCCTTGGCAATGGCGGATTCGCGGTCGGCATGTTGCAGGAGGCGGACTACGAGGACATCGATTTCTGTCTCGCACCGGGTGAGCGCCTGGTGATCTACTCCGATGGCGTCACCGACTGCAGCGATCCGGCGGGCGAGAGAATCGGCCTGCAGGGTTTCGCGAACATGATCGGCCGCTTCCAGGCCCAGCCCGTGCCCACGCTGATCGAGGGCATCGACAACTGCCTGCAGACCTGGCGCGGCGGCCAGGACAATGAGGACGACGTCTCCGTGCTGACGATCGGTAGAAAGCCGACATGACGACCATCCCGCATGAGCTGCCAAGTGACAGCCTGTCCGCACGCCTCGCGCGGGATCCCGGGCTGGTGTCGGAGACCGCGCGGCAGTTCGCTGAGTTCGTCGCGCGGAACCGACTCCCGAGGGCGGAAGCCTTTCAGCTTCGACTGGCCCTGAGCGAGGTCCTCAATAATCTGGTGGAACACGCGCCAGCCGGAAAGAAGGCCGGGGCGATCGAGGTCCATTGTCGTATCGACGCCGGCCATCTGTTTCTGGCTGTCCGGGACAACGGCCCGGCGATGGAGGCGCTGCCGGCGGGCGAGTTCCCCGAAAGTCTTTCCGATCGCGGACGTGGCTGGCCGATCATCCACAGCTGGGCGGACGAGGTCCGCTATCGCCGCGATCTTGGCCACAACGTGCTCGAGATGAAACGGACGACCACGGCTGTTCCGGTGGATGCGACGCGATGAGGCCCGGGTCCTGATGGAGCAACAATCCACCCAGGCAGGGTGGTAGTCTCGCAAGGAGGCGATTGACCCGAGTACCGGGCAGTTGGAAGCAGGGAACAGACAGGAACCCGGCATGAACCTCGAGATGCCAACAATGGAGACCGGCAGCATTTCGCTTGCCATTACCGGTTCGGGTGGCAGCGGCGCCGTCACCGCCGGCCTGATCCTGCTCGAGGCGGCAGCAAAATCCGGCCTGTATGGCCTGATGATGCGTTCTGCCGGGCCACAGATCCGCGGTGGCGAATCGCTGAGCCTGTTGCGCCTTGCCGGTTCACCCGTGGCCTGCATGGATGACCATTTCGACCTGTTGCTGGGTCTGGATTGGCATAACGCCGGCCGGTTCGCGCAGGAGATACCTCTGCATGCCTCGAGCCTGATCCTGAGCGACCCGGCCATCGGCGCCATACCCGACACCTTCACCGCGGGCGGCGCAGTTGTGCGCGGGCTGACATTCAAGGATCGTGCGGCCAGGGTGGATGGTGGGCGTCTCAACATGGTCGCGGTGGGCACCGCCGGCGCACTGTGTGGCCTGCCCCAGGACATGCTTGCCCTGGCCGCGGACGAAATCCTGAAGGCCAAGGGTCCGGGCGTGGTCGAAGCGGCCACGGCCTGTGTCGCGCAGGGCTATGCACTGGCGACCGAGCACGATGTGCCCGCAACGAAACCCACGCACAGCACGCTCGCGCGCTGGAACATCAGCGGCAACGAAGCCTGTGGTCTGGGCGCGCTGCGCGGCGGCGTGCGCTTCGTGGCGGCTTATCCGATCACGCCTGCGACTGACATCCTGGAATGGCTTGGGCCGCGACTCGAACAGCTGGGCGGTCTGCTGGTCCAGGCGGAGGACGAGTTGGCCTCAATCAACATGGTTATCGGCGCTTCCTATGGTGGGGTGCCGGCGCTAACGGCCACTTCCGGTCCGGGACTCAGCCTGATGCAGGAGGGGCTGGGGCTGGCGGTGGCCAGTGAGATTCCGGTGGTCGTGATCGATGTCACCCGCGGCGGGCCTTCGACGGGCATCCCGACCAAGCCGGAACAGTCGGATTTGAATGTCGCCCTGTACGGCATGCACGGCGACGCTCCCCACCTGGTGCTGGCGCCGCTGGATGTGCGCGATTGTGCCTTTACCACCCAATGGGCGGTCCGGCTTGCCGAACATCTGCAGACCGCGGCGATCGTGCTGTCGGACCAGTCCCTCGGACAGACCCGCGCGGTGACCGACCCGGCGAAGTTGCCCGGGATACCGCTGCAACGGGTGACCGAACCCTCACCCGCCAGCGACTATCGACGCTATGCCCTGACCGCCGACGGGGTCTCCCCGATGACCCTGCCCGGCACCAAAGGCGGGATGTATACCGCCGATGGTCTCGAGCATGATGCATTCGGCATTCCCTCGAGCCTGGCCGCGGATCATCATCAGCAGCTGGATAAACGCCGGCGCAAGATCGAGGCGTTCGATTTCGGATCGGATTGGGCCGAGCTACGCGGCGACGGAAAGCTTTGCCTGATCTGCTGGGGATCGTCGAGCGGAGCCACTTTCGAGGCTGGCGAGCGCCTCTTGGCCGATGGGATAGCTATCAGGGTCATTGCATTGCGTCTGTTGGCGCCGCTGCGCAGCGATGCGCTCGCACAGGCGCTGGCGGGCGTCGAAAAGGTCTGGGTTGTGGAGCAGAACCACAGCGGTCAGCTATACCACTACCTGAGGTCATACGGTGTGCTGCCGGAAGACGCCCACTCGTTGGCCAAACCGGGTCCGATACCCCTGCGCCCCGGTGAGATCATCGAAGCAGTCAAACACGGGTAATGATATGCAAGCCAAGATGAGCACGCCTGCGCTCCAGGCCAGGGACTACAAGTCCGGGGTCAAACCCATATGGTGCCCGGGTTGCGGCCATTTCGCGGTACTCGCGGCGATCACCCGGTCGCTGGCCTATCTCGAACTGCCCAGGGAAGAGGTCGCGTTGATTTCGGGTATCGGCTGCTCTTCGCGGCTGCCGGCCTACGTCGACAGTTACGGCTTTCACGGCTTGCACGGCCGCGCCCTGCCCCTGGCGACCGGTCTCAAGGTGGCCCGGCCGGATTTGAATGTGCTGGTGACCGGTGGCGACGGCGATGGTTTCTCGATCGGCGGCAATCATTTCCTGCACGCCTGCCGACGCAACATCGATCTGACCTACGTCGTGATGGACAATCGGGTCTATGGCATGACCAAGGGCCAGGCGTCTCCAACGACCGCGCCGGATTGGGCCGCAAGCAAGATGACCCCGCATGGCACCGGTGTGCGACGCTTCCAGCCGGCTGCAATTGCGCTCGCTGCCGGCGCCACGTTCATCGCGCGTGGCTACTCCGGTGATCCCAAGGGGATGACGCGGATACTGGCCGAGGCGATTCGTCATCCGGGGTTCTCCTTTGTGCACGTGCTCAGTCCTTGCGTGACCTTCCGCCCGGATCAGCGCAGCTGGAAGACGGAGGTCCATCCCTTCCCGGCGGATGCGGGCAACGATCCCGTCGAAGCGGCCAGGCGGATTCACGCGGACGATGGCATGGGGCTCGGGATCATCCACGCGGAGTCCCTGCCGGTATGGCCGGCCCGCCAGGAGACGGAAACCACCCTGGCCGCGATCGAAAAGGAGTTTCTGGTATGAGTGATCTGTTGCAGGGGGAGATTTCCTCGATCGCGGAATTACTCGCGCATGCCCTGGAGTTGGAGGCGGAGTCCGCCGAACGCTACCGTGAACTCGCCGCCAACATGCAGGTGCACAACAACCCGGAGGTCGCGGCCTTGTTCCATGACCTGGCAGCCGAAGGTGAGGTGCACCTCAAACAGGTACAGCAGCTGGCAGCAACCTTCGAGCTCCCCGCAATCGCGCCCTGGGCATTCAAATGGTCCTGCCCGGACGGGCCCGAGTCGCTTGCCATGGACAATATCCGCTATTTGATGACCCGGCGTCAGGCGCTGCTGCTGGCATCCCACAACGAGGTCCGTGGCCGGGATTTCTACGCGCAGGTCGCAGAGCATTCGAAAGACCCCGAAGTCAGGCAACTGGCCAGCAAAATGGCGGTCGAGGAAGACGCGCATGTCCGGATGCTGCGGGCATGGCTGGATGAAGAAAAGGAAGAACAACCCGCACCGCTGTCAGACCTGGATCCGCCCAATATGCCGGAGTGAGCAAAACCATCGCCCGGGCGCCCCGGGAGGTGACATGATCTGTCGCGACCAATACTGCTGACTTTCGCGCTATTTTCCAGGGCGGGACCCTCGCAGCCTGCGATGGACCCGGTTCCCCGAAACACCCAAACAGGAACAACCGGCAATGAAGAAACTGACTTTTTTCCTGACACTCATGCTTGCGTTATTGTTGCCACTGGCGGCATCTGCCGGCACACACTTCATGAAACAACCCAGCACCTTGCCGGTTCAGCAGACCATGGACCGGATCGAGGCCGTGCTGATGGATAAAGGCATGACGGTATTTGCCCGCATCGATCACAAGGCGAATGCCGAGGCCGCCGGTATGTCGATGAACGACGCGCAGGTATTGATATTCGGCAACCCGAAGGCAGGCACCAAGATCATGTCGCATGACATCAGGGCGGGCCTGGATCTGCCGTTGAAGTTTTACGTTTACCAGGACGATCAGCAAAAGACCTGGGTGCTCTATCGCAACCCCCAGAGTCTCAGGGAAAGCTTCGATCTGGAAGCGTGCGTAACGATCGACCAAGTCGAAGCGGGCCTTGCGAAAATCATCCAACAGGCGCTGCCGTGAGCCGCCACTGGTGCGTGTGAAAACGCCGAGCTATCCCTTGACCGTGTGTCGCTCCCACACGAGCGAACTCGAAACAGCAGAACTGCGCGAGATCGAGCCCGGTCGTCTCGACCTGATCAGCGGTGACCAGTGGGTCGGCTTCGTGCTGAGTGAGGAACAGGCTTCCAAGGGGGCGAGTCTCTACCGTTCCCTGATGGAGTGACCCCGAAACACGGCGAAACGGCTTGGCTCAAGGTTTTGGCCCGTGAATACTCCACCCCCATCCCAACCTTCCCCCTCCAGAGGGGGAAGGGGTAAGTAGACTCTAAATATCCTTGATGAATTGGCGCAAGCGGCCATAGCCCTTCTTGATCTCTTCCGCTGCCAGCATGGCGGCTGCGCCCACATCTTTCGCGCTATCGCCAGCGCCGTTTTCAATCTTATCCAGCTGCTTCCGCAGATGCTGCCATTTGTCTTCCGTCTCCTGCCATAGATCGCCGGCTTCGGCCTTGGCGAGGTGCACCTGCACTTTCAGTTCGTCGCGTTTCTGCTTGAGCTCTTCGATCATTTCGTCGAGCTTGGTCTTTTGCTGTTCATCCATCGCTGATCTCCTCTGAATGTCGGAAAACGTCGACCCTTACTGCTCGGCCAACCCCCTGCTTCTGCTACCGGGACAGGGTATCGGCGTCATCTTCGCTAAACCCTGTCCGATCCCTTCCACCGGTGTATCGAACCGGGTTCGCTGGCGTTCGGCCGGCACCCTCATTACCGCACCCCAGGCTTCAATGCCCGGATTCAGGCGTCAGCACCACCGCGCCCAGCGGTGGCAGTGTGATCTCCATCGACCAGGGACGATTCATCCACTCCCGCTCCTCGGCCAGCAAGGCCTCACCGCCATTGCCGAGGTTGCTGCCGCCGTAAAACGCGGAGTCGGAGTTGAACGCCTCACGCCAGCGACCACCGGCCGGGATCCCGATACGGTAACCGCTGCGCGGGACCGGCGTGAAATTCAGGACCACCACCATGAGCTCATCGCCGTTCTTGCGCACATAGCTGAGCACCGACTGCCTGGAGTCGTGGCAGTCGATCCAATCGAAGCCATCCCACTCGAACTCCTTGGAGTATAGCGCCGGGCTGGCGTGATACAGGTGGTTGAGATCCTTGACCAGTTGCCGCATGCCCTGGTGCAGCGGGTAGTCCAGCACCCACCAATCCAGCACTTTCTGGCTGTCCCACTCGTTGCCCTGGCCGAACTCGGTACCCATGAATAGCAGTTTCTTGCCCGGGTGAGTGAACATGTAGCTGTAGGCCAGACGCAGGTTGGCGAAACGCTGCCACTCGTCTCCTGGCATTTTGCTCAGCATGGAACCTTTTCCATGCACCACCTCGTCATGCGAGAAAGGCAGCAGGAAGTTCTCGGTAAACGCATACAGCATGCTGAAAGTCAGCATGTCGTGATGGAAACTGCGGTGCACCGGCTCGTGCTCGAAGTAGGACAGGGAGTCGTTCATCCACCCCATGTTCCATTTCAGGTCGAAGCCGAGCCCGCCGACCCACGTGGGGCGGGTCACCTGCGGCCAGGAGGTGGACTCCTCGGCCATCATCAGCGCCCCGGGCACCTCGGCATGCACCACCTCGTTGAGCTCGCGCAGGAAGGCGATCGCCTCGAGGTTTTCGTTGCCGCCGAACTCGTTGGGAATCCACTCCTCGCGCGAGTAGTCCAGGTACAGCATGGAGGCCACCGCATCCACGCGCAGCCCGTCCACGTGGTATTCCTGCAACCAGAACAGCGCCGAGGACAACAGGAAGTTCTTTACCTCGTTGCGGCTGAAGTTGTAGATCAGGGTGGACCAGTCGAGGTGCTCGCCCTTGCGCGGATCCGCGTGCTCGTACAGCGCGGTGCCGTCGAAACGGCCCAGGCCGTGGGCGTCCTTGGGGAAGTGCGCCGGCACCCAGTCCAGGATCACACCGATGCCATTGTTATGGCAGTACTCGACGAAGTAGCGGAAGTCATCGGGGCTGCCGAAGCGGCTGGTTGGCGCATAGTAGCCGGTCGCCTGGTATCCCCAGGACTTGTCGTAGGGATGCTCGGTGATGGGCAGCAGCTCGATGTGGCTGAAACCCATGTCCCTCACGTAATCGACGAGACGATGCGCCAGGTCACGGTAGTTGAGCATTTCGCCCTCGGGACCGCGCTGCCAGGAGCCCAGGTGCACCTCATAGATGGACATCGGCGCATGTTGCCAGTCCTTCTCGGCGCGCGCCCTTATCCATGCCTCATCGTTCCAGCCGTATGTGTCCACCGGCTCGACGATCGACGCGTTCGCCGGACGCAGTTCGAAACGACGGCCGTAGGGGTCGGACTTGACGTGAATGTCCCCACCGTGCGGGCCACGGATCTCGAATTTGTAACAGCTGCCGGGCGCCAGGTCGGGGACGAACAGCTCCCAGATGCCCCCTCCACGCACCCGCATGGGATGGCAACGGCCGTCCCAGCCATTCAAATCACCCACCACGCTGACGCGCTCGGCGTTGGGGGCCCAGACGGCAAACAGGACGCCCGCGACACCGTCTGCCTGGTGTACGTGGGCTCCAAGGAAACGATAAGCGTGACGATGCCTGCCTTCGCCGAACAGGTGCACATCGAAATCCGCCAGTTGCGGCGGGTAGCAATAGGGATCGTGCGCGATATGGTCGCGCTGTTCAGCGTCCTGCCAGATCAGCCGGTAGCGTTCCGGCACCTGCCCGGCGGGACCGCGCCACTCGAACAGGTCCGTGCCCTCGAGGCGTTTCATTTCCAGCTCGCCTTCGGCGATCAAGACCTTCCTGGCCTGCGGCAGGAAGGCGCGCACCACCACTTTGTCGCCGTCAGGATGGCGGCCAAGAACCGCGAAGGGGTCGTGGTGACGGGCTTCGATGATCTTTTGCAGGCCTTCATCGAGTTTGTTTGCAGGTACTTCCATTGCAGCAACACCTTGGTTTGGGAGCGGGCGCGAGGCGGGGAACCCGAACTGAGCGCCCGCCTGCACCCTGATGACTTGAGTTCAAAATTCGTACGACATTATGTCAGTGCTTCGGCAGCAAAGCTCGCGCCGACCGGCGGTTTCGCCGTCCCTGGATCGGGTGGTGCTGGTTGGCGAAATATCTCTGCTGGCTGTGAACGCGCGCCCGCAGTGCAGTGCATAACGCGAATATCCCAGGCCGAACCTCACTTCGCTATTGCATTTTGCCAGGCGAATCAATCCCAGAATTCGCAACCTATTGTTTATTAGTCACTTTTAATTTTGGCACGGGGTTTGACTGCCTAATGGCAGGACAACTGCAATAAAGGCTACCCCGATGAATCAAATGCAAACCCAAGACCACGATGTGGTCGAACTGATCTCGCTGCCGACTCAGCTGGTGATGCGCAATGCACCCGAGGTGCGCCGCGCCATCAAGGAACGTATCGCCGCCGGTCGTCACCTCCTCATCCTCGACCTCGAGCCGGTCGAATTCGTCGACTCCAGCGGCCTCTCGGTGCTGGTCTCCACCCTCAAGGCGCTGCGACCGGTTTCCGGCGAGGTGGTCCTGTTGAGCCCCTCGGACGATGTGCGCGCGCTGATCGAGTTGACCCGCCTGCACAAGGTGTTCGAGATCTACGAGGATCGCGAGAGCGCCATTGCAGACATGCGACAGCGTGCGGAGGTAGCTTGATGCCACGCCTGCCCGCGCTGATCGCCGCGGCGGCACTGGCTCCGGTCATGCTCGCCGGATGCACCACCCCGCAGCTTGCCTCCAAGGCGAAGGGGACGCTGGCTTCCGAGCTCCGGACTTCCACGGTGGTCGCCGCTGGATCGCAGAATTCGGCGCATGCGGCCACGCGCCTGGCGCACGAACCGCCCACCGCTCCCGCTTCGACTGCAGGTCCGTCGCTGCGCTGGGCCGAGGCCCCGCCGCTTTCACCGGGCGACCGGCTGCAGGTGGAAATCGAGGATGGCGAAGGTTTCAGTGGGCGCTATGAGATCGATATCGACGGCACCCTGCGGCTACCCCATATCGCCCCCATCAGGGTCGCCGGACAGGCTACCGAGGAGGCCGAAGCGAGGATCGCGCAGGCGCTGGTCGAGGCCGAAATGTTCCGGCCTCACCGCATCCGTGTCAGCGTGCGCGTGCATGAATGGGCGCATGCACAGGTGTTCGTGAGCGGCGCGGTTTTTGCCCCAGGCCTGGTCTCGGTCAACGTGCGCTCACCCGAGGAGCGCGCCCTCAAGGTCAACCTGGCATCCGGTGACTTCCCCTCGGAGCGGCTGTTGCCGGCCGCGTTGCGCGCCGCCGGTGGAGTTCGCCCGGACGCCGCTGTGGATCGCATCCTGATAACCCGCGACGGGGTCACCACGCGCGTGGACTACTCTGGCCTGCTGTCCGGAGAAAGCGTGCCACCGGTACCCTTGATGAGCGGTGATCGCATCACCATCCCCAACAGTGGACAGCTGGACGACCGCCTGGTGCTGCCTTCGGCAATCACGCCACCGGGCATCCGGGTGTTCCTGTCCAACCTCACTCTGCCGGCCAAAGGCAACGCCCCCTCGGCAATCGGCAAGGACGCGACCAGCCTGCCCTATGGCACACGCCTGCTGACCGCCGCGGTATCGGCCAACTGCGTGGGCGGCACCCATATGACCAGCGCGGGACGGCACGTGGTGCTGGTTCGTTCCGAACCACTCCCCGGGCACCAGGAGGCCCTCGATCAGCCCATCAATGCGCTCCTGCAAGCGCCGCAGGACAGCCGCATCAATCCGCACCTGATGCCGAATGACAGCGTTGCCTGCTACGACTCGGGCGTGACCAATCTGCGGGATATCGCTGCCACCATCGCGGCCCTGCTTCTGCCTTTCAGCCTGCTCTGAGACCCCCGGAAGGAGCCACGCCGTGATCCACGAGCCCACCCCCAGCAGGCATGCGCAGGCGTCCATCCGGCCCGGCGGCAATGCCCTGATACGCCTGCTGAGTCACGGCAGCAGCCTGCCCCCGCGGCGACGCTTTGCCCTCTACCTGGGCATCGCCACCGTGGTACTAGCAACCATATGGGCCCCGGTGGCGCTGTTCCTGCTGGTCAAGCCCACCACCTTCACCAGCACCTGGGCACTGATACTGCCCGGGTCCGGTACCGGGCATGCGGTCTCCCTGGACAGCGTCGGTCAGGCCAACGCCACCGTCAGCTCACCCTATACCAGCCATTCGGTCGATCCCAAGGTCAACTACAAGGCGATTGCCACGAGCGAACCCGTGCTGGCCGCCGCCGCGGCGTCGCTCGGGATGAAACCGGGTGAGTTCGGCAAACCCCGCATCAAGCTGGTCGACCAGACCGCGATGATCAATTTCCGCGTGACCGGCGGTTCGCCCGAGCAGGCCCGTGATAAATCGCGCGCCCTGTACGAGGCCCTGCAGGCGGAACTGGAACGCCTGCGCAGCGATGAACTGGACCGCCGCGAGACCGGCATCCGCGACATGCTGAGCGGCTTCAGCGACAAGCTGCGCGATGCCCAGCAACGGATTCTCGACTACCAGGCGCAGGCGCAGATCGTGTCCATGCAGCAGTTCAATGAACTGGCCCTGGGGCTGGAGCGCTCACGCGTCCAGGTACGCGATCTCAAGGCGAGACGTGCCGGCATCGAAGGCCAGATCGCGGCGCTGAATGAAAGCCTGGATTCCGGGCCACAGCAGGCGGTCGCGATGCTCGACCTGCAGCAGGATCCACTCTTCCGTGAGCTCGCTCAGCATTGGGCCGATGCCTCCGCGAGGCTGGTCAGCAGCCGCACCCGCTGGGGACGCAATCATCAGAAAGTGGTGGATGTACGCGAAGAGGAACGGGACCTGCGCAAGGCCTTGTTCCAACGCGCCGCTTCGCTCGCGCCGGCGATCGAACACAACACCACGCGTTTGCTGGCGCAGGGACATGCCGGACCGGAGTTGTTCCGGCGCCTGGTCGAACTGCATGCCGAACAGGCCGGCCTGGAGCGCGAGATCGTCAGTCTCGAGGAAGCCATCGTCGCCCAGGAGGAGCAGCTCGAACGTGGCACCACCGATGCCAGCAACCTGGAGGACCTCCAGCGCCGCCACCAGGTGGCCACCGCGGTATTCACCACGGCCCTGGCGAAGGTCGATATCGGCAAGTCCGACCGCTTCAGCTCCTACCCGCTGCTGCAACTGCTGGCCGAACCCACCCTGCCGGAAAAGGCCGACACCCTGGGGCGCAATCTCGCCCTGCTGGGTGCCGGC
Source organism: Gammaproteobacteria bacterium Milos-ODIII6 (assembly GCA_029228645.1). Classification (GTDB taxonomy): domain Bacteria; phylum Pseudomonadota; class Gammaproteobacteria; order Chromatiales; family Chromatiaceae; genus MONJU. The sequence goes on from JAPTHR010000015.1 coordinate 52,179, forward strand.
GCCGGCTCCCTGTTCACCCTGCTGGGCCTGACCCTGCTATGGATACGCAAACCCTTCTTCCGCAAAATACTGAAGAGCGCGTAGTCTGGCACACCCTACGGGCCACCTACCTGTTCTACCTGCTCGGCGCGCTGTACGTGGTCGCGCCGGTGATCGCCTGGAGCCTGTTGCTGCTCCTGCTGCACCGCTTGTGGCAAGGCCGCCCACTTCACCCGGGCCTGCCGCAGGGGCAATTGCCGGTCGCCATCTGGCTATGGATCATCGGCATGCTGGTGATGCTGCTGGCATTGATCGTCGGACACCTCGATTTCCAGCTGGGTCCCGGCAAGACCATCAAGTCGTCGATCGGCTGGGCCAAGGGCTGGGCCCTGCTCGCGATCTTCCCGCTTCTCGGCTGCCTGAATATCCGCCCCGAGATCATCTACCGCGCCAGCATGTACGTGTGTCTGCACACCCTGTTGCTGCTGCCGGTGTTCGTGCTGGCCTGGCTGGCGGGCCTGCCGCAAACACCCTATATCTCGCCGCTGCAGGTGATTGGTGGCCCGGGCCCGGAGTTCTTCGCCCTCAGCCTGTACGAGATCGACCCTGGCTCCGGCAGCCCCCGCTGGCGCCTGTTCACGCCCTGGGCCCCAGCACTCGGCTTCATCGCCAATATCTTTTTCATTTTTGCCCTGCAGGAGCGCGCGCGTCGTTGGCGCTGGATCGGCATCGCCGGCAGCATCCTGATGATTCTCATGTCCGGCTCGCGCCTGGCGCTGGTGTCGCTGCTGCTGGTGTGGTTCGGCAGCCTACTGCTCAGCCGTCTGCGCCACCCTGCCACCCCCTTTCTCACCGGTGCCGGCACTGTGTTACTCGGAATGATCGCGGTACCGGTACTGGATGCCCTGGACCGCTTCTGGCAGGCATTCCGCTCCGCGCGAGCGGACTCCTCGCGGGTGCGCGAGGCGCTCGGCCGGATCGCGGTGGATCGTTGGTCGAGCGACGCGCCGGTGTGGGGGCATGGCATCGTCGAGCGCGGCCCCCACCTGGTCGAATTCATGCCGATCGGCTCGCATCACAGCTGGTACGGACTGTTGTTCGTCAAGGGATTCGTGGGTGCCCTGGCGCTGGCCGTGCCGCTTTTCTACAGCATCGCGCAACTGGCCTGGTGGAGCGGGCAGTTGCCGGTCGCACGCGTCGCCCTGGCGATGACCCTGCTGCTGTTGCTGTACACCTTCGGCGAGAACCTCGAAATCCTCGCCTACCTGATCTGGCCGGCACTGATCGTGATCGGTGCCGCCCATCGCGACATTCATCATCGCGCGGCGATGCGCCGCACAACCCCTGAACAAACCACTGGAGAACCCCAACATGCCTGAAATCAGCGTGATCATGCCGGTCTACAACGTCGAGGCATTCGTTGCCGATGCCGTCCGTTCGGTACTCGAGCAGACCTTTACCGATTTCGAACTGCTGATCATCGACGACCTCTCGCCGGATGGCAGCATCGCCATCTGCGAGCGCTTCGATGACCCGCGCATTCGCATCATCCGGCACGAGCAGAACCGCGGGCTCGCCGGCGCGCGCAACACCGGCATCCGGCATGCGCGCGCTCCCCTGCTGGCGTTCATCGACTCCGACGACTGCTGGCGGCCCGAGAAGCTGGCGCTGCATGTCGCACACCTGGCGGCGCGTCCCGCCGTGGGCGTGTCCTTCAGCCGTTCGGCCTTCATCGACGAGACAGGCCAGCCCACCCAGTGCTACCAGATGCCTCGTCTGGCCGACATCGAACCGGGCTACTACCTGTGTCGCAATCCCATCGGCAACGGATCCGCGCCGGTCATCCGGCGCGAGGTCTTCGAGCAGATCGCCTACCCGGGCGAGCGCGAGGGTGAACCCGAGCCATGCTACTTCGACGAATCCCTGCGTCGTTCCGAGGATATCGAATGCTGGATACGCATCGCGCTGACCACCGACTGGGAGATCGAGGGCATCCCGGAGGCGCTGACCTTGTACCGCCTGAACGCCGGCGGTCTTTCGGCGCAGCTGTATGCACAGTATGAATCCTGGCAACAGGTGATCGAAAAGACCCGTGCCTACGCGCCCGACTTCATTGCGCGCTGGGAACGGCCGGCACGCGCCTTCCAACTGCGCTACCTCGCGCGCCAGGCCATCCGGCTGCAGGACGGCGGCGCCGCTTTAAAGCTGACGGCTCAGGCGCTGCGGACCGCCCCCGCCATCCTGGCGAGGGAACCCGGGCGCACCCTCACGACCCTGGGTGCCGCATTGCTGTTGCGCCTGCTTCCGTTGACGCTCTATCGCCGCGTCGAGGACATCGCGCAACGCGCCATCGGTCAACTTCAGAAGAAACGCATCGAGCAGGACCTTGCCTCGCGTACCACTTGAGCCCCGACATGCCTCGCAGATTGCAAAGCAGTCTGCGCAGGCAGCCGCGCCACCCACCTGAAATTCCCGGGAACCCCATTATCCCCTTTTATTTTCAATAACTTATAGACCGACCCAGGTTTGGCACGGAGCTCGCAATAGGTATCCGCAAGACTTTCCCGAATGACATCACGGAGCCTCGCATGATGCCAATGCCCCAACGTTTCCCCCGGACCGGGGATCGTGCGCCGATCGCCAATCTACCCCAGGCGCCGCTGTTCGGGCTCTCGGTTGGCAACACCCACATGCGCCGCGCGGTCGACTGGGTCATCCAGCGAACCCGTCAGAGGGTCCGCACGCAGTTGAACTTCGTCAACGCCCATTGTCTCAATGTGGCGCAGCGCGACCCCGACTACCGACGCGCCCTGCAGCACTCCGATCAGCTTTTCCCGGACGGCAGCGGCATCTCGCTGGCGATGCGCCTGCAGGGGATGCGCCTGCGCGACAACCTCAACGGTACCGACTTCTTTCCGCACCTGTGCGAACAGGCGCAGGCACATGGGCTTTCGCTCTACCTGCTCGGCGGACGCGAGGGCGTGGCCGACGAAGTCGCCGCCAACATGTGCCGCCGGTTCCCCGGTTTGCGTATCGCCGGCACCCAGCACGGCTATTTCAATGCGCACGAGACCGACCGCGTGATCGCGCAGATCAATCGCTCCGGGGCCGATATCCTGCTGGTCGCCATGGGCGTTCCCAGACAGGAGCTGTGGCTGGAACGACACGGCCGCCGTCTGCGTGCGACCACCCGTGCCGGGGTCGGTGGACTGTTCGACTTCTACTCCGGGCGGATCAGCCGCGCGCCGGAGTGGCTCCGCCGCGCGGGGATGGAATGGACCTGGCGCCTGCTCCAGGAACCCGCCCGTATGTGGCGGCGCTACCTGCTTGGCAACCCGCTTTTCGTGCTGTACGCGCTGCGCGAGGCTTTGCGCGCGCGTCACTCGGGACCGACTGGCGGCCACCCCTTGCTTCGTCGCAGCAAGGCGCTGCTCAGCCGTCTGCGCTGGTGGCTCGGCACCCGCTCCACACCACGGGTTCGGCGTCTGCTCGACATCGTCGTCGCCGGCAGCGCCTTGCTGCTCGCCTCGCCGGTGATGTTGATCAGCGCGCTCGCGATCCGCCTCGAGTCTCCCGGGCCGGTGTTCTTCGCGCAGCAGCGCGTCGGGCTGCGTGGCACGCCCTTCAGGTTGTGGAAATTCCGCTCCATGTACGTCGATGCCGAGGCGCGCCAGGCCGAATTGATGACCAAGAATGAAATGCAGGGCGGCGTGCTGTTCAAGATGCAGAACGATCCCAGGGTGACCCGCGTGGGTCGCTTCATCCGGCGTTTCTCCATCGATGAACTGCCGCAACTGTGGAACGTCCTGCGCGGCGACATGGCCGTGGTCGGGCCGCGCCCGGCGCTGCCCAAAGAGGTTGCGCAGTACGACCTGCAGCAGCGCCATCGTCTCCTGGCCCGCCCCGGTATCACCTGCACCTGGCAGGTATCCGGACGCTCGCGCATCCCCTTCGAACAACAGGTGGCGATGGACGTGGAATACATCCACCGCGCGTCTCTCAGCACCGATGTACACCTTCTCATCAAGACCGTGCCCGCCGTGATCAGCGGCGATGGCGCCTTCTGACCCCAAGGAAGCCTATCCCATGCAAGCTGTCGTATTCGCCGATCGCAGCGGCGCCGAGTTGGCGCCGCTGTGCGACACCACCACGCCCGCCCTGCTCCACCTGGCCAACCGCCCGTTGTTGCAGTACACCCTGGAAGACCTGGCCGTCGCCGGCGTCGACGAGATACTGCTGGTGGTATCCGACGACGTGGACGAGGTCCGCCAGCAGTTCGGAGATGGGGCCATGTGGGGCCTGCGCATTCACTATCTGCTATCGCGCGGTGAAGAGCACCCGAACCGCCTGCTGAAGCGCTTCAAGCGCCTGCTGCGCGCCCCGTTCCTGGCCACCCGTGGGGATATCCTGCGCACCCTCTCCAGCGCAGGATTCCTGGCAATCGCCAAAAACCATGCTGCCGATGCGGTGACTGCCCGCTCTGGTAGCGAAACGGCAGGCCTGATGCTGGTGAACGATCCCAACATGGATCTCTCCAGCCTGGCCTGGCCATTGTCACGTCCCGCCAGCCCGGATGTTGCGAGCGTCGATCTCAGGCCGGGCAGGGTCTCCCGTCTCGACAACCTGCGTTCGTTCTACGACGCGGCGATGGAGATCATGCATTGCCGCGATTGTCCGCAGATCCCGGCTGGACTCGAGGTCGAGCCTGGACTGTTCGTCGGTCGCGCCAGCCAGGTCAACGCGGGTAATTGCACCGGTGGCCAGGTCATGGTTGGCAGCAACACCTGGATACACCCCAAGAGCCGTATCAGCGGGCCCAGCAGCGTGGGAGACGATTGCTATATCGACAGTGGCGCGGAGATTGATCGCAGCATCGTAATGCCCGGTACCTATGTCGGAGAGGAGCTGACGGTCAGCCAGGCCATCGTGACGGGCAATACCCTGTTGCGCATCGACAGCGGTACGCGCATCACGCTCAAGGAACAACAACTGCTGGCCCCGACCGTGCCCCTGGTCCGCGATCAGGCGCAGCGCTGGCCACAACAACTCAGCGCGATATTGCTGTTGCTCGCCTCCCTGCCGTTGTGGCCCTTGGCCTTGCTCCTGTCCTGGTGGCGTTCACCGGGCGCCCCCCTGGAGTATGCCCGTGTGGCGATCAATCCCTCGCCCCACAGACCCGGGCCACGCCGCGAGCGTATCGCGCTGTTCGCCTCGTCAATGCCGTTGTTGCGTCACCTGCCGCTGCTGCTGCTGGCCGTGCAGGGCAAGCTGTCGCTGTTCGGCGCCCGCCCGATCGGGGGCCTGCGCCCGCCAGCGGCGAGCATGCCGGCACCGCGTTATGGCTTGCTGGGTCCGTCCCAGCTGTTTCTCCCGAAGGCAGCGCCGGAAGAGGAGATCCAGCTTTCGGAGATGGCCTTCGCCGCCGAGGACGGCATCCGTACCTTTTTCTCCCGCCTGTTGCAGGCCGCGCGACTGCTGCTCAGTGGGCGCGCCTGGCGCGCGGCCGCGGAAAACCGGGGGAATCGCTGACATGCCAGCGATAACAACCCTTTTGCGCCGCCTCGGTGCCCCGGCCAGTGGCTCCCTGACCCATTCCGCCATACGGGTTTCCGGGGTGCGCCTGCTCGGTCCGATCAGTTCCTTTGCCATGATCGTGATCCTGACGCGCAAACTGGGCGCAGCCGAATCCGGCCTGTTCCTGGCGGCCCTGGCCCTGACCCAGGGTCTCTCGGTCCTGGCCAAGGGCGGCCTGGAGACCGCGCTGCAACGATTCATCGGACGCGCGGCGGGAGAGGACGAGCGGCAGGCCGCGGTCGCCTCCCTATACCGACTTGCCCTGCGACTGACGCTGACGCTCGGCATTGCGGTAAGCCTGCTGACACTGCTGTTCTCGGAATCAATCGCGCGTCATCTGCTGGGTGATGCGGGCCTGGAGTCGACCATCGTCCTTCTTTCCATGACGATCGCACCGGTCGCGCTGCTCGGCGTCAATGCAGCCACCCTCAAGGCCGTGTCGCGGCCGGCCCTGGGGACATTCTTCGAGGCGGGCGCCTGGCCGGCGATCACGCTGGCAGTCAATGGCGGACTGCTGTTGCTCGGATATGACGCATCCGCGCATCTCGCAAGCGGCTTTTTAGCAGCCGCCGTAGTCGCCGCATTGTCCTCCCAACTGCTGACATGGCGGCAGCTGCCTCGCGCCGGGAAAGGCGACAAGGAGTCATCCCGCGCCCTGCTACGCAGTTGTTTCCCACTGCTGACGATCGAGGCGATCAACTATGCACTGCTGTGGTTGCCCCTGCTCAGCCTGCCGATGCTCTCGACCGCGGAGCAAACGGGACTGTACGCCAGTGCTCATCGGGTCGCGGCGCAGCTCGGGCTGATCATGCTGGTGTTCGCCGCGATCACTTCGCCGCGTTTCGCTTCGCATTACCACCAGGGGCGTCTCCTGCAGATGGAATCGCTCGCCGGCCAGACCACGCGGCTTCTGCTGGCATTCGCACTGCCCCCCGCACTGGTGCTGCTGCTTTGGCCTGAAACGATCATGGCGCTGTTTGGCGAGGATTTCGCACCCGCAGGCCCCGTCCTTTCGATCCTCGTACTCGGTCAGCTGTTTCATCTTGCCACCGGACCCACCGGGCACCTGCTGGCCATGACCGGACATGAAAAGGAACTGCGCAACAACCTGTTGTTTTCCCTGCTCGGGCTGCTGGTCCTGACCCTGTTGCTGGCCCCGGCATACGGCGCCATCGGTGCCGCTGTCGCCGTCACCGGAGCGCAGATCCTGCACAAGCTGTTCTGCGGTCTGCTGGTGGCAAGGCATCTGCGACTGCCCTTTCTTCTCGCATTCGCCCGTTAAATCGAAGGAACCAGACATGAACTACCGTCCCGTATTCATCGCCGGCTGTGACCGCAGTGGCACCACGCTATTGGGCGATCTGCTCGGCAGCTCGCGCTGGTCAGTGACCACCCCAGAATCCCAGTTCATCCACGAGCTGCTGCTTCGCATCGGATTGGGTGATTTCTCGCAAGCCGAGGAGGCGGCCGACTGGCTGCAGGAACACTTCCGCTACGCCACCTGGGAACTCGGCCTGGATGATCTCCAATTGGCCGGCTTGATCGATCTGTACCAGCCCCGCCGCAGCATCGAAAATCTGGTCGGCGTCTATGCCAGGCGGCACCATCCGGAAAAGCCGGCCGCCGATGTCTGGATCGATCACACCCCGGACAATTTCAAGTATCAGGGGATGCTCAAGCACCTGTTCCCGGATGCGCGCTTCATCCATATCGTGCGCGACGGCCGGGCCGTATGCGCCTCGATAAAGCGACTGGACTGGGGGCCGAACAACGCCTACATGGCGTCACGCCACTGGGCCGATCGGCTAAGGGAGGCGATGGCGGTCGAGGTGAGCGAGGGTGACAACTGCCTGCGCGTCCGTTTCGAGGACCTGCTGCAAGAGCCGGAGCGCGTATTGCGTGAGGTCTGCGCCTTTATCGACCTGCCCTTCGATGAAACCATGCTGTGCGGCGGGGGCCTGCATCTCCCGGAGTTCACGCGGTCACAGCATGCGCTGGTTGGCAACCCTCTCCATCCGGAACGGGCAGGTGCGTGGAAGAAGCATCTCTCGAGCGCCGAGATTCGCGACTTCGAGAGCTATCCCATCTCCCACACCCTGCTGCGACGCATGGGCTACGCAACTGAACATGCGCAACCGCCGCAACTCTCCACCCTGCGAATCCTCGGCCGGTATCTGCACGACTTCGTCCACTACCTGCTGCACCGCTCGCGCCACCGGCGCATGGAGCAGCGGACCCTGGCACGCCACCTCAAGCGCGTTCAGTCGCCAGACGCCCTGGGTGCGATGGCCGAGTGAGACCATCCGCAGGGGAGAGACCCGGGGAATCTGCAAACACCATGGATAATGCCGAAGACCACCCTCAGAATGCGCGTCCGCAATCGTTGATCACGGCCGGAGAAACCGTCGTGCTGCTGCTGGGCGGCGATATCTCCAGCCGGCGCCGGATCCAGGAATGGCTGCCATCGCACTTCCACCTGGTCACCGCACGCAATGCCGCTGAAGCCGAGCAACATCTCACCTGTCTGGATATCGGAATCGTCATCTGCGAGGAACGCCTGGATGAGAACGATAGCGGCCTGGTGCTGTTGGCCGACCTGCATGCCCGTCATCCAGCGATGCAACCGGTCCTGCTGAGCGACGCCCTGGACGAGTCGCTGTTCGAGTTCGCCCTCAACGAGGCAGGCGTCGCCGGTTACCTGCGCAAGCCGCTGAGCGAGCCGAGCTTCTCGCGTGTGCTGGCCACCGCTGCCACGCTGCATCAGGATGCCCTTGGCATTCAGGCCCTGCGTGAACGCCACCGGCAGCGGACCCGGGGATTGCGCGGCATCCTTAACTGGCCGAGGGCAATGCGGCGCAACACCCGCATGCTGATGCGCTATGCACGCGACGTGACCCTCACCTCGGGTGCGATCATGCTGGGCATGCAATTTATCTTCCTGATCCTGGGGGGGCTGGTGTTTCTCGGCTTGTATTTTTTCAAGAGCCTGCTGGGTATCAACCTGTTGCAGGATGTCCACCTGTACGAACTGCTGTCCGGATAGCGGGGTTCTATTCGCGAGCGAGCTCGCTCCTACAACATGTCGTCCCGGCAAACCCGGACCGTAGGAGCGGCCTTGGCCGCGAAAGATCGGGCCTCGATACCGACGGATTGCACTTCGCGAGCAAGCTCGCTCCTACAACATGTCGCCCCCGACAAACCCGGACCATAGGAGCGGCCTTGACCGCGAAAGATCGGGCCTCGATACCGACGGTTTGCACTTCGCGAGCAAGCTCGCTCCTACAACATGTCGTCCCGACAAACCCGGACCGTAGGAGCGGCCTTGGCCGCGAAAGATCGGGCCTCGGTAGCGACGGTTTGCTCTTCGCGAGCAAGCTCGCTCCTACAACATGTCGTCCCGGCCAACCCGGATCGTAGGAGCGGCCTTGGCCGCGAAAGATCGGGCCTCGGTAGCGACGGTTTGTTCTTCGCGAGCAAGCTCGCTCCTACGCCTGCAGCTTTCTCTTCTCCTACAACATGTCGTCCCGACAAACCCGGACCGTAGGAGCGGCCTTGGCCGCGAAAGATCGGGCCTCGGTACTGACGGATTGCTCTTCGCGAGCAAGCTCGCTCCTACGCCTGCAGCTTTCTCTTCTGCCAGAGAAAATACATCACCGGGATTACGAACAGGGACAACAGCGGCGCGGTGATCATGCCCCCGATCATCGGCGCGGCGATGCGGCTCATCACCTCCGACCCGGTCCCGGTGCCGATGAAGATCGGCACCAGGCCGGCCACGATCACGGCCACGGTCATCGCCTTGGGCCGTACCCGCATGACCGCACCCTCCATGATCGCCTCGCGCAAAACGGCTTGGTCAACCACCCCGTGTCGTTCCCTCTCCCGGAGGGCATTATCGAGATAGACCAGCATCACGACCCCGAACTCGGCCGCCACCCCGGCCAGAGCGATGAAACCGACCCCGACTGCGACCGAGAGGTTGTAATCGAGCAGGAAGATCAGCCAGAAGCCTCCTACCAAGGCAAAAGGCAGCGAGGCCATCACCATGACCGCCTTGGCCGAATCGCGAAAGGCCAGGTAGAGCAGCACGAAGATGATCAGCAGGGTCAGGGGCACCACCTGGTTGAGTCGCTCGGTGGCACGCAACATGTACTCGTACTGCCCCGCCCAGGTGATCGAGTAACCCGGTGGGAGTTGTACCTGCTCGCGCACGACACGCTGCGCCTGGGCCACGTAGCTGCCCAGATCGACATCGCGGATGTCGACAAAGGTCCAACCATTGAGACGCGCGTTCTCGCTCTTGAGCATGGGCGGCCCATCCGTGATCTGCAAAGAAGCGACCTGTCCGAGCGGTATCTGCGCCCCGGTCGGGGTGACCAGGGGCAACTCGCGCAGTTTCTCCAGGTCGTCACGCAGCTCCCGCGGAAAACGCAGGTTGACCGGGTAACGCTCGAGTCCCTCCACGGTCTGGGTGATATTGATCCCGCCCACGGCGGCCGCAACCACCTGGTTGATATTGTCGATATTCAGGCCATAGCGTGCCGCCGCGAAACGATCCGGAACGATGTCGATATAGCGGCCGCCGGCCACCCGTTCCGAGTAGGCCGAGGTCGTACCGGGCACCTGCATCACCACCTTCTCGATCTCGCGCCCGATGCGTTCGATCTCGCGCAGATCCGGTCCCGCCACCTTGATCCCAACCGGGGTCTTGATCCCGGTCGCGAGCATGTCGATGCGGGTCTTGATCGGCATCACCCAGGCATTGGTCACACCGGGATAAGCGACCGTGCGGTCGAGTTCCGCGATCAGCTTGGCGGAGGTCATACCGGGGCGCCATTCACTGCGGGGTTTGAGCTGGATGAGGGTCTCGATCATCGTCAGCGGCGCCGGATCGGTGGCGGTATCCGCGCGCCCGATCTTGCCGAACACCTGTTTCACCTCGGGGATGGTCTTGATCAGGCGGTCGGTCTGTTGCAGCAGTTCCCGCGCCTTGCCGATCGACAGACCGGGCAGCGTGGTCGGCATGTACATCAGGTCACCCTCGTCGAGTTCCGGCATGAACTCGGAGCCGAGGCCGCTGGCAAAGCGTTTCAGCCAGGGTATGTCTGCAAAACCCACCCGCCAACCATCTTCAATCTCCTGCTGCCAGGCTTCGATCCGGGCAACCGCCGCCTGCGGCTGACCGGTAACCGACTCAGTCAGCTGGAACGGCCATTTGACGGGCGTGAGGAAGGCGCTGATGCCCGCAATCGGGATCACCAGGCTGAGCATCGCGATCACGGCCACGACCAGGGTGGCTCGTGGCCAGCGCATCACCGAGGTGAGCATCGGACGGTAGATAAAGATCAGAAGACGGCTGATCGGATTGGACCTTTCGTCCGGGATACGGCCGCGAATGAAATAGCCCATCAGGACCGGCACCAGGGTCACTGCGAGGCCCGCTGCCGCGGCCATGGCGTAGGTTTTGGTGAACGCCAGTGGCGAGAACAGCCGCCCTTCCTGTGCCTCCAGGGTGAACACCGGCAGGAAGCTGAGGGTAATGATCAGGAGCGAGTAGAACAGCGCGGGGCCGACCTCGATCGCCGCATCGGTGACCACCCGCCAGTGATCCTTGCCGACCGGCGCCTGGCCGTGGTGCTCGCGATACCGCTCCAGGTGCTTGTGCGCGTTCTCGATCATCACGATCGCCGCATCCACCATCGCGCCGATCGCGATCGCGATCCCGCCGAGCGACATGATGTTGGCGTTGATACCCTGCTGCTGCATCACGATGAAGGATGCGAGTATGCCCAGCGGCAGGGTCACGATCGCGACGAAGGCCGAACGCAGGTGGAACAGAAACACCAGGCATACCAGCGCCACCACGATGAACTCCTCGACCAGCTTTTCGCTGAGGTTATCCACCGCGCGCTGGATCAGGGCCGAGCGGTCGTAGGTCTCGATTATCTCGACCCCTTCCGGCAGTCCTTGCCTCAGGTCATCGAGCTTCGCCTTGACCCGCTCGATGGTGGCCATGGCGTTTTCCCCGTAGCGCATCACCACGATGCCGCCGGTCACCTCGCCCTGGCCATCGAGGTCGGCCACCACGCGACGCATCTCGGGACCGATCTGGATGTGCGCGATGTCCCGAAGCAGCACCGGCGTACCGGCAGGCGTCACGTCGACCGGAATGTTCTCCAGGTCCGCGATACCCGAGAGGTAGCCGCGCGTGCGGATCATGTATTCCGCCTCGGCGAGTTCCAGCACCGAGCCCCCGACCTCGCGGTTGGCGGCCCGTATGGCTTCCGAAACCTTCATCAGCGACAGCCCGAAGGCGCGCAGCTTCTGTGGGTCGACCACCACCTGATACTGGCGCACCATGCCGCCGACGGTCGCCACCTCGGACACGCCGGGCACGGTCTGCAGTTCGTACTTGAGGAACCAGTCCTGCAGGCTGCGCAGCTGGGCCAGGTCGTGCCGGCCGGTGCGGTCCACAAGGGCGTAGTTGTACACCCATCCGACGCCAGTGGCGTCCGGCCCCAGCCGCGGCTGAACCCCCTCGGGGAGATCCGCGGCCGCCTGGTTGAGGTACTCGAGCACACGCGCGCGCGCCCAGTAGAGATCCGTGCCGTCCTTGAATATCACGTACACGTAGGAGTCACCGAAAAAGGAATAACCCCGCACCACCTGCGCACCGGGCACCGAGAGCATGGTGGTCGTGATCGGATAGGTCACCTGCTCCTCGACCACGCGCGGCGACTGGCCGGGGAAGCTGGTGCGCACGATCACCTGGACATCCGACAGGTCCGGGATCGCGTCGAGCGGGGTCTGGTGCAGGGAGACCCAACCCCATCCGGTGATCACCAGGCTGGCGAGGATTACCAGGAAACGATTGGCGACCGACCAGTGAATGAGGCTCTTCAGCATGGCTCACCCTCCCCCTCCCGACCTCCCCCATGGGATGGGGGAGGAGCAGGTCGCTTGGACATCAGCATCGCATTCTCTCCATCCCAGGCTCGGCCATGGGATGAGGGAGGAGCAGAACGGTTCGGCAACAACGCCGAAGGCGCCTCTTCCCTGCAACCGCCTCCGTGGGATAAGAGAGGAATGGCCACAGATGGCAGCGCCGGGTATTCAACCCCCTCCCCACTTGTGGGGAGGGCGGGGGTGGGGAAAGACAGAAATACGGCTTGTCGCCATGCAACCGAAACACCTGCGGGATACATCACTCACCCCCAAGGCGACTGAAACTCGCCTGCAGACTGGACTCCGAGTCGATCAGGAACTGCCCCGAGGTCACCACGCGATCTCCGGGTTCGAGACCGCTGAGGATCTCCACCCGGCCGCCGGCGCGCATGCCGACCACCACGTCCACCGGCTGAAAACGTCCCTCGCCCGTCATCTTCACCACGCTGGTGCGCTCACCGGTTTCGATCAGGGCCTCGCGCGGGATCACCGGGATGCCACGCTTGGGCCCCCCATAGATGACCGCATCCGCAAACATATTGTGCTTCAGCAGGCCCTCCGGGTTATCGAAGGCCAGGCGCACCCGCAGGGTGCGTGCGGCCACATCCAGCTCCGGATAGATGTACTCGACGGTCCCTTCCCAGGTGCGTCCGGGATAGGCCGGCACCGAGATCTCCGCCGGCCGCCCCACCGAAAGCCAGTCGATTTGGTGCTCGAATATATCCACCAGGACCCAGATACGGGACAGGTCGGCCAGGGTAAAGACCTCCGTCTCGGGCGTGACATACATGCCGTCGCGCGCACCCAGCTGGGTGACCACCCCGTCGGACGGGGCCAACATCGGAATCCGGTTCTGGGTCTTGCCCCGCTGCTGGATGCGCGAAATCGTAACCTCGGGAACGCCCAGCAGGCGCAGCCGGTTGCGCGCATTCTCGAGCCGCGTCGCGCGCCGTTCGCTACCCTGATCCAGGGCGATCAGGAAGTCGACCTGAGCCGCCAGGACATCGGGGGAGTAAATCTCGCCGAGGAGCTGACCGCGTTTCACCGGATCGCCCTCGGCGCGCAGCGCCAGCTTCTCCATCCAGCCGGCCGCGCGCGGATGCACATGCGCCAGGCGCGTTTCATCGTAGCTGACCCGCCCCACGGTACGTATGTATTTCCAAAGGGTGCCACGCTCGACCGTGGTGGAACGGATCCCCATGCTCTGCGCGATGGCGCTGTCAACCCGGACTTCCGGATGCTTGCCCTGGTCCGGGTCGATCACCTTGGCCACCAGGTCCATGCCGCACAATGGGCAACTGCCTGGCTCGTCACGCACGATCTGCGGGTGCATCGGGCAGACGTACTTGGGATCGACGTGTTTGGCCGCGTGCTCCAGCGGCGAATCATCCGCTGCCTCGGCGAGGGATTCGGTCGCTTGTTCGCGTGGATCGCAGGCAGTCAACAGCAAGACGAGCGCTGCCAGCAGAAGCAGGCGCACGCAGGGGGCAAAATTGGTGTTCTTCACATCCGGTCTCCTGAATTGAACGAGCGGCCATCGCGACAGCGATGACGCGATTCTCAACTCAGGGAGGATCTCGGCGGTCGGTACCTTTTGCTGAGCGGCGGCTCCGGTGATGCACCGATGGCCGAACGCGTGGTTTCGATCTCTGTCAGCAGCGGCGACCCCGGCAATTCAGCCATTGGCGGCAGACTGGCGGATACCGCGACATGGCAGCAATCGCAGGCCAGGCCCGAACCGTCACAGCGGTCGCAATGGGCGGAAGGGGCCGTGCTGGCCGTATCGGCATGGCAGGGCATCCCCGCGACGCCGCCACCGGCTGGCGGTGGTGGATCAGGGGTAGCGACCGAGGCAAAGGGCAATAAGGCAAGCACGACTGCCAGAAGCAGTACCTGCACCAGCCTGTTTTTGGGTGATTCTTCCCTTTGCATGAGGTTCTAGACCGGGCCTGGCTCCGGTTTATTCCTTGCCGGCGTTCTCGATACGGCCGATCGCACAACTGACGAAGGACTTGGCCTTGGCGGCCGCCGCCTGCATGCCCTCGACCGATCCGACCTCGGGATAACCGAGCCGGGCCAGTTTCTGCACGATCTCTGCACGCGCGCTGCCTTCGGCCTGGACATGCACCTGCCCGCTCCCGACATCCACTTCGACCGCCTCGACAAGTGGATTCTCGAGCAGGCCCTTGCGTATCGAGCTGGCGCATCCGCCACACTTGATGTTTTCCACGGCGACAACGAAACCCATGGCGCTCACTCCGGGTTGATCACTCTCCTAACTGTTGTCCGGTCTCGCGGCCAGGTCAAGCCCGCATTTTGTAGGGCCGTCAGGGTGACTGACGCCGTTGCGTGGTCTCGGCGAGCATCCTTTTGAGCTCGCCGATCTCGCCCCGCAGGGATTGCAGTTCACGCTGCAGATCGCCCTCGATGTGATCGCGGGCGGCATCCAGCGCCTGCACCGTCTCCTGGTGTTCTGCTTCGGAGAAGCTCTGCATCGCATTGACGATAATGGCGATGAACAGGTTTGCGGCGATGACCGCGAACACGTAAAAAAAGATCATCAGGACCACTGCGATCGAGATTAGCCCGGGAATGGCCGCCAGCGGGGCTGCTGACCACGGCTCGCCGGACGGCGCTTCGCAACGTTCCTCGCTCCAACCGGTCCAACTTTTTCATATCGGGCTCCCTAGCGTCCCTATGGGCTACGTAACTTCTGCTACACATTCCGAGCAACGTGACGCTAATTCCTTATGGAAACCTCCCGGGACTGAAACGATGACCAGATCAGACGATTTGCCGGTGGCCCTGGCCCTCAAAGCCATTGACTGTTCGAACGATGGCATCGTGATCACGGCGGGCAACCACAGCAACCGCCCGATCATCTACGTTAACGAGGCGTTCTGCCGCCTTACCGGCTATACGCGCGCAGAGATTCTGGGCCGGGACTGTCGCTTTCTGCAGGGTCCCGAGACCAGCCAGCAGGAACTGCAAACCCTTGGCAGATCGCTGCTGCAAGGCAAAAGCGACCGTATTCGTGTGCTCAACTATCGCAAAGACGGGAGCACCTTCTGGAACGAGCTGTCAGTGTCCCCGGTGACGAATGAACAGGGGGACATAACGCATCACATTGGTGTCCAGAAGGACATCACCAGGCAGGTGGAGAACGAGGCGGAACTCAACCACCTGCTCGAACAACTCAACCAGGAATCGCGTACCGATACACTCACCGGCCTGCTCAATCGTCGTGGCTTTGGAGCCGTTGCGTCCCCTGTGTGGGGGAACGCGGTGCGCACAGGCGCATGGCTGAGCTTGTTCTTCATCGATATCGATCACTTCAAGCAGATCAACGATCGATACGGTCACCACACCGGGGATCAGTGCCTCGAGGAAATTGCCGACAGGCTGGCCGCCAGAATGAACCGGGAATCCGACGTCGTCGCCCGTTACGGTGGCGAGGAGTTTATCGTCCTTGCTCCTGGCGTGGAGCAACCCGCCTGCAGGGTCCTGGGAGATCGCATCCTCGAGGATCTGCGGTTTTCACTGCCCGGCGGGTCTGGCGTGAACGTGACAGCGAGCATCGGTGCGCACAGCCTCGTTCCCACACCCAGGGACAGGCTCCTGAGCGTTATCGAACAGGCCGATCGGGCGATGTACGCGTCCAAGCAGTCGGGCAGAGACCGGATAAGCTATTTCTTTGCCGAGAACGGGGTCTGAACGGCATCACCGGCGTGAGGAGCCTTCCCGGCAGGCGGCCCGGCTCGCTTCGCCAGACAGTCATCCTGCTCAGGCAATGTCCTTCAGCTTGACGAGTTCGTCGAGCAACACCGGCGCTGATATCTCGTAGCCCTGCGCGTAATCGACGCCCATCTCGGTAACCAAACGCAGGATTTCGGCGTCCGCGACGTACTCGGCGATGGTCTGCTTGCCGAGGAAGTGGCCGATCTCGTTGATCGACTTGACCACCCCGTAGTCGCCACGGTCAGTGGCCATCCCACGGACGAAGGCGCCATCAATTTTGAGCCAGTCCACGGGCAGCTCCTTGAGGTAGGCGTAGGACGCCATGCCGCTGCCGAAATCGTCGAGTGCAACCTTGCAGCCGAGACCCTTGAGATCGCCCACGATGCCGGCACTGAGCGCCAGATCCGAAACCGCAACTGTCTCGGTCACTTCGAAGCTCAGCCATCCCGGATCGATGCCGGTACGCTGGAACTGTTGGCGGACAAAATCGACGAAACCCGGATCACTTGCGGTCTGCCCCGAGAGATTGACCGCAAACCCGTGCAACGATGGCATTATTGCGCGGTGTTCTGCGATCCATTCCATGATGGTGCGGGTTATCCATCGATCCACTGAACGCATACGGTCGTAACGTTCGGCCGCATCGATGAACTCACCGATCGCGAGCGACTGGCCGCTGCCGTTGCGCACACCCAGCAGCACCTCGTAATGAGGCGCCAGTCCGCCTCCGGCAAGGAGCGGCACAATCGGCTGGGAACGCAATTGCAACTGCCCCCTCTCGAGGGCGTCATCCACCTGAGCCAACCACTGCACGGACTCCCGTTGCCTGGCGATTTCCGGGTCGTCCTCCCGATAGAGGTAGGCCTGGTTGCCGCCGGCGACCTTCGCCATCGACAACGCGTCCTCTGCGGACTTAAGCAGAGCAGCGCTGTCCCTGCCGTCCCTTCGCAAGCCGACCAGGCCGATCGAGACGCTGACCGCCATGCCCTTGCCATGCCAATCGAATGACATCGCGCCGATTGATTCGTTGATGGATCGCGCGCGCGGCATGGCGTCCGGCGCGGCGATATCCGGTAACAGCATCGCGAACCGGTCGCCACCCAGGTGCCCGAGCAAACCGGCGCCAGGTACCTGTTCGAGCTGACGCGCGACCGCGATCAGCAGCCGGTCCGCGGTCTCATTGCCATGCAATTCGTTGACCAGCCGGAAATGATCGATATCGATCCACAACAGAGCGCCAACATCCTCGCTGTGCGCGGACTCCTGGAGCATCTCTTCGAGCACGACTTTGAACTGCTGTCGATTGAGCAGCCCGGTCAGGGAGTCGTGAGCCGCCTGATGAGCCAGGCGCTCCTCCATACCGGCGAGAATGGCGTCCACGGCACGTTCGCTGAGCGGCCGGCCGTCGGCGTGGTCCAGCTCGATGTCACGCCGGTGCAGGCCTGCCGCCAGTTCGAGGCGACTCACATCGCGCGCGCGCACGCCCCGGTGGTCGACCAATGTCATCAAGCGATGATCCGGACGGACCCACGCGACCCGCAACTCTGTCGGCGGCGCGTGCGCGTCGAGGAAACGCAGACGATCCCCGGTGCGGACTGCATCACAATGTGCCAGGAGTCTTTGCCACGCCGCCTGAGCGATGCCGTCGGGCGGCGCACTGTCGTCCGGGATATCCGGCTCGCCTTGCAGAGGCGCCATCTCGACAAGCTCAATATCGGCTTTCAGCTCGCCATCCAGTTCCTTGTGCAGCCGCTGTTCGACCGCATTCCGCCTGAAGGGGTCAAAGGCGAACTGGGCCAGCTCCTGACAGATCCGTTCCCTCAGCCTGGCTGCATCGATGTCGACAACCGGCCGTCCAAACGGTTGCACGCCCAGCTTGGCAAGTAAAACATCGGTCAAGGCAAACTGGGTCTCGAATGTCGAATCCGCCTCTTCACCACCGAGCGCGGACAACTCCAGGGCCGATCGCCAGCCGGCTTCGAGCAGTTGCGGCAGCACCGCCGGAACCCGCCTACCCGCATAGCGACGGTTTATCTCACCGACCACCTTGAGGCGGGCCTGGCGCAATCTCTCCCCGCCCTCGCAGGCCTCGACCACACGTTCCACACTGCGCTGATAAAGCTTGCTCTCATGCAGGGTCAATTCGCTGACCGACGCGGCAATCGATCTCAGCGTCTCGGTATCTTCCTCGCCTTCGCTGATGGGCCTGAGCATCTCGGAGACCTGCGCACGGAGCGGATCATCCTTCGGCGTCACATCGGGGGTGGCGCGGAACATCTGAAGATGGCCAAGGGCATCCACGATCTCGCGCAGGGGATGCTTCGGATTCTGGAAAAAGGAGGGTTCGTTGACCGCCTCTTGGACCAAAGGCGCCTGCAGCAGGGATAGCCAGCCTGCCAGGCTCTCGGTCATGTTGGGCAGGTCGGTGACGTGGGACATCAGCGCCTGCGCCTGCGCCTCGCGTTGGTAACGTTCGTTTTCCGCAAGGCGGGCCAGCAGCTCCTGGTCGATGGGCATGGACCGTAGCGCCCCCGCCGGCTCGCGGGCTTGCGTGTCCTCCCCGCTCGCGGGAGACGACGCACCTTCGTCGGACGTTTGCGAGTAATCCGGTTGCGCTGGCATGTCGTGCGACTGAACGACGTGCAAGGTCTGCTGCTGTGCCGCTGGCGCGCCGAGGGCGTCCAGAGTCTGGTCGAGAACGCGATAGTAGTGATCCAGCTTTTCGCCCAGGACAAGGCCGACGCGATCAAACAGCACCCTGTGGGTCGCTGCACCCAGTTCCAGATCGCGGGCAAAACGTCTCAATGTGCCGGTAAAGTGCCCGGGCTCGAAAGGGACGACGCTGCCCGCATCCGTGTGTTCAAACAACCCGGCCATGCGCGAATTGAGTACGCTGATCTGTTTCCCGAACCGCCGGTTCAACAGCGTTTGGGCCCGCGAGGCCTCCAGCCAATACTCGAACTCCTCGGTATCCACCAGGGACAGCTCCCCGGCGTCTTCCATATCCGAGGCGAGGGTATGGTCCTGGTTCTCTTCAGATCGTGCCAATAGTTCCTGCAAAAGCGCGTCGTCCTCGCGCAGCTTCTCGAGCGCCTGCATGTCAGCGAACAGCCGCTGCGACTCGCTGTTTGAGCTCGCGCACTCGGCCTCTGCCAACAGGGCCTCGCTGATATCTTCTGCCAGGGTCCGCAAGATCGCGGGCAGTTCGCGTTTTGCGACCTCCCGCAGCTGCGCTATTGCCTGTGCTTCTCCCGCGGGACTGGTCTCGGGTATTCCAGAGGCGCGGCCGGGTCGCAATTGTTCATGCTGTTTCAGGACGTCGATGATTGCCGTGGAAGGCTTTCCGAAAGCCAGGCCGAGATAGGCGCCACGCACCCAAACCACCTGCGCCTGCAAGCGCAACAGCCGTTCCCCCGCCGATGTGACAATCCGGGTGGCAATCCTGACCGACCTCCCGGCCACAAACCTAAAGCTGTCACTGCACGACTCGCTCTGGACGAGCAGACCGCCCTCGCAGAAATTGCGGATCACGCACGCACAGTCGTTCCCCGCATCGCTGATCCGACCATCCAACTCGATATCGAAACGAGTATGTCGACGCTGTTCTGCCGGGTCAGGCATAGGCTATTTAACCGGCCAGCAAACGGGTCGCGTGGAACAGGGTTGGCGCATCAAGGCTCCCGATTGTGCATTTGGGTTCTTCACAAGCAGCTAGTCGACCTTGCGAATCGATTCTTGAGCCAGTGGAGAAAACGACGTCCGTGACCTTGTATAAAAGCCGCGAGCCGGGCCTGCGCCAAAACTGAGGAAATGTTCGGGTTCGTGCGGCAACCTCCCGCCTGGTGGAATCCCAGCTTACGGGGACGGCTCGAGGTAGAGACGTTGCGCTTGTAGCCGCTAGTTTGGTGAGTTCGGTAACACTCAGCCCACTAGGTGAAAAAGGACCTCATCCGCCCTATCAGGGCCGGCCCTGGCCAATGCCAGCGGCCTTCTGATCAACGGGCAGGTGGGATCATCCGGAGTGTGAATACGCCATCGGCTGAAAGCCGGATCGGTCGTCGGCCATCCAGCCGACTTCCCCTGCTCCACTCATGGGAAGGGCTGGGGTGGGAAACACCTCGTTCACCGTCCGAGCGCCACCCCTTCCCAACCCTCCCCCTCGAGAGGGGGAAGAGGTGAACCGACAATCCGGCTGAAGCCGCGGGGTTTACGAATCCCAATTGGGAGATTCTAAGCGCGCCTGGCTGCAGACTTCTTCCGAGTGACCGCCTTCTTTGCGCTTGCCTTCTTCCTGGTTGCGACCTTCTTCCCTGAAGCCACTTTCTTCTTCGTTGCCACCTTTTTCCTGGTGGCGACCTTTTTCTTAGTGGCGACCTTTTTCTTGCTCGCGACCTTTTTCCTGGATGCCGCCTTCTTTTTCGACACCGACTTTTTGGCAGCCACCTTTTTCTTGCTCGCGGCTTTCTTCCTGGAGGCCTTCTTTTTTGCCGTGGTCCGGGCCCCGGTCGAAGGTGCGCCCGTCTCGGCTACCACCGTCCCCCGCAGCTGTTCGAGTCGTTGCCCCACTACAGCCAGCACGCTTTCACCAACCTCTTCGACCTCATTGATCAGGCTCTTGAGCAGATGACCCGCCTGCGTGTCCGAGACCGTGTCGGTCGCAGACTTGGCGGCGCTGGACACCTTGTCCGTGACAGTACCCAGACCTTCTCGCACCTCTTTCAGGACCGTGTCACTGGCTTTCTCCACTTCATCAACAATCGTGGTAGCGGTCGCCTTGATCGAAGCGACGATACCGCCTTCGACCGTAGCCGGCGTATTTGCCGCCGACTTCTTTTTAGTGCTCGTCTTCTTGGCCATCTTTACTCCTATTGCGACATTGATCGATGAGAAATATAGGCCGGACAGAAGAGAAGGTACATACAGCCGGCGGAATTTTTTCTTCCCCGTGCAGCAAACCGTTTACTCGACCAAGTATCAACCCGGTCGCTGGAGATGACTCATGATGGGTGTCATAAAAAGGAAACGACCGGCCGCGACAGTGTGCAGGCTGCCGCCGCATCCCCATTGACGCTTGCTGCGAAAGGCCCCGCCAGGTGTATCACACAAACGACAAGAACAGTTGATGGGCCGGCAAAGGCGACCACCCAGACTTCACCCGGTTCATATCCCCAGGTGTGTGTTGGCTACTCTGTGTCGCAGCCGAGGCCGCCTGCAGGCGTACAGAATTTGCGATCTT
This sequence comes from Gammaproteobacteria bacterium Milos-ODIII6, assembly GCA_029228645.1. Lineage (GTDB taxonomy): Bacteria > Pseudomonadota > Gammaproteobacteria > Chromatiales > Chromatiaceae > MONJU. The sequence continues at coordinate 73,651 of JAPTHR010000015.1, forward strand.
TGCACCCTGTACCGGCACACGACGGGCACAACTCGCCGTTCTCCAGATATCCCTCTCCATGACAATCTTCGCAGGGGTTTTGACATACCTCGTGCCCACTGGCGTCAACGACTTTTTCCTCTTCTGTCATCTCTCATCCTCCCGAGTGCCTTATTGAGCAGTCTCCAGGGACCGTGCACCCTCTCCTTTATGGCTTATAGACCATCCAGGGGCAGTTTGGTGCGGAGCGAGTCGCCTCGATCCGGGCACGATTATTTCTGACCCCCAATCCTGAGGGGTTTGGTTTCATGCGACTTCCCCTGAGATCGTTGGCCCGGTGGACTTCAGCGCTCCGGCACGCAGATGCGCCCTCGCAGCACCGCCTCCGTGGTCCTGAGCAGAAGCAGGGCCACCACCAGGGTGAGCACTGTCAGCAGGCCGCCACCCAGCCAGGCGAAAGCGTCTGCACCGGTCTGCTCGTACATCAGCATGCTGGCGATGCTGATCGCAGCGAGTGGAAAGGAATAGGCCCACCAGGAAAGAAAGAATCCAAGCCGCGCGAAGCGCCGCGCCTGGGTGAACAGCAGCAGGGTGAGGAACAGCCCGCTGTAGTAGAGCACGCGCCCGAAAGCATCCAGTTCCCCGGCGAGGCGCAGGTAGGAGATGAACCCGACCGCCGGCGGCGCGATCAATATGAACAGGGTCGGCATCAGTCGCTGGTCGATCGGGTGATGGAACAACACCCGGTAGAAGATGATGGTCATCAAAATCATCCAGAAGAGCATCCCGATGCTGAAGAAGAACCAGGACATCTCCACGTAGCCCAACGGCACGCCCGCAACCGGCACCAGGACATTACCGACGGCCGGAATGAACCAGGCAGGGTTGAGATGATGGACCTCGAAATGCTCATGGTGGATCCAGACGTTGGCCACGTACAGGGTGAACACCAGGTGCAGGCCCGCCCCCGCCATCCACAGCGGCAGGCTGAGCTGGCTATCCACGGGCAGGAAGGCAATCGCGAGCAACAGCAGGCTGATCGAGATCGTGGGGAAGAAGTTCAGCTTGACCGGATGATTCAATTCCTGCAGCACCATACTGCGGTAGCGCACGGTCTTCGCCGCGTAGAGCACGGCCAGCACCACGAATACCAGCAACGTGAGCGCCACCAGGACCGAGTTGATATGCAGATCGAACGCGACCAGGTGCTGTGCCTTCTCCCAGGCAATGGTCAGTCCCGCCAATCCCATCACCATCGCGAAAAATGAGATCGGGAAATTCTCCAGCCGCGTTGGGCTCGCTTGTTCATAAGCCATGACTGTCTCCTTCGAAAGCGGGCTAAGATGTCCGAGTGAAATAGTATGGATTGCCTACTCAGTTCGTCATTGAGGAATCGCAAGACGCGGTGTACCGGGTAGAACGCTGGCTCATTGTCAGCGCCCGCGGGTGACCAAAATGGAAGCCTCGACCCTGGGGTCCGGTTTATTGAGTACGGAAGCGGAAGCGCGTATTCAGGCGCCCTTCGAACACGGTATCCAGTTCGACCCGTCCCGGTTCGTGGTGAGGCGTGAAGCCGGTTTGTCGGTCGGGCGTAAAACCCGCGAGCTGCCATGCCTCCGGATAGTCGATGCGCAGGGAGACGCGCAGGGGATAATAGCCATCCAGGAAACGACGCATGAAGGGTCCGTTACGCAGCTCGAAACCGCCATCATCGGTTTTCCACAAGGCCCGACTGCGTGCCCGGATACAGATCCTGGAACCAGCGCCCACGTCGCGCAGCTGTACCGTGTGGCCCTCGGCAAAAGCCTCACCGATGTTTTCCGAGGCGATGACTTCGAGGGCACGTGTGTTCTGTGCATTGAACACGATCTGTACAGCCGGCACGCGATCCAGGTCCGTGTGACACTGCTCGAGCAGAACCCACCCGTCCCGCAGCGCATCCTCACCAATCGTGATGTGATTGCTGTGGTGATGTAAGGGCTTGCCACCGGGATCGGGCAGAAAAGTCAGTTCCCCCTCGTTGACCAGGGCCGCACGCTCCAACAGCGCATCCTCCTCGTCCACCCAGGCAGGCCAATCGGAATCATCCGCGTCGTCACGCGCGTCACTTACCGCGTAGGACATACCCATTCCGGTTAAGAACGCCACCAGCAGAATCAGTTGCACAAAGTACCGGTACCCGTATTGCATCTTTCTAACGTAGCCGAATTGCCGGTGATTTCCCGCAAAACCGCGACCGATCCAGGGATTTCCGCCCGCTCGGCTTGCGCCAAACCGGAGATACTCTCCAACCCGGCCAGTCAATACGCCGGGTTGATCGCTCACGCCAGGAAAGCTGACAGCACGTGCACATCATCGCCGTCGATTGGGGTAAGGAAGCGCGTAAGCGCTCCGCCTACCGGTTCGACCCCGCCCTTTCCCGTATCTCCAGGTTGAGCTTCGACGGCGATCTCGCCTCGCTGCGCGCGCTCGCTTCGCAGCTGCAAGGCTCGGTACTGATCGGAATCGATGCGGCGATCGGGTTCCCGGCCACATCGTGGAGGCAGTTGCTGCGCTCAGTAGCGAAGCAGCCGGGCAACTTTGCCGACCTGCTGTGCCACCAACCGCTTCCCGACCTGTTTTTCGAGGCAGTGGCCAGTCCCGAGGAGTGGTTGCCGCAACGCCCCTTCATTCGGCCGCCCAAAGGCAAGTGGTCCCTGCGCGCCTTCGTCGAGGCCTCGAACGACGGACTGCACCGGGCGGTTGATCGACAGCTTCAGGCAAACCCGATGTTTGTCACCTGCGGCATTCCCGGCAGCGTCGGTAGCGGGACCCGGACCCTGTGGGAGGAGATCGTCGCCCACGAGCACCGGGAACGGTTAAAGATCTGGCCCTTCCATGGTTCGTTTCTGGACCTCATGTCGGACGGTAAGGCGGGATCGACCGTGATCGCAGAGATCTACCCCAAGGTCTGCTACGGAATCGCCCTGGCCACCACCCTGCCCACTCCCCTGCTGCCGCTCGCCAAGACCAAATCAGACGTACGCCGCCAGGCCATCAGCAGACTGAGCGGGAGCGAGTGGCCGGTAAGACTCGGCGTGCGTATCGACGACACCGATGCCGCGCTGGGCAACGAGGATGATTTCGACGCCCTGCTATCCGCGGCCGCTTTGACCCGTCTGTTTCTGGAGAAGGCGCCCTTCGACAGCGCAGACAGCATCGACCCGGTTGCAGAGGGTGGCGTGCTGGGCGCTGCCAGTCTGTCTCCCTGAACTGGGAAAGACACAAACCCGGCTTACTTGGTCTGCCCTGGATACAGCGGCGGCAGGCCATCCGTGGAATTCACAGCATGTCGCGGCCGCACAATCGGTAACCCATCCTTGACGATGGACCAGAGTTCATCAGCTGGCCAGACCTCGCCCGGCGGCCCGTACAGGGCCCGGTCGAGGGCGCGCACTTCCTCTGCGCCAGCGGAGAGTCTGTCCGCCAGTTCTCCCAGGCTGTGTGGCGCCTGGTCCGGCCAGTGGACTCGCGCGAGTGCCAGCAGGGCACGCGCTGCGCTGTCGGCATCCCGATCTCTGCAAGCGGTCTGCAGCGAATTCATCAGGTCCGACAGATCCTGAACTGGCGGTTGAGTTTCGCTGGGCCTGGAGGACGCAAGCCCTGGCCTGGGGGTGGAGACTGTGGTCGCAGCTGGCGCAATGGGTTCAACCGCGACCAGCCCCGCAGTCGTCCGTGCTCGCCGGCGCATCAGCCACCACGCGAGTGCGAGCAATGCCAGCAACAGCATCGATGCGCCAAGCAGCCAGCCGGACTCCAGCCAGCGATTCGGTGGTAATGCCGACGCAGCCGTGGCCGTGGCCGCCGACTCGCCCGCGTCTGGCAACCCGCTTTCCTCCGGCCGCGGCGCGCCTGCGGATCGCGGGTCCCCGGGCAGAACCTTCAGGCGCCAGGCCGGCAGGGTGGCTGTCGCGGCCGCATCCCGCTGGGTGTCCCACCAGGCGAGCTGCATGCCGGGCAGGGTCAGATCGCCAGCGTTCGAAGGAATGTAGGTCACGCTCTGACGACTGATGCCGACCAGGCCCGTGGGACCCAGGCGGGTACTGTTGTCGATCGGCTCACGATAGATGCGTGTCCCGGGTGGCGCCGGAAAGTCCATCGCCGGGATCTGGGCGCCGGTCAAACCCTCGGCTTCAACGGTGATGGTGCGCGTGACCGGCTGACCGGCCTTCAATTGTGGCGGAGCATCGGCCCAGCTGTCGCTCAGGCGCACGGCCTTCGCTGGCAACCAGCTGCCTTGGGTCACGGCCGGCGGACGCACCTTGAGCGTCAATTCAGTGCTGTATTTGCGGACCGGCTGGGAGGCGTCACCGAACAAGTCGTCGAACGGATCGGAAGCGAAGAAATCGTCCTGAAAGAAGGGGTCGTTGCCGAACAGTTTGTCGCGCAGGGAGCGCTGCCCACGGGGATCCGCCTGAGCCTTGCGCCGATCCCTGATCTCGCCCTCGAAACGAATCGACGGTATCCGAAGCTCGCCGCTCTTCTGCGGAAAGACCGCGTAGCGACGCTCGATAACGCGATAGTTACGACCATTACGGGTCGTGGTGTAACGCCGCTCCTGTCCGACCTGCTCTACGACAGCATCTTCGATTCGCGGCTCGCTGTAGTTGCCATTGCGCACGCTGTCATCGAGATACAGGCGTACCAGCAGGGGAACCTGTTGTTGAACGTAGGGATTGCCACCGCCCGCCTCGATACGCACATCGATCTCCACGTGGTCGCCCGCCGCAAGCGACTTCGGATCTCCCGCCAACGGGGTATCGCTGACCCTCAGGGGGATGGGCAGGCTGCTTTCACTGCCCACCGGGAGGGGCGGGATGGTCAGATCGCCACTGCGCCGGGCTCTCAACTCAACGCGCCACTGCACCTGCGAGGACATCCGGCCGTTGACGAAGCTCATGCGGGTGCTGGTCCCGGTTCCCTCGATCTCGAAGTCTTTGCGCAGCGGCGCCAGGTCGGGTTCAGCCCCACTGCCGCCCTCGGCACTGATCGTGAGGGTGAAGGTATCCCCGATGTAAACCGGATTCTGGCTGAGCTGGGCGTCTACCGCCGCGTGCACTGCATGCAGGCACAACAGCATGCCGAGCAGCGCCATCCCGAAAATCCGCCAGCGACCCTGCAACTTCCCGCGCATTCTCAATCCTCCCATCGTTCACCAGCCCTGCGCATTGCGATCGTCCGGGCCGCGTCGACGTTGCTGATACTGGTATTGAAACTTACGCCGCAACAGACCACCCGGGTCGTCGGGGATACGCCGCAGCCACTGCTCGGCAGCCAGCCTTTCCTCGCTGTTCAGATCCTCGGCCTGCGCCTGCCCCTGTGCCGACGACACGTTGTCGTCGGACTCGGTGCCCGAGCCGGCCCGGGGGCCTTGCGACATATCATCCGTCTGTTCGCGACGGGCCATATCCTTCAGCGCCTCGGAAAACACATTACGGTCTGCAGCCCCGTCAGACTCACCGCCGGCACGAGCCGGCGTGTCGCGCGCCTCATCCCCCGTCATTCCCTTTGATTTCTCATCTTTGTCCCCTTCTCCCGCCGATTGGTTCTGTTCGCGCTGGCCCGTACCAGCCTGTGCCTGTGTCGACGGCGCATCCTGGTCCTGATTGGGCGCATCCCCGGATGCGTCCTGGCCGGCCTCTCCCGGTGCCGGCGATTCGCCATCCCGGCCCTCGCCCGCCTGGCTTTCCTTCCCTGGCTGCCCTGGCTGCCCATTCCGGTCTTCCTGGGCCGGGGCGTCCGCCTGGGGCTGCCCCTGCGACTGACCGGGATCGCCGGACTGCTGCGCGGACTCGCCTTGCTGCTGATCCGCCTGCTCTCCGGGCTGGTCCTGCGGCGGGCCATCATCCTGCGGTGCCTGTGGTGACGGCTGTGCTTGTTGCTCCTGCCTGCGCAATCTTTCGAGCAGATCCTCGACGGCCTTTTTGTTGGCCCCGGCATCCTGCATGTCGGGCTGCATCTCGAGCGCATCCTGGTAAGCGGCGATCGCCTCCTGATAGCGGCCCAGCCGGGCCAGCGCATTGCCCCGGTTATAACTGGCCTGCGCGCCTTGCGCCTGCTCGAAGTCGGCAAGTGCTGCCGCGTACTCGCCCCGCCGGTACTTGGCCACGCCGCGGCGCAAGGGCTCTTCGGATAGCGTCGCGGCAAGCTCGAAATCGCCGTTTCGCAGCGCCCGGTCCGCGCGTTGTTCCGGGGTGCGCCACAGGCGCTCCCAATAGCCCGGAGCGGTTTGCTCCGCTATCGCCTGGGAGGCCGCCAGCGCCGGCTCGGGCGGGGTCAGCGATAGCGCACAGAAAGCGACACTGAACAGCCAGCCGCGGCGAAACGCGAGCGCCGCCAGCGGCAGGAGCAGCACCACCAGCCAGGGGCCGCGCTCCTTCCAGCGTGGCGCCTGCGCCTCGTCCGTCGGCCCGCCCTCGGGCGCCGCAGTGGCCTCGCCAAGCAGGCTGCGGACATCGCTGTCGTCATCGCTGATCGTGACAAAGAGGCCATCACCCTCGGCGGCAATCTCGCGCAGTTTCCGCTCCTCCAGCCTCGGAACGATCACCTGGCCATCGGCCGCATACAGCCAGCGACCTTCCGCATTGGTCAGTGGAGCGCCCTCTGCCGTCCCAACGCCGAGCACCCCGACGCGGTAACCCTGTTGCCGCAGTTCGGCCGCCGCCACGGAGGCGGCGTCTCCCTCGACCCCGTCGGCGAGCAACAGCACCTGCCCCTGTTGCAGGCCCGCCTGACGCAGCAATTGCCCCGCCTGGCGCAGACCGAGGTCGGCACGACTCCCCTGAACCGGCATGATGCCGGGTTCGAGTACCCGCAACTGGGAACGCAGGGTTCCCTCGTCCCGCGTCAGCGGCGTCACGCTAAAGGCATCACCGGCAAACACGACCAGGCCCACCTGGCCTTCACCGGCGAGGCGCAGGATATCCTCGACCTTGAAGCGCGCCCGGGTGAGACGGTCAGGCGCGATATCGCGGGCCAGCATCGACAGGGACAGATCCAGCACGACCACGCGCGCGCTCTGAGACGCATACACCGGGCTGGGCACACGTTCCCAGGCCGGGTTGGCCAACGCCAGCACGGCCAGCAGCCAGCCACCCGCGAGCAGCGCCAGCCAATGTCGCTGGCCGCGACGCCCTTTGTCGTCCGAGCTGTCCAGCAGCAGCGGCTGCAGGCCGGGCTCGAGAACCCGTCGCCAGGGATTGTCGCCATCCGCCCGACGCCAGAGACGCCACAGCAGCAGTCCGATTGGCAGCAGCAGCCAGAGCCATTGCGGATACAGGAAGTGGAAGGACTCAGGCATGCTTCCTTTCCCTGGCTGCGGATGCTTTTGCCGCGGGACGCCGCATCGGCAGCGCCGCGACAATGCTCAGCGCCAGCGCGATGCCGAGTGGCCAGGTATAAAGCTCATACACCGGCCGGTAGCTCAGCGCATCCTCGGAGGCCGGCTCGATCGCATCCAGCTCAGCGTAGATGCGCGCCAGCCCCGCGCTGTCGCGGGCGCGGAAGTAGCGCCCCCCGGTCTTGTCCGCAATCCCGCGCAGCAACCCCTCGTCGAGGTCAGTTGCGGGCAGGCGCCGGGTTCCGAAGGGAGTCGTTATACGCATCTCGTCGCCGCCGACGCCGATGGTGTAGATACGCACACCTTCCTGCGCCGCCAGGTCGGCCGCCTTGCCTGGATCCACCGCGCCAGCGGTGTTGGCGCCATCGGTCAACAGCAGCAGCACGCGGTTCTTTTCCGGTTGATCGCGCAGGCGCTTGACTGCCAGGCCGATCGCATCACCGATGGCTGTTTCGCGTCCGGCAAGACCGACCTGCGCCTCGCCGAGAAGGGCGGCGACCGTCTGGCGGTCGAGCGTGAGCGGCACCTGCAGGTAGGCTTCGCGCCCGAACAGGATGAGGCCGACGCGATCACCGACCCGACGCGCCAGGAAGTCGTTCGCCAGGGCCTGGACCGCGATCAGGCGCGAGACCTGGCGACCCCGGATCTGCATGTCTGCGTTGACCATCGAGCCCGAGATGTCGACCGCCAGCATGAGGCTGCGTCCGGTGACCGGAATCTGCACGGACTCGCCGAGGACCTGTGGGCGCGCGGCGGCGAGCAGCAATGCAATCCATGCCAGCGTCGCAACGATACGCCGCCACCGGGCGGCCCGCGAGCGGCTTTGCAGCAAAGACGAGCCCCGCAATACAGCCAGGAAGGGAACCCGCAGCGCGACAGCGGAAGCGTCCTTCGCGCGAGGCAGCCAGCGCAGGCTGAGAAGTGGCAGGGGCAACGCCAGCAACAGCCAGGGCCATGCAAACTGCAGCGTCACCGCGGCCCCTCGTGCGCGTGGCGCACCCAGCGACGAACCGCATCCATCAGGCCGGGGACATCCACCACCTGATCCAGGTTGGCGTCATAGGGACCCTCCGCCAGCACCCGCCCGGGGCCGTCCGTAAAGGCGCCGTCCCCTCCGCTTCGATCGAGAAATGCCAGCCAGGCGGACCCGCTCAGCGCGGCCACCTGTTCGCGCGGAAAACGTTGCAGGGCGATGCGCCGCAGCAGTACCGCGAGCGACGCAAGCTGCTCCGGCCCTGGCTGTTTACGGAGACCACGCTCGATCTCGTCCAGCATCGATTGCAGAACCCGCCAACGGCGCCGACGCCGCCAGGTTCGCGCAAGCAACCAGGTCGCCAGGAGCAGCAGCACCAGCAGCGAGAGCCCCAGCAGCCACCAACCCGGTGCAGGAGGCCACCAGGGCGGCGGCGCAGGCAGATGGATGTCGCGCAACTGCAGCGCCTGCTCCAGCATGCCGGAATCGCTCATCTCCGGGTCCATCAGGCCGACCGTCTGTGGGTGTGCGCGCCAGCGTGCAACTGTGACGCGATCGCCTCGCCGACCTGGTCGTCGCTCGCGAGTTCCAGCAGCGGAACACCGCCGCGCTGCAGGAGGCCTTCCACCGCCGCGTGATGCGCCAGGAGCAGATCCTGATAGCTGGTACGCTCCTTGCCCGAGACCGCGTCGAGCTGATGGCGATCGCGGCCGTCAGTGAGTGCGTAGCGCCCCGGCGGCGGAGCGAACCTCTCGAGCGGATCGAGCACGCGCACGGCCAACAGCTCACTGTGGCGGCGCAGATAGGACAGGTGCGCCAGGCTGTCCTCGTCGAGACCATAGAAATCGCTGATCAGGATGACCAGGCTGCCCGGGCGCACCAGCCGCCGCAGGCGCAGCAAGGCGGCGTTGAGCCTGTTCTCCCCGGCGGCCTCCGCCAGCGCGGCCTGCGCATCCGTGTGCGCCACCAGTTCGCGAATGGCCCGCAGGATACCGGCCCGCCCCCCGCGCGGTTGCAGTTCACGGTGGGCGCCATTGAACAATAGCGCACCCACGCGATCGCCCTGCGCCACCGCAGCCCAGCCGAACATCGCCGCGCAGCGCGCGGCCTGGACTGACTTCAATGCCCCGCGGCTGGCGAAGAACATACCCGGGCTCAGGTCGACTGCGAGAATCACGGGGCGCTCTCGCTCTTCGTGGAATACCTTGATGTGTGGTTCCACCGTGCGCGCGGTCAAGCGCCAGTCCATCGCGCGAATGTCGTCGCCGGCCTGGTAGGCGCGGGACTCCTGGTAGTCCATACCGCGGCCGCGCACCCGGGAGAGGTGGCCACCGGCACGCCGGGCACGCGCACTCACGGTCCGAAGCGGCTGCAGTACGCTGGCGCTGGCCGCCATGTCGATGAGGTCGCGGGCGGTCACTGCCACACGAGGATCGTGGGCAACATCACTCCCGTGCGCATCGAACAGGGAGGAATGGCTGAACCCTGCCATCCTCAGACCACCGGCACCTGGGTCAGCAGAGTCGATACGATCTGGTCCGAAGTCACCCCTTCGGCCTCCGCCTCGTACGAGACCAGCACCCGGTGGCGCAACACGTCCAGCGCTACCGATTGCACATCCGCAGGGGAGACATAATCACTGCCGCGCAACCAGGCATGTGCCCGCGAGCATCGGTCCAGTGCGATGGTCGCGCGCGGGCTGGCGCCGAAGGTGACCCAGCGCTCCAGTTCCTGCGCGTAGACGCCGGGCTTGCGGGTCGCCAGCACCAATTGCAGTACATACTCCTCGACCGCCGGCGCCATGTGCAGCTGACGGACCTCGTCGCGCGCTGCAAAAAGCTGCGCACGCGTGACCCGGGTCGGCAGTGACTCGCTGCCGGTCTGCTCGCCTCGCTGGGCTTCGCGCCTGCGCGCGAGCTCGAGTATCGCGCGCTCCACCTCCGCCGGCGGATAACCGATGCGGACGTACAGCAGGAAGCGGTCCAGCTGGGCCTCGGGAAGCGGATAGGTGCCCTCCTGCTCGATCGGGTTCTGGGTTGCCATGACCAGGAAAGGATCCGCCAGCGGATAGGTCTTGCCACCGACGGTGATCTGACGCTCGGCCATGGCCTCGAGCAGTGCGGACTGGACCTTTGCCGGTGCCCGGTTGATTTCGTCTGCCAGCACCAGGTGGTGGAACAACGGCCCCGGCTGGAAGACGAACTCGCCACTCTGGGGGCGAAACACCTCGGTGCCGGTCAGGTCGCCCGGCAGCAGGTCGGGGGTGAACTGGACCCGCTGGAAATCCGCTTCCAGGCCGGCCGCCAGTTCCTTGATCGCGGTGGTCTTGGCCAGGCCCGGCGCACCCTCCACCAAAAGATGACCGTCCGCCAGCAGGGCAATCAGCATGCGATCGATAAGCTCCGGCTGTCCCAGTACGCGCGTCTGCATGTGATCACGCAGTCGGCGCAGGGCCTGGGTATCAGCTGGATCGGCCTCCTGCCCCGGGGCAGGCGCGGCGGATTCAGGCATAAAAAACTCCTCTTCGATTATCGTGGCTTCAATCCGGAGCGGTCGTCACTCGTTGACTGTGGACGTTATGAACCCGCCCACCGGACTGTACTGCAGCTACCCAGACCTTGACAGCAGATGGACGCAGGAATTCCGGGCCTGCTGGTTCGCACTTGCCCCGCTCACCCTTTGCGCGAGGCGTGCAGCATCGCTGGGAATGACCTGTCGAACCGTTGTGTTGGGCAATCCTGTCCTATCACGGGCGCTTCGCCATGTGGCCGACTTTCCACTCCTCACCTGTGGGGACGGTGAGCAAAGACAGAAATGTCTCAGCTGCTTTTTTGGCTCGCCACCTGCACAGAAGTCACCGGCTTGTTCGCGGCCAAGGCCGCTCCTACGGGTTTCGCGCCCGGAACCACCACCGTGCCGTAGGAGCGAGCATGCTCGCGAAAGTCGAACCGCGATTTTGATTTCCTCGGGTTCGAATCCGACTGAACCCACAAACAAAAGAACCCCCAAAAAGGGGGCTCGTTTGTTTGGCGGAGAGGGAGGGATTACTCGGGCTACGCCCTCGCCCTTCGGGCCGCCGCCACTACGTGGCGACGTTCTCCGCGGCCTTCGGCCGCTCCGTCGAACCACCATTTTGATTTCCTCGGGTTCGAATGGCCACTTGGTGCCACAAACGAAAAAAGGCCCCACAAGGGGACCTTTTTGCGTTTGGCGGAGAGGGAGGGATTCGAACCCTCGATACGCTATTAACGTATACACACTTTCCAGGCGTGCTCCTTCAGCCACTCGGACACCTCTCCAATAAACCTGGAATTATTGCAACCGAGACCAATTCGGCTTCGGCGCAATCGGAGCACGCTGGCGTGCTCAAACAAGGCGCGAAATACTAAACCAAGGCCACCCTTGGCGCAATGAAAATCCGCCTGTTTGCCAGCGACTCAAATGTGGTGACTGACGTGGACCCGCGGCACGTGTTCCATCAGCAGGCGGAAGTCGTCGCCGGACATCCGAACCAGGTGCTGATGATCCCCCGCCTCGAAAAACACCTCCTGCTGGTGACTGAGACCGGCATCGAGGACCGCGTCGACCCCATAGGCCTCACCCACAACCGGGATCGCGCCCTGCTCGCAGTCGCTGAACGTGAGCGCGACTTCATCGTCCTCGATGACTTCGAGACTGCGCGCCATAATCTGGTTGAGTCGATCGAGATCCAGCCGGTGGGTCGCGGGGATGATCGCAAGCAGGTAATTGATGTCATCACCAAGCAGGACCGGCTTGGCCATCTGGTCAGGAGGGATGTGGGCTACTTCAGCGGCCTGCTTCAACGTTTTGGTGTGCGGGTGCTGGATGATCTGGTAGGCCAACCGGTGACTGTCGAGATAGTCCTGGATGGTCGTTGCGACGGCCATGAGTGTTGCCTCCTGGTCAGTGAATTCTGACTGATGTGAGCACGGCTCCGTTGAAGTATAGTTTGCGCTCGCAAAAAGCAAGTGCCACAAAGCGCGACCTGGATGAAGCCCAAGAAACAGAAGAAACCGGACGCTGCCGCAGTCGCGGACCGTCATCATTTGTATGAACTCTCGGTGCAATGTGCCGAGGCCGAGATCGACTTCGTCGAACAAACCTTCCGTGACATCCGGCGCCGCAAGCCGCGTTCACTGCGTGAGGATTTTTGCGGCACCGCCAATGTTTGCGCCGAATGGGTCCGACGGAACAACCGCAACACCGCCATCGGGGTCGACCTGGACGCAGAGGTGCTCGAATGGGGTAGGAAAAACCGACTCGCCGATCTGACTGCGAAGCAGCGCGCACGCATCAAACTGATCGAAGGGAACGTGCTTCGCGCCCGCAGCGAACCCGTCGACATGCTGCTGGCGATGAACTTCAGCTACTGGCTGTTCAAAAAACGGCGCGACCTGTTGCGTTACTTCAAGGCGGCCCGTCGCAACCTGGCCGACGATGGGGTGATGTTCCTGGACGCCTATGGTGGCTATGACAGCTTCCGCGAGATCGACGAAGAGCGTGAGATCGACGATGGCCGCGACGGGTTCACCTACATCTGGGATCAGGACGCGTTCAACCCGGTCATCAACAACCTGATATGCCACATCCATTTCGCCTTTCCGGACGGATCGGTCATGGAGCGGGCATTCAGTTACGACTGGCGCCTGTACACCCTGCCGGAAATCCGCGATCTGTTGCACGACGCCGGCTTCAATAAGACCACGGTGTATTGGCAGGGTTGGGACGAGGACGGTGAGGCGAATGGTGAGTTCTATCCCGCCGAGGACGCAGACGCCGACGCGGGCTGGATCTGTTACATCGCGGCAGAGAAATAGCGGCGTCTGATTCCGTTCGCGGCCAAGGCCGTTCCTACAAGTCCGTGACCCATTACGCCTCCGCCGTAGATACTCTGTTCCGGGTCAAGCCCGGTCGGCCGATTTCTGATAGATGCCCCTTATGACTGGGCCCGATAAAACCGCTCGGGATCGAACGCGGTATCGGTCCGCCACATGGCATGGATCGCATGCAGCAGTTTCCGCATCACGGCACAGATGGCCTGGATCTTTTTCAGGCCACGATTCTGGATCAGATGCTCATAGTAGTCTCTGACCTGAGGGACGCGGTGACTGACGACCAGGGCGGGCATGAACAGCGCCGTACGCAGATGGCGATTGCCCGCTTTGCTGATACGCGTCTTCCTGTTGACGCTGCTGCCTGACTGGTGCTGGCG
>JAPTHR010000016.1 GCA_029228645.1 Gammaproteobacteria bacterium Milos-ODIII6
CCACCTTGACCGATCCGGTGCGCTATCCTGCCAATGAGTTGGCGGACTTGTACTATCAACGCTGGGATGTCGAACTGTTCTTTCGCGATATCAAAACAACGCTGGGGATGGATATCCTGCGCTGCCGCGCCCCGGCCATGGTGACCAAGGAAATCCTGATGCATCTGATCGTTTACAACGCAATCCGGTCACTGATTTTCGATGCAGCCCGCGAAATCGATCACCCCTCTCGACGCATCAGTTTCAAGGCCAGTTTGCAGGCACTACGCCAATGGGAGCCGCTACTCAATCAGCCCGATCTCAAAGATCGTGAACTTCGCCAGCGAATGGCTTCGCTACGCGCCACCATTGCCGACGCCATTACCCCCGATAGACCTGGGCGGCAGGAGCCACGTTGTGTGAAACGAAGGCCAAAACCTTTCCAGCTAATGAACCGCCCTCGACACGAAATGAAAGAGATACAACACCGCAACCGATACCGTGCTGAACGTCCTTAACTTAGTGCCATTCGACTCCGACCCCTTTAAGAAAAAAGGAGAAAAACAAAAAGGGCGCCGTGTGGCGCCCTTTTCGTTTGGCCGGAGAATGAGCGACGATCAGCGCTTCACACGGCGACGACCGTAACCCAGTCCGGCAAGACCCAGGCCCAACAGTGCGAGCGTGGTCGGCTCGGGAACGCCGTTGGAAGGAGGGGGAGGAGGGGGAGGACTGGTCGAACCGTCATCGTTAACCTGGAATGCAGCGGGCTTGACTGTAGTCGAAGAATCCCAAACGCCTGAAATTGAAGAGAAGAATTTAGTGTCCACGTAGTTCGCATCACCTAACGTACCGTCGAACCAATCGTAACCATCAATTTGATCAAGCACCCCCACCGTAGCGACCAGCCAATAGGTTGCGTTCTGAGTCAGGGTCACAGCTGAAGCCGCAGAATACGTGTAAATACCCGCCGTAGTATTTGGATTCGTTCCGGAGAGACTGGCAAGTTCAGAACCCGGCGCATTACTACCGGAATCGGAAAAAAGCTTGACCTGCAAGGCATTTTTCACGGTAGCAGTAGTCGCTTGCAGGTACAGCTCAGCGGACGCAAATTTGCCAGTGCTCGCCCACTTAAAGCCAGCTGCGATATCATCCGCCCCGATATAAGTTAAACTGGCGTTTGAAGCCGTCTGTGGAAGGGTAGTGACGACGACCGTCGCTGAAACAGGGCCACACAGCGAGAGCGCCGTCGCCAAGGCAAGGTACTTAAACTTCATTTGATGTCTCCTCGTTGTCCGGAGTAGCAGAAAACTGAAAATACGTGATGTCGACAGAACCGAAGCAATTATCACGCCACAATGTGTTTTACTTATTATTTCATATAGTTATTAGATTTTGATTTTGCCACCAGGCCGCCGGATGTAAAATTTACTGACAAGTTAGGATTCAAATGCCGGGCTCAGAAATGCGATCACCCCAAGATCGGATCGGCTTGGCTTTATGGCGGCAGTCACTGTCCGACCACCAAGTGGAAATTGACTTGAGCCTGTCACCAGGCCAAGGCGTTCCGGTGAAGACGGGGCAGATAAAGGCCCGCTTCTCATCCGCCTCGGCTCCCCTCTCGTTGTCCATGTTTTTTCGACCATGGCCCCCGTGGCCAGAAGTGACACGTTTCGGCTCTACTGCGATCTCGGGTTCTCTTTTGGCGCTCGATGCTGGTTTGTGAAAACCAGCCTGAGGGAAGGAAATGTTGGATCCGTGAGATTCGGTTTGGCGATCGCCTGGAATCCACGCTCTTGAATCCATGGTCCCCTGCTGAGTCCGGCAAACCGGCGCTTGATAAGGATCGGCGAACGAAATTCCGTCAAGTCGGAGAATAGTAACCGCAGTGGCAATCAATGATGCAGAAGCGAAGCCGATTCCTCTCCGCCGAGGAGAGTGCGAATCTGCCTTCAGGCCTTCTATAACGATCCACGACGCAGAGGAATAACGTTCTCTGGCGCAGCGTCAACCGCTAATTACTGCTTTTCGTTGTTCAGATGAGAAGCTAGTATCAGCCTTCAAGTGTCTACAACACATTCAGCTTTGTTTTTGAGCTTCGGAGGAAAGGCAGCATGAAGGACTGGAAATCGTTAGTGCCATTTACCATTTCCGCGCTACTGGTTGTGGGCGATGCGTCGGCAGTGGGATGTTTGGATGCCGACGCTACGCGCCTGAGCGACAATTATCAGCTGGCGAGCGTTCATGGCGGTGTAGACAATGTGCTTGGTGGCAAAGGCATTGATGCCGACGCCCCCCCCGGGCCCCCGAGCGGTGAAAACTGGAAAGAAGATCACTGTATAAACGGGAAGCTTTTTAAGGTAGGTCAAACGAACCCCTTACATCCGGATTTCGCTGTAGATCAGAGGAAAGAAGTGGGGACTTGGGTTTCGATAGGCCAGAATTTGGCCAGATATAACTACGGAGTCCCTCAGTACACTTGGGCAGTTTTCAGTACCGGGTCCGACGTGGGATCTTTCGTTTGCTGGCAAAAAATTGAGGGGATTCCCATCAACAGAACAATCGTTGCAGAGGGTGTCATAAAATCCTTGTCCGGCTCCTGTCTCTGAATGCCCAGACGAGACCTTTCAGTAGCGCCCAGGCCGCCTTAGGGGCGGCCTTTATTCGTACTGAGCTTGCGTTACAGTATCCTCTCAAGAACTTAATCCAGCATTTTTGACTTCTCGACCGAGAATAGA
Organism: Gammaproteobacteria bacterium Milos-ODIII6; assembly: GCA_029228645.1. Classification (GTDB taxonomy): domain Bacteria; phylum Pseudomonadota; class Gammaproteobacteria; order Chromatiales; family Chromatiaceae; genus MONJU. Next base: position 2,715 of record JAPTHR010000016.1, read on the forward strand.
CTTCACATTGGTCGACTTGGCAACACTTCAGAAGTCACTTGGGTGCGCCGTGCATCTCAGCCGCCACATCCACGGAATCGACCTAATCGATGGGGCAGAGCTTGTTGGACAGCCGCCCAGAAATCACCTTGCCCGAATAACAACCCGTGAAACCGACCTACCTTAACCACCTCGCCCCCGGAATGGTTGGTCTCGCATTCACTGTTTCACCTGCTTGCGAGCATTGAGTGGCGAGACCCAGGAAGCGACAAGGAAATATCTTGCGCACCATCTTGGCGAGACTCCCGAACTGCGCCGCCAGACTCGTGTCCAGTGGCGATTCATGCGGGTGGCTGGCCCAAGGAGCCTCTGAAAAAGTCATGAGCCTCAATCTGTGACGCCAGAATCCGTCATTCCTTTGTTGCAAATCTTCGCAACACCCCAGGGCGCCTTCTCTCGCGCCAGCGCGATTCACCTCGTAGCTCGCTATTACGTGCGATTTGCGCCTCGGACTGCCGAATTCTGATCGTCAATCTTTTCGGCCCAGACTTTCTCAGAGGCTACCTAAGCGACAACGCTCCGCGCGGGCAACCGCCAACTCTGAATACAGTTGAAACCACCCTCCCTCCTCGGTCTGAACTCCTCTCTTAGTCTCAACTAAACATTGGGGAATCACCGGTGGTGCACCACATCTCGATCATCGACTTGCGCTCTCTCGGGAACCTAAAGCATCACCTGCTGGCTTGGAGTTGCTAAAAAGGGACTCAACGGCCAACATCTTTCGTGTACAGAGTGAGTTAGCCATCTCTTTTCGGAATCAAGATGCCTTAGCGATGGTTCTCCGCCGCGCATTAGCGTCGGTTGCTGCTATCATTCTTAGCCCTTGGCCTCGCTGTATTGAGGCGCATCGGTCGGCTCTGCCGGCCAGGCATCGGGCACCTAAGGCCCACAGGTAGACTTGTCGAGGCAACGAGGGTTATGTCCATTCGACTTAAAGTGGCTCGAACTGAAAAGGAGCTCGAAGACGTCTTCAAGTTCCGCCATCAAGTGTATATCACCGAGCGCGGCAAGTTCTCCGGGGGATGCGGCTGCGCCAAGAACATCGTTGACCAGTTCGACGCCATGCCGAGCGTGGCAAACATTGTCGCGTACGAGGGCGACGAGGTGGTCGCCTCGATGCGCATCAACCGGGATTCGATGATCGGCCTTCCCGCGGAAGAATATTTCGACTTTTCTGAGACCCGCGCCTCCATTCGAAAACAATATCAGGCCGCCGGGAAGGGGGATCCTCTGCTTGTGAGCGGGAGCATGCTCGCGATCCACAGGGATTGGCGCAATCGGCGAAACGTCATCCTTGCGCTTTTCAAGATGGCCGGCGGGGTGATGTATGAATGGGGCGCCACCCACATCATCGGGTCTATCAGCGAGGAAACGCTCAGCTTGTATGGCCGTCTAGGCTTCGAGGCAGTTGGGGAGCCGGTCTGGAACGACGAGGTCAATGATCGTCTTGTCCCAATAATGGCTCCCATTGAACGGGGTTTCTTATGGGCCTATGGCAGCATCAGTGAAAAGATGTCGCCATTTTGGCTTGACAATTTATGCGGGGATTACGAAAGGCTGCTGTTGTCACCGGGGGATGTGCTTTTTCGACAAGGTGATGTCGCCGACAATGCCTATGCCATCGATGAGGGATGGATCTCAATATCGCGCAAAGATGCTGACGGGAATGAGATGGTTTTGGCCAACCTTTCACGTGGGGCGCTTTTTGGCGAATTGGCTATCTTCGATCAGGGGCCCCGCTCGGCAACTGCGACGGCTGTTTCCAACGTCGGCCTGATCGTGCTGGAACGCGAGCGCATGATGGACATCATCCGCGAGCAACCCGAGAAAGTGGGCGAACTCCTGTTGCATTTCACCCGCCAGGTGCGCGAGATGGACGATCTGGCGCTGGTGCAGGCGTTTGCCCCGCAGTCCTTGCGGGTCGGGCACGCATTGAACCGCTTATGGCGCTCGGCGGGCTTCGACAGTCGTAACCCTGAAATCCGGGTCGCCAAGATCGGCCCGAAACAGATCGCGAAGTCCGCCCAGCTCAAAGAGGACGAGGTGCTCAGGGTCCTGGAGATCGAAAAGCAGAAAGGCGTTCTCGATTACGGACCAAAGAACATTCGTTTCTACAGCGAACCGGCGACCGATAGCCTGACCGAATTCAAGGCCGGATAGGACGAGTGGTGGGAACGTTGTTCACGACTTTGAAGTAGCCGCAGTCCAAGCCTGGAAGGCGTCGAAGATCAGGCGCAAGACACTCTTTCATCTCAACACCTTGTTTTGGATTGGGTAACTCAATGCAACTTCCCTGTAAAACGTACTTGGCATTATCCAGGGATGTTTCGGCGTCTTCGGAAGGCGACGGAGGTTCCCTTGTAAGCCGCTATTGCGTGTGTTAAATCATGACCTGAGTCACATTAATTCGCGCTCAATAATATTGACATACGGATCTCGATTCCCGAGAGAGGAAAGCGCGCTAAATTTGGGGTTCGGTCTCAACCGGGCACCACACTGCTAGGGATATTGGGGAATGGGTAGTCAGGGTACTCGAGGGAAACTCTTCTCGCCCGTGGCAGAAGAGAATAACGTCTCGCTCGCCGAAACCGGTGCGCAAGGCAGTGCGCCCACTCACGAAGATCAAGGAGCGCAGGCCGGTTCGGTGTTGATCAAAGGTGATTTCCGGGACGCGGGCGCATCTGCCGATCGAGCGCCGCTCAGACCGCTGTTCTCCGGGGGAAAGGTCCGGGTGTTCGGGCATTTCGTGCCGGTCCAGATTCTCCTGCTTGCCTTTACCGAAGCGGTCGCGTTCACGTTCGCCTGGTTGTTCGGCTCTTCCTACTCGGCTGACGCCGGGATGGCCCCGGTATTATCCAGCTTGAATCCCTCCGGGTTGATTGCGCCCTTGCTGCTGGTAATGTCACTCGGTGCCGTAGGACTCTACAGCGCGCACCAAAGAGCCGAGTTCACTGGCGTCCTGTCGCGCGCCGTCGTCGCCTTTACCGTCGCCTTGCTTGGCCTGCAACTGCTGTCCTCCCTGTTCCCGGTGTTCCACCATTCACCGCAGGCGCTATTGATTGCCGGGTCTCTGTCGGCACTCTCGCTCGGCGGCATTCGGTATCTGTTCTATCGCCATTGTGATGGATCGCTCCTCGTGCGCCGTGTGCTCGTCGTGGGCACGGGCAAGCGGGCCCGCTCGATCGAGCGACTGCGGCGCAAGTCCGATCGTCGCGGCTTTCGCTTGATGGGATTCGTCAATGCCTCCGGCGATGCCGGGTCCATCCATGTGAGTCCAGACCGGATAGTGAGCTCGGGCCAGCGCTTCTGCCGCTTCGCCCTGGAGAACCATGTCGACGAGATCGTGGTCGCTTTGGATGACCGCCGCCAGGGGGCGATACCGACGGACGAACTCCTGAATTGCCGCATGAGCGGTATCGACGTTACCGATCTGCTCGATTTCTTCGAGCGTGAAACCGCGAAGATTCGCCTCGATCTGCTTCGCCCGAGCTGGCTGATCCACTCGGACGGATTCCGACGCCACATTCTGCGTGACTTCGCCAAGCGGGCGTTCGACCTGAGTTTGAGTGCGGTGCTCTTCGTTTTGACGCTACCCCTCTTGGCCCTCACGGCGGCGGCCGTCTACCTGGACAGTGGCGGCAAGGGCTCGGTGTTCTATCGGCAGCAGCGCGTAGGACAGAACGGCAAGCCTTTCGATCTGATCAAGTTCCGCAGCATGCGTATGGATGCGGAGAAGGACGGCAAGGCGCGCTGGGCCTCGGAAAACGATCCACGCGTCACCCGTGTGGGCAGCTTCATCCGCAAGTACCGCCTCGACGAGCTGCCGCAACTCTGGAACGTGCTGCGCAATGACATGAGCATCGTGGGTCCGCGGCCGGAACGTCCGCAGTTCGTGGACCAGCTTTCGCGCCTCAGCCCGCTCTACAAGGAGCGTCACCGGGTCAAGCCGGGCATCGCCGGCTGGGCGCAGTTGCGCTACCCTTATGGCGCCTCCGAGCAGGACTCGATCGAAAAGCTGCAGTATGACCTGTACTACGTCAAGAACCATCGACTCCTGTTCGATCTGTATATCCTGGTGCAGACCGTCGAGGTGGTGCTCTACACCAAGGGTGCAAGGTAACCCGAACGCTCGCCCCATAACCACGCGTCGGCCGAGCAGATCCACCCGTTACACGCCGCCTGCGCATGAAGCCACCGGAGACTTTTCCACCCCGGCATTGTCGCAGCCCGTGGCTGGGTGTTAGGGCTGAAAGCCGGGTTCCCTCCCTGCGAGTGAGAAGGGTTACGGTGGGGATACATCTCGTTCATCGTCCGAACGCCCCCCATCCCAACCTTCCCCCTCGAGAGGGAGAAAGGGGTAAACCGGCTATCCTGCCGAAGCTCGAGGATTTACGAATCCCCCATCGGGATCTTTAAGCACCGGCAATCCTGATCTTTTGCAAGGCTGGTGTCAGCCCGATCCCAACACACTACAATCCCAGAGCTATGGCGACACAAGATAGATCCCACGCCCTGCTCCCGTACCTGGCCTGGCTCGGCTTTGTCATCTACGGCAGCCTGCTGCCCTTTGAGCTCCGGGACATCTCACTCGACCAGGGTATCGAGTCATTTTTCAACATTCGTTATCTCGACCTCGGCGTGGTTTCGCGTGCCGACTGGGTAGCGAACATCCTGCTCTACATTCCTCTTGCTTATCTGGGTTGTAACTGGGTCGCCGGCAAACACCGCAATGCGGCGATGCGCGGCTTCGCCGTATTCGTGGTGCTGTTTCTTTGCGGAGTCACTGCCATTGGGGTGGAGTTCACGCAGACCTTTTTCGCTCCGCGCACGGTCTCGCTCAACGATCTACTGGCGGAAGGAATTGGGACCCTAATCGGCATCTTCGTCTGGCTGACCCAGGAAAGACGTATCCGCTCGACGTGGCGTGCGCTCGCGCAGGGCGGCAGGCAATCGATTCTGGCCGCGATCGCGATGTACGGCGTTCTTTACCTCCTGCTGGCGCTGTTTCCCTTTGATTTCCTTATTTCCTACCAGGAGCTCGAGCGGAAGGTCTCATCGGATTTCCTGGGCTGGGTCTTCGCGGCCAATTGCGGACTGGGGCTTCGCTGCTTGGCCCAACAGGTTGGCGAGATCGCGGCGATTCTGCCGCTGGGGGTGTTGCTGGCACTCGCGAACCCCAGTATCAGCTTGAAAAGGGTCTTCCTCGCCGGCGCCGCGATCAGCCTGGCGATCGAGCTGATCCAGTTGTTCCTGGCCTCGGGGACAACCCAGGGCGCCTCGGTCCTGCTGCGTGGTGGCGGGCTTGCCGCCGGCATCTACCTTGGGCAATACCTGCATAGTAACGGAGTCGGCCTGATCGCCGGTCTCGTGCGGCGGCTCTTCCCTTTCCTGCTCCTGCCGTATCTGGCGTTCATCGCCGGGCTCAACAGCTGGTACTCGGGCACCTGGGTCGGCCTCTCGACGGCATGGGCGAGAATCCCCGACCTCGCGTTCCTGCCCTTCTATTACCAGTATTTCACCACGGAGACGCATGCGGTCGCGAGCCTGTTGGCGCAGATGACCATGTACGCGCCGATCGGGATCGCCGTATGGGCATTCACACCGGGAGAGAGCCAGACCGCTCGCCCAGGACTGAAACGAGCAGCCATCATGGCAGCGTTGGCGTCTCTGCTCGTTGAAACCGGCAAACTGTTCATCCCGCCCCTGCACCCGGATTTCACCAACCTGGTGATTGCCGCTTCCGGGTCCGCATTCGCCTGTTGGTTGGCATCCTGGATCTCGGCCGCTGTCACTCACAGGGACGATGCGGCTCCGCCCCCTGTGACTGAGGAAAAACCAGATTCCGATACTGCCACTACAGCGCCCCTGGCGCCTGCGAAAAGAACGACCCCAAACCTCCCCCCACCCCAACCAATCGGCATATTGCTCAGCGCATTTGCCGCCATAGCCACAGCGGCCGGGATCTTCCACTATCCACTGCTGGCCCCGCTGCTCGCGCTCGGTCTCGCCGCCTACGCGTTCGCCCTTTATCGCAACCCTTGGCTCTGGCTAGCGGCGCTGCCAATCGCGCTGCCAATCCTGGACTTCAGTCCGTTGAGCGGCCGCCAGGTGCTGGATGCCTTCGACCTTTTGGTGCTGACGTCGCTGGCGATCGGGTATTGGAAACTGTATCCACTTCGGACACACCCATGGCCGCGAGACATGCTGGCCTGGGCGGTACTTTTTCTCTGGACCAGCTGGATGATCGCCTTTGGGCGTGGCATCTGGCCCTGGCTGGACGTACCAGAGTCACAGGTCGCCGGGTCACACACGCCGCTGGAAGCCTGGATCGTGGGGAAAGGACTACTCTGGGCCCTCCTTCTCGTGCCCTTGCTGCGCAGGCTGCCTGAAGAGCAGACGGCCCGGGCGCAGAACCTGTTCCTGAACGGCGCCGTGATTGGCCTGGCTCTACTGAGCATGATGGTTCTCTGGGAGCGCCAGGTATTCGTCGGCCTGACCGACTTCAAGAACGTCTTCCGCGTCACAGGGACCTTCGCCAGCATGCACACAGGCGGCGCCTATATCGAGGCCTATCTCGCGTTTGCCTTCCCAATCCTGGCCGTCTGGATACTGCGCCAACACAGTTGGGGATACCGGTTGCTCGGCCTCGTGGTAATTGCAGCCAGTGCCTACGCGATGTCGGTGACCTACTCCCGTGGAGGCTACGCGGGACTGATCCTGAGTTTGATCGTCGTAACACTCGGAGTCGTATTGAAAAGGCGCCATGGCATACGACATGCCGGAATCGCATTGGCGGCGACCGCGCTCGGGGCTATCGCAATTGGCCTGCCCGTCCTGTCAGGTGAATTCGCCCAGTCCCGCCTGAACCGATCGGTGGAAGATCTGCAGATCCGGCTGTCGCACTGGCGCCAGGCGGTCTCCTTTATGAACGATGGCGTGTTGACCGCCGCGACAGGCATGGGCTTCGGTCGCTACCCGACACAGTATCTCTACGGTATCGAGCCCGGCCGTTATTCACCCGGCAGCTTCAGCATCCTGCGCGGCCCCGACGGCGCGAACTTCCTCCGTCTGACCCCCGGTGACGCCCTGTATCTCGAACAGGTGATCGACGTCGAACCAGAAACCCGTTACACCCTCAGTGCTCGGATCCGTCTTCCTACCGGCGCAACAACCCTGAGCGTACCGATCTGCGAAAAGGCGCTGCTGTACTCCTTCGGCTGCGAATGGAATCACTTAGTGCCGCAAAAGCAGGAAGGCTGGCAGGAGATCAGCATACCCATCCAAACCGGCAATATCGGAGCTGGCAGGTTTTGGCCAGGACGGCCGGTCAAGCTGTCGTTGTACAACTCCGGTTCTGCCAACGTGCTGGATGTCGATTGGATCAGCCTGACATCGGCCGATGGCACGGAAGTTCTTGCCAACGGCGGATTCGATTCAGGCGCCAATCGTTGGCTGTTCGTCACCGACCGAGACCTCGCCTGGCACATCCACCAACAGGAGGTGGAGACCTACTTTGCTCAAGGCATCCTCGGACTGCTCGCGTTGTTAGCGCTGGTGGTCTCTGCGGCCCGCATACTTGGACGTGGCATGAGGGCAGGCTGCACCTTTTCGCTGGCCCTTGGAGGGGCCCTCGCCGGGTTCCTGGTAGTGGGCCTGCTCGGCAGCACCGTGGATACGGCCCGCCTGTCGATGCTGTTCTATTTCGGCGCACTGGCCGGGACGTTGATGGCGGATAATGGGCGACGCGTCAGGCTACGCAGGCCCAAAGCGAACAGGTGAGACCTTGGGCGGGGACGTAGGAGCCAGCTTGCTGGCGAAGGAGACGCAAGCCTATCCCCAGCCCTTGTTCTTCGCGGCCGAGGCCGCTCCTACCGAACGGAAAGGGATCGGAGTCGATTCCGACTCCGATCCCTAGCACACACGTGTAGAAGCGGCCATGGGCGGGGACGTAGGAGCCAGCTTGCTGGCGAAGGAGACGCAAGCCTATCCCCAGCCCTTGTTCTTCGCGGCCGAGGCCGCTCCTACGGTTTCAGTTCCGCTTGGATACGAGCGGTCACCCCCTCCATCGCCGCTTCCAGCATCCCGGCCACGCGCTCAAATCCCGCGACGTTGCCGTAGTAGGGGTCGGGCACCTCTCCTTCGACGACATCAGGTGCGAAATCCATAATCAGACCCAGCTTGTGTCGCTGGTCCTCGGGACACTTTTCCGATAGCGCATCATGGTGCCTGCGGTCCATGCACAGGATAAGATCGTGAGCTTCGAAATCCACCTGGGTGAACTGGCGCGCGCGCATCGATTTCAGTTCCACCCCCATTTTGCGCACCACCTTCTGCGCCCGGGCATCGGGGCGCTGCCCCTTGAGGGCGTGTGTTCCCGCCGAGTCCACCCTTACGTGCCTCTTCAATCCGACACGATCCATTGCCTGGCTCAACAACCCCGCGGCCATCGGGGAGCGACAGATATTGGCGGTGCAAACCATCAGGACCGAATACTTGCGCATACGCTCAGTCGATCTTCACGAGCATTAGTCGAAGGTCAGGAGTTCGAGATGCAAAGCCCACACGGTCGGGCGCTCCTTGCGCCCGCCTTGCAGGAGATAGAAGACGCGGTTGGCCGAATCGTAGACCAGACTGTAGTTCATGCCTACAAAGGGTAGCCCGGCCTCGGGCAGTTTGTGATAGGTGTTGGCCTTGGGGTCGTATACGAAGGTGCTGCTGGCCCCCTCGCCTTCCCCATCCTCCGGCGACGGGTCGTCGAACACCGCCAGAATCACCCCGTTATGTTGATCGAAAGCCGCCGGCACATGTCGGTCCCCCGCACAGGCATCACCGCCAGGATCTCTCTTTTCCCATCGACCCATCACACCCACATCGAGCCCTGGGTTATATACCCAGACCGCGCAATTCTCGTCCTGGCCGCCAAATACGAGAAAATTCTTGTGTAGCGAATCGTACACCAGGGTGTGGTGCATCTCGTGGTGGGATTCGCTCGATACCTCCAGCCAGTGTTCACGATCCGGGGCCAATTCCCACAGACCCTTTCGGCTGTAGCTCAGGATGATATCCCGTTCGCTGTCGTAGGCGGACGCACCACCGAAATCAAAGGGCGTGACGCCGTCCAGGCCATCGAGCGCACGCCACTCGCGGGTCTTCAGTTGGTAGATCCAGGTCGGGTGCTTCTTATCCCCGCGCACGACCCTCAGTGCCGGATTGTGAAACGGCGCGGACGTCACCACCAGCGCATCGAGTTGCGGGTCAAAGACGAGGTTCGCTTGGGTGTGCATTGCCCACGGACGCGCCGCCGCATCGTCACCGGCAACCGGCTGACCTTTCTCGTTCAGACGGTAACTGCGGCGACGGTCCGGCGGATAGTGTTCCGACCAACGCAGGATCAGCGGGTCGAACTCGTGAATGCCGTTGTCCCAGTTCTCCCCATGGGTATCAGACCCGAACACGAAATACTTCTTTCGGCGGGCGTCATAGGCAGCACCGGAATGTCGCTGGCGCGTCCAGGTGATCGTGTAGGGCAGCCCTACCTCGACCCATCGGTTGGGTGGAAGTTCAGGCAGGTTGTCCTCCATAGCCGCGGGAGCGGTGTTACCGGAATTATCGGATTGGGTCGTACGCATGACCACAAAGATAACTGCCAGAGTGACCGCAACGGCCAAGGTGAACAACAATGGCTTTATCAGCGGACGCTTACTCTGACGTGCCTTCTTCTTGGATCGCACCCGCACCTTGACCCGCTGGCGGTGCCGATGCCGGGAACCGCTGCTACGATGCGGCCTGCTCGATTCTCTTTGATTTCTATCGTCGGGCATATGCGATCATCCTGATCCTTTTACCGAAGCAACCGGCGGACATGCTCGACTGGTATGGCATAACTGATACCGGAAGGGTCGGAGATGGCGGCTTCCTTGGTGCTCTTTACATATACGCTGTTAATCACACCAATCACCTCGCCAGTGTCCGTCCGATACACTGGGCTGCCGCTGTTACCCGGGTACGCCGTCCCATCGAGCTGATAGACCAGAAAACGTCGATTCCGGACACGCTTTATCTGCTCAGCCGTCAACTTCCTCGCCGAATCTGCCGGGTGAACAACTGGCGTAATGGCAGAAATGGTGCCCCGGTGCGTGACAGGATACAAACCCAGGGTCATCCCAATTGGAAAGCCGGTAAAAGCGACATCCTCACCCTCTCGCAGAAGACTATCCGGTCCCAAACGCAGGGGTTGCAGATGCCCCTCGCGTAACCTCAGGACCGCCAGATCGCGATCGGCGTCAGCCCGCTCGAGGACTGCCTTGTGGGCCACCCCGCTTCCACCCCGTCCGGAAAAAACGGCCAACTCGCCGGGCTCCTTAGCGTCACGAATGGCCTGGTAGACGTGGTAGTTGGTCACCACTTGGGTACCATCACCGACCACAAAACCGGTTCCCGAGAAAACTGAATCGACCTTACGAATGTGTTTTCTCACGGTGCCGATGGCCACGACGCTCGGCCGAACTGCCTCGATGGTAGAAGGCAGGTCAGCGGCGGACAAGCTCACTGGTAGCAACCATTGAACCAGAAACAGCAGAACCGGGACTTTAAACAAGCGCATACCGAGAAGCAAAAACCAAAGTCGATGGTAGGAATTCAGTTAGGGCGCAGACGCTGGAGCATCCGCTCCGCTTCCTCCCGTTCTGCGAATCCAGAGGCATCCTGGAGCAGCTCGGACAATAACCGTGTCGCCTCCCAGGTATCGCCAGAAGCTTCGGCGATCACCGCACTGTGGTAGCGGATAGCGCGGTTGTCCGGCGCTTTCTGTAAAGCCCGTTCGATAGAGCGACGCGCCCGCTCCACTTGCCCGTTGCTCAACTGGACCATCGCCAGCGTATCCACAATGTCCGGGGATTCAGGCGCCAAATCATAGGCACGTTGTGCATATTCGAGTGCCTTTGCCGGGTTCCTGTCACGCAGATACCACGCTAAGTCATTCAGTGCCAATATATTGCTGGCATTATTTTGAATTAATTCCTCATAAAGCGCGATTGCCTTATCGAACTCGCCTCCCTGGGCGTACGCCCCCGCAAGCGCAAGTGAACTTAGAAAGTCTCCCGGATTATTCTTCACCCACTCTTCCTGGATCTCCACCGAACCCACCGAGTCCCCGGCGGCCCACTTCTGGCGCGCCAAGGAAAGCATCGTCCACGTATTGGGGGCCTTCTCGAAGACCTTCTCCGACAGGCTTGCCGCTTGCTTCTGATCGCCCTCGACGCCCGCCACTACAGCTTTTAGCTTCAGCACATCAGGATGTGCAGGTGCCAGTGTTTCAAGCGCAGCCAGGTGTTCCTGCACCTTCGTCTCATTGTTCCGCGAACTTGCCAATCGGGCCAGAGCCAGATGAGCTGCGAAATGCTTCGGCGCCAACGCAACGGTCTTCAGCAGCTCCTGCTCCATGGCCGCGGCATCGTTCAAACCCGCTTGAGCTCGACTCAAGAGGAAATGAAGCTGTGGGTCGTCGGGCTGGCGTTTGATCAATTCAACCAAGCTGAATTTTGCTTCTGCATACCGCTTTTGCGCCATTTGCGCATAAGTCATTACCTCGAGCACCAGTGGATCTTTCTTGTCCTCTGGGCTTAACGTGACCATCAGGGGTGCCACCTTTTCCGGCTCCCCCTTGATAAGGTAGTAACGTGCCAGCGTGGCATTGGGTCTTACGGCTTTCGGATGTGCGGATACTGCCTGACGCAGGCGACCGACCATCTCGGGTTCGTTCTTCTCGTAGACGCCGAGTGCCACCAGTTTCATCAGCGTATTGAGATCGTCTTTTCGATGCGCAAGCACATTCTCGTAAAGACCACGCGCCTTTTCATAATCTTTCTCCCTTATCGCAAGGGCTGCCAATGCATGGTTGGCGGCCGGATTGCCGGAATCCAGCCCTCTCGCTCGCTCAAACGCCCTCACTGCGGCCTGCTCATCCCCCCGTTGAAGCAAGATACCTCCAATGAGATTCAAGGGTTCCGGGCTGCCTGGCTGATTGTCACGGTAATCCTCAGCAATCCGCAACGCGCCTTCGATATCCTGTTGGCCGACGAGGTGGCGAACCAGGGCCAAACGCGCCAAGTCAAATCCCGGGTCCTTTTCCAGTGACTTCTCGATATGCGCCACGCCCTGGTCGGCTTCTCCTGCCGCCAACAATGCCGCTCCCAAGCGTAACTCGGCCCTCGCAGAATTCGGCTGCAGCGAAATCAATTGCTCGAGCAACGGCACTGCCTGATCCAGTTCCTTTTGGCCGATAAGTGCGGAGGCCAGGATATCCAGTGCCCCCGCGTCGCCTTTGCGAACTGCCACAATGGGACGGACCAACTCCTCGGCTCGGGAAAACTCCTGCTTGTTGAGTTCGATTGCTGCCAACAGTTTGCGGACCGCTATGGAAGTCGGGGCTGCCACGAATGCCTGCTCCGCGTAGTTGTATGCCTGTTCGATATTTCCCTGACCGAAGTGGATCGAAGCAAGGTAATACTTCGGAAGCAACTGCCTATCATCGGTACGCAACGAATGTTCCAAGGCGACCTTTGCCTCCTCGAGCTTTTTGGCATGAAGGTGAATCAGGCCCTGCGCCAGATGGACAACAGCATGTTTTGGCACTCGCGTCACCAGGATATCGACATCCTTCTGGGCGTCTGCATACTTGCTCAGGTCGATACGGACCATGGTCCTGCTGAGCAGATCTCCGGTATTGGCCTGGCGATTGTCGATAGCCATGGTCAAGGATTTTTCCGCCTCGACCAACTCCTGCTGCGATTTCTGTAGGTTTCCCAGAAGGCTCCACGCTGGCGCGTAATCTGCGTCTATGCCTAGCACCCGATCCAGCTCCTCGCGAGCGGCTTCATATTGCTCCTGGAATACAAGCAACTGGGCCCTGGCCACACCGGCATAAGTTGAGTCCGCTGACAGTTGTATTGCCTGGTCGATCCGTTTCTGCGCTTCGCCAGGTTCTTTCCGCACCAACTGTCCAAGTCCCTGTGCCGACAACACCTCCGCCTTCGCCAACGCCCCCGACAGTTGCTGCAGCGACAAGGCATCGAGTTCCTGGTATTTAGCCTGCCCCAACAGCGCTCGCGCCAGCAGCGGCAACACGGCATCCCCGGCCACGCCGAGTTGCTCTGCCCTGCGCAACTCTTTTTCCGCTCCCGGCATGTCACCGATCTCGAGGTTCACCACACCCAAAAGACGACGCGCCTGTGCATTTTGCGGGTTTTGCTGCAGGGCATTTTTCAATTCGATGGCCGCAGAATTCAGATCGCCCGTGTCGAGTAAATCCTGTGCATGCTGAACATACTCCGCATCGTTGACTGTGTTACCACAAGCCCCAAGCAGGAGGAACGCCGTGAGCATCAAAAGGCGGCGAATCGCTTCCATTTTTTTCTCCCTCTCCATCCAGTACCCCGCCGCAATGGCGAAAACGTTGTTTGTGTGCGGTCGACGCAATCTTCAGACGGAACCGCCGGCGTTGTCACCCCGTAAAGGCATACGCAAGACTTAGCGAGCCTATTCATCGAAGCCCTGCTTGCCGATGTGGGACACGCCCGGAATGACCGGCTGATCCGGGGCGGTTCAATCAAAACAGTCTCTCGCCCGGAAATGCTGGCCGACATGGTTTCTGTTTGGGCCACAAGGCCCCTCAAGTAAACGGCACGATACTCGCTTATCTTGAATTCTTTCAACCGGGGGCAACCGCAATTCGTCAGGATCGAAATCATGGGGCCGCAAAGCGGGGTGCGTTCTGGGTTTCTGCATCGCGCGGTTTTTGGCGGGCCCGGTTTCACCGCCGCTTTTCCCAGGCCAATCAACACGCATCAGGAGACATGTCTGCGGAAAAGCAAACAAGAGCAACCACGCCTTCGCGTATCCGCATGCGCTGGAGCAAACGCAAAAAACCCCTGCCCGGCAAATCCGGACAGGGGTCTCGGTCTATACAACCGACTGGCTAGACCTTAGGCCTTTGCCTTGGCTCGACGCCAACCGAGGCCCAGCAGTCCCATCCCCAGGAGGGTCAGCGCAGTAGGCTCCGGGATCGGAAACAACACCGCGGGATCATTGACCTGGAATCTCCACTTATTAGCGGCGGTGGAGGGACCGAAGTCAACTATCTCGGCGTTGGCATACATGAACACGGTCGTGTTCACTAACGCCTCGGAGGGGTCGTTTACCGCATCCGCGAAGACCTGACCGGTATTGTTTTCGATCAGGGTAAGGCCCGCAAAGGTGTCACCCACGGAGTCGACATCTCCGAAGGCGCCGTCAGGATTCTCCAGAGCCAGCGAGTACCAGTAGTCATCGCTATCCACTGCTCCAAAGGAGGCCCAAAGGGTGCCGTCGGTCGCGTTGTCAATGTCGTTTGAAAGAGGCACCCCCCCGGTGGTGTACCCGGTCGAGCTGTCCTCGTACAAGGCCATAATGACGCCGGCTGCGATCTGACTATCACTCAGCACACCATTCGGGTCACTGACTCCCGAGAACGAGACGAGGTCGAAGGTGACCAATTGCCAGCTGTCGCCCGCGAAGAAGTTGGTAGCGTCCCCCGGGGTAGGCGCACCGAGAGAATTATTCAAAGAAAGGTCATCGGCGATGTCTGTCAACGGACTATATGCACCGGCAAAAGCCAGGCTCGGTGTGACACCGGCGTTTGCGACATTGGCCACCTCTTGCAGGAAATAGCCGGAGAGGCTGTCGATGCCCGGTGCGGTGTTATCCGAAGACCATACGGTCGAGCCGCCGGCGTCGATGTTCTGCGCGTTGATGATCCCGTAAAAGTAGTCTCCGTTGGAGATGAGGCCATCAGAGTCAACATCAACCCAGTTTTCCCGACTCTGGAAAAACGCTTCGTTTTCCGTACCTGGCAGCATCACGACGCCGGCAGTTGCGTTGCCAACCCCCAATGCCGCCCCCAAAATTGCTGCAGTAAGCTTCTTGCGGTTCATTTTGCCAGTCTCCTAATATTCGCTTGAAATCGTTACATAGCACCGGAATTCGGTCTGCCTCTAACGAAGCAGCAATTGTGCCAAAAATAAATATCGGTTCTTACTATTTGTTTCTAAAGCCTTTTCATTTTTCTTTAGTAGGCCAGGCAATCCGGCGGCAGAATCAGATGTAAAAAAAACGGACACCTCTTCAGGTGCAGATTCGAGGAGTCGGGGTCCTCACGGCACAACACGAATCATTCCGACGCCGCTCCCACAGATCCCGCCAGGTTGGCGTTTATCATGGATTCAAGCGATCGCGATGCTTCTCTTTTCTCCACCTGCCCGAGCACTCCTGCCGGCAATTGCGAATAGAACCTATTTTCCCCTGAGCAAGTTGTCCAGCGACCGGCGCAGGGACCGGGCGCGGGGACTGGGGCCAAACCCGACCCTTCCCAGGAAGACTCCGGCCTGCAATGCCTGCTCCCCCAGCAGATCACTGAGCCCTTCGCGCAGGACCCCCGCCTCTCGCAGCGCGTTCGCGCTCTCGGCAAACTTCACCCCCTGCGTGACATAGGAGGAGAAGATCAGCGGAGTCATCTCCGGTTGGAACTGCAATCCGAGCTTGGGACAACTAAGCCAGAAACGCTGCATCGCCCTGCCGCCATCGACGTAACCCGCCACATCCTCGAGCGGACGCCTGGAGACGATCAGGAAATGCGCTCCGCAGCGAAGAGCGGGGAACAAGTCCAGCTGAATCCTCGGCAGCCAGGTACCTGCAAGGTACCGGTTCAGGTTTCGGACCCGGTCCCAACTGCGCATCGCCCATTTCATCAGCTTGAGCCCCACCGGATCCAGTCCGACCGCCTGGTCCGGGATACGATCTCTGCTGAACTGTGCGTCCCATTCGATGATCTGCCGGTGCACCTCATAGGCCTCCGGGATGGTCAGGCGGATTTTCGCGTTACGGAAAAGCAGCTTCGCCATTTCCCATTTCTTCTTGTCGCGGTCCAACCACAGGACCTGATAGTGCTCACCCACCGCGGCCTCCAGTGCCTGCTTCTGGGCGTCGGTCAACGAACGCGAAGACATCATCCTCCGTTGCGTAACCCGAGCGCGAATGAATGGGAGCAGCGGATCCGGCCCGGGATCACCGCTCACCTCGGTGAGACGCACCTCAATGACGGGATGGGTTTCTGGCGAGTCTTTCCGAAGGTCAAATTCGGCGTTCAAACCCTCCGCCGAAGCCGCTACGGCTATGGTCTCCAGTAAAGCGCCGACCGCAAGCTGACTGGCCCGCCCCTGCAAGTCATAGACACACCAGTCGCGCGTGTCATGCGCATGAATATTGAAACGTTGGTCATCGAGAGTCTCGAAACGCCACGGCTGGGTGTTGTCACCACTGGGCGCCCATCGGGCGAGGTCGAGAATTCGCTCCACGGCAGTGTTCGGAGGAGTGATTTCGCCTTCCCCCGCCTGCTTGCTCATATGGCCAGCCAATTTTCCCCTGGCGATCCGGAGCCCCAGTTTTTGCAGCGGGTTGCCATTCCCTCCTGGCCGCCATGTGCGCTTGAACCCGTTCCTGTATGCATCAAAGTGCAAACCCCAGGGAGCGGCGGGCACGCTGCCTCGTTGGAGCAGAATCTTCAGAGCGTGCGTCGCCGCCACTCCCGCGCACATCTCGCAGGCCATGGGCGTAGAGGGCCCCTTGTGATTGGCAAGATCCACACGCGAATCGTCCACAAGGTAGGGTAATTGCAACATCGCGGGTGATAGCCCGAGGAGAAAACGCAACAACTGTTCGTCTTCCGACTGTCCCTCCAGTCGGAAGTACTCCTCGAAGGTCATCTTCCCGGGCAGAAAATTGAGCAGCGCCGCGCCCATTCCGAGAGGTGCCGCCGTGATTGCCGGGATGCCCTTCTCTGCACAGGCAGCAAACACCGCCCTGCGCGCCTCGACCGCAAAAAAGTCCAGCCCGTCGACATAGAGGTCGACACCCTCGAGGAAGTCATCGATATTCTCGCCCTTTACCCCCTGCGGAAAGGCGCGAATATCCAGTTCCGGATTGATATCCCTGGCGAGCTCGTGCAGCACCTCAACCTTCGGCCTACCGATGTGGCGCATGCTCGCGCCGGCCTGGCGGTTGAAGTTCGCCAACTCGAAGGTATCCAGATCGGAGATATTGAATCGACCGATGCCCAATCGGGTGAGGGTCAGAAGATGGCTGCCACCAACGCCCCCGAGTCCGGCGATCGCAATCCGTTTTGCCCGTAACAAGGCCTGTTCTGTCTCGGTGACCCAACCAATGTTGCGGGAAAAGGCCGTGTCGTAAGAAAAAGAGGTGGTCAATTTGGGAGTCCTGCCATACCTGTTGCCGATTTGGTGCTGTCGTGACCAGCCTAAGTGCCGCTTCCAATTCCGCAGATTTCGTAATCCGCGCTAACCAGCCGCTTGATTTCCTGATAAAGGTCGCCCAAATCGCCCCGCATCTCAAGCAGCCCCGCCTCGGTGCGTATGAAATAGAGCGCCCGATTGCCATGATAATCGACATCGTGACCGGCACGCTCGAAGAAGATGCCGGACCGTTTCATAAGGCGCGGCAGAAAGGGCTCCATCATGGCGAACACCTGGGTTCGCCCGGTCAACTCGGTCAAGGCGCCGGCGGCGAGAAACCCGGCCACCGCGATGAGCGAGAAGGTGCGCGCCTCCTGGCGGGAGATATCCATGGAGTCGACCTCACCAAAGCGTGTCTTGGCCTCGCCGGAACGCCGTCGGAAGGCGCCATCCACCGCCAGGCGTGAGATTTCACATAAGCGGGAGCGGTCCACATTCAGGCTTTTGACGAACCCGGTGTCAATGCTGTCGGCGCAGTATTTCTCAAACGGGAGGGGTTCGGCCTCCGCATCACCATCTGTTGGGACCAGGCGGACGCACCCGGCGGGCATGCCGCTGCGGTGCGTGATCAGGCAATGCAGCGAGCGCTCGTCATATTCCTCGCGCTCCAGCTGGTCCGGAAATTCGGCCGGGCTCTCGTAGCCGAACTCCTCGCAGTAGACCCGGTAACGTATCCGGTAGGCATGCGCCTTCTGTTCCTCCGTGGTCGCCAGTTGCACGGAGAAGAATTCCAGAAAGTGCTCGGCCAGTGAGCCGGGTTTGTTCTCTTCCACCAAACAGTCCTTTTCCAGCCAGGGAAGCGCAGCACAGACGCACATCCGTATGTACCCCGCATGTTTCTAGCGACCTATCCGTAAGATACTTTAAATTCTTGAAGGTCGGGTGAAAGCGACACTGGCATCACGGAACCCCCTCACATCACTCCACCCAACGCGTTGAGTAGATGTTTTTCAGCGGTGTTTCAAAGACGCGCCAGGGAGAAAGCCACCACCTCTTCGATGTCATCCAGCCCCAGCTGACACATCAGCAGTCGATCCAGCCCCAGCGCCACCCCGGAACAGGGCGGCAGCCCATGCTCCATGGCCGACAGCAGGGCGTCGTCGATCGGCATCGGCCGCTGGCCGGCACTGAAACGGCGGCAGTTCTCCTGCTCGAAGCGCTCGGATTGTTCCTCCGCATCGACCAGTTCCTCGAAGCCGTTGGCCAGTTCCAGGCCCTTCCAGTACAACTCGAACCGGTGCGCCACCCGCGGGTCTCGCGCAGAAATCCGCGCGAGCGAGGCCTGGCTGGCAGGGTAATCGACAACAAAGGTCAGCCCGTCGCGGCCCAGCTCCGGTTCGATGAAACTGGTCATGAGCAGGTCGAGCCAGCCATCGCGGTCGAGGTCCAGCCCTTCGGCGCCCAACAGGTTGTGGTCCCGCGCATAGGCCTGCAGGGTGAGGGCATCGGCCTCAAGGGGGTCGAGGCCAAGGTGCTGCATAAACAGGGAACGGTAGCTGAGTCGCTCAACCGGCAGATCGGGCTGGCCCAGCACCTCACGCACCAGTGCGGCCAACTCATCCATCAATTGATTCGCGTTGAATCCCGGCCGGTACCACTCCAATAAGGTGAACTCGGGATTGTGCCGCTTGCCGGCCTCGCCGTTGCGGAAGGCCTTGCACACCTGGTAGATCGGGCCGCTGCCTGCCGCCAGCAGGCGCTTCATGAAAAACTCCGGTGAGCTTTGCAGAAACAGGCGTTTACTGTCAGGGTAACCGGGGCCGGTGAATGCCGACACCAACGGCTCGATACTCGGATCCGTCCCGAAAGACGCGCCCAGCAGGGGGGTTTCGACCTCCAGCACCCCCCTCTCCTCGAAAAAGGCCCGCAGACCCTGCAGCACTCTGGCGCGGGCCTGCAGGGTTTCCAGCGAGGCCCCGGGGCGCCAGTCGCCCGCATGCCGCTGCGTCATAACAAGGGGTCACTCGTCCTTGGCGCGGCTGACGTATTGGCCGGTGCGGGTATCCACTTTGATCTTCTCCCCGGTCTGGACGAACAGGGGCACGCGCACCACCGCGCCGGTCTCCAGGGTCGCCGGCTTGCCGCCACCACCCGAGGTATCGCCCTTGAGGCCGGGGTCGGTCTCGGTGATCTCCAGGACCACGAAATTGGGCGCCTCGACCGCGATCGGCGATCCGTTCCAGAGCGTCACCAGGCAGCTGTCCTGCTCCTTTACCCAGTTGGTGGCCTCGCCCATCGCATTCGCGTCCGCCTGGTACTGTTCGTAGGATTCGTTGTCCATGAAGTGCCAGAATTCGCCATCGCTGTAGAGGTAGGAAAGCGTCCGGTCCATGACATCCGCCGCCTCCACCGATTCGCCGGACCTGAAGGTCTTCTCCAGCACCCGGCCGGTCATCAGGTTGCGCAGCTTGACGCGGCTGAAGGCCTGCCCCTTGCCCGGCTTCACGAACTCGTTTTCGATGATCACGCAGGGGTCGCCATCGAGCATCAGCTTGAGACCGCCGCGGAATTCGTTGGTATTGTAGGTTGCCATGTCATCCCCTATCCAAAGGCAAAATCAGCCGCCAATGATAACGCCAACGGCCGTGCCGGCGCAGCTGGATTCCTGGCAGAGCGAGCTTGCGCGCGCCGTCAGCGACCCGGCGGTACTCTTGCAGCGGCTGGCACTGCCGCACTCGCTGTTGGCTGCAGCCAGGACGGCCGCGGCCGTCTTTCCGCTGCGCGTAACCGAGCACTATCTCGGCCTGATAGAAAAAGGAAATCCGGATGACCCTCTGCTGCGCCAGGTCCTGCCGCTGAAGGAGGAACTGCAAGCGGTGCCGGGCTTCGTCACCGACCCGGTTGGGGATCACGCCGCACAGCGGTCGCCCGGGCTGCTGCAGAAATACCGGGGGCGCGCCCTCCTGATCACCACCGGCGCCTGCGCGATCCACTGCCGCTATTGCTTCCGGCGCAACTTCCCGTACGCGGACCAGAACGCCGTGCGCCACTGGGAACAGCTGCCCGAACGACTCGGCGAGTTGCCGCACTTGAGGGAGGTCATCCTGAGCGGCGGGGATCCGTTGACGCTCTCGGATGGCAAGTTGCGCGACCTGGTGCGCCGCCTGGGCGCGGTGCCCGGCTTGGCGCGACTGCGCCTGCACTCCCGTGTCCCGAGCGTTCTGCCCTCGCGCATCACCCCGCAACTGGTCGACCTCCTTCAGGAGACGCCGCTCGCGACCACCCTGGTGCTGCATTGCAACCATGCACGGGAACTGGCCGCGCCGCTCGACGAGGCGTTGCTGGCGCTGAGGCAAGCCAACGTCACCCTGCTCAACCAGGCGGTCCTGTTGCGCGGGGTGAACGACTCGCTGAACGCCTTGCTCGAGCTGAGCGAACGGCTGTTCGGGTTCGGCGTCCTGCCCTACTACCTGCACGCGCTGGACCCGGTCGAGGGCGCGGCCCATTTCCACGTCCCTGACAGCGCGGCGCGTAAGCTGCACCAGGGCCTGCAAGAGAGCCTGCCCGGCTACCTGGTGCCGCGGCTGGTCAGGGAGATCCCGGGAGAAGCCTGCAAAACCCCCTTGTAGGGTCGTATCGATCGACCCGAAAAAACGTCTGTTTTGCTAAAGTGACGGTTCAGCCCGCCGATTAACAGGCAAATTCGTCCAATAGTGCAGGAATCCGACCACGCGCCGGACCTCCCGAGGTCTGGCGGCGACCCGGCAGGGAGGCTTGGTGCATCAGCTCCTGCCGGCGCGGCAACCGAGATCCCGTATGGTCAAACCGATCGAATCCGAGAGCGACCCAACAAGCAGTGCCAACGCGCGCTCCTTGGGTTTGAGCGTGCCGGAACAGGTTGCGCCGCCGGCCGATTGCCTGTTTCTGCAACCCAATGAGACCTCGCACTGGATCGAAGCCCTGCCGCTCGCCAACATCGGCGAGACCTCGCGCCAGGTGTATACAAAGCTGGGGGAACTGAACCAGTACCGGATTCCCCGGTCGGCGCGCGTCAAGGAGACGGAATCCTTCCGGTCGATCGTTGCCTACATAGCAGGCAGCCTGCGCCGCCACTACATGGATGCCAGTTTTCCGCTCTCGCCCAAGGCCTGGAAGACGCTCATCCTGAGTCGCGAACTGCACAACGAACTGGCGACCAGCTACAAGCTGGTCATCCTGGATCTGCTGCAGGCATCCGAATCCCGGCTGGACAAGAAACTCCTGATCATCGCCCTGCACCGGGCCTTGCACTACCTGGGGGAGGTCTACCTGCAGACCTGCCTCTCCTACACCGCGCCGGCAGCGGGGTTGTGGAAGGAGATCAACACCCTGTATGCCTTTGCGCGGCAGAACCAACTGCAGCGGGTTCCGGTCAAAATGACCATCGCTGATTCGCACGAGACCTCGACCATAGAGGACCGGTTTAAGGCACTGATGCTGTTCGCCACCGCCTCACCCTCGCGCCTGCCGCAGTTGCATCTCGATTCCCTCTACCAGAGGGCCCGGGAGTGGGCGCGCTTGACGAAATTCGTTGATCTGCAACAGGGGAACTCGGACATGGATACCCTGAATGTCTCCCTGCATCTGGACGAGCCACCGATTCACAATGCCTTACGCCTACCCCCCACCAATGGCCCCATCGTCATTCTGGATCTGCGGGAACTGGTTCGCGATCTGCAGGCGGCATTCCAGAATGCCCCACTGGATGGCTCGAGGCAGCTCAGCCTGGAGCCCGGCAGTTTGCCAAAAGGGCTCCTGCAGCAGTTGATCAGAAACTGGCATTCGCCCTCCGAGCGGCGTTTCCAACGCACCAGACTGAATTTTTCCCTGCAGGTCTTTTGCGGGGTGCGGGCAATACATGCCGGGTTGCTGGATCGCCACCCGGCAAGCGACTCGGCGCAGCAGAGCAGCCATCCTGATCCATACGCGACCGACTGGGGGCCGGGCTCTGCAGAGGGCGCGTTGACCCTGATGGACGACGAAGGGTTCTCCGCCTCGCTGGCTGCGCCCTCCGGAGGCAACACCGGCCCCGTGCTCGACTACGATGCCTCTTTCAATGCCGACGGGGTCCTGGGGGGCTCCGGCGACCCCATCGACATGCCCGGTCAAAGCGACTCCAGCGACAACACCGTGACCACGGTCAATGAAAGCGCGAGTGGATACTGCATCCGCTGGCCCGCGGGTGAACGCACGCCGAAGACGCGCGTCGGCGACCTGATCGGCGTCGGCGCCGACCAGGAGGAGGCGCCTTTCAGTCTCGGCGTCGTGCGCTGGTTACGTTGTATCGACCAGTCCGAGGTCGAAATCGGTCTTCATATCCTCTCGAATCATGTCGAGGCCGCCCGGGCTTATGCTGCCATTGCAGAGGGACGCGTCCCCTTGCGCAACCGGCGCGACCCGGTGAACTGTCTGCATATCCCGCCGCTCCCCCGCCGCGGCTCGGTGCAGAAGCCATCACTGATTCTCAGCAGCGCGGGCTACGAACTCGGCACCTTCCTGTGGCTGGAGCAGGTCGCCAGTCGCAAGGTGACCCTGATCCGCCTCGCCAGGCTGATCGATTTCGGCGGCGTCTTCGCCCGCTTTGAAATCGAATACATGAACACGAAAAAAACGGACGGCGAGGGAGACGGGTCCAGCCGGAGCCAGTTCGAGGCCCTCTGGAAATCGCTTTGACCCCGCCCCGCGAGTCTAAGCCCGAAGCGGTCCCAGCACGCTACGTGTAGTCACGCCTGCACGCATGCAATCCCCGCGACGCCCCCCGGCAAAAGGCCCCACCATCGAGTTGTTGCTCTGCGGTTACACCCCCGGGGAAGCGGACAGGTTTCCGGGCATCCTGGAGAGCCGCGGTCTGTGCGTTCGGCTCAACAACTGTCCCGGACCCGATTCCCTGCCCGGTCAGGAAAACCGGGGCGCGATCCATTGCGCGCTGATCAACGCGGACGAAAAGGCAGAAACGGCGCAGGCTTTCGTCACCTACCTTCGGGAACACCGCCCGGATACAGGCATTATTCTCGCCAGCCGCGCTCCACCAGCCAGCCGGGCGCTGGCCGAGCAACTGCGGATACATGACCTCATCGATGTCGCGGACCACCCTCGCCTGCAGCTCACGATAAGACGGATGTATCTTGCATCGCGCATCCGGCCAGAGCGCTCGCGTGGGGACAAGCAGCCGGCGCCCAACCCCGCCTCGCCACCGGCGCCGGCAGCCAATGGCCCGACCGCCCTGTTTCGCCCGATCGTGAACCTCGACGGGGAGTCGCGCGCCAATTACATCATCTTCGCCAATCCTGGCGATGGCGGCGACCCTGCTGCGCCCCTGCCCTCCCGGATACCCGGGAACAGGGAGGACAGGCGGTCGCTGCCGCTGGAACACCTGCTCGTGCACCAGGCAGCGAGCCTGCTGGCCACCCTGGGTGAAAAGGCGGGGGTGCATCTGACCATCTCCCCGGAATCGATACAGGATGAGAGCCTGTTGTCCACGATCTGCGAGTCCCTGCGCCAATTCAATGTCCGTGGCAGCAATCTGCAATTCTGCGTGGACGCCATGTCGCTGCATGCGGAAAGCCCGGGGCTGCAACGCTTCATCGAGGGCGTGCAGAAAATCAATTGCCGCATCACCTGCCGGGATGTCGATATTTCGAAAACGATTCCCGACCAGCTGTCACGTCATGGGGTACACATGGCGCAGTACAGCAACGCGCTCCTTGCCAACCTGGAGGCTCAACCGGAAAGAGAGCGCGAATTGCTGGATCTCGATCGACGCCTGCAATGCAGCGGTATCAAAACCGTGGCCGGAAGGATCAACCACGCAGAGCAGCTTGCACGCCTGTGGCGGATCGGGATATGCAAGGCCTGGGGGGACTACCTGCAGAAACCGCAAGCGCTGGGTTCAGGATCGGATTCGAGCCTGGACCAGGAGGCTCGCCGAAAAAAAGGGAATGCCGGCTAAGGCATTCCCTTTCTTCGATGGCTCAAAAAGGCACCCTGCTCCATGTTTGTGGAACAGGGTGCCGGTTGCCGATCACCACGGTACGAACGAGTTGAACACCCGCATCGGCTTGCCGATATCCCGGTTCATCCGGTACATATGCAGATTCATGCCTTGCGCCGCTGCATTCAGTGACCCGGTGGTCTGGGTCATCGCACGCATCGACTGATCCATCGAGTGGATGTTGGTCAGCATGGGCTCGAGCGTTCCGACCTTGCGATCGATCGCGTCCAGGCTCACCGTCATGGCACGCACATTGGTCGTCAACTGACCCATATTGCGCGACACCGACTGCATGTTACCGGCCAGCGTCGTCATGTTGGTGTCGACACTGATGGCGAGGTAATGCACATCGCGCTGCAGGTTGTAAATAAGGTAAAAGCCGTACAGCGCCAGCACGATAAAGGCGAACAGCGACGGGTAGATGATCAATTCCCAGCGACGGGCGCTGGATTCAAAGACCTCTGAGAGCCGTGCGTATTCGTCCTCGTGACTGACCTGCTCGACCTGCGGGCTGTCTTCTGGGGATTTTTCGCTCATGAGCCATAAACTCGAATTGTGATTGCATAAAATTATACGGAAATTGCGTCGCAATTCACAGCGGATATTTTAACCGGAAAACCAAACAAGGGGTTACCTGTTTCTATTCAAGTTTTTTGTGAAGTTTTGTCGTGGACGGACGGCAGAGGCCACCCGGCCGAGACGAAATCTGTCCGATTTCAGAGAGAGAAACGCTCTGCGGGCGGGGCTTTGCCCGCCACCGCCATCGGCGGGTTAGCGTCGTGCCCCGAGAAGGTGGGAGCCCCTGGGATCACCGGCCGTTTCCAGAATGATCGCGAGTTGCTGCACCTCGGCCCACTCACCCCGGTCGCCGAAACGCAGGCCCGCCTCGAAGTACGCATCCAGGGCATCGGCGGTCCGCCCCATCGCCCGATAGAGGTTGCCGAGTTCGGCAAAGGCGACCGCATCCTCCGGCCGGTCCGAGAGATACCGCAGATAGTGCAGTTCGGCTGAATCCAGGTCCTCCCTGGAAAACGCACTGCGCGCCGCGGCCAGGCGTTTTGCGAAAAGCTTCGGCAGATCGGCCTTCTGGACCTTCGGCTGAAGCTCGGGGTTGCGGAAACGGGTCGATACGGGATTCGCCGGAGACGAGGCAAGCGCCACCGCGTCCTCCCGCATGGGACGGAACATCGCCGGCTCGTCAGTGGAATCCCCGGGGTGTGGGGATGCCTGCGAAGGGGTATTCGCCCCGGATGACCCGGGTTCGCTGACAGGCGGAACCTGCAACGATTCGTTCACGGCGACCTCTTCGGCGTGATGCACCGGGCTCTGCCGATCCGCGTCTCCGGGCGAAGAGGCCTGCAAGGGCGAGGAGGGTTCGGCGACCGATGGCTTGGATGCGGGCTCAGCGACGGCGGGCTCGGAGAAATGGAACGAATCCCAAAGAAACATGCCGACCGTCAGGAAGATCGCGAAGGCGATGACGACCAGGTGCGTGGCCAGCCAGTTCAGGAAGTTCCCCAATAGACCCATTTTCACCTCAGCTGTGAGCGGCAACCACCACCGGATTCAACGCAGAAGCGGCCTTGCCCGCGAACGCCAAGCGGCAACAAGCCGAACGCTTCGCGAGCAAGCTCGCTCCTACAAGCAATGCCACGAGCCGGCCAGCCCCCGTAGGAGCGGCCTTGGCCGCGAAAACCAACCGGCAACGGGCCGAACGCTTCGCGAGCAAGCTCGCTCCTACGAGCAATGCCACGAGCCGGCCAGCCCCCGTAGGAGCGGCCTTGGCCGCGAAAACCAACCGGCAACGGGCCGAACGCTTCGCGACCAAGCTCGCTCCTACGAGCAATGCCACGAGCCGGCCAGCCCCCGTAGGAGCGGCCTTGGCCGCGAACACCACCCGGCAACAGGCCGAGCGCTTCGCGAGCAAGCTCGCTCCTACGAGCAATGCCACAAGCCGGCCAGCCCCCGTAGGAGCGGCCTTGGCCGCGAACACCACCCGGCAACAGGCCGAACGCTTCGCGAGCAAGCTCGCTCCTACGAGCAATGCCACGAGCCGGCCAGCCCCCGTAGGGGCGGCCTTGGCGGCGAAAACCAACCGGCAACGGGCCGAACGCTTCGCGAGCAAGCTCGCTCCTACGAGCAATGCCACGACTCGGCCAGGCCCCGTAGGAGCGGCCTTGGCCGCGAGCGCCATCCGGCAACAGGCCGAACGCTTCGCGAGCAAGCTCGCTCCTACAAGCAATGCCACGACTCGGCCAGCCCCCGTAGGAGCGGCCTTGGCCGCGAACGCCAAGCAGCAACAGGCCGAAGGCTTCGCGAGCAAGCTCGCTCCTACGAGCAATGCCACGACTCGGCCAGCCCCCGTAGG
Organism: Gammaproteobacteria bacterium Milos-ODIII6; assembly: GCA_029228645.1. Lineage (GTDB taxonomy): Bacteria > Pseudomonadota > Gammaproteobacteria > Chromatiales > Chromatiaceae > MONJU. The sequence goes on from JAPTHR010000016.1 coordinate 29,434, forward strand.
AGCGGCCTTGGCCGCGAACACCACCCGGCAACAAGCCGAACGCTTCGCGAGCAAGCTCGCTCCTACGAGCCGGCCAGCCCCCGTAGGAGCGGCCTTGGCCGCGAACGCCATCCGGCAACAGGCCGAACACTTCTCGAGCAAGCTCGCCCCTGGACCATAACCTCAAGAGACCAGATCCGGATAGAGCGCCGCGGCCAGGGCATGCCATTCGGCAGAGCCCTTGCCACGGGGCTGCTGCTCGAAAACCGCGAGCCCCTCGCTGAACGAGCGACGGTAGGCGGTGCGCTGGGCCAAGCGGGGCTTGAGAAAACGGATTCCAGGGAGACTGATCAAAGCAGCGGCGGCTTCGTCGGATTCGCGAATGGCGTGATGGGTGTCGGCCCGATTGATGAAACCGAGAACCTCGATCTCGCGGCCACCGGCATTGGCGGCGACGAAGCGGAGAAAGCGCTGGGTGGACCAGATATCGGCTTGGCTGGGGGGTACCGGAACGATGATCCTGTCCGCGAGACCGATCGCACCACGTAGGTTTTCCATGGATGCAGTGCCCACATCCACGAGCACCTGGTCGTGCGTTCTCAGTACTTCCGGATCGTCGCGCAGCAAGGTGGCGGACTCGCGCCGGATTATCGGCTTGTAGCCCTCTTCATTACGAACCTGCAACACATCGCTGAGGGTAGCCTGTGGATCGGCATCGACAACCACTACATCCACGCCGGCCATCTCGAGCCAGACCGCAAGATTGAAGGTGATAGTGCTTTTTCCCGACCCGCCTTTCAGGCTGCCGATCATCGTTATCACGAAAGGACCTCTCCCAGTGGTTCCGCCCCCCGTGATACTCGGCTGTCAATACAGACCGGCGAGAGGATAAGCAGACCGAAGCCCACCCATTAGGGGGTTGACTGAGCCAAAACTACCATAGCCTGTGCCCGGTCTGCTCCAGGGCTGCGCCGCGGTCCACGGCGCCATCCAGGGGGTGATCGGCGGAGGATAGCCAAACATTCCTGCCGGCGCCATGTAATTGCTGCCACCCATCCACGGGGGCGCTGGAGGAAACGGCGCGGCGAACCCGCCACCCGGGATACCCGCATGCGGGAATGGCGGCGGGAATCCCGATGCCATCCCATAGGCCCCGGGAAAAGGCATCGGTGGCGGCGGGGGTGGCGGCATCATTCCGTATGGCACGGGATGAGCATAGCCGCCGTAGCCTCCGGGCATGCCCCCCATGGGATAGGCCAGGTTCGGGTGAGTGGAGGCAATCGTTGGCGAAGTTTGCCGTTCAGCCCACGACGGCCGACTCGGCGCCACCGGCGCAAGGTGATCGGCTGGCCGCCAGGCGTGTTGCTTGGTGAACGCCGGCTGTGTTGCCGAAGAACCGGGGTTTTGCCCCTGCACCGAGACGAAGGGCTGGCCTGGATAGACCGGCGCCTGAGCCTGACGGGGCCTCATGAAATCTGCTGCAGGGACAGGACGAAAGCGCGGGTCATGAACACGGCGTGGCATCGCAGGCGGCATGGGCGCCACCGGCATCGCGCCCGGCATGCCGAGCATGGGCGGGCGCCATTGCTGAAAGTCGGCAGCAGAGACCGTGCTCCCGGTCACAACCAGGGTTATCACGCCCGCTCTTACCCATCGTTCAAATTTCATTGGCGAAACTCATTCTGAATACTGCTTTGGGGGTACGGGAATATCGACAGAGTGTCGACCTCTCGCCGGTGTGCTGGACACAATATATAAGCTTCAGTTGCGCTGTCAACCACAATATCTTGTGTGGAAAGGTGTGGAAAACTGTTGGAAAAATGTGGAGAGAGCCTGAGTAACCCACCAATAGCTAGGGATATCAATGGGTTAACGAAAATCTGTTGGTTTTTGCGCGGCCGCGCTCCGACAGGTCACCAACCTCTGCCCCAGTACGGCATGAGCCCGGGCGCATAGGGCATGGGGTAGAGCGGCGTGGCGTACGGCATGCCACCGTATGGCACTGGGGCAAAAGGCGTTGGCGGCGGAGTGGCGTACGGCATCCCACCGAAGGGCGATGGCGCAACAGGCGCCAGTGTGGGTGATCCGTAGGGTGAGGACATGTTCATGCCGGGGTACCCCAGAGAGGGATATCCATAGGGATAGCCGGGCGTGGCGGGTGAGAGGGCCTGAGGGTAAATTTGCGGCGTCGGGGCGAAACCGGGATTAAAGGGGGAGACGGCGGAGGGAAGCAGCAGGTTGCCCTGTGGTTCCGTGGCAGACCGGATGCGCGGTTTCTGGAGGGGGCGAAAGCGGGCGGAGCTGTCCGGTTCGGGCGGAGCAACTGTTGCGGGCGGATCGAATTGTGTCGCGGAGGCCGGGTTGGTGTGCGGCCTGAACGCCCCGGACTCCGATGATCCCCCCGATGCGGAACCCGGGGATGCAGCCCACACGAGTGGACCCGCCAGGAAGCCCCCCAGAATGAGCCACAGGTAAACCGACTTCCGCCACATTGAGATAGCATCCACTGAATCGAGCCCTCGGGCTCCTTTACTGTTCTGAGCGGATACTCGACTGTTAGAGATGTATTCCGCTTAACTTATTATTGTAGCGGGATTTTTCATATCAACCCCGGGTCAGGCAAGGCCATCATCGCTGAGGTTGTCGGTGGACTTCAAACGGATACCGCGGCGCGCATGACCGCCTCCGGCCTCATCGTCGGCACTCGGCTTCTGCGCGGGCGGCGAAGGCTTTGCCGTGGGTTCCTGCGCACGGGGAGTCGGGGTATTGCTCTTCGCCGGAGCGGCACCTGCCGACCCCTTTCGGGTCGTCACCCTCGCCTTCTTCGAAGCCGCTTTCTTGCGTGCAAGCGCCTTCTTTTTGGCCACTTTCTTCTTCGCGGCCTTGCGCACCACGATCTTTTTCTGCGCTTTTTCCGAATCAGGCCTTGCCGGCTGCGTGGGCTTTTCCTCCGCACGAGCTTCGATGTCCCGGGCAGGTGGCTGCGGGGCAGCGGCTCGCGGCCTGGGTTCCGGACTCACCTCGTCCGGCGTGGATTCTTTTTGTTGCGGCACAACGGGCGGGTTGGGCGGCGCCGCCTGCCGGCGCGCCCTGAACACCGCCAGGATCGCCTGCACCAACCCGAATAGCGCGAACAAGCCCATGATCAGGGCGCCCCAGACACGCACCCAAACGGGCTGCCCGCCGGTATTGCGCGAAGTCTTGTTGTCCGGATGGGTCTGCTCGGGCAGCAACCCTTCTGTCTCGCAGTCGACGCCCGCCACTTCGCACAGCGCAGGAGCGGCGTTCACGCACCCCAGCGGAATCACGACCAGGGTCAGTATGGTCGAGACCAGCACGCCGGAGGCCAGGGAGATCGCCATCCCCTGGAAGATGGGATCGAAGAAGATCACGGATGATCCCGCGACCAGCGCCAGCGCGGTGATCAGGATTGGCCGGGTTCGTGTCTTGCAGGCGCCGATCACCGCCTCCACGACGCTTTGCCCATCCTGAATCGCATGCACCGAAAAATCGACCAGCAGGATCGAGTTGCGCACGATGATGCCGGCCAGCGCAATCCACCCGATCATGGAGGTTGCGGTGAACTCACCGCCAAAACCCATCTGGAACACGAGCGCATGCGCCGGGATGATGCCCAGGAGCGTCAGGGGAATCGGCGCCATGATCAGCGCAGGCACCCTGAAGTTTCCGAACTCCCACACCACCAGGATGTAAATCAGGGCCAGGGCGGCAATGAAGGCCAGCCCCATGTCCCGGAAGGTTTCGTAGGTGACCGTCCATTCGCCGGTCCACTCGAAGGCCGATTCGGCGTCATCCAGCGGCGGTCCGGTCCAGTAGATGTTGTCACAAAGGTACGCGCCGTCCGGGGTCTCGCAACCCAGTTCCTTCAGTTTGTCCTGCACCTGGAGCATGCCGTACACCGGGGCCGCCAACTCGCCACCCACATCGGCGACCACGTACTCGACCGGGCGCAGATCCTTGTGGTAGTCGATATGTGATTCCACCCGGCGCTCGAAGCGGCCCAGTTCCCTCAAGGGCACGCCGAAGCCATCGGATGCCGTTACCAGAATGTCACCCAGGCGCGAGACATTGGACCTCTCCGCCAGCGGGATCTGCACCACGATGTTGATCGGCTCGTGCCCGGCGCGCTGTTTCACGTCGCCCAGGACGAACCCCCCCAACGCCATCGCCAGTTCGCGGTTGATCGCCTCGACCGTGATACCGCGTCGTTGCGCCTTTTCGTACTCGATCTCGAAATGCCAGTAGTCGTAGGCATCACGCATGTAGTTGTCGACATCCACCAGGCTTTCAGTCTGGCGGAATATCTCCGTGAGCTCGGCCGCCACCACGCGACGGGTCTCCCGGTCCGGTCCGTGCACCTCGGCCACCACCGACTGCAGGACCGGCGGGCCGGGCGGCATTTCGACCACCGCGAACGCGGCGCCGCTGTCGGCCACGAGCTCGCGCACCAGTGCACGCGCCTCGACGGCGATCTCGTGGCTGCTTCGGTCACGCTCTCCCTTCTCCACCAGTTGCAGCTGCACCTCCGCCTGCCACGGCTCCTGGCGCAGATAGTAATGCCGGACCATGCCGTTGAAGTCGAAGGGTTTGGCGGTGCCCACGTAAATCTGCGCGGCGCGCACCTCGGGCAGGCGTCGCAGGCGCTCGGCGATCCGGTGCGCCATGTTGCCGGTGACCGCGAGCGCGGAGCCTTCCGGCATGTCCAGGACCACCGAAAATTCAGGCTTGTTGTCCAGCGGCAGCATCTTGACCGCCACCCACTTGAAGTAGAAAAAGGAGCACATGATGATGAAAGCGCCCCACATCGCCAGCTTGAACAGCCGCGCCCGGCGCCGGTCCTCAATCAATGGCATCAGGATGCGTCGGAAAAGACCGTCGAGCCACTCTGCCTCACGGTGTTCGCGCTTCTCGGCGCTCTCGAGGTAATCCATGGTGGGACGGAGCTTTCCGTGGATCGCCAGCCAGGGCGTGAACACAAACGCCGCGAACAGCGAGATCGCCATCGCCACCGACCCCAGCACCGGGATGGGCAGCATGTAGGGACCCATCATGCCGGTGACAAAGCCCATCGGCAGCAGCGCGCCGATCACGGTGCCGGTTGCCAGGATGGTCGGGTTGCCGACCTCGCGCACCGCATCCACGGCGGTCGCCATGTCGGTGGACCCCGCCGCCAGCCATCGTCGGTAGATGTTCTCGACCACCACGATGGCGTCATCCACCAGGATGCCGATCGCGAATATCAGTGCAAACAGCGAAACCCTGTCGATGGTGAAATCCAGCAACCAGGCGCACAGGATGGTGAACAGCAGGACCACCGGGATGACCAGTAAGACCACCAGCGCCGGTTTGAACGCCTTGAACGCGACCCAGACCAGCAACACCACGAAGCCGGTGGCGATGAACAGCTTCTGGATCAGCGCATTGACCTTGTCGTCCGCGGTCTTGCCATAGTTGCGGGTGATGCTGATATTGACATCGTTGGGAATCAGGCGCCCCCGCAGGCCATTCACCCGCGCGATCACATCGCTCGCCACCTTGACGCCATTGGTGCCCTTCTTCTTGGCCACCGCCAGGGTAACCGCGGGCACTGCGACCGCCCGATCGCGGTCCTCGCTGGCCGCACCGGTGTAGAAGGCCACCATCTGACGGGCATCCTCCGGCCCCTGGCGCACATCCGCCACGTCGTGCACGTACACCGGGACGCCATTGTGGATCCCAACCTGCAGTTGCTTGATGTCATCGACGGTCTTCAGGAAGGCACCGGACACCACGGTCAGGCGGGAGCCGCTCGACTCGACATCACCCATCTGCTGCTCGACGTTGGCGCCCTGCACCGCCTGGGCCACCTGCCCGAGGCTGAGCCCGAAGCCCGCGAGGCGCTCGGGATAGACCTCGATGATCACCTGTTCGGCGCGCCCACCCACCACGAAGCTGTTGCCGGTCTCGGGAATCTCGTTGACCAGTTGCAGCACTGACTGCCCCAGACGGCGCAACTGGGAGTCGTCCACATCCGGGACACCATCCCCGTTGTAATCCTTCTCGGACCACAGCGTGATATTGACCACCGGAACATCGTCGATGCCCTTGGCCTTCACCAGGGGTGGTTTCACGCCCTGGGGTATCCGGTCGAGGTTCGAGGCCAGCTTGTCGTTGACCTTGACCAGCGAGGGACCCATTTCCTCTCCGACCTCGAACTGGACCGTCACCACGCCCCGCCCGCGCTGGCTCGCGGAGTACACATGCTCCACGCCGTCGATCTCGTACATCAGGCGCTCGAGGGGCTGGACCGCGAGCGAGGCCACCTGGGCCACTTCGGCTCCCGGGTACTGCACGAAGAGGTCGACCATCGGAACCGAGATCTGGGGGTCCTCCTGGCGTGGAGTCACCAGAAGCCCCAGGATGCCAAGCCCCAGCATCGCGATGTACAGCAACGGGGACAGCGGGGAATTGATGAAGAAACGAGCGACCCTGCCCGCGATCCCCAGATCCTTCTCCTCGGCGATGACGCCGGACTCCCAAGGGGTCGAAGGGTTTGTATCGATTTCGCTCATTCGTCTGAAACGATCCTAAATCCGGGCAACGCGGAATGGCTGACCTGCAGGAAAGGCAAGAGGCCTACATCGGGCTCGCGGGTTCCCTGAGGATGTCGGGGCCGGGGTCGGCGTATACGCGGTCCCCGACAGCGATACCCGAAAGCACCGCGGTCATCGAACCGGGCAGGCGCTTGCCCTCCCGGATCATGCGCAGCTCAGGCTCACCCTCAGCGTTCTGTATGTACACGATCGGAAGACTCCCGCGGTAGCGGATCGCGCTGGTGGGAATCGCCGGGGTGCGCGCCAGGCCAGCCGCCATGGATGTGTCGGGGACCATCACCTTGGCATACATGCCGGGCTTGGAGACCCCCTGCGGGATGTCGAACTTGACCTTGATCGTGTGCCGTTGCACGTCCGCCATCGGGAAGACCTGGGCGACGCGGACGTCCACCGGCTCGTGGTGGTCGTCGAAGGTGGCCCCGCGCGGAATCACCTGCAGCACCTGCAGGCCCTGGCCAAGGCGCGCCGGTACGTCCACCTCGATCTGCAGCCAGGTGGTATCCGCATACTTCAGCATGGGCTGGCCCGGCTGGACCGTGTCCCCCTCCTCGATGAACTTCTGCATGATAACGCCATCGAAAGGGGCCACCGACTTGGCATCGCGCAGTTTCGCATCGATCGCCTGGATCTCGGACTGGGCACGCAACATCGCGCTGCGCCCCTGGTCGATCCGGGTGCTGGAGGCGTACAGGTCGGCGCTACGCTCCGCGTCACGGTCGCGGTCGCCGAAAAAATCCTCGGCCGGGCGCGTGAACATCTGGTCGAACAGGTTCGGAATGGCCATGCCACCCGGCGCAGCGCGGCTCTGGGGTGACCAGAGTTCACGCGAATACTGCACGCCGGCGTTTCTGAGTTCGGATTCCGCGGCGCTGTACTGTGCGTAGGCCGCTGCCCGCTTCGCCAGCAATTCGGCGTCATCCAGCGCCACCAACAGGTTGTCGGTGCTGAAGGCATCGCCTTCCTGGCCCGCCAGGAACTTGACCCGACCGGGAAGCTGCGCGGCCAGGGTGACCTCGCGATAAGGGACGACGCTGCCACCGATCGCCACCGTGGGCTGCTCCGTAGAGGCCTGCACCACAAAAACCTCGCCGGACCCGGCGATCACGGAGGATGTGCTGCTCGCGACTCCGAGGATTCCCAGGAAAGCCACGGCAAAAAGTCTTCGCATCAATGTCCGCCCCGTGAAATGGAATTTCGGCGGGCACGAACAGTCGAAACCCGCCCCGATTCAAAGACGGATTATCTCCCAGCGGCCCTCCTTAATGCAATGCAGCCTTGCTGGCGTCCAGGACCACCTGGCACGCATCGTGCCGGCGGCTGCGCGAGTTTCGCCCACAGGGTACCCACGGGTCGCCCCGTCGGGATAACATGCCCGCTGATTCACCACAGGGAAGCCGTTCCACCATGACCGTCAGCAACGTGATTGAGCACCGCCTGAAGCAGCTCGAAGACCACCTGCAGCAGGAAAACCCGGTGCTTCTCAATGCCGTCCAGAGTTTTCGCAAACTCGACCGCATGTCGCGCCAGATGGGATTACTCAACGACGACGAGTCGCACGCGACCCAGATTCCCTGGTGGCCCCTGATATCGCTGCTCGGCACTTTCTCCGCAGGCAAGTCGACCTTCATCAACGATTACCTCGGCGAGAAGCTGCAACGCAGCGGCAACCAGGCGGTGGACGACAAGTTCACGGTCATCTCCTTCAGCGAGCAGCAGGACAGCCATACGCTTCCTGGCGTGGCGCTCGATTCCGACCCCCGCTTCCCGTTTTACAAGATCAGCGGAGAAATCGAAAAAGTCGCGAGCGGCGAGGGATCGCGCATCGATGCCTACCTCCAGCTCAAGACCTGCGCCAGCGAACAGCTCCGGGGCAAGATCCTGATCGATTCACCGGGATTCGACGCCGATGCGCAACGCACCTCGACCCTCCGGATAACCGACCACATCATCGATCTGTCCGACCTGGTGCTGGTGTTCTTCGATGCGCGCCATCCCGAACCGGGCGCCATGCGCGACACCCTCAATCACCTGATAGACAAGACCATCCGCCGGCCGGATTCGGGCAAGTTCCTGTACATCCTGAACCAACTCGACACCACGGCACGCGAGGACAACCCGGAAGAAGTCGTCGCCGCCTGGCAGCGCGCGCTCGGTGAGCGTGGGCTCACCGCCGGACGCTTTTTCACCATCTACAGCCGCTCTGCGGCCAACCCGATCGAGAACGAGGCGCTCAAGAACCGGTTCGAGAAAAAGCGCAACGAGGACATCGACGAGATCTACGAGCGGATGCAGCAGGTGGAAGTCGAGCGCGCCTACCGCATCGTCGGCAGCCTGGAGAAGAAGGCGCGTGACGTCGAAGAAAAAACAGTGCCCGCCCTGCTCGATCTCATCCGCGCGTGGCGCAAGCGGACCCTGATCGGGGATGCGATCGCGCTCGGCCTGATCCTGATCGGCTTTCTTTTCGGCTCCATCCAGTTGGGCCAGTGGGAGGGCCTGAGCTATCAGGCGGGCTGGTGGCAATGGCTGAGCGAGACCCCGCTGCGCGCATTCCTGGGCGCTCTGGGCACCTACGTGATTCTGCTCGGCCTGCATTTCGGTATCCGGCGGCTGGCGGCGAAAACCGTGGCGCCGCTGGCGCGCAAACTGGCGGCAGAGCGCGGCGTCCGGGGCAACCTGGCGAGCGCCTTCCTCGCCAACACCGTGCCCTGGCGCAGCATCTTCAGCAAGAAGCCGCGCGGCTGGACACGCCGCAACCGGCGTCTGCTGGGCGAGATCCTGGAGGATACCGACCGCTATGTGCAGGACCTGAACGACAGCTTCACCAACCCCTCCGGAAAGACCAGGACGCTCGAGCAACCGCTCGAACTCCGCCCCGACGACGTCACCACCCCGCCCGGGGAATGACCGCAGCGCGTATCGGAATCGACCTGGGTGGCACCAAGATCGAAGGTGCGCTGCTGCACGAGGACGGGAGCCTGCATCCGCGCATCCGGGTGGCCACGCCCGAGGGTGACTACGATGCGACCCTGGCGGCAATCGCCCAGCTGGTAGCCGAACTTTCTGTCCGGAATGCCGCCGAACCGGTCGGCATCTGCACCCCCGGCGCGATCTCGCCGGCGACCGGCCTGCTGCGCAATTCGAATTCGGTCTGTCTCAACGGCAGACCGCTCCGCGAGGACCTGCAGGCGCGGCTGAAGCGCCCCGTGCGGATCGCCAACGACGCCGACTGCCTGGCGCTTTCGGAGGCCTCAGACGGCGCCGGCGCCGGGGCCGCGAGCGTCTTTGGGGTCATCCTTGGAACCGGAACCGGGGGCGGTATCGTGATCGACGGCCGCCTGCTGCAGGGACCCAACGCGATCGCCGGGGAGTGGGGACACAACCCCCTGCCCTGGCCGCAACCGGCCGAACTACCCGGGCCAGCCTGTTACTGCGGCAAAAACGGCTGCATCGAGACCTTCCTCTCCGGCCCGGGACTCGCGCGCGATTATGCTCGCGGCGTGGATGCGCGCGCTGTCGCTGACGCCGCCGCTTCCGGCCATGCGGACGCCGTGCAAGTCATGCAGCGCTACCACGACCGTCTCGCACGTTCACTGGCGGGCGTGATCAACATCCTCGATCCCGAGGTCATCGTTCTTGGCGGAGGCCTCGGTCAGATAAGTTCGCTGTACACTGAACTGCCGCGAAACCTGCCCCGCTACGTGTTCTCCGATACCCTGCGAACCCGCATCCTGGCGCCGGTGCATGGTGACTCGAGCGGTGTTCGGGGGGCCGCCTGGCTGTGGCCTCTGCAGCCGGGCAGCCCAGGGGTTTAAAATGTTTTCGTCGAGCCCATGTGACTGATATGAATCTCTCAGAAACCCAAGTTCCTATTCCGCCCCGGGTCCAGGTACCCAAGCATCCGCACTGGCCGGCGATGAGCGCCGGGCAAAAGGCGGCGCTGAAAGACCGCATCAAGCGCCTGATGGCGGAGAAGAACGCGGTCCTGGTGTCGCACTATTACGTCGATGGCGACCTGCAGGCGCTGGCCGAGGAGACCGGCGGCTGCGTGGCGGATTCGCTCGAAATGGCGCGGTTCGGCTCGCAAAGCGAGGCCGACACCCTGCTCGTATGCGGAGTCCGCTTCATGGGCGAGACCGCAAAGATACTCAATCCCGAAAAAACGGTCCTGATGCCGGATCTCAATGCGACCTGCTCGCTGGACGAGGGCTGTCCCGCCGATATGTTCACCGCATTTTGCGACCAGCACCCCGACCGGACGGTGGTCGTGTATGCGAACACGAGCGCCGAGGTGAAGGCCCGCGCCGATTGGACTGTGACCTCCGGGATCGCGCTGGATATCGTCAGGCATCTGCACGCCCGCGGGGAAAAAATCCTGTGGGCGCCCGACAAACATCTCGGACACTACGTGCAGCGCATGACCGACGCCGACATGCTGATGTGGGATGGCGCCTGCGTGGTGCACGAAGAGTTCAAGGGCTTCGCTCTGGAGCGCCTGAAGCGACTGCACCCCAAGGCCGCGATCCTGGTCCACCCCGAATCGCCCGACGAGGTGGTCGACCAGGCGGATGTGGTGGGTTCGACCACGGCCCTGATCCAGGCGGTGAAAAACCTGCCGAACGAGGAATTCATCGTCGCCACCGACGACGGCATCTTCTGGAAAATGCACCAGTTGGCCCCGGAAAAGACCCTCATCGCCGCCCCCACCGCGGGCGAAGGCGCCACCTGCGAATCCTGCGCCCACTGCCCGTGGATGGCCATGAATGCCCTGCAGAATCTCGAAACCGCGCTGCGCGACGGCACCGGCGAGGTGTTCGTTGAAGAGTCGGTCAGGGTTAAGGCTGTCCGGTCGATTCAGCGCATGCTGGACTTCGCCGCCAGTCGAAAGTGAGTTTTCGCCATCTCTTGGGTGAGGCTGGATTATACCACTTGCAGTGATCGATTAACTGCAGGAGAACTGCAAGAAAAACCCAGTCAAAGGGGTTAAAAGCCTGCCTTCTCCTGCAGCATTTTCACTTACCAGACATTCCCCGCTTCAGGATCTCATAGACCAATGAGCGGGAGATGCCCATCTTCTTAGCGATCTCCGTTTTGGCTACGCCCTCAGCTGCCAATCTGCGGACTTCGTTCTGCTGGTCTGGGTCAAGTTTCGGAGGTGGACCGAATGGCAAGCCCTTTGCCTTTCTAATTGCTCGCCCCTCGGCCGCTCTTTCGTTGATAAGTGATCGCTCGAACTCCGCCACAGCCCCCATCAACTGCAGCATGAGTTTTGACATGGGGTCATCCTCTCCGGTGAATTTGAGGTTTTCTTTGTGACTGACTAGCGTCACGCCCTTCTTTGTCAGATCCGCAACCAGTTGCTGCAAGTCGAGTAAAGAACGAGCTAACCGGTCGAGGCTGTGGATGTGCAGGGTGTCGCCCTCACGGAGGTAAGCGAGGCAATCCTTTAGAACCGGACGTTTGGTATCCTTGGCAGAGCGTTTTTCCTCGAAGACTCTGTCGAGCGCCACCCCCTCCAGCTGTCGGTCCGTCTTTTGTCCGGTGGTCGATACCCGGATGTAACCGACCTCCTGCCCCTTTGCCGGGTGTAGTTTCTTTTTTGCCTTGGTGGCCATATCTCGCCCTCCCTCAGTAATCGCTGAACACTTGCCCATCTGCGAACGTGTATCCATCCAGGAACAAGTCACGGGTCCAGGCGTCCCAGTCGAAGTAGCTCTGCAGGTTCTCGGGCATGCCATCGAGTAACCCCATATCCTCCGCCAGGTTCTCCGCGAAGGACTGCTTGCTGTCCCATTCACCCTGATAGCTTTCCTCGAACTGAGCAGCATCCCAGTAACCGCGAATATCGATAAACGCCTGCTTTGCCTCTGGGTCGCCGTCTGCTTCCAGGTAATCCCAGAAGGCAGCATCAATGCCTGACTCGTGGATAAATTCGTCAGGGATGCCCTCCCAGTCTTGGAACATCAGTTCCGGGTCCGCCTCGTCCTTGTGCAGCTCCTTGGCTGCCTCGTAGAACTCGTCTCTGTCGACGTAGTCCTCCAGATCCAGCCATGCCCCAGCAAGGGAGCCGCTGTTGTATTTGCCGTAGGTCCCAACGTAGATAGCCGGTGTAGAATCGGTGTTAGCCATGATCTTCTCCAGTACAGAAGGTTTTGGTTAGAGGCCCTGTTGGTGTTGCCGCACCTCGGGGCTTCGCTTTTTGTGACAACAGTTGCCGCTGATGTCGAATAATATCTTAGGACACTATGGACATAATGTCCAGGGTTTTATATACCGATACTCTGTACACCGTAAATCAAGGGGTTTAGCTCCAGTGGCTACGTGTCCATTGAATCGTGAAACACTGGACACCCAAAGGCACCAGTAGGTGAAGTGCGAAAGAATGAATATCTGACTTGTTGGAGCATCAGGGGCAAGTTCGGGTGCTGGCGGCAGGACTCGGGAATTCAAACCCAAGGGGGGTCTGTTAGGACCACCTCCCCCGCTCACCAGTAGCTATATAGCCCATGCCCAGAGGTATGCGTGTGGGGCTTCGATTACGGGTGAATAACAGTTACTTTGACTCTCTCGACTTTTGCCGCTCCTCCCGGCAGGCATGCAGTCCATCAATCCTTCCTCTTACCTCCGCATACCACAACGCAGTCTGAACTTCCGGAATGGGGAATTCTTTTAAGACGCATTCTGCGTAGCCAGCCTCGTATCCGTCCTGGTAGGCAGCATCGATTTGGGCATCGCTATTACCGTCCTCAGCATCGATTCTGTTCTGGTCGTTAAGGTCGCAACCAGCCAGCGAAAATACGACAGCCAGAATAACTGCTGCTCCAGATTTATCGGTTTTTGACCCCATCTCTTTCTGCCGCTGCTGACGCTGTTGCATTTGGAATGCCCTATCTAAGACTCAAGGAAGATCTGTTGAGGCCCCTCCTCCCTTCGTACGCAACTACTGGCCCCATTCTCGGGGGTATGCATGTGAACCTTCAGGCTGAAACTACGGGGCTGCCTGTCGGTTCGTTAAGTGTCCGAATTCTTTACAGGCCAAGTTCCAGCGCAACAAAGAAAAAACCGATTAATTCTTTGATATCCGAGAGTTGGTCTGCTTGGCATATTGATTGCGTGCGACATATGGATATCGTCATAGAAATCACGGAACCCTGAAAGCATAGATCATGGATAAGGAAATGAACCGCAATCGATCACTCTTGGTGGGTTTTTTCCGCGGAGTTATAGCTGGCTCGCTTCTCACTATTAATGCGCATGCAGCGCTATTTTCTGTCGACTGGCAAACGTCTGGCGATGGCCTTATCACTAAAGACGCCAACACCGGCCTGGAATGGCTGGATCTAACGGAAACAACAAACCTCACTTACCCCGAGGTCCTAGCTGAAACCGTCGCTGGTGGAAAATTCAGCAATTGGAGCATCGCCAGCAACACGGAAGTCCTAGAGCTATGGTCTAGCGCAAATATCCCCGTGATTGGATTCTCTTTCTATGCGGCCAATTATGAGCCTGTAAGCGATCTGCTTGACCTGCTCGGAAGCACGTACATAGACCCACTGCCGGACTACAGGTTGTCTTGGGGCAGAACAAGCGACTCGTATTCTGCAGGAAACCACAACGCGACTCTCCTGTGGGCAACTTCCATCTATGGAACTCCCGAAGCTCTAGCCTCGATAAACACAAATCCTCAGGAATTTCCCGATGACCAGGCGACAGCGACTTGGGGGACGTACCTGTACCGCGCTTCACCAGTGCCTGAACCCTCGATACCCATCTTGATTTGGCTGGGTCTAGTCGGACTCAGTTTTGCTCGGAAGAACCACTGAGTGTCTAGATTTGGAACGGGTCCCTCACCACCAATAGTGAAGAATCATCAACATTGCGTTGGTCAGAAACCGATCGATAATCTGCAGATGGAGTTCCCTTTCGGACCGATTCCCAAGCAACGAGAGATTCGGCAAGTAAATCATCGAGCGCGTATCGTGCGAGTCTTGATGCTTTTTGTCGTAACCTTGTTCTATGGGTCCGCGCATTCTTCGTTGGTAGAGTACCGATACGAAGGTCGAAATTTTAACTATTTCGAATCACAAAACCCTCAAAGCGCCGTTTTCGATACAACGAATAGAGTCACCTTCTCGCTGCTTCTTAACTCCCGGCTTCCAAGCGGTCTCTTCCGTGATGTGCGACAGGATGTGGTCTCGTTTGAGGCAAGCGACGGCGATCTGACCATTACCGATGAAACAGCATCGTTCCGGCAGTTCCTTTTTAAAATCGGGGCCGAAGGAATGCCTGAGTTCTGGTCACTAGGCGCCTATAGTGGCGATCTTGATGACTTGTACCGTGAAATTTCTACAGGCTTCTGGACGAATTCGTTCACCTCTATCGATGGCGGAGCAATCATTCAAAAGGTCTCGAACTCAGCCCAAATACTGACTTTGGAGAAGGGCCATTACCTTTACCCGATAGGGGAGTTCGGCACTTGGACAATTAACGCGGTCGACAGCTCCCCCCCCTTGCTATCTCTGGGTCTGGGAATTATTGCGATTCTCAGCCTCCGGGTCATCTCAGGTCGAAAAAAACTAGCGCAGAAAAAACACGACGACGATATTGGCCCTACACTGATTGCACCTCAGTTCCAAGGCTCGATCAGAAAAACGGACAATCGCCAGCAGACCAATTCAAATCGGCTCGATAACCCCCGATCTTGTTTGTCCAAGCCTGCTCCATAATTCGTTATCAGATCAGTAGATTACCAGAAGTGGACCCCGTAAATTGGACAGCGTGATAAGTGCTTCCTCGGGTCAAGCCGCCAGCTTGGCAGCGTCCTGATAATACACACTGTCCGGTGTCAGCCGGTCAAGTGATTGATGTCGTCTTTCCTCGTTGTAAAACGCGAAGTACGCGCCCAAAGATGCACGGGCGGTAGCGACGCTGTCGTAGGCTTTGATATAGACCTCCTCGTACTTCACACTGCGCCAGAGGCGCTCGACAAAGACGTTGTCGACCCAGCGCCCCTTGCCGTCCATACTGATCCGGATGTCGTGGTGCTTGAGCACGTCAGTGAAGTCCTCGCTGGTGAACTGACTGCCCTGGTCGGTGTTGAAGATCTCCGGTGCGCCGTGTCGTTCGATCGCTTCATTCAGGGCATCGACGCAGAAGCTGGTGTCGAGCGTATTGGATACCCGCCATGACAGGACTCGCCGCGAGTACCAGTCGATGACGGCTACCAGGTAGACGAAGCCACGAGCCATCGGAATGTACGTGATGTCGGTCGCCCAGACCTGATTCGGCCGATCGATCACCAGCCCCCTCAGCAGATAGGGATAGACCTTGTGCGCCTGGTTGGCGAGACTGAGGTTGCGCTTCGGATACAGCGCCGCAAGGCCCATCGTGCGCATCAGACGCCTGACCCTCTTGCGGTTGACCGTATGGCCGTGATCCTCCAGCCAGTCCCGGATACGCCGACTGCCGTAGTACGGTAACCGGTCAAACCGCACCGTTCTTCCGCCCAGCCTGAGCTGCCCGTACCTTGCGTTCCGTGTTCAACCACCCGGAGCGAGAGACGATGAACGAGACGATTACCCGGCGCAAGCGTCGTAGCCGCGAGGAATGGCAGCAATTGCTTGAGGCGCAGGCGTCGAGCCAGATGACCCAGGCTGCATTTTGTGCGGCCAACGAGTTGAGCGTAGCCAGTTTTCAGAATTGGAAACGGCGACTCGCGTCCGAGGAAACGGCGCCATCCGAGCCCTGGGTTGATCTGGGCACCCTGGATCGGCCAACGGAATCTGGCTGGGATATCGAACTGGATCTCGGGAACGGCGTCTGCCTGCGACTGCGCCGGTGCTGATTCCGGAGTCTCAGGTCCGTATCTGGCTGTATGGGCCGCCCACTGACATGCGTAAGTCGTTTGACGGTTTATCCGCACTGGTCAAAACGCAGCTGGATGAGGAGCCCGCCAGTGGTCAGCTGTTCGTGTTCATCAACCGCCGGCGCACCCAGCTGAAGGTCCTGTACTACGATCGTGGCGGTTACTGTGTCTGGGCCAAGCGGCTCGAGCAGGGCCAGTTTCACCCGCAGGGTCAGGGTGACAAGCGGCGCCTGGAATGGACCGAACTCAAGCTGATTCTGGAGGGTATCGATCTGCGCTCGATACGGCGTTTCAAGCGTTATCGACGCCCTGACGAGGCGCGCGTTTCGGTATAATTTAGCGCTATGAAAGGCGCTTCGAGCAGCTCAACGATCGAACCCCAGCAGTACGCAAAAGTCTGTGCGGACAATGCGCAGTTACGCGAAGAGCGCGACGCGCTCAAGCAACAACTGGATTGGTTCAAGCGCCAGCTGTTCGGCCGCAAGTCCGAGAAACGTTTGCTGGAGAACCCCGATCAACTCGACCTCGGTCAGCTGCTGGGCGATGCGGTACCGCCAAGCGAACCTGAGCCGACCGAGAAGATCACCTACACCCGGCGCAAGGGCAAGCAACGGCGTGACGAGGATGTCACCGACAGTGGCCTGCGCTTCGATGAGCGGGTGCCGATCGAGACCATCGAACTGTCGGCCCCGCAACTGGAGGGGCCAGACGCGGATCAGTACGAAGTCATCGATTACAAGATCACCCGCCGCCTCGCGCAGCGTCCCGGCAGTTACGTGGTGCTCGTGTATCGCCGCCCGCTGATCCGCGACAAGCGCTGCTCCACGCTGCTGGAAGTGCCGGCGCCGAGCGCGGTGTTCGACAACAGCCTGGCCGATGTCAGCCTGCTGGCCGGGGTTCTGGTTGACAAGTTCCTTTATCACCTGCCGCTGTACCGCCAGCATCAGCGGTTAGCCGATGCCGGCATCACCCTGAGCCGGGCGACCCTGAGCAACTACGTGCGACGCGCGATCGGCTTACTCGAACCGATCTACGATGCGCAATGGCAGCACATCCTGCAAAGTAAAGTGCTGGCGATGGATGAGACGCCGATCAAAGCGGGCAAGGCGGGCAAAGGCAAGCTCAAACAGACCTGGTACTGGCCGATCTATGGCGAGGCGGACGAGATCTGCTTCAGCTGGTCGCGCAGTCGTGGCAAGGCCCACGTGGTGGAACAGCTTGGGGACTTTGCCGGCACGCTGCTGAGTGATGGGTATGCCGCCTATAACGCCTATGCGAAGACGCGCCCCAAGGTCACCCAGGCGCAGTGCTGGGCGCACACCCGGCGCTACTTCGAACGTGCGCAAGACAGTGATCCGGCGGCCAACGAGGCGCTGGAGATCATCGGCGCCCTGTACCAGGTCGAGGCACAGATCCGTGAGCGCGAACTCACCGACCAAGCCAAGCTCGACTACCGTAGCCAGCATGCCCTGCCGATCGTTGATGCGTTCTTCGCTTGGGTGCATAGCCAGCGCCAGCGCACCGACCTGGTTAACAGCGCACCGTTGGCCAAGGCTCTGGTGTATGCCGAAAACCATCAGGCGCAACTGCGGGTGTATCTCGGTGACCCGGCTGTAGCGATCGATACCAACCACCTGGAACGGGCCTTGCGGGTGATCCCGATGGGCCGCAAGAACTGGCTCTTCTGTTGGTCAGAGGTCGGTGCCGAACAGGTCGGTATCATCCAGAGCCTGCTGAGCACCTGCCGCTTGCATGATGTCGACCCGTACGCCTACCTGGTGGACGTGCTGCAACGCATCGCGCTGCACCCGGCTAAAGACGTCGAGCAACTGACCCCGCGATGCTGGAAGACGCTGTACGCCGACAATCCGCTGCGCTCGGACCTTGAGCATGCCCGTTGATATCGATGGCCTGAGCCTGGAAGAACTGATGCAGCTGAACCACCGGGTGGTCGAGCGCATCAAGATGCTGCAGGCGATGCAGGCCCATGTCGACATGATGGCCTTCAACCTCGGCGCCAAGGTCAGCTTCGACACCGAMCACGGGCGCGTCGTWGGCACCCTGGTCAAATACAATCGCAAGACGGTCAACGTGGTGAGTGATGATGGTCGACAGTATCGCGTCACGCCTGGCCTGCTGTCAGAGGTCAAGGATGTCGATAGTGCCTCACAATCCGATCGAACCCAGAAGAAAAAACGACTCCGCTGAATCTTACTGGGTCAATAGCGGTGCGGAATGAACGGTTACGTAGTACGGATGCTTCAGGTGGCAGCGGTCGATCAACGCCATCAGTGCCAGTTCCTCGTCCGAGACTGGCTTGGGGACGTGATAGAACGTCGAGCGTGGTAGCTCCAACAAGGCGCACTGACGACTCACTGGCAGCGGTTCCTTCCGGTCTACCATTTCTTTCCTCTGGGCCCGTGAATCCGTTCGAGCCCGCGTTCTAAAAAATCATTCTCCATCGTGAGCTGGCCGATCTTGGCGTGTAATTCCTGGACCGTCTCGGCAGCGTCCTCGGCCTTCGTCGCGCCCTTGCCGAAGACATCCGGGGCGCTGTTCAGCAGCTGCTTCTTCCAGTCGGTGATCTGGTTGGCGTGCACGTCAAACTTCTTGACCAGCTCGGCCATCGTTAGCTCGCCCTGTATCGCCGCCAAGGCCACTTTGGCTTTGAATTCAGGTGAATGGGTTCTTCTCTTCCTTCTCATCGCTTTTCTCCAGAGCAGGATGCTCATGATGGAGGAAGGCACTTATCTCCGTCCAATGACTGTCCAATCAAGTGGGTCCATCTCTAAACATGGCGCTGCAAAGGCAATAAGAATGGATGCGGATCATGTCGCACAGCGTTGGGCGCACTTCCTGGGTGAGGAAATACTTCCGCGCGCACAAGCTTGGCGATTAACGTCATCTATCGCACTAAAAGTACATGAAATAGGATGTAGAGTGCGTGCTGGTCTCGCTTGGCGCGGCTGGTTAACGAAGCCCTAGCGGCTAATCATGCCAGAGGTCTCTACTAATGAGCTGTCTACCTATTGGGGGAGCTTACGGGGTCAGCTCAGCGCGCTCATCAGCGTTCAGCCTTTCCCCCCTGGCTTCCTGCTCCAGCTCCTTCTTCCAGCGCCGCAGGTTGTTCTCGCTGGTGTCGACGGCCTGCGCAGCCTTCGCTACCGAGTAACCCTGCTCGGTGACCAGGGCCACCGCATCCTTCTTGAACTCAGGCGTGGAATTACGCCGCTTTCTCTCTGTCGTCATGTTTCACCTCGGTCGGTAGTATTACCACCTTAGCGAGGTGTCCGGCAGGATTAGACCACTTCAATGCGCCAGGTGGCTATTTATTACCCATGGCAAAATACTGCCCACCAAGGGGAAGCCAGGTGAGTTGTTTTTCCATCACCCGGAGTTTCCTCAACTGATGTGGGAAAAATACCCTGTAGCGGATTCGAGTGCCCTCGAAACCCGCATCTCGTAACAATCTCTTGGTATAGCCCGGTTTCAGAAGCTTGGCATTTACGTCAAATGGGCATGTATTGACCGCGCGGACTGTCAGTGGGTTGTAGGGGTTGTGCTCGAATATAAATAAGTTCCCCCCGGGTCTCGTAATCCGATACAGCTCTTTTATCAAGGCTGCATGCTCTGAGTGATCGATGTGGTGGAATACGCATGCTGCAAAAGAAATGTCGAAATAATCGTCAGGGAAGGGGATGTTCTGCCCATCAAATGGCACATAGTTCGCTAGTGCGGGAAACCTGGATTCGGCTATTTTTAAGCTGCGTTCAGAAACGTCCAGGCAGTTTAGTTCAGCAGTTGGAAAGTATTTTTTCACATAGGGAATTGAAGCTCCGTTGCCAGATCCAAAATCCAGTACTTTTACCGATTCTTGTACCCTTGGAGTAGATGCTGATGATAATGCGATATCTGCAATCTTATACTCGGCGAAATAGTCGGGATCTTCGCCGGTAATTCCGATACTGGACTTGAGCATATAAGTGTACTCGTCCGCAAATTTATCAAACTCAGCTTTATCCACTTTTATTCCTTAATGTTAAATTCGTAGTTTCGTTGTAAATATGAATAAGTGATTCGCGTCTGGGCTCAGAATTCGGTTCACAATGCACTCTGCGCATAAGCCCTTTTCTCAGAAGCGATTACCTGGGAGATGCCAACCGGCAGGCTTGTTCGTCTGTAATGTTTGATATTCAGTTCGTTCAAAGAACGAAAAAGGATTTGGGGTTTGTACACATTGGATAACGCAGTCGTGCTGGTGAAAATCCTGGGGTTCTTTCGGGTGAGTCGTTTGTAGGTGGCTACGATTTCGGCAATTGTTGTAGGTAATTCTGATGCAACTATAATCGTTTTCGTTTTTTCAGCGCGGTTAAAATTATCTGATGCACAGGTGAGCATTGAAGCTGCGTCATCCACGTAGATGTAATCGCGGATTGTGTCCAGCGGCACGAATATGTTGATGGGTCTGTTTCGAATTATGCACCGGGCGATGTGCGCCACTAATCCCTGTTGTTTGGAAACTGCCTGACCTGGTCCGTAGAGCGTGGATATACGTGCTATGAGGGAGGAAGGAGCATTCCTTTCCAACGCAAACGTTTTTAGTAGATCTTCCTGGCGGATTTTTTCCTTGGCGTAAGCGGTGGTGGGTGCATCTGCTGTAGTTTCTGTGATTATTTCTTCGCTGGATCCTGCGTAGATGGCGCCCGCAGAACTGGCGAAAGTGATCGATCCTCTGGATTGGAATTCCTGAGGCTGGAGGGATACGAAGTTCCGAAGCCATGAAAGAGCCCTCGTTTCCGACTCGAGTTCGGCTTGCGAACTGCTCATATTCCCAATGCCAGCTGCCCAGTAGATTGTCCAGTGATCATTGTTTCCTACGAATGTACGAAATGAGGCTGTTGCGGCTTCTATTTGATGCTTGAGTCCATTATGGTCTTTCCACCTGAATCGGAACGGCGGCGTAAATATCTCGTTACCGTGCTGATGGATGGAACGCTGAATGGCTGAGCCGAGCAAGCCGCCACTGCCGATGACCCAGGAAATCATTTTTCGGCGGTGGGTCTGGTGGGTTTGGTGCTGACAACATACAAAGGCTTGCCCATGGCGATGCCCATGGTGACGGCAAGGTATTCCGCGATAACGCCCAAGGAAGTCAAAATAGCGCCAGAGAAAAAAGACACGACTATTAGCATCGACGCCCATCCCTGTACCGGGTTGGTGCCAAAAAACTTACCGTAGAATGCGTAAAACGAAATGGCAACCGCCAAGAGTATCGAAGCGAATCCGATTAACGTGATTATTCTCAAGGGTCGGGTGCCAGTGGTCAGAATCAGATTCCAGAAGTGGCCGAATAACTTGAAATAGGAGTATCCGGAAGGTCGGTCCATTTCATTTCTCAGTCTGATCGGACATCTCCCGATTCGTCCTGCAATCCAGAAAAGTCCAACATCCAGATAGACGCCGTTGCCACAGTATGCCGCCATCGTGCGTGCGATTTCTCCGTCAACAAGGCGAAAGCTGTTGAATTGGCCCACCTCAGCGTTGCCGAGTAATTTTGCCGTAATGTTTTTGGCCGTTTTGCTGAACAGGTTGCGTATCCAACCGTGCGGAGGTGGATTGGTGGGTTGTGCGTATACCAGTTGAAACGA
Source organism: Gammaproteobacteria bacterium Milos-ODIII6 (assembly GCA_029228645.1). Lineage (GTDB taxonomy): Bacteria > Pseudomonadota > Gammaproteobacteria > Chromatiales > Chromatiaceae > MONJU. The sequence continues at coordinate 51,537 of JAPTHR010000016.1, forward strand.
ATCTCTCTGTGCACAATCGAGCATGGATCCGATGTCCTTTGGATCTTGCTGGCCATCCTCGTCTATTGTGGCGACCCAGTCGCCTGTCGCACTCGCCATTCCGGCCATTGTGGCGGCGTGTTGTCCGTAGTTCCGCGATAACCAGACAGGGCTGACAAAGGAGTATTTCTCACTCAGGGTTTCCAGGATCTTATCTGAACGATCGGGCCCGCAATCATGCACGAGCAAGACTTCAGAGATGAAAAAATTTGTGCCTTCGGGTGTCCTCTGAGGCGACGTCATTGGTTCAATTTCTTCCATCAGAAAAGGAAGAGTTTTCTCACCTTGGTAGACGGGGACAACAAGTGATACCCGCACGGGTTGCTGGTCAAAAGGCTGGGTGCTGGAGTTGGGCGCCTGCGTCATATTGCCACCTGGCTTTGAATGTGTGTAATCCGGGACGGACTTTTAAAAATTGGATTTCGGTTGTTGTATAAGTAGGCCATTGATCCTGAGAGAATGCATTCGCGGGGTATGCCGGAAGTCGTTCCTCATGCTTGGCGGAAAGTTCGATGCCGATTGTTCCTGTTTAATGATTATCAGCCGGTTGGGCGAAAACCCAAAATTTATGCATTAAGAAAAGACTGATTGCGACGATGAAGATGGCTGCCGCCTGAACGGCCTGATGAGGGAAAGCTAGTTTGTCTACGTACACAAAAAGTATGAGCAGATTGATGAAGTACCCGATAATGTAGGCTATGACATATCGGACAAATGCAGTGTGAGCTAGCCCGTCATGAGCAAATGACCATTTCCTGTTCACAAAGAAAGTTATAATTACGCCGGTAACGTACAAGGCGCTCATGGAAAGCTTGTGGCCGACGCCTACGCTTGTGATCGCGAGGTAAGCCAAATACAGGGTGATGTTTGATGCTAGTCCGACGGTCGCGTAGCGAGAGAACTGCCTAATTGTCAACATGTCTAGCATGCTCATGCTGTAAATACTCTAGGATTGAATGAACCTTATTAGGTGTTTAGAAATAAAATGGTCTGTGTATCCCTATGGCGAAGATGGTTCTCTGTCGTCCTATCGAGTTCTTAACCAGGATGCGCGGAGAATGAACTTCATGCTCCCTTTCGTGGTTGACTAAACGGAGACCAGAGACCGCTCCAAGCCAATCACTATCGTACTCGGAAAGCGTCCTTCACTTAAGGGCACCTCGATTAATTGGTTCTGACGCCGTCATAGGCGTTGTTCAGGTAGCGGAAGCGCCCTTTCGCCACTCAGTTGATCAGATTTCAGGGCAATCAGCCCTGTTTACTCGCCTTATCGATTCGTCTTCGCCACTTTGCGCAGGTTTTCGACCATTCAGATTGGGCAGCAAGCGGATTGCGGCCTGAGCAAAAACTCCAGCCGTCGCATGTTGTAGGTCAGGTTCATTAACCCGATCTTCACCGCCGCCCGGAGCTTTCCCTTGGTACGTACCAGGATGTTGCCTTGGCGGGTACGCTGGTCACGGAACACATGTTCGACTCGGGCACGCACCTTGGAACGGCGGTAGTTGGTCGCCTGCTCCTGTTGGTTCAGTTGGCGACGGCCACTGCCCTTGCGGTGAATCCGGCTCTTGTAGCCCTTTTGCCGTAACTGCTTCTCGCGGGCTTCCGAGCGGTACGCCGAATCAGCCCACAACGAATGGCTGCTGTTCTCTTCGTCCAACACTTCATCAAACATCTGACTGTCATGCACGCTGGCATCGGTGACGGCATAGCGCCGGATCAGCTTGTGCTCCTTGTCGATGTTGATGTGGTTCTTGTAACCGTAGTAGTTCTTTCCGTACTTCTGGTTCCAGCGTGCGTCCTCGTCCTTCTGCCGCTTCATGTTCGGCTGCTCGTCCCAGCGATCCGGGGTCTTTCCTTCCTTGATCTGCTTGTTCTCGTCCCGCGTGTTGCGGTTCTTCGGTACGCTGATCAGGCTGGCATCGATGATCTGGCCACCCTTGGGCACTAGTCCTGACTCCCACAACTGCTCATCGAAACGCTTGAACAGCTTGTCGATCAAGCCGTGACGGACCAGGCGTTCACGGAACAACCACAGTGTCTTGGCGTCCGGCACGGTGTCTTCCGGAGAGAGTCCAAGAAAACGCTGGAATGACAGCCGGTCGCGCACCTGGAACTCGGTCTGGTCGTCAGAGAGGTTATACAGCGCCTGCAGCACCAGCATCTTGAACATCAGCGTACGTCGTGCGGCTTGCACCCGGCGTTGCTCTTACGCTGTCTATCGTGGATCTTCTTCAACAGAGGACGAAACGCCTCCCTATCCACGATGCTGTCCAGCCGGGGCAAGGGGTCACCCAACTTCTCAGGTTTTGCCAGTCGGTCCTCTTCATCAAAGAAGCCGGGGTGCATCCTATTCGTCCTCTGTCTGTACGTACGGTCGCTGCTATTCTGCCCGAAGTGGGGTATTTTTCGAGGTACCCTTAAGCATGTTTAGAAGTGGACCCCGTAAATTGGACAGCGTGATAAGTGCTTCCTCGGGTCAAGCCGCCAGCTTGGCAGCGTCCTGATAATACACACTGTCCGGTGTCAGCCGGTCAAGTGATTGATGTCGTCTTTCCTCGTTGTAAAACGCGAAGTACGCGCCCAAAGATGCACGGGCGGTAGCGACGCTGTCGTAGGCTTTGATATAGACCTCCTCGTACTTCACACTGCGCCAGAGGCGCTCGACAAAGACGTTGTCGACCCAGCGCCCCTTGCCGTCCATACTGATCCGGATGTCGTGGTGCTTGAGCACGTCAGTGAAGTCCTCGCTGGTGAACTGACTGCCCTGGTCGGTGTTGAAGATCTCCGGTGCGCCGTGTCGTTCGATCGCTTCATTCAGGGCATCGACGCAGAAGCTGGTGTCGAGCGTATTGGATACCCGCCATGACAGGACTCGCCGCGAGTACCAGTCGATGACGGCTACCAGGTAGACGAAGCCACGAGCCATCGGAATGGACGTGATGT